>CAVQKL010000007.1:0-531119 GCA_963713125.1 uncultured beta proteobacterium | reverse complement strand
GGACGCCGTACGGGTCGAGCGCGACGGCGCGATCGCCACCGTCGTGCTCGACCGGCCGGACAAGCTCAATGCGATGTCGCTGGCGGTCGTGGACGCGAGCTCGGCGCGCGCATGCGCGAGTTCTCCGCCGACGCGGCCTTGCGCTGCGTCATCGTGCGCGGCGCCGGGACCAAGGCTTTCGCCGCCGGCGCCGACATCGCGCGAATTTCCCGAGGTGCGCGCCAACGCCGCGCAGGGACGCGACTACGGCGAGCTGATCCACGCGACGATGCGCGCGATCGGCGAGTGCCGGCATCCGACGGTGGCGATGATCCACGGCGTCTGCGTCGGCGGCGGGCTCGAGGTCGCGCTGATGTGCGACCTGCGCATTTGCGGCGCAGGCAGCCGCTTCGGCATCCCGATCAATCGTCTCGGGCTGACGATGGGCTATGGCGAGCTCGCCGGCCTGCTGGCGGTGGTCGGCCGCGCGGTGGCGCTGGAGATCCTGCTCGAAGGCCGCATCTTCGGCGCGCAGGAAGCGTCGACAAGGGACTGGTGCAGCGCGTCGTCGCCGACGACCAGGTCGAGGCGGAGGCGCATGCAACGGCTGCGCGCATCGCCGCCGGCGCGCCGCTGGTCGCGCGCTGGCACAAGCAGTTCATCCGGCGCCTGGCCGCGACGCCGCAGCTCTCGGACGCGCAATGGGCCGAGGGCTACGCCTGCTTCGACACCGCCGACTTCCGCGAGGGGCTGCAGGCGTTCCTGGCCAAGCGCGAGCCGCGCTTCCGGGGCGATTGATGGGAAAAAATGGGGCCGCTCGCCGGACTCAAGGTCATCGAGGTCGCGCACATCATGTCGGGCCCGACGGCGGGCATGCTGCTCGCCGACATGGGCGCCGACGTGATCAAGGTCGAGCGCTTGCCCGACGGCGACGACACCCGGCGCTTCACGCCGCCCGAAGTCAACGGCGAATCGAGCGCGTTCATGATGATGAACCGCAACAAGCGCGGCATCGCGCTCGACCTGAAGCAGCCAGCGGCGAAAGCGGCGCTGCAGCGGATCATCGACCGGTCCGACGTCGTCGATCGAGAATTTTCGCGTCGGCACGATGGACCGGCTGGGACTGGGCTACGAAGTCCTGCGCCGATCGAATCCGCGGCTGATCTACTGCGCGCTGTCCGGCTACGGGCTGCACCGGGCCCGATGCGAGCAAGGGCGGCTTCGACCTGGTCGCGCAAGGCCTTTCGCGGACTGATGCGCATCACCGGCGAACCGGGCGGACCGCCGATCAAGGTCGGCTCGCCGGTCGACCGACATCAACGCCGGCATCCTGGGCGCGCTGGGCATCGTCAGCGCGTACGTGCATCGGCTGAAGACCGGCGAGGGCCAGCTCGTCGACACCTCGCTGCTCGAAGCCGGCGTCATGCAGACGTTCTGGCAGAGCGCGATCTTCCTCGGCAGCGGACGCGAGATCGGGCCGCTGGGCTCCGCGCATCCGATGACCGCGCCGTACCAGGCGTTCGAGACCGGCGACGGCTGGATCACGATCGGCGCGTCGAACCAGGTCAATTACGTGCGCCTGACGCAGGTGCTCGACGCGCCGGAGCTGCGCGACGATCCGCGCTTCGCCGACAACAAGCTGCGCATGGCGAACCTCGAGGCGCTGGTCGACGAGCTGACGTTGCGCTTCCGGCGCAAGCCGTCGGCGGCGTGGCTGGCCGCGCTCGACGCCGCGGGCGTTCCCGCCGGACCGGTCAGACGATCGCGCAAATGCTCGCGGACCCGCAGGTGCATGCGCGCGACATGGTCGTCGAGCTGTCGCATCCGCGCGCCGGCGACACCCAGGCGATCGGCTGCCCGATCAAGTTCTCGGCCACGCCCTCGCACGTCGGCCGGCCGGCGCCGATGCTCGGCCAGCACACGACCGAGGTCTAGGCGAATTCGGCTTCGGCGCCGGCGAGATCGGTGAGCTGCTCGCCACCGGAGCCGCAATGCAGGGCTGAAGGCGAAAAAAAGCGCCATAACGCTTGACGTTACATAACGCGAAGCGTCATAATCGTCCGTGATCCGGACCTTCGCTGACAAGGAGACCGAACGGATATGGAATGGCGACATGTCGCGTCGCCTGCCGAATCAGATCCAGGCGCTTGCCCGCCGGAAGTTGCGGATCCTCAACGCTGCCCAACGCCTGGATGACTTGCGTATTCCTCCCGCAAATCGCCTGGAGCCGCTGAGAGGCAGGCGGACAGGCCAGCACAGTATCCGGATCAACGACCAATGGCGGATCTGTTTCATTTGGAGTGAAGGACAATGCGATGCGGTCGAAATTGTCGATTATCACTAAGACGAGCACAGCCATGCGCAAGCTACCGAATATTCATCCCGGCGAGGTTCTGCTGGAGGAGTTTCTGATCCCGATGGAGATCAGCCAGAACGCTCTCGCCCGCTCGATCGGCGTCCCGCCGCGCCGGATCAACGAGATCGTACTAGGCAAGCGGGCGATTACTGCCGACACCGCGCTTCGTCTTGCTCACTACTTTGGAACATCGGAGCAGTTTTGGATGGCGCTGCAGGCGACTTATGACCTCGAGGAGGCGCGCAAGCGGCTCGGACGTACGCTTCCGCGGCTCGAAACGGCTGCTGCCTGACCGTCTTGAGCTGTCACACCGCTCAACGCCCGGCGACGTAGGTTCTCCTTGTTCCGCTTTTTCGAACGCCTGGTCGATCCCTATCCCGAGGCGACGCCCGTCACGCCGCCGCGCGGCTTCTTCGCCTTCCTGTGGGCGTGCTCGAAGGGCCTGCGCAAGTATCTGCTCGCCACGACCTTGCTGACCGCGGTGATCGGCGCGTTCGAGGCGCTGCTGTTCGCGATGCTGGGCAGCATCGTCGACTGGCTGGCCAAGGTGCAGCCGGCGCGAGCTCTGGGCGCAGGAGGGCGGCGCGCCTGCTGCTGCTCGCCGGCGTGCTCGCCGGCAGCATCGTGCTGGTCGCGCTGCAGTCGACGATCAAGCAGCAGACGCTGTTCGGCAACTTCCCGATGCTGCTGCGCTGGAACTTCCACCGGCTGATGCTCGGGCAGAGCATGAGCTTCTACCAGGACGAGTTCGCCGGCCGCATCGCGACCAAGGTGATGCAGACCGCGCTCGCCGTGCGCGACACCTGGCTGATCGTCGCCGAGCTCCTGGTCTTCGTCGTCATCTACTTCGTCACGCTGCTCGCGGTGCTGGGGAATTTCGACTCCGCGGCTGCTGGTCCCGTTCCTCGGCTGGCTGGCGCTGTACATCGCTCGCGCTGTACTACTTCGTGCCGCGGCTCGGGCGGGTCGCGCGCATGCAGGCCGACGCGCGCTCGCTGATGACCGGCCGCATCACCGACGCCTACACCAACATCGCGACGGTCAAGCTCTTCTCGCACGCGCGGCGCGAGGCGTTCTTCGCGCGCACGGCGATGCAGGAGTTCCTGGAGCACCGTGCACACGCAGATGCGGCTGGTCACCGGCTTCGAGATCGTCAATCACATGCTGACGATGGCGCTGATCGCCGCCAGCGCCGGCGCCACGCTCTGGCTGTGGACGCAAGGGCCAGGTCGGCGTCGGCGCGGTCGCCGCCGCCACCGCGATGGCGCTGCGCCTGAACGGCATCTCGCACTGGGTCATGTGGGAGATGGCGACGCTGTTCGAGCACATCGGCACGGTGCAGGACGGCATCAACACGCATCGCGCGCCGGCACACGGTGGTCGACGCGCCCGACGCGAAGCCGCTCGCGGTCACCCGCGGCGACATCCGCTTCGAGCAGGTGAGCTTCGCCTACGGCGGAAAGCGCGACGTGATCGAAAAGCTCGACCTGCACATCCGCCCGGGCGAAAAGATCGGCCTGGTCGGCCGCTCGGGCGCGGGCAAGTCGACCATCGTCAACCTGCTGCTGCGCTTCTACGACGTCGAGAGCGGCCGCATCCTGATCGACGGCCAGGACATCGCGCAGGTGACGCAGAACAGCCTGCGCGAGCAGATCGGCATGGTCACGCAGGACACCTCGCTGCTGCATCGCTCGGTGCGCGACAACATCGTCTACGGCCGGCCCGATGCGACCGAGGAGGACATGCTCGCCGCGGCGAAGCGCGCCGAGGCCGACGAATTCATCGGCGGCCTCACCGATCCCGAAGGGCCGCAACGGCTACGACGCGCACGTCGGCGAGCGCGGCGTCAAGCTCTCCGGCGGCCAGCGCCAGCGCATCGCGATCGCGCGCGTGATGCTGAAGGACGCGCCGATCCTGCTGCTCGACGAGGCGACCAGCGCGCTCGATTCCGAGGTCGAGGCCGCGATCCAGCAGCAGCCTCTACCGGTTGATGGAGGGCAAGACCGTCGTCGCCATCGCGCACCGGCTGTCCACCATCGCGGCGATGGACCGGCTGATCGTGCTCGACCGCGGGCGCATCGTCGAGGAGGGCGATCACCGCAGCCTGCTCGCGCGCGACGGCCTGTACGCGCGGCTGTGGGCGCACCAGAGCGGCGGCTTCCTCGGCGACGATCTGGCCGACATCGCGGCCGACGCCGACGAGGCGATCGCGCAGGCGCGCGCGAGGACGACGACGTCGCCGCCGCCGAAGCGGCGCCGCCGCCGGCTCGAGCCGACGCTGATCGGGCACGATCTGCCCGCCGGCTCCGAGCCGCCGGGCTGACGAAGCACGCGCTTAGAGCGTCTGCAGGAACGCGATCAGGTCGGCCTTCTCCTGGTCGCTCAGGTTGAGGGTGAAGCGCGTGTTGTAGAAGTCGACCACCGCCGGCAGGTCCGCCGCCGAAGCCGTTGTGGAAATACGGCGCCCGCGCCGCGAGGCCGCGCAGGATCGGGCCCTTGAAGCGGCCGATGTCCTTCCACTTGCCGGTGAGCAGCGCCCGTCCGGGGTCGGTGGTCTGGATCGTCTCGCCGGTCTGCAGGTTGCGCAGCGTGTACAGCGGCAGATCGGGCGTGCGGCGCGACGCGTCGGCGATGCCGATGTCGAGCGGCGCCGGTATCGAGTGGTCGCCCGCGTTGGGCGCGTCGTGGCAGGTCGTGCAGGTGCCGGCGATCACCGGCACGCCGAGGTCGTCGTTCAGGCCCTTGACGCCGGTGATGTGGATCGGCCGGGTGTTGAAACAGCATCTGTCCGCGGGCGATCTGCTCGCGCGCGGCCATGCGACGGCTGTGCGCGCGCGCTTCCGCTGCCGTCGTCGCGCAGGTGGCTCCAGGCGTCGTAGATCCGGAACACGATCGCGTCGAACGGCCCGCGCGTCCGGTAGTCGCCCGCGATCGCATCGTTGATCGCCGAAATAGAAGTTCTGCGCCGACAGGTAGTCCGGACCGCCCAGCGCGCTGGCGCGCCCTGAGCGCTCCGGCGTCGGCATCGAAGTACCTGCGCGGTGAACAGCGACGATCTCGAAATCGACGATCGCCTGGCGCTGTTCGTCGGTCAAGCGGGCTCGCGCCCTGCGCGTGCCCGAGCGTCGCGCTGTTCGCCTGATCGGCGAGATTGAAATGGAGTGTCGCAAAGCAATTGGTCGTGCCGATCACGCAATCGGTGCGAGGCCGGGTCCTTGAATGTCTCGCGGCCGTCCCACATGACCGTGCTCAGGAACTTGAGGTTGGTCGCGGGCAGCGGACGGCGGAACAGCGACAGGTCCTGCGCGCTCGCGTGGCCGTACGGATCGTCGACCGCGACCAGCTCGAATTCCGCGCCGGCCCGGTCGGCATGCCGATGCCGACGCGGATCAGGCCCTTCGAGAGCAGCATGCTGTAGGCGCTTCGGCGCGCGTCGACCGTCGACACGTCGAGCTCGGGCGCGTTCGCGCCGTCGACCGGGCGGAATATCGGATCGGTGCCGTCGGTCGCGTCGAAGCGCTGCTGCACATGCGCGGGCGTGATCGTCCAGCCGTCGCTCGGCTGGTGACAGCTGCCGCAGCTGCGGCCGTTGGTGCCGAGGCTCTGGAAGAACGGACCGGTCAGGTCCACCGTTCCCGGTCGGTGCTGAAGGTCGCCGCGAAGCCCGTCGGGTTCGGAAAGCGCAGCATGTTGGGCAGCGTCGTATCGTCGCCGATGCCGGGCGTGCTGACGAGCGCACAGGCCGGCGAGCAGCAGCCAGACCGGACGAAGACGGAAGCGATGATTCATGGCGATCCTGTCTCACGGGACGCTCCTTTCAGTGATCCTTCTTCTTAGATCGGAAAGCGGAACGGAAAGGCGACAAACCGCAACAAACGAAACAACGGAAGCCATCGAGCCGTCGCGGCGGCGGACCGACGGTCATGCCTATCGACGCGCCGGAGGGACAGCGGACGGGTCCGCGGGCCCCGGCTAGGAGTGCTTGCCCGCGCCAGCCCGGGCCAACAGGCGCTCGGCGAGCCGGGTCTGCGCGTGCTCGGCGCCGAGCGTGGGCCGGAGCTGCTCGACCGCGGACGAGAGCGCCTGCGCGCCTCGGCGGGCGGGCCGGAGGCGAGCAGCGCGCGCCCTGACCGAGATACGCGAGGCCGAGGTAGGCCGAGCGCGCATCGGTGCCGAGCGCGGACCGAGTCAGCGCGATCGACCGCTCGGCATCGGCCCGGGCGCGGCGCGAGGCGACCGACGGCAAGCTCGACCTCGGCGCGGCGCAGCAGAAGTACGCGGCAGGACGTCGGGCGTCGAGGTCTTCTGCTCGGCGATTCGCGACCGCCTTGTCCATCTCGGCCATCGCGCGCTCGACCGTCGCCGCGGCGACCGCGAGCCTGGCCCGCTCGGATCCAGCGATCGTCCCGAAGCAGGCGCATTCCGGCGGGTAGCGTCTTGCGGAATTGCGCGCTCGAGTCCTCGGCCGAGCTTCTGCATGCCTTGCGCGTACTGGCCGCGCACGCGGAAGACCCGCGCTCGCAGCCGAAGCGCAAAGCGCGCGATGACGCTCGTCGCCCTCGGCGCGCGCCCTCGCGTAGGCCTGGTCGGCATAGCGCTGCGCCTCGTCGATGCGCTCCAGCTCGATCAGGATGCGTCGCCAGGTTGGTGAGCTCCATCGGCGACACGTTCTTGTCGGTGCCGTCGGCGCTGCTGATGCGCATCGCGCGCCGGAACAGGCCTCGGCCTGCAGCGTCTGGCCGGTGAGCGCAGCGTCAGCGCCCAGTTGTTGTACAGCGTGCCCGCGCTTTCGGTGTTCTCGCGCCCGAGCTCGCGTCATGCGCGCATCCGCCTGCTTGAACGCCGTGAGCGCCGGGCGTACTGGCCGGCCACGCGGTACGTCTCGGCCACATCCATCAGCACGCTGAGCTCCAGCGCGGCGGACCGGTAACGGAGCTGCGGCAAAAGCGCCTGCGCCTGCCTGCGCGCGCGCGAGGCTCTCGCCCGATCGGTAGATTCTCGCGCGCCACGATGCTGCCGTCCTGCAGACACTGGATCCGATCGAGCGCGTATTGCGGCTCGTCGGGCAGCAGCGCCATGCCCTCGCGGAAAAGCGCTTCGGCGCGCTCGCCGCTCGCCCGCCGCGCTCATGGCCGAAGCCAGGGCGCAAGCGGCGCGGGCATGCGGTCGATCGGGTCCGGTTTGCGTCCGCGCGATGTCGTAGGCCTGTGTCAGCACGTCGCAGCGCATCGTTGGTCGCGATCCATGACCCGGTACTGCGCGCCGATCGACACCAGCATGTCGGTGCGATTGGCGTCGGCGCCCGCGTGCTGGCGCTCGACGATGGCTTCGGCGCGCGCGAGCAGCTCGCCGGCGGTGAACGGCTTGCCCGACGGCGCGGCGTCGGAGAGCAGGAACTGGTTGAACTCGTTGACCGACGCGGCGCGCGACAATCTCGCGCAGCGCGAAGTCGCGCTGCTCGGTCGCGACGCGCGCCTGCTCGTCGGCGCGCCTGCGCTCGGCTTCGGCGACCTGCGCCTGACGCGTGGCGCGCTCCGGCCTGGGTGATCGTGCCCGCGAGGCCGGCCAGCAGCGCCAGCACCGCGAGCCGAGGCGAGCGCGACGGGAATCCGGTTCCGGCGCACGAACTTGGCCGCGCGGTAGGCAAGCGAATCGGCGCGCGCGCTGACCGGCTCGTGATCGAGGTAGCGGCGGATGTCGTCGGCGAACGCGGTCACCGAGGCGTAGCGCTCGGCCGGATTCTTCTTCAGCGCCTTGGCGACGATGTTGTCGAGATCGCCGCGCAGGACGTGGGCGAGGCGCTCCGGCGTGGCCGCGCGCTTCGCCGCGTTGTCATCGCAGCGCCTGCGCGTCGAGCGTCTTCGCCGACGTGACCGCGTCCGACAGCCGGGCCGGCGAGCGTCTCGACGATCGCCTTGACCAGCTCCGCCGGACGAGCGCGTGCTGCCGCCGGCCGGATGCTGGCCGCCGAGCAGCACGTAGAGCAACACGCCGAGCGCGTAGACGTCGGTCGCGGTCGTGACCGGCAGGCCCAGCAGCTGCTCGGGCGCGGCGTATTCGGGCGTCATCGCGCGGCCCGCTTCGCGCGTGAGCTCGGTGGCCTCGCCCGGGATGCAGCTCGTCCTCGAGCAGCTTGGCGATGCCGAAGTCGAGGAGCTTCACCGTGTCCCGCGCTGGTCACCAGCACGTTCGACGGCTTCAGGTCGCGGTGGACGATCAGGTTGGCGTGCGCGTGCGCGACGGCGCCGAGCACGTCGAGAAAGAGTCTCAGCCGCGCCGCGACGTCGAAGCGCTGCGTCGTCGCAATGCTGGTCGATGCGCTTGCCTTCGACCAGCTCGAGCACCAGGTACGGCTGGCCGGTGGCGGAGACGCCGGCGTCGATCAAGCGCGCGATGTTGGGATCGGCGAGGCGCGCGAGGATGCTGCCCTCGCGCCGGAAGCGCTCCTCGCCGGCGCGGCCGACCAGCGCGGCGTTCAGGAACTTGATCGCGACCTTGCCCTCGTAGCGGCCGTCGCTGCGGCGGGCCAGCCAGACGCTGCCCATGCCGCCCTGGCCGAGCGGCGCTTCGAGCGTGTAGGCGCCGATCGTCTGGCCGGCGAGCGTCGCGCGCTGCGGCGCCTTCGGGCGTCCGCTCGAGGAAGCGCTCCTCGCCGGCCGCGCGCGCCTCGTCGAGCAGCGCCTCGACCTCGGCGGCGAGCTCCGGATCGTCGGCCGCGCAAGCCGCGCGAGCCACTGCGCCGCGCTGCTCGGGCGGCGAGGTCCAGCGCCTGGTCGAGCAGCGGGCTCAAGCGCTGCCAGCGCGCATGATCGATGGCCACTCCGGCATCCTCGAGCTTCAAATACCTGTATATCGGAATCCGGCGGCGAAACCCGACATGGCCTTCTATTCACGCCTACATCGCAAGTCCTCGCGCAGGCTGCGATGCAGATAGATGCGCGCCTTCTCCCAGTCGCGCTGCACCGTGCGCTCGGAAACCCCGCGCATCGCCGCGATCTCCACGAACGAAAAGCCGCAGAAGAACTTGAGGTCCACGACCTGCGCCAGGTCGGGCTCGAGCTTGGCGAGCTCGTCGAGCGCATCGCCGACCTTCGGAAGGTCGATCCGGTCGGCCACTTCGTTGGCGACGTTGGTGTCGAGCGACGTGATCTCGAACTCGCCGCCGCGCTTTTTGGCGTGGCGGCTGCGCGCATGGTCGATGATCAGGCCGCGCATCGCCCGCGAGGCGTAGGCCATGAAGCGGGCACGATCGGGAAAGGCGATCGCGTCGCGCTCCGACATGTTGATGAACGCCTCGTGCAGCAGCGTCGTCGCGCCCATCGAAACCCCGGCGCCGCTCGCCACAGCTCGCGCCGCGCCAGGCGATGGAGCTCGGCGTAGAGCCGCTGGAAGAGCTGCTCGCGCGCGGCCGCGTCGCCTTGGTCCGCGGCGGCAAAGAGCGCGGTGAGATCGGGTTCCACGTGGGTGCGCTCCCCGGGCGGGGGGACGCCCCGGAACGGAAATAGTATATGCCGCAGCGGCGCGAATCAGCAGTCCGGCGCCGCGTGCGCAGCAGACCTTTCGTCGGGTCCGGCAGCCGCCCGTAGCCTACGACTTTGACATCCGACCAGCATCCGAACCATCAGCAAGGATCGACTGGGCAAGCGCCTGGACCACCTCTCCGCTGCGGATGCCGGGCGCACCCGGCGGCTGATCGTGGAAATGTACGGCGAGTAGGGTCGACGACGAACTGGAAACGCTGCGCACAGCGCGCTGCGCTCAGCCAGCCGCACGACGATCTTGCCTCGGCCGTGGCCGGTTTCCATCGAGCGCTGGGCGGCGGCCACGTCTTCCAGCGCGATCGTGCGCTCGATGTGCGCCCGAATCCCCGCTCGCGCACGTGCTGCAGCAGCCGCCGCCAGATCCGGGCGTCGTTGCTCAGCACGAAGGGGATCGCGCGCTGGCGCGAGGTCAAGCGCGCCATCAGGGCGAAGCGGCGGTGGCGACCAGCGCCGCCGTGTTGCCGCTGGTACTGATATAGACGCCCGACGCGGCGAGCACGGCGCTCGCAGCCGCGAAACCCGACACGCTCGCGGCATCGAAGACGACGTCGAAGCGGTCGCTGCGCCGCGTGTAGTCGTCGCGCGCGTAATCGACGACCTCGTCGGCGCCGAGCTCGCGCACGAACGCGGCATTCCCCGCACTGCACACGCCGACGACGTACGCGCCCAAGTGCTTGGCGATCTGCACGGCGAAATGACCGACGCCGCCGGCCGCGCCGGTGATCAGCACGCGCTGGTCCCGGGCCGACGTGCGCCTCGTCGGTCAGCGCCTGGAGCGCGGTGCCTGCCGCGACCGGCAGCGCAGCCGCCTGCGCGGCGTCGAGCATCGTCCGGAATCGGCAGCACGCGCTCGTCGGACACGACCAGTAAGTCGGCAAGCGCGCCCTCGCGTCCGAACGGCGGCAGCGAGCCGAAGACGCTGCTCGCCGACCCGCCGCGCATTGGGGCCTTCGCCGATGGCGACGATCTCGCCGGCGAAATCGGTGCCCACGCCGCGCGGCGGCGACCGGAAGACCGGAATGCAGGCGCACATGGCCGGCGCGGATCTTCCAGTCGAGCGGATTGAGGCCGACCGCCTGCACGCGCACCTTGACCTGGCCCGCGCCGGGCGAAGGCTCGGGCAGTTCGTCGATGCGGAGAACGTCCGGCGGACCGTAGCTGTGAAATCGAAGCGCGCGCATGAAGCCGATGGTAATCCCTCGGCCCGCCCAATGCACCGGCGCCGAGCGTTCTTGTTCGACGCCGATCAGCGCGCCGCGCGCGCCAGCCGCGGCAGCCGTTCAGGAACAGATTCACGACGTCGCCCGCCCAGGCATCGATCTCGGCGGAGGCCATCGGCGCGCCGAAGCCCATGGCCCGGCGCTGCGGCAGCGCGATGATCATGTAGAGAAACTGCTGGGCGGCGAACGTCGGGTTGGCCAATGCGAGTCTTTTGGCGCGGACTTCACCTTCGAGGATGCCGGCGATGAGCCGGATCGCCTCCTCGGTGGCGCCGGTCGTGACAGCGGCCAGTTGCGGAAATCTTCCCGATTCGGCGACGATCAGTCGATTCAGGGCGATCGCCTGTGGCGACAGCGCCGCGCGCAGGATGAGTCCGGCCAGCCGCCGCAGGATCTCCTGGAGGTCGCCCTCGAGCAGCGGAATATCGGCGGGCGGACGCAGGCCTTCGATGATGCGATGGACGACGGCGACGAAAAGCGCAGGCTTGTCGGGGAAGCGATGGTAGAACGTGCGCTTGGAAATCCGGGCGCGTCGCGCGACCGCTTCGATGCTCGTCGCGCCGTAGCCGTGCGACAGGAACAGATGCGTGGCGGCGTTGAGAATGCGCTCGCCGAGCTGTGCCGCCTGCTGCCGCGAAGGGCGACCTCCGCGGCCGGCACCGTGGCAAGTCCGGTGGCAAGTGCGGCGGCAGGCGCAGCGGACGCCGCCTTTTTGGTGCGAGCTCGCGGTGCCGAACCGCCCCCGGCCGATCGCCTCATCCGCCGACGCGATCAGCGCCGATAGTCGTAGTAGCCTGGAGCAGGCGGAGCCTGGTTGTAGTAGTCCGGCGGCGGTCCGTAGTTGTGCGCAGGCGGAGCGTACTGCTCAGGCGGAGCGTAGTTCTGCGCAGGCGGAGCGTAATTCTGCGCGGGCTGAGCGTAATAGCGCGCGGGTGGCGCGTAATAGGCAGGGGCAGCGCGGTAATAAGCCGGCGCCGCGGGCGGACCGTAGTAGACCGGAGCGGGCGCACGGTTGTAGTAGCGCGCGGGCGGCCCGTAATAGGCAGTCGGCGCGTTGTTGTAATTGGAAGGCAGCGTCGCGTCGCTGGCGGCCGGGCGGCGGCCATAAGCCGCAGGCGGCGCCATATCCCGCGGGCGACGCGTAGTAGGGCGCGTTCGCGGCAGCGTTGAGAGCGACGAACGGCAATGTGACGACCGCAGCGGCGGTGTTGACGACCGCAGCAGTGACCGTCCCGACGGCCACAGCCGCCAACGCCGAGCGGCCACAAGCAGCCGTAGCAACCGTAACCGCCGTAGCCGTAGCCGCCGCCGTGAACCGCGTAAGTCACATGGCCATGGCCGCCGCTCCAATTGCCGCCGTGACCCCAATGCCCGTGGGATCGATGATCGTCGGCGAAGGCGGACGACAGCGGCGCGAGAGCGAGAGCAACGCCAACGAGAGTGCCGAGCGCAACAACTTTGGTCTTGCCCATGTCTTGCTCCTCCTGGTGGGGCGGACAGGCCGCATCCGATCGGACCCACGCTAGCACGTTCGGTCAATAACGCAACGCAACCGTAGCGTATTGTTACATCTGTCCCATCACCGCCCCGCCCCCGGCGCGGGCAGGAAACGGCGTCATTGCGACTGCTTCATCGTCAGCTTGAACATCGTCGTCCAGCCGTCCTTGCCCTGCATCTCGCTCCACGCTTCGTACGAGGTGTCGCTCAACCGGGTCCAGCGCACGCGGTAGGTCATCGCCTCGCCGTCCGCGACGTACTGCGTGGCCGGAAAGACCAGCGCCTCGGGCGTGCTCTGCATGCTGCCGCGGCTCACGCCGCCCAGGTTCTCGATGTAGATGTACTCGACGCGCTTGGCGGCCGAATCCCAGTAGTAGGTGGTCTCGCCGACGTAGTCCGGCCGTCCCGGCGCGCGCACGGTGTGGGTGTCGCGCAGCGCCTTGCCGTCGTAGAGCCAGGCGAAGCAATGCTCGTCGCTTTGCTTGCCGTCGGCGAAATCGCCCTTCCAGCAATGCCCGGCGAGGAACGCCATCGGCTGCAGCGGCTCGATCGGCGCGGCGAGGGCGGGGGCGACGGCCGTCGCTGTCGCAACGAGCATCGTTGACAGCGTGACGCGCACATTGGTCGATATCATTTTTTCCCTCGTGCAGTGGGCCGCTTGCGCGGCGGTTTGGCGCGCGGCGGCTTGCCGGCCGCCTCGCGCTCCAGATGATCGAAATACAGGCGAAGCTGCCTGACCGAGCTGTCGAAATACGCGACGTCGCGATGCGTGCGCGCCTGCATCACGCCGCCCTCCATCGCGGTCAGGACGAAGCGCGCCAGCTCGCGCCGGTCGAGCGAGCGCGGCAGCCGCGGCCCGCGGCGACGAGGCACGCCTCGATCGCATCGGTCCAGGCCTTGAAGTTGGCGGCCAGGCGTTCCCGCACCGGCGGATCGGGCTCGTGGATCTCGAGCGCGAGACTGCCGATCGGGCAGGCGTAGCCGCAGTCGGTCTGCACGATGCCGAGACGGTAGCGCGCGAGCAGCGCGAACACGCGCTCGATCGGATCGTCGACGCCCTGCCACGCGGGTACCAGCAGCATCGGGCCGATGCCGTCGCGATAGGCGTCGAGCACCGCCAGCAGGACGTCCTGCTTGCCGGGAAAGAAGTGATAGAGGCTGCCGCTGTTGACGTTCGCCGCCTGCAGCAGGTCGGCGACGCTGGTCGAGCCGTAGCCCTTCTCCCAGAAGAGCTTCATCGCCGTCTGGATCAGGCGGTCGCGAGTGGACGGTGCAGGGACGGGGGCGGGGGCTCGGCATGACTTGATTGATCGTTCAACCAAGTGTGAACCCGAGCCGGATGGCGTGTCAAGCGACCTACGAAGAACTGGCAGTCAAGCCGCCATGCGCTCCTTCGACAACGGCTTAACCTCGGCCAGCCGCGACGGATCCTGGGCGAGCCGCCAAAGGTCGACGGCCTCCTGCATCCGCAGCCAGCTTTCGGGCGAATGCCCGAGCAGCTTGGCGATCCGGGCGGCCAACTCGACCGAGAGGTCGCGCCTTTCCTGCAGCAGCGTATTCACCGTCACCCGTGACACGCCCAGGCGCTCGGCCAGCTCGACCTGCGACATGCGCAGCGCAGGCAGGACATCTTCCCGCAGGATCGCGCCAGGATGCGTAGGATGACGACGAGGATCGCGGAGCGTTTTCATCAGTGGTAATCCTCCAGATCGATATCGACGGCGTCCTCGCCGTCGAAGCCGAATGTCAGCCGCAGGTTTCCGGACACCGCGATCGCCCAACGTTTCTTCTGAGGGCCGCGCAGCGGATTCTACAGGTCCTTCGGACTACGCGGGCCAAGCTTGATAGAGCCACGCAGTTACCGTTGCGCTAGAAATCCCGCGACGCTCTCCCAGAACGCCGCGTCGTTGCCGAGATCGTTGTGGCCGGCGCGCGGCACGAGCTGCCAGGTCTTCGGCCCGGCCCAGGCGTCGAACAGCGCGCGCGAGCGCTTCGGAGGGATGATCGAATCGGACCCGCCGACGATCGCCAGCATCGGCATCGCGTTGCGCTTCGCGTCCGGAACCGCGTCGAAGCGATGGCGCAGCAGCAGCGACACCGGCAGCCACGGATAGTGCAGCTTGCCGATCGCCGTCATGCTGTCGTAGGGCGAGACGAGGATCGCGCCGGCGACGGGACGCTCCGCGGCAAGATGTGTCGCGATGGCGGTGCCGAGGCTGCGTCCGAACACGACGATGCGGCGCAAATCGATGTCATCGCGCTTCGCGACCGCGTCGTAGATCGCCAGCGCGTCGGCGGTGAGCGCCGGCTCGCCCGGCTTGCCCTCGCTCGTGCCGTAGCCGCGATAGTTGACGCCGACGATCGTCCAGTCGCGCGGCCAGCGCGCGTCGGAGATCGTCCACGAGACTTCCTCGGCATTGCCGCCGAAATAGATGACGGTCGGCGCCGGCGCGGCCGTGCCCTTGACGATCCAGCCACGAAGCCGCGTGCCGTCGGTGGCGACGACCTCCAGCGGCGCCGCGTGCGCCGGCAAATGCGCAGTCGAAGCGACAGGCTGCGGAAAGAAGAGCAGGCTCTCCTGCGTAAACCACGCCCAGGCGGGAACGCCGAGAACGAGGGCGACGATGAGGAGAAGCCAGGTCATGAGGGGACGCCGGCGGCGCGAGAGTGCGGCGCCATGGTTGATTATAGACGCGCGGGACGTATCCTTTGATTGAACCTGAACTTCGCTTCCTGAATTGGTAACATGCGCCTTCATGAATACCGCTGCGCCCACCAGCTTTTTCGAGCACCCGATCCTCAACTCGCCCTACGACTATCCCGGGCCGCACGGGGAACTGGACGTTCCTCGTCGGCTAAGTCTGCACGCCGGCCGCGATTCCGGGCATGCAACGGCGGAAAGCGGGGCGGCATCGTGAGGTTTTGGGTGGCTGTAACCGATAACACGTGGTTCAGCTATCTCGCGGGCAGACGTTTGGACGAGGTCAATTTCTGGCAACCGAGCGCCACACCTCCTTTTAGGGGTGCGCTTGCGGGCATGCCTTTTCTCTTTAAGCTAAAGAGGCCGCACAACGCTATCGCTGGTGGAGGCTTCTTTGTAACCTATAGCAAACTTCCCGTTTCCCTCGCTTGGGAAGTTTTCGGGGACAAGAACGGTGCGGCTTCGCTTGACGATTTGCGCGAGATGCTTGGCCCCCTGTCCGGCACCCAAGGCCCTACAGGAGAGATCGGGTGTACAGTGCTTGCGAATCCGTTCTTTCTTCCTCACGAACGGTGGATCGCCGATCCTGCCGGATGGTCGGCAAACATCGTGCGTGGAAAAATGTACGAAGCCAGTTCGAGCGAGGGTTCGTCGATCTGGACTGCTCTGGAGCAGAGAATTTCAACGGGGCAGTACGAAACCGCAGAGAGCCAACCGATTCCAACTCCTGCCGTTGGCGGTACGGGCGCAAAGTATGGCAATCCTCTCATCGTGAGGCCGAGGCTCGGGCAATCTTCGTTCCGAATCTTGGTGACGGACGCGTACAAGCGACGATGCGCAATAACCGGAGAGAACACGCTGTTTGCGCTGGAAGCGGCACATATCGTGCCGTACGCCAAAGAAGGAACGCATGATGTTCGCAACGGGATACTGTTACGCGCAGACTTTCATCGGCTCTTCGACGTCGGACTGGTTAGTGTCAGCCAAGACCTGCAAATCAAGGTTAGCCCAAGAATCCGGGAGGCTTGGTTCAATGGGGACGTGTACTACCGCTTAAACGATCGGCCGCTGTCAGTAATACCTGAGCTGGCCGAGCACAGACCGGACCCTGACCGGTTGGGTTGGCATTTCAAGAATCGCTTTCAAGGGTAGGGAAGCACATGTCAATCGTCTCCGAAGGGCTTCTAGCTCAACTCTTGGCTTTTCGAGGGGATCGTCACTGGGAGCAGTTCCATACTCCGAAGAACTTGGCGGCCGCCCTTTCGGTAGAGGCCGCCGAGCTCCTGGAGTGCTTCCAATGGACACGCGACGCTGACCTTGAGGATCTCGTGCGCCGCGAGCGAGCTTCAATCGAAGACGAGGTGGCGGATATTGCGATTCTTCTAAGCTATCTGTGTCATGACCTGTCTATCGACCTTGATTCGGCGGTGCGATCAAAGCTTGACAAGAACCGGCAAAAGTATCCCTTGCAACTCGCGCGCGACAAAGCAACGAAGTACGACCGTCTCTAGCAACTGTCTGCCGGTGCGCACTGGCTTCGTCCGCCACTCCGACCTTTTGGGCACCAACGATGCCTACAAGACGCTGAAGAAGGTGAGATCGACGAGGAAGCCTGGTCGAGCCTCAACCGCGAAGTCTCGCGCCCGTTCGCCAAGCCGAAATCAGGCCGCATCGCCGTCAAGTTGATCAACCGCCTCGGGGATGAGGTGATGAAGGTGTTTGCGGTCCGCTGACCGTTCCGAAGGGCCGCAGTCGGGAGGTTGAATGCCGATCTAGCGGTGGAAAAAGACTCTTCGACCCTTGAATATGCCCAAAATGGGTAGTATTATGCCCATAATGGGTAGGCAAAGAAAACCGGCGCGGCAACGTCGAGCGGAAGGTCTGGCCGATGCGCTTTTTTCGAGGACGCGGCAACGCGTCCTGGGGTTGCTCTTTGGACAGGCTGACCGCACCTTCTACGCAACCGAAATGATTGGGCTCGTTGGAGCCGGGTCGGGGGCCGTGCAGCGCGAGCTTGCTCGACTGGAGCAAAGCGGTCTGGTGACGGTGCGTCGGCTCGGGACCCAGAAGCACTATCAGGCCAATCCCGATTCGCCGCTGTTTGGAGAATTGTGCGGTATCGCGCGCAAGACCGTGGGGCTGGCCGAACCGCTGCGCGAAGCCCTGGCGCCGCTGGTACGGAAAATCGCCGCAGCATTCGTGTACGGCTCGATTGCCAAACGGCAGGATACCGCGGCGAGCGATATCGACCTTATGGTCGTGAGTGACAACCTTACTTATGCGGATGTCTTTGCCGTCGTGGAACCGGTTCAGATCAAACTTGGGCGGACTGTCAATCCGATCGTGTACAGCCGAAAGGAACTTGCCCAACGTTTGAAGAGGCGAAACGCCTTCCTGACGCGTGTTCTCGCGCAGCCGAAGGTTTGGGTAATCGGATCCGAGAATGACCTCGCCGCTTGAACGGCTGGCCGGACCGGGCAAGGGCCTTGTCGCGGAGCCGCCAGACCGAAAAGAGTTCGCCGGACTCAAGCGGGCTGCGCTCCCTCGGCTCGAGGATGCTGGGAACACGGCAAACTCGCTCGAAAGCCGCTTCGATCTGGTCTATAACGCGGCGCATGCGTTGGCCCTTGCTGCACTGCGCTACCACGGCTTTCGGCCAAGCAATCGCTACATCGTGTTCCAGGTACTGCCGCATACGCTCGGTGTCGGACCGGAAGTCTGGCGCGTACTGGCCAAGGGCCACGAGATTCGCAATCTTGGCGAATACGAAGGCGACCTCAACATCGACGAGAGAATCGTGGTTGACATGATCAACGCTTCGCGTGTGGTGGCGGCGAAGCTGAACGAGCTCCCACAGTTGCCGTGAGCGTGGTTTGCGCGACGGCCGTGTTGTGTTCAATATCGGTGGCAACAAGTATCGATTGGTCGTGTGGAACCCAGGCTTGACCATGCGCGCCGCCGCACTTGTTCTCTTGATGCTCTTCGCCGCCCTTTCCTTCGCCTTCGACCTCGAAGGCCACCGCGGCACCCGCGGTCTCGCACCCGAAAACACCCTCGCCGCGTTTCGCCGCGCGCTGGATATCGGCGTAACGACGATCGAGACCGACATGGGCGTCACCAAGGACGACGTCGTCGTGATCTCGCACAATCCTTACCTAAGTCCCGACCTGGTGCGCGACCCCGACGGGCACTGGCTCGCCGCACCCGGGCCGCAGATCCGCTCGCTGACCTTCGCCGAGCTGCGTCGTTACGACATCGGCCGCATCAATCCGACGAGCCAGTACGCGCGATCATTCCCGGAGCAGCGGGCGGCCGACGGCGAGCGCTTTCCCAAGCTCTCGGAGCTATTCGACCTGGCCAAGGCGAGCGGCAAGCCGGTGCGATTCAACATCGAGACCAAGATCACGCCGACCAGCGGCGCGAACACGCCCGACCCCGCGACGTTCGCCAGGCTGGTCCTCGCCGTGGTCCGCGAGGCGAACGTCGCCGATCGCGTGACCTTGCAATCGTTCGATTGGCGCACGCTGGTCGAAATGAAACGTCTCGCCCCCGAGATCGAGACCTCGTGCCTGACGATCCAGACGGCGAACGACGATACGGTAAAGCAGGCGCCCGATGGCGGCGCCTCTCCGTGGCACGCGGGATTCGCACTGCGCGATTACGGCGGGTCGTTGCCCAGGACGGTTAAGGCCGCGGGCTGCGGCACCTGGTCGATGTTCTGGCGCAACCTGACGACGAAGGATCTCGCCGAAGCGCACGCGCTCGGGCTCAAGGTCCTGCCGTGGACGGTCGCCGAGCGCGGCGACATGCGCAACCTCATCGACATGGGCGTCGACGGCATCATCACCGACTATCCGGACCGCTTGCGCGAGGTGATGGCAGAGAAGGAGAAGGCGCTGCCGTAACGTTTGCCCATTCCGACGCCGCGGCATCGGCCGATTGGCCGAGTTAGGACGAGCGCATCGAGAACAAAATCGTTTGCGTCTGAATATCAGGATGCCTCGATGGTTTCTCGGTTTGACATCTGTTGCTTAAAAGGCTACGATCGTTGCCAATTTAGCAACATAACGTCAGACCTCGTCTATGCCGTCCAACTTGGCTACCCTCCTGTTCGGCGCCTATCGCCGCGACGCGCTTGCGCTGCTCCTGCTGCACCCGGAGGCCTCGCTGCACGTGCGCGAGATCGCACGCGTGACGAGCAAAGTGCCGGGAACCCTTTTGCGCGAGCTGAATCGTCTCACCGATGCGGGCGTGCTCATCCGGAAGGCCGTCGGGAATCAGGTTCATTTCCAGGCCGACACCGGATGCCCGATTCACGACGACCTGCGCAACCTGCTCAAAAAGACCGTGGGCGTCGTCGATGTGCTCCGCGAGGCGTTGGCGCCCGTCGCCGGGAAGGTTCAGGCGGCCTTCGTCTACGGTTCGGTCGCCCGCGGGGACGAGCGGGCCGGCAGCGACCTGGACCTGATGATCGTCGGCGACGCCAAGTTCGCGGACGTCGTCCGCGCGCTTGGCCACGCGCAGCAGGCGCTGCGACGCGAGATCAATCCCAATCTTTTCCCGCCGCGCGAGTTCAGGCGAAAACTGGCAGCCGGCGAGCCCTTCCTCGAGCGCGTGCTCGCGGACAAGAAGCTGTTCGTGATCGGCGGCGACGATGACCTTGGAAAACTTGCGCCGCATAGGAAAGCTCAAGGCTCACGCCGCCGACAGAGCTGAGATCGACCGGCTGCTTGCGGCGGCGGAGCGCGCTCTAGCCGATACCGCGGTCGCGGGCTTGAGCTCGGATTCGCGGCTCGACCTCGCCTATCGCGCGATCATGCAAGCCGCACTTTCCGCGATGCTGGCCAATGGTTACCGTCCCGCAACGAGCGAACCGGGCCATCATCAGCTTCTGATCCAAGCGTTGCCAATGACGACCGGCATTGCCGCCGGGCGGATTCGCGTGCTGGATGCCTACCGGGCTGCGCGGAATCTCGCCGACTACCGTGGCGTGCCCGTTTCCGATGCGGTTGCAGCCGAGTGCGTTACTGAAGCGAGGATCGTCCTGACTGCAGTAGCCGGGTGGATCGGTGCGCATCGCAGCGATCCGACCTGAATCCCCGCCGGGGCGCCAAGTGAGCCGCAATCATTCGACCGACCGGCGCTTTAGCTCGATCGACTGCTTCGGTGCTGTACTGCGACTGCCGCCAGATCATCGCCGGCGCTGGGACGCTCAGCGTCATGTGCCTGTTACCTGATCGGCGAACGTACCGGCTGGGAGGCGTCCGGGTCCATGAACACGCACTTCCCGCGGCGCAGGAAGTATCGGCTAGGTACGGATAATCCTGGTGTAGCGGCGCTAAGCCAATTGCCCGAGGCCGGGAGGCACAAGCGGGCGTAGGCTTTCAACTAACTGCCGTTGCATTAGTCCCAGTTTGGGACTATCATTGACTTGGCCCGTTGACGATGCGCGTGATCGCCCTGTCCACCTTGCGTGATTTCTGGGAGCGCGGCACGACATACGCCGACGCGCGAGACCCCATTCTCGCCTGGTATCGACACTCGCTCGGAGCCGATTGGCGGTCGCCCGCCGACGTCAAACGGGAGTTTGGCAACGCGAGCATTCTGCGCGATGGCCGTGTTGTGTTCAATATCGGCGGCAACAAGTATCGATTGGTCGTGTGGATCAACTACGCGTATCGCGTTGTATATGTCCGCTTCATTGGGACGCACGCGCAGTACGATCGGATCGACGCGAAAACGATTTAGGAGCTGGACAATGGATATCAAGCCCATCCGAACCAAGGCTGATCATCGCGCGGCACTGAAGGAAATCGACGGACTGATGTCCGCCAGGCCCGGCACGCCCGAAGGCGATCGCCTCGACGTGCTCGCGACGCTGGTCGAGGCTTGGGAGAAAAGACGCTACCCGATGGAGCTTCCCGATCCCATCGAAGCGATCAAATTTCGTATGGAGCAATCGGGACTCGCCGCGAAGGATCTCGTGCCCATGATCGGGCAACTCAACCGGGTTTATGAAGTGCTCAACCGGAAGCGCCCGCTGACGCTGCGAATGATCCGACGCCTGCATCGGGATCTCGGGATTCCTGCGGAATCGCTCATCAAACCTGCGACCGAGCGGCGTGCCGCGTAAGTCGGTTCCGACTTTTTAGCGGATTTCCACGGCGCCGTTCACCGTGACGTGAAGCTCTTCGTTCTGCACGACCAGGTCGCTCAATTGCAGCCCGCGCACGGCGATCGTGAAGGGAGCTGTCCTCTCCGGGGCAGTCAAGGTTCGAACGGCTTCGAGGACGTCGATGTGCAGCCGTGAGAGCGCATTGCCGCCGATCAGGTTTTGCAGTGCCGCGGCCACCATCGGCGTGTCCGCGGCTTCGATGCGAACGTCTTCCAGCGCAGCTTGCTGCGCGCGCAGGACAGGCCGGGCCGAGAGCATGATCGCGCCGGGTTCGGTTGCCGATTTGCAAACGCCCCCGATCAATGCGCCGATCCGTCCGGCAAAATGCGCTCCGACATAAACGCGGCCCTGCTTGAACGATACGGTAGGATTCTCCAGATACGGATCACTGCAACGGTCGGGCTTCTGCAGGTAATAGCGGCCCTTGTCCTTGAAGACCTGCGCCTTCAGGGCCTTTGCGACGGTCGATGCGTGCACGACGAGGTCGAAGGCGTGCGCGCTTGACGCCGCGAAGGCGAACGTCGAAGCCAACAGCAAGGTCAACACTTTCAGTTTCGCGAGCCGTGTCACGGGTCGTTCCTTCGCTAAAGAACATTAGTCCAGGAATGGCGCGTTTTTGTTCACGCCTACCCATTCCGGGCCGCCGCATCGGCCAATTGGCCGATATTGGAAGATCGCGACGAGAACAAAATCGCTAATCTCTGACGTCAGGATGACCCCGATGGTTGCCCGACTCGGGCCTGATCCGCCGTTGCGCTGGCCATACTATTGGCCATACGCTAGTATGGTTTTTTATATGGTTTCGGCGTAATATTGCCTGAGCGATGACGGCGCGGTTCGATTGGGAGCTCGCCAAGGACCGAGAGAACCGGCTTAAGCACGGTATCGGATTTGCTGAGACTCAGTTGGCGTTCGCAGATCCACGCCCCGTTATCGCCGAGGATCCGACGCATAGCGAAGCCGAGCCGCGTTTCTTCGGGCTTCGGAAGGATAGGAGAGTCCTACGGTCCGCTTCACGTATCGGTCAGAGATTATCCGAATATTCAGAGCAGGTTATTGGCGACGAGGCAAA
Source organism: uncultured beta proteobacterium (assembly GCA_963713125.1). Lineage (GTDB taxonomy): Bacteria > Pseudomonadota > Gammaproteobacteria > Burkholderiales > Casimicrobiaceae > PALSA-1003. The sequence continues at coordinate 508,578 of CAVQKL010000007.1, read as the reverse complement.
CGAATCTATGAGCGCGAAAATCAAATATACGGATGAGCCGCTGGGTAAGCTCAGGGTGGTGCCGGATTTCCTGCCGCCACCCCAGGATCTCGTGTTTCGCGATGAGGGTATCAAGGTCACGCTGGCCTTGAGCAAACGCAGCGTCGAGTTCTTCAAGCGCGAAGCCGCGAAGCATCATACCCAGTATCAGCGCATGATCCGCCGGCTGCTCGACGCGTATGCGGAGCATCACGCGCAACGCCAGGGTCCCGGTGAGGGCCGGACGCGCCGGCACCGTGTCCGAGCCGACTGAGCTGCCCCCTGTGTCCACGAATTGGCGTGCCCGGCGCGCCCTTTGATCTATACATATATTATATGTATAATGCTATGTGGATTCAGGACGACTCCGCAAGAGGAAACGCAAAGCTTATGAGGGTTGAATACGACTTTTCGAAGGGCAAGCGAGGCGCAGTCCTGCCCCAAAAGGGCAAGACGCGAATCTCGATTTTCATCGACAACGCCGTGCTCGACGCATTTCGGGTGCGCGCCGAGAAGACTGGCACCGGCTATCAGACGATGATGAACGAGGTGCTGCGGGAGTATCTGGCAAGCGCAGAGCAGCCGGTGACGGAATCGCAATTGCGCCAGGTGTTACGGCAGGAGTTACCTCGATATTGCGTCGAGAGAGCGCCGCGCCGGCGGCTAGTGTAGGGTTCTCCGCCGAGGGAGCCGTCGTCGTACCTCGCGTATCATATGCAAGTCAGAAGCGGAGGTTCCGACATGGAGCGAAACCTTATTTCGGTTGACCCTCAAGTTCAAGGGGGTGTGCCGGTTTTCTCAGGCACGCGTGTGCCGGTGAAAAACTTGTTCGACTATCTCGAGTCGGGAGATACGCTCGATGAATTTCTCGCCGATTTCCCAAGCGTCGCGCGGGACGTAGCCGCTGCAGTTCTCGAGCAGACGTCAACGCCTCGGGCGCATCCACGGCCGACCGGGACAGAAACATCAGTGAAATCATTTTCATCGTCGAAGATGCGCCGGAAGGCGGACTCGTTGCCCGCGCGGTTGGCGAGGGTATCTTCACGCAGGCAGCAACGATAGACGAGCTGCGCGGTCGCATCCGCGACGCGGTCCGTTGTCATTTCGACGAAGGAAAAGCGCCCAAATTGATCCGGATGCATTTCGTCCGGGATGAAGTCTTTGCGGCGTGAGATTACCACGTGACCTATCCGGAACGCAGCTTGCAAAACATCTGCGGCGAACCGGCTATCAGGTCACGCGGCAAACCGGCAGTCACATTCGGCTGACGATCGACACCCCTGTTCAACACCACATAACGATTCCGGCCCACGACCCATTGAAGGTTGGAACGCTGGGCGCGATCCTGGCAGAGGTCGCGGCCCATCTCAAGCTTACTCGCGAGGAGCTCTTGGAACGCCTCTTCGATTGAGCTTCACTTGCGTACGTTCAGTCAAGACGGCCGAATCTTTGGGGGGCGAGATTCGTTCTTCGGCCGGTCGTCCGCAATCGAAGGGGCATGAACCGCTTACCGCGGCACTTCCCCCAGCACCGTACACCGCCGTATCACCCGCCCCTGCGTCGCCGGATCGTACGCGGTCGCGCGGTGCATGACGCAGCGGTTGTCCCAGAGCGATCAGCTCGCGCGCGGTCCAGTGATGCTCGTAGGTGAGATCCGGATGGATCGCCAGCCGCGTTCAGCTCCTCGATCAGCGCGCGGCCCTCGTCGTACGGCATGCCGACGATGTATTCGGCGTGATCGCCCAGGTACAGGCACTTGCGGCCGGTCTCGGGATGCGTGCGCACGACCGGCTGGTCGACCGGCGGCTTCTCGCGCCGCTGCGCGTCGGTCATCGGATCTTCGCCGTGGCGGCGCGTGCGCGAAAAGTCGAGGTTGTGCACGGCGCGTAAGCTTGCGATCCGCGCCTTCCACTCGCTGCTCAGGCGCTCGTACGCGCCGTACATGTCGGCAGAAATGCGTCTCGCCGCCGATCTCGGGCATGACCTCGCCGTAGATGATCGTCGCCTGACCGGTGACGCGCTGCCACGAGCCGTCGGTGTGCCAGTCGAGCGTGCCCTTGTCCGGATGCTTGCCGCTCGGCTTGCCGTCGGCGTCCAGGTTCGACAGCCGGTAGAGCTCGGGGAAGCCGTCGGCGTGGTACTGGTTCATGATGTGGATCTGCACTTCGCCGAAGCGGCGGGCGAAGGCCACCTGGCGCGCCGGCGGCACGTCCTGCGGCGGAAACAGCAGCACCTGGTAGCGCAGGAACGCCTGGTAGATCGCGTGGAAGAGCTCGTCGCTCATGTCGTCGGCGAGCTTGACGTCCGGATCGCCGCGCCGAGCTTCGGCGTCAGCGGCCGCAGCGCCAGCGTGTCGGAGATCTCGATGGTCGAGTTCATCGCCGATACTTTAGCGCAATGCGCTCACGGCGGGCAGATGTAGCCGGCGCCGCTGGGGCTCTTGAAGCAGCCGACCGACTCCGGCAACAGCTGCTTCGGCAGCCACAGCACGACCTTGGGAAAGTAGACGGTGAACGCGATCGTCAGGAAAAACACGATGTACAGCGGCAGCGAGCGCACGACCGCCTTGCCGAACCCGACGCCGACGTACTTCGACGCGACCAGCAGCGACAGTCCGTACGGCGGCGTGATCAGCCCGAACACCAGCGTCGTGATGATCACCACGCCCATGTGCAGCGGGTTGATGTCGCCCACTTCGGTCGAGCTTGCGGATGATCGGCATGAAGATGATGATCGCCGGCACGGCGTCGATGAAGTCGCCGACGATGACGAACAGCGCGACCAGCAGAAGCATGATCATCTGCCCGTCGTTGCCGGCGAACGCCGGTGATGTAGCCGGCGACGATGTCGGGGCCGCGCAGGTAGGCGACCATCCAGCCGAACGCCGAGGCGCCGGCGACCGCGCCGAGCGGCAGCGAATAGAGCAGCCCCGCGTACATGAAGTCGCGCGGCAGCTCGCGGATGTGCGTCGCGGTTGAGCACCGGGATCAGCACGACGAGGATGTAGATCGCCGCCACCATCCCGGCCTCGGTCGGCGTGAACCAGCCGGTGAGGATGCCGCCCATGATGATCACCGGGATCACCAGCGGCAGCGCCGAGCCGCGCGCGGCGACGACGACTTCGCTGAACGGCGCGCGCTTCTTCATCACGCCGGCCGGGCCCAAGAAATAGCTGTAGATCATCAGGCCGATGCCGATCAGCACGCCGGGAACGACGCCGGCGAGGAACAGGCCGCCGATCGAGACGTTGCCGGTCGCGCCGTAGACCACCGCCATGATGCTGGGCGGGATCAGGTTGGCCATCGTCGACGCCGAGGCGATCAGCGCCGCGGTGAACGCGCGGTCGTAGCCCTCCTTGGCCATGTCGGGCGCGATCGTGCGGCTCAGCACCGCGACGTCGGCCACCGACGAGCCCGAGATGCCGGCGAAGAACATGCTGAACAGCGTCACCACCTGCGCGAGGCCGCCGCGCAGGTGCCCGACCAGCGTCTGCGACAGCCGGATCATCCGGTGTCGCGACGTCGGACGAGGCCATCAGCTCGCCGACCAGCAGGAAGAACGGCACCGCCAGCAGCGTCTCGGAATCGATGCCGTGGAAGAGCTGCCCGATCATCGACTGCATGCTGATCTGGGTGAACGCGGTCGCCGACGAGCACGCCGGCGATCAGCGCGAAGGACACCGGCACGCCCATGTAGCCGAACAGCAGGAACAGCACCGTCATCAGGATCAGGACCGCGCGGCTGGCTCATATCGATCGGCTCCCGCGATGTCGTCGCGAGTCCTCGGGGCCCTTCGAAGCCGTGCTTCCAGCCGTTGACCAGCTGCTCGATGCGTGAACAGCGCGACCAGCACGCCCGGCGATCGGCACGATCGCCGTGTAGACGGTCAGCGGAATCAGCGACGGCATGCGGAAGCTGCCGAGGTCGAGCAGCGCGTTCTTGCAGCCGAACCAGACGATCAGCGACGGCGACGATCAGGACGATCAGCGCGATTGACGATCTCGATCGCGCTGCGCGGCCCGCCGGTCATCCGCTTGGTGATCTCGGTCAGGTAGAAGTGATCGTTGCGCCGCGTCGCCGCGGCCATGCCGATGAACACGCCCCAGGCGAAGAACGCGGTGGTGACCTGCTGCAGCCAGAGCCACGGCGCGCCGATCGTGCGGGTGACGACGTCGACAGCACGGTCAGCGTGAACATGAAGATGCACACGCCGCACAGGATCATCAGCATGGCCTCGAGCTGGTCGAACGCCTTCCACTTGAGCTGGCGATGGCGCTGCAGGATCAGGGCCCGATAGTCGGCCATCTCATCCTTCGCTCGGGTTCGTTGCGCGAGGCAGCAGACCGGACGACGGCGCTGCGCGCGCCGCGGTCCGGACCGGAGTCAGGCTACTTTACGTCGCGGACGAGCTGCAGCAGCTTGACCGCGTGCGGGCCGAGCTCTTTGGCGAGCTCGTCCTGCACCGGCGCGGCGGCCTTGATGAAGCCCGACTTGTCGACGTTCTCGACGACCTTGACGCCCATCGTCTTCAGCTTGTCGGCGGAATCCTTCTCCAGCTTCAGCGCCATCGCCGGCTCGCGCTTGCGACACTTCGTCGGCGGCCGCCTGCACCCACCCCTGCTGCTGCGGCGTCAGGCTGTTCCAGGTCTTGTCGCTGACCCAGATGCAGTTGTTGTTCGCCTCGTGCTCGGTCATCGACAGGATCGGCGCGACTTCGTAGTGCTTGTTGGCGAGATAGACGTTGACGCCGTTCTCGGCGATGTTGACGACGCCGGTCTGCAGCGACGTGTAGACCTCGCCGAACGGCATGTGGACGGTCTGCGCGCCGTAGGCCGGGAACAGCGTGTCCTCGGTCTTGGTCGCCTGCACGCGCACCTTCTGGCCCTTGATGTCGTCGATGCTGTGGACTTCCTTCTTGCTGTACATGTTGCGCATGCCCATCGTCATCAGGCCCAGCACATGCGCGCCCTGCACCGAGTCCTTGATCATGGCGCGGAATTCGGCTGGCGACCGCCGGGTCGGCGAGCACGTGCTGCAGGTGCTCCTGGTCGCGGAAGATGAAGTGCAGCGAGAACACGCCGGCCTGCGGCGCCAGGGTCGAGGCGTTCGCCGTCGACGTGATGCACGAAGTCGATGTCGCCGGCGCGCATCTTCTGCAGCATCTGCGGCTCCTGGCCGAGCTGCGCGCCGGGAAACTGGTTGATGCTCATCGTGTTGCCGGCTCAGTTCCTTGAGCTTGGCGTCGAAGATGTTGGCCGCGATGCCGTAGGCCGTGGTCGTCGGCTGGTCGTAGGCGAAGCTGAACGTGCGCGCTCTGCGCGGACTGCGCCGGCGATCCAGCCGGCGGTCGCCGCAATGGTCAATGCGCACAGCATCGCCTTGCGGCGATGGCTGATCGTCTTCATGTGGCCTTTCCTCCTCGTGTGGGTTGCCCGGGATCTGGCGTCCGTGCCGGGCCGGGGTATTCACGGCAGACGATAGCGGTCGGCCGTCAATAATGCAATGCCGGTCAAAGATTGCAGAACGTCAGCTCGAACTCGACGTCGCCGTCGTAGACGGTGCCGCGATCCATGCCGGCGATGCCGATGAAGCGGATGTTGAGCGCGTATTTGTTGGCGCTGATCTCCGGCACGCAGGGCAGGTGGGCCGGCAGCGCGAGGCGCAGGAGCTGCGCCACCTTCGCCGTCGTCAGCATCAGCTGAAAGACGCCGTGATACGCGGTGTGCGTGCTGGTCTTGCCGTTTTCCCGCAGCAGCCGGAGGATGATCGCCAGGCCGCCGTGGATCGGCAGCAACGGCGCGATCCAGCTCTGCAGGTCGTGCTGGCGCTGCTGCGGCGCGAGGTGCAGCCAGTAGTGATAGGCGGGCAGGTCGAACTCGCAGACGCCGCCGGGAATCGCGGTGCGCTGCTTGATCGCCATCAGCCATTCGTTCTCGCGCAGATGCGCGCCGACTTTGCCGGTCAGCGCCAGCAGGCGCGCGCCGACGTCGTCGATTTCGGCGAGCAGCGCGTCGAGCATCTCGCGGTCGATCGCCGGATTGCTGCGCAGCGGCGCCAGCAACTGCCGCTGCCGCTCGAGCTCCTGCAGGATGTCGGTCTTCAGGTCGGCGCGCGCCGCGACGTCGGTGATCTCGAACAGCGCGAGCAGCGCCGCGTGGTGGGCGGCGGACGTCGTCTTCGCCGGTGAAGAACAGCGCGCGCGCATACAGGCCCTCGAGCCGCATCAGCGTCCGGACGCGCTCGTTCAGCGGATGCTCGTAGCGGATCATGCGTGTGATCGGGCGCGACGGAGACGACCGCCGCCAGCGCGCGGTAGCGCCGATCGAGCGTGGCGACCTGCGGCGCGATCGCTTCCGGCGGCCCGGCGTTGTCGATGACGTCGTCGGCGGCAGCCAGGCGCGCCGCGCGGCTCGATTGCGTCGCCATGATCGCGCGCACCTCGGCCGGCGTCATGCCGCTGCGCGCGACGACGCGCGAGATCTGCGCTTCCTCCGGGCAGTCGACGACGAGGATGCGGTCGACCGCCGAAGCGAGCCGCCGCGCTCGAGCAGCAGCGGCACGACGGTGATGCCGTAGGGGCCGCGCCAGGCTCGTCGATCTCGCGCCTCGCCGCGGCGGCAATCAGCGGATGCAACGCGGCTTCGAGGCGGGCGCGCGCACTCGCGTCGGCGAAAACGCGGCTCCGCAGGCGCGCGCGGTCGATCTCGCCGTCCGGCAGCAGGCCGACGTCGGGAAAGCGCGTCGCGGATCGCGGCGTAGCCCGGCTGCCCCGGCGCGGACAGCCGATGCGCGAGCGATCGGCATCGACGATCTCGACGCCGAGCGAGGCGAAGGCGTCCGCCACCGCGGACTTGCCGCTGCCGATGCCACCGGTCAGTCCGACGACGTAGGGCATCGCTTGAGACGGCTAGCCCGGCAGGTAGATCGCGATCAGCGATCGACCGAAGAATAGCGCGATCCCGCCGGCGATCGCCAGATACGGCCCGAACGCCAGCGGGATCTGGTGATCGCGCCCCTTGAACACGACCAGCGAAATGCCGATCGCCGCGCCGACGACCGACGACAGCAGCACGATCAGCGGCAGCATCTGCCAGCCCAGCCACGCGCCCAGCGCGGCCAGCAGCTTGAAGTCGCCGTAGCCCATGCCTTCCTTGCCGCGAATCAGCTTGAACAGCCAGTAGACGACCCACAGCGCCAGGTAGCCGGCGATCGCGCCGATCACCGCGTCGCGCAGGCTCGCGATCGGCGCGGCGCCGAGAACGTTCGCCAGCAGCCCCGCCCACAGCAGCGGCAAGGTCAGGTTGTCGGGCAGCAGCTGCGTGTCGAAGTCGATCAGCGTCAGCGCCAGCAGCATCCACAGAAACACGCAGGCGGCCAGCGCCGCCGGCGTCGCGCCGAAACGCAGGATCGCCGCGACCGCCAGCGCGCGCGGCCAGCAGCTCGACGATCGGGTAGCGGGCCGAGATCGGCTGCACTGACAGGCGCGGCAGCGCCCGCGCAGGAACAGGTAGCTGACGACCGGAATGTTCTCCAGCGCGCCGATCCGGTGGCCGCAGGACGGGCACTGCGAGCGCGGCACGATCAGGTTGTAGGCGGGCGCTTCCGCCGGCGTTTCGCCGGCGAGCTCGGCGCATTGCTCGCGCCAGCCGCGATCGAGCATTTTCGGAAGGCGGTGGATGACGACGTTCAGGAAGCTGCCGACGCACAGTCCGACGACCGCGGCGAGAACGAGGGTGGCGGCGTTATACGCTGGCGAATGGCATCGGCTAAGGTCGCGCCCGGCAAGCCGGTGTGATCGTTGGCGGCGCGCTCGACACGGTGCGTGCGCGGACGCTGCCCGCCGCGAACGAGGCGCCGTCCGCCGGCGCGCTGCGTCCGGACGGATCGGCACGTATCGCGTTCGCCCGCCGCGCTCCCCGTCAGATGACGGCGCCAAGCTTGAATATCGGCAGGTACATCGCGACGACGAGTCCGCCGATGACGACGCCCAGGAAAACGATGATGATCGGCTCGAGCAGGCTCGACAGCGCCGCGACCGAATCGTCGACTTCGCGCTCGAAGAACTCGGCGACCTTGGACAGCATGCCGTCGAGCGAGCCCGACTCTTCGCCGATCTGGGTCATCTGCAGCACCATCGTCGGGAAACAGGCCCGTATTGTGCATCGCGTTGGTCAGGCTCGTGCCGGTGCTGACCTGCGTCTGGATCTTGCGCGTTCCGGCGACGTAGACGGCATTGCCCGAGGCGCCCGCGACGGCGTCCAGCGACTCGACCAGCGGCACGCCGGCGGCGAACATCGTCGCCAGGGTTCGCGTCCAGCGCGCGATCGTCGCCTTCTCCAGGATCGGCCCGATCACCGGGAGCTTGAGCGAAATGCGGTCGACGCGAAGTAGCGGAACGCCGGCGAGTCGGCGCATGAAGGAACAGGAAGCCCGTTATCGCGCCGAAGCCGATCAGCGCCATCACCCACCAGTACGCGACGAAGAAATCGGAGATGCCCATGACGATCAAGGTCGGCGCCGGCAGATTGGCGCCGAAGCTCGCGAACACCGACTTGAACGCCGGGATCACCCAGATCATGATCACCCAGATGACGACGATCGCGACGACGACGACCGAAATCGGATAGAACAGGGCCGATTTGATCTTGCTCTTGATCGCCAGGATCTTTTCCTTGTAGGTCGCCAGGCGCTCGAGGATGCCGTCCAGCATGCCGGCGGTTTCGCCGGCGTGGACCAGGTTGCAGTACAGCGCAGTCGAAGTGCGCCGGGATACTCGCGGAACGCCTGCGACAGGCTCGAGCCGGCCTCGACCCGGCCCTTGATGTCCATCATCAGCCGCGCGAAGCGGGCGTTGCTGTGGCCGCGCGCGACGATCTCGAAGGCCTGCAGCAGCGGCACGCCCGCCTTCAGCATCGTCGCCAGCTGGCGGGTGAAGAACGTGATGTCTTTTTCGTTGACGCGCCGGCCGCCGCGGAACGACTGGCGGCGCAGCTTTGCGATGCGGATGCCCTGGCGCCGCAGCTTCGTCGTGACGACGGTCTCGGACGCCGCGCGCATCTCGCCGCGCACCTGGCGGTTGTTGCGGTCGGTGCCCTCCCACAGGAAGGTGTACTCCTTGACGTCCCTGATCTGGGCCCTGCGTTGTACGGTTGCTGTGGCCATGACGTGATTCCCGTCGCGGTTATGCGATGCTCATTCGTTGGTTACGGCCTCGATCTCCTCGAGCGAGGTCATGCCCTGCTTGACCTTGAGGAGGCCCGATTGCCGCAGATTGCGTACGCCTTCTCTTCTGCGCCTGCTCGGCGATGTCGAGCGCGTTGCCGTTGCGCATGATGATCTGCCGCATTTCGTCGGTGATCGGCATCACTTCGTAGATCCCGACACGTCCCTTGTACCCGGTGCCGAAGCAATTGTCGCAGCCGGCCGGCCCGTAGGCCTGCCAGGTGCCGTCGATGTCCTCTTCGGTAAAGCCCGCCTCGCAGCAGCGCCTCGGGCGGAATTTCCTCCGGCTTCTTGCACTGCGTGCAGAGCTTGCGCGCCCAGCCGCTGCGCGGTGATCAGGATGACGCTCGAGGCGATGTTGAACGCGGGGACGCCCATGTTGGCCAGCCGCATCAGCGTCGCGGGCGCATCGTTGGTGTGCAAGGTCGACATCACCAGGTGTCCGGTCTGCGCCGCCTTGATCGCGATGTCGGCGGTTTCCAGGTCGCGGATTTCGCCGACCATGATGATGTCGGGGTCCTGCCGCAGGAAGGCGCGCAGCGCGTTGGCGAAGTTGAGTCCGGCCTTTTCATTGATGTTGACCTGGTTCACGCCGGGCAGCTGGATTTCCGCCGGATCCTCGGCCGTTGCAATATTCACGCCAGGCTGGTTCAGGATATTCAGGCAGGTGTACAGCGACACGGTCTTGCCGCTGCCGGTCGGCCCGGTCACCAGGATCATGCCGTAGGGGCGCTTGATCGCGTCAGCATGATCTGCTGCTGGTCGGGCTCGTAGCCCAGCGCCTCGATGCCGAGCTTGACGCCGGCGGCGTCGAGGATACGCAGCACGATCTTTTCGCCGTACAGCGTCGGCAGGGTGCTGACCCGGAAGTCGATCGCACGGTTCTTCGACAGGGTCGAGCTTCATGCGCCCGTCCTGCGGCACGCGCTTTTCCGAGATGTCGAGCCGCGAGATGACCTTGATCCGCGACGCCATCTTGTCCTTGATCACCAGCGGCGGCTGCGCGACTTCCTTCAGTATGCCGTCGAGCCGGTAGCGGATCCGGTAGAACTTTTCGTACGGCTCGAAATGGATGTCGGAGACGCCGGCGCCGATCGCATCGAGCAGGATTTTCTGGATGTACTTGACGACCGGCGCGTCCTCGACGTCGGGGTTGGCTTCGTCCTCGGCGCTGCTGCGGGGCTGCCGTCCTGCAGGTCGATTTCGAGGTCCTCGGTGCTGACCAGGTCCTTGAGGCTCTTGCCCATCGACTCGACGACCTTGGCGATCGTCTGGCCGAGCTTGTCGTCCTCGACGACGACGGCGTCGATGACGAGGTTGGTCTTGAAGCGGACCTCGTCGAGCGCCTGCAGGTTGGCCGGGTCGGAGACGGCGACGAACAGGCGGTTGCCGCGCTTTTGCAGCGGCAGGACGCGCCGCGTCGCGGCCATCTTGGGATCGACCAGCTCCTTGTTGATCTGGTCGAGTCGAACCCGGCGAGATCGAACAGCGGGGCGCCGAAGGCGCGCGAGGCGAACACCGCGACCTGCGACGCGGTCATCCGCTTGCTGACCAGGACTTGTTCGACAAAGCCGAGATTGGCGGCCTGCGCCTGGCCGTGCAGCGCGTCGGCGTCGAATTCCGACAACAAGCCATGCTGGACCATCGCCCGGGCGAGGCCGCTGATGTTACGGGTTGCCGCGTGCGTTGCCATGGTCGGTGAAGCGATTGGCGTCCCGGTGCGCAAATTCCCCTGAACGCCGTTATTCCAGAGGCATATAAGTTAACTTATCGATGATGCCTGCTCCCCGGTGGTTTGTAAAGGCGGCGCCGGGGCACGCCCGACCGGAGGCAGCAGCTTGACCACCTTGACCGCCCGATCCTGGACCTGCAGCACTTCGACCGCCTGGCCGGCAAGGCGGAAACTGATGCCCGAGTCGGGGATTTCGCCCAGATATTCGACGATCAGGCCGTTCAGGGTTTTCGGGCCCTCGAGGGGAAACTCGGTGCCGAGCTTGCGGTTGAGCATGCGCAGCGGACGCCATGCCGTCGACGACGACGCTGCCGTCGGGCTCGCGCCGAAAGACGTCCGATCCGCCGGGGCCCTGCGTGGTGAACTCGCCGACGATCTCCTCCAGGATGTCCTCGATCGAGACCAGGCCCTGGAGCTCGCCGTATTCGTCTACTACAAGTCCGATGCGCTGCCGGTCGGCCTGGAACTGATGGAGCTGGGTCAGAAGCGGGGTGCCCGGCCGGAATGAAGTAGGGCGCGCGCAGAATCGCGCGCAGCTGCTCGGCGTCGATCTCGTCGGCCTGGCTGCAGCCGCAGCACCTGCTTCAGGTGCAGCACGCCGACGATGTTGTCCAGCGCGCCTTCGTATACCGGCAGCAGCGTGTGATAGCTGGTCGCGAGCTGCTGAGCGAGCAGCGCGGGCTTGTCGTTCAGGTCGAGCGCCTCGATCTGGTTGCGCGGCGTCATCACGTCGTCGACGCTGACCGACGCCAGATCGAACAGGTTGGCGAGCATCGCGCGATGCTTGCCGCGGAAAAAATGGCCCTCCAGCACGAGGCTTCGCACTTCCTCCTGCGACAGCCGCGCCTCGACCTCGTCGCCCGGCTTGAGGCCGGTCAGCCGTCAGCAGCCCCTGCACGAACAGGTTGACGAACCACACGACCGGGTACGACAGGCGCAGCATCGGCGCGAGCAGAAAACCCACCGGCGGCGCGATGCGATCGGCGTACGCGGCGCCGACGACCTTCGGCGTGATCTCGGAAAAGATCAGGATCGCGAGCGCGATGGCGACGCCGCCGACCATCAGCGACGACCTCGCCCTGTCCGAACAGGCGCGTGGTGATCACCGCGGTCAGCGTGGTCGCGATCGCGTTGATCAGCGTGTTGCCGAGCAGGATGACGCCGAGCAGCTTGTCGGTGCGGGCGAGCAGTCCGAGCGCGACTTTGGCGCCGCGTTCGCCGCGCTGCGCCCTGAGCCGCAGCCGATGCCGATTGACGGCCATCATCGCCGTCTCGGCGATCGAGAAAAATCCCGAAACCGCAAGCAGCGCGACCAGCGACGATGACCAGCGTCGACAGCGGAATGTCGTTCAAGCAGCGCGCGCCGTGAAATGACGGCGACCAGTATTTGGCGCGACGGGGTCGCTGTCAAGGCGACGCGCCGCTTGCGCGTCAGCGATGCAGGATCGCCTCGAGCACGAACTTGCTGCCGACATAGCGAGCAGCAGCAGCACGCTGCCGGCGAGAATCCAGCGCAGCGCGATTTTTCCGCGCCAGCCGTAGCGGTAGCGGCCGACCAGCAGCGCGCCGAAGACCAGCCAGCCGAGCACCGAGAACACGACCTTGTGCGTCAAGGTCAGCGGCTTGCCGAACAATTCCTCGGAAAACACGATGCCGCTCAGCAGCGTCAGCGTCAGCAGCGCATAGCCGACGCCGACCAGCCGGAACAGGAAGCGTTCGAGCGTCAGCAGCGGCGGCATCGCCGCTCGCGCCGCGCGCGGCCACGCCGCGGTGCAGACGGCGCTCGAGGCTCATCAGCAACAAGGCCTGCAGCGCCGCGACGATCAGCATCGCATACGCGGTCAAGCGCGACGGCGATGTGCAGCGCCGCCCACGGTTCGTCGGCGAGCGACATGCGGTGCGGATTGGCGAACAGCAGCAGGCAAGCAGCGACCGCGATCGCCGCGACCGGCAGCGCGATCACCGCGACGCCGGGCAGCGTACCCGACGCGCGAGCCCAGCCAGGCGAACAGCGCGATCAGGCCGGCGACGGCCGACAGCGCATTGGCGAGGCTCAAGTCGATGCCGCCGCCGGCGAACACGACGCTGGAGACGAGCACCGCGTGTCCGGCGAGCGCGAGCGCGGGCAGCCATCGCGCGATCGCCGTGGCGGCGGGCGACGCGTGCTCCAGCGCTTGCGCGAGCTGCCGCCATTCGAGCCAGGCGGCGGCGAGATAGGCGGCGACGACCGCCAGGTAGAGTAAAATCATGCTTGTTTTTTGAGTCTACACCAGGACGCGCCGCCTCCCGGCAGCGCTTTCGCGACGCGAAACCGTCGACCATGCTCGACAATCTGACCCAACGGCTCGGCCGCGTCGTCAAGACGCTGCGCGGCGAAGCGCGGCTCACCGACGCCAACATCCAGGAAGCGCTGCGCGAAGTCCGGATGGCGCTGCTCGAGGCCGACGTCGCGCTGCCCGTCGTGCGCGATTTCATCGCGATCGTGCGCGAAAAGGCGATCGGCAGCGACGTCGCCGGATCGCTGACGCCCGGACAGGCGTTCGTCGGCATCGTCCAGCGCGAATTGACGCGGCTGATGGGCGGCCCGACGGCGCCGCTCGATCTCGCCATCGTGCCGCCGGCGGTGATCCTGCTCGCCGGGCTGCAGGGCGCCGGCAAGACGACCAGCGCAGGCAAGCTTGCGCGGCTTTTGCGCCAGGACATGCGCAAGAAAGTGCTGCTGGTGAGCTGCGACGTCTATCGTCCCGCGGCGATCGCGCAGCTCGAAACGCTCGCCGGCCAGGTCGGCGTCGATTTCTTTCCGTCGTCGGCCGATCAGGATCCGGTGGCGATCGCCACTGGCGGCGATCGACTGGGCGCGCCGGCACTACCACGACGTCGTGCATCGTCGACACCGCGGGCCGGCTGGCGATCGACGACGCGATGATGCGCGAGATCGCGGCGCTGCACGCCGCGGTGAAGCCGGTCGAGACGCTGTTCGTCGTCGACGCGATGCAGGGTCAGGATGCGGTCAATACGGCGAAGGCATTCGGCGCGGCGCTGCCGCTGACCGGCGTCATCCTGACCAAGCTCGACGGCGACGCGCGCGGCGGCGCGGCGCTTTCGGTGCGGCAGGTCACCGGCGCGCCGATCAAGTTCGCCGGCGTCTCGGAAAAGCTCGACGGCCTCGAAGTCTTTCATCCCGAGCGCATGGCGTCGCGCATCCTCGGCATGGGCGACGTGCTGTCGCTGATCGAGGACGCGCAACGGCAGGTCGACGTCGCCGAGGCGCAAAAGCTCGCGAAGAAGGTCAAGTCGGGCAAAGGCTTCGACCTCGAGGACTTCAAGGCGCAGATCGGCCAGATGCGCAAGATGGGCGGCATGCAGGAGCTGATCGACAAGCTGCCCGGCGAGCTCGCGCGCGCCGCGCAGGGCAGCGCAGGTCGACGATCGCGCGATTCGCCGCCTCGAGGGCATCATCAATTCGATGACCCCGGCGGAGCGCGCCAAGCCCGAGCTCCTCAAAGCTCGCGCAAACGCCGGATCGCGGCCGGCGCCGGCGCATCGGTGCAGGAAGTCAACCGGCTGCTGGCGCAGTTCGAGCAGACGCAGAAGATGATGAAAATGGTCGCCAAGGGCGGCATGCAGAAGATGATGCGCGGCATGAAGGGCGCCTTTCCGGGCCTGCGCTAGCCGGACCGGCGCGCGTCGCGCCGCCGATTGCGGGCGCGCGGTTTTCGTCGTATAATCAACGTCTTTTTTTCGGCTCAACCCGGGACTTTTGCCATGGTCGTCATCAGACTCGCCCGAGGCGGCGCCAAGAAGCGCCCGTTTTTCAACGTCGTCGTCGCCGACTCGCGCAACCGCCGCGACGGCCGGTTCATCGAGCGCGTCGGCTTTTACAACCCGATCGCCGGCGAAGGCCAGGAAAGCCTGCGCCTGTCGCTCGATCGCATCGACCACTGGACGCATCGGGGCGCCAAGCTGTCCGATACCGTCGCCGGCCTGGTCAAGCAGGCGTCGGCGGCGAAGCCCGTCGCGGCCGCGCCACGGCCGCAGCCGGCGCCGACCGCTGGCTAGCAAGCGCGGCGCGCGCCGCGACGACGCGGTCGCGCCGGCGGACATCGTGGTGATGGGGCGCTTGCTCGCCCCGTTCGGCATCAAGGGATGGGTGCAGGCTCAAGCCGTTCACCGCGGCGCCCGAAACGCTGCTCGAGTACAAGACGTGGTGGCTCGCGCCGGCCGACGGCAAGGGCGACTGGACGCGATATCGCGTTGCCGAAGCGCAAGTGCACGGCAGCGCGATCATCGCCGCGATCGACGGCGTTGCGACGCGCGAGGCGGCGCAGGCGCTGCGCGGATTCGTGGCCGGCGTGCCGCGCGGCGTCGTTGCCGAAGGCCGCGCCGGATGAGCATTACTGGTCGCGACCTGGTCGGGCTCGCGGTCGTCAACCGCGCGGGTCGGAACGCTGGGCCGCGTGGCCGGGATTGCTGGATACCGGCGCGCATCCGGTGCTGCGGGTCGAGGGCGACGAGCGGCCGAACGCCTGATCCCGATGGTGCCGGCGTATGTCGATGCGATCGAGCCGGCGGCGCGGCCGGATCGTCGTCGACTGGCAGGAAGACTATTGAAGCAAGGACGCGGCGACGCAGAGCATGCGCGCCGCGAGCGAGCGATGCGGATCGAAGTCGTCACGCTGTTTCCGGAGATGGTGCAGGCCGCGGCGGCGTTCGGCGTCATGGGACGCGCGCTGGAGCGCGGCATCTGGACGCTGGCCTGCCGCAATCCGCGCGATTTCGCGACCGACAGCTACCGGACGGTCGACGATCGGCCGTACGGCGGCGGGCCGGGCATGGTGATGCGGGCCGAGCCGCTGACCAAGGCGCTGGACGCGGCGCGGCAGGCCATGCGGGCGGCGGGAATCGAGCGCGCGCCGGTCGTCTACCTGTCGCCGCAGGGCGAGCCGCTGCGGCATGCGCGGGTGGCCGAGCTCGCGGCGGAGCCGGGACTGGTATTGCTGGCCGGACGCTACGAAGGCGTCGACGAGCGCCTGCTGGAAAAGGAGATCGACCTCGAGGTCTCGATCGGCGACTTTGTCGTGTCGGGCGGCGAATTGCCGGCGCTGCTGCTGATCGATGCGATCGTGCGGCAGCTGCCGGGCGTGCTGAACGACGCGCAGTCGAACGTCGAGGAATCGTTTGTCGACGGGCTGCTCGATTGTCCGCATTACACGCGGCCGGAGCAGTTCGCCGGCGGCGCGGTGCCGGCGGTGCTGTTGTCGGGCAACCACGCGGAGATCGCGCGCTGGCGGCGCAAGCAGTCGCTGGGGCGCACGTGGCTGCGGCGGCCGGATCTGCTGGCGGAGAAACGGCCTGTCGGCGGAAGATGCGAAGTTGCTCGAGGAATTCAAGCGCGGACCGAGGTATCGACAGTAGCGACAGGCAACAGCTGCAAGACGGGATCACCAGAACAAACGGCGCGCATCAGGTGGCGACCTGCGCTGCGCGCCAGGCCAACTGGCCGGACACCATTGATCAAGGAGCAACGCATGAACATCATCGATACGCTGGAAAAGGAAGAAATCGCCCGCCTGGGCAAGACGATGCCGGATTTCGCGCCGGGCGACACCGTGATCGTCAACGTCAACGTCGTCGAAGGCGAGCGCAAGCGCGTGCAGGCCTACGAAGGCGTGGTCATCGCCAAGCGCAATCGCGGGCTCAATTCGTCGTTCGTCGTGCGCAAGATTTCGAGCGGCGAAGGCGTCGAGCGCACGTTCCAGACCTACTCGCCGCTGATCGCGAGCATCGAAGTCAAGCGCAAGGGCGACGTGCGCCGCGCCAAGCTCTACTACCTGCGCGACCGCTCGGGCAAGTCGGCGCGCATCCGCGAAAAGCTCGCCCACCGCGAGGACAAGTGAGCGAATAAGCGAATAGCTTCTCGGCGAGCGAACAAAGCGGCCCCTGCGGCCGCTTTTTTTACAAGCGCAGCCCATCGCGACGGACAAGTCGAAGCGAATAGGCGCTCTGGCCTGGCAAAAAGCGGCCCTTGCGGCCGCTTTTTCATTGGCAGACGACATTTGAGCGCTGGGGGCGGTCAAGGTTGCGCCGGCGATCCGGCGCCGATGCTGCCGCACAGCGGCATCGTTTGCCGCGCCGCGTGTCGGCGGAACTTGGCATTTTGCGGCGCAATTCCCGATAACTTGCATTGTGCAGCGGTTTCCCGGAATATTCCAACGTCAGATAGCGTGCATTTTGCCGTGCGACTGGCGATGAAGGCAACGCTCTACGAGGCACTGGGAATACCGCAGCTCGCATCGGACGAAGAGGTGCGGGCCGCGCTGCGTCGCCTGATCCGAAAATATTATGCGAAAACACGCGACGGCCAGGGCAACGTGGAAGAAGCCCTGCGATTCATCAATCATGCCAGCCGCATACTGAGCGATCCCGAGCACAGGCAGCATTACGATCAGGAGCTCGCGGTCACCGGCGAGGCCAACACCGAGCAGCGGATTTCGCGCTTCGTCAGCAACGTCGCCGGCACCGCCGAGCAGAGGGCACGGCGGCACACGACGAAGACGAGTCATCGAGGCCGCCGACGAAAAGCTCCTGACCGCGCCGGCCGCGGCGCCGGAGAAGAGCCTGCATCACCCCGGCCTGACCGAGCGCGTCGCGTCGTTCGGCCGCTCGCCGATGGGTCAGCTGGCGCTGTGCCTGCTGTTCGGCGCGTTCATCGCGGGCGCCATCGTGTTCGTGACGCCCGCCGACTCGGTGCTGGTCGCCAAGCAGGTGCTGGTCTGGCTGACGCTTGCTGCTGCTCGGTGCTTTCGCTGATCTACGGCGTCGTGCACGGCCTGTCGTGGATGCGCCGCGGCCACGTGCTCCGCAGTCCCCGGCGCTGATTCCGCAGACCGATCTCGCGATCCTCAACTGGCGCCGCGAGAAGAGCGTGTTTCTCGGCACCGACGCGCCGCAGGAAGACGCGAGCTGGATCTTCCAGCTGCGCATGGCCGAGCTCGAGCGGGCCAAGTCGGGCGCACCAGCGAGCCGCGGCCCGTGGAACCGCCTCGCGGCGCGCCTGTTCGACTACGCGATCTGGGGCCTGGTGCTGGCGCTGCTGCTGTCGGAGCTGCACGGCGCCGGCATCGTCAGCGACGACGCCGCCTTCTGGCTCGGGCATCCGCTGCTGGCGCCCATGCTGATCACCGCTCTCCTGGATTCCGATCGAGGCGCTGCTGATCGCGTCGCTGCAGCAGACGCCGGGCAAATGGCTGTTCGGCGTGTACCTGCAGTTCTCGATCAGCAACGCGTACGCGCGGCGCGACGTGCGCGCCCAGCTGCAGCGCGCGCTGCGGCGCTCGTTCCAGGTCTGGTGGGCGGGTATCGCCTGCGGATTTCCGCTGCTCGCGCCGGTCCTGATCGCGCTCGCCTACGAGCAGCTCGCGCAGCAGGGCGAAACGAGCTGGGACTTCGCCGAGGACTGCCTGGTGACGCACAGCCCGCCGGGCATCCTGAACACCGTCACCGGCGTGGTCGGCCTGGCGGCGATGCTGTGGCTGTACGGCGTCGCCTGGCATGAGCCGATGGCCGAGTCGATCGTCGCGGCGAAGCGCGCGGTCGCCGGCTGGACGCCGTCGGCCGCCGGCGCTGCTGCGCGCGCGGGTTCCAGGGCGACGTCGGCAAGATCGGATCGGTCGACCGCGGGTCGCTGCTTGCCCCGGGGCGCATGCCGGGCGCCGGACACCGGCACGCGTCAACGACGCCGATACGACTGCGCTGTTCGCCGATCGCCAGGCGCGGCTCGCGCTGCTGCGCGGCGAAGGCCCGCGCATGCTCAATGCCGGCAACTGGCGCCGCGCGGCCGAACTGTGCCGGGCATGGTCGGATCTCGAATTCTGGAATGCCGAGCCGTGGCGCTGTCTCGGCTACGCGCTGCAGGCGCAGGGCTTCCACCAGGAGGCGATCGCCGCGTTTCGCCGGGCTGCAGCAATACGATCCGCTCGACAGCAGCCTGGATGCGGCGATCGACAAGAGTCAGCGCGGCATCGTCGTCGACTTCCTGAACCGCTACCGGCGCTAACGCGAGGGAGCGAGGAGCAGGGGCCCCGCTTTAGCGGGGATGCGACCGCGAGCGAGCGCACCGGTAACTATAGCCGGGAGCGTCGCAAATCCGGGTGCGCTTTGAAACATGGTGCAAGTGGTCCCTCAGTTGCTTTCAGCAGCGAGCGAGGAGCAGGGGCCCCGCTTTAGCGGGGATGCGACCGCGAGCGAGCGCACCGGTAACTATAGCCGGGAGCGTCGCAAATCCGGGTGCGCTTTGAAACATGGTGCAAGTGGTCCCTCAGTTGCTTTCAGCAGCGAGCGAGGAGCAGGGGCCCCGCTTTAGCGGGGATGCGACCGCGAGCGAGCGCACCGGCAACTATAGCCGCGAGCGTCGCAAATCCGGGTGCGCTTTGAAACATGGTGCAAGTAGAACGTCAGTTGCCCTCAGCCGCCGGCGCCTCGGCCTGGGCGTCGATCTCGCGCCGCACCGCTTCCATGTCGAGCGCCCTGGCCGCGCCCAGCACCTGGTCGAGCGCGCTCGCGGGCAGCGCGCCGGCCTCGGCGAACACGATGATGTTGTCGCGAAAGATCATCAAGCGTCGGTATCGAGCGGATGTTGAAATTCGCCGCGAGCTGCTGCTGCGCCTCGGTGTTGACCTTGGCGAACCTGACGTCGGGATACTTGGCCGCGGCGGCGGCGAACACCGGCGCGAACGCACGGCACGGCGCGCACCATGGCGCCCAGAAATCGACGACCGCGAACGGATGATCGTTGATCGACTCGGCGAAATTTTCGCTCGGTCAGCTCGATGATCTTCGGTCGTATCGGCCATGGTCGATCGCTATCGAGTGGAGCAGCGTCGTCGCGCGTGCGTCGCGCCGGCTGCTACTTGCGCCGGAGCAAGAAAACGAACGCGCCATCCTGCTCGCCGTGCTGCAGCAGCTGATTGCCGGTTTGCCGGGCGAACGCCTCGAAGTCGCGCACCGATGCCGGATCGGTCGCCAGGATGCGCAGGACCTGGCCGCTTGCCATGTCGTTCAGCGCTTTCTTGGTACGCAGGATCGGCAACGGGCAGTTCAAGCCCCGCGCATCGACTTCGCGTTCGAATTGCACCGTCTGTTCCATCATCGATCCAGTCCATTCAATGGCAGGCCCGCACGCACCCAGCCGGCGATGCCTCCGGCCAGATTGCATGCCCGGCCGAAGCCGCGCTGGGCGAGCTAAGCGCAGGCTTGCGCCGATCGCGCGCCCGACTGGCAAACGACGACAACGGGCGCCTCGCTGTCGAGCTCGGACAGCCGCGCGGGCAAGGTCGACAGCTCGATGTGCAGCGCGCCGCCTATCGTTCCGCGGGACACTTCGGCCGCGGTGCGCACGTCGACGACGCGCGGCGGCTGCTCGCGCTTTCGAGCAGGCGCGCGAGCTCGCACCGCATCGATGGTCTGGAACATCGAGTGCGCTCGATCAAAGCGAGCAAATTATAGCAAACGCGCGCCGCCTCGCCACGCGATGCCGTCAGCGCCGCAAGCGCGTCAGCAGCGCGCTGGTCGAGCGTCCGGGCAGCAGCGGTATCGCCTCGAAGCGCCCGCCCCAGGCTGATGACTTCGGCGGCGCCGACGGTCGTGGCCGCCGTGTAGTCGGCGCCCTTGACGATGACGTCGGGACGGCATTCGAGCACCAGCGCGAGCGGCGTGTCCTCGTCGAACGCGATGGCCAGCTCACCGCTTCGAGCGCGGCCAGCACCGCGATGCGGTCTTCGAGCGAATTGATCGGCCGGTCGCCGCCCTTGCCGAGGCGGCGCGCCGATGCATCGCTATTGACGCCGACGACCAGCGACGCGCCGAGCCGGCGGGCATGGTCGAGGTAGCTGACGTGGCCGCGATGCAGGATGTCGAACACGCCGTTGGTGAACACCAGCGGCCGCGGCAGCGCGGCGATCTGCGCCGCGCGGGTTTCGCCGGTGCGCGATCTTGGACGCGAAGCCCGGCGCGTCTGCCGCGGGCCGGTCGGACGAAGCGCTCAACTGATGTATTCGAACACCTTGACCACGCGCTGCACGCCGCTGGTCGTGCGGGCGATCTCGGCGGCGGCATCGCCCTCGTCGCGCCGCACGATGCCCATCAGATAGACGACGCTGCGCTCGGTGACGACCTTGACGTGATTGATCTGGAACTTGTCGTTCCTCGACGAATCGCGACTTGACCTTCGAGGTGATGAACGTGTCGTTGGTGCGGGCCGAAAGCGAGCTGGTCGGAGCCGACGACGAGCTCGTTCTGCACTGATGCGCACCTTCGGCATCGATCGCACGATCTGTGCCACCTCGTTCTTCGCGGCCTCGGTCGGCGACTTCGCCGGTCAGCAGCGCGATGCCGTTGTAGCTGGTCACGTTGACGTGCATGTCGCTCTTGAGACGATCGGCGATCTGCGCGATCGCCTTGTCCTCGATGAACTCGTCGTCGAGCTGGGCACCGGTCGTGCGCCGGTCGGTGGCGATCTGGGCGGTTGCCGCCGACGCCGGTAATCGCCAGCGGAATGCAGCCGTTGAGCAGGGTCGCACCGGCGGCGAGCGACAGCGTCGCCGCGATGCGCAGGATGGTATCGAACCTCTTCATGGTTCCTCGTTTCCCGGTTAGTTTCAGCTTTCTTCGCCGAGCAGGTTGGTATCGATCGCGTCGCACAGGCAATGTATCGTCAGCAGGTGCACTTCCTGGATGCGCGCAGTCACCGAGTGCGGGACGCAGAGGTGGACATCGACGCCGGTGAGGAGTTCACCGATGCGGCCGCCGCCCTTGCCGGTCAGCGCGACGACCCGCATTTCGCGCTCGTGCGCGGCATCGATCGCCAGCGCGACGTTGGCCGAGTTGCCCGACGTCGACAGCGCGAGCAGCACGTCGCCGGCGCGGCCCAGCGCGCGCACCTGCTTGGCGAACACCTGGCTGAAATCGTAGTCGTTGGCGACCGCCGTCAGGATCGAGGTATCGGTCGCCAGCGACAGCGCCGGCAGCTCCGGGCGCTCGCGCTCGAAGCGGCCGACCATTTCGGCCGCGAAATGCTGGGCGTCGGACGCCGAGCCGCCGTTGCCGCAGGCGAGGATCTTGCCGTCCGCCAGCAGGCAATCGGTCATCAGGCCCGCCGCGCGCGCGATCAGCGGCGCCATCACGTCGACCGCGGCGAGCTTGAGCTCGGCGCTGTCGGCGAAATGCGCGCGGATGCGATGCGTGGTGTCCATCGGAGGCGTGGTGTCCATCGGAGGCGCGGTGTCCATCGGAGGCGCGGGGGCGCGCATCGGTCGGGAAGCGACGGTCGGGAAGCCGTTGTGTCGTGGCAGGCCTGGTCGAGGCGCAATTGTAGCAACTTGGCCTCGCAGGTGCGCACCAGTTCGCGTCGATATCGACCAGCCATTCGATCCGCCCCGGGTCGAGCGCCGCGAGCAGGATCGCATCGAAACGGCACGGCGGTCCTCGCGCATTGGCTTAGGCGGCTCAGATAGTGGGCGGCGGCGAACCTGAGCCGTCGCTTCTTGGCCGCGGTGATGCTCTCCGCCGCGCCGCCGAACGCCGGAGCGCTGCGCAGCCGCACTTCGACGAAGATCAGCGTCTCGCCGTCGCGCGCGATCAGGTCGATCTCGCCGCCGCGGCAGCGGTAGTTGCGCGCGACGATCGCCAGGCCCCGCGCCTGAAGGAACTCGGCCGCGAGCGCTTCCGCCGCCGCGCCGCGATTCATCGCGTCAGTCGCGCCGGCGGCTCGGCCAGCACGCGGCCGTCGTGGATGGTCATCACTCGTGCCTTCGCGCGCAAAGGCTCCGCGACGGCAGCAGCGACAGATGACCGGTCGCGCCATCGAGCTCGATCCGATCGGGCGGCGTCGGCTCGGCCAGCATCTGCGCCACCGCGAACGCATCGATGCCCAGCGCGTAGAGCCGCTCCAGCACCGGATTGTCGAAACCGGCGCGCGGCATGCCGGCAAACGCCGGGTTGTCGGGCTCGGCAAGCCACGGTATTTCGATGTAGCGGACGTTTTCGAGGTCGTACAGCATCTGCAGCCGGCAGGCCGTCGGTGATCTGGCTGCTCGCATAGACCCGTCCGCGCGCAGGAACGACTTCGCCAGCGCCGCGTCGTTGGCATCGACCGCCAGCAGCACCGCGTCGGTCGGCTGCGCGGCCAGCTCGCGCCGCAGCGGCCGAGCTGCTCCGGGTTGGCGTCGAAACGGTATTCGCGCGGCGCCGCGCCGCCTTCGCGGCGCCACGCGGCGACGAACGACTGGCAGAACCGCCGCTGAAACGGCGCATCGCTGCCGACGACGGCGATCGACTTGACGCCGTCGTCGTGCGCGACCCGCATCAGCAGTGCGGCGTCCTGCTCGACGGCGAGCGTCAAGCGCGTAGACGCCGTCAGGCAGCGGCGCCCCGTCGTCGGATCTGGTTCAGCGCCAGCATCCGCGGCCGCAGCGGCGACATCGTCGAGCACGGTCTTCAGATCGTCGCGCGTCAGCGGGCCCGACGGCGAGCGCGACGCCGCTTTGCGCCGCCGCGGCGAATGCGGGCAGCACGCCGTCGTCGCCATGCGCGATGACGCGCACGCGCGCGCTGGCACCGGCGCGAGCTGGCCGCGGCGACGAAAGCCCGACTTGACCGCGCTCGGCGGCGCGGCCATAGGTCGGCGATTCGAGCGGCAGGATCAGCGCGATCGTCGTGCCGGCGGCGGGCGCGATGGCGCGGCTCCGGCGTACCGGCGGCGAGCGGCGCAGCGCCGGGCGTGGTCGCTGCCGCGGGCGGCGGCGGCACCAGCGGCAGCGGAGCGGGCGACGACAGGCGGCGCCGACCGAGCACCGTGGATCTCGCGCTTGGCGGCGGAGGCGCCGGCCCGACAATGGCGGCGTGACCGCGCAGGCGCCGACGCCGAGCAGCAGCGGCGACATGCGCCGCGGCGCGCAGCCATGCCGGCAATCGGGCCATCGAAAGGAAATCGTCGACCATGAGCAGAGGGGAGCCGTTGCCGGCGCTGGAGCGAACATTATATGTGGTGGCGACACCGATCGGTAACCTGCGCGACCTGACCCTGCGCGCGCTCGACGTGCTGGGACAGGTCGACGTGATCGCGGCCGAGGACACGCGCGTGAGCGTCCGGCCTGCTCGCGCACTACGGCCTCCGCGCACGCCTGGTTTCGCTGCACGAGCACAACGAGCAGAAGCGCGCCGCCGCCATCATCGACTCGCTTGCGTCCGGCAAGCGCGTCGCGCTGATCACCGATGCCGGCACGCCGGCGATCAGCGATCCGGGAGCCGCGCTGGTGCGCGCCGTCTCGGCAGGCCGGGTTCGCGATCGTGCCGATCCCCGGTCCGTCCGCGGTGACGGCGGCGCTTTCCGCGGCGGGCATTGCGGCGCCGCAGTGGCTGTTCCTCGGATTCCTTCCTGCGCGGCTCCGGCGCGCGGCGTGCGGCACTCGAGCGCGTTGCGCAACTTGCCCTACGCGCTGGTGTTCTACGAGGCGCCGCATCGCGTTGCCGCGACGGTCGCGGCGCTTGCCGCCGTGCTCGATCCGCAGCGCGAGATCGTCATTGCGCGCGAATTGACCAAGCGCTTCGAGAGCGCTGCATCGCTGCGCGCTGGCCGAGGCATCCGACTGGCTCGCGGCCGACGCCGATCGGATGCGCGGCGAATTCGTGCTGATCGTCGCTGCGCCGGAACGGCGCCGCGCAGAACGATGCCGAGCGAGCACGACGCGCTGCTGCTGCCGCTGCTCGCCGAGCTGCCGCTGGCGCAGGCGGTGCGCATCGCGGTCGCGCAATCGGGCGCGCCGAGGAATCGCCTTTATCAGCGCGCGCTGGCGCTGCAGAAGCGGTCAATCGAGCCGCGAAATCGACGATCGCCGCCAGCGTCGCTTCCGGCTGGTCGCGGTGCGGCGAGTGGCGGCAATCGGCGAGCTCGATCCGCGCACCTGCCCCGGCCTGGCGTTCGATCGCGTCGAGCTGGTCGATTCCGTACTCGTCGTCGAGCCCTGGATCATCAGCAGTGGACAGCGCACGTTCGGAAGACCGCCTCGATGTTCCAGCGCGAAACGCCGGCGACAGCCAGATGTCGTTCCAGCCGCGAAACGCGGCATCCGGATCGGCGTGACGTCGCGCCAGCCGGTCGCGAAGATCGGTCGTCTCGAATTGCCGTCGCACCTCGGTGATGCTCGCGATCGAAACCTCGACGAACACGTGCGGCGCGAGTGCGACCAGAGCGCGCACGGACGGCTCCGAGCCGGCGTGCAATAGCGCGATCGACGCGCCGTCGCTGTGTCCGACCAGTACCGGATTGCGATCCGAGCCGGTCGAGCAGCGCCGGCAGCACCGTCAGCGCCTCGACGTGCATGTAGTCGGCCGTACGCGGCAGCGATGCCGGCGACGAGCGTCCGTAGCCGGCGCGCGAATAGACCAGCGCAGGGCAGCCGGTCGCATCGGCCACGCGCGCGGGGAAATCCTTCCACAGCGCGACCGAGCCAAGACCCTCGTGCAGGAAGACCAGTGTCGGTGCGTTGCGCGCCGCCGATCCGCACGCATTCCAGCCGGTGGCCGGCGACGTCGACGAATCGCGCACGCGGCATCGACCGCGCGCGCCTAGACGCCCAGATGCTGCTCGCGCAGGCCCGGCTGCGCCGCAAGCTCGGCGGGCGGGCCGTCGAACACCTTGCGTCCCTTGACCAGGATCACGCAGCGGTCGGCGAGCTCGGCCAGCATCGGCGAAATTCTTGTCGACGATCACCGTCGCGATGCCGCCGTCGCGGATCGTGCGTATCGTCCGCCAGATCGTCGCGCGCGATCAGCGGCGCGAGGCCCTCGGTCGCCTCGTCGAGGATCAGCAGCCGTGGATTGGTCATCAGCGCGCGGCCGATGGTCAGCATCTGCTGCTCGCCGCCCGAGAGCTGGTTGCCGCCGTGGCCGAGCCGCTCGGCGAGCGCGGAAAGGTCGCGAGCACGCGGTCCAGCGTCCAGCCGTGCCGCCGTCCGGCCGGCCGCGCCGCCATCAGCAGGTTCTCGCGCACGATCAGAGTCGGGAAAGATGCCGCGACCCTCGGGCACGAACGCGATGCCCGAGCCGCGCGATGCGGTGCGGCGCCAGGTCGCGTGTGCTGGCGTGCCGTCGATGCGAACGTCGCCGGCGCGCGGCTTGATGAGGCCCAGCATCGAGCGCAGCAGCGTGGTCTTGCCCATGCCGTTGCGGCCCATCAGCGCGACCACCTCGCCGGCGCCGATCGAGAAATCGACGCCGTGCAGCACGTGGCTGCTGCCGTAGTAGCTGTGCAGCTTGCGCGCCTCGAGCAGCGGCGCTCGCTCAGTCGCGCGTCGAGCGCTTCGGCGCCGAGATAGGCGCGCTGCACCTCGGCGTTGGCGCGGATCGCCTCCGGCGCGCCGCTCGCCAGCACCTGCCGTTGACCATCACCGTCAGCCGGTCGGCCAGCGCGAACACCGCGTCCATGTCGTGCTCGACCAGCAGGATCGCGTGATCCGCGGCCAGGCGCTTCAGCAGCGCGACGATGTGCGCCGATTCCTCCGGGCCCATCCCGGCGAGCGGCTCGTCGAGCAGCAGCACCGTCGGCGCGGTGGCGAGCGCCATCGCGATCTCGAGCTCGCGCCGCTCGCCGTGCGAAAGGCCGGCGCGGCGGTGCCGCGCGCGCTCGCGCAGGCCGACGACCGCGAGCGCCGCGCTCGGCCGCGGCATTCCACTCGGCGTAGCGCGTCCGCCGGCTTGAACCAGCGGCCGAAGCTGCGGTGGCGCGACTGCGCGGCCAGCCGGCAATTCTCGAAGGCGGAGAAGGCGCCGAAGACGTTGGTGTGCTGGAACGAGCGCGCGACGCCGTGCTGCGCGATGCGGTGCGCCGGCCAGTGCGTGATGTCTTCGCGCGCCGAGCCGGATCGTGCCGGCGGTGGCGCGCAGGTCGCCCGACAGCAGGTTGATCAGCGTCGTCTTGCCGGCGCCGTTCGGGCCGATCACCGCGTGCACCGTCCTCGGCGCGAGCGACAAGCGACACGTCGTCGACCGCCACCAGGCCGCCGAAGCGGCGGCCGAGCCCGGTCGGTGGCGAGAACGGGCTCAGTCATCGTCGCGCTCGGCGCGCCGGCACGCGACGGCGCAGCCGCAGGCGCTGCACGCCGACCAGGCCCTGCGGCAGCAACAGCACCGCGGCGACGATGAAGCCGCCCATCAAGCAGCTGCCAGTGCTTGGTCAGCGCCGAGAACCATTCCTGCAGCAGCACATAGGAGAAGGCGCCGACGACCGCGCCGAACAGGGTGCCCATGCCGCCGAGGATCAGCATCATCAGCACGGTGCCCGACTGATGCCAGGCCATCAGCTCGGGATTGACGTAGCCTTCCTTCGCCGCGGCCAGATAGCCGGCGAGCCCGGCGATCGTTCCGGCCAGCACGAAGCCGCGAGCTTGTAGCGCAGGGTCGCGAAGCCGAGCGCGCGCATCCGGTGCTCGTTCGCCTTGATGCCCTGCAGCGCCCGGCCGAACGGCGAGCGCAGGATCGATCGCGCAGCAGCGCGAAGACGACGGCGAGCGCGGCGAGCACGAAGTAGTAGAAATGCAGATCGTTGCCGAGATCCAGCCCGGGCACCAGCGCGTCGGGCCGCGCATTGATGTAGATCCCGTCCGATCCGCCGGCGATGCGCGTGTCGTGGAAAAAGTAGTAGGCCATCTGCGCGAACGCGAGCGTCACCATGATGAAGTACACGCCCGACGTGCGCACGCACCAGCGCGCCGACCAGCAGCGCCGCCGCGGCGCTCGCCGCCAGCGCAAGCGGCAGGGTCAGCCAGAGGTTGGCCGGATCGGATCGCTGGCGCGATGCCAGCGCGTAGCGTGTAGGCGGCCGACGCCGAAGTACGCGGCGTGGCCGAGGCTCACCAGTCCGGTGTAGCCGACCAGCAGGTCGAGCGACAGCGCGAAGATCGCCAGGATCATGATCTTGGTGACGAGCTGCAGGTAGAACTTTTCCGCGACCAGCGGAAACAGCAGCAGCAGGATGGCGGCGACGATCAGCCATGGCAGCAGGCTGCGCTTCATGCCGCGCCGGCGTGCGAAGCGCGCTGGCGGCGCCGAGCGTTCACGCACGGCCGAACAGGCCCGAGCGGCCGGAACAGCAGGACGACCGCCATCAGCAGGTAGACGGCGATGCTCGCGAACTCGGGCAGCAGCACCTTGCCGAACGTGTCGGCGAAGCCGATCAGCAGCGCCGCGACCAGCGCGCCCTTCAGCGAGCCGATGCCGCCGATGACGACGACCACGAAGCAGACGATCAGCACCTGGTTGCCCATGCCCGGAAAGACCGACGACACCGGCGCGGCGATCATGCCGGCGAACGCCGCGAGCGCGACGCCCGCGGCGAACACCAGCGCGTGGATCCAGCGGATGTCGAGACCGAGCGACGTCGCCATTTCGGGATTCGACGCGCGCGGCGCGGATCATCATGCCGAAGCGCGTCTTCTGGATCATCAGGTACATCAGCGCCGCGAGCGCCAGGCAGACGGCCGACATGAACAGCCGGTACACCGGATACGACAGCGTCTCGGTCAGCGGAAGCGACGCCGCGAGCGCGGCCGGGATCGCGACGCCGTGCACGTCGTCGCCGACGATGATGCTGCGCAGCTCCTCGAAGATCAGGATCAGGCCGAAGGTCAGCAGCACCTGGTACAGATGGTCGCGGCGATAGAGGCGGCTGATCAATGCCCACTCGAGCACCAGCCCGAGCGCGACGGCGAGCACGATGCCGAGCGGTAGCGCCAGCCACAGGCTGCCGGTCAGCGACGACAGCGTGAACGCGAGGTAGGCGCCGATCATGTAGAAGCTGCCGTGGGCGAGATTGATGACGCCCATGATGCCGAAGATCAGCGTCAGCCCGCTCGCGACCAGGAACAGCAGCAGGCCGTACTGCACGCTGTT
This sequence comes from uncultured beta proteobacterium, assembly GCA_963713125.1. Lineage (GTDB taxonomy): Bacteria > Pseudomonadota > Gammaproteobacteria > Burkholderiales > Casimicrobiaceae > PALSA-1003. Next base: position 479,663 of record CAVQKL010000007.1, on the reverse strand, counting down.
GAGGATCTGGATCAGCCATTCCATGGCATGGGTCCGTCATGCGCTGACCGGCGTCAGACGCGACAGCGCGCGCAAAAAAGAAGCGGGGACGACTGCGCCCCGCCCGCGTGAACCGCGCGCAAGACGCTAGCGCCGCCATCTTGCAGCCGCGCGCCGGATCCGCCAGCGCTTTCCATGCGACGCCGATCACCTGGTTGGCGTTGCCTTCGACGCGGCGCAGGTAGATGTCCTGGATCGGGTTGTGCGCCTTCGACATCGTCCAGGTGCCGCGCGGGCTGTCGATCTTGACCTTTTCCAGCGCGCCGTACGAGCGCCTTCTTGTCGCCGAAGCTGCCTTTGACCGCGTTGAGGCCGCCGTGCAGCAGCAGCGCGGCGTCGTAACCCTGCACCGCGTAGACGTCGGCCTGGATGCCGTACTTCTTGCCGTAGTCGTAGCGGAACTGCTTGTTCTTCGGGTTCTCGATGCCGTCGCCGTAGTGCAGGGTCGTCAGCAGTCCCTGCGCCGATGCGCCTTGCGCCTCGAGCGTGCCGTCGGTGAGGAAGCCGGTGCCGTACAGCGGGATCTTGTCCTTGAGGCCGGCCGCCGCGTAGTCCTTGATGAACTTGACCGCGCCGCCGCCGGCGAAGAAGACGAACACCGCGTCGGGCTTGAGCGAGGCGATCTCGGTCAGGAACGGCTGGAACTCGACGTTGCGGAAACGGCAGGTACAGTTCCTTGACGATCGTGCCGCCGCGCTTGGTGAACGCCTCCTTGAAGCTTTCGATCGATTCCTCGCCGGCGCCGTATTTCCAGGTCAGCGTGACGACCTTGCGGTGGCCGCGGTCGTACATCGACCTTGCCCATCGGATGCGCCGGCTGCCAGTTGGAGAACGAGGTGCGGAAAATGTTCGGCGCGCACTGGCCGCCGGTCGCGGCGTTGGCGCCGGCGTTGGGAATGATCAGCAAGGTCCCGTTGTCGCGCGCGACCTTGACCATCGCCATGACGACGCCCGAGTGCACGGTGCCGATCAGCACGTCGACCTTGTCGCGCTGCACGAGCTTGTTGGCGTTGTCGGTCGCCTTGGACGGGTCCGACTCGTCGTCGACGGTGAAGTACTCGATGCGCGCGCCCGCCGAGCTTGCCGCCGTTCTCCTCGACCGCGAGCTTGAAGCCCTGTGATCGCGGTGCCGAGCGCGGCGTAGGTGCCGGTGTACGGCAGCATCAGGCCGACCCTGAGCTTCGCCGCCTGTGCCCGCGCGATCGACGGCGCCAGCCCGCCGATCGCCGGCCGCGGACGCAAGCAGCCCTGCCTGCTGCATGAATCTGACGTCGACTTGTCATGACTTTCTCCTCCGCGAAGTGTTGATCTTGTCGGCGCTGCGATGTTAGCAGCGTACTCGGGCCTTGCCGTCAGGCTCTAAGCCTGCGCGCGCAGCTTGAAGCGCTGGATCTTGCCGGTCGCGGTCTTCGGCAGCTCGTCGACGAACTCGATCCAGCGCGGATATTTGAACGGCGCGAGCCGCGACTTGACGTGCTCCTGCAGCGTCGCCGCCAGCGCGGGCCTCGGCGCCTGCGTCCGGGCTTGAGCACGACGAAGGCCTTCGGCTTGATCAGCTCGCTCGCGTCGGCGCGGCCGACGACGGCGGCCTCGAGCACGGCATCGTGCGTTGCCAGCGCCGCCTCGACCTCGAACGGCGAGACGTACACGCCGCCGACCTTGAGCATGTCGTCGGTGCGGCCGCAGTAGACGTAGCGGCCGTCGGCGTCGACGATGTACTTGTCGCCGCTCTGCGTCCACGGCCCGAGAAACGTCGCGCAGGCTCTTCGCGCGGTTGTTCCAGTAGTACGGCGAGCTCGTCGGCCCGCTGACCTGCAGCTCGCCGATCTCGCCGGTGCGCGACCGGATTGCCGGCCTCGTCGACGACGCGCAGGTCGTAGCCGGGCACCGGCCTGCCGGTGGTGCCGTAGCACACGTCGTCGGGACGATTGGACAGGAAGATGTGCAGCATCTCGGTCGAGCCCAGCCCGTCGAGGATGTCGACGCCGGTCTTGTCGCGCCAGCGCTTGCCGAGGTCGGCCGGCAGCGCCTCGCCGGCGGAAACGCAGCGGCGCAGGCCGAGTCGGTCGCGCGGCGGAAATTCGGCGCTGGCCAGCATGCGCCGCGTACAAGGTCGGCACGCCGTAGAAGATCGTCGGCCGCTCGCCGACCAGGCGCTTGAACACCGCCGCCGGCGTCGGGCGCTCGGCCATCAGCACGCTGGTCGCGCCGACCGCCAGCGGAAAGGTCAGCGCGTTGCCCAGGCCGTAGGCGAAAAAGAGCTTGGCCGCGGAGAACACGACGTCGTCCGGCGCGATGCCGAGCACCGGGCGCGCATAGAGCTCGGCGGTCTGGATCAGGTCGGCATGCAGATGCACGGCGCCCTTCGGGCTGCCGGTCGATCCCGACGAATACAGCCAGAAGCAGACGTCGTCGGCCGTCGTCGCCGCGACCGGCGCATCGGCCGATTCGGCCGCGATCCAGTCGGCGAAACGGCCAGCGTGCCGTGCGACGGCGCCGCCGGAGACGATGACGTGCTCGAGCGCGGCGAGCCGTGCCGCGAGCGGCGCGATCAGCCGGCGCCAGCGGCGCGGAGACGACGACCGCCCGCGCGCGGCTGTCGGCGCAGCAGATATTCGTAGTCGGCGGCAGTGAGCAGCGTGTTGCACGGGATCGGCACGACGCCGGCGCGGATCGCGCCCAGAAACGCCGTCGGGAAATCGATGCTGTCGTGCAGCAGCAGGACGACGCGGTCCTCGGCGCGCAATGCCCAGGCGGCGCCAGGCGTTGGCGCAGCGGTTGACGCGCTGCGCGAGCTCGCCGTAGGTATAGCGTCCGGCATCGTCGATGAAGGCGATGTGCCCGGCTGCGACCCGCCGTCGAGATTGCGCTCGACCAGGTCGACCGCGGCGTTGTAGTCGCGGGGCATCGTCACGCGCGGCGGCGACGCCGAATGATCTGCCTGGGCAAAGGCCAGGTGTCCGAGCAGTCATCGGCGGCGATAGTCGCGCAGTGCTTGCGATGGACGGGACTGGCGATTGTGGCGGCGCACGCGGGTCGCGTCAATCGCGGTGCAGGCCGCGCATCCGCGGCCGCGAGCGCGGCCGGCTGCCGCCGCCGTGAGGACGCGGCGCGCACCTGCGCGCAGCCATTCCGGAAACCATTCCAGCGCGACGTCCTCCGGCAGCGTGCCGCCGCTGGCGTTGTGCTCGCATCACGTCGCCGATGCGCCGCGCGCCGCGCGCCGCCAGCGCTTCGTCGAAATGCTTGCCGCCGAAACAATAGGTGCCGACGTGCGTGCTGTCGCCGAGCGCAAACACGCCGTAATGTACGTGCGCCAGCGATCGTCGCGGCACGCGAGCAGATCGGCATAGAAGGCCTTGGCGTTGTCAGGTACGTCGCCCTGGCCGTAGGTCGACGTGCAGATGAGAAAGACGCCGGGCCGCTCGAACACCCGCCGATCGAGCGAGTCCATGAACGTCACTTCGATGCCAGATCTGCGGTCGGCGAAGGCGAGCTCGATTTCCTGCGCGACGAGCTGCGCGGTGCCGGTCATCGTGCCGACCAGGATGTTGACTTTCACATCGGTCGAAGGCTTGTCCGTCGGGCCGATCATGAACTATAGTACATCAATCGTGTAAATTGGATGCAATAAAATGCATTATCGCACCCTGCGCTACCGGCGCGAAGCCTCGCGACGGCGCCGGTCATGAGCACCGCCTCCCCGGCGCGCAGCGCCGGCTGCCCGCGGCTTCCGGGCCGCGCACGCCGATGCTCGCCTACCTAGCCGCGATCGGCGAGCGCGTGCGCGAAATCCGCGCGCGCCGCGGGATGTCGCGCCGCATCGCTGGCGCGCGATTCCGGCGTGTCCGAACGCTATCTCGCATCGCTGGAATCCGGGCCGCGGCAATGTCTCGATCCTGCTGCTCAAGCAGATCGCGCAGGCGATCGAGGTGCCGGTCGAGCAGCTGGCGCGCAACGGCCCCGAAGCGCCGGCCGAAGTCGCGCTGCTGATGCACTGGCTGTCGCGACTTTCGGCGCCGGAAATTCGCCGCGCCTCGGACACGCTGCACCGCGAGTTCGGCGCGGGCGTGCGGAGCGGCGAAAGCGCCGGATCGCGCTGATCGGGCTTGCGCGGCGCCGGCAAGACGACGCTGGGCACGCGGCTCGCCGCCAGGCGCCGCGTCCCGTTTGTCGAGCTCGACCGCGAGATCGAGCGCGCCGCGGGAGCCTCGCTGGCGGAGCTGTTCCTGCTCTACGGCCTGCCGGCGTACCGCCGGCACGAGCGGCGCGCGCTGGAGGCGCTGCTGCTGCGCGACGAGGCGATGGTGATCGCGACCGGCGGCAGCATCGTATCGGAGCCGGAAACCTTCGACCTGCTGCTGTCGACCTGCCGCGTCGTGTGGCTCAAGGCCAAGCCCGAAGAGCACATGGCACGCGTGGTCGCGCAGGGCGATCAGCGGCCCGATGGCCGGAAGCACCGAGGCGATGGACGATCTGAAGCGCATCCTCGCCGGACGCGAGCTGCTGTATCGCAAGGCCGACGCGATCGTCGACACCTCGGGCAAGTCGATCGCGCAGAGCCTGCAGCTGCTCGAGCAGTGCCGCCGGCGTCGCGGTCGGCGCGACGCGCGTGGGTTGACGCGATGGTGACCTTCGACACGCATCCCGATCGCTATGCGCACTGGCGCATGAACGTCGAGGGCGCGGTTGCGACGCTGATCCTCGATGTCGACGAGGATCGCGGCCTCCAGCCGGGCTACAAGCTCAAGCTCAATTCGTACGACCTGGGCGTCGACATCGAGCTCGCCGATGCGCTGCAGCGGCTGCGCTTCGAGCATCCCGAGGTGCGTTGCCTGGTGATCACCAGCGGCAAGGAGCGCATGTTCTGCTCCGGCGCCAACATCTACATGCTGGGCGCGTCGTCGCATGCCTGGAAGGTCAACTTCTGCAAGTTCACCAACGAGACGCGCAACGCCATCGAGGATGCGAGCCGGTATTCGCGGCTTGAAATCGATCGCCGCGCTGAACGGCACGACGGCCGGCGGCGGCTACGAGCTGGCGCTCGCCTGCGACGAAATCCTGATGATCGACGATCGCTCGTCGACGGTGAGCCTGCCCGAAGTCCCGCTGCTGGCGGTGCTGCCCGGCACCGGCGGCCTGACCCGGCTGACCGACAAGCGCAAGCTGCGCCGCGATCTCGCCGACGTGTTCTGCACGACCATCGAGGGCGTGCGCGCCGAACGCGCCAAAGCGTGGGGCCTGGTCGACGCCATTGCGACGCCGAGCAAGTTCGGCGAAGCCGTTGCGCACGCGCGCCGGCGAACTCGCTGCGGCGAGCGACGGTCGAACCGGGCAGCGCGCGGCATCGTGCTCGCTCCGCTGAAGCGGACCGTCGACGCGCACGGCCTCGCGCTATCCGAACCTCGACGTCGAGCTCGACCGCGCCGCGCGCATCGCGACGTTGACGCTGCGCGCGCCGGCCGATCGCCGGACCCGACTGGCACCGAGGCCATCGTGGCGCTCGGAGCGCGACTGGTGGCCGCTGGCGGTTGCGCGCGAGCTCGACGACGCGATCCTGCTGCTGCGCACCAACGAGCTCGACATCGGCACCTGGGTCATGCGCACGCGCCGGCGATGCGCCGGATGGTCCTGGCGGTCGATGCGACGCTGGCCACGACACGCAGCAGTCACTGGCTGGTGCGCGAGACGATCGGCCTGTGGCGGCGCACGCTTGTCGCGTCTCGACGTCTCGGCGCGCTCGGTGTTCGCGCTGATCGATCGCGGCTCGTGCTTTGCCGGCACGCTGCTCGAGCTCGCGCTCGCCGCCGACCGCAGCTACATGCTGGCGCTGCCCGACGAGCGCGACGCGCGGAGCCGGCGATCGCGCTGTCGGCGCAGAATTTCGGCGCCTATCCGATGTGCAACGGGCGCACGCGGCTCGCCAACCGTTTTGCCGTCGATGCGCTCGCGCCGGAGCGCGATCGGCGCGCATGCTGCGCGCCGACGCCGCGCGCGACGCGGGCCTGGTCACGTTCACGCCCGGACGACATCGACTGGGACGACGAGATCCGGCTCGCGCTCGAAGAGCGCGCGAGCCTGTCGCCCGATGCGCTGTCCGGCATGGAGGCGAGCCTGCGCTTTACCGGACCGGAGACGATGCACGCCCGCATATTCGGCCGGCTGGCCGCGTGGCAGAACTGGGTCTTTCAGCGGCCCAACGCGGTCGGCAAGGACGGCGCGCTGAAGGTTTTCGGCAGCGGCACGCGCGCGAAATTCGACTGGGAGCGCGTCTAGCGGATCCGCGTGAGCGGACCGCCGCAGCGGAAGCGATCATGGCGATCAACTACAGCGAAAAGATTCCGAACAACGTCGATCTGACCGACGACCGCACGCTGCAGCGCGCGCTCGAGCATTGGCAGCCGAAGTTCCTGCAGTGGTGGCAGACGATGGGTCCGTCGGACTTCGCCGCCGCGGACATCTACTTGCGCACCGCCGTCGGCGTCGACGCCGCCGGCTGGGCGAGCTACGGCCAGGTGCGCATGCCCGACTATCGCTGGGGAATTTTCCTGGCCGACGCCGGAGCCCGGCGCGCACGATCGGCTTCGGCGATCACATGGGCGAGCCGGCGTGGCAGCAGGTGCCCGGCGAATACCGCTCGCCGCTGCGGCGGCTGATCGTCACCCAGGGCGACACCGAGCCTGCGTCGGTCGAGCAGCAGCGCCTGCTCGGACACAGCTGCTCCCTCGCTGTACGACCTGCGCAACCTGTTCCAGATCAACGTCGAGGAAGGCCGCCACCTCTGGGCGATGGTCTACCTGCTGCACGCGTATTTCGGGCGCGACGGGCGCGAGGAAGCCGAGGAGCTGCTCGAGCGGCATTCGGGCGACGCCGACAAGCCGCGGATCCTGGGCACGTTCAACGAACCGGTGACCGACTGGCTGTCGTTTTTCATGTTCACCTATTTCACCGACCGCGACGGCAAGTACCAGCTCAAAAGCCTTGCCGAATCGGCGTTCGACCCGCTGGCGCGCACGACCCGTTCATGCTGACCGAGGAAGCGCATCACATGTTCGTCGGCGAGACCGGCCTCTCGCGCGTGATCAAGCGGGCGCTGGAGGTGATGGCCGAGCTCGGCACCGACGATGCCGCGGCGGTGCGCAACGCCGGCGCGATCGATCTGCCGACGTTCCAGCGCTACCTCAATTTCTGGTTTTCATCCTCGCTCGACCTGTTCGGGTCGGAAGTATCGTCGAACGCCGCATCGAGCTTCGCCACCGGGCTCAAGGGCCGGCCCGACGAGGCGCAGTACGACGACCATCGCTGCGTCGACGCTGCGTTCGAGCTCGCGCAGCCCGATCCGGCGCGGGGCATCACGGACCGAAAGCATTCCGCTGCGCAACGCGATGAACGAAGTGCTGCGCACCTCGTACGTCCGCGACTGCGAGCTGGGACTCAAGCGCTGGAACCGCCAGCTCGAGCGCGCCGGCATCGGGCAGCGGCTGGCGCTGCCGTCGCCGCGTTTTCACCGCGCGATCGGCGTCTGGGCCGGCGTGCGCTGCGACCCGGCCGGCACGATCATCGACGACGAGCGAATATCGCCGGCGCGAGAGCGAATGGCTGCCGACGAAGCCGACCGTGCGTTCGTGCAGCAGCCTGATGCAGAAGGTCATCGCGCCCGGGAAGATGGCCGGCTGGATTGCGCCGCGCCGAGCGCGGCATCAACAACCTTCCGATCGAATACGAGTACGTGCGGCTATAGCAACCGCACAAGCGGGCCGAGCTGGGAGTTGTAGTGGTCGCAGCGCGAGCGCTTGGCGCGCGAAGGGCCCGGAGCAAAGCCGGCGCGAAGGGCGAGGAGTGCGTCGAAGAGCGCCGCCCGCCCCGGGCACAGGCAATCGAGCAATTGCCGTGCCAAGCGCGCTGCGGCGCGCAGGCGCCTGCGGTTTCGCGGCGCGCCGGAACCGCTGACCAGCGACGCGCCGCGGCACTGAGCGCCGCCGCCCGCCGCTTCAGTGCTGCGGCAGCGGCTGCGGCACGCCTTCGCCGGCCGCGGTCGTCCCGGCCTTGTGGTGATCTGCAGCGAGCAACATGTACACCGCAGGTACGACGAACAAGGTGAACAGCGTGCCGATCGATATGCCGGTGAAGATCACCAGGCCCATCGCGTGCCGGCCCGCGGCGCCCGCGCCCGCAGCGATCACCAGCGGCACGACGCCCAGGACCATCGCCGCGGTCGTCATCAGGATCGGCCGCAGGCGCACCGCCGCCGCCTCCTCGATCGCCTCGCGCTTGGTCTTGCCGGCGCGCTGCAGCTGATTGGCGAACTGCACGATCAGGATGCCGTGCTTGCTGATCAGGCCCATCAGCGTCACCAGCCCGACCTGGGTATAGATATTGAGCGTGGCGAAACCGAGATTGATGAAGATAAGCGCGCCGAACAGGGCCATCGGCACCGAGACCAGAATGACGATCGGATCGCGGAAGCTCTCGAACTGCGCCGCGAGCACGAGAAAGACGATGATGATCGCGAACAGCAGGGTCAGCACGAAGCCGCCCGACTCCTGCACGAACTGCCGGGATACGCCGGAGTAGTCGGCGGAATAGCCGCTCGGCGCTGTTTCCGCGAGCGTCTTGCGCATGAAGTCCAGGACCTGGCCCTGCGAATACTGGAAGCCGTTGTAAACGCCGAAGATCGTGGCCGAGTTGAGCTGCTGGAAGCGCGCAATGCCCTCCGGCACGATTTCAGTTCGCAGTTTAGCGACCGTCGACGCCGGCACCATTGAGCCGTCCGGCGTGCGGATCTGGTAATTCAAGATCTGATCGGCGTTGAGTCGATCGACCTGCAGCACTTGCGGGATGACCTTGTACGATCGGCCCGGCGATCGAGAAGTAGTTGACATAGCCGCCGCCGAGCGCAGCGCCGAGCGCTGCGCCGACGTCCTGCTGCGTCAGCCCGAGCGTCGCGACCAGGTCGCGATCGACCTCGACCGTCGTTTGCGGCTTGTCGACTTTCAAGTCGGTGTCGACGTAGAAGAACATGCCGCTCGCCTGCGCCTTCGCCAGCACCGCTTGCGCGACGTCGTTCAGCCGCTGGTAGGGCTCGGTCGTCTTGATGACGAACTGCAGCGGCAGACCCGTCGAGCCCGGCAGCGGCGGGAACTGGAACGCCGCCGCGCGAGCGCCGGCGATGCCGTTCCACTTCGGCCTGCAGCTCCTGCTGCAGCTGTGCGGCACTTCTTGGTGCGCTGCGTCCCAAGGCTTGAACAGCACGCCGCCGATGCCCTGATTCGCCGTCGGTGTGCCCGTGATCTGGAACATCTGATCGTATTCCGGCAGCGACTTGGAGATCTCGAACATCTGCTTGGCGTACGTATTCATCTGCTCGGAAGTCGCATTCGCCGGCCCGACGATCTGCCCGAGTACGATGCCCTGATCCTCCTGCGGTGCGAGCTCCGACTGCGACGTCTTGAACAGGACCACGACAAGGACGAGCAGGATCATGCCCATCACGACCGGCACCTGCCACGTGTCGAGCGTGCCGTGCAGCGCGCGCTGGTAACCGTCGATGCAGCCGTTCGAATTGACGATCGACGAATTTTGCGAACCTTCCTGCGTCCTGCTCCTGCCGGAAAATGCGCGACGTCATCATCGGCGACAGGGTCAACGCGACGATGCCTGAAACGGTGACCGCGCCGGCGAGGGTAAATGCAAACTCGGTGAACAGCGCGCCGGTCAAGCCGCCCTGGAAGCCGATCGGAACATAGACTGCGACCAGCACGGTCGTCATCGCCAGAATGGGCCCGCCCAATTCGCGCGCCGCGATCAGCGCGGCCTGCATCGGCGGCGTTCCTTCCTTCATGTGACGGTCGACGTTCTCGACCACGATGATCGCGTCATCGACGACCAGGCCGATCGCGAGCACCAACGCCAGCAATGTCAACAGGTTGATCGAGTAGCCCAGCAGGAGCATGACGAAGAACGAGCCGACCAGCGACAGCGGCATCGCGATCAACGGAATGGCGACCGCGCGGAGACTGCCAAGGAACAGAAAGATGACGACGCTGACGATCAGCAGTGACTCGATCAGTGTCTTGACGACTTCTTGGATCGAGCTGGTAATGAACTTGGTCCCGTCGTAGACGATCTCGCCGGTGATGCCGTTCGGCATGTCGGCCTGGATGCCGGGGAAAACGTCGCGAACGCGCTTGGCGACGTCGAGCACGTTGGCGTCGGGAGCCACCTTGATGCCGATGAACACCGCATTGCGTCCGCCGAACGCCGTCGTCAGATCGTAGTCCTCGGCACCGAGCACGACCGTGGCGATATCTTCCAGACGGACGATCGCGCCGCCCTGCTGCTTGACCGCGAGCTGTTTGAATGCGTCGACCGAGTGCAGGCTGGTGCCCGCGGTCAGATCGACGCTGACCATCTGGCCCTTCGTCGTGCCGAGCGCGGCGAGGTAGTTGTTGTTGCCTAACGCTGTGCGCACGTCGGTCGCGGTGACTCCGTACGCCGCCATCTTGGTCGGGTCGAGCCACGCGCGCAGCGCGAACGTACGCGCGCCGAGGATTTCGGCGACTTGGACGCCCTCGACCGAGTCGAGTTTCGGCTTGACGACGCGAACCAGATAGTCGGTGATGTTGTTGTTCGCCAACGACTCACCGAAGAAGCCCATATACATCGCGTCGATCTGCTGGCCGACCTGCACGTTGAGCACCGGCTGCTGCGCCTCGGGCGGCAATTGATTCCGCACCGAGTTGACCTGCGTATTGATCTCGGTCAGCGCGCGATTGGCGTCGTAGTTGAGGCGCAGTGTCGCCGTGATCGACGGAAACGCCGGAAACGCTGGTCGACGAAAGATAGTCGATGCCCTGGGCCTGCGCGATCGCACCTTCGAGCGGCTGGGTGATGAAGCCGGCAACCGTCTGCGCGTCCGCGCCGTAATACGCGGTGCTGATGGTTACGACGGCGTTCTCGCGTCTTCGGATACTGCCGGACGGCAATGCCCACCAGCGAACGGACGCCCAGCACGAGGATCAACAGGCTGATCGTCATCGCAAGCACGGGCTTGCGGATGAATAGGTCGGTGAAGTTCATGTTTGTGCCTAGTGTTCCTGTACCGTCGGGTTCGGGTTGTTCAATGGGACGACCGTGTTGTTCGACGACCACCCGCGCGCCGTTCTTGAGCTTGACCTGCCCGCTGCTGACCACTTCCGCGCCCGGGTCCAGGCCTTTGAGGATCGCAACCTGGTCGCCGCGCGTCGGGCCGGTGGTCACGAACACCTGTTGCGCCTGCAGCGCCACATTGCCCTTTTCGTCTTTCTTGTCGGTCGGCTTGATGACGAACACGGTGTCGCCATACGGATTGAACGTCATCGCGGTCTGCGGCAGGGTCAGGTAGCGGTTCTCGGCCGCCCGAATTCGACCTTGACCGACGCGAACATGCCGGGCAGCAATTCGCGCTTGGCGTTCGGCATCGTCGCCTCGATCATGCACGTTGCGCGTCGCCGGATCGATCTTCGGGCTGATCGCATTGATCTTGCCGATGAAGGTCTGACCCGGAGCGGCATCGGCTGGTCAGGGTCAGCTTTCTGTCCGACCGACAGCTGCGGCAACTGCTGCTGCGGCACGTTGAAGTCGACATAGATCGGGTCGATCGTCTGCAGCGTGACCAGCTTGTCGGCGGGATTCAGGTATTGGCCCGGATTGACGGTCGAGATCCCGAGCTTGCCCGCAAAAGGCGCGCGGATCGTCTTTTTGCTGAACAACCGCCAGTCTGCTGCGCGACCTGCGCGCGCTTGCTCTTCAGGTCGCCGGCGTCGGTGTCGACCTGCGCCTTGCTCAGCACTTCGGCCGCGAGCAGCTGCCTTGTCACGCTCATAGACGGTGTCCGCCAGATCGGCAGCGGCTTGAGCGAACTGCAGCAGCGCGATCGTCGGAGTCGGCATTCAGCTGCGCCAGCACCTGGCCGGTCTTGACTTCGTCGCCCGACTTGAAGTGAATGCTGCGGACCAGTCCGGCGACTTCGGTCGTCACATCGACGCCGCGCAGTCGCGCGCAGCGTGCCGACCGCGGTGATCTGCGGTTGCCATTGCTGGAACTCGGCCTTGGTCGACGTGACCGTCGACGAAGGAACCGGCGCAGCCGCCGCCGTCTTTCTGATATTCATGTAGCCCTTGAAGTACTTCAAGCCGACGACGCCCCGACCAGCAATCAAAATCCCCAGGAGCATGATAGACCATGCGCTTTTTCATCGCAGTACTTCTCCGTTCGAGTTGTGCGTTTGGCTGCGCGACCGGTAGGGCGGCGGTTATTTGTTCGGGACGTTGCCGGATGCGGTGTTCGTCGTGTCGCCGTTCCACCAGCCGCCGCCCAGCGCCTGGAACAGCGCCGCGGTGTCGGCGTAGCGCGCCGCCTGCGCCTGGACCAGCGCGAACCGCGCCAGGTTGAACTGGCGCTGCGCATCGAGCAGCGCGATATAGTTCGTGGCGCCGAGCTGGAATTGCCGCTGTGTCAGGTTCAGCGTCTCGCGGGCGAGCGCTTCGGCGTCCGACTGCGCCTTCAGCGTTCGCGCATCGGCCTCGAGCGCGCGCAGCGCATCGGCGACGTTCTGGAAGGCGAGCAGCACCGTCTCCCGATACTGCGCCGCGGCCTGGTCGTAGGCCGCGACCGCGGCGCGGCGCTTGTGCTCGAGCTCGCCGGCGTGGAACAGCGGCTGCAGCAGTCCGGCGCCGATGCTCCATACGCTCGGGCCGGCAAAAAGATTATGCAGCTGCGTCGCCTGCGCACCGAAGCTGCCGGTCAGGTTGATCTGCGGATACTGGTTCGCCGTGGCGACCCCGATCTGCGCGCTGGCCTGGTGCAGCAGCGCCTCCGCGGCGCGGATATCGGGCCGCTGCCGCGCCAGCGCCGACGGCACGCGAGAGCGGCAAGCTCCTGCGGCAAGGTCAAGGCGGCAAGATCGAAGGTCGGAATGCCGCCGTCGCTGGGCACGCCGGCCGGCGAGCGCGGCGAGCTGGTGGCGCGTCTGCGCGAGCTCGCGCTCGAGCGGCGGCAGCAGCGCCTCGGTTTGCGCGGCCTGCGATTGTTGCGCGACCAGATTGAGCCGCGCCAATCGCGCCCGAGCTCGAACTGGCGCCGCACCAGGTCGAGCGACTTGTTCTGGGCGTCGATGATCTCGCGCGTCGAATCGATCTGCGCGCGCAACGACGCTTCCCTGATGGCGGCAGTCACGACGTTCGACGTCAGCGCCAGGTGGGCGCCGGCGAGCTGGTATTCCTGGTAATCGACCAGCGACTGCAGCGCTTCGAGCTCGCGCCGGTTGCCGCCGGCGACGTCGAGCGCATAAGAGACGTTGACCGACGCGTTGTACAGACTGAATATCGTCGTGCCCGCGCCGGGCTGGCCCAGCGAAGCGCCCGAAATCTTCTCGCGCGTCGCGCCGAGGTTGCCGTCGACCTTCGGATAAAGCAGCGCGCCGGTCTGCGCCGCCAGGTTTTCGCGCGCGACCCGCAACGCCGCCTCGGCGGCGGTCAGGTTGGGGCTGTCGGCGATAGCCTGGCGCACCAGGCGATCGAGCGGATCGGAATGGAACAGCGTCCACCATTGCGAAGGCAGATCCTGCCCGGGCGCGAAGCGCTGTGTGCCGCCCGCCGCGCCCGGCGCGGACGCGGTCTCACCGCGGCAGATCGGTCTCGGTATAGCGGTGTGGCCGCGGGCGCATCGGGCTGCTCGGAAATTCGGGCCCACCATGCAGCCGGCGAGAATCGCACTCGCTGCCCCAATGAATATTGCGCGACGCATTCGTGTTCACTTTGCCACTCCCTGTTGATCGACCGTTATCGGCCTGCAGTCGCCGTGGCGCAATTCGCGTGCCGGCGACACCCCGTTCCCCGCCCAAGCGTCGCTCGCTAGCTTGGGGCGCTGATTCGTCTGTTCAAGGCCGGTCGCCTGGAGCGCGGACGGGCCGGATTATGGTGGGCCCGGCTGGACTCGAACCAGCGACCAAAGGATTATGAGTCCTCTGCTCTAACCAACTGAGCTACAGGCCCGCGCGGCGCGGTGCGCGATTATAGCCGACGCGTGTCGCCATCCGCAGTCGCGGGCCGTGGGCATCTCGGTGCGACGCTGTCGAAATCCTGCAGCGCGGCGCTCGCCCGCGTCGCGCTCCGCGCTTGTAATCGTTGCTCGATGCCGCCGCGGCGCGCCGTCCGCCTGCGGCCCGTGTGGCCGTCCAGCCGTCCAGCCGCAGCGGCTTCCTGGCGAGCCGCTCACGGCGCGCGCGGCGCACGTCGGCGACGCCGGGGCCTGGTCCCTGTGCGGCGACTTTCAATCCGATGCCGCAACCAGCAAGCGCCGGCGGCCGCCAGCAGCATGTCGTGCGACAAGCGCGCGCTCGTCTGTCTTCCATTGCGGCGAACAGCGCGACGGTGATCGACAGGCCGATCAGCAATCCCGCACCAAAATCAAGCAAGGGTCTGGATGGCGGCATCGCTTTCCCGTTCGACCTCGTTCAATCGCCGGCCGCCGCCGCAGCGGCGCCGCCGGCGGCGGAACGGACCGGCCGCGCCAGCCAGATGATCGCCGATCAGCGCCAGGAACAACAGCGCCGAAACGAAGAAGATATCGTTGGCCGACAACATGAACGCCTGCTGGTCGATCAGCCGGTTCAGCATCTGGTAGCTCTGTTGCGTGCCGTCGCCGCCGGCATGCATGTTGTCCAGCGCCTGCATCGCGTTGGCGTCGAAGCGCGAGATGTGCTCGGCGAGCTGCGCGTGATGCAGACTCGCGCCGCGGTCCCACATCGTCGTCGCGATCGAGGTGCCGAACGATCCTGCCGTGATCCGCGCGAAGTTGAACAGTCCCGATGCCGCGGGAATCCGATCGGGCGCGAGCCCGGACAGGCTCGAGGCTGACCAGCGGGATGAAGAACACCGCCATCGCCGCACCCTGCATGATCGTCGGCACCATCAAGGTGCGAAAGTCGGCATCGGTGTTGAACTGCGAGCGCATGAACAGCACCACCGCGAAGATCGCGAACGACACCGTCGCGAACAGCCGCGGGTCGACTTTGGCGATGTTCCTGCCGACCAGCGGCGACAGCAGAATCGCCAGCAGCCCGACCGGCGCCAGCACCATGCCCGCCATCGTCGCCGTGTAACCCATGTATTGCTGCAGCCACAACGGTAGTAGAACGAGATTGCCGAAGAATGTTCCGTACGCGACCGACATCGCCACCGTGCTGGTCCAGAAATTCCTCCGCTCGAACAGTCGCAAATCGACGACAGGATGGCGCTCGGTCAGCTCCCACACCAGGAACAGGACGAAGCCGACGACGACGACGACGGCGAGGATCGCGATCTGTGCGCGACTCGAACCAGTCGAGATCCTTGCCGCTGGTCGAGCATCACCTGCAACGCGCCGACCCAGATGACCAGCAGGCCGAGCCCGACGCCGTCGATCGGCAGTCGCACGGTCGGCGTTTCGCGCGGCCGGTAGATCATCCAGGTAACGGCGGCGGCCGCGATGCCGACCGGTATGTTGATGTAAAAGATCCACGGCCACGAAATGTTATCGGTGATCCAGCCGCCGAGCAGCGGCCCCGCGACCGGAGCGACCAGCGTCGTGATCGACCACATCGCCAGCGCCGTGCCCGCTCGTTCCTTGCGGTAGCTCGACAACAGCAGCGACTGCGACAGCGGAATCATCGGCCCGGCGACCGCACCCTGGATGACGCGGAACAGGATCAGCAGGCCGAGCGAGGGCGCCAGCGCGCAAAGAAACGACGCGATCACGAACAGCAGCACCGAGGCGGTGAACAGGCGCACCTGTCCGAAGCGCTGCGTCAGCCAGCCGGTCAGCGGCAACGATATCGCGTTGGCGACGCCGAACGAAGTGATCACCCAGGTGCCCTGGTCGGGCGAGACGCCCGAGGTCGCCGGCGATCGCCGGTATCGACACGTTGGCGATCGACGTGTCGAGCACGTTCATGAACGTGGCCAGCGACAACGCGATCGTGCCGAGGACCAGCGCGCCGCCGCGGCAGCGGCGACGCTGGCGGCCGCGTGTCGGCGACGTGCGGCGGACGGCTTGCGTTTGCTCCGGACATCGCAGCCTGCCTACAGCGGGCGCCCGGTCGTGCGCCGATGCCGACACGGCTCGCGTGGCCAGCGCGCGCGAGCCGGCCAGTATCGGCGCGGTCGCGCGTCGTGGCGGACTGCGCGATGTGCCGATGCGTGCTGCCGTCGCGCCGCGCTCGTTGGCGGCGATGATCGCCTTGCACCCGCGCGTCGGCGACCTCGCCCAGCGAACGGAAGACGTCGGTCTCGTACGGCCTGCGCCGGCTGAGCCGAGCTGCGGCAGGCGCTCGCCGGAGCGTTCGCGCGTATCGACCTCGGCCTGCATCGACAGGCCGATCTGCAGCGGATGCGCGGCAAGCTCCTGCGGATCGAGTGCGATGCGCACCGGAACGCGCTGCACGATCTTGATCCAGTTGCCGGTCGCATTCTGCGCCGGCAGCAGCGCGAACGCCGAGCCGGTCCCGGCGCCGAAGCCGGCGATCCTGCCGTGGTAGACGACCTTGCCGCCATAGATGTCGGCGTGCAGCGTCACCGGCTGGCCGACGCGCATCGTCGCGAGCTGCGGCTCCTTGAAGTTGGCGTCGACCCAGACCTGATCGAGCGGCACGATCGCCATCAGCGGCGTGCCGGGGCTCACGCGCTGGCCGAGCTGCACCGCGCGCTTGGCGACGAAGCCGGCGACCGGCGCCGGCAGCGTGGTGCGCGCATAGGCGAGATAGGCGTCGCGCACGTGCGCGGCCGCGTTCTTGCACGTCCGGGATGGTCTTCGATCGTCGTGTGATCGACGCGGGCGCGATTGGCGGCGAACTGCTGCTGCGCACCGAGCAGGCCGGCGCGCGCTCCGGACACCGCTTCGCGCGCATGCTGCAGCTCTTCGCCCGAGATCGCGCCGGAGCTCGCGAGCCGCTCGCGGCGCGCGAGATCGGCTTCGGCGGTCGCCAGTTCCGACTGCCGGATTGCGATCGCGCTCTGCAGCTGCGCGCTGGTGGCGAAGAGGCTTCGCACCTCTCGCACGGTCCGCGCCAGCTGCGCCTCGGCCTGGTCGAGCGCGACCTTGCTGTCGGCCTCGTCGAGCCGCACCAGCGTCTGGCCGGCCTTGACGAACTGCGTGTCGTCGGCGCCGATGGCGACGACGGTGCCGGAGATCTGCGGCGTGATCTGCACGACGTTGCCGCTGACGTAGGCGTCGTCGGTCGATTGCATGTAGCGCAGCGCCAGCGCCCAGTAGAGTCCCCAGGCGATGCCGATGACGGCGAAGCCGCCGATGGCGATCGCCAGCCAGCGCTTGCGCTTTGTCGGCAGCGCGGCGGCTCTGGGGCGCGGGATTCTGCTCGCTCATGATGCTTTCCTTCTGTTTGACGTGCTGGCCGTCAGCGCAGGATCGCGATCGGCGCGAAGGCGCCGGCCAGGCTGCTGTCGACGATGCGAACGAAGCCGCACGCGGCGCCGCGGTCCGCAGCTCGCGCCCGTTGCCGCCGATTGCTCGATCAGCCTCGACCTCGCCGACGGCGACGGCAAGCGCGACGCAGCGTCGCGACGGCGATGCGCGCCGCCCAGCGGCGTCGCGATGGCGGCGGCGTACAGGCTGTCGGGGGTTTCGATACGCTTGTATCGAGCGCGTTGATCATGTCGTCGGTTCCTGGTTCCGGCCGCCGTTCAGCCGGCGGCGCGGGCGATGCGTCTCGGACGCCGGGTCGAATCCGCCGCCCAGCGCGCGCACGAGGTCGATCGACAGCGACAGGCCGGCGCGCCTGCAATTCCGGCGTCGAGACTCTGCTGCGACAGCCACTGCGCCTCGGTCGCGAGCACCTGCAGGTAGTTGCCGATGCCTTCGCGATAGCGCAGCAGCGCGAGGTCGTACGCTTGCCGCGCGGTGGCGACGGCGAGCTTCTGTTGCACGCGCTGCTCGTCGACGCTGCGAAACGAGGCGAGCTGATCGACGACATCGCGCAGCGCGTCGGCCAGCATCTGGTTGTACTGCTCGACCGCGATATCGTAGCCGGCGTTTTTTGCCGCGAGATTGCCGCGCAGCCTGCCGGCATCGAAAATCGGCAGCGTGACCGCCGGGCCGACGCCCGACCATGCGGCTGGCGCTGCTCAGGAATCCGGCGGCGCCCAGGCTCTGCAGTCCGACGAACGCCGCGAGGTTCACGTTCGGATAGAACTCGGCCCGGGCCGACGCGATATCGTGCGATCAGCGCTTCGATGCGCAGCCGTTGCGCCGTCAGGTCGGGACGGCGGCCGACCAGCTCCGCCGGCAGCGCCGAAGGCAGCGCCACCGACGCGCCTGCGCTCGCGCTCGGGCGCGCGATCGCAAGACCGCGGTCCGGCCCCTGGCCGAGCAATGCTGCGAGCTGGTTACGCGCGAGCTCGATCGCCTCGCGCCACTGCGCGATCTGCTCGCGCGTCGCCGGCAGCGCGGACTCCGCCTGCTTGACTTCGAGCAGCGAGTCGACGCCCGCGGCATTGCGATCGCGGGTCAGCGCGTAGACCTGGTCGCGCTGCTTAAGCGTCGCCTCGGCGATGTCGAGCTGCAGGTAAGCGCGCTGCAGTTGCGCGTAGGCCTGTCGCGATATTCACCGACAGCGCGAGGCGCGCCGCGTAGGCGTCGATCTCGGCGACTCGCGCCGCGCCGAGCGCGCTTTCGTAGGCTTCGCGATTCTTGCCCCAGAAATCGATCTCCCACGACAGCGTCGCCTGAGCTGGTGCAAGGTCGCCCAGCTGCGTGCCGGCCGGCAGCGGCGTCGCGCCGCGCTCGGACGGATGCTCGCGCGTGAGCTCGGGTCGGCGTCGACCTGCGGACAGAGCGCCGACTGCGCGACGCCGGCCACCGCCAGCGCCTGCCGCGTCCGCGCCGCGGCGATGCGCAAGGTCGGGCCGCCCGCGAGCGCTTCGTCGATCAGCCGATCGAGTTGCGGATCCTTGCAGCGCTTTCCACCAGTCGCTGTGCGGCCATGCCGCATGCGGCAACCGGCGTGCCGGAAGCGAGCGGTCGGCCGCCAATTCGCGGCGGCGCGCGGTTCGGCTTGCGTCGACAGCCCGGCGGTGCTCGCGCACCCCGCGACGAGAACGACCGCGAGGCAGAGGCTTGCTGCCGATGCAAGCCCGGACTTCATGCCACGACCTTGGCGTGCCGGTGCCGGTACCACCACAGGCCCAGGGCCAGCAGCGATCCGCCCGGCATGATCAGTTCGATGGCTAGATAAGGGCCGAGCTCGGAGAGCCGCGACGCGGTCCGACGAGTCCAGCGGGAAAGCAGAGCGTGCATGATTTTTCTCTTTGATTGCATGGTAATTTGTTGTCACGGCTGACAATGCCTAGGCAACGGTATGGTCAAAAAAAATCAGCGATTCGCCAGCATCCGGTTCAGGTACGTTTCCAACTGAGCGATCTCGTCCCGGCTGAATCCCCGCAGATAGCGATTCAGCACCGCGACGGCGCTGTCGATCAGCTTCGGATAAACCGCCTTGCCTTCGGGGGTCAGCTCGAGATTGATCCTGCGGCGGTCGTCCGGGCAGCGTATGCGCCGCACCAGGCCCTTGCGCTCGAGCCGGTCGATCATCCGCGTCATCGCACCCGGGTCGTACGACACGCCCTTGCACAGCCCCGATGCCGAATCGGTCGGGCCTTCCGCCAGGGTGGCCAGGATCACGTACTGCGCCGCGGTGATGTCCAGCGGGGCGAGTTCCCTGTCCAGCGCATCGAGGATTTCCATGCTGACCTGGCTCAGCAGCCGCCCCAAACCCGTTCTGGGCTCGAAGGTCTTGGTATCGTAGATGGCGTTCACGGCAGCAGCATCGCTCACGACTTAATAATATAGCCTAGGCAATTATTGTCAAGGCTTTTATCTAATAATTGATGGGGTCGTAGCGCATCCATCGATCCAAGTAATTGATATCAGGCATAATTTTATTCCGATAATGCCTCGAACCTTGGGCGGCGCAGCGGCGTCGAGCGTCGATTGCAGTAGACTCGCGACCGTGTAGCCGGGCCACTATTTGCGGCCCCTGCTCGTGCCCGAGTCGATCGCCTTGGTGGGAGCGTCGGAGAAGGCAGCCTCGCTGCAAGGATGCCTCACCCGGAAAAACGCCGCGCGAGGCGGCGTTTTTTCATTCTCGACAGAAACGGGTGCTCGTCTAGCCCTCGCCCTCGATGAAGCTGCGCAGCTTTTCCGAGCGCGACGGGTGGCGGAGCTTGCGCAGCGCCTTGGCCTCGATCTGGCGGATGCGCTCGCGCGTGACGTCGAACTGCTTGCCGACTTCCTCCAGCGTATGGTCGGTGTTCATCTCGACGCCGAAGCGCATGCGCAGCACCTTCGCTTCGCGCGGCGTCAGCGTGTCCAGCACGTCCTTGCACACGTCGCGCAAGCACGCGTTGACCGCCGCGTCGATCGGCGCCACCGTGCTCGCGTCCTCGATGAAGTCGCCCAGGTGCGAATCGTCGTCGTCGCCGATCGGCGTTTCCATCGAGATCGGCTCCTTGGAGATCTTCAGGATCTTGCGGATCTTCTCCTCGGGCATTTCCATCTTTTCCGCCAGCAGCGCGGGATCGGGCTCCTGCCCGGTCTCCTGCAGGATCTGCCGCGAGATGCGGTTCATCTTGTTGATCGTCTCGATCATGTGGACCGGGATGCGGATCGTCCGCGCCTGGTCGGCGATCGAGCGCGTGATCGCCTGCCGGATCCACCAGGTGGCATAGGTCGAGAACTTGTAGCCGCGGCGGTATTCGAACTTGTCGACGGCTTTCATCAGGCCGATGTTGCCTTCCTGGATCAGGTCGAGGAACTGCAGGCCGCGGTTGGTGTATTTCTTCGCGATCGAGATCACCAGGCGCAGATTCGCCTCGGTCATCTCGCGCTTGGCCTTGCGCGCCTTGGCTTCGCCGGTCGACATCTGCTTGTTGATTTCCTTCAGGTCGCGCAGCGGGATCATCACGCGCTTCTGCAGGTCGAGCAGCTTGTGCTGCTGCTCGACGATCGCCTGCCGGAAGCGCGTCAGTCCCTCGCTGTACGGATGGTGCGTCGGCGATCTCGCGGTCGATCCAGCGCAGGCTGGTCTCGTGCTCCGGGAATTTCTTGATGAAGTCCGGCCGCGGCATGCCGCCCTTGTTGACGACGAGGTCCTGGATCTTGCGCTCGATCTGGCGGATGTTGTCGACCTCGCAGCGGACGCTGTCGCAAAGCCGCTCGACCTGGCGCGCGGCAAAGCGGATCTGCATCAGCTCGGCGGAAATCTTCTTCTGCAGCTCGAGATATTTCGGCGCCTTGTGGCCTTCCTTCTGCAGCACGCCCAGCATGCGCGTGTACAGGCGGCGGATCACGCCGAAGCGGGTCGAGCGCGGCGACCTTGAGGCGCTCGAGGTTCTCGGCGGCGATCGCGCCGCTGTTGTCCTCGGCTTCCTCGCCTTCCTCGACTTCCTCGTCGTCCATCGCCTCGAGCTGCTCGTTGAAATCCATCAAGCCGTCGACGACGTCGTCGATCTTCAGCTCGTCGCGCTCGATCTTGGCGGCGAGCTCGAGGATCTGCGCGACCGTCATCGGACAGGCCGAGATCGCCATGATCATGTACTTGAGGCCTTCTTCGATCCGCTTGGCGATCTCGATTTCGCCTTCGCGGGTCAGAGCTCGACCGAGCCCATTTCGCGCATGTACATGCGCACCGGGTCGGTGGTGCGGCCGAATTCGGAGTCGAGCGTCGACGCCGCGGCCTCGGCGGCTTCCTCGTCGACGTCGTCGGCTGCCGCGGTCGGCGCCGCTTCCGACATCAGCAGCTGCTCGGCATCGGGCGCCTCGTCGTAGACCTGGATCCCCATGTCGTTGATCATGGAGATGATGCCTTCGATCTGCTCGGCGTCGAGGATGTCGTCGGGCAGATGGTCGTTGATCTCGGCGTAGGTGAGGTAGCTCCTCTCCTTGCCGAGCACGATCAGATTCTTCAGCCGCGTCTTGCGCGCCTCGGCTTCGGCCGGCGAGAGCTCGACCTTGCGCGGCTCGACGCCGCCGTTCTTGCCGCTGCGTACCTTGCCTTCGGCCAGCGCCTTTTCGGTGCGCCGGGCCGACAGCCGTGCGGCGATTTCGCCGGCGGAGGGCTTGACCGCCGGCTTGGCACCGGGCTTGCCTGCAGGCGACGGCATCCGCGCGCGGCGACGGCCGGCTGCTTGCCGGGCGTCTTGCCGTTGATCTTGGCCAGCGCTTTCGGCGGCTTCGCGGCCGATCGGCGGCCGGGACGTCTTCGGCGCCGGCTTGGCCGGGCATGGTCTTCTGGCGACGCCCTTTACCGCGGGCTTGGCCGGTCCGCGACCTTGGGCCTCGGCGCGCGGCGTCCGCTTGGCCGGCCGGCTTTTTGGCGCCGCGCGCGGCAGGCTTTTTCGCCCCGCCTTTCCTGGCCGTGGCTCGGCGCCGGCGCGCCGGGCCTTGCGCGCGGCCGGCTTCCGTGCCGGCTTGGCGCGGGCCTTGGGTTTGCTGCGCGACGCGTCGCCCGGACCGCTTTGGCCTTGGGCTTGGCGCGCGATTTCCTGACGGGCTTCGAATGTTTTTTGGCCATGATCGTCCTACGAGTTGCGGTGCCGACCTCTGGATCGACCGCCGCGTCGGCTCACCGACAGTTCGAAATTGGGGGCGAATTGGGGAAAACTTCAAATTATAACATCCGGCTGCCGACCCGGCCCTTCACGCGCTTCCCGCCGGCGGCTGGCGGGCGAGCTGCCGCTGCCGCGCGCGCTCGGTCTCCTCGGCGCGACAGCTCGAGCGTCGGCGCGTGCCGGGACGCCGCCGCATCGCCGTGCTTCTGGGCGTTCAGCCAATAGCGCTTGATACCTTCGACAAGCTGGACTTCGAGCAATTCGCCGGCCAAACCCGTCGCTTTCCCCCGTCGGTCAACGCGGCCATCAGCGCGTTTTCGTGCGGTGAGCCGGCGAATTGCTGCAGGACTCCGGCCGTCGTCAACGGCGGCGCGCTGGCGCGGCAATGCGCGACCAGCGCCGCCAGCGCGTCGCCTTCGGCGCCCGCGCCGATCGGCTCGGGCACCTCGAACCGATGCGTCAGGTCGGGCTCGAGCAGCACGCACTGCAGAATGCCGCGGAGCAGCGACGGCGCGGCGCGCTGCGGGCGCGGTCGCGCCGACGGATGTCGAGCCGCGCGCGCCACGCGGCAACAGCGTGTTCATTTCGCTTTCGCGCAGGCCGGCGAGCTCCGCCAGGCCGCGGCGCAGCAGCGTGGCCAGCACCGGCGCGGTGATCTCGCGCCAGCAGCGGCTTGGCGGCATTGACCAGCGCGGCGCGGCCTTCGGCGGAGCGCGGCGGATGGCGCTGGGCCAGTTCGGTCAGCAGGAAATCCGACAGCGGCATCGCCGCGTCGACCAGCGTTTCGAACGCCTCCTTGCCGCGCTTGCGGACGTAGTCGTCCGGATCCTCGCCGTCGGGGAGAAACAGGAAGCGCGCGTTCTTGCCGTCGGCGAGCACCGCGAGCGTGTTTTCCAGCGCGCGCCACGCGGCGCGCCGTCCTGCCGCGTCGCCGTCGAAACAGAACACGACGGTGTCGGTCAGGCGGAACAGCTTTTGCACGTGCACCGGCGTCGTCGCCGTGCCGAGCGTCGCCACCGCGTATTCGACGCCGTGCTGCGCCAGCGCGACGACGTCCATGTATCCCTCGACGACGACGACCCGGCCGGCGGCGCGGATCGCCTGCCGCGCCTGGAACAGCCCGTAGAGCTCGCGCCCTTTGGAGAACAGCGGCGTTTCCGGCGAATTCAGATACTTGGGCTCGCCCTTGTCGAGCACCCGGCCGCCGAAACCGATCACCCGGCCGCCGCCGTCGTGGATCGGGAACATGATGCGGTCGCGAAAACGGTCGTAGCGCTTGCCGCCGTCGCCGGTGATGACCAGCCCGGCGGTTTCCATCGCCTTGTCGGCATAGCCGGGCATGGCGGCGAGCGGCTGCCAGTCGTCGGCGGCGTAGCCGATGCCGAAATGCGCGGCGATCGCGCCGGTCAGGCCGCGCCGCTTCAGATAGTCGATCGCGCGCGGCGAGTCCTTGAGCGCGCTGCGATAGATTTCGGCCGCTTCCAGCATCAGGCCCGACAGGTCCTGGGCCTCCTCGCGCCGGGCTTCGGACCCCGGACGTCGTGACGCGGGGCACCTCGAGGCCGGCGCCGCGGGCCAGGTCCGCCACGGCCTCGGGAAACGACATGCCGCTGTATTCGATCAGGAAGCCGATCGCGGTGCCGTGCGCGCCGCAGCCGAAGCAGTGATAGAACTGCTTGGACGGGCTGACGGTGAACGACGGGCTTTTTTCGCTGTGGAACGGGCAGCAGGCGACGTAGTTAGCGCCCGCTTTTTTCAGCGGCACATGCGGATCGATGACCTCGACGATGTCGACCCGCGACAGGAGCGTCTGAATAAAGTCGTTCGGGATCATGGCCTTAACCCCGTCTGGCCATGGATCGGCGAAGGGAGCGGCACGGGGCCCATCAAACCATTATAGGCGACGATTTCCGCGTGCGCGAGGCCGCGTTGGCACGTGCGGTCAGGCCGCGAGCCTGGCCTTCACCTTGGCCGATACCGCGCCCATGTCGGCGCGGCCCGCGAGCTGGGGTTTGAGCGCCGCCATCACCTTGCCCATCGCCGCCATGCCGCCGTCGCCGGCTGCGCGACTGCGGCGGCGATCAGCGCATCGACCTCGGCATCCGACAGCGCCTGCGGCATGTAGCCTTGCAGGATCTCGATCTCGGCGCGCTCGTTCGCCGACCAGATCGGGCCGCTTGCCCGCCTCGAACTGGGCGATCGATTCGCGGCGCTGCTTGATCATCCGCTCGATGATCGCGACGATGTCCGCCGTCGCTCGCATCGACGCGCTCGTCGACCTCCTTCTGCTTGATCGCGGCGAGCAGCAGGCGGATCGTCGACAGGCGCGCCGCGTCCCTGGCGCGCATCGCGTCCTTCATGTCCTCGGTGATTCGGGTCTTTGAGGATCATCGCGCGGTCTCCAAAAGCAAAATGCGGCGTTAATGGCGCTTCGCGCCGAGTTCAACGCGGCAAGTCATTGCGTCACGCTTGCGTGACGCAACGAGACTAGTAGAGCTTCGGCGGCAGCTGCTGGCTGCGCAGGCGCTTGTAATGACGCTTGACCGCGGCGGCGAGCTTGCGCTTGCGCTCGGCGGTCGGCTTTTCGTAGAACTCGCGGGCGCGGAGCTCGGTCAGCAGGCCCGTCTTCTCGATCGTCCGCTTGAAGCGGCGGAGCGCCACCTCGAACGGCTCGTTTTCGCGGACGCGAACGCTGGGCATTGGCGACTATTCCTTATCGAGAGCAACGACTTATAGCGAAGCCCTGCAAGTATAGCAGCCCGTCGCGAGCCGTCGCAAGCAGGCTATACTTTGCGCCCTTCGGGAAGGCGTGATCTTGCTCGTACTCGGCATCGAAACGTCCTGCGACGAAACCGGGCTCGCGTCTGTACGACAGCGATCGACGGCCTGCTCGCGCACGCGCTGCATTCGCAGGTCGCGATGCACGAGGCCTACGGCGGCGTCGTGCCTGAGCTCGCCTCGCGCGACCACATCCGCCGCGTGGTGCCGCTGACCGAAGCGGTGCTGCGCGAGGCCGGCCGCGCGCTTGGCCGACCTCGACGGCATCGCCTATACGCAGGGGCCGGGGCTCGCCGGCGCGCTGCTGGTCGGCGCGAGCGTCGCCAATGCGCTCGGGTTCGCGCTGGGCATACCGGTGCTCGGCGTGCATCACCTCGAGGGGCATCTGCTCTCGCCGCTGCTGGCCGCAGCCCAAGCCGGCGTTTCCGTTCGTCGCGCTGCTGGTGTCGGGCGGTCACAGCCAGCTCTATGCGGTTGGCGGCGTCGGCGATTACACGCTGCTCGGCGACACGCAGGACGACGCGGCGGGCGAGGCCTTCGACAAGACGGCGAAGCTGCTCGGCCTGCCTTATCCCGGCGGTCCGGCGCTGTCGAAGCTGGCCGAGAGCGGCCGCCGCGGCGCGTTCGCGCTGCCGCGCCCGATGAAGGACAGCGGCGATCTCAACATGAGCTTTTCCGGATTGAAGACCGCGGTGCTGACGCTCGCGCGCGACACGCCGCCAGGCGCGCAGCGCGACGCCGACATCGCGCGCGAATTCGAGGACGCGATCACCGATGTGCTGGTCGCGAAGTCGCTGGCCGCGCTCGATGCCACCGGCCTGTCGCGGCTGGTCGTCGCGGGCGGCGTCGGCGCCAACCGCAGCTTGCGCGAGCGCCTGAGCGCACGCCGTGGCAGCGCCGGGGCGGCGAAGTCTTCTATCCCGACTTGCAGTTCTGCACCGACAACGGCGCGATGATCGCGCTGGTCGGCGCGCTGCGGCTGCGAGCAGGGCATGGCGCAGGACTACGCGTTCGGCGTGCGGCCGCGCTGGGAGCTTTCGAGCCAGCGCGGCCATCGTCACGCTGCCGGCCGACGCGTAACACTCGGCATCGGCGCCATCGCGCTCGCGCTAGTCGCGCTTTCTGCCCGATCCTGCGCTCTTCGCCGGCGATCGAGCTTGCGGATATTGGCGCGATGGCGCCAGAACAGCAGCAGCGCGATCGGGACCAGCGCCCAGGCTTCGGGCCAGTTGCCGAGGAAATAGAAGCCCAGCGGCGGCAACGCCGAGCGCAGCGGCGAGCGACGGCGAGCGAGGACATGCGAAACGCGAGCGCGACGACGAGCCAGATCGACCAACAGCGCGAGACCGAGCTGCCACGACAGCGCGAAGGCGATGCCGGCGGCGGTCGACACGCCCTTGCCGCCGGCGAAGCGGTGGAACAGCGGATACAGGTGGCCGAGATACACGGCCAGCGCCGCGCCGGCGGTGGCGAGCGACGCGTCGCCCCAGCTCGCGCCCAGGCGATTGGCGACCCACACCGCGACAAAGCCCTTGACGCCGTCGCCGACCAGGGTCAGCGCCGCCGCCGCCTTGTTGCCGGTGCGCAGCACGTTGGTCGCGCCGGGATTGCCCGAGCCGTAGCTGTGCGGGTCGGGCAGGCCGAACATCCTGCTCACGACGACGGCGAACGACACCGACCCGATCAGGTACGCGGCGACGATCGACGCGCGAGCGTCGGCATACGCGAGCCCTCCATCTCGATTACAATGCGCGCGCATTCTAGCAAACCGGCATGTCGTCGCCGCGCGCGAGTGCCGTCGTTATCGGGCCGCAAATGAACACGATCTTCATTGCCGACCTTCGCGTCGAGACGCGAATCGGCGTCTACGACTGGGAGCAGCACCTGACCCAGCCGCTGCTGCTCAACCTGGAGATCGAGCCGGCTTCGGCGGCGGCGCTCGCCAGCGACAGCTTCGCCGACGCGCTCGACTACGCCGCGGTGGTCGCGCGGCTCAAGGCGTTTGCCGCCGACCATCCGCACAAGCTGCTCGAGCGCTTCGCCGCCGCGCTCGCCGACGTCGTCTGCGCGGAATTCGGTGCGCGCTGGGTCAGGGTCAGCGTCGCCAAGCCGGCGCCGATCGCCGGCGTCAGGCAGATCGGCGTCGTCGTCGAGCGCGGCAAGCGCAGCGGCTAAGCGAGGGCCTGTGAACAGGGCTAGGTCTCGTCCTGCGCCAGCAGCGCGGCGTTGCCGCCCGCCGCGGCGGTGTTGATCGACAGCGTGCGCTCGACGGCGAAGCGGAACAGGTAGTGCGGGCCGCCGGCCTTCGGTCCGGTGCCCGACAGTCCCTCGCCGCCGAACGGCTGCACGCCGACCACCGCGCCGATGATGTTGCGGTTGACGTAGACGTTGCCGACGCGCACGCGCGAGGCGATGTGCCGCACCGTGGCGTCGATGCGGCTGTGAATGCCCAGCGTCAGGCCGTAGCCGGTGGCGTTGATCGCGTCGATCACCTGGTCGAGCGCGCCGGCCGGATAGCGCACCACGTGCAGCACCGGGCCGAACACTTCGCGCTGCAGGCGGCCGATGCCGTCGAGCTCGATCAGCGTCGGCGCGACGAAGGTGCCGTGCGCGCGTTGCGGCGGGCAGCGCGACCCGGTGCAGCACGCGGCCCTCTCGGCGGCCATCGCCGCGACATGCGCCTCGAGCGTCTTCTCGCGCCGCCTCGTCGATCACCGGGCCGACGTCGGTCGCGAGCAACGCCGGATCGCCGATCGCCAGCTCGTCCATCGCGCCGATCAGCAATTCGACGACGCGCGGGGCGATTTCCTGCTGCAGGAACAGCACGCGCAGCGCCGAGCAGCGCTGGCCGGCGCTGTTGAACGCCGATGTCACCGCGTCGACGACCAGCTGCTCGGGCAGCGCCGAGCTGTCGACGATCAGCGCGTTCTGGCCGCCGGTCTCGGCGATCAGCGGCACCAGCGCCGCGCGCCGCGCCAGCGCGCGGGCGATCGCCGCGCGCGACTTCGGTCGATCCGGTAAACGCGACGCCCGCGGTGCGCGGATCGTCGACCAGCGCGGCGCCGATGGTTTCGCCCGCGCCGGGGAGCATCGCGTAGACGCCGGCCGGCACGCCGGCCGCGACAGAAGCTCGGCCGCGCGCTGCGCGATCAGCGGCGTCTGCTCGGCGGGCTTGGCGATCACCGCGTTGCCGGCAGCGAGCGCCGCGGCGATCTGGCCGAGTGGATCGCCAGCGGAAAATTCCACGGGCTGATGCAGGCGAAGACGCCGCGCCCGTGCAGCGCGAGCTCGTTCGACTCGCCGGTCGGCGACGGCAAGCGACAGCGGTTGTGCGAAGTGGCTGGCGCGCGAGCATCGCGTAGTAGCGGCAGAAGTCGGCCGCCTCGCGCACTTCGCCGATCGCGTCGGCGCGGTTCTTGCCGGCCTCGCGCGCGAGCAGCACGACGAAATCGTCGCGCGCGCGCTTCGATGCAGCTCGGCGGCACGCTCCAGGACCGCGGCGCGCCATCGCCGCCGGCCGCGTCCCATGCCGGCTGCGCGGCCACCGCGCGCGCAAGCGCGGCGTCGACCTGCGGCGGACCGGCATCGACCACCGCGCCGATCGCGCGTCGATGATCGGCGGGATCGACGACGTCGCGCGCGCGTCCCGGTCTGCCGCACGCCGCGGCGATCATCGGCGCCGCGGTCCATGCGCGCCGCGATCGTGCCGCGAACGCCGCGTCCAGCGCCGCCATCGCCGGCTGGTCGGCGAGGCTGACGCCGCGCGAATTGCGGCGCTCGGGCGCGAACAGATCGCGCGGCAGCGGCAGCGCCGGATTCGGCGTGCCGCCCTGCGCGCGCACTCGCGCGACCGGGTCGGCGACGATCTCGTCGATCGGCACCGCCGGCGTCGCCGATGCGGTTGACGAACGAGGTGTTGGCGCCGTTCTCGAGCAGCCGGCGCACCAGGTACGGCAGCAGGTCCTGGTGGCTGCCGACCGGCGCGTAGACGCGGCACGGCGATGCCGAGCTTGTCGGCTGGACACGATCTCGTCGTACAGCGCCTCGCCCATGCCGTGCAGGCGCTGGAATTCGAACGCGTCGCGGCGCGAGCCCGCATCTGCGTCGCGCGCTCGACGATGGCCGCGGCGGTGTGCGCGTTGTGCGTGGCGAACATCGGGAACAGCGCGCCGTCCTTGCCGGCGCCGGCGAGCATGCGCTGGCGCAGGCGAGATACGACACGTCGGTGTGCGCCTTGCGCGTGAACACCGGATAATCCGCCAGACCCTGCACCTGCGCGCGCTTGATCTCGGTGTCCCAGTACGCGCCCTTGACCAGCCGCACCGGGATGCGCAAGCCGGCATCTCCGGTCGCGAGCGCGATCAGCCAGTCGATGACGGCCAGCGCGCGCTTCTGGTACGCCTGCACCGCCAGGCCCAGGCCGTCCCAGCCGGCAAGCGTCGGATCGCGCCGCAGCCGCGCGAAGATCTCCAGCGAAAGCTCGAGCCGCTCGGCTTCCTCGGCATCGATCGTCATGCCGATGCCTTGCGCCTTGGCGATCTGCGCGAGCGCCGTCACCGCCGGCGACGAGCTCGGCGAGCACGCGCCGGCGCTGCGGGTATTCGTAGCGCGGATGCAGCGCCGAGAGCTTGACCGAGATGCTCGGCTGCGCGAACACCGCCGGCGTCGCGATCGCGCGCCTCGCCGATCGCGGCGATCGCGTCGGCGTACGCCGCGTGATAGCGCGCCGCGTCGGCCGCGGTCAGCGCCGATTCGCCGAGCATGTCGAACGAATGGCGAAAGCGGGCGTTGCCGCCCGTGCGGCTGCGCGCGAGCGCTTCGGCGATCGTGCGGCCCATGACGAACTGCTCGGCCATCAGCCGCATCGCCTGCCGCATCGCCACGCGCACGACCGGCTCGCCCGCGCGCGCGACGACGCGCTCGTACCAGCTCGCCGGATCGCTGCGCCGACTCGGCGTCGATCTGCGTCAGCCTGCCGGTCAGCATCAGCCCCCAGGTCGACGCATTGACCAGCAGCGACGGGCTCTGTCCGAGGTGCTTCTGCCAGTCGCCGCGCGAGAGCTTGTCGCGGATCAGCCGGTCGGCGGTCTCGGCGTCCGGGATGCGCAGCAGCGCTTCGGCGACGCACATCAGCAGCACGCCTTCCTGCGTCGACAGGTCGTACTGCTGCAGGAACGATTCGATGCCGGCGCTTGCCCGCCTGGCGCGCGCGCACCGCTTCGACCCAGGACGCGGGCGCGGGCGCTGATCCGCGCCGCGGCGCCGCGGATCGGACGCTCGCCAGCGGCAGCAGCCGCGCGACCAGCGCGCTTCGTCGGCGAGGAAATCGGCGCGGATCGCCGCAGCGTCGGGGCGTTCGGGCAGCAGTGGATCGGTCATGGTCGCGGCATGTCCGCTGTTGCGCGGCGCGCGCCTAATCGGGACGACGGACCGCCGCGCGCGCGGCCGATGTCGCCGCCGTCGGTGCCCCGTCGCCGCCGACGCCCGCATCACCGCGAACATGTGCGTCGGCTTGATGCGTCCAGCCGCCATCTCCGCCTCGTCGCGAGCATGAACACGATCGATGAATTCCCTGTCCCACTGCGAGTCGATCGAGAAATTCGGGCCGAAGCCGCGGTCGACAAACGGGTCGATGACATTGGCAAATCCGATGAAGACGTCGAAGCCGAAACGCTCGACCAGCAACGGCAGGATATCCTGCGCGCGGATTCCTTCAAATCCTTCGGTCGAGCAATCCCAGTCGAGGAATTCGTCTTCCTGTCGTTTCAGCTGGCGATTGTAGCGGTAAGACGACGGCAGCTCACGCCAGAACTCGCGCACGATGGCGAGTGCCTCCGGCCAGCGCTGGTGGCCGTTGCGTCCGATCATGTCGGAGACGATGAACCCGCCGTGCGGAGCGAGCGAGGCGGCAACGGCAGTCGAACACGCGCTCCAGCGCCAGCACGTGATGCAGCGACTGGTTGGCGATGATGCAATCGTACGATTTGTCGGGTTGCCAGGCGTTGAAGTCTCCTCGCAGCGGCGCGATGTGCGCCGCCACACCTTGCTCGGCGGCGAGTGCGCGGCCACGATCGAGCATCGCGGGGTTGAGATCGAGGCACTCGATGACAAAATCGCTGCGCCCTGCGTCGACCAGAGCGCGGGCAAGGCGAACCTCGGTGTCGCAATTGCCCGCACCAAGGCTGATAATGCGCCTGCCGAGGCCGACGCTCGACGGAGAGCGTACGCAGCGATGCTTCGATGTTGGCAACGAAGAACCCGTCCGGGATGAGAAAAGCCGTGCGACTCGAGCTTCGGCCGAAGGTAGCGGTTGGACCAGTAGTGAAAAATCGGCGGCAGCGCGTGAACGTCGGTGTCGTCGCGAAAGCGGGAGACTTCGGCGGCAATCCTGGCGGCATAGCGTCCGCCGGCCAGCCGCGCGCGGCCCCGCCTCAGCAATTGGCGCAGCGGATCGGAAAGCGAACGGGGAAAGGGGCACGACATTGTCCTGGCGCAGTGTCCTGAGCGGATGGCAACGCAATCGGAGCCTCGCCGTTCGCGCGGCCGGTCGCGACAACAACTTCGATTTTATCCGATGGCTCGCCGCGACGATGGTCGTGTTTTCCCACGAGTACGCAATCGTCGCAGGCGCGGGCGGTGAGCCGCTGGCCCAGCTCAGCGCCGGTTTTGCAACTTTCGGCACCCTTGGCGTCGATATATTCTTCGTGGTCAGCGGCTTGCTGGTGACGCAAAGCCTGATCGAGCGCAAGGCCATCGGCTTTTTCGTCGTCTCGCGCGCTTTGCGCATCCTGCCGGCGCTCTTCGTCGTGCTTGCCCTTTCCGCGTGGGTCCTCGGGCCGGCGCTCACCGAGCTGCCGCTGCGCGCCTATTTTCAGTCACGGGCCGCATGGACGTATGTG
Source organism: uncultured beta proteobacterium (assembly GCA_963713125.1). Lineage (GTDB taxonomy): Bacteria > Pseudomonadota > Gammaproteobacteria > Burkholderiales > Casimicrobiaceae > PALSA-1003. The sequence goes on along the minus strand of CAVQKL010000007.1, from coordinate 447,307 downwards.
GCGCGCAACCTCACCCTGGTCGACTTGCAATGGGGTCTTCCCGGGGTATTCCCGCACAATCCCGTCGGCGACGCGGTCAACGGCCCTCTGTGGACCCTGCGGCCCGAAGTCCAGATGTATGGTTTTCTGCTGCTGCTGGGAATCATTCGCGGCGGCTCGGGCGGCGCGACGCTCTCGCGCTATCGCGCGGCGGTCGTCGGCACCGGAATGATCGCGGCGATCGCGTGGGGCTGGGCGACACACGGCGATCTCGCGGGGCACGGCCTCGAGCCCTCGTCGCTAGCGCGCCTCGCCCCCTACTTCGGCCTCGGGGCACTGCTCTACATCGCGCGGCGCGCGTCCCGATCACGCCCTCGCGCCGCCGCTGCCTGGGCCGTCGCGATTGCGTCGCGCGGCACGTCGCTGTTCGCCCCCGCGTTCGCCATCGCGAGTCGCGTTGACGACGGTCTGGCTCGCCTACTCGCATCTCGGGTCGCTCAGGCGTTGGGGACGCTTCGGCGATTTTTCCTATGGTCTCTATATCTACGCGTTTCCGGCGCAGCAAACGCTGGTCGCCCTGTTTCCGTCATGGCATCGTCCCGAGCACTTCGTCGCCGCCTACATCGCGACCTTGTCCTGCGCGGTGTTGTCGTGGCGGCTCGTCGAAGCGCCGTCGCTCTCGCTCAAGAAGCGATTCTCAGAATTGGACGCGCCACTCCGACACGGCTGCGGGCCGTGACCGAAACCTAGACCGCGCGGATGGTGGCGCTGGTGCAGCTGCTTCAGCCGCTCGCGCGCGACGTGCGTGTAGATCGTCGTCGTCGTGATGTCGGCGTGGCCGAGCAGCAGCTGCACGACGCGGAGGTCGGCGCCGTGGTTCAGCAGGTGCGTCGCGAACGCGTGGCGCAGCGTATGCGGCGACAGCGCGGTGCCGCGCGATGCCCGCCTTGACGGCGTGCCGCTTGATCAGCTGCCAGAACGCCTGGCGCGTCATCGGGCCGCGGCGCGCGGTGACGAACACCGCGTCCGCTCTTCGCGTCGCCGCCGAGCTCGGCGCGCGCGGTCGCGCAGTAGCGCTTCAGCCAGTCGATCGCCTCCTCGCCCAGCGGCACGAGCCGCTCCTTGTTGCCCTTGCCCAGCACGCGGACGACGCCCATGTCGAGGCTCACCTGCGACAGCTTGAGCCCGACCAGCTCGGACACGCGCAAGCCGGTGGCGTAGAGCGTCTCGAGCATCGCGCGGTCGCGCAAGCCCAGCGGCGTCTCCGGATCGGGCGCGCCGAGCAGCGCCTCGACCTGGTCCTCCGACAGATTCCGCGGCAGGCTGCGCGGCAGCTTGGGCGACTTGACGCGCAAGCGTCGGGTCGGCGGCGTATCGTCGCCTGCGCCGCATGCAGCCGATAGAAGCGGCGCAAGGTCGACAGGCGCCGGTTGATCGACGCGATCTTCGCCTTGGCTCTGGAACTGCGCGGCGAGAAAGGCCTCGACGTCGGTGCGCTCGGCCGCGAGCAGTGCCTTGTGCGCGTCGCGCTCGAGCCACGCCGACCAGGCGACGAGATCGCGGCGGTAGCTGGCGAGACTCGACGCGGCAAGCCCGTCCTGCAGCCAGACCTGGTCGCAGAACGCGTCGATCAGCTCGGCCGGCGGTCCGCATGCGCGCTTCAGCGCCCGAAGCGATAGCCTTCGTGCGTCAGCAGCCAGCGCTTGATCGCGATCGGATCGCCGTCGGTCGTGCCCATGAAGCCGCCGAGCGAGCCCTGGCTGCCGACGACGCGATGGCAGGGAATGACCAGCGCGATCGGGTTCGCGCCGCAGGCGCCGCCGACGGCGCGCGGCGCGGTGTGGAGCCTGCGCGCGAGCTCGCCGTAGGTGCGCGACTCGCCGACCGGAATCGTCGCCAGCGCGTCCCAGACCGTGCGCCGGAACGCGCGTGCCCGCGGGCGCGAGCGGCAAGCGTGAAGCGGAATTCGGGATCGGCGAAATAGCGCTCGAGCTGCCGGCACGCGCGCTCGGCCAGCGCATTGGCCGGCGCCTGCGCGCGCTCGCCCTTTGGCAGGTAGTCGATGCCGGTGACCGCGCCGCCGGACGTGCGGATGCCGAGCACCGCGAACGGCGCCCTGAGCTTCGCGGCATAGTCGTGGCTGACGATCGGGCCGCATGTCCTCGTATCGATCCTCAGTGGAACTTCATCTGCTGCGGCAGGTAGGTTACCAGCTGCGGAAAGAAGTAGATCAGCAAGGTCGCGCCGATCATCAGGAAGAACATCGGCAGCGCCTGGCGGGCGATCCAGGTGATCTGCCTTTGCGTCATGCCCTGCAGCACGAACAGGTTGAAGCCGACCGGCGGCGTGATCTGCGCCATCTCGACGACCAGCACGATGAAGATGCCGAACCAGACCAGGTCGATCCCCGCCTTTTCCACCGTCGGCAGGATCACGCCCATCGTCAGCACGACCATCGAGATGCCGTCGAGGAAGCAGCCGAGGACGATGTAGAAGATCATCAGCGCGACGATCAGCGCGAGCTGGCGACAGGCCGAGGCCGCCGATCCACTCGGCGAGGTGCCGCGGCAGGCCGATGTAGCCCATCGCCAGCGTCAGGAACGCGGCGCCGGCGAGGATCAGCGCGATCATGCAGTAGAGCCGCGTCGCGCCCAGCAGGCTGTCGCGAAACGTGGTCCCGGTTGAGCGAGCCCTGCACCGCGGAGATCAGCAAGCGCGCCGACGACGCCGAACGCCGCCGCCTCGGTCGCCGTCGCGATGCCCGCATAGATCGAGCCCAGCACCAGCGCGATCAGCAGCACGACCGGAATCAGGTGCCGCGACGCGTAGAGCTTCTGCGCGATCGTCGTCCGCTCGGCGATCGGCGGGAATGCGCTCCGGATGCAGCAGCGCCCAGACCGACGATGTAGCCCGGAAAACAGCGAGGCCAGCAAGCAGGCCCGGGATCACGCCGGCGATGAAGAGCTGCGCGATCGAGACGTTGGCGGCGACGCCGTAGACGATCATGATGATCGACGGCGGGATCAGGAGGCCGAGCGTGCCGGCGCCGGCGAGCGTGCCGATGGTGATGTCGTCGGGATAGCCGCGGCTCTTGAGCTCGGGCAGCGTCATCTTGCCGATCGTCGCGCAGGTCGCCGCCGACGATCCCGACACCGCGGCGAAGATCGTGCAGCCGATGATGTTGGTGTGCAGCAGCCGCCCGGGCACGCGCTCGAGCCAGGGCGCCAGGCCCTTGAACATGTCCTCGGACAGCCGCGTGCGGAACAGGATCTCGCCCATCCAGACGAAGAGCGGCAGCGCGGTCAGCGTCCACGACGACGCCGAGCCCCAGATCGTCACCGCCATCGCGTCGCCGGCGGGACGCGACGAGAACAGCTCCATCCCGATCCACGCGACGCCGGCCAGCGCGACGCCTATCCAGACGCCGCTGCCGAGCAGCACGAACAGCGCGACGATCAGCAGCGTCGTGATCAGCAGATCCATCGCGTTACTCGACGTGCGCGGGCTCGTCGCTGCGCGGCGCGGCGACGCGCCGCGCCGGCGAGCTCGCCGATCAGCAGGTCGACGAAGGCGATGGCCAGGATGACGTTGCCCGCCGCCATCGACAGCTGCGGAATCCACAGCGGCGTCGCGTCGTTGCCGGTCGAGATGTCGTGAAACTGGTACGACTGCCAGGCGAGCCGCACGCTGTACCAGGCGAACGCCAGCGAAAGCACGACGCGCGACGCGCAAGCGACCAGCGCTCGAGCCAGCGCCTGGCCGCGCGCCGGCGTGCTCCAGGACCAGCGTGACGCGGATATGCTCGCCGCGCATCAGCGTGTGCGCCAGCGCCAGGAAGCCGCAGCCGGCCATCAGTAGCCGGCGTAGGCATCGGTGCCGCGAACCTGGAAGCTCAGCAGGCGGCCGACGATGCCGAGCAGCACCATCGAGAGCGTGCCCACCAGGAACAACGCCGCCAGCCAGGCGGCGGCGTCGTACAAGGCGCGTGCGAGAAGCGTTCGAAGCCGGGACGCAGCGGGCTGGACCGTCGTTCCCGCGAACGCGGGAACCCAGTATCGTTGGCGAAAGTCGCCGTCCCGCCCCGATCATGTCGGGAACGGGCGTCCGGGACGCAAGGCGGATCACATCTTCCTGAACGCGTCGACGACCGCCTGGCCGTCGGTCCCGGCCTTCTTCAGCCATTCCTGCAGCATGACGTCGCCGACCTTCTTCAGATCGGCGGTCAGCTGCGGGCTGGGCTTGACGATGTTCATGCCCTTTTGCCTCAGCTGATCGATGTACCAGCCGTTCTTTTCCTCGGAGGCCTTCCAGCCGCGCACTTCGGCGTCGGCCGCGGCCTTGAGCACGGCGTCCTGCGTCGCCTTGTCCAGCGCGTCGAAGGCCTGCTGGTTGACGATCACCGCGTTCTTCGGCAGCCACGCCTGCGTGTCGTAGAAGTTCTTGATGCTCTCGTAGGTCTTGGAATCGTAGCCGGTCGACGCCGACGACATGTACGAGTCGACGACGCCGGTGGCGAGCGCCTGCGTGAGCTCGGCCGCCTGCACCGTCACCGGCTGCGCGCCGACCAGTTCGGCGATGCGCGAGGTCGCCGGGCTGTAGGCGCGCCACTTGAGCCCCTTCATGTCGGCGGCGCTGTTCAGCGTCCGGTTGGTGAAGATCCCCTGCGGCGGCCACGCCACCGTGTACAGCAGCTTGATGCCCTGCTTGGCGAACCTGTCTTCCAGCGCCTTTTTCGACGCCTTGTAGAGCTTCATCGCGTCGGCGTAGCCGGTGGCGAGGAACGGGACGCCGTCGAGGCCGAACATCGGGTCCTCGTTTTCGAAGTTGACCAGCAGGATCTCGCCCGCCTGCGCCTGGTTGCCCTGCACGGCGCGCTTGATCTCGTTCGCCTTGAACAGCGAGGCGTTGGCGTGCACGGTGATCTTGAGCTTGCCGCCGGTGGCGCTTGTCGACGTCGGCGACGAACTGGGCGATGTTCTCGGTATGGAAGTTGGTCGCCGGGTAGGCGGTCGGCATGTCCCACTTGGTCTGCGCCGAAGCGGCGAGGGCGAACGACAGGCCGAGCGCGGCGGTGAGGATGTGAATCGGTTTCATCGGGAGTCTCCTGCGTATCGGGCGCGGTCAGCGAATGCGCGCAGGCTGCGCGTCGAACGACGTCCGTATCGAAGCCGGTGCATTTGTATCATATCCGGCGCAAGGCCGCGAAAGCGGCTGAGCCGCGGTGGCGCGCCGATATAATGTGGCCGGCGCGGCGCCTGGTCGCCGACGGCGCGGCTCGCCCGACCAACCCATCCCCCCATGACCGACCCTCCGCAGGCACGCTGGCAATTCTGGATCGACCGCGGCGGCACGTTCACCGACATCGTCGCGCGCCGCCCCGACGGCACGCTCGCGACGCACAAGCTGCTGTCGGAAAACCCCGAGCGCTACACCGACGCCGCGATCGCCGGCATCCGCGAGCTGCTGGGACTTGCCGCCCGGCGCGCCGATTCCGGTCGAGCGCGATCGAAGCCGTGAAGATGGGCACGACGGTCGCGACCAATGCGCTGCTCGAGCGCCGCGGCGAGCGCACGGTGCTGGCGATCACCCGCGGCTTCGGCGATGCGCTGCGCATCGCCTACCAGAACCGGCCGAAGCTGTTCGTGCGCAGCATCGTGCTGCCGACGATGCTCTACGAGCGCGTCGATCGAGATCGACGAGCGCATCGGCGCGCACGGCGAGATCGTGCGCGAGCTCGACCTGATGCGGCTGCAGAAGCGCGCTGCGCGCCGCGTACGCCGACGGCATGCGCGCCTGCGCGATCGTGCTGATGCACGGCTACCGCTATCCGGAGCACGAGCAGCGCCTGGCCGCGCTCGCGCGGACCATCGGCTACACGCAGGTGTCGGTGAGCCACGAAGTGAGCCCGCTGATGAAGCTGGTCTCGCGCGGCGACACGACGGTCGTCGACGCCTATCTGTCGCCGATCCTGCGGCGCTATGTCGGCGAGGTCGAGCGCGATCTCTCGGCGCCGTCGCAGCGTGCCGGCAGCCGAGGACCGCGGCTGCAATTCATGCAGTCGAGCGGCGGGCTGACCGATGCGCACCGCTTCCAGGGCAAGGACGCGATCCTGTCGGGGCCCGCCGGCGGCATCGTCGGCGCGGTGCAGGTCTCGCGGCAGGCGGGATTCGACACGATCATCGGCTTCGACATGGGCGGCACGTCGACCGACGTCACGCACTACGCGGGCGAATACGAGCGCGCGTTCGTCACCGAAGTCGCCGGCGTGCGGCTGCGCGCGCCGATGATGCGCATCCACACGGTGGCCGCCGGCGGCGGCTCGATCTGCGCGTTCGACGGCGCGCGCTTTCGCGTCGGCCCGCGAATCGGCGGGCGCCAATCCCGGTCCGGCATGCTATCGCCGCGGCGGCCCGCTGACGGTCACCGACTGCAACCTGATGGTCGGCAAGATCGATCCCGCGCTGTTTCCCCGCGTGTTCGGCCCGAGCGGCGACCTGCCGCTCGATGCCGCCGTCGTGCGCGACAGGTTCGCCGCGCTGGCCGCCGACGTCGCCGCGAGATCCGGGCATCGGCGCACGCCGGAAGCAGATCGCCGAAGGCTTCCTGCAGATCGCCGTCGACAACATGGCGAACGCGATCAAGCACATCTCGGTCGAGCGCGGCTACGATGTCACCGAATACACGCTGTGCTGCTTCGGCGGCGCCGGCGGCCAGCATGCCTGCGCCGTCGCCGACGCGCTCGGCATGACGCGCGTGTTCATCCATCCGCTCGCCGGCGTGCTGTCCGCCTACGGCATGGGCCTCGCCGACGTGCGCGCGCTGCGCCAGCGCGCGGTCGAGGCGCCGCTGTCGGCGGCAGCGCTGGCCGAGCGTCGACGCGGTATTCGACGAGCTCGCGCGGCATGGCGCGCGACGAAGTCGCGGCGCAAGGCATCGCCGCCGGCGCGCATCGCGGTCAAGCGCTCGCTGCATCTCAAATACGACGGCACCGACACCACGCTGGAAATCGGCTTCGACGCGGCGGGCCGGACGCGTCCGGCAGGCGAGGCGGCGCGCAGCCGGACGTTGCGGCGCTCGTCGCCGATTTCGAGCAGCGCTACCGGACGCAATACGGCTTCCTGATGCCGGGCAAGCCGCTGATCATCGAAGCGGCCGCGGTCGAAGCGATCGGCGCGGCGGCGACGACCGACGAGGCCGCTGCCTTCGTTCCCGCCGCGCGCCGGCGCGTTGCAGCCGTCGACGATCAACCGGGTCTACACCGGCGGGCGCATGGCACGAGGCGCCGGTCTACGCGCGCGCCGACCTGCGGCCCGGCGACGCGATCGCCGGCCCCGCGGTCGTCGCCGAAAAGAACGCGACGACGGTGATCGAGCCGGGCTGGCGGGCGACGCTCACCGCGCGCGATCACCTGGTGCTCGAGCGCGACGGCGGCGATCGCGCGCGCGCACGCGATCGGCACCAGCGCCGACCCGGTGCTGCTCGAAGTGTTCAACAACCTGTTCATGGCGATCGCCGAGCAGATGGGCGTGACGCTCGCCAACACCGCGTACTCGGTCAACATCAAGGAGCGGCTGGATTTCTCCTGCGCGCTGTTCGACGCCGAGGGCAACCTGATCGCCAACGCGCCGCACATGCCGGTGCATCTGGGCTCGATGGGAGAGAGCGTCAGGACGATCATCGATCGCCGCGCCGGCACGATGCAGCCCGGCGACGTGTTCGTGCTCGAACGCGCCGTACAACGGCGGCACGCACCTGCCCGACGTCACGGTGATCGCGCCGGTGTTCTTCTGCGACGAGCGCGACCGCGACTGCCGGAGCGCGGCGACGGCAGACGTCGCGCGCGTCCCGGAGTTCTACGTCGCGTCGCGCGGCCATCACGCCGACATCGGCGGCATCACGCCGGGATCGATGCCGCCGGATTCGACCCACGTCGACGAGGAGGGCGTGCTGCTCGACAACGTGCAGCTGGTCGCGCAAGGCCGCTTTCTCGACGACGAAATGCGCGCGATCCTCGGCTCGGGCCGCTATCCGTCGCGCAACGTCGACCAGAACCTCGCCGACCTGCGGGCGCAGGTCGCCGCGTGCGCGAAGGGCATCGACGAGCTCAAGCGGATGGTCGCGCATTTCGGCCTGCCGGTCGTGCGCGCCTACATGCAGCACGTGCAGGACAACGCCGAGGAGGCGGTGCGCCGCGTGCTCGACGTGCTGACCGACGGCCATTTCGAATACGAGATGGACAGCGGCGCGAAGATCGCCGTCACGATCTCGATCGACAAGGCCGCGGCGCGAAGCGGTGATCGATTTCACCGGCACCAGCGCGCAGCAGCCGACCAATTTCAACGCGCCGTCGGCGGTCTGCAAGGCGGCGGTGCTGTACGTCTTTCGCACGCTGGTCGACGACGAGATCCCGATGAACGCCGGCTGCCTGAAGCCGCTCAACATCGTCATTCCGGAAGGCTCGATGCTCGCGCCGCGCTATCCGGCCGCGGTCGTCGCCGGCAACGTCGAGACCTCGCAGGCGATCACCGACACGCTCTACGGCGCGCTCGGCGTGCTCGCCGCGGCGCAGGGCACGATGAACAATTTCACCTTCGGCAACGACACCTACCAGTATTACGAGACGATCTCCGGCGGCTCGGGCGCCGGGCCGGATTTCGACGGCGCGAGCGTCGTGCAGACGCACATGACCAACTCGCGGCTGACCGATCCGGAAGTGCTCGAATGGCGCTTTCCGGTGCGGCTCGACGCGTTCCGCATCCGGCGCGGCAGCGGCGGCGCCGGCGCGCACCGCGGCGGCGACGGCGGCGAGCGCCGCGTGCGCTTCCTCGAGCCGATGACCGCGGTGATGCTCGCCAACCGCCGGCGCGTGCCGCCGTTCGGGCTGGCCGGCGGCAGCGCCGGGCGAGCCGGGCGCAACTGGGTCGAGCGCAGCGACGGCGGGCGCGAGGAATTCGGCGCGACCTTCCAGGTCGAAATGCGCGCCGGCGACGTGTTCGTGATCCAGACGCCGGGCGGCGGCGGCTTCGGCGCGCCGCGGGCCGTCGAGCCGGCGACGGCGGGCGCTCGCAGCCGGCATGCGCGGCAGCGCATAATCGCGCCATCCATTTCTCCGGGAGACTCGCGATGACAGGCGTCTACGATTTCTCGGTCACCGATATCCACGGCAAGCCGCGTCGCTCGCCGACTACAAGGACAAGGTGCTGCTGATCGTCAACACCGCGAGCCAATGCGGCTTCACGCCGCAGTACAAGGGGCTCGAGGCGCTGTACAAGAAGATGCACGCGCGCGGGCTCGAGGTGCTGGGCTTTCCCTGCAACCAGTTCGGCGCGCAGGAGCCCGGAAGCGAGGAAGAGATCGAGTCGTTCTGCGAGGTCAACTACGGCGTGACCTTCCCGCTGTTCGCCAAGATCGACGTCAACGGCAAGAACGCCGCGCCCTTGTACGAGTACCTGAAAAAGGCCAAGCCCGGGCTGCTCGGCTCGGAGGCGATCAAATGGAACTTCACCAAGTTCCTGGTCGACCGCAAGGGCAACGTGGTCGAGCGCTACGCGCCCGAAGGTCGAGCCCGAGGCGATCGCCGCCGACATCGAAAAGCTGCTCTGAGATGCCGATGCTCGCGCCGCAGCGGCGCGCGTGGCGTGCCGCGCCGCGGCGATCGCTGTGCCGCGGCTGCAGTCGCGGCCGCGCCGGCGCACGCCGCCGATCCGGCAAGGTGCTGCGCGTGGCGATTCCGGTCGCCGAGACCGGCTTCGATCCGCAGGCCGCGGGCGACGCCTATTCGAACTACGTCAACCGCGTGATCTTCGATCCGCTGTACAAGTACGACTACCTGGCGCGGCCGTTCAAGCTGGTCCCGAATACCGCGGCGGCATTGCCCGACATCTCCGCCGACCGCCTGACCTGGACGATCAAGGTCAGGCCGGGCATCTACTTTGCCGACGATCCGGTGTTCAAGGGCCGGAGGCGCGAGCTCACCGCCGCCGACTACGTCTATTCGTTCAAGCGCACGCTCGATCCCGCGATGCGCTCGAACTCGCTGAACGTGTTCGAAGGACGCTTCGTCGGCGCCGACGCGGTGGTCGCCAAGGCGAGGCAGACGGGCAAGTTCGACTACGACGCGCCGATCGAAGGCCTGCAGGCGCTCGACCGCTATACGCTGCGCCTGAAGCTCAACTTTCCCGACGCCGAGCTCTTGTCCAACCTGACGATCAGCGGCAGCGCCGCGGTCGCGCGCGAAGTGATCGAAGCCTACGGCGACGCCAACGGGTGGACGATGGCGAACCCGGTCGGCACCGGCCCGTACCGGCTCAAGGAGTGGCGCCGCGGCCAGCGGATCGTGCTCGAAGCGAATCCCGGCTTTCGCGAAGAGCGCTTACCCGGCGAGCGAGCGACCCGCGCCGATCGCGCGCTGGCGCAAGACGCTCGCCGGCAAGCGGATGCCGATGATCGGCCGCATCGAGATCAGCGTCATCGAGGAAGCGAATCCGCGCCTGCTTTCGTTCGAGCAGGACCTGCAGGACTACCTGCTGGTGCCGCCCGATCTGGCGAGCAATGTGCTCGACCCGGGCAACAAGCTCAAGCAGCGGCTCGCTGCAGAAGGGCATCCGCCTCGAGCGCGACGCGCAGCCGGCGATCACCGGTCTCGCCTTCAACATGGAAGACCCGGTCGTCGGCGGCTACGACAAGGGCAGGATCGCGCTGCGCCGCGCGATCGCGATGGCCTACGACGCGGAGGAGGACGCCCGCGTGATCCGCCACGGCCAGGCGCGCCGCGCGACGCAGTCCATTCCGCCCAACGTCAGCGGCTACGATCCCGAGGCTCGAAAAGCACGATCCGACGCGACGTCGCGGGCGCCCGGGCGCTGCTCGACAAGTTCGGCTACGTCGATCGCGACGGCGACGGCTTGCGCGAGGCGCCCGACGGGCAGCCGCTGACGCTGCGCTTCTCCTCGCCGCCCGACACGCTGGCGCGCCAGCAGGACGAGCTGTTGCAGCGCAATCTCGCCGCGGTCGGCCTGCGCGTCGAATTCGTCAAGCAGAAATGGCCCGACCAGCTCAAGGCGGCGCGCCTCGGACAGCTGCAGATCTGGCAGGCCGGCAACATCAGCACGACGCCGGAAGGTTTCGGATTCCTCGGCCTGCTCTACGGCGAGAACGCCGGGTTCTCCAACCTGACCCGGTTCAAGCTGCCCGAGTACGACAGCCTTTACGTGCGCGCCCGCGCCTTGCCCGACGGGCCCGAGCGCGACGAGGCTGATCCAGCGCATGACCGAGCTGATCGGCATCTACGTGCCCTGGGCGGTGACGATCTACCGCTACGAGAACGTGCTGGTGCAGCCGTGGCTGCTCGGGTACAAGTACAACCCGATCCAGCAGCACCCGTGGCAATATCTCGACATCGACACGACGCGACGCGCGGCCGCGCTCAAATGATCGGCCGATGACGGCATTGCGCAGCTCGCGACGTCCTGGCTGCGTCGCGCGCGCGGCCTCGCCTTCGCGCTGGCGCTCGCCGGCAGCATCGTCGTCGCGCACGCCGCCGATCCGAACAAGGTCCTGCACGTGGCGTTTCCGATCGCCGAGACCGGCTTCGATCCGCAGGCCGTGAGCGACCTCTATTCGCAGTACGTCAACCGCGCGATCTTCGACACGCTCTACGTCTACGATCTACCTGGCGCGGCCGTACAAGCTCGTGCCGAGCGTCGCGGCGGCGCTGCCGGATATCTCGGCCGACGGCAAGACGTGGACGATCAAGGTTCGGCCGGGCATCTACTTCGCCGACGATCCGGTGTTCAAGGGGAAGAAGCGCGAGCTGACGGCCGGCGACTTCGTCTACGCGTGGAAGCGCATCCTCGACCCGAAGATGCGCTCGCCGGCGCTGGCGGTCTTCGACGGCAAGCTGGCGGGCGTCGAGGCGGCGATCGCGGCGGCCAAGAAACCCGGCGGCAGATTCGACTACGACGCGCCGATCGAAGGCCTGCAGGCGATCGACCGCTACACGATCCGGCTCAAGTTCGATCAACCCGAGTATTCGCTGCTGTCCGACCTGACGACGATCAGCACCGCGGCGGTCGCGCGCGAAGTCATCGAGGCCTACGGCGACGCCAACGGCTGGGCGATGGCGAACCCGGTCGGCACCGGGCCGTACCGGCTCAAGGAATGGCGGCGCGGGCAGCGCATCACGCTGGAGGCGAATCCGGGCTTTCGCGACCAGACGCTATCCCGACAGCACCGATCCGGCCGACAAGGCGCTGCTCGCGACGATGCGCGGCAAGAAAATCCCGATGATCGGCCGGATCGAGATCAGCATCATCGAGGAATCGAATCCGCGCCTGCTCGCGTTCCAGAGCGGCGAGCTCGACTACGTGCAGGTGCCCAACGAGCTGATCTGGAACGTGCTCGGATCCGCGACCAGAAGCTCAAGCCGGAGCTCGCCAAGCGCGGCATCGTCGTCGGCACCGGCATCCAGCCGGCGGTCGTCTACACCTACTTCAACATGGAGGACCCGGTCGTCGGCGGGCTGACCAACGACAGGATCGCGCTGCGCCGCGCGATCAGCATGGCCTACAACGTCGACGAGGACATCCGCATCGCGCGCCAGGGCCAGGCCGAGCCGTCGACGCAGCCGTTGCCGCCGAATGTCGAAGGCCACGATCCGAATTTCCAGGGCTACGCGCGCTACGACGTCGCGGGCGCCAAGGCGCTGCTCGACAAGTTCGGCTACGTCGATCGCGACGGCGACGGCTGGCGCGACCTGCCGGACGGCAAGCCGCTGGTGCTGTCGCTGGCCTCGCCGCCGTCGAGCAGCGACCGCCTGTACGACGAGCTGTGGCAGAAGAGCCTCGAACGCGGTCGGCATGCGCGTCGAATTCGTCAAGCAGAAATGGCCGGATCTGCTGAAGATGGGGCGCGCCGGCAAGCTGCAGATGTGGACCCTGGCGAATACCAGCTCGACGCCGGACGGCGTCGGATTCTTCGATCTGCTCTACGGGCCGAACGCCGGCAACCAGAACCTCGCGCGCTTCCGCCTGCCGGAGTTCGACGCGCTGTTCGCCCGCGCCCGGCTGATGCCCGAGGGCCCGGAGCGCGCTGAAGATGTTTCACCGCCTGTCCGAGCTCGTCACCGCGTACGCGCCGTGGCAGCTGAGCGTCTATCGGCGCGAAACCATCCTCGTGCAGCCGTGGCTGCAGGGCTACAAGTACAACACGTTCTACGTGCATCCCTGGCAGTACTACGACATCGACCTGAAGCCGCAAGGCGGCAGGCGGCTGACCGTCACTCCGGCGAAGCGGGATCAAGTTGTGACGTCATCCTGGCGGATCGTCGATTGGTGCCCCGGCCGTTCGCCGGGGACGACGCCTGCGACGGAACGACGTACCGCGCGTCGTTACGCAAATACGACACTGGGCGTCCGAATCGCGACGATGTCGCGCGCTGCGATTGCGCAGCGCCGCCGATCTCGCGTACACTGGCGCCGACTTCAACCACTACCTCAGGGGATGATCCTGCCATGACCAGAACGCCGACGACCTTCGTCACCGCGATTGCGATCGCGGCGCGCGCGTTCGCAGGAGAGTTTCCTTCCGGCGCGCATTTCTCCGGCTTCGTGCTCGGGGACGCCGCTGCCGCGACCTTAGCCCCGGGCGTTCCCGCCGGGCTACGGCGGGAACCGGAATCCGGGTGTTTTCCCGCGTTTCGTTTCTCGCCGGTGGCGATTGACCGGCGGCCGCGCTCTTTGACAAGCCGCGGCCGGAGGAAACGATGATGAACGACACCGACCAATTACAGCGCTGGTTTCGCCGCAACTTCCGCGGCCTTTGGCTTTCCGCGAGCTTCCGGAGGCTCTGGGTATCGCTGACCGTCACCTCGTTCGGCGCGCAGATCACCAATCTGGCGCTGCCGTTGACTGCGGCGCTGCTGCTCAACGCGACGCCGATGCAAATGGGCATCCTGGTCGCGCTCGAGACGCTGCCGTTCGCGCTGGTCAGCCTGCACGCGGGCGTGCTGCTCGACCGCGTGCGCAAGCTGCCGGTGATCATCGCCGCCGACGTCGGGCGGGGCATCGCGCTGCTCGCGATTCCGGTCGCCGCGTGGTTCGGCGTGCTGTCGATGGAAATCCTGTTTGCCGTCGGGTTCCTGTGCGGCATGCAGAACGTCGTCGGCGGCGCCGCGTACCAGGTGCTGCTGGCGCAAATGGCCGGCCGCAAGCGCCTGGTCGAGGCCAACGCCAAGGTGACGCTGGGCGAAACGTCGGCGGCGCTGATCGGCCCCGGCATCGCCGGCGGGCTGATCCATCTGCTGACCGCGCCGTTCGCGATCGCGCTCGACGCGATGACGTTTTTCGCCTCCGCCCTGATGCTGCGCCGGATCAAGGCCCGCAACGACGTCGCGCGCGACGGCGGCAACGGCGGCGTCTGGCGGGAGATCGGCGAGGGGCTGAAGCTCGTCTGGGGCAACCGCACGCTGTGGGGTCTCGCCTGGCTGGCGGGAACATGGCAGTTCCTGCATCACATGCAGGTCGCCGTGCTGATCCTGTTCGCGACGCGCGAGCTCGGCCTGTCGGCCGGCGCGATCGGTCTGTGCTACGTCTTCGGCGGCGCCGGGTGCGTGCTCGCGTCGGCTTCGGCCGAGCGCTTGTCGGCGCGGTTCGGCGTCGGCCCGGTGATCGTGCACGGGCTGATCCTGTCGGCGTTCGGCTGGCAGGCGTACGGCCTGATCGGCGGACCGCCGTGGCTCGCGACCTTGCTGCTCGGCATGGCGATGCTGGTGTTCGACTTCGGCGCGATCCTGTACGGCGATCAACTATCTGTCGCTGCGGCAGGCGATCACGCCCGACCGGCTGCTCGGACGCATGACCGCGACGATGCGCTTTTTCACCGTCGCGTCCGCGCCCGATCGGTTCGCTGGTCGGCGGCGCGCTGGCGACCGAGATCGGCCTGCGCTCGACGTTGCTCGCCGTCGGCGTGCTCGGGCTGCTGCTGTCGGCGGCGGCGGTGCTCTGGTCGCCGGTGCGTCGCCACCGCACGCTGCCCGACGCCGCTGATCGACTAGGCGCAGGCGATGCGGTGCGAGGTGCCGCCTCGTGCTCAGCGCCGCTGCGGGTAAAATGCGACGGTGAGCCGCGCCGGATACCCGTGCGGCGACTCTCGAAAATCCATGCGCCTCCGATCCTGTTCGTCACGCTCGACTCCTGCCGTTACGACGCCTTTGTCGAGGCGAAGACGCCGAACCTGAGCGCGATCGGCCCGCTGGTGCGCGCGCAGTCGCCGTCGCATTTCACCTTCGCCTCGCACGCCGCGTTTTTCATGGGGTTCACGCCCGGCGACCCGTTGCGCCGCGAGCCGTACGCGAATCCCAAGTACGGCAAGATCTTTCGCATGGAAGGCGGCGGCGATCCGGGCGTCGTCGCGCCGTACATCACGCTGAAGGGGCGCAACATCGTCGACGGCCTGAAGAATCAAGGCTACCGCACCATCGGCAGCGGCGCGGTGAACTGGTTCAATCCCGAGCATGCCGACCGGCCGTGTGCTGAGCGACGGACTTCGACGTTTTTGGCTACGCGCCCGGCGCCAACCTGAAAAAGCAGCTCAAGTGGATCGACGACATGCTGGCGAAGGTCAAGCCGGGCGCGCCGCCGTTCGTCTTTCTCAACCTGGCCGAGACGCACGTGCCCTACTGGCATGAAGGCGCACCCTGGGATCGCGGCTACAATCCCTGCGTGCCGTTCGGCAACAACAATGACGCCGCCGAAGCGAGGCGGCGCCAGGTCGCATGCATCGAATACTGCGACACGGCGCTGGTGCCGCTGCTCGAGCGTTTCGCCGACGGCACGGTGATCGTCTGCTCCGATCACGGCGACTGCTGGGGCGAGGACGGGCTGTGGGCGCATGGCGTCTCGCACGCCAAGACGCTCGAGGTGCCGCTGTTGTTTCGCCTCGCTGCGAACGCGCAGTGACGGCGCGCCTGCTGCGCCCGATCGCATTCAGGCGTCGCGCTGGAACGGATAGACGCTGCCCAGGCGAAGCAGCGCCGACAACTCGTCCAGCGCGCGGCGCCCTTCGACCAGCAAGGCCGGGTCGGCGAGATCCGCCGGCGAGAGCCGGTCGCGATAATGTCTCTCGACCCAGCCGACCAGCGCCGCATGCAGCGCATCGTCCAGCCAGACGTTGGCCCGGATCGCTGCGCGTTCGGCGGCGGTCAGCGCGACGCGCAGTCGCAGGCACGCCGGCCCGCCGCCATTTCTCATGCTCTGCCGCAGATCGAAGCGTCAGCATCTCGCGAATCGGGCCGCCCGACGGCGACGAGCCGCGCGAGATAGGCGCCGACCGACGGGTCCTCGGCGCATTCGGCCGGCGCGACCAGCAGCATGCCTCCGTCGGCACGCGTCAGCAGCTGGCTGTTGAACAGATAGGTCGCCACCGCGCGCTCGACGCTTACGTCCGCCGCGCGAACGACGATCGGCGTGAACGCCGCGCCGACGTGCGGCCGAGAGCTCGGTGAGCAAGCGCTTCCTGCTCGACGAACGCGCTCTCGTGGCAGAACAGCACCGCCCCGTTGCCGACCGCGATCACGTCGTTGTGGAACACGCCGGCGTCGATCGCTGCCGGGTTCTGCTGGGCGAACAAGGTGCGCGCCGGGTCGAGGCCGTGCCGCCGCGCGATCGCCTGCGAGGCTTCGCGCGTCTGGCGCGCCGGAAAGCGCGATGGCGAGCTCGCGCGCCGTCGTCGTAGGCCACCCGGCCGTAGACGAAGAGCTCGATGCCGGCCGCGCGGCCGCGTCCGAGGCGAATCGGGTGTGGTTGGCCGCGCCCTCGTCGCCGAATTGCGCCGCCGCAGGCAGCGGATCGTGCACGGCAAAGCGGCGTCTCGTCGGCGAAGATCGCGCGCAGCACGCGCGTCGTCGTCGGCGCTTCCAGCGCGCGGTGGAAATGCGACACCAGGTTGGCGGGCGTGAAATGCACGCGACGGTCGGCGGTGTCGGCCGACGGGCTGACGGTGGCGGCGTTGGCGGCCCACATCGCAGCCGCGGACGAGCACGCGGCGAGCAGCGGCGCGCCGTCGCGCGCGGCGCGCGCGATGATCGCGGCGTCATCGCCGCTGAAGCCCAGCGCGCGCAAGCGCGGCCACGTCGGGCCGCTCGTGCGGCGGCAGCACCGCCTGCGCGTAGCCGCGGTCGGCCAGCGCCTTCATCTTGGCGAGTCCCTGCAGCGCGGCGAGCCGCGGGTTGGCGACCGCGCGGCGGTTGCGCTCCGAGGCCAGATTGCCGGTCGCGAGCCCGCTGTAATTGTGCGTCGGGCCGGGCAGGCCGTCGAAGTTGACTTCGACGTGCGGCCCGATCGCTTGCCGGAATCCGCGAGATTGCGATCTCCCTCAGCAGATTGTCGAATTCATGCGGCGCCCGGGGACACGCGCAGATCGTAACGGAATTCCTTCAATCTCGATGCAAGACGATTCGCTCGAACCGAAATTGCTCGGCCCGGGCTGCATGATCGGCCGCCAGGTTGTGCTGCTCCTCCGGATCGTGCTCCAGATCATAAAGCATGAATGCGACGCCATGCGCATCGATCGCGAGCTTCCAGCGCCGGGATCGAAGCATGATGCGGGGTTCACCGTATACGATTTCGCCCACCTGCCAATCTCTTAGCTCGCTGCGTTCTTTCTGGATCAGCGGCCACAGTGAGCGGCCCAGACATCGCGTCGAGGGTTTGCCCTCGCCAGCCTCGACGAGAGTCGGAAAAATATCGACGATTTCCACCAATGCTTCGCTCATCCCGTTCGCCGGAATTCTCTCGGCCAGCGCAGGATGAGCGGAATTCGCACGCTCGCTTCATGAAATGTCGATTTTCTGATTCGTCCATGATCGCCGAGCATTTCGCCGTGGTCCGACAGAAAGACGACAAGCAAGTCGTCCAGCCAGCCCCTTCGTTCAAACGCCTCCAGGATGTAGCCGATGTTGTCGTCGATGAGGGATATCTTTCCGTAATAATTTGCCCGGATGCTCGGCACATTCGCCAACGATCGCCGCAGGCAGCACCGCGAAGTCGCGCTTCGCCTTCACTGCGTCTGGAAGCGCAGCGTACCCGTCGGGAATCGGGGTCGGTTTCGCGCGCTCCTCCGGCTTGTACATCTCGGCATACCGGCCAGGCGCGTCCCACGGCTCGTGCGGCCCGCCAAAGCCGACAAAAAGGCACATCGGCCGGCGGTCGTCGTACCCATCGACGAATTCGACGGCCTTGCGACCAACGTAGCTGTCCAGGAAGTCCTCGACCGGAAGCGGGCTTGGCCACACGCCTCCGGTTTCCGACCGGGCGCGCGCCCGGTAGTCGTCGACGAACTTGCCCAACAGTCCCTTCGCCATCCACTCTTCCGCCATGTACGAAATGGTGCCGCAGGCAGCGTGGGGACCCGTGGTTTCATGAACGTATTCCAGGCCGCGAGCATGCATGTACGGCTCGCGGCTGCGCATGTCGCACTCCCGCTTTATGTTGATAAAAATGCGTCTTGCCGACTTGCGCCGTGCAGTACCCGCGCTCTGCAGCAGCTGAAAGAACGTCTCGTCCGCCGCGGGGAGTTCCCCCTGGTTTGCCCACATGCCATGGTTATGCGGATACAGGCCGCTGGCAAATGATGCGCGCGCCGGCATGCAGATCGGCGATGCCGTCGTCGCCTGCGCGAAGCGCATGCCCTCCCGCGGCGAGGCGATCGATGTTGGGGCGTCTTGAGCTGGGCATGGCCCGCGCAGCTCATGCAATCGGCGCGCTGCTGATCGGTCATGAGAATCAGGATGTGCGGTTGCTTCATGTTCTGCCTTTCGCTCGATCGTAGCGGTTATCCGGCCCGCGACGGGTCACCGGTCGCGCGGCGACAGCGGGAACCGCGCGCACCGAGTCGCCGTCGACGACACCGAGCGCCTCGGCCGCATGCGGCAGCAGCGGGAACTGCGCGATGCGCGCCGGCGCCGGGCAGAGCATCGCGCGGAACGCGGCGAAATCGCGGCTGGCGACCAGCCACAGCACGTCGTCGCTCAGGCTGTCGGGGACAGGGTCCTCCTCGCCGATGCTGACCGGCAGGACCTGCGATTGCCGCACCGCATGGATGTTGTCGCGAAAGCACTCGAGCGTCGGGCCCGCGTCGAAGATGTCGACGTAACCTTCGTAGCGGAATCCTTCGGACTCGAGCATCGATCGCGCCGGCAGCGTATCGGCATGGACTTCGCCGATGGCGGCGCGGGCGTCAGCAGGCAGCAGCGTCGTGTACACCGGATGTCGCGGCATCAGCTCGGCGATGAACGCCTTCTGGCCGATGCCGGTCAGATAGTCGGCGCGCGAATACTCGATGGTGAAGAAATGGCGGCCCAGGCCTTCCCAGAACGGGCTCTTGCCGCCGGCGTCGAGCCTGCCCGCGCATCTCGGCGATGATCTTCGGCGGCGAAGCGATCGGCGAACTCGGCGATGAACAGCAGCCGCGCCTTGGCCAGCAGCGGGCCGTTCCTGCCATGGCGGTAGCGGGCGTCCAGAAAGAGCGAGCACAGCTCGCTGTTGCCGGTGTGATCGTTGGTCAGGAACAAGGTCGGCGCCCTGGTGTACACGCCCAGCTCGCGCGAGGCGTGCACCTGGGTGCCGACGTGGTAGTTGTACCAGGGCTCGGCGAGTCCTACCGCCGCCTCGATCGCGCTGATGCCGACGACGCCTTGCGTCGCGCCGTCGATCAGCACGAACACGTAGCAGGCTTCGGCATTCCCGGCGCGGCCCGCGAACGACGCGAGCGAGCGCTCGATGCGCGAGCCCAGGCGCTCGGCGTTGGCGGGCAAGCTCGTGAGTCCTGCGCCGCTTTTCTCCGACAGCGCGAACAGCGCGGGCAGATCCGCTTGCGTTCGATCGGGCGGACGTGAACATCGGCGTGCGTCGGCGTTCGGCGGAATCGGCGTTCGCGTCGTCGTGCGACCGCGCCGACCCGGCGTCGCCCGCTCAGCTCGAGCGCCTTGCCCAGCGCCGTTTCGAGCCGCGCCAGCCCCTCGAGGATCTCGTCGAGGCTGATCACCAGCGACGGCGCGATGCGGACGACGTCGGGACCGGCCATCAGCACGATCAGTCCGGCGTCGCTCGCGGCGCGCATCACGTCGGCGGCCTTGCCGTGCCAGCGCGGCGCGAGCTCGCAGCCGATCCAGACGCCTTCGCCGCGGATGTCGGCGAAGACCTCGCGCCGGCCGTTGATCGTGCGCAGGCCCTCGACGAACAGCGCGTGCCGCGCCCTGACCCCGTCGAGCACTTCGACCGTGTTGATGACGTCGAACACCGCGCCGGCCACCGCGCAGGCCAGCGGATTGCCGCCGTAGGTCGTGCCGTGCACGCCGACCGAGAAGGCGCTCGCGACTTCGGCCGGTGGTCAGCATCGCGCCGATCGGAAAGCCGCCGCCCAGGCCCTTGGCGCTGGTCAGGATGTCGGGCACGACGCCCTTCTGCATGTACGAGAACAGCGCGCCGGTGCGGCCCATGCCGCTCTGGATCTCGTCCAGGATCAGCAGCGCATCGTGCTCGTCGCACAGCCGCCGCGCGGCGCCGAGGAATTCCGGCGTGCCGGGAATCATGCCGCCTTCGCCCTGCATCGGCTCGAGTATCACCGCGCAGATGTCGTCGCCGCCTTCCTCCGCGAACGCCGCTTCCAGTCCCGCGACGTCGTTGTAGCGGATGTGCGTGAATCCGGTCGGCGCAGGGCCGAAGCCGGTCGCGTACTTGGCCTGGCCGCCGGCGGTCACGGTGAACAGCGTCCGGCCGTGGAAGGCGTTGAGCGTCGAGATCGACGCGGAATTTCTCCGGCGCCGAAATGATCGTGCGCGTAGCGCCGCGCGAGCTTCAGCGCCGCCTCGTTCGCCTCGGCGCCCGAGTTGCAGAAAAACACGCGCTCGGCGAAGGTTGCATCGACCAGCTTCTTCGCCAGCCGCAGCGCCGGCTCGTTGGTCATCCAGTTCGACACGTGCCATATCGTGCGCGCCTGCTCGGTCAGCGCCCGCACCATCGCCGGATGGCAGTGGCCGAGCGCGGTGACCGCGACGCCGCTGGCGAAGTCGATGTACATCCGGCCCTGCTGGTCCCAGACGCGCGAGCCCTCGCCGCGCACCGGAATGAACTGCGCCGGCGCGAAGCACGGCACCATCAGCTCGTCGAACATCGCGCGCGTGACCGGCGAGCGGCGAGGCCGCGCCGGCGGCGAGCGCGTGTCCGCGCGCTGGCGGCGAGCGGGACGGTCGAGGCGAAGGGAACCGACATGAGCTGCAGTGCGCTATTGCGCCGCGATGACCTGGATCTCGATCTTGTAACCGGCTGGCGGCAAGCTTCGCCTGCACGGTCGCGCGCGCCGGCGGCTGCCCCGGCACGACCCACGCTTCCCACACCGCGTTCATCGCCGCGAAGTCGGCCATGTCGGGCAGGTAGATCGTCGCCGACAGAATCCGGCTCTTGTCGCTGCCGGCCTCGGCGAGCAGGCGATCGATGCGCGCAAGCACCTGCCGCGCCTGCGTCGTGATGTCGGCGTTGAGGTCGTCGGCGACCTGGCCGGCGAGATAGATCGTGCCGCCGTGGACGACCATGTCCGCGAGCCGTTTGCCGACGTGATGGCGTTGAATCGTCATGGTGCTATCCTTGCGCAGGCGGGCTGCGTCCCTCGTGTGGGCGTCAGCGCGTCATTGTAGACGAATTGCGCGTATCACATCCGCGCCTCGGACCGCCATGAACGGCAGGACTCTGCCTCTTCATCGCCGCACTCGCGCTGGCGGCTGCCGTCGCGCTGGGCGCGTTCGGCGCGCACGCGCTGAAGTCGCGACTCCCGCCCGACATGCTGGCCATCTACCAGACGGCGGTCAAATACCATTTCTGGCATGCGCTGGGCCTGTTCGTGCTCGGCCTGCTGATGCTGCAGTGGTCGGGCGCGCCGGCGCTGAACCTGGCGGCGTGGCTGCTGCTCGCCGGGCTCATCCTCTTTTCGGGCAGCTTGTACCTGCTGGCGTTGAGCGGTGCGCGCTGGCTCGGCGCGATCACGCCGCTGGGCGGCGTCGCTTCGATCGCGGCGTGGCTGATCGTCGCCTGGGTCGCCTGGCTGCGCTGAATCTTCAGTCGACCTTCGCGCCCGAAACCTTCACTACCTTCGCCCATTTTTCGGTTTCGGCGCGGATATGCGCCGCAAACTGCTCGGGTGTGCCGCCTGCCGCGACCGCCCCTTGCGCCAGCAGCTTCTCCTTCGCCTCGGCCGTTTGTAACCATTGGTTGACGTCGGCATTGAGCCGCGCGACGATCGCCGACGGCGTCCCTGCCGGTGCCAGCATGCCGAACCACGAGCTGGCCTCGAAGCCAGGCAACCCACTCTCGGCGATCGTCGGCATGTTCGGCAGCGCCGGCGCGCGCTGCGCGGAAGTCACTGCGATCGCGCGTAGCTTGCCCGCCTTGATCTGCGCCAGCGACGACGGCAGGTTGTCGAACATCAACTGCACCTGTCCGCCCATCAAGTCCGTGACGGCGGGAGCGCTCCCCTTGTACGGGACGTGCATCATGTCGACTCCGGCCATGGTCTTGAAGAGCTCGCCCGAAAGATGGATCGACGTCCCGCTTCCCGACGAAGCGAAGTTGAGCTGACCGGGCTTTTCCTTGGCGAGCTTGATCAGATCGGCGACCGAGTTGACGGGCAGGCTCGGCGTGACCTCGAGGACGTTGGGCACGCCGGCGACCAGAACGATCGGGACGAAATCCTTCACGTGGTCGTAGGGCATCTTGGTGTAAAGGCTGGGATTGATCGCGTGCGTCCCGACCGTTCCCATGAGCAGCGTGTAGCCGTCCGGCGCGCTCTTGGCGACCAGATCCGAGCCGATATTGCCTGCGGCCCGGGCCGGTTATCGACGATGACCGATTGGCCCAACGACACGGAGAGTCGCTGCGCGACTTGGCGCGCGAGGATGTCGGTGGTTCCGCCCGCGGGGAACGGGACCACGAGCCGGATCGGCTTGGTCGGATAGGCCTGGGCCCATGCGCCGGCCGCAAGCAGCAAGGTCATCGCGGCGAACGCCGCACGTTGCACTGTTCGAATCATGTTTTCTCCATTTCGTTCGCCGCCGCGTCCGTGGATCTAGTCGACCTTGGCGCCCGAGGCCTTGATGATCTTCGCGTACTTCGGGATCTCGCCCTGGATCAGCGCCGTGAGCTGCTCGGGCGAGCTCGGCGCCGGCTCGCGCGCCCTGCTGCGCGAAGAACGCCTGCATCTCCGGCGTATTGAGGATGCGGGTCACTTCGGCATTCCACTTGGCGATGATGTCCTTCGGCGTGCCGGCCGGCGCCATGAAGCCCCACCAGGTATAGATGTCGAAGCCGGGCAGCCCGCTCTCGGCGAGCGTCGGCAGATCCGGCACCAGCGGCGAGCGCTGCGCCGTCGTGACCGCGAGCGCCTTGAGCTTGCCGGCGCGCACCTGCTGCATCGAGCTGGCCAGGTTGTCGAACATCAGCTGGATCTGGCCGCCGAGCAGGTCCTGCATCGCGGGCGCGCTGCCCTTGTACGGAACGTGCACCATGTCGACGCCGGCTTCGGCCTTGAACAGCTCGCCGGCGAGATGACCGGCGCTGCCGTTGCTGCCCGAGCCGAAGGCGAGCTTGCCCGGATTCGCCTTGGCGTAGGCGATCAGCTCGCGCGACGGTGTTGGCCGGCACCGACGGGTTCAGCACCAGCACGTTCGGCGTCACCGCCACCAGCGTGATCGGCGCAAAATCCTTGACCGGGTCGTACGGCATCCTGCTGTACAGGCTGACGTTGACCGCGTGCGTCGACAGCGCGCCTTCGAGGATCGTGTAGCCGTCGGGCGCGCTCTTGGCGACCAGATCGGCGCCGATGTTGCCGCCGGCGCCCGGGCGGTTGTCGATGATCACCGGCTGTCCCCACGCCATGGTGAGCTTCTGTCCGATCGCGCGGGCGACCACGTCGAGCGATCCGCCCGCCGGGAACGGAACGACCAGCCGGATCGGCTTGGACGGGTACGCAAGCTCCGCCGCGTATGACGGAAGCGTCAACAGAAGCCCCGCCAGCGCGGCGGCAACCGCGCGAATGAACACCAGGTCGATCCTCATGCCATCTCCTCTCGGCGATTGTATATAATCGTGCGCTCGCGCGCTCGGTCCCCTGCGCGTTTTCCGTCTTCAATCCCGATCTTGCCGCCGATAGAGAACGCAGACGAAGCCGCTTTTGCGCCTGTGCTGTTCATGCGCCGCGGCCTGCGCGGCAGCGCTGGTCGTCGCGGGGCTTCTGGCTGCGTGCGGGCGGGATGCGGCCGCGCCGGCCGCAAGCGCGCCCGCGTCCGTCCCGGTGCACATGCTCACGGTCGAGCCGCGCAAGGTGCCGATCCGGTTCGACATCGTGGGGCAGATCGAGGGATCGAAGCAGGTCGAGGTGCGCGCGCGAGTTTCCGGGATACTGCAAAAGCAGTTCTACAGCGAAGGCGACGCGGTGAAGGAGGGCGCGCCGCTGTTCGAGATCGATCGCGCGCCGTACGAAATCGCGCTGGCGCAGGCGAGGGCTCAGCTCGCGCAGGCGACCGCGCAGGTCGACCAGGCGCGGCGCGAGGAGGCCCGATTGCAGCCGCTGGTGCAGGATCGCGCGGTCAGCCGCAAGGAATACGACGACGCGACCTCCGCGCGACAGCTCGCCGAAGCGTCGATTCAACAGGCCAACGCCTCGATTCGGCAGGCCGAGCTCAATCTTTCGTATACGCGCGTGACCGCGCCGCTGACCGGCATCAGCGGGCGCGCCGAGCATTCGATCGGCACGCTGATCACGACCGACGCCAACGGCAGCCTGCTGACGACGATCAACCAGCTGACGCCGGTATGGGTGCGCTTCAGCCTCGCCCAGGCGGACCTGGCCAACCTGCCCGGAGGCCACCTCGGTCGCTCAGCCCCCGTCGTCATCGAGCTGCTGCTTCGCGGACGGCTCCCCCTACCCGCTCAAGGGCCGGCTCAACTTCGCGGCCACCGCGATCGATACGCGGCTGGGCACGCAGCAATTGCGCGCCGAATTCGACAATCCGCGCCAGCAGCTTCTGCCCGGGCAGTTCGTCACCGTCCGGATCACCGCCGGCGAGCGCGACAAGGTGTTCCTGGTGCCGCAGACGGCCGTCGTCCAGACCGAGAAAGGCGATCTCGTGTTCGTCGTCGACGCCGCAGGGCAAGGCGCAGGCGCGGCCGGTCAAGACGGGCGACTGGATCGGCAAGGACTGGACGATCCTCTCCGGCCTCAACGCCGGCGACAAGGTCGTCATCGACAACCTGCTCAAGGTGCAGCCGGGCGTCGCGCTGACCGAGGCGCCGCCGGTGGAAACCGCCGCTGTCCCTGCGGCCGCCTCGAACGCACCGGCCGGGTCCGGCAGCAAATAAGGTCGCCGCGATGTCGTTTTCGCAATTCTTCATCAACCGGCCGATCTTCGCCGGCGTCATCGCGATCATCATCACGCTCGCGGGACTGATCGCATCGCAGGTCCTGCCGATCGCGCAATATCCGGAAATCGCTCCGCCGACGGTGGTGATCACCGCCAACTATCCCGGCGCGAGCGCCGAGACGCTGGCGCGGACCGTCGCCGCGCCGATCGAGGAGCAGCTTTCGGGCGTCGAGAACCTGATCTACTTCAGCTCGACCGCGGCGACCAACGGCACGCTGACGATCAACTGCACGTTCGAGGTCGGCTCGAACGCCGACAAGGCGGTGATCGACGTCAACAACCGGGTGGCGATCGCGCTGCCGCGGCTGCCCGACATCGTGCGGCAGACCGGCGTCGTCGCGCAAAAGCGCTCGACCGACATCCTGCTGGTGATCGCGCTGGCGTCGAACGATCCCCGCTACGACACGCTCTACCTCTCCAACTACGCGACGATCAACATCCTCGACGAGCTGAAGCGCATTCCCGGCGTCGCCGACGCCACGATCTTCGGCGCGCGCGACTACTCGATGCGCGTATGGCTCAATCCGGCGAAAATGGCGCAGCTCGGCGTCACCACGACCGACGTCGCGCAGGCGATCGCCGCGCAGAACAACCAGTATGCCGCCGGCAAGATCGGCGCCGAGCCGGCGCCTCCCGGGCCAATCGCTGGTCTACACGGTGACCGCGCGCGGGCCGGCTCGAGGAACCCGAGGATTTCGGCAACATCGTGCTGCGCTCGACCGGGCCCGGCGGGGCGCTGCGCGTCCGCGATGTCGCGCGCCTCGAGCTCGGCGCGGTCAGCTACGACGCCTTCACCAATCTCGACGGCAAGCCCACGGTCGGCATCGCCGTCTTCCTGCAATCGGGCGGCAACGCGCTCAAGGTCGCCGATGCGGTGCGCGCCGGCATCGACCGGCTCGCGCAGGGCTTTCCGCAGGGCGTGACCCAGATCATCCCGTTCGACACGACGCGCTTCGTGCGATCGTCGATCCACGAGGTGATCATCACGCTGTCGGAAGCGGCGACTCTGGTGCTGCTGGTCGTGTTCGTGTTCCTGCAGAGCTGGCGCGCGACGCTGATCCCGATCATCGCGGTGCCGGTGTCGCTGATCGGCGCGTTCGGCGGCCTGATGCTGTTCGGCTTCACGCTGAACACGCTGACGCTTGTTCGCGATCGTGCTGGCGACGGGCATCGTCGTCGACGACGCGATCGTCGTGCTCGAGAACGTCGAGCGGCTGATGGCCGAAAAGAAGCTCTCGCCCAAGCAGGCGGCGATCGAATCGATGCGCGAAGTGACCGGCGCGATCGTCGCGATCGAGCTGGTGCTGGTGTCGGTCTTCGTGCCGGTCGCGTTCCTCGGCGGCCTTGCCGGCAAGCTCTACCAGCAATTCGCCGTGACGGTGGCTACCGCGGTCACGATTTCGGGCCTGATCGCGCTGACGCTTGACGCCGGCGCTCTGCGCGCTTGCTGCTCAAGCCGCAGCACATCGAGAACCGGCTGTTCCGCCCGTTCAATCGCGGCTTCGCGTGGCTGACGCGCACCTATCTCGGCGGCGTGCGGCTGACGGTGCGTCATGCGGTGATCGCAGTCCTGCTGTTCGTCGGCATCCTCGGCGCTGGACGCGCTGCTGTTCAGGATCGTGCCGGGCGGCTTCGTGCCGTCGGAGGATCAAGGCTACATCCTCGGCTCGCTCACGCTGCCGGATGCGGCGAGCTTGCAGCGCACGCGCGAGGCCGGCGCCGCGGTGCAGCAGATTCTGCTCGGCCATCCGGCGGTCGAGCACGTGTTCGTCGTCGCCGGCCTCGACGTCATCGCCGGCGCCAACAAGACCAACGCCGCGACGATCTTCATCCCGCTCAAGCCGTGGGACGAGCGCAAGGCGACGTGCGGAGGATCTGGCGAAGCACGTCATGGCCGAGGGCGCGAAGCTGCCGCAGGGCACGCTGCTGGCGTTCAATCCCGCGGCCATCCGCGGCCTGGGCAGCGCCGGCGGATTCGAGGTCTACCTGCAGGACCGCGCCGACGCCGATCCGCAGAAGCTCTACCAGAACCTGCAGCCGTTCCTCGGCGAGCTGCGCAAGCGGCCGGAGCTCACCGGCATCGCGTCGTTCTATCGCCCGACTTCGCCGCAGCTCTTCGTCGACGTCGACCGCGAGAAGGCCGCCGCGCTCGGCGTGCCGCTGAAGGACGTGTTCGACACGCTGCAGAGCACGATGGGCGTGCTCTACGTCAACGACTTCAACAAGTTCGGCCACACCTATCGCGTGCAGCTCCAGGCCGAGGGCGCCTATCGCGCGAAGCCGGAAGATCTGGGCAACGTCTACGTCCGCTCCTCGGGCGGCGACATGATTCCGGTGAAGGCGCTGATCAGCGTGAAGAACGTGATCGGTCCCGAGCAGATCGACCGCTTCAACGGCTTCCTCGCGGCCAAGGTGCTCGGCAACAGCGCGCCGGGCGTGAGCTCCGGGCAGGCGATCGCCGCGGTCGAGGACGTCGCGAAATCGCTTCCGCCCGGCTATACGATCGCCTGGACCGGGCAGGCCTTCCAGGAAAAGCGCATCGGGACGGCGTCGATCCTCGCGTTCACTTTCGCGATCGTCATGGTGTTCCTGATCCTGTCGGCGAATTACGAGCGGTGGTCGCTGCCGGTGGCGGTGCTGCTCGCGGTGCCGTTCGGCGTTGTTCGGCGCGCTGATGGCGGTCTTCCTGCGCAACTTCAGCAACGACGTCTACTTCCAGATCGGACTGCTCGTGCTGATCGGCCTCGCCGCGAAGAACGCGATCCTGATCGTCGAATTCGCCGCGCAGGAGCAGGCGAAGGGCTTGTCGCCGGTCGACGCCGCGCTCGAGGCCGCGCGGCTGCGCTTTCGGCCGATCGTGATGACCTCGCTGGCATTCGTGCTCGGCGTGCTGCCGCTGGTGCTCGCGACCGGCGCCGGCGCGGCGGCGCGGCGTTCGATGGGCACCGGCGTGTTCGGCGGCATGCTCGCGGCGACGTTCGTCGCCACGCATCTTCATTCCGCTGTTTTTCGTGCTGCTTCGCGCGCCGCAAGGCGAAGCCTGCGCCGGCGCCGGCGGCCGTCGAGGAAACGTCCGGCGTGATGCGCCGCCGACTGGTCGCTCGCGCTGCGCCGCCGTCGCGCTCGCCGGCTGCATGGTCGGGCCCGACTATCGGCGGCCGCAGACCGCCGCTGCCGACGGACTTACGCCGGCGCGCCGGCGGCCGCCGGCGCGACGACGACTGCGACGGCGATGCGCGCCGACTGGTGGACGCTGTACGACGATCCGCATCCTCGACGAGCTGGTCGCGACGGCGCTGGCGGACAACCTCGACGTCGTCGCTGCGGTGGCGAGGATCGAGGAGTTCGACGCCGATCTGCGCGAGGCCAATGCGGCGCTGTTTCCCGAGATCGATCTCGGCGGCACCGCCGCGCGCTCGCGCTCGAGCGGAGCCGTAGCGTCGCCGGTCGCCGGTCCGCACCAGCAACGACCTGCGCATCGCGCTGTCGACGTCGTTCGAGATCGATTTCTGGGGAAGGCTGCGCCGGCTGCTCGAAAGTGCGCGGGCGCAGGTCCTGGCGACGCACTATGCGAAGGACGTCGTCACGCTGTCGCTGGCGGGCCTGACGACGCAGACGTATTTCTCTGCTGCGCTCGCTCGACGCCCAGGTCACGGCGACGCGCGAAACGCTTGCGACGCGCGAGGAGTACCTGGGCGTCGTGCGCCGCCGCGTCGACGGCGGCCTCGCCTCCGGTCTCGATCTCGCGCAGGCGCTCGGCGCGCGCTCGGACGCGGCGGCCCAGCTGAAGGATCTCGTGCGGCAGCGCGCGCTGGCCGAACACCTGCTCGGGACGCTGACCGGCAGGCTCGATCTCAAGCTGCCGCCGGGCGACCTCGCGCAGCTGCCCGTGCCGCCGATGCCGCCGACGGGCTTGCCGTCGACGTTGCTCGAGCGGCGCCCGGACATCCGCGCAGGCCGAGGAAAACCTGGTCGCCGCGAACGCGCAGATCGGCGTCGCCAAGGCGGCGCTGCTGCCCCGGATCTCGCTGACCGGAGATCTTCGGCGGCGAGAGCGCTGACCTGAGCTCGCTGGTGCGAAGCAGCGGCCGGCATCTGGTCGATCGGGTTTGCGCTGGCGCTGCCGATCTTCACGGCCGGGCCGCTTGACGCGCCGAAGTCGACGCCACGACCGCCCGGCAGAAGCAGGCGCTAGTCGGCTATCAGAAGTCGATTCAGACGGCGTTTCGCGAAGTTTCCGACGCGCTGGTGAACGTCGAGCCAGACGGCGGCGATGGAGATCGATCTGCAGTCCAGCGTCGATGCCGCGCGGGACGCGCTGCGCCTGTCCACCGAGCGCTACGAATCGGGATATTCGGCCTATCTGGACGTCCTCGATGCGCAGCGCTCGCTGAACATCTCGCAGCTCGCGCTGATCCGCAATCGGCAGGCGCTGCTGTCGGCGTCGGTCGATCTGATGAAGGCGCTGGGCGGCGGATGGACCGACGCAGCGCCGCTGGCGCTGCAAGTAGCAGCGCCGGCGGGCTGCGACGCGAGGCGTCGCAAAACTGACGCAAACCGCCATTTACACTAGAATACCCGGCGCTGGTCTCAGGACCAGAATCCCGTCCCCGAGGAGGAAACGATGATGAAGAGCGGTAATTCGAAGTTGGTACGCGCCGATAGTCGCGGCAGCGCTTTTTGCGCTGGCGACACAGGCGCAAGCGGTCACCGAAATCCAGTGGTGGCATTCGATGACCGGCAAGCTCAACGACATCGTCGGCGAGATCGCCAACCAAATTCAATGCCTCGCAAACGGACTACAAGGTCACGCCGATCTACAAGGGCCAGTACGACGAATCGATGACCGCGGCGATCGCCGCGTATCGCGCCGGCAATCCCGCCGCAGATCGTCCAGGTGTTCGAAGTCGGCACGGCGACGATGATGGCGGCCAAGGGCGCCGTCAAGCCGGTCTACCAGCTGATGGCCGAGCAGAAGGAGCCGTTCGATCCGCAAGGGCTTCCTCGGCGCGGTCTCCTCGTACTACTCGGATACGTCCGGCCACCTGATCTCGATGCCGTTCAACAGCTCGACGCAGGTGCTCTACGTCAACGACGACGCGTTCAAGAAGGCCGGCCTCGATCCCGCCAATCCGCCGAAGACCTGGCCCGAAGTCGAGCAGGCCGCGGCGAAGCTCAAGGCATCGGGAGCCGCCTGCGCCTTCACCACCGGCTGGCAATCGTGGGTCCAGCTCGAAAGCTTCAGCGCCTGGCACAACGTTCCGTTCGCGACGCAGCAGAACGGCTTCGGGCGGCCTTGGCACGCAAGCTCGAGTTCAACGGCCCGGTGCAGGTCAAGCACATCCAGAACCTCGCCGACTGGGCGAAGAAGGGCGAGTTCACCTACAAGGGACGCAAGGACGAGCCGCTGGCCGCGTTCACCAGCGGCGAGTGCGGCATGATCACGACGTCGTCGGGCTCGTACGCCAACATCAAGGCCAACGCCAAGTTCGCCTGGCGCGATGGCGACGCTGCCGTACTACGCCGACGTCAAGGGCGCGCCGCAGAACACCATCATCGGCGGCGCGACGCTGTGGGTGCTGAACCAGAAGGACAAGAACGATGTACAAGGGCATCGCCAAGTTCTTCACCTACCTGTCGTCGCCCGCGGTGCAGGAAAAGTGGCATGCGGACACCGGCTATGTGCCGATCACCCTGGCCGCGTACGAGCTGGCGCAAGAAAGACGGTCTTTACACCGAGCGTCCGGGCTTCGACATCGCGATCAAGGAGCTGACCAACAAGCCGCCGACCGCCAATTCCAAGGGCCTGCGGCTGGGCAACTTCGTGCAGATCCGCAACATCATCGACGAGG
Organism: uncultured beta proteobacterium; assembly: GCA_963713125.1. GTDB lineage: Bacteria > Pseudomonadota > Gammaproteobacteria > Burkholderiales > Casimicrobiaceae > PALSA-1003. The sequence goes on along the minus strand of CAVQKL010000007.1, from coordinate 416,011 downwards.
AGCTCGAAAGCGTCTGGAGCGGGCAGAAGAACGCCAAGCAGGCGCTGGACGAGGCGGTCAAGCGCGGCAACGAGCAGCTCGAGCGGTTCGAAAAGGCCAACAGCAACTAGCGATCAGGCAACGCCGGCGCGGGTTCATCGCCTGCCGGCCGTTCGAATCCCCCGCCGCTTGCTATCGCGGCGGGGTCGGCCCCGACGGGGAACGGATGGAAAAGCGCGTCGTCTTCTACTCGCCGTGGCTGCCTTACGCGCTTGTCGCACCGCAGCTCGCCATCACGCTGGTCTTCTTCTTCTGGCCGGCGAGCCAGGCGGTGTACTGGTCGCTGCTGATCCAGGACGCGTTCGCGTCGACAGGTCGCAATTCGTCTGGTTCGACAACTTCCGCGACCTGTTCAACGACCCGCGGTATCTTGCGTCGTTCAAGGTCACGGCGGTGTTTTCGATCCTGGTCACGGTCATCGGGCTCGCCGTGGCGCTGCTGCTCGCCGTCTTCGCCGACCGCGTGGTCCGCGGCGCGAAGGTGTACAAGACGCTGCTGATCTGGCCGTACGCCGTCGCCGCGGCGGTCGCCGCGGTGCTGTGGCTGTTCCTGCTCAATCCGACGCTTGGCATCCTGACGCACCTGTTGCGTGCGCTGGGCTACGACTGGAACTACCTGCTCAATGCCGCGCCAGGCGCTGATCCTGATCGTCATCACCGCGGTGTGGAAGCAGATCAGCTACAACTTCCTGTTCTTCCTGGCCGGCCTGCAATCGGTGCCCGAAGTCGCTGATCGAGGCGGCGGCGATCGACGGCGCCGGGCCGGCCCGGCGATTCTGGACGATCGTCTTTCCGCTGCTGTCGCCGACGACGTTCTTCCTGCTGGTGGTCAACATCGTCTACGCGTTCTTCGACACGTTCGCGATCGTCGACGCCGCGACCGGCGGCGGTCCGGTCCAGGCCACCGCGATCCTGGTCTTCAAGGTCTACCAGGACGGCGTGCAGGCGCTCGACCTGGGCGGCTCCGCCGCGCAGTCGGTGGTCCTGATGGCGATCGTCATCACGCTGACCGTCGTCCAGTTCCGCTTCGTCGAGCGCAAGGTCCAGTACTGACCGCCCGCTGGCCCATGGTCGAGCATCGCCCGCTCGGAACGATCGTCAGCCACCTGGTGCTGATCGCCGGCGTCGCGATCGTCGCGCTGCCGCTCTACGTAGGCTTCGTCGCCTCGACGCTTGTCGTTCGACCAGGTGACGGCGGTGCCGATGCAAATGACGCCCGGCACGCACCTGCTGGAGAATTACGGCGCGGTGCTGCTGCATGGCAGCACGGCGGGGTCGAAGGCGCCGGTCGGGCGGATGATGTGGAACAGCCTGGTGATGGCGCTGGCGATCGCGATCGGCAAGATCGCGATCTCGATGCTGTCGGCTTTCGCCATCGTCTATTTCCGATTCCCGCTGCGCAAGACCTTCTTCTGGATGATCTTCATCACGCTGATGCTGCCCGTGGAGGTCCGCATCCTGCCGACCTACCAGGTGGTCGCCGAGCTCGGGATGGTCGACACCTACGCCGGGCTCACGCTTGCCGCTGATCGCCTCGGCGACGGCGACGTTCCTGTTCCGGCAGTTCTTCCTCACGGTTCCGGAGGAGCTGGCCGAGGCCGCGCGCATCGACGGCGCGGGACCGATGCGCTTCTTCGTTGACATCCTGCTGCCGCTGTCGCGCACCAGCATGGCCGCGCTGTTCGTCATCATGTTCATCTACGGCTGGAACCAGTACCTGTGGCCGCTGCTGGTGACCACGCGGAAGACATGTACACGGTGGTGATCGGCATCAAGCGGATGGTGGCGGGCGGCGACACGCTGATCGAATGGCAGCTACGTGATGGCGACCGCGATGCTGGCGCTGCTGCCGCCCGCGGTCGTCGTGCTGGTGATGCAGCGGTGGTTCGTCAAGGGATCTGGTCGACACGGAAAATGAGTAAAAGAGGAGAGATGAGCCCGCTATGGCCAAAGTCCATTTTCGCCAGGTAACCAAGCGCTACGGCGACCTCGAGGTGATCCACGGCATCGACGCCGACGTCGCCGACGGCGAGTTCATCGTCATCGTCGGGCCGTCGGGCTGCGGCAAGTCGACGCTGCTGCGCATGGTCGCGGGGCTCGAAGCGATCAGCGGCGGCGAAATCAGCGATCGGCGATCGCGTCGTCAACACGCTGGAGCCGAAGGACCGCGACATCGCGATGGTGTTCCAGAACTACGCGCTGTACCCGCATATGAGCGTGTTCGGCAACATGGCGTACGGCCTGAAGATCCGCGGCATGAACCAAGACGGACATCGACGCGCAGGTCAAGCGCGCGGCGGAAATACTCGAGCTCGGCCCGTTGCTCGAGCGCAAGCCGCGGCAGCTTTCCGGCGGGCAGCGCCAGCGCGTCGCGATGGGCCGCGCGATCGTGCGCGAGCCCGCGGTGTTCCTGTTCGACGAGCCCTTGTCGAACCTCGACGCCAAGCTTCGCGTGCAGATGCGCTTCGAGATCCAGAAGCTGCATCGGCGACTGGGCACGACCAGCCTGTACGTCACGCACGACCAGGTCGAGGCGATGACCCTGGCGCAGCGCATGATCGTGATGAACGCGGGCCGCGCCGAGCAGATCGGCACGCCGATGGAGGTCTACCAGAATCCGGCGACGGTGTTCGTCGCGGGATTCATCGGCTCGCCGGCGATGAATTTCATCGATGGCAAGAGCGAAGGCGACGGACGCATCGCGCTCGACGGCGGCGGCAGCGATGGTCGTGCCGAATGCTCCGGCGGCAGGCCGCAAGCTGACGATCGGCATCCGGCCCGAGCACCTGACGCCGTGCAAGCCCAGCGAAGCCAATCTGGTCGGCAGCGTCGAGGTGATCGAGGCGCTGGGCGCCGATACGCTGATCCACGTCGCCGTCGCCGGACGCACGATCATCGCCCGGCTGCCGGATGGCACGCGCGCCGAGGTCGGCGAGCCGATCGCGCTCGCCGCGGACCGCGACCGCATCTACCTGTTCGACGCCGAGTCCGGCGCGCGGCTGCGGCATGACGCGTCAGCCACGACGTAGAACGCGATGAGCGGCTGGCCGTATCCGCGCTACATCGCGCATCGCGGCGCCGGCAAGCTGGCGCCGGAGAACACGCTGGCCGCGATGCGCGTCGGCCACGCGCATGGCTATCGCATGGTCGAGTTCGACGTCAAGCTCTCCGGCGACGGCGTGCCGTTCCTGCTGCATGACGATACGCTCGACCGCACGACCGACGGCCGCGGCCGCGCCGATGCGCACGACCTGGGCCGAGCTCGCCAAGCTCGACGCCGGCAGCTGGCATTCGGCCGCCTACGCCGGCGAGCCGCTGCCCACGCTGGGCGCGATCGCCCGCTGGGCGATCGCCAACGGCGTCGCATGCAACATCGAGATCAAGCCGAGCCCGGGCCGCGAGCGCGCGACCGGCGCCGCGGTCGCGCTCGATGCGCGCGCGCTGTGGCGCGGCGGCGCGATCGCGCCGCTGCTGTCGTCGTTTTCCGAAGACGCGCTCGCCGAGGCGCTCGCCGCGGCGCCCGAGCTGGCGCGGGCGCTGCTTTTCGAGCACGTCCCGGCCGACTGGCCGCAACGCGCTGTCGCGCGCTGCAATGCGTTGCGCTCGACACCGATTATCGCGAGAGTCGATGCCGGCCTCGTCGCGGCGGCGCACGCCGCCGGCTGCAAGGTGCTCTGCTACACGCCGAACGATCCGGCGCAGGCGGCCGAGCTTGCGCGCTGGGGAGTCGACGGCATCATCACCGACGCGATCGACGCGATCCGGCCGGAGTAATCCCGCAATACCTGGTTACACCATGCGGTCAACAACGCGCCGCGGGCGCCCGTTGTCGACAGGGTGGGCATGTGCCCATTCGAACAACGAGGACCGAGATGAATCGCAAACCTGTCGCCGCCGCACTGTTCACGTTGGCATTGGCATCCGTGCCGGCGTGGGCGCAGACCGATACGCCGCGCATCGACCAGCGCGAGGCGAACCAGACCGACCGCATCGAGCAGGGCATGAACTCCGGCGCGCTGACGCCCGGCGAAACGGCGCGGGTCGACCGCGGCCAGGCGCGCATCGAAGCCGGCGAAGCGGCGGCCAAGGCCGATGGCAAGGTGACCAGACACGAGCGCATGGCGCTGACCCGCGCGCAGAACCACCAGAGCCGGAAGATCCATCGGCTGAAGCACAACGCGCGCGCGACCACGCCGGGATCCTGAGCGCATGTCGAGTGCGCAGCCCGCATTGAGCGAAGCGTAAATCCGGGGCCGCGCGTGACGCGTCTGCTCCGGATTTTGCCGGAGCGTGCCACGGGCTTGGTCCCGGGGCCTCTACGCGGGCTGCACTGCTACGCGCGGCTCGGGGCAATCCCGGGCCGTGCGATCTCGCGCTCGTCGATCGGCAGGTTCAAGAGGCCGGCGACGACGCCGAGCGCGATCGACAGGTACCAGACGATGTTGTAACTGCCGGTGCGATCGAACATGAAGCCGCCCAGCCACGCGCCGAGAAAGCTGCCGATCTGGTGGCTGAAGAAGGTGAAGCCGGCGAGCATCGCCAGATAGCGCACGCCGAACACCTGGGCGACGATGCCGTTGGTGGCCGGCACCGTCGACAGCCACAAGAGCCCCAGCGCGATGGCGAACGCGTACACCGACCAGGGCGAAAGCGGCACCAGCAGGAACACCGCGATGACGACGCTGCGGCCGAAATAGATCGCCGAAAGGATGTACTTCTTGCTGATCCTGCCGCCGAGCCAGCCCACCACATACGTACCGATGATGTTGAACAGACCGATCAGCATCAGCGCGGTGACAGCGACGTAGGCGGGGAGGCCCTTGTCGAGCGAGGTACGAAGGCAGGTGCACGCCGATGAACACGACCTGGAAGCCGCAGACGAAAAAGCCCAGGGTCAGCAGCACGTAGCCGCGGTGCCCCAGCGCCTCGCGCATCGCCTCGCCGGCCGACTGCCGGAACGCGTGCGCCCGCGCACCGGTGCCGCGCTCGACCAGCGCCGCCGCCAGCGGCGCCATCAGCAAGCCGACGCCGGCCAGCGCCAGCAGCGCGGTGTACCAGCCGAAATGCGACAGCAGCCACTCCGTCAGCGGCAGCAGCGCGAACTGCCCGAACGAGCCGGCGGCGGCGGAGATGCCGAGAACCATGCTGCGCTTCTCCGGCGGATAGCTGCGGCCGAGCACGCCGGAGACGACCGAGAACGTGACGCCGGACAGACCGGTGCCGATCAGCACGCCGCACCCAGCACCATCATCAGCGGCGTCGTCGCATGCGCCATCGTCAGGAGGCCGAGCGAGTACAGCGCGGTGCCGCCGAGCAGCACGCGGCCGGTGCCGTACTTGTCGGCGATCATGCCGGCGAACGGCTGCGTCAGACCCCACATCAGATTCTGCACCGCCATTGCCAGCGCGAAGGTTTCGCGGCCCCAGTGCAGGTCGGCGCTCATCGGCTGCAGGAAGAGGCCGAAGCCGTGGCGGATGCCCATCGCCAAGCGTCAGGATCAGGCCGCCGCAGACGAGGACGACGGTGGGTGTGCGCCAGTCGGCGGCTTGCGTTGCGTGAGTTGGTCACGGGATCTCTCTGGATGGACGTTTGCGCGTCAGTGGCGATGCGCCGCGACCGGATGCAGCGATTTCGACGTCGGCCAGCGTCGCGATCAGCGCGTCGAGCCTGTCGCTGCCCAGTCGTCTTCGCGACCGTCGGCCTGCGCGCGCTTCCAGTACGGGCGTCGCCGCCTGCAGCGCCTTCGCGCCGCTGCGGGTCAGCGCGACCTCGCGCGTGCGCGCATCGCGGCCGGCGGTGACCGACAGCAGACCGCGCGCAAGCAGCGGATCGAGATTGCGCGACAGCGCCGTGCGATCGAGCAGCAGCGTGGCGGCGAGCTCGGAAATGCGCGCCTTGCCGTCGCGGGCCACGGTGCGCAGCAGCGAGAACTGCGTGATGCGCAGTCCCGAGGGCGCCATCGCGTCGTCGTAGAGCTGCGTCAGCGCGCGCGCGGCGCGGCGGAGCCGCCCGCAGGCGCAGGCGGGCGAGGGCGCGGCGGCGGAACACACTGCTGCGATGGACGTGCGAGACGCTGCGGCTGGCGAAGGCGTGGGCATTTCGATAGTCAGACAGGCGACAGAGGGTAGATCGATCGCACCGGACGGATCAATCGCACCGGACGGATCGATCGCACCGGACGGATCAATCGCACCGGACGGATTAGGCGCATATGCACATGATTGGGAGTATATGCACTTGATCGCCGGCCGGCAAGAGGAAACGAGCGGCTGAACAATCGCGTGCGCGCCGGCGGCGGACCGCAGCGAGCCGGCAGCTCTCTCACGCCCAGCCCTTCGCCCGCGCGACCGCCTTGTCCCACCCCGCCGTCAGAGCTCGGCGGCCCGGTCGCGCGTCATCGCCGGCTCGAAGCGCCGGTCGACCCGCCAATTCGCGCGGACATCGTCGGTATTCTTCCAGTAGCCGACGGCGAGCCCGGCGAGATAGGCGGCGCCCAGCGCGGTGGTCTCCTGCACTTTCGGCCGCACGACCGGCACGCCGAGCAGATCGGCCTGGAACTGCATCAGCAGGTTGTTCGCCGTGGCGCCGCCGTCGACGCGCAGCTCGGCGAGCGCGAGGCCGGCGTCGGCCTCCATCGCGCGCAGCACTTCCGCGCTCTGGTAGGCGATCGACTCCAGCGCCGCGCGCGCGACGTGCGCGGCGGTCGAGCCGCGGGTCAGGCCGAACATCGCGCCGCGCGCATAGGCATCCCAGTGCGGCGCGCCGAGCCCGGCGAACGCCGGCACCAGGTAGACGCCGCCGTTGTCGGGCACGCTCGCGGCGAGCGCTTCGACGTCGGCCGCATGGCGGATGATCTTGAGTCCGTCGCGCAGCCATTGCACGACGGCGCCCGCGATGAAGACGCTGCCCTCGAGCGCGTAGTCGATGCGGCCGTCGCGCTTCCAGGCGATGGTCGAGACCAGGTTGTTGCGCGAGTCCACCGCGGTCGGCGCCGGTGTTCAGCAGCAGGAAGCAGCCGGTGCCGTAGGTGTTCTTGGCCATGCCGCGCTCGAGGCAGGCCTGGCCGAAGAGCGCCGCCTGCTGGTCGCCGGCGATGCCCGCGATCGGCACGCGCAGCCCGGCGATCGTCGCTTCCGCGCACACGCCCGACGATGCGACGACGGACGGCAGCACCGCGCGCGGCACGTCGAGCGAGCGCCAGCAGCTCGTCGTCCCAGTCGCCGCGATGGATGTCGAACAGCAGCGTGCGGCTGGCGTTCGACGCATCGGTGACGTGGACCGCGCCGCCGGTCAGGTTCCAGACCAGCCAGGTATCGACGGTGCCGAACGCGAGCTCGCCGCGCGCCGCGCGCTGCTCGCGCGCCGGCGACGTTGTCGAGCAGCCACCTGAGCTTGGTGCCGGAAAAATACGCGTCGAGCACCAGCCCGGTCTTGCGCGCGAACGTCGGCTCGTGGCCCGCCGCGCGCAGCGCGTCGCACAGTGCCGGCGGTGCGCCGGTCCTGCCAGACGATCGCGTTGGCCACCGGCTTGCCGGTGGCGCGGTCCCACAGCAGCGTGGTCTCGCGCTGATTGGTGATGCCGATCGCGGCGATGTCGCCGGCGCCGATGCCGGCGCTGGCGAGCGCCTCGCGCGACGACGCCCGATTGGGTCGCCCAGATCTCGCTCGGATCGTGCTCGACCCAGCCGGGCTGCGGAAAAATCTGCCGGAATTCCTTTTGCGCGGCGCCGCGGATCGCGCCGGCGTGATCGAACACGATCGCGCGGGAGCTGGTGGTGCCCTGGTCGAGGGCGAGCACGAAGGACATGGTCTACGCCGCCTGAGGAAATGAGGCAAATGAGGTAAGATAACGCGCTTTGTGGCCGTCCGCATTGTAGCCACTTTGCAGCACACCAGGCCGGCGCGTTCGCGATGCCGGTCCCCGCGACCCATGCCGCTTTCCTCCACCGCCGTCGAACGTTCCCGCCTGCACGTGCGCGCCGTCACCTACGAAGGTTTTCGCCGCGACGATGGCCTGTTCGACATCGAAGGCCACCTGACCGACGTCAAGGACCACGACTATGCGCTGCTGACCGGCGTGCGCCGCGCCGGCGAGCCCGTGCACGACATGTGGATACGCCTCACCATCGGCCGCGACTACCTGATCCGCGCGATCGAGGTGCGCACCGACGAGATGCCCTATCCCGGCGCCTGCGATCTCATCACCCCGGCGTACGGCAAGCTCGTCGGCGCGAGCCTGCTGCACGGCTTTCGCCGGACGCTTGCAGGAGACGATGGGCGGCGTCCAGGGCTGCAGTCACCTGACCGAGCTCCTGTCGCACGCGCCCACCGCGGCGATCCAGATGTTCGCGGGGCTGCGCCGCGAAATCGAAGACGGCGAAGACAGGCCGTTCCAGCTCGATCGCTGCCATGCGCTGGAAACGACGACCGACACCGTGCGGCGCTATTATCCGCGCTGGTATCGCGGCGCGGCCTAGCGCCGGAAGCGGGGAGCGGCGTTGAAAATCCACGAGTACCAGGGCAAGGAAATCCTGCGCCAGTTCGGCATCCCGACGCCGCGCGGCATTCCGGCGTTCTCGGTCGACGAGGCGGTCAAGGCGGCGGAGGCGCTGGGCGGCGCGGTCTGGGTCGTCAAGGCGCAGATCCATGCCGGAGGCCGGGGCAAGGGCGGCGGCGTCAAGGTCGCCAAGTCGATCGCCGAGGTGCGCGAGCTCGCGGGCCAGATTCTCGGCATGCAGCTCGTCACGCATCAGACCGGTCCGCTGGGACAGAAGGTGCGCCGCCTGCTGATCGAGGAAGGCGCCGACATCGCGAAGGAGCTCTACGTCGGCATGGTCGTCGACCGCACGACGCAGCGCGTGGTGCTGATGGCGAGCTCCGAAGGCGGCATGGACATCGAGGAAGTCGCCGCGAAGACGCCGGACAGGATTCACAAGGTGTTCATCGATCCGGGCAAGGGGCTGACCGACGCCGAAGCCGACGGCATCGCGCGGCAGATCGGCATTCCGCAAGCCAGCCTGCCCGAGGCGCGCACGCTGCTGCAAGGCGCTTACCGCGCGTTCGACGAGACCGACGCATCGCTGGTCGAGATCAATCCGCTGATCGTTACGGGCGATGGCCGCGTGATCGCGCTCGACGCCAAGCTCAACTTCGACGACAACGCGCTGTTCCGGCACCCCGAGATCGTCGAGATGCGCGACCTCGACGAGGAGGACCCGGCGGAAATCGAGGCGTCGAAGTTCGATCTTTCGTACATCTCGCTCGACGGCAACATCGGCTGCCTGGTCAACGGCGCGGGACTGGCGATGGCGACGATGGACGTGATCAAGCTCTACGGCGGCGAGCCGGCGAACTTCCTCGACGTCGGCGGCGGCGCAACCGCGGAAAAGGTGACCGAGGCATTCAAGATCATGCTGAAGAATCCCGAGCTCAAGGCGATCCTGGTCAACATCTTCGGCGGCATCATGAAGTGCGACACGATCGCCAACGGCGTGATCGCCGCCGCGCGCGAAGTGCAGCTCAAAGTCCCGCTGGTCGTGCGCATGAAAGGCACCAACGAGGATCTCGGCAAGAAAATTCTCGCCGACTCCGGATTGCCGATCATCAGCGCCGACAACATGGGCCAGGCGGCGGAGAAGGTCGTGGCGGCCGCGAAGGGAACTTAGTCCTCGGCGAAGCGTGCCTGGGTATGATTGAAGCGGGGGGCCGGGCCAAACGGAGCTGCGTCGCCCCGGCATGATTGACGTCGTGGACCGGGCCGAGCGGAGAGGCGTCACCCCGGCGCAGGCCGGGGCCCAAGTTATAGAACCGTCTCGGACGAAGGGTCGTGAGCGAATATCGAGGCTACGTCTACATTCTCGCCAGCAAGCCTTATGGCACCCTGTACATCGGAGTGACGAACGATCTGGTACGGAGGACATGGGAGCATCGAACGCACTGCGTCCCCGGCTTCACTAAGCAACATGATGTTACGCACCTGGTTTGGTTCGAGTGTCGTTCCTCGATCGAGGCCGCGATAACCCGGGAGAAGCAGATAAAGGAATGGCGTCGCGGCTGGAAGGTAAATCTGATTCAGGAAATGAACCCGGAGTGGAGAGATCTGTACGACGAGATTTCGCAATGAATGAATTGGGCCCCGGCCTTCGCCGCGGCGACCCGCTTGGGGTGACGCTCGTCCGGGACGACGGACCCTTGTCATCCCGGCGCAGGCCGGGATCCAAGTTGCACTTTGCGTGGATATCGCTGCTTGGGCCCCGGCCTTCGCCGGGGCGACGCCTTCGCCGGGGCGACGCCTTCGCCGGGCGGCGAACTGAATAATTGGGCCACGGCATTCACCGGGACCACAAGATGAAACGGAATTGCAAATGAGCATCCTCGTCGACAGCAACACCAAGGTCATCACGCAGGGCATCACCGGCAAGACCGGGCAGTTCCACACGCGGATGTGCCGCGACTATGCGAACGGGAAAAACTGCTTCGTCGCCGGCGTGAACCCGAAGAAGGCGGGCGAGGATTTCGAGGGCATCCCGATCTACGCAACGGTGCGCGAGGCCAAGCAGGCGACCGGCGCGACGGTCAGCGTGATCTACGTGCCGCCGCCGTTCGCCGCCGCGGCGATCGACGAGGCGGTCGACGCGGGGCTCGACCTGGTGATCTGCATCACCGAGGGCATACCGGTGCGCGACATGATCCGCACCCAGTACCGCATGCAGGGCAGGAAGACGCTGCTGCTCGGTCCCAACTGTCCGGGCGTGATCACGCCCGACGAGATCAAGATCGGCATCATGCCGGGGCACATTCACCGCAAGGGGCGGATCGGCGTCGTCTCGCGCTCGGGCACGCTGACCTACGAGGCGGTCGCGCAGATCACCGAGCTGGGGCTGGGGCAGTCGTCGGCGGTCGGCATCGGCGGCGATCCGGTGAACGGGTTGAAGCACGCTCGACGTGCTGCGCCTGTTCAACGACGATCCCGGCACCGACGCGGTGATCATGATCGGCGAGATCGGCGGCACCGACGAGGAAGCGGCGGCGCAGTGGGCGAAGGACAACATGAAAAAGCCGGTCGTCGGCTTCATCGCCGGCGTCACCGCGCCGCCGGGCAAGCGCATGGGGCACGCCGGCGCGATCATCGCCGGCGGCAAGGGCACGGCGCAGGAAAAGCTGGCGGTGATGGAAGCGTGCGGCATCAAGGTCACGCGCAATCCCGCCGAGATGGGCAAGCTGCTGCAAAGCGTGCTGTAGGCTCGAGCCCGCAGCTTGCGCGGAGGCGGTCGCGCGCTTCCGCGCTCGCCGATCCACCCGGCCAGGGGATGATGAGGCCGGCAAGCAACTACCCGGCAAGCGAGGAAAAGCATGGCGGAGCTGGTCACGCCGCAATTCCTGGATTGCGGTGTTCGAAATCATCCTGATCAACATCCTGTTGTCGGGCGACAACGCGGTGGTCATCGCGCTCGCCTGCCGCAATCTTCCCGACAAGCTGCGGCGCAAAGGCATCTTGTGGGGCGTGCTCGGCGCCATCGTCCTGCGCATCGTCCTGACGTTTTTCGCGATGAGCCTGCTCGACCTACCCGTGGCTCAAGCTGATCGGCGCCGTGCTGCTGATCTGGATCGGCATCAAGCTGATCGTCGGCGAAGACCACGGCGGCGAGCACGAGGTCAAGGCGAGCGACCGGCTGATTTCGCGCGGTGTGGACGATCCTGATCGCCGACCTGGTGATGAGCCTCGACAACGTCATGGCGGTCACCGCCGCGGCCAAGGGCAACCTGCCGCTGATCGTGTTCGGCCTGGTGGTCAGCATTCCGCTGGTCGTCTTCGGCAGCCAGATCATCATGCGCCTGATCGAGCGGATTGCCTCTGCTGGTCCCGGCCGGCGGCGGCCTGCTCGGCTACATCGCCGGCGACCTGGCCACCGACGATCCGGTGGTGGCGCCCTGGATCGAGGCGTATGTCCCGCTGGTCGATTGGCTCGCGCCGATCGTCGGCATCGCCGTCGTGGTCGTTCCCGGGCTGTGGCTGGCGCGCCGGCGCCGGCCCGGGCCGGATAGCCGCGGACACGCCGATGCTATCGCCGCTCCGTGGTCATCTCGCCTTGAAGCGCGCCGCAGCGTAAACTCGCCGCCGATGAGCACCGCCATGGCTTTGCGCCTGCGCCGCGGCTCTGCGGCCCCGGCAACCCGACAACGCTCGCTGATGGCCACCAAGACGCCGCTCGACGTCGCCAGCCTGTCGCATCCGGGCATGGTGCGGCCGCACAACGAGGACACGGTCTTCGTCGACGGCGACGCCGGCCTCGCCGTGCTCGCCGACGGCATGGGCGGCTACAGCGCGGGCGAAGTCGCGAGCGGCATCGCGGTCAACGTGATCAGCAGCGGCATGCTGCAGGAGCTGCGCTCCGGACGCCAGCTTTCCAAGGTCGACGTCGGCAGCGGCCTGACGCACGCCGGCCTGCTGTTGCAGCAGCAGATCGCGCTGGCCAACAAGAGCATCTACGAAGCCGCGCAGACTCGCGCCGAATGCGCGGGCATGGGCACGACGCTGGTCGCGACCGTCTTCTTCTCGAACCGGGTCAGCATCGGGCACATCGGCGATTCGCGCTGCTATCGCCTGCGCGCCGGCAAGTTCGAGCAGCTGACGCACGATCATTCGCTGCTGCAGGAGCAGATCGACAGCGGCATGCTGACGCCGGAGCAGGCCAAGTACTCGCTGAACAAGAACCTGGTCACGCGGGCGCTGGGCATCGAGGCCGTCGTGCCGCCGGACATCGCCGAGTATCGCGCCGAGGCCGAAGACATCTACGTGCTCTGCTCCGATGGGCTGACCGACATGGTCGACGCCGACGCCGTGCAGGAAATCGTCGCCGTCCAAGCGCAGCGATCTGGCCGAGGCCGCCGCCGAGCTGATCGACATCGCCAACCAGAACGGCGGCCGCGACAACATCTCGGTCGTGCTGGTCCGCGTGCCGGAGGGGTTTCTTCCCAGCGGCGGCTGGCTGCAGCGCTGGAGCACGAAAAAGCCCGCGTAGGCGAGGCGTCGGATTTCGCGATATCTTCGCCCCCCATGGCAAAACTCGTCCTGCTGGTGCCGAACGGAACGACGCTGGACGTGCCGCTGCGCCGCGAGCGGGTGACGATCGGGCGGCGCGCCGACAACGACGTCTGCCTGCCCAACCTCGCCGTCAGCGGCGAGCACGCCGTCGTCGTGACCATCCTCGACCGACTCGTTCCTCGAGGACCTGGGCAGCACCAACGGAACGCTGGTCAACGGCAAGCCGATCGCCAAGCACTTCCTGCGCGACGGCGACCTGATCGACATCGGCCGGCACAAACTGCTCTATTTTGTCGACGATGAGGCGATTCCGCCGGCGGGCGTCCTCAAGAAGGCGATACGCGAGGCGGTCGGCGACCTGGGCGACAAGGTCGAGCTGGCGAAGCCGATCGTGCGCACCCGGCGGGCAAGCCCGGCGGTCGTGCGGCGGGACGGGCCGAAGCCCGTCGGAGCCGCGCCAAGGCCGACGAATCGACGCAGAGGATACCCGCGGTCGGCGCGAGTCCGGTCGCGCGTGCCAGCCGGCGACGGCGGCGGACCGCGGAGGGCCCGCGCTCAAGTTCCTGTCCGGCCCCAGGGCGGGGCAGGCGGTTGCGCTGACCCGCGAGCGGACGACCATCGGACGGGCCGGGGTGCAGCTGGCCGCCATCGAGCGCTCGGGCGAGGCGTTCCGCCTGAAGCCGGTCGAGGGCGAGCCGCCGCTCCGGTCAACGGCCGGCCGGCCGACGCCGATGGCGTACCGCTGGCGGCCGGGGACGTCATCGAAATCCTGGGCACCGGCTCGAGTTCGCCGATGGCGGGTTTCGAGCTCGCCGGGCAGCGCTCCAGACGGCGCGGCGGCAAGTGCTCAGACGCGCCGAATCCGTCTGCAGACGCCGCGCATGAATCTGTGTCTTGTGGCAAGAATCCGACGCCGACCCGACAGCGGCCGACATTCAGCGTCAGCATGTGACGCTGGGCGTCACATGCTATTGGCATGTCGGGCCTGCGGGCGTCTCAGGGACGCGCTGAGCAGTGGTCTACAGCGGCGGGCGCCCGAGGATACGCAAGTGCTCGATATTTCGCATTGCGGCCGCTTCCAGAACCGTTTTCACCTCTTCGATGCCGCGACATAAGCTGGCATGCCAATTGCGACTCGCCCTTCGGCATCCCCAGATGCGAAGGGTTAGGGAGTACTTACTAACGTTACGGAGATCGCAATGAAGCGAATACAACAGGGTTTTACCCTGATCGAACTGATGATCGTCGTTGCGATCGTCGGTATTCTGGCGGCCATCGCGCTGCCGGCGTATCAGGACTATGTAATCCGCTCGAAGATGTCGGAAGGTGTGGTCGGCGCTCTGCCGCTGCAAGACGTCGATTCAGCGAATACGTGTCGACCAAGACGACGCTGGCCGACAGATGCAGATCACCGCCGGATGCTCGACGCTGGCCACCACGTACGTGGCCAGCCTGACGGTCGACGGGATAAGCGTCATATCGGTCACGACGCAGAACACCGGGTCGAAATTGGCCGGCTGCCGGCAACTGCATTCTGACGCTGACCGCCGTCACTTGACCGGCGCTTCCGGACATCACCGGCTGGACGGGTACTCCTCGGGCTTGCGACGCCAAGTACGTTCCGTCGAACTTCCGCCCGTAATAGCACGGTCATTCCCTTTTGGGCCGGCGAAGCGTCATGCTTCCCGGCCCGTTTCATTTGCGCGGTCAGAGCGTGGTCGGACCTCTTGCTGACTCAATCCACTTGCATCGCTGCTATGCCGGCGCAGACGACGCCAGCTTGGACTGACGTCGAGGGACGTGGCAAACTTCGACGGATGCAGACTATCTTCTCGATCATCCGTTGCTGCAGTTGCGCTTCAGGATTGCCGATGACCGCGACTCCGACGCGAACAACCCGATGACAGCATGCTCGTCCGTCGTCTTTTCAAGGCGACGCTTCTGCCGCCCGACGACGCTGTCGAGACGGACGCTACAGTGTTGCCGCACGCGAGGTCTGGCGTGTCGGCCGCGAAAGACTCGCCACAGCCGCCGAATCGGGATCGTATCGTCGCCGATGCCGCCGCAGCGGAGACTGCAGGGCGTTACGCAGAGGCGCTGCGGCTATTGAACGCCGGGCTCGAATCCTGCCCCGACGACTCAGGCTTGCTCCTTGGCCGAGCGTCGACGTTATATGCCTGGGGGCGGATGCTGGAGGCGTATCGCGATTTTCGTCGGGCGGAAGATGCAGGGCTCGTCGACCCGATGCTGGACCTACGCCTTGGCTGGACGTGCCACCAGATCGGAAAAGCCGATGAAGCGGAGGCGCGCATGCGCAAGGCGGTCGCCAAGCGCTCCGACATACCCGATACAAACTTCGGCCTGGGCGTCGTTTTGGCTGGGGAAAAGCAGCTTGACGAGGCATACGCGAGCTACGAGCGCGCGCTCGACCTTTCCCCCAATCACAAGCATTGCCTGATCAATCTCGGGCTGTGCAAGCTGGACCAGGGTGAATTCGCAGTAGCCGAGTCATGGTTCCGCAAGGCGGTCGCCTGTTATCCCGACAGCCCGGCCGCCTGGGTAAATCTCGGGCACGTCGCTTTATCGCCGCGACAGTGCCGAAGCGTTCGCTGCATACGAGCGCGCGCAAATGCTCGAGGAACAACGGCGGCGAAAACGTCAACGTTTTCTTCAACTATGGCAACGCGCTGCAGAATTTTGATCATACGCAGCAAGCGATTGAGCTTTACGAGCGCAGTCTCCCGCAGCGACCGGACGCGATCGCCGCACGCCCACTATGGCACTGGCATTGCTGGCGGCCGGGCGTTTGAAAGAAGGATGGAACTACTACGAATTTCGCTGGCTGATGGATACGCTGTTTCCACGGCGTGCGAATTTCGAAAAGCCGGTGTGGTCCGGCCAGGATCTGCAGGACAAGACGATCATCCTCCGTGCCGAGCAGGGCATCGGCGACGTCATACAGTTCATTCGCTACGCGCCGATGGTCAAGGCACTCGGCGCCACCGTTTGCTGCTGAATCGGGCGGGAATCGATGAGTTGGCGCCGTGGTTCTCCGGCGTTGACCGCGTGCTCGACCGAAACGAGGCCGTTCCCGATTTCGACTATTACATCCACCTGATGAGCCTGCCCAGGGTTTTTGGCATCGATGTGGACTCGGTGCCGGCGGAGGTTCCGTATCTTCGCGTCGACCCCGAACGCGCTGCGCGTTGGGCGAACCGCTTTGCGGATGACGACAAGCTCAAGGTCGGCATCGTCTGGGCGGGCAGTCCCGACCACGGACGCGATCACTTTCGGTCGATCAATGGCGAAGGCGCTATCTTCTCTGGGCCAGGTTGAGGGAGCGCGCTTTTTTTCGTTGCAGAAGGGCGCGGCCGCCGCTCAGCTTCGACGCGCTGCAGGATGAATGGACATCACCGATCTTGACGCGGACTTGACCGACTTTGCCGAGACAGCCGCAGTCATCGACGCACTCGACCTGGTCATCTGGGTGGACACCTCGGTCGCCCACCTTGCGGGTGCTTTGGCCAAGCCGGTCTGGATTCTTCTGCCGCATCCTGCGGAATGGCGCTGGCTCGAGCGACGGGACGACAGCCCGTGGTATCCGACGGCGAGGTTGTTCCGCCAGCGGACGCGGGGTGATTGGGAGGAAGTGGTCGAGCGCTTGACTTTTGCGCTGCGGGCCGCGGTAGACGCGCGGCGGACGCCGCCTGCCGTGATTGCAGAACCCAAACCGATTGCGAGTCTGAAATCTTCAAGCGGTCCGAGGAAAATGAAACCGATGCAGGCCGTGTCGGGGATGAGCGCCGTGGCCGAGATGCGGTATGGCATCCTCCAGTATCTGCCTGGCCGCGACGACACGGCCCGATCCCTCGCCTGGTACGGCGAGTGGCTCCAGCCGCAGCTTGACCTGTTGTTACGCCTGATTCGACTTCGGCCAAACGGTCTTGGAAGCCGGCGCGGGAATTGGGGCCCACGCTATTCCGCTCGCGCGGGCCTTGGGGCCTGACGGCCACCTGATTGCATACGAGCCGAGCGCCACGGTGCAGACCATTCTGCGACAGAACATTGTGGCGGGTCAGTTGACGAACATGCACGGTCATGCGGCGGTCGCTGACGGGGCCGCGCGGATCCGATGAGCATAGTCAAGGCGGATCACCAGAGTCGCAAATCGCAGGTGCCGCGACGCCGACCGAAACGCTGGACGACCTGCAGTTGGAACGCCTTGATTGGTTGAAGGTTGCCGATGAAACGTGGCGGCGCTTGACATTCTCGAGGGTTCGAGCGAAACGCTGTGGCGATTGCGGCCGCGCCTATTGTTCGCTGTTTCTGACGAAACGGCGTTGCTCGAGGTGTCCGAGCGCGTAAAGGCAGCAGGGTATCGCTGCTGGCGAATTGACACGCCACTTTTTAACCCTCAGAACTATAATTTCCACGACGAAGACGTCTTTGCGGGCCGCGTGGCCCGTGCGGTGCTGTCGATTCCGGAAGAAATCGACGTAGACGTCGCGCTCGACGGGTGTATAGAAATATGAGTGCCGGATTGCCACAGCGCGGTCAAGATGCCGTCGCGCGCTTGCTGATTACTTGGTGCCAATGACAATGTCGATTTTCAAAGTGTTTGACACCAAGGAGTTGGAGGAGTTTGCTTCGAGCATGGCGGCCGATCTCGGCCGCCGCTTTCCTCCCGCTTCCGAATCCCGAACCGACGCCGGCGCCCAGCACCAGATCAACGTAATCATCAAGGGATTGGCGGCGCGGGCGGTTCGCTATCGCGAGCAGCACAAGCTCGGCGTGTACAAAAAGGCGAAGCTGGGAAACGTCTTCCAGTGGAAACTCAAGGAGCTTGGCTACAGTTCCGAGTTTGCCGAGTGGGCTGCCAAGGAGATCGTCACGCATCTCGCAATGAAGTAATTTGATACGTGTCGGACGCGCGGGTCACGCTCGTTCTTTCCGTCGTCATGGTCGATTGATCTAACTCGGCTCTGACTAAATTGTTCGTACCGATTTCGTGGTCAGGACTGATCGAGAGATTGGTCTAACCTCTTTTCCGCAGCCCAGCAGAATGCCCCAGGCGATCGAAGTTGCGATACAGCATCACCAGGCTGGCCGGCTTGCTGAGGCGGAAGCGCTGTATAGAGAAATATTGGCCGTCGACCCCGACCATTTCGAATCTCTGCATTTGCTCGGCGTCATTTCCCATCAAGCCGGGCAACACGAGAAAGCCGTCGAGCTGATCGGCAGGGCCATCAAGCAAAATCCAACGGCATTTGCCGCGCACAACAATCTCGGCCTGGCGTACCGGGCACTAGACGACCAGTCCAAAGCCTGCGTCTGTTTTCAGGAAGCTGTAACGTTGAAGTCCGACTATTTCAACGCGCAACACAATCTTGCATGTGCATTCGCCACACTGGGACGACTTGACGATGCAGTGATCGCGTTCCGAGCGACATTGGCGCTCAAGCCCGATTGCGCGGAGGCTTACAACAATCTCGGCAACGTGCTGCGGATGCAATTCAAGCTGGACGACGCGATCGCGTGTTTCCAGAGCGCTGTAGCAGCGAACCCCGACTTCGCCAATGCGCACTTCAGCCTGGCTAACGCATACCAGGCTCGGGGCAGACCGGCAGAAGCACTCGCGGGATATCAAGAGGCGCTTGCGCTTGACCCCAATTTGGCGGAAGCGCACTTCTGCCTTGGTTCGATGCTGCAGGATCAAGGCATCCTCGATGAGGCTTTGGCCTGCTTTGAAACGGCTCTTTCACTAAAGCCGGATTACGTCGAAGCTCGCTGGGCGCAGGCAATGTCGCAGCTGGCGCTGGTACACGGAGTTGAAGATGCACCAGAAGATTTTCGAACGGCCTTTTCCCGAGCGCTTCATGACCTCGATGTTTGGTTTGACGCGAATCGCCTCAAGGACGGCTTCAAGGCTGTTGGGAGTCAGCAGCCGTTCTTCCTGGCCTACCATGAGGAAAATAACCGAGAGCTATTGTCGGACTACGGAAATTTGTGCAGACGTCTGATGAAGTACTGGCAGGACGAGCAGGCAATTGCGCCGGCAGTAGTTCCGCAAAGTGCGTCGATCCGTGTCGGTATCGTGTCCGCGCACTTGCACGACCAATCGGTGTGGACCGCGATTGTCCGGGGCTGGTGTCAACACCTGGATCCGGATCGATTCTCGCTGCACTTGTTCTATATTGGGACCGTGCAGGACGACGAAACCCGGCTGGCAAGATCTCGGGCTGCGCATTTCGTGCAGGGCCCGAAGGAACTTCGCGGATGGGTAGATGCAATTGTCGGACAACACGTGGACGTGTTGATCTACCCGGAAATCGGCATGGACCCGATGACCGCGAAGCTCGCGAATCTGCGTCTCGCGCCGGTGCAGGTTGCCGCTTGGGGGCACCCTGAAACGACCGGCCTGCCCACGATCGATTACTACGTTTCGGCGGAAGACTTTGAACCCGCTGATGCGCAAGATAATTACCGAGAGCGCTTAATTGCGCTGCCACACCTTGGCTGTTCGTATCGTCCGTTGCAGGTGACGGCGGTGGATCTGGACCTTAATGCCTTAGGCATTGATTCAAGCTTGCCGGTCTTGCTTTGTCCTGGAACGCCGTTCAAGTACGCACCGCACCACGATTGGATATTTGTCGATATCGCCCGCAGGCTCGGGCGGTGTCAATTTGTCTTCTTCGATCACTTCCGTGAGAATCTGTCCGAAAAACTGCAGCAGCGGCTTGACGACGCGTTTGAGCGAGCCGGCCTGTATTTCCCTGAGCACGCCGTTTATCTGCCCTGGCTCACCCGACCGGTATTCTTTGGATTGATGCGGCGATCCGACATCTACCTTGACACCATAGGATTTTCCGGATTCAACACTGCGATGCAAGCCATTGAATGCGGCCTGCCGATTGTAGCGCTTGAGGGACGCTTCATGCGCGGCAGATTGGCAAGCGGCTTACTCAAACGAATGGGATTGTCGGACCTGATTGCCCACACGGAGCAGGAATACGCGGATCTCGCGGTCAGGCTTGGGCAGGATCAAGTGCTTCGCAATCAAGTGCGCCAACGCATCGAAACGGCCAGGCATATCCTTTTCGAAGATCTCGCTCCGATACGGGCGCTTGAAGAATTCTTAGTCGACGTCTCAGGACGGAAGTCATCGCAATGACACGGACAAATGGACGATTGCGCTCGACGGCTGCTTCACGCGCGAGGGATGGCATCATGTCAGGTCGCCCGTGACAACACTGCTCCCGTGACCGGTCGCGGAATCGTTGCTCTGGACCGCTCGGGCGGCGCCAAATCAGCCAGTTCTGCGCTCGTAACATCCTTTCCGTTACCATGTGTCCATGCTCCTCAACGTTCTGAAAGATCTTTTCGGACGCCGCAAGGCGCCGGTTGAAGACGACGTCCTCCGGCTTGCCCTCGAACTCCATAACGGATCCCGGCACGAGGAGGCGATCAAGGTCCTGACCACGCTGATCGATTACAAACCCGATTGCGTGGAGGCGCTGATGTTGTGCGGTGCCGCGAAACGGGCAGCCGGCCAGGCGAAGGAGGGTCTTGCCGACTTGACCCGAGCGGCCGCTCTGGCTCCGGACAATGCGGCGTGCCTTTACGAGGTGGCGGTGGCCTCGTATGCGCTGGGCGACAATCGGTTCGCGCTCCAGTACTGCGAACGCGCGCGGCGCATTGCGCCCCGGATTCGCCAAGCCACGTTGGCTGCAGGCTCAGATCGTTCTTGGCGGGGAGTATTATTTCGATATTCTCAAACGCATTCACGCTCAAGTGCAGCCGCGTACCTACGTCGAGATTGGCGTTTTCAAAGGGGAATCGCTTAGGCTCGCAACACCGCCCACGCAGGCGATCGCCATCGATCCAGAGCCCCAACTGGTCTTTCCGCCGGGGGCGAACCAAAGGGTATTCACCGAAACCAGCGATGCATTTTTCGCCGGCCGCGATCTGCGTATCGAGTTCGGTGGCCTGCCGGTGGATCTGGCTTTCATCGACGGCATGCACCACTTCGAGTTCGCGCTGCGCGATTTTGCCAATCTGGAGCGTTACTGCGCCCGCGGATCGACCATACTGATTCATGATTGCTATCCGCTTGACCGGGAAACGGCGAGGCGCGACGGATCTCCGCCCTTCTGGAGCGGCGATATCTGGCGCCTGATCGTGTTGCTGAGGAAGTACCGCTCCGATCTCGCGATTCACACCATCGGCACGCCGCCCACAGGCTTGGGGTTGGTGCGCAACCTCGATCCGGAGTCGCGTTTCCTGACCGAGAACCACGACCAGCTGTGCCAGGAGTTTCTGGCGCTCGATTACGCCTACCTCGATGACGACAAGGCGGGAAAGCTGAACCTGGTCACCAACGACTGGGAGGAAATACGCGCGTTACTCGGCGTATCCGGCGCACCCTCTGGGGGCAGCAGCTAGTACATGAATATGTTCTCGCGCACCTGACGTGCCGCCCGTAACGACCTGCTCTTCGAGGTCCAGACCATTACGGGCGAAAACTGGGGGAATCCGAATCTGAGCTCGGGGGAGTGGAGCCATATGTCATGAATTGCCGAGGGGGCTCCATGCGCCGTTTCTCCATGACGACTACGCCGTCGTAGAAATGGATCCCGTGCGTCATCAACGTGAAATCATCGACCCGCAATGCCGCGGAATCCAGCGAGTGCCAGCTGAGAAGCCGATCGACTAGCGCTTTGCTGTATTCGAGGAAGGTGCCCTGCTGGGGGTAACCGCCACCGAAATTCGGCCATAGCGACGTCTGCAGGTCCTCGCACAGATAAACGCCATCGACCTCAATGTGCGGGTACAGTGCCTCGAACGTCGCGATTTGCTGCGCCATAGTATGTCCGCCATCGTCAATCAGAATGTCAATACGCGGAACGCGATCGCGCACGGTCGCGAGGAAGTTTCGATCGGCTTGGTCGCCGATCATGATCGTCGTCACGCCATTCTCGAATTGGCGGCACGCCGGATCGATGTCAATGCCGATAACGTGCGTTCCCGGTCCGAAATAATGGTGCCACATCGGCAATGAGCCACCAAACGCAACGCCGATTTCAACGACGACCGGCGCTTGCCCTCGAAATTTGGCGAGGTGCCGATGATAGATCTCGAAATAATGATGCCATTTGCAGGTGCCGCGGCCGGGGTTGTTGTAAAAATAATCGGCAAGCGGGTTGGAGGTATCGGTTGGCCCCGTTTGCGTCACAACGGTGTCCCTCTTTTTCGGGAGACGCCGATGAGGTCGCGGATGATTTGACCGAGCATGAAATGGCGGATTCTGTTTCACCGTTCAGGCGCTAATTGTATCGCGCGGCTGGCATCCCGAGTGACGTCCTGTGGACTTTCCGCTGTATCCTTCGTCATGGTGGTCGCGCTCCGGCCTGGATCTTGGGTTGCCTCGCGGCTACTATTGAGCCAGATCGAAGTCACGTCCCGAAATGTGCGAAAGCCACGTTACATCATCCGATAATGATCCTGCGCTGGCGCTTAGGAATTTCCTGATCTGCGCCAGAGCCAGCGTCGACCCCAGTCCTCGGGAGGAGTTCAATGGAAAGCGCCGATAAGCCGGGCTGGCAACTTGACCCGGGTGGGTTCAACGAATTGCGCATGTGCCGCACGGGACCAATGTTGTATAACAAGTTTGATGAGTATGTCGGCGGATCGCTGATGAAGTATGGTGAGTATTCCTTTGCTGAACAGCGACTGCTGTCTCAGGTCGTGCGGCCCGGTTTCGTCGTCGTGGAGGCCGGCGCAAACATCGGTGCGCACACGAGCCATCTCGCACGGTGTGTCGGACCCGATGGAGAAGTACACGCATTTGAGCCTCAGAGGATTGTGTTCCAGACGCTATGCGCGAATGTGGCGCTCAATCAATGTACCAACGTCTACGCGTACCAAGCGGCGCTGGGGGCAGAGACAGGTTCTGTGCTCGTTCCGGCGATGAATCCGGAGATCCGTGCCAATTTTGGTGGCGTGTCGCTTCAAGGGGTAATCGCGGGCGAGCGGGTGCAACAATTCACGCTTGACAGCCTTGACCTCCCGGCTTGCCACGTCATCAAGGTCGACGTCGAAGGGATGGAAGTTGAGGTACTGAAAGGTGCCGTCGGAACCATCGAAAGTTACCGCCCTATCATGTACTTGGAGAACGATCGGGGAGGCCGGTCCGAGGAACTTCTTACAATCCTGTTGCAATCGGACTATGCGGTCTATTGGCACATACCCAGGTTATACAACCCTGCGAACTTCGCAGGCGTGGCGGAGAATATCTTTCCAGACGTAGCTTCGGTTAATGTGTTGTGTCTGCCCCTCGAGGCCAAACGCCAAGTGCATGGTATGCCGCGGGTGACAACGCCGACTGACACGTGGCGGACTGTCGATGGGAGGTTCGCAGAGCGCGTGCAGATACTCGGCTAGTGCTGTCTGGGGGCGAATCCGAGTGCGACATTTGTCGCCAAGCAGCCTGTGAGTCGGGATTGCGATGGCGACCAAATATGAGTGCGCCCCTATGGAGATGTTGCAGCTCTAGGCGTTCTTTCGAGCAATCATCACGATTCGAATTTCCGTTGCAATGTTGTTTAACTCCCGGCCCATGACTTCTAGGTCGGCGTCAGACAAATGCTTCGCGTTGTATTGGGAAGCATAAGGTTCGTCCAGAACCATGATCGAGCTCTCGACGAAAAAATCAACCGACAGATAGTGAGCTAGCGGGGTATTCGATGACCGATCCCGCTTCCATTGGTCGTTTTGTCGCCGGTCAAACAGTGCAAGAAGCTGGGGTGTGATAATTCTGACGTGAGTGGGATCGTTGATGAAGTTGTTGTGACGTGGATGCGGAACGGTTATTTCTATTCTCGCCTTGTCTTTGCAGATGCGATAAAGCTCTTTCATCATGCCCAAGAATGTGCGCGAAGATTGGCCGAGATGTTCAAGCGAATGATTGAAAACGACCTCATCTACCGAATCGCTCTCCCATGGCCAGGGTAGAGTTTCAAGGTCGCACACGATGTCGGGCTGGCATCCCGGTGCGACGTCCACGTTAATATATCCGGGACGCTTGTTGTTTCCGCAGCCCATATTCAGTTTCATTGCTTGTTTCCTGGTCGAGCTGCGGATAGACGAACGGCGTAGTGCCCAACCTATCGTGTGTGGAAGTTCCGTGCTGTCGCGGATTGACCCGCGCTTCGGCTGCAGATTCGCGCGGTGACATGATTTGTTTGCCATTTCCACATCAGCGCGAGTCCTGTTGGTCCTCTGCTAACTGAATTGTCAGGCAGGGTGCGAAGGGAGCGTTTCTGTCGCGTGCAGCAAATGGCTTCTGACTGCGGCCGGCGCCCAGTCAGGCGTCTGCCGCCAATAGGCATGAAAGCCATCTGAAAAGCTGGCGAAATTAAACTCCTGCTTGGCACCGAGTAATTTTAGGCTGTTCTGGGAAAAAAGGCTGATGTGCCCGTTTCGTGGCGATGCATACCACCACGTGAGGCGCGTCTTCGCTCCTAGATTTCCGTCCGAGAGCAATGTGCTGAACAGGATCAATCCATCAGGCGCCAGCAGAGACGCCAGCTCGGTGGCCAGCCGGTCTGCGTTTGGGACGTGTTCGAACACCTCGTATGCCGTTATGAGTTCGAATTTTCCCAAATCAGCGAGGCAGACATCCTCGTTGACAAATGGATCATATGAAAAGGACCGCCACCCTGTCTGAAACAATAGTTCGCTGAGCAGTCCATTGCCTCCGCCATAGTCCAGGTGGCGAACGGTTGGCAAATCATCGCCAAACAAGTTGACCAGATATTGCGCGTTCGCGCGGGGGCGCGCCTCTAGGTAATCCGGATCCACTTCAGCGTATTCGCTATTGTATATTTTGCGCGCGAACTCATCGAGTTGCCACTCGCAGATGTCCGGTGCGAAGCAGAAGCCGCAGTTTTCGCACAAGCAGTAATAGACCGGAATGCCAGATAGCGGGAGAAATTTACCGCGTGATTCTTCGCAAGATTTGTTGAAATCGACCACGTCGTGTAGCGGAGAAGCTCCGCGGCAAATTGGACATTCGCGTTGAGTCGGCACGTCTAAGTCCGAACCGGGACAAGCCTGATCGGCGAGGCGTAACAACGGCAAGCAGCTATGGGTCGCTTAGAAAAACGCGCCGGTATCGTGCGTGACACCAAGTGCGACGTCAGTGGTCGTAGCGGCAACATCATTCTGCGTGACATGTGGAGGCGAACAAATGTAGTAAATTGCTGGTCCCTGTTGCCGGCTAACCCGCACCGCTGCTTGCGAACCCGCCGACGCATCGCTCGCTCACGGCAAAATCATCGGTTTCCCTGAACGACGCCTGCACCACAGGCACAAGCACAAGTTGCGCCAGCCGCTCCATCGGCTTCAGCTCGAACGCTCCCCCCGCGTTCCAGCAGCGCACCATCAAACTGCCCCTGGTAGTCCGAATCGATCAGGAGTTTCGGCCTGTTTATGGCCCCCTTCTGCATCGAATCCGCCACTGAACTGCTTCAGCGATAAATCTCTTGACGGTGACCGACACGAACCACGAGCACCAACATCAAAGCATCTTGCAGGTCGCAGATAATCCCATAGTCGCCAACGCGATACTTCCAGAAGCGGCCGACCACCGATCCTTTCAAGCTTCGCCAAGCTTTCGTGGATCATCACCGCTCTGGATCCATTCAGCAAGGAAGCGCAGGATGCGTCCTCGCCCGGCTTCGTCGAGATGCGTCAGGTCCTATTGCGCGCCCTTGGAGAACTCAACGCGCCACGTCATAGCGCGTCATCACCTCGTCCAACGTGGCATTCTCCGCGGGGTCGTATGCGAGCATGCGTCGCTCGGTCAGAAAAAAAATCCTCGAGGTCGGCAACGTGTTCTTCAATCGCTTCTCTGATGTAGAAGGCCTTCGTCCGACCGGTCTTTGCCGCCAGTCTTTCGAGACGGACCTCCAGCTCGTCGGGGAGTCGAATGGAAGTGGGCACGAGTTGCTCCGATATGCGATACGTGTATCACGTTGTACGTGATGGCCGTTCGGAGCGCAATTCTGGAAGCACGTTCGCGAACGGCATAGGTAGACCACAAGGCATCGCGACAGAGAGCGGAAATGTCGACTTTGGCGCCGGGCCAAGTCTTGTGCTCATCGATTGCCGGTGCTTCCAAAGCCTCCGGCCGATCGATCGGTCTTATCGAATTCTGCCACCTCAACGAATGACCCTCTTGCCACCGGTACGAGCACGAGTTGCGCCAGCCGCTCCAGGGGCTTCAGTTCGAACGCCTCGCTGCCGCGGTTCCAGCAGCTCACCATCAGCTGCCCTTGGTAATCGGAGTCGATCAGGCCGACCAAGTTGCCTAGCACGATGCCGTGCTTGTGGCCCAGGCCGGAGCGGGGCAGGATCAACGCCGCCAGGCCGGGATCACCGATGTGGATCGCCACGCCGGTCGGGACGAGCTCGGTCCGACCCGGCTGGAGCTCGATCGGGGCGTCGATACAGGCGCGCAGATCCATTCCCGCCGAACCCGGCGTCGCGTACGCGGGCAGGAACGGCCGGATCCGCTCGTCGAGGACCCTGAGGTCGATGACGCTGGAGGTCATGGTCCGTCGGGCCGAACGGCAGCCTCGGCGCTGCGACTGGCCACCCGGAGCACCCGAATCTCGTGCACTCCAGCCGGCACCCGGCATATGTTCATGCTGCCCGCCGCCGCGCCTGGCGACTGTGTCGTGCAGCCGGAGGGGCGGGTTCCTTGACGAGCTGAATGCGGACCTTGTATCCCAGCGCCGTGGTATACCGTTGCAGCGTCGCCATCGATGGCGAGTGCTCGCCTCCGCCCGTCTCGAGCCGGGCGATGGCGGACTGTGTCGTTCCGATTCGGCTCGCGACCTCCGCCTGCGTCACACCCGAATCCGCGCGTGCCTTGAGAATCTGATCCAGGAATGCAAATTCGTCGGCGACTCGGTCGTACTCTCGCCGCACGTCTGGCCGTGCCAACGCCCGGATTCTGAATTCTCTAAGATCTTTCCGCATTTCGTAACTCCGGCAGAGTCAGGCCCGGGGCGTGATTCGATCGACCAGCGCAGCGAGACTGGCGCGAACGCGATCGAGCGCCGAGCGATAGACCAGCGCGTCCTCCCGCTTGTCCACTGCCAAAACCAACACCACCAGGGCGTCGTCCTCTACCGTGTAGACCAGGCGATAGCCCTGCTTGCCGAGCTTGATCTTGTAGCAACCATGAAGCGGGCCGTGCAATGCGCTGCCTGGCATGCGCGGATTGTCCAGACGTTTGCGGAGCAACTTGCGCAGTGGTTCCTTGACCGAGCCGTCAAGATGCTGCCATTCCTCGAGCGCCGGTGGAACGAACTTCAGCCGATACTTGTGCTGGTGCTGGGCAGCCTTCTTACGGCTAGACCTCGTCAATATCGACCTCGATCGCCCGGTCCTTCAGCGCGAGACGACTCGCGACCAGTTCGGCGAGGTCGAGGTCGGCAAGCTTTTCCAGCATTGCTTCGAATAGCTTGGGCTCCAACATGTAGAACGCGGGCTTGTTGTGGTTCAGCACGGCTACCGGATGGGCGCCCGCGTCGCGCAATACGCGGGCTGGATTTTGCTTGAAGTCGGTCATGCTGACCCAGCGATCAACGTAAACGGTTTCCATTGGGGCGATCCCTAATAGAGTCAAATTCAGGGCTTATTATAGCCCTATAATCGGACTACCGCAACTGCATGTACCAGTTCGTGATGCGCCCACCGGTCCACGCCCGGACGCGCGCACCGCCGGGAGGGGCATTCTCAGCCAACTCCACGACGTCAATGACGACACGCGTGAGCGGGAAGGCTCACTTCCCGAGCCGGTGCGCGATCTCCGCGACTAGCCGCCGCGCGAGAGTCAGCTTGTCCATCCGCGGCAGCGGGTGCGCACCGCGCTCGTCGACGAGCGTCACCTCGTTCTGGTCGCTGCCTAACGCGTCCTGCGCGCGATTGGCGATAAGCAGCGGCACCTTCTTCTTGCGGCGCTTGGCCTCGGCGTTGCGCACTATGTCGTCGGTCTCGGCCGCGAAGCCGACGCAGAACGGCGGTTTCGGACGCGCCGCGACGGCGGCCAGGATGTCGACGGTGGGCTTGAGCGCCAGGCTCATCGGCTTGCCGTTTTTCTTGACCTTGCTGGTCTGGACCTCCGCCGGCGTGTAGTCCGCGACCGCGGCGACGGCGATGAAAACTTGCGCCGCCGCGACCTCCTTGTCGACCGCCGCCGCCATCTCCGCCGCGCTCTTCACGTCGATGCGCGTGACGCCGGCCGGCGTGCATTGCGACGTCGGCCCCGCCACCAGCGTGACGCTCGCGCCCGCTTCCGCGCACGCCTGCGCCAGCGAGAATCCCATCTTGCCCGAGCTCAAGTTGGTGATCGCGCGCACCGGATCGATCGCTTCGACGGTCGGTCCGGCGGTGAGCAGCACGCGCTTGCCGGCGAGGAGCTTGGGTTGCGCGAAGGCGACGAGCGCCGCCAGGATTTCCTCGGGCTCGAGCATGCGCCCGTCACCGATCTCGCCGCAGGCCTGGTCGCCGCTTCCGGGTCCGAGGATCTCGATGCCGTCGGCACGGAGTTGCGCGACATTGCGCTGCGTCGCGGCGTTGCGCCACATCTGCCGGTTCATCGCCGGCGCGATCAGCAGCGGACAGTCGCGCGCGAGGCACAGGGTCGACAGGAGATCGTCGGCGTGGCCGTGCGCGAGCTTGGCGATGAAGTCCGCCGACGCCGGCGCGACGACGATGGCGTCGGCATGGCGCGAGAGCTCGATGTGTCCCATCGCGTTGGCGGCGCCCGAATCCCACAGGCCCGACAGCACCGGATTGCCGGACAGCGCCTGCAAGGTCATCGGCGCGATGAACTGCGCCGCGGCGGGCGTCATCACCACGTCGACGGCGATCCCTTCCTTGACCAGCAGCCGCGTCAATTCCGCGGCCTTGTACGCGGCGATGCCGCCGGTCAGGCCGAGCACGACGCGCTTGAGCGATCGCGCGGCAGCGGGCGTGTTCATCGCGAAGGGACTCATCCATGAGGCCGAACAAGGTGAAGCGAGCCGCAGTTTAATATGCGCTGGCACGACGGTACAGGGGCATCTTCGGAACTCGTGGCACAGGACACCAGCGACATGCGCATTGCCGATTGGCCCGCCGACGAGCGCCCGCGCGAGCGTTTGCTCAAGCTCGGCGCCGGGGCCCTGTCCGAGGCGGAGCTGCTGGCGATCTTCCTGCGCACCGGCATGGCGGGAACCAGCGCGGTCGATCTCGGCCGCGACCTGCTCGCGCGTTTCGGCGGCCTGCACCGCCTGCTCGGAGCCACTTTCGACGAATTCGCCGCCGTGCGCGGCTTCGGCCCGGCGAAATACGTGCAGCTCCAGGCGGTCGTGGAAATCGCGCGGCGCGCGCTGACCGAGGAGATCGGCGAACGCGATGCGATGACCTCGCCGCGCGCGGTGCGCGATTATCTGTCGCTGTCGCTGGGCAGCAGGCCGCACGAGGTGTTCGTCGCGCTGTTTCTCGATTCGCAGAACCGGCTGCTCGGGTTGGAGGAGTTGTTCCGCGGCACGTTGACGCAGACCAGCGTCTACCCGCGCGAAGTCGTGAAGACGGCGCTGCGCTACAACGCGGCCGGCGTGATCCTCGCTCACAACCATCCGTCGGGCGTCGCCGAGCCCAGTCGCGCCGACGAGCTCCTGACGCAGACGCTCAAGCAGGCGCTGGCGCTGGTCGAGATCAAGACGCTCGACCACTTCATCGTGGCCGGCACCCGGACGGTGTCGTTCGCCGAGAGGGGACTTATTTAGGGCCTGCTCACAGGCCGAATATGCGGAGTCCGGTGACCGGCGCGGGCGAAAGCGCCCGTTTTCGTCTCGACAGCTCCACATGCGCCTTATGACTGAGACTTGGTCGAAAGGGAATGTTGCTCCGTCAGCGCCACCGATCCCCGCGCCTCGTCACGTAGTTCGCAAACACATAGGACCAAGGAATAACGATGGGAATAATCACGCCCATCAAGCAGGCTCTGGCCGTCTCCGAGGTCTGCGCATCCATCTGATGGGCCGACCACAGCGGGAGCGCCACGACGACCAGCCAGATCGACTTCCAGACCAGTTCGAAGAGAAGCAACGGCAGCATCTGCAGCGGATATCGAAGCCCCAAGACGGCCAGGGCCGACACCGCCGCCAGCACGCAGCAGACGACTCCCTGCATCAGGGTCCATGGCTTGGCGTGGTGGATGATTCCCGGCCATATCTCGATGCCGAGCCCCAGGACGATAAGAAGGTACGTGGCCCTCAGCGCATAAAGGCGCACCAGCGATACCTGGCTCATTCTGGCGACTCCTTCTCGTCGACCATCTTGATGTGGCGTGTGTATGGGCGTCCGGACCTGTCGGCTACTCGACTTCCTTCAGGACCTTCTCGATGGCGGTCAGGCGAGTCCTGACGTCCGCAAGCGCCGTCTGGATGGAAGAAAGCGCAGTCGCATTCTCGGACTGCGTGGCCACTGCCCTTTCCGCGATCTGGCGGTAGGCTTCATCGCTGCTTTAGGCACAAGCAGGCGGGTCCAAGATCACCATCATGCCAAGGCTTGAATCGCCTTGGATTTCCCGTTACAATCCAAGACTTTCGCAATTTCAACGAGTTGGAGCGAGCGATGGCTCGAGTCTGTCAGGTCACGGGCAAAGCCCCGATGGTGGGTCACCATGTGTCCCACGCCAACAACAAGACCAAGCGCCGGTTCCTGCCGAACCTGCAACGCCGGCGCTTCTGGGTCGAAACCGAGAACCGCTGGGTGAACCTGCGGCTGACCAACGCGGCGCTGCGCACCATCGACAAGAACGGCATCGATGTTGTCCTGGCGGCGATGCGCGCCCGCGGCGAGCACGTTTGAGTTGCGGCTCGAGCATCAGGAGACTAGACCATGCGTGAAAAGATCAAGCTCGAATCGTCGGCCGGCACCGGCCACTTCTACACCACGTCGAAGAACAAGAAGCTGATGCCGGAAAAGATGGAGATCAAGAAATTCGATCCCGTCGCCCGCAAGCACGTGATGTACAAGGAGACCAAGCTCAAGTGACGTCGGACCAAGCCGCGCGGCGCGCGGCTTAGGGCCCGACGTCATCCCGGCGGAGGCCGGGATCCAAGGTGCGGCGCCTCGCATGTGGGCATCGCTGCTTGGGCCCCGGCCTTCGCCGGGGCGACGCCTGCAGGGGCGACGCCTTCGGTGAGGCGGCGGCAGGATCTTACCTACCAACGAAAAGCCCGCCTTCCGGCGGGCTTTTGCATGGTGCGGCGGCGCCGCGGCTACGCGTAGCTGCGCAGGCTTCGCAGCTTGCGCGAAAACTTCTGCAGCGCGACGATGTTGCTCGCCTCGGCGCGATGGCACCAGTCCTGCAGGCGGGCGAGAAGCTGCTCGCGCGAGTCGTTCGAGCGCTCCCACAGCGCGGCAAGCTCCTGCCGCATCGCATAGACCGTCTTCAGCGCGGTGCTGCGCTCGAGCGTCGTTTCCAGATGCGCGCGATCGGTTTCCGGCAGCGCGTGGACGTCGGACTGGAACCAATTGCGCAGGCGGCGGAAGCTCGGCATGTCGGGCGTAAGCTCGCCGCGGCGCGCGCGCTCGCGCAAGCTGGCGACTTCGTGCGTGTAGGCGAGCTTCAGCGACGCCGCGTAGCTGGTCAGCACCGCGTAGCGATGGGTGATGATCGCCTGCAACGTTTCCAGGTCGGCGTTGAGCTTGGCACGGTCGCGCTTGAGCCGCGGCGCGACCTTGTGCACGGTGGCCAGGCCGCAGATTTCCAGCGCGCGGATGTAGGTCCAGCCCAGGTCGAACTCGTACCAGCGCGACGACAGCTTGGCCGACGTGCCGTAGGCGTGATGATTGTTGTGCAGCTCTTCGCCGCCGATGATGATGCCCCAGGGCACGATGTTGCGGCTCGCGTCGTCGCAGGCAAAGGTGCGATAGCCCCAGTAGTGGCCGATGCCGTTGATGATGCCCGCGGCGGTGATCGGGATCCACGCCATCTGCACCGCCCAGATCGTCGCGCCCAGCGGCCCGAACACGGCGAGGTTGATGACCAGCATCAGCCCGACGCCTTGCCAGGAATGCGGCGTGTAGACGTTGCGCTCGATCCAGTCGTCGGGCGTGCCCAGGCCGTACTTGTCCAGCGTCTCGCGGTTCTTGGCTTCGTCGCGGTAGAGCTCGGCGCCTTGCCAGAACACCTTGTCGATGCCGCGCGTCTGCGGGCTGTGCGGATCGTCGGGAGTCTCGACCTTGGCGTGATGCTTGCGATGGATCGCGACCCATTCCTTGGTGACCATGCCGGTCGTGAGCCAGAGCCAGAAGCGGAAGAAATGGCTTATCGCGGGATGGAGGTCGAGGCCGCGGTGGGCCTGAGAGCGATGCAGATAAATGGTCACCGCGGCGATGGTCACGTGCGTGAGCACCAGCGCGGCGACGACGTAGCCCCACCACGGCAGCGGAACCAGGCCGTGGGCGAGCAATGAAAGGGGATCGAATGACATCAGCGCGGCATCCTCAGGGGCAGACGGACTTCAGGGTCCAGGTATGGTATCGGACAGTAGGGATTTTACATGATTTCCGGGCTGCCGCCGGGCCGGCGCCAGGGCCGCTGTCCAGTACAAAAATCAGGCCGGTGCGGCACCTTCCGGCTTGTCGGGCGGAAGGCCGCCGACGATGCGAACTTCGCGCTGCGGATAGGGAATCTTGATGCCGTGGTCGCGGAACGCCTTCCAGATGGCGACGTTCAGCGCCGTTTTCAAGTTCCCCTGGCCCTTCTCGGGGTCGTTGATCCAGACCGCGAGCTCGAGGTCGATGCCGTTGGCGGCGAACTGCAGCACGTTGACCACCGGCGCCAACGCGCCGCGCTGCACTCGCGCTTCCTTGGCGGCGACGTCCGCCATCAGCCGCATCGCGAGCTCGACGTCGCTGTCGTAGCTGATCTGCACCGGGATGCCGACCTTGACGTCCTTGCTGCTGTACGAATGGTTGAGCACGGTGGTCGTGACCAGCGTCTCGTTCGGCACGATCGCCTCGACGCCGTCGAGGCTGCGCACCACCACGTAGCGCGAGGTCACGACGCTGACGGTGCCGGTGCGGTTGTCGACGGTGATCAGGTCGCCGAGGCGGATCGAGCGGTCCAGCAGGATCGTGAACCCGGCGATGTAGTTGCTCGCGAGCTTCTGCAGTCCGAGGCCGATGCCGACGCCGAGCGCGCCGCCGAACACCGAAAGCACCGTGAGATCGATGCCGACGAGCGACAGCGCGACAAGCACGCCGACCAGGATCAGCAGCGCACGGAATACCTTGGCGAGCACGACGCGGAGATTTCGGTCGAGATGGGTCCCGCGCAGCAGTCGCTGCTCGAGCAGGCTCCCCGCCCACAGCGACAGCACGATGACGACGATGACCACGAAGGCGTCGCGCCCGAGGTCGAGGACGCTCACTTCGCCCGCGCCGATCGGCAGGCGTGCGTCTTCGAGCGCGGCGCCGATCTCGGGCAGCACGCCGACGTAGTAGAGCAGCAGCGCGCCCCAGATCGCGAAGCTGAGCGCGCGCTCCGACGCCGACACGCCTTGCACGCCCGCGATGTTGCGCAGCGCGTAGATCAAGAGCCGGATCAGCGCCAGCGCGATGACCAGCGGCAGCGCGACCGGAAAGAATGCCGGGACGTGCCAGTGCCGGAACACGGCCCGCGCAATGAAGAGGAGCCCCAGCGCCGTCAGCGGAAAGATCAGCCGGTTGAAGCTTCCGGCGCCGAGCTGAACGACGCGCGACTCGCGGTCGCTGGTGAGGTGCACGCGGCGGTCCACCGCCCAGGCGACCGCAAAGCACGCCGCGATCGTCGCCGAGCTCGATCCAGCCGTCCGGCGTGTGGAGTGATTCCTGGATGCGGTCGAGATCGAGCGGCGCCAGCATGGACGGCAGTTTAGTGCAGCGCGCTGTGGAATTCCATTTGTCGCCTCGGCGCTCGGTTCATTCGTCATCCCGGCGGAGGCCGGGATCCAAGTTGCGGTGTTTCGCCGGCGAGCATCGCTGCTTGGGCCCCGGCCTACGCCGGGGCGACACTTGCGAAAGTACGTCACTTCAGCGCGGCGGCCGGGAACGGTGTCGCGTGCGCCTTGAGGCGCAGCCAGTTGTCCCGGTAGGCGCGGGCGACGGACGGATTGTTGCGCAGGATGACCACGTTCTCGGCGTTGTGCCACTGCGCGGCGACGGTGAAATTGTAGCTGCCGGTGATGGTCGTCGCCGTCCGCGCGTCGGCGTCGACGACGATGACCTTGTTGTGCGCGGCCTGGAAGTTGGCGTCGAGCCACACCTCCACGCCTCCGTTGGCGAGCTCCGCCAGCACGTTCTGCGGCAGCGCGGCGGCCTGCTGGCTGTCGGCGATCACCTGCACCGACACGCCGCGCTGGTGCGCCGCGATCAGCGCGGTGGCGATGCGGCGCTGCGTGAACGAGTAGGCGTTGACCAGCACTTCGCGTTTCGCGCCGCCGATCACCGCGATGATCAGGTTGTCGATGCGAGTCCCCGGGGTGAACGCGGCTTCGATGCTGCCAGTCGCCGCGAGTCGCGCTCCGCTCGTTGCCGGCGCCGTGTCCGCCGATGCGGTGACGCAGGCCAGGAGAGCGGGCAGCGCCAAAGCCATGCGCGCGATGCGCTTCCGCCTCATCCCCCAAGCACAAGCAGCCGGCCGCTCGCGGCCATCGACGGCGGATCGCTTCATGCGGCCCGCTCGAGCACGGCGGCAAAGAAACCGTCGCAGCCGTGGCGAGCCGTCGACAGTTTCAGCACGGGACCGGTGTCGAGCGCCACGCCGGCGCGCTTGAGCTCCGTCGCGGCGTCGCCGAGCGCAAATTGCGCGTGCGCGGCGACAAACGATTCGACGATCGCCTCGTTTTCATCGGGCAGCACGCTGCAGGTCGCGTACACCAGGCGCCCGCCCGGTTTCACCAGAGTCGCCGCCGCGGCAAGAATCCTCGCCTGCTTGGCCGCGAGCTCGGCGATCGCCGTCGCCGGCTGGCGCCATTTGAGGTCGGGGTTGCGGCGCAACGTGCCGAAGCCGCTGCACGGCGCATCGACCAGCACGCGATCGAGCTTGCCGGCCAGGCGCTTGATGTGGCTGTCGCGCTCGTCGTTGATCCGGGTCGGCTGGACGTTCGACAGCCCCGACCGCGCGAGGCGCGGCTTGAAACGGGTCAATCGCGCCGACGACACGTCGAACGCGTAGACCCTTCCCTGCGAGCGCATCAGGGCGCCGAGCAGCAGCGCCTTGCCGCCGGCGCCGGCACAGAAGTCGGCGACCATGTCGGTGCGCCTGGGCGCGACGAGCAGTCCGACCAGCTGGCTGCCCTCGTCCTGCACCTCGACCGCGCCGGAGGTGAACAGCGGATGCTCCTGCAGCGCGGGCTTGCCGGCGACGCGCAACCCGAGCGGCGAGTACGGCGTCGGGGCCGCGCCGATGCCGGATGCCTCGAGCTGCGACTCGCGCCGCCTCGCGCGTGATCTTCATGGTGTTGACGCGAAGGTCCAGCGGCGCCGGCGTGAGCCACGAGCGCGCCAGCGCGTCGCGCTCGCCGGCGGGCAGGGCGGCACCGAGCCTGTCCCAAAGCCATTCCGGCAGCTCGGCGGCTTCCGCCGGCGACAGCGTGGGCTTGTTCGCCTTGAATTCCCTGGCCCACGCCGCCTCGGCCGCCGACAGCGCGGGCTCGACCTCGCGCAGGCTCACGCCCAGCTCGCGCAAGGTGGCGGCGATCGCGAGGCGTCGCGGCGACGCGCTGCCCGCCTGCGCCTTGAGCGATGCGAGGCGGCGCAGCGCCGCGAACACGCCTTCGGCGATGAAGGCGCGGTCGCTCCGGCCCAGGCCGCGATGGTGCCGGAAGAATCCGCGCAGCACGCTGTCGGCGGGCTCCCGGAACGGCAGCACGGCGGCGAGCGCGTCGGTCAGCGCGCCGAGCTGGTTGGCGCGAACCGTCATTGCTGCGCGACGGTATCGTCGACGCGGATGCTGTCGAGCAGGCCTTCGACGGTCACGCGGCTGTTGGACAGCCTGAGCTTGACCGCGACGTAGCGCAGCGACGGCGCGAGCCAGACCTGCGCGTCGACCGCCCCGTCGCCGTCGATCTTTTTCCAGACGTCGGTGTCGACCTCGCCGAAGGGCAGCGTGATCTTTTCGCGGCCGACGCGGCGGAAGGTGTAGTGATAGACCTTGCGCGTGGTCGCGATGTTGAATTCGGTCTCGTCCTGAACCGGCGGCGCGAAATAGAACTGCCACAGCACGACCAGCGGATCGAACGTCGGCAGCTCCAGCGGCGCCGACTTGTCGTCGTTCAACTGGACCATGCCGGTTTCCCAGTCGAAGTTCGCGGCCTCGCGCCGGTTGTTGCTGGTGCGCTCGACGCTGTAGTTGCTGGGCTGCAGCCCGTCGGCGGTGATCGCGCCTTCGCTTTGCGCCTTCGCCTGGCCGTGAAACAGCAGCGCGGCGAGGCCGCGCGCCTCGCCGACCGTCGAGATCTTGTATTGGCTGCCGGAATGCTCGAGCCGGTATACGGCATCGCCGATCAGGAAGCCGCGCGTGCCGAGGAAGGCGCGATACGCGAGATCGATGCGTGGCGGCAGCTCGCGCGGCGGCGCCAGCGACGGCGTCGCGGGAATCGGCTCCTCGAGGAGCGGCGGCGGAGCGGAAGCGGCTTCCGCCGCGGGCTCGGGCGCTGCGGCGGCTTCCGCTGCGGGCGCCGCCGCGGCGAGCGTCTCCGGGGCAGGCGCTTCGACCGGGGCCGGCGGCGCGGCGCGGACGACGTGGCGCCGCTTGGGCCTGGGCGCGGGCTGCGGCTCGACCGGCACCGGAGGCGGCGGCAGCTCGGTGATCGTCGCGGTCAGCGGCGGCGGCTCGTCGACGCGGTCGGGCAGGCGCAGCGGCCATTGCAGCAGCGCGAGGTGGACCGAGAGCGATGCGATCACCGCCACCGCCAGCACGCGCGAGGTGCGGCGGCGGTCGAGGCTTGCGGACGATGCGCTGTGCGAGGACATGACGAAGCTGGAGCTTACCGGCTTTGGCGGCGCGCTGCCGGGTTGGACGTTCAGCGCTGCGGCGAGCTCGTCGCCTGATCCACCGTGGGCGCCAGCAGCGCCGCCGCATCCGCTGCTTCGCCTTTAACGCGCACACGCGCGCCTTCGATGACCAGCCGGTCCTCGCAAAACCAGCGCACCGCGGCGGCGAAGATCCGATGCTCGACCGCGAGCACGCGCGCGGCGAGCGTCGCCTCGTCGTCGCCGTCGTGCACCGCCACGGCGCCCTGCGCGACGATCGGCCCGCGATCGACCTGGGCGGTGACGAAGTGCGCGGTGCAGCCGTGGATGCGCACGCCGTCGGCGAGCGCGCGCCGGTGCGTGTCGAGCCCCGGATACAGCGGCAGGAGCGACGGGTGGATGTTGAGCAGCCGTCCCTCGTAACGTGCGACGAACGCAGGCGACAGGACCCGCATGAAGCCGGCGAGCGCGACCAGGTCGGGCGCATGCGCATCGATCGCGATGCCGAGCTCGCGTTCGAACGCTTCGCGGTCGGCGAAGCCGCGATGATCGACAACGGCAGTCGCGACGCCGGCCGCGGCGGCCCGCTGCAGTCCCGCCGCGCCGGGCCGGTTGCTGATGACGGCGGCGACCTCGGCCGCGATGGCGCCCGTCCGCACGG
Organism: uncultured beta proteobacterium; assembly: GCA_963713125.1. GTDB lineage: Bacteria > Pseudomonadota > Gammaproteobacteria > Burkholderiales > Casimicrobiaceae > PALSA-1003. The sequence continues at coordinate 378,183 of CAVQKL010000007.1, read as the reverse complement.
CGTCGATCAGTGCGGCCATGTTCGAGCCGCGGCCGGAGATCAGGATGACCAGGCGTTTCACGCTGTCACTTCGGAGCAGGCGTCATCCCGGCGCAATTCGTCATCCCGACGAAGGTCGGGATCCAAGTGGCGGCAATTCGCCCGGCGAGCATCGCTGCTGGGGCCCCGGCCTGGGCCGGGCGACCCCGGGGGCCGGACGATGCTCGTGGTGAAACGTCTGGGGAAGCGGCGCACGGGCTCTCGTGTCATGCGACGACGGTTCCCGGCGCGCCCGGTGCGCGGGGCACGACGGTCCCGATCGCGTATGCGGTCTCGCCCGACTCGCGCAGGCGCGCCGACACGGCGTCGGCCGCGTCGGCGGCGACGACGACGACGAAGCCGATGCCGCAATTGAACACGCGGTGCATTTCCGCCGGATCGACGTTGCCCTGCCGCTGCAGCCAGTCGAAGATCGCCGGCCGCGGCCATGCGCCGGCATCGATGCGCGCCGACAGGTCGTCGGGAAACATGCGGTGCGCATTCTCGGTCAAGCCGCCGCCGGTGATGTGCGCCATGCCCTTGACGTCGCATTCGGCCAGCAGCGCGAGCACGGGCTTGACGTAGATGCGCGTGGGCTCGAGCAATGTCGCACCGAGCGTGCGCTCGCCCGTGACGCCGGTGATCTTCTGCGCGAGATCGGCGTTCGAGCGCTCGAGGATTTTTCGAATCAGCGAAAAGCCGTTGGAGTGCGGGCCGCTGGAAGCCAGACCAAGCAGCACGTCGCCGGCAACGATCCTGCGCCCGTCGATCACCCGCGATTTCTCGACGACGCCGACGGCGAATCCGGCGAGATCGTATTCGCCCGGGACGAATGCCTTCGGATGCTCGGCCGTTTCACCGCCGGTCAGCGCGCATCCCGCCTGCTCGCAGCCCTGCGCGATGCCGCGAATGACGTCGCTGGCGATCGCCACGTCGAGCGTTTCGCAGACGAAATAGTCGAGAAAGAACAGCGGCTCGGCGCCCTGGACCAGGATGTCGTTGACGCTCATCGCGACCAGATCGATGCCGATCGTGTCGTGTCGGTTCAGCGCGAAGGCGAGCTTCAGCTTGGTGCCCACGCCGTCGGTCCCAGCCACCAGCACCGGTTCGCGATAACGCTTGGGGAGCTCGACCAGGGCGCCGAAGCCGCCGATGCCGGCGAGCACCTCGGGTCGCATGGTTCGCTTCGCGAACGGCTTGATGCGTTCGACCAGCCGGTCACCGGCGTCGATGTCGACGCCGGCATCGCGATACGAAAGCGATTGGCCGGGGCCGATCTTGGGAGAGCTCAATGCAGCCTCGGCGGGTGCGCGCTCACGCGGTTTGTCGTCCCGGCTCGAGGCCGGGTCCAGGTTGGGTTCGCGGCAAGACAACCCCGGAATCAGTGTCGTTGGCGATTTGAATTGAGTCGTGGCGTTGCGCGCGGTAAAGTGCGCGGGGAGGATTTTACCGGAAATGACATCAGACAGCCGGCCGCCCGACCACGTGCCATCTCCGGGCGGTGTCGTTCGCGGTCACGCGCAGGGGCAGCGGCAGCAGTTGAGCCTGCAGCAGTACGCATGGATCATCGCTGTCGCGCTGGTCGTTGCGCTGCTGCTTCACCTGCTCGGAAACATTCTCACGCCGTTCCTGATCGGCGCCATTCTGGCCTACATCGGCAAGCCTGCCGTCGGTTGGGGCGAAGGCCACCACGTGCCGCGCACGGTGGGGGCGTTGCTGGTCCTGGCGGTGACCATCCTGATGGTTTTCACGCTGATCCTGGTCCTGTCTCCGTTGGTGCATTCCGAGTTCGCCCAGCTTTTGAAGCGCATGCCGGATCTCGCCGTACTGCTGCAGAGCAAGTTCGCACCCTGGCTCGAAGAGAAACTGGGCATCACGCTGCAACTCGATCTCGCGTCGATCAAGGAAATGATCGCCGACAACCTGGCGGGAGCGCAGACGCTGTCGATGAAGCTGCTGTCCGGCGTCAAGGCGGGCGGCACGCTGATCCTCGCCATCGTCATCAACCTGGCGCTGATTCCGGTGGTGATGTTCTATCTGCTGCGCGACTGGAACCGGATATTCGAGCGGCTCGAGGAGCTGACGCCGCGCCGCTGGCTAGCGAAGGTGCGCACGCTCGCGCTGGAGGTCGACGACGTGCTCGCCGAATTCCTGCGCGGCCAGGCATCGGTGATGATCGTGCTGGCGATCTATTACGCGGTCGCACTGTCGATCGCCGGACTCCAGTTCGCGGTGCCGATCGGCATCCTGACCGGCTTGCTGGTGTTCGTTCCGTACGTCGGTTTCGGCCTCGGACTCATCCTCGGCGTGCTGGCGGCGCTGCTGCAGTGGAACGGATGGCCGGGATTCGCCGCCGTGCTCGCGGTGTATGGGGTCGGCCAGCTCCTCGAAGGCTACGTCCTCGTGCCCTGGCTGGTCGGCGACCGGATCGGCCTGCATCCGCTGGCGGTCATCTTCGCGTTGCTGGCCTTCGGCCAGTTGTTCGGCTTCGCGGGGGTTCTGCTCGCGCTGCCGGCAAGTGCGGTGCTGCTGGTCGCGCTGCGGCACATGCGCAGCGCCTACAACGAATCCGCGCTTTACCGGTAAGTGGCCGCGATGGCAGTGACCGGTCCGCGCCCGGCGCTGCCCGAGGCATCGCAGCATGCGACCGGCAAATCTGCAAGCACCGGCTGCACGAGGCTTGCCCGCCGATCATGGAACAACTGACATTCGAGCTCGCGCCGGCGGAGCCGCCGCGGCTCGCCAATTTCCTGCCGGGACGAAACGCCGAGCTCGTCGCGTTGCTGCCGCGGTTCGTCGCCGGGCAGGTGGACGAGACCGGATTGCTGCTCTGGGGGGCCGCCGGCGCCGGCAAGACGCATCTGCTGCAGGCGGCGGTCGCGCTGGCGCAGGAGCAGCGCGTTGCCGCGCGATGGTTTGCCCACACTGGCGAGCTGAGCGCGGCGACGATCGATGCGGCCGATACGCTGGTGGTCGTCGATCGGGTCGACGCGGCGGACGCGAGCGCGGCGGCCACGATCTTCAGCCTGTACAACGCGCTGAAGCAGCGCTGCGGACGGCTGATCGCCGCGAGCCGCACGCCGCTGGCCGCGCTCCCGCTGCGCGAGGATTTGCGCACGCGGCTCGGCTGGGGACTGGTCTACGAGGTGCTGCCGCTGTCCGACGACGACAAGCCGGCGGCGATGGCGGCCTTCGCCGGCCAGCGCGGGTTTCATCTCTCTGCCGAGGTGATCGATTACCTGATGCGGCATGGCCGTCGCGACCTGCCATCGCTGCTGGCGACGCTCGCCGCGCTGGACCGGGCCTCGCTGGCGAGCAAGCGCCCGATCACCGTGCCCTTGCTCAAAGCCTGGCTGCAGCGGGCCGGCGCATGAGCGGCGCGATGCGATCGGGACAGCGCCTGACCCTGTTCGATCTCGACAACACGTTGCTGGGCGGTGACAGCGACTACGGCTGGGCGCAGTTCCTGATCGAGCAGGGGGCCGTCGACGCCGAATCCTACGAGCGTCGCAACGCGGCATTCTTCGCCGATTACAAGGCGGGACGGCTCGATATCCACGCCTTTCTCGAATTCCAGTTGCGGCCGCTGGCGGAGAACGAGCCGGCGGCGTTGCTGGCCTGGCGCGACCGGTTCGTGGCCGAGAAAATTCGCCCGATGCTGCTGCCGGCCGGACAAAGGCTCGTCGCCGAGCGGCTCGACGCCGGCGATCTGGTCGCTGTGGTGACGGCGACCAACAGTTTCATCACCCGGCCGATCGCCGCGCTGTACGGCATCGGCCACCTGATCGCCACCGAGCCGGAGATGGTTGCCGGCCGCTTCACCGGGCGGACGACGGGCGAGCCATGCTTCCAGGCGGGCAAGCTCGCTTGTCTGAATGCCTGGCTGAGCGCGCAGCAGCGGAGCCTGCGCGACTTCTCCCAATCCTGGTTCTACAGCGATTCGCACAACGACTTGCCGCTGCTGCTGGCGGTAACGCACCCAGTGGCCGTCGATCCGGATCCGCTGCTGACGGCGGAAGCGGCAAGCCGCGGCTGGCCGGTAGCGAACTGGCGCCGATGATGGGTTGCGCGCCCGAGAGCCTCGAGATGTCAACCGTTTAAGCGAGGGTGGCGTTAATGGCGGCGACACGGAAATTGACGTGTCGACCAACCTACTCTTTGAGATCGAGGACAGAACCATGACCAAGCTGTTGACCGCGCTGCTCGCAGGCGCGTTTGCCGTATCGCTGACCGCCGCTGCGCAAAACACGGCCCCGCCAGCGCCCGCTGCCCCGATGACGGCGCCGGCCAAGGCCGAGGCGGCCAAGGACGCCGCCAAGCAGGACGCGTCGATGGCCAAGGATTCGGCCAGGACCGCGAAAAAGGAAGCCCGGAAGGCGAAGCACGCCGCTTGGAAAGCGAAGAAGGAAGCGAAAAGGGCGGCGAAGAAGGACGCCGCCGCCAAGGCCGACCAGCCGATGGCAGCGTCGACCGACAAGCCGGCCGCGAAGTAAAGAGGCCCGGCGTCGCACGGCCCGGCTCCGCAAGGGGCCGGGCCGTTGTTTTTGTAGACACAAATTGAAGTATAATCAGCATCTTAGACCATGCAATCCGAGTCCGTGACCGTGAAGCAGCGTATCGTCGTCGGCCTGTCCGGCGGCGTCGACTCGTCGGTCGCGGCGTGGCTGCTCAAGCGCGCGGGCCACGAGGTCGTCGGCGTGTTCATGAAGAACTGGGAGGACGACGACAACGACGGTTACTGCACGTCGCGGCAGGACCTGGTCGACGCGGCGTCGGTCGCCGACGTGATCGGCATCGAGCTCGAAGCAGTCAATTTCGCCGCCGAGTACCGCGACCGCGTGTTCGCGCAATTCCTGCGCGAATATCGGGCGGGACGCACGCCCAATCCCGACGTGCTGTGCAACAGCGAGATCAAGTTCAAGGCCTTTCTCGACCACGCGCGGGCGCTCGGCGCCGAGCGCATCGCGACCGGCCACTATGCGCAACTCACGCGCGGCGAGCGCGGCGTCGGATTGCGCAAGGCGGCCGACACGGGCAAGGATCAGACCTACTTCCTGCATCAGCTGACGCAAGTCCAGCTCGGCAGCACTTTGTTTCCGTTGGGCGAGATCGCCAAGCTCGACGTGCGCGCTATCGCCCGGGAGCAGGGCATTCCGACCTTCGCCAAGAAGGATTCCACCGGCATCTGCTTTATCGGCGAGCGGCCGTTTCGCGAGTTCCTGGCGCGCTACCTGCCCCGGGAGCCCGGACCGATCGAGACCGCGCAAGGCAGCGTCGTCGGCCGCCACCAGGGGCTCGCGTACTACACGCTCGGGCAGCGCCAGGGACTGGGGGTCGGCGGCACGCGCGGCGGCGGCGACGCGCCGTGGTTCGTCGCCGGCAAGGACCGCGCGCGCAATGCCTTGATCGTCGTGCAGGGCCACGACGATCCGCGGCTCTACGCCGATGCGATCGACACCGGACCGTTGCACTGGATCTCCGGCACGGCGCCGGAGGGCCGACGCTTGGCGGCCAAGATCCGCTACCGCATGCCCGACGCGCCTTGCCGCATCGAGCCGGTCGACAGAGATCGCTGGCGCGTGCGCTTCGACGATCCGCAATGGGCGCCGACGCCGGGACAGTATCTGGTGCTGTACGAGGGCGATGCCTGCCTCGGCGGGGGCGTGATCGAAGCCGCGCATTGCGTCGAGCGCGCAACCGCGGAGACGGCGGCGGCAGGCTGACCGTTGCCGCGCGCTGGCGCCGCGATCGCGCCGGCCGCTTGCCGGCGCCGCACTCGACGCGCAGGCTCCATTGCGCTGCGACCCTGCGCGCAACAAGTTGTTACGAAGAAATGGCCGCACGCTGTTGTCGCTCGCACTCCTCATGCGTTAATAATCAATGGACATGCTGACGTTGCGCGTGCCTGGCGTCGCCGCGGTGGGAACAGAGGTGCGGCGGCGCGTGTTAGCCTTGGTCGAGGAGCATGCATCGTGCAAGCTGATCGCTGTCGTCGTTCCAACGCCGTTCCGCTGCGGGAAAACCGCGCCGCGACGCTGCGAACCGGCGTGAATCCCGGGCTCGCCCGGCTCGTCGCGTTCGTGCTGGTGCTCATCCTGGCAGTGCTCATGCCGGTGCGCTTGCATGCTCAATCGTACGGCGAGCCTTCCGACACGAACGTGCAGTCGGTCGAGTTCCTGCCGCAGGACCAGCTCGACGGCTTGCTCGCGCCGATCGCGCTCTATCCGGATGATCTTCTGTCGCAGGTGCTGATGGCGTCGACCTATCCGCTGGAAGTGGTCGAGGCCGCGCGTTTCGTGCAGCAGAATCCGGGATTGACCGGCGGTGCGCTCGACGATGCGTTGCGCGGCAAGCGCTGGGATCCCAGCGTGCTGTCGCTTGCCGCCTTTCCGCAGGTGCTGGCGATGATGAGCGACCGGCTCGAATGGACGCAGCAGCTCGGCGACGCGTTTCTCGCCAACCAGCAGCAGGTGATGGATACGGTTCAGGCCCTGCGCAGCCGCGCGCAGGCAGCAGGCACGCTGCAGGACTCCGATCAGCAGCGTGTCTATGTCGAAGACCAGGAAATCGTGATCGAGCCGGCGCAGCCGGACTACGTGTATGTCCCCGTCTACGACCCGCAGGTCGTCTACGGGCCGTGGTGGGTCGCGTCGTATCAGCCCTTTTTCTGGTATCCGCCGGCGTTCTACGGCTACCCGGTGCGCCGCATCGGCATCGGGATCGTCTGGGGCCGGCCGTGTCGCGTCGACAGGAACCATTGGGGCTGGGCCCATCCCGAGTGGCGTGGGGGCAGCATTCGCGTGACCACCAGCCGCAACGACTTCTTCAACCGCCCGCAGTACCGCAACCTGTACCGGGGCAACGATTCATGGCGGCACGCGCCGGAACATCGGCGCGGCGTCGCCTATGGCAACGCGGTGGTGCGCCAGCAGTACGTGAACGTCGAGCGGCGTTCCGCCGACGCGCGCCGCGAAATTCGCGCCAGCCAGCCCGTGCGCGTGCCGGGCCGCGAGGCGCCGCGGGCGACGATCGCGACGCCGCAGCCGGCGCCCGCCTACCGGCAGGCGCCCGTCGAAGCGCGCAATGCGCCGGCGCTCCGCGCGCCGCAGAGCGTCGCCGTGCCGGCGGGACAGGCGGCGCCGCAGGTGCAGGCGTCGCCGCAGTGGCGCGCCGCTCCGCCGGCCCCGACGATGCCGCGGGTGGTCGTCCCTGCGCCGCAGCCGCAAGCGATGTCACGGACAATCGTCCCTGCGCCGCAGCCGGTGCCCGCGCCGGGAATGGCTGTGCGTGAGGCCCCGCAGGCTGTCCCCGCGCCGGCGGAGCGGGGACGGATCGTCCGTCAGTCCACAGGGCCCGGGCCGGCGGATGCCGGCGATTCCGGCCCGCAGCGCGGTCGCTGACGGTCTTATCCGACATCCCGGCGCGAAGGCCTGCCGCGGTGCGACGACACTGGGCCCCCGTTAGCTCGGGGACTAAAGGCCGCGGGGACAGCGGGCGTTAATTGGTAGCGCTGCTTGGGCCCCGGCCTGCGCCGGGGCGACGAGTAGTCGGGTGCGACGAGTACGCAGGGCGACGCCGCCGGGCCAGCGCCTACGCCGGGGTGAGACCGGGCTAGAACGGGATGTCGTCGTCCAGGTCGTCGACGTTCTTTTTGGCCGGCGCCGCGCCGCCGGCTTTGGCGCCGGCGCCTGAACTACTGCGCTCGCGCTCCGGTGGCGGCTCGCCGCCGCCGCCACCCGCGCCAGCGCGGCTGCCCAGCATCTGCATGCGGTCGGCGATGATTTCGGTCGTGTACTTGTCCTGGCCTTCCTTGTCCTGCCACTTGCGGGTCTGCAGTCGCCCCTCGACGTAGACCTGGCTGCCTTTTTTCAGGTACTCGCCGGCGATCTCGGCGAGCTTCCCGAAGAACGCGACGCGGTGCCACTCGGTGCGCTCCTGCTTTTCGCCGCTCTTGTCCTTCCAGCTGTCGGTCGTCGCGATCGACACGTTGGTCACGGCTTCGCCGCCGGTCGTGTAGCGCGTTTCCGGATCGCGGCCCAGGTTGCCGACCAGGATGACCTTGTTCACCGATGCCATCGAGCTTCTCCCATCAAATGCGCCGTTCGATGCTATGCCGCCGGCAGCGCGCGCGGCCTCGGCATTTTGCATCGGCCAAAGTGCCGAAAGCGCGTGCCGAAAGCGAGTGCCGAAGCGAGGGCCGAACGCACGGCCTCACGCGCTGTCACGCCGACACGAAGCCGGCATCGAACGAGCGTGCGAAAAAGAGTATATTAGCAGGTTGCCTCGAGGCTTCGCAGCGTAAACGAAACAGCAGCAACGGCATGGACTACATCCGCATCCGGGGTGCACGCACCCACAATCTCAAGAACATCAGTCTCGATCTGCCGCGTCACCGCCTGATCGTCATCACCGGCCTGTCCGGCTCGGGCAAGAGCTCGCTCGCGTTCGACACGCTCTACGCCGAAGGGCAGCGGCGCTATGTCGAATCGCTGTCGGCGTACGCGCGGCAATTCCTGCAGTTGATGGAAAAGCCCGACGTCGACCTGATCGAAGGGCTGTCGCCGGCGATCTCGATCGAGCAGAAGGCGACGTCGCACAATCCGCGCTCGACGGTCGGCACCGTCACCGAAATCCACGACTACCTGCGTCTGTTGTACGCGCGCGTCGGCGAGCCGTACTGCCCGAACCATCCGGAGCAGAAGCTCGCGGCGATGACGATCTCGCAGATGGTCGACGCGGTCCTGACGCTGCCCGAGGAGACCAGGCTGATGATCCTCGCGCCGGCGGTCGTCAATCGCAAGGGCGAGCAGGCCGAGCTTTTCATCGAGCTGCGCTCCAAGGGATTCGTGCGCGTGCGCGTCGACGGCAAGGTGTACGAGATCGATGCGGTGCCGAAGCTGACCAAGAACACCAAGCACACGGTCGAGGTCGTGGTCGACCGGCTGCGAGTGCGCCCGGATCTGAAGCAGCGCATCGCCGAATCGTTCGAGACGGCGCTGCGCAACGGCGACGGGCGCGCGATCGCGGTCGAGATGGATTCGAACGAGGAATATCTGTATTCGGCGAAATTCGCCTGCCCGATCTGCAACTATTCGCTGCAGGAGCTCGAGCCGCGCCTGTTCTCGTTCAACAATCCGATGGGCGCGTGCCCGCGCTGCGACGGCCTGGGCGCGATCAGCTTCTTCGATCCGAAGCGCGTCGTCGCCTTTCCGCAGCTTTCGCTCGCGTCGGGCGCGATCAAGGGCTGGGACCGGCGCAACCAGTTCTACTTCCAGATGCTGCAGAGCCTGGGCAAGCACTACGGCTTCGATCTGGATCGTGCGTTCGACAAGCTGCCGGAGCGAATCCAGCAGATGATCCTGTACGGCAGCGACAAGGAAAAGATCGCCTTCCAGTATCTGTCCGACCGCGGCAAGACGGTCGTGCGCGAGCACGCGTTCGAAGGCATCATCCCCAATCTCGAGCGCCGCTACCGCGAGACCGACTCGATCATGGTGCGCGAGGAGCTGGCCAAATACCTCAATTCGAAGCCCTGCCCCGAATGCGACGGGACCCGGTTGCGGCGCGAAGCGCGGCATGTGAAGGTCGGGCCTCCCGGCGACGAGCGCGCGATCTACGAGATCAGCAACCGCCCGCTGAAGGAAGCCGGCGAATTTTTCCGCAAGCTGAAGCTCGAGGGTCAGCGGCAGGCGATCGCCGACAAGATCGTCAAGGAGATCGTCAGCCGGCTGCAGTTCCTGAACAACGTCGGACTCGACTACCTGTCGCTCGACCGCTCGGCCGAGACGCTGTCGGGCGGCGAGGCGCAGCGCATCCGGCTCGCCTCGCAGATCGGCTCCGGGCTGACCGGCGTCATGTACGTGCTCGACGAGCCGTCGATCGGACTGCATCAGCGCGACAACGACCGGCTGCTGACGACCTTGAAGCACCTGCGCGATCTCGGCAACAGCGTGATCGTGGTCGAGCACGACACCGACGCCATCCTGTCCGCCGATCACGTCGTCGACATGGGCCCGGGCGCCGGCGAGCACGGCGGGCAGATCGTCGCGCAGGGCACGCCGGAAGAGATCCGCCGCGCGCCGCATTCGCTGACCGGACAGTACCTGGCCGGCCACCGGCAGATCCCGATTCCGCCGCACCGGCACAAGGCCGACCTGAAGCGCGCGCTGACGATCACCGGTGCGTCGGGCAACAACCTGAAGGGCATCACGCTGACCTTGCCGGTCGGCGTGTTCGTGTGCGTCACCGGCGTCTCGGGCTCGGGCAAGTCGACCTTGATCAACGACACGCTCTACCACGCGGTCGCCCGCCACCTGTACGGCAGCACCGCCGAGCCCGCGCCGTACGCCGAAATGCACGGTCTCGAGCACTACGACAAGGTCATCAGCGTCGACCAGAGTCCGATCGGCCGCACCCCCCGCTCGAATCCAGCGACCTACACCGGCCTGTTCACGCCGATCCGCGAGCTGTTCGCGCAGGTGAAGGAGGCGCGCGAGCGCGGCTACGGCCCGGGGCGCTTTTCCTTCAACGTCAAGGGCGGCCGTTGCGAAGCGTGCCAGGGCGACGGGCTGATCAAGGTCGAGATGCACTTCCTGCCCGACGTCTACGTTCCCTGCGACGTATGCCACGGGCAGCGCTACAACCGCGAGACGCTCGAGATCAAGTACAAGGGCCAAAATATCCACGACGTGCTGTCGATGACGGTCGAGCAGGCGCATGTGTTCTTCGAGCCGGTGCCGGTGGTCGCCCGCAAGCTTTCCACCTTGCTCGACGTGGGCCTGGGCTACATCACGCTGGGCCAGTCGGCGACGACGCTGTCGGGCGGCGAGGCGCAGCGCGTCAAGCTGGCGCTGGAACTGTCCAAGCGCGATACCGGTCGGACGCTGTATATACTGGACGAACCGACGACCGGGCTGCATTTCCACGACATCGAAATGCTCCTGACGGTGCTGCACCGTTTGCGCGACCACGGCAATACCGTTGTCGTCATCGAGCACAACCTGGACGTCATCAAGACCGCCGACTGGGTGATCGACCTCGGTCCGGAGGGCGGCGCCGGCGGCGGCCAGATCATCGCCGAAGGCACGCCGGAGCAAGTGGGCAATACGTCGGGCAGTTACACCGGGCGGTATCTCAAGCCGGTGCTCGACAGGCAGGCGGGCCGCAAAGGCGCCGGCGGGGACACGACCACCGCGCGCAACGGGCGCGGCAGGAAGGCCGCGGCGGATCTGCTCGGCTGAGTGAGCATGCGGCCCCGGGGCGCGAGCGCCGCGGCAAGACTTCGTCGCAGGACTCTGGAAGGAGGAGCCATGGAACGCGTTTTCAACAGGATTCTGCGGACAATCGTTGCTGTCGGCCTTGCCGGCATCGCGGGATCATGCATCGCCGCACAGGACGGGCACTGGACATACTCGGGCTCGACCGGCCCGGCGAAGTGGGGCAAGCTGGAGAAGGATTTCGCTTCGTGCGCGCTGGGGAAGACCCAGTCTCCCATCGACATCCCGGACGCCGAGGCCAGGAAGGGCGACCTGTCGCCGCTGCTATTCAACTACCAGCCGTCCCCGCTGAGGATCATCGATAACGGGCACACGATCCAGGTCGACTATGCCCCGGGCAGCTCGATTTCGGTCAATGGCAGGCACTACGAGCTGGTGCAGTTCCACTTCCACAAGCCGAGCGAAGAAAAGGTCAGCGGCAAGGGCCACGAGATGGAAGCCCACCTCGTGCATAGAGACAAGGACGGCAAGTTGGCCGTCGTCGCCGTGTTTCTCGATGAAGGCAAGGAGAATCCGCTGATCAAGACGCTGTGGAGCCACCAGCCCCAGGCGAAGGAAAAAGAGACCGCGATCGATGGCGTGAAGATCAACGCGCTCGACCTGCTGCCGCGGGACAAGGGCTATTACACGTTCGCCGGGTCGTTGACGACGCCGCCGTGCAGCGAGGATGTGACGTGGTTCGTGCTGAAAGCGCCGGTGCAGCTCTCGGCCGATGAGATTGCGCACTTCGGCAAGACGTATCCGATGAATGCGCGGCCGGTGCAGGAGATCAATGGTCGCGACATCAAGGCCACGCGGTAGTGTGCTCAGTCAGAAGTTCCGACGATAAAGGAGCGGATGGATTTGGCCGTCAGGCAAGGCGCGAGGCCGAAACCGTAGCTCGGGCTACGGTGAGGCCGAGCAACGCCGCATGGCGGCCAAAGACGCCGCGAACTATCAAGCGGATTTCTGACTCAGCACTCTAGGCGCCTCGGCGGCAAGCACCCCGCGTCCGGAGGCCGAGACCCGGGAATCGCGATCGGATCGGCGGGCCGCGGCGTCACGAAAATGCATTGGTAAAGCGCGGCCTTCCGGCCGCGCTTCGTGCTTGCCGCTATACCAAGCTGTTTACTGAATCGTGATCTGCTTGCTGTTGGCCTTGGCCACCTTCGGCAAGGTCAGTTGCAGCACGCCGTCGACATGCTTCGCCTGCGCGCCGTTGGCGTCGACGGGCTCGGGCAGACGGATGGCGCGCGAGAGCTTGCCGAAGCTGCGCTCCCGCCACAGCGTCTTGCCGTCGGCATCGATTTCCTGGCTGAACTCGGCGCCGATCGTGACGTTGCGATCTTCGACATTCACCTCGATCTTGTCCTTGGCGATGCCGGGCAATTCGGCCTTGACGATGTAGGCTTCCGGCGTCTCGACGACGTCGAGCGCAATGCTGCGCTCGACTGCGCCCGCATTGCCGTTGCCGACCACCGCGCCGAAGGCGCGATCGAACACCCGGTCCAGCGGGTCGTAGTAGCGAATCAGACTGGTCATTTTCTCATCTCCATTCGGTTCGGCGGCCGGCATGGAAAGACAAGGGCCGCGCACGACCGATACATGCCGCCGCCGCGATGGATTTCAAGGGGTGTCGGGCGCGATCGGCTGCCGTGCGGTGGGCGTGACCATGTCCCCGGCGGCGATCTCCGTCGTGGGCTCGGTCGGCGGCCGGTGCGCGGTGATCGCCGCCAGAATTCCCTGCAGCAGTGCCCGCGGCGCCGGCGGGCAGCCGGGAATGGCCACGTCGACCGGAAGCACGCTCGCCACGCCCCCCAGGCTGGCGTAGCTCTCGCCGAAGATCCCGCCCGAGCACCCGCAGTCGCCGACCGCGACGACCAGCTTGGGCTCGGGGGTGGCGTCGTAGGTGCGCTTGAGCGCGATGGCCATGTGTTTCGATACCGGCCCGGTCACCAGCAGCATGTCGGCGTGGCGCGGGCTCGCCACGAAGCGAATGCCCAAGCCTTCGAGGTTGTAGTACGGATTGGCCAGCGCCTGGATCTCCAGCTCGCAACCGTTGCAAGAACCGGCGTCGACGTGGCGTATCGTCAGCGCGCGACCCATGGTGCCGAGGATGGCCTTCTGCAACCGCGCGACGACGACCATGTCCTCGGCGGGCGCCGGTGGCGGCTCGGTCCTGATTCCGGTGCGGGCGATCTGGCGAAGGATATGCAGCATCGTGGGTGTCCCGTGCAGTGCTACAGGTCGTGGCCGCTGTAGGACAGGTTGAACGACTTGTTGATCAGCGGAAAGTCGGGAACGATATTGCCGATCACCGCGTGCTCGATCACCGGCCAGTTCTGCCACGACGGATCGTGCGGATGGCAGCGGCGGATCGTGCCGCCGGGTCCGCTTTCCAATGCGATAAAGACCGGACCCCGCCACCCCTCGACACAACCGATCGCGAGCCGCGACGCCGGCGCTGCCGGCAGCACTGCCGCAATATCGCCGTCGGGCATCGCCGCCAGGATCGCGCCGAGCAGTCGCAGCGATTCGGCAGTTTCGTCGAAGCGGACGGCGACCCGCGCCGCGACGTCGCCGTCGGCATGCGTCGCCCGCCGCACGCCGAGCGTGTCGTAGGGCGCCGAGGCGAAATCGCAGCGCAGATCGTCGGGCAGCCCGCTGGCGCGCGCGGCCAGCCCGGTGAGCCCGAGCCTCTGCGCCAGCTCGCGCGTCACCCGGCCGCAGTCGCGGAACCGATCCTGCAACCCGGCGTGCTCGTCGTAGATGTCGCGCAGGATGGCGATCTCGCGTACCAGCGCGACGCATTGCTCGCGCATCGCCGCCGCCTCGCCCGCGTCCAGGTCGCGGGCGACGCCGCCGGGGAGCACGACGTCCATCAGCAGGCGATGGCCGAAGGCACGATCGTTCAGGCGCAGCACGTCCTCCCTCAGGCGCGAGAACTGCGAATGGCCGAACGCGAATCCGCCGTCGTTGCCGAGATAGCCCAGGTCGCCCAGGTGGTTGGCGACGCGTTCGCGCTCCAGGCAGAGCGCGCGTAACCACGCCGCGCGCGGCGGCGCCGCGCATCCGGTGATCGATTCGGCCGCCTGGGCATAGGCCCAGGCGTAGGCGACGGTGCTGTCGCCGGACACGCGTCCGGCGAGCCGATAGCCGTCGGCGAGCGGCAGCGATTCGAAGCGCTTCTCGATTCCCTTGTGCGCGTAGCCGAGCCGTTCTTCGAGGCGCAACACTTTTTCACCGACGACCTGGAAGCGAAAGTGTCCCGGCTCGATCGTTCCGGCGTGGACCGGGCCGACGGCGATTTCGTGCACGCCGTCGCCGTCGACCCGGACGAACGGATAGTCCTCCTGCCCGGGCGCCCACGCGGGCGAAGCCTCGAAGTCGCGCCGCAGCGGAAAGCGGTCGATCGGCCATGCCGCCTGCCAGGTCCACGGCCGCTGGTCGTCGGCATCGCACAGCGAGCCGACCAGATCGAACGCCGCGCGCTGCATCCGGTTCGCCGCGGGAAAGATCGGCGACAGGTCCGGATAGCGCGCACCCTCGTCCGGCAGCGTGTGCTCGAGCAGGGTCAGGCCCTCTCCGTCGCGGAGCAGGACCCGCACGCAAAAGCCGCGGTGGCGGTCGCGCTCGTCGCTCGCCCACAACGCGACGAGTTGTCCGCCGCGCTCCCACGCTAACCGGCAGGCTCCGAGCAGCTGGCCGGAGTTGACGCTGCAGCGCTGCGCCGGCATGGCGCAAGCCAGGGCGGACGCGGAGAGGCCGAGCGGCGCGACGTTCATCGGCTCAGCCGATCAGCCGTGCCGCCTGGCGGTACCAGTCGGCGAGAAAGGGCGGAATCCACAGGCCCAGCATCAGCACGATCGCCAGGTGGACGAATACCGGGATCATCGCCGGCCGGTGCGGCAGTCGCCTCACCGTCGTCTCGCCGAACACCATCGGCTGCACGCGGGCGAAAATCGCCGCGAACGAGACGCCCAGCGCGCCCAGCAGCAGCGGCGTCGCCCACGGCTGGTCGTGAATTGCGGTGGTCAGGATCAGGAACTCGCTGGCGAACACGCCGAACGGCGGCATGCCCAGTATCGCCAGCGTGCCAAGCGCCAGGCCCCAGCCGATCAGCGGGCTGATCGTGACCAGTCCGCGGATGCCGTCCATCATCTGCGTTCCCGCCTTTTGCGTCGCGTGTCCGACCGCGAAGAAGATCGCCGACTTGGTCAGCGAATGCACGGTCATGTGCAGCAGGCCGGCGAAGCTGGCGATCGGCCCGCCCATGCCGAAGGCGAACGTGATGATGCCCATGTGCTCGATCGACGAGTACGCGAACAGGCGCTTGATGTCCTTCTGCCGCAGCAGGAGCAGCGAGGCCACGACCAGCGACAGCAGCCCGAAGCCCATCATCAGGGTCCGCGCGAACGAGGTCTGCGCCGACCCCTCGACCAGCACCTTGCAGCGAACCACCGCATACAGCGCCACGTTGAGCAGCAGGCCCGAAAGCACCGCCGATACCGGCGTCGGCCCTTCGGCGTGGGCGTCGGGCAGCCAGTTGTGCAGCGGCACGAGCCCGACCTTGGTGCCGTAGCCGACGAGAAGGAACACGAACGCGAGCGACAGCACGGTCGGCTCGAGATCGCCCTTGACGCTGTTGAGCTCGGTCCAGAGCAGCGCATTGCCGCCGGCGCCGAGCAGCTTTTCCGCGGCGAAGTAGAGCAGGATCGTCCCGAACAGCGCCTGCGCGATGCCCACGCCGCAGAGGATGAAGTATTTCCACGCCGCCTCGAGGCTGGCGGGCGTGCGGTAGAGCGAGATCAGCAGCACCGTCGTCAGGGTCGCCGCCTCCATCGCCACCCAGAGCAGGCCCATGTTGTTGGTCGACAAGGCCAGGAGCATCGTGAAATTGAATAGCTGGAACATGCTGTGATAGAGGCGCAGCCGGCCCGGCGTCAGGTGTCCCAGCTCCTGCTCGATCTTCATGTAGGGCCGCGAAAAGATCGACGTCGTCAGGCCGACGAACGCGGTCAGCGCGATCAGGAACACGTTGAACGAGTCGACGAAGAACAGCTTCCCGGCCACCAGCAGCGGGCCCTCGCCGATCACGCGCGCGGTCAAGGCCGCTGCGGCGACGAAGGTGACCAGGCAGACCGCGACGTTGACCGCCGGTGCATGCTCGCGCTCGCCGATCGAGGCCAGCAGCACGGCTCCCGCGATCGGCGCGCCCGAGGACGGCGAAGATCTCGATCATTCCTTCAGCTTCTCCAGGTGCTGCAGGTCGAGGCTGTCGAACTGCTCGCGAATCTGGAAGAAGAACACGCCGAGGATCAGCATCGCGACCAGCACGTCGAGCGCGATGCCGAGCTCGACCACCATCGGCATGCCGTAGGTCGCGCTGGTCGCCGCGAAGAACAGCCCGTTCTCCATCGCCAGGAAGCCGATCACCTGCGGGATGGCCTTGCGGCGGGTGATCATCATCAGGAATGCGAGCATGACGCTGGCCATCGCGATGCCCAGCGTGGCGCGGGTCACCGTGTTGGCGAGCTGCGAGATCGGCAGGGTCAGGTTGAACGCGAACACGACCAGCACGATGCCGAGCAGCATCGTGATCGGGATGTTGATCAGGCCTTCGACATCCCATCTGACGTCGAGGCGGAGAATCAGCCGGTGCAGAAGCCACGGCAGCAGCAGCACCTTGAGCGCCAGGGTCAGCCCGGCCGACCAGTACAGATGCGGCTGGTGCGTGGCGAACGCGACGATCGCCGTCGAGCAGGCCAGCGCGAATCCCTGCGCCGCGAAAAGATTGATCAGCGTCAGCACCCGGCGCTGCGCGAGCATCGCAAAGGCGAGCAGCAACAGTATCGCGGCGAGCAGGTTGATCAGCTGCGCCCAGAGCGGGATTTGGGTCATTGGCATCCGCGCGCGCTTTCAGCTGCCGAGCATCAGGTTGACCAGCATCGCCAGCACTGCGAGCAGGAAGGCCGTCCCCAGGAATTCCGGGGCGCGAAAGATGCGCAGCTTCGCCGACAGCGTCTCGATCAGCGCGAGGGCGAAGCCGCCGACGGCGAGCTTGACGATCAGCACCGGCGTCGCGCCGAGGATCGCCAGCCAGTCGGCGCTGCCTTCGGCGATGCCGAACGGCAGGAAAAGCGCGATCCCGATGCACGAATAGTTGAACAGCTTCAGCGCCGACGCCCATTCGATCAGCGCCAGATGCCGCGCCGAGTATTCGAGCAGCATCGCCTCGTGGATCATCGTCAGCTCGAGGTGCGTCGCCGGGTTGTCGATCGGAATGCGCGCGTTCTCGGCCAGCGACACCATCGTGAACGCGACGCCGGCGAAGGCGAGGCTCGGATAGATGGCGAACTCGCGATGGGCGAGCGTGTCGACGATCGTCGGCAAGGAGGTCGAGCCGGAGATCAGCGATGCCGTGAACAGGACCATCAGCAGCGCCGGCTCGGCGAGGAAGCCGACGAACATCTCGCGGCGCGCACCCATCGAGCCGAAGGCGGTGCCGATGTCCATCGCCGCGAGCGCAATGAACACCCGCGCGAGTGCGAAGAGCCCCACCAGCGCGATCGCGTCGGCGGCCCGGGCGAACGGGAGGTCAGTGGCAAGCGACGGAACGATGGCCGCCGCGAGCGCCATCGCGGCGAAGACGATGTAAGGCGTCATCCGGAACAGGCGCGAGGCATTCGCCGCGACCACCGCGTCCTTGTGAAAAAGCTTCCTGATCGTCCGGTACGGCAGCAGCAGCGGCGGCGCGCTGCGATTGGCGAGCCACGCCCGGCACTGGTTGACCCAGCCGACGAGGATCGGCGCGAGCGCCAGCGCGATCGCGAGCTGCAGCAGTTGCGACAGGAAGCCGGCGCCGCTCATCGGATGAACATCAGCAGCGCCAGCAGGGTGACGAAGCTGTAGACGAGATAGATCGAGATCCTGCCTTGCTGGATGCGGCCGGCGAAGCGCGCCAGCAGCTCGACGCCGCGCATGATCGGCAGGTACAGCCATTGCCACACGGGATCGCCCAGCGTGACCCGGTATTGCGGTTTGGCGTCGAACGGCGACGGCAGCACGCGCTCCATCCGGAAGAAAGCTTCGAACACCTGGCGGATCGGCTGGCCGAAGCCTTCCGCGGTGTCCTGCATGCGCGGCGTCTGCATCGGGAAGCCGCAGTCCCAGGCCGGGCCGCTGCGCACCCGTCCATGATAGTAGCGGTGCACGATCTGCAAGGTCAGCACGACCACGGCGACGATCACGAGCAGCACGATCAGCGGGCTATAGCTCGAGCGGTCGGCATTGATCGGGGCGAGCAGCCACCAGCTGCTGTCCGGGCGACTGACTGTCGCACCGATCAGCGCCGCGTTGACGTGGTCGAGCACGCCGATGACGGTCCCGGGGAACAGGCCGAGCGCGATGCACCCGGTGGCGAACCACACCAGCGCGACGCGCTCGAAACGTCCGGCATCGTGGGCGTACGCCAGGTGCGCCTCGCGCGGGCGCCCGAGAAAGACCACGCCGTAGAACTTGACCATCACGTACGCGCCGAGCGCGGCGACCAGCACCAGCGCCGCAGCGGCGAGTGGCACCAGCATGTTGATGAACGACTGCGGCAAGGTCGGGGTGAACAGGAACGCCTGCAACAACAGCCACTCGGAGACGAAGCCGTTGAGCGGCGGCAGCCCGGCGATCGCCAGCGCGCCGACCAGCGCCGACCATGCGACCCACGGCATGCGATGAATGAGGCCGCCGAGCTTGCCCAGGCTGCGCTCGCGGGTCGCGTGCAGCACCGAGCCGGTGGCGAGGAACAGCAGACTCTTGAAGAACGCGTGATTGAGCGCGTGGTAGAGCGTTGCCGCCAGCGCTATCGACGCCAGCAGCGTCTTTGCGTTGGCCTTGAAAAGGATGGTGAGGCCGATGCCGGCGACGATGATGCCGATGTTCTCGATCGACGAATACGCGAGCAGCCGCTTCATGTCGGTCTGCACGGTGGCATAGATCACGCCGAACAGCGCCGTCAGCAGGCCGAGCACCAGCGCGGTCACACCCCACCACCAGAGCTGCACATTGAGCAGGTCGAACGTCACCCGCAGCATGCCGTAGATCGCGGTCTTCAGCATCACCGCGCTCATCAGCGCGGAAACCGGTGACGGCGCTGCCGGATGCGCCTCCGGCAGCCAGACGTGCAGCGGCAAAAGACCGGCCTTGGCGCCGAAGCCGGCGAGCGCCAGCAGGAATGCGACCGACGGCCACGCTCCCGCCAGCACCATCGAGCGCATCGAGCCGAACGTGTAGTCGCCGCTACCGCCCTGCAGCACGCCGAAGCAGAGCAGGATCGCCACCGCGCCGACGTGCGCGATCAGCAGGTAGAGAAAGCCGGCGCGTCGGATCTCGGGGACGCGATGGTCGGTCGTCACCAGGAAGAACGAGGCCAGCGCCATCGTTTCCCACGCCACCATGAACAGGTAGGCATCGTCGGCCACCAGCACCAGCGCCATCGCCGCGAGGAACACGTGATACTGCAGGCATAACAGACGGGGGGAGGAGTTTTCGCTGGCACGGAAGTAGCCGGCCGAGAACACCGAGATGCCTGCCGCGGCGCCGCCGAGCAGCACCAGGAAGAATGCCGACAGCGCGTCGAGCCGCAGGTGAAACGGCAGATCGGGCAGGCCCAGCGGCAGGACCATCGTCTGGACGACGCCGTCGACTGCAGTCAGTGCAACGATGGCGATCGCGAGGCCGACCAGTGCGCCGGCGACAAAAAACGAGCGACCGATGAAGCCTCTGCCGGTCGGGACCATGGCCAGCAGGCCGATCGCCAGCCAGACGAGGATGGCGTCGACGATCAGCGGCAGCGCGCTCGTCATCGCCGGAACGCCCCGAGGCTCCGCGTCCGGCGCATGGCTGCTTTGGCCATCGCGCCTACTTGACGCGCATGCCGGGCTCGGCGCCCGAATCCGGCGCGAGCAGAAAGATTCCCGGACCTTCGCCCGATGCCGCCAGCACCATGCCTTCCGATACACCGAACTTCATCTTGCGCGGGGCGAGATTGGCGACCATCGGGGTCAGTCGACCGATCAGGTCTTGCGGCCGGTACGCGCTCTTGATGCCGGCGAATACCGTCCGATGGCGCGCTTCGCCGACGTCGAGCGTCAATTTCAGCAGCTTGTCCGCGCCGTCGACGAGCTCGGCATTGACGATGCGGGCAACGCGCAGGTCGATCTTCGCGAACTCGTCGATGCTGATCGGTGGTGCGACCGGAACCGACGCGGCCGCGGGCTCGGCGGCCGGCGGGGGCGTTGCGCCGGCCGCCGCCTTCGGGCCTTCGAGCAGCGCATCGACCTGCTTCGGGTCGATGCGGTTCAGCAGATGCTTGTAGTCGCCGATCGCGTGTCCTGCCGGCAGCGCGGTGCCGATATCGCTCCAGGCCTGCGACGGAATCTGCAGGAACAGCTCCGCGCTGGCGGCGACACCGGGCAGCACCGGCTTGAGCAAGGTCGTCAGGATCCGGAAGTCATCGATGCATTCCGAGCAGATCTCCAGCACTCGCGCGGCGCCGTCGGGCCGCTTTGCCGCTTCCCATGGCTTGTTGCGATCGAAGTATTCGTTGGTGCGGTCGGCAAGCTCCATCACCTCGCGCAACGCCTTGCCGAATTCGCGGTTCGCATACAGCTCCCCAATCCGGTCCGCCAGCGCGGCGAGCGACGTGCCGTGCCGTGCGTCGTAGCCGGGCGTCGCCGCCAGCTTGTTGCCGGACTGGGCGATGAAGCGCGCCGCGCGGCTCGCGATGTTGACGTACTTTCCGATCAGATCGCTGTTGACCCGCGCCAGAAAATCGTCGGGATTGAAGTCCAGGTCCTCGACCCGATTGTTGAGCTTGGCCGCGATGTAGTAGCGCAGCCATTCCGGATTCAGTCCGAGGTCGAGATAGAGCTCCGGGCTGATGCCGGTGCCCCGCGACTTCGACATCTTCTCGCCGGTGAAGGTGATGAAGCCATGCACGAAGACGTTGTCCGGAACCCTGTACGGCGGGCCGGCGAACTCGAGCATCGCCGGCCAGAACAGCGTATGGTGATAGACGATGTCCTTGCCGATGAAATGATATTGCTCGACGTCTTCGCCTCGCAGAAAATCGCTCAGCGCGATGCCGTTGCTGGCGAGATCCGCCTTCAGGCTTGCCAGGTAGCCGACCGGCGCGTCGAGCCAGACGTAGAAATACTTGCCCGGCGCGTCGGGGATCGGAATGCCGAAGTACGGCGCGTCGCGCGAGATGTCCCAGTCGGCGAGACCCTTGCCGTCGCCGCCGGGTTTTTCGGCCAGCCACTCGAGCGCCTTGTTCGCCACCTCGGGCTGCAGCCTGCCCGGCGTCTGCGTCCATTGACGGAGGAAAGACACGCACTTCGGATCGGACAGGCGGAAAAAAAAGTGCTCCGAGGACTTCAGCACCGGCGTAGCCCCGGTCAAGGTCGAATACGGATTTTTCAGATCGGTCGGAGCATAGACCGAGCCGCAGACCTCGCACGAGTCGCCGTATTGATCCTTGGCGCCGCAGACCGGGCACTCGCCTTTGATGTAGCGGTCCGGCAGGAACATCGACTTGACCGGATCGAAGAACTGCTCGACCGCCTTCGAGTAGATCAGGCCGCGGCCCTTCAGCCGGCGGTAGATGTCCTGCGACAGCTCGACGTTCTCCGGCGAGTCGGTGCTGTGCCAGTGATCGAAGCTCAGGTGAAAACCCTTGCCGGCGAACTCGCCGATACCGAGAATCTTCGGACGTGTCGCCGCGATGCGGGCGACCATTTGCTGCGGCGTAACCCCCTCGGCTTCGGCGGCGAGCATGATCGGTGCACCGTGCGCATCGTCGGCGCAGACGAAATGCACGTCATGACCCTGCATGCGCTGGAACCGCACCCAGATGTCGGCCTGGATGTATTCCATGATGTGCCCGATGTGAAACGGGCCATTGGCGTATGGCAGCGCGGTCGTGACGAACAGCGTGCGGCGCGGCATGCGGCGAAGACCTTTGATGCGGCAGGGGATTACTGCATTCTAGCAAATGGGGCGATGCGCTGAGTACCGAGCGCCGGCGTTTTTCGCTAAACTCGATGTTTTACCCGCCATTCGCGATCGACGATTCCATGGCTATATCCGAAGCTGACGTTCAAGCCAGCCTGCGGGCGCTGATCGACCCCAACACCGGACGCGATTTCGTCTCCGACAAGGCGATCCGCAAGGTGCAGATCGACGGTGCCGGCGTCGCCGTCGACGTCGTGCTCGGCTATCCGGCAAAGAGCCAATATGACACCCTGCGCCGGCTGATCCAGCGTCATCTCGCCGCGTTGCCCGGTGTTGGCAAGGTCACGGTCACGATCAGTCACCGCATCGCCACGCACGCGGTGCAGCGCGGTGTGAAGCTTGTCCCGGGTGTCAAGAACATCATCGCCGTCGCCAGCGGCAAGGGCGGCGTCGGCAAATCGACGACCGCGGCGAACCTCGCGCTGGCGCTCGCCGCCGAAGGCGCCACCGTCGGCGTGCTCGATGCCGACATCTACGGGCCGTCGCAGCCGATGATGCTGGGCATCGCCGGCCGGCCGGAATCGAAGGACGGCAAGACGCTGGAGCCGCTCGAAGCGCACGGCGTGCAGGCGATGTCGATCGGCTTTCTGATCGACACCGATACGCCGATGGTCTGGCGCGGCCCGATGGTGACCCAGGCGCTCGAGCAGCTGCTGAAGGACACCAACTGGCGCGACCTCGACTACCTGATCGTCGACCTGCCGCCGGGCACCGGCGACATCCAGCTGACCCTGTCGCAGAAAGTGCCGGTTACCGGCGCGGTGATCGTCACGACGCCGCAGGACATCGCGCTGATCGACGCGCGCAAGGGCCTCAAGATGTTCGACAAGGTCGGCGTGCCGATCGTCGGCATCGTCGAGAACATGTCGACGCACGTCTGCTCGAACTGCGGCCATGCCGAGGCGATCTTCGGCGAAGGCGGCGCGCAGAAGATGTGCGACGAATACAAGGTGCCATTTCTCGGCCGATTGCCGCTCGACATCCATATCCGCGAGCAGGCCGATTCGGGCCGGCCGACGGTCGTCGCCGATCCGGACGGCGCAATCGCGACGATCTACCGGGACATCGCGCGCAAGACGGCGATCTTCGTCGCGCAGAAGGCCGAGGATTTTTCGGCGAAGTTTCCGAACATCGTCGTGCAGAATACGTGACGGCGTGACCGCAGGGCCGCGATGATCAAGTCCGACCGCTGGATCCGCCGCATGGCAGCCGAGCACCGCATGATCGAGCCGTTCGAGCCAGGACAGGTGCGCGAAGTCGACGGACGCAAGATCGTGTCGTATGGCACGTCGAGCTACGGCTACGACATCCGCTGCTCGAACGAATTCAAGCTGTTCACCAACCTCAATTCGACGATCGTCGATCCGAAAAATTTCGACGACAAGTCGTTCGTCGACTTCCAGGGCGATTCGTGCATCATCCCGCCGAACTCGTTCGCGCTCGCCCGCACCGTCGAATACTTCCGGATTCCGCGCAACGTGCTCGTGGTTTGCCTCGGAAAGAGTACGTATGCGCGCTGCGGCATCATCGTCAACGTGACGCCGCTCGAGCCCGAATGGGACGGGCACGTCACGCTCGAATTCTCGAACTCGTCGCCGCTGCCGGCGAAGATCTACGCCAACGAGGGGGTCGCGCAGGTGATCTTTTTCGAGTCCGACGAGGTCTGCGAGACGTCGTACAAGGACCGCGGCGGCAAGTACCAGGGTCAGAAGGGCGTGACGCTGCCGAAGATCTAGGACGCCGGAGGGCGGAGCAGGGGCCCCGCGCGTAGCGCGGGGATGCGACCCCGTAGGCGGAGTGGCCGGCGACGACAAGATAGCGGCTGTCGCGTGCTGGTTCGGAAGCCGGCGACGCCGGAGGCGGAGCAGGGGCCCGCGCGTAGCGCGGGGATGCGACCCGAGGCGGAGGGCCGGCGACAACAAGATAGCGGCTGTCGCGTTGCTGGTTCGGAAGCCGGCGATGCCGGAGTGCGGAGACTCCTTCCATGGAATTGTTTGCCACCTCCAAGCGCGCCTCGATCGCGATCATCGCGCTGTGCCAGGTCGCCGCGATGGCGGTGTGGTTTTCCGCTTCGGCGGTCACGCCGGCGCTCGCCGCCGAGTTTCACCTGTCGAATTTCGCGCAGGCCGCGCTCACCAGCGGCGTGCAGGCGGGATTCGTCATCGGCTGCCTGGCGAGCGCCTTCCTTGGGCTGCCCGACCGCGTCGATCCGCGCCGGCTGTTCGCCGCATCGGCGACGATCGCCGCGCTCGCCAACGCCGGCCTGCTGGTGGTCGATCCGGCGTCGATCGCCGCGCCGCTGCTGCGCGTGATCACCGGCATCGGCATGGCCGGCGTCTACCCGATCGGCATGAAGCTCGCGACGACCTGGGCGAAAGACGACATGGGGCTGATGGTCGGCATCCTGGTCGGCGCGCTGACGCTTGGCTCGGCGTCGCCGCACCTGTTCAATGCGTTCGGCGGAGTCGACTGGCGGCCGACGGTGGCGGTGGCGTCGGCGAGCGCCCTCGCCGCAGCATGCGTGATCGCGCTGGCCGGCATCGGCCCCAATCGCAAGCCCGCACCGCGCTTCGAGCCGGGCGCGATGCTGCTTGCCTGGCGCGACGTTCCCTTGCGGCTCGCCAACTTGGGCTACCTCGGGCACATGTGGGAGCTCTACGCGATGTGGGCGTGGATCGGCGTGTTCCTGAACGCGAGCTTCGCCCTGGCGCTGCCGCCCGAATCGGCGCAAGTCGCCGCCCGGCTGGCGGCGTTCGCGACCATCGCGGCCGGGGCCGTTGGCTGCGTCGCCGCCGGCCTCCTCGCCGACCGGGTGGGGCGCACGGCGGTGACCATCGTTTCGATGGCCGTCAGCGGGAGCTGCGCCGCGACCGTGGGGCTTTTCTTCGGCGGCACGCCCTGGCTGCTGGTGACGATCTGCGTCGTCTGGGGCATCAGCATCGTCGCCGACTCGGCCCAGTTCTCCGCCTCGATCGCCGAGCTTGCCGATCCGGCGCGCGTCGGCACCATGCTCACCGTGCAGACCGCCCTTGGCTTCACGCTGACCCTGGTGACGATCCAGCTGCTGCCGGATTTGGTCGACGCCCTGGGCTGGCGGCATGCCTTCGTGCCGCTGGCGATCGGTCCCGCATTGGGCGTCTGGGCG
Organism: uncultured beta proteobacterium; assembly: GCA_963713125.1. Lineage (GTDB taxonomy): Bacteria > Pseudomonadota > Gammaproteobacteria > Burkholderiales > Casimicrobiaceae > PALSA-1003. The sequence continues at coordinate 352,698 of CAVQKL010000007.1, read as the reverse complement.
ATGGCCCGCCTGCGCCTCAATCCGGCGTCGGTAAAGCTGGCGGGTGGCCGGCGCTGAATTTTTCGAATAATCGCCGAATAATCGGCTGGAATCCGCGTCCATGCGGGCGTAGCATCGTCTGGCGCGGGTGCAGAGGACCAAGCGCCGGCGTTTATTACGAACCGACTTAGGAGGGGAGCGTGGCTTATCACCTGGAAGGAAGGCTGCTCGAAGTCTGCAACTGTCGCGTGCTGTGCCCGTGCTGGATCGGCGAGGACCCCGATTTCGGCACCTGCGACACCATCGTTTCCTGGCATTTCGACAAAGGCACGATCAACGGCGTCGACGTCGCCGGGCATACCATCGCGATGATCGCTCACATCCCCGGGAACATCCTGCAGGGCAACTGGCGCGCTGCGGTGTACCTGGACGACAAGGTATCGCCACAAGCAGGAGGAAGCGATCCTCGGCGTCTATACCGGCAAGCTGGGCGGCCCGGTCGCCGAGCTCGCCAAGCTGGTCGGCGAGGTGGTCTCGGTCGAAAAAGTGCCGATCCAGTGGGACGTCCAGGGCGGCAAAGGCACGATCAAGGTCGGCAACGCCGGCTACGCCGAGCTCGAGCCGTACAAGAGCGCGAGCGGCGCGACGACCACCTTGGCGGATACGGTCTTCTCGACGGTTCCCGGCGCGCCCGTGTTCGTGGGAAAAAGCCCGCGCTATCGCTCCAAGGTCGACAAGCTGGGCATCAACCTCGACATGAGCGGCCACAACGCGCTGCAGAGCACCTTCGTGTTCGACGCCTGACACGTAGTCCTAAAGGCTTTCTGGCCAGGACGATCCGTCGCGTGTCCGGACTCGAAACTACGAGGCATCGCTCCTTGGATCCCGGCCTGCGCCGGGATGACGAAGACGCGCGTCGCCCCGGCGCAGGCCGGGGCCCAATCAGCGATGCGACACTTACGGGGCAACCCTCGTTGGATCCCGACCGGCGTGCTTCGGCGTCCGCCGCGGCAAGCGCAATCGACCCACAGGCGCTGCGGCTCGCGCTGGTATGCGCGCTGTCGCTGGCTGCCTGGATTGCGCTGGCCACCTGGAGCCTGAGCCCGTACGCACGCTATCTCGAACACGGCGGCTGGGCCGACGCCGGCCTGATTGGCGAGTTGTGCCGCAGCATCCCGCAGGGCTCGATCATCATTCCGGCGCTGATCTATGCGTTCGCCTGGCTGCTCATGATCACGGCGATGATGCTGCCGACGACCCTGCCGCTGCTCGGCATCTTCGGCCGCGTCGTCGCCGGCCGCCCCGACGCCGGCGCGCTGCTGGGAAGAGTCATCGCCGGGTACGCCATCGCGTGGCTGGGGTTCGGGCTGCTGGCGCACGGCGCGGACAGCCTGCTGCACGCCGCCGCCGCGCAGGTGGGCTGGCTCGTCGGCCGCGGCTGGGTGGTCGGCGCAGTCGTGCTGGCGGGTGCCGGAGCGTTCCAGTTCAGCGCCCTCAAGTACCGCTGCCTGGAGCGGTGCCGGACGCCGTTTGCGTTCGTCAACGAGCGCTGGCACGGGCGCGCGCCCGCGCCGCGAGGCGCTCTCCATTGGCGTCGAGCACGGCGTCTTTTGCGTCGGTTGCTGCTGGGCCTTGATGGCGGTCATGTTCGTCGCCGGGATGGGCAATCTGGGGCTGATGCTCGTCCTGGCAGCCGCGATGGCCGCCGAGAAGAACCTTCGCTGGGGGCGTCGGTTGCGCACGCCGGTCGGGCTGGGGCTCATGGCCTGGGCGGGAATCCTGGTCGCTACCAACCTCTGACGGCGCCGGGAGCCGCCGCCCGCCGGGCGGCGCTCGTACTTGCGGCCGCGCGCTTGCCAAATCTCTCGCATCGCACGCCGTCGCGGTGCACAATGCGCCCCGTGTACTGACTCAGAAGCCACCAGGCAGATTTCTGACGCAGGACACTTGCGAGGGGTGCGGCCGACGGCCGGGCACCCCCTTTCTTTTCTGGCGTACCCTACGGCACGACGTGCAGGAGCAGTTGGATGAAATTCCGCTTTCCCATCGTCATCATCGACGAGGACTTCCGCTCCGAGAACACGTCGGGCCTGGGCATCCGCGCGCTGGCCGCGGCGATCGAGAAGGAGGGCATGGAAGTGCTCGGCGTCACGAGCTACGGCGACCTGTCGCAGTTCGCGCAGCAGCAAAGTCGCGCGCGTCGGCCTTCATCCTGTCGATCGACGACGAGGAATTCACGCCGGGTCCGCGAGCTCGACCCGGCGGTGCTGAAGCCTGCGCGCGTTCATCGAGGAGATCCGCTTCAAGAACGCCGAGATCCCGATCTACCTGTACGGCGAGACGCGCACCTCGCGCCACATCCCGAACGACATCCTGCGCGAGCTGCACGGCTTCATCCACATGTTCGAGGACACGCCGGAGTTCGTCGCGCGGCACATCATCCGCGAGGCGCAAGGCCTATCTCGACTCGCTGGCGCCGCCGTTCTTCCGCGCGCTGGTCGACTACGCGCAGGACGGCTCGTACTCGTGGCACTGCCCCGGCCACTCGGGCGGCGTCGCGTTCCTGAAGAGCCCGGTCGGGCAGATGTTCCACCAGTTCTTCGGCGAGAACATGCTGCGCGCCGACGTCTGCAACTGCGGTCGACGAGCTGGGCCAGCTGCTCGACCACACCGGCCCGGTCGCCGCGGCCGAGCGCAACGCGGCGCGCATCTTCAACGCCGACCACTGCTTCTTCGTCACCAACGGCACGTCGACGTCGAACAAGATGGTGTGGCACGCCAACGTGGCGCCCGGACGACATCGTCGTCGTCGACCGCAACTGCCACGTGTCGATCCTGCACGCGATCACGATGACCGGCGCGATCCCGGTGTTCCTGACGCCGACGCGCAACCACCTCGGCATCATCGGGCCGATCCCGCTGGAGGAATTCCAGCCCGGAGAACATCCAGCAAGCAAGATCGAGGCCAATCCGTTCGCGCGCGCGGCGAAGAACAAGAAGCCGCGGATCCTGACGATCACGCAGAGCACCTACGACGGCATCGCCTACAACGTCGAGATGCTGAAGGAGACGCTCGGACGACAGCATCGAGACGCTGCATTTCGACGAGGCCTGGCTGCCGCACGCGGCGTTCCACGACTTCTACAAGGACATGCACGCGATCGGCAAGGACCGGCCGCGCAGCAAGGAGGCGATGATCTTCGCGACGCACTCGACGCACAAGCTGCTGGCCGGGCATGTCGCAGGCGTCGCAGATCATCGTGCAGGAATCGCAGACCCGCAAGCTCGACCGCCACATCTTCAACGAGGCGTACCTGATGCACACGTCGACGTCGCCGCAGTACGCGATCATCGCCTCGTGCGACGTGGCGGCGGCGATGATGGAGCCGCCGGGCGGCACCGCGCTGGTCGAGGAGTCGATCATCGAGGCGCTGGACTTCCGCCGCGCGATGCGCAAGGTCGACGACGAATGGGGCAAGGACTGGTGGTTCAAGGTCTGGGGTCCGGAGACAGCTCGCCGCCGGAAGGCATGGGCAAGCGCGACGACTGGATGCTGCAAGCGCCAACGAGAAATGGCACGGCTTCGGCAATCTGGCGCCCGGCTTCAACATGCTCGACCCGATCAAGGCGACGGTCATCACGCCGGGGCTCGACGTGTCGGGCAAGTTCGCCAAGACCGGCATTCCGGCGTCGATCGTCACCAAGTACCTGGCCGAGCACGGCGTCATCGTCGAGAAGACCGGGCTCTACTCGTTCTTCATCATGTTCACCATCGGCATCACCAAGGGCCGCTGGAACACGCTGGTGACCGCGCTGCAGCAGTTCAAGGACGACTACGACAAGAACCAGCCGCTGTGGAAGATCCTGCCGGAGTTCTGCGCCAAGCAGCCGCACTACGAGCGCGTCGGCCTGCGCGACCTGTGCCAGCAGATCCACGACATGTACAAGGCGAACGACGTCGCGCGCGTGACGACCGAGATGTACCTGTCCGACATGCAGCCGGCGATGAAGCCGTCGGACGCGTTCGCGTGCATGGCGCACCGCGAGATCGACCGCGTCGAGATCGACAAGCTCGAAGGCCGCGTGACCAGCGTGCTGCTGACGCCCTATCCGCCGGGCATTCCGCTGCTGATCCCCGGCGAGCGCTTCAACCGCACGATCGTCGCAGTACCTGCAGTTCGCGCGCAACTTCAACGCAGCAGTTCCCCGGCTTCGACACCGACATCCACGGCCTGGTCGAGGACCAGGCGAGCAGCGGCAAGCTGCGCTACTTCATGGACTGCGTGCGGCCGAAGTGACGTCCCGCCGGAGAGTCGCGTAGTCGCATCTGCGCGCGGCGCTCCCGTCGGGCAGGTGTGTCTGGCATTCGATGAATATGCGCGCGCTGCAGGCGCGGCAGATCGCGGAGTCCAGCCGCGCGTAGATGCCGCGGATCGCCTCGTCCTTGGTGGCGAACACGTTGTCGCGCCCGATGCGCTCGAGGAAGCCGCCGCGCTCCAGCACGTCGACGACGGCGGCTTCAGATTGCACAGGTAGAGCGCGCCGCCGGCGTCGCGCTGCGCGTCGGCTTCCTGCGCCAGCAGCTCGGCGCCGGCGACGTCGATGAAGTTGATGCCGCTGCCGATCAGCAGGACGTGCCTGCGCGCCGACGCCGTGCGCGCGCATCGCCGCGAGCTCGTCGCGCACGTGGTCGACCGCGCCGAAGAACAGCGAGCCGTCGACGCGCAGCAGCGCGAGCTGCGGGCATTCGGTCAGGCGGCCCGCGCGCCGCTGATCGCGACCGGCGCAAAGCGCCGCCGCGACGACGCAGGATCGGGCGCGACCGCGTGGATCAGGCGCGGGTGCGTCGTGCGGTTGAAGTAGACGAACAGCGAGCAGAGCACGCCGACCAGGATCGCGAACTCGAGCTGGACGACAGCGTCGCCAGGAACGTGACCGCGAGCACCAGCGCTTCGCTGCGGCTCGGCGCGCACGATCTCGCGCATGCGATTGAAGTCGATCAGGCCCCAGGCGACGACGAACAGCAGCGCCGCCATCACCGCGAGCGGCAGGTACGCCGCGAGCGGGCGCGACCACCAGCAGCACCAGCAGCAGGAACGCCGCGGAGAACACCGCCGCCAGCGGCGTCTTGCGCGCCGGCCTCGTAGTTGGCGCCGGTGCGGTTGAACGAGCCCGACGTCGGGTAGCTCGAGCGTGAATGCGCCGGCGATGTTGGCCAGCCCCTGGCCGATGAATTCCTGGTTGCCGTCGATGCGCTGGCCCGATCGGGCCGCCACGGCGCGCGCGCTCGCCACCGCTTCGGTCAGGCCGATCACCGTCAGCGCGAACGCGATCGGCGCCAGCGTGCGCCAGGTGTCGCCGGAGAAATCGCGGCAGCGAGAAATGCGGAATGGCGGAAGGCAGCGCGCCGATCGTCGGCACGTGCGCGACGCCGGCGCGGGCCAGCACATAGGCGAAGACGCTGCCGGCGACCATCCCCGTCATCATGTACGGGATGCGCGGCAGCGCGCGCCTGCCGGCGAGTGCCGCCGCCAAGCGTCACGGCGCCGACAGCGACGGTCCAGCGGTCGATGTCGCCCGCGTGTTGCGCGAACGATGTCAGCGCGTGGGTGAAGCGTCGCCGGATGCGCGGCCGGCACGCCGAAGAAATTCGCCAGCTGCGCGGCGACGATCAAGCAGGCCAGCGCCCGCGGTGAAGCCGACGACGACGGTAGTCGAGATGAAGTTGACCAGCGCGCCGAGGCGCGCCAGCCCCAGCCCGAGCTTGATCAGGCCGATCATCAGGCCGAGCGTCAGCACCAGGCTCAGGTACTCGGGCGAGAACGGCAGCGCCAGCGCGCCGAGCGACGCGGACACCATCAGCGAAGTCGCGTTGGTCGGCCCCGAGACCAGGTGCCATGACGATCCCCACAGCGCGCCGACGATCGCTGGCAGCATCGCGCCGTACAGGCCGTATTGCGGCGGCAGCCCGGCCAGCGTCGCGAATGCGACCGCCTGCGGCAGCACGATCAAGGCGCCGAGCAGCCCGGCGGGAAGATCGGCGCGCAAGGTCGCGGCGGTCACGCGATGGCGCCAGGCGAGAAACGGAAGGAGCCTCAGCGCGAGCGGAGGCATCGGCGAAGAAACGCAGGCTGCACGGCCGCCATCATGCGGCCGCGCGGCGCATCGCGCAACGACGGTGCGAGCAGGGTGGAGCTACGCGGCGACGGCGAAGCCGGCCATCGTCGCCGGTCGCGTGCTGCGTTTGCGGAGAAGCGACGAGCGAGGCCAGCACGCAGGCCGCCATGCGCACCTCCATCGTGTCGTTGCGGCCGGCCAGCACGATCGGGACTTTCGCGCCGAGCACGATGCCGGCGGCGAGCGCGCCGCACATCGCCGGTCAGCGTGCGCAGCATCAGCGATCCGGACTCCAGACCGGGGACGATCAGCACGTCGGCATGGCCGGCCACGGGATCGTCGACGCCGTTGGCCTGCGCCGCGGCCATGGACAGCGCGCTGTCGGCAGTCATCGGACCGGCCACGATCCGCGCCGCGGATCATGCCTTGCGCGGCCATTTTCGCCAGCGCCGCGGCGTCGCCGGTTGCCGGCAACGCCGGCGTCACGCCCTCGACCGCCGCGAGCACCGCGACCTGCGGCCTGGGCATCCCCAAGCCTGCGCGAGATCGATCGTGTTCTGCACGATGTCTCGCTTGGCCGCGAGGTTCGGCACGATGTTCAGCACCGCATCGGAGAGCAGGAATCGAGCGCCCGAAGCCGGGCACGTCGACGAAGTACGCGTGCGACAGCCGCCGCTCGGCGCGCAAGCCCGTGCCGGGCGCGGCGACGGCGCGCATCAGGTCGTCGGGATCAGGCTGCCCTTGATCAGCGCGCGGACCTCGCCCTTCGCGCACGAGCTCGACGGCGCGGTGCGCCGCGGCGGACGGATCGTCCGGCGTGTCGATCAGTTCGATGCGCGAAAGATCGAGCCCGGCATGCGCGGCGGCATCGGCGATGCGCGCCTCGGGGCCGACCAGCATCGGCGCCAGGTAGCCGGCGAACTGCGCCGGACAGGGCGAGCTTGCAGCGAATCGCGATCGCAGGGATAGACGATCGCGGTCGGCAGCGCCGGCAGATTGCGGACGCGCTCGACCAGCGCGCTGGAAATGCGGACGGGTAGGCATGGGGCGAGCGTGGCAAAGGGGGAGGGGCCTGTCAACCCTTTCCGATAACCGGCATTCGGCGGGTAGCAGCCGTCATTTCCTCGGTCATCCCGGCGGAGGCCGGGTCCGAGAAGCGATGCCTCGCGAATTCGATAGCGGCCGCTTGGGCCCCGGCCTGCGCCGGGGCGACGCGACTGCATGTTGACTAGACCTTCCCCTTCCAGGGCACGACCGCCCTTTCGACCTGGCGCATCAAGAGATCGAACAGATAGGCGACGGCGCCGATGACGACGATGCCCATGATCACGATGTCGGTGCGCAGGAAGTTCGACGCGTTCAGCACCATCTGGCCCAGGCCGTGCGTCGCGGCGACCATTTCGGCCGCGACCAGCGTCGTCCAGCCGAAGCCGATCGAGATGCGCATCGCGGTCAGGATTTCGGGCATCGCCGCCGGAATGATCACGTGCACGATCACCTGCCACTTCGACGCGCCCATCGAATACGCGGCATGGATCTGCTCCTGCGATACCGAGCGCACGCCCGACGCGCGCGCTCATCGCGAGCGGCGCGAAGCAGGCGAGGTAGATCAGCAGCACCTTCGACAACTCGTCGATGCCGAACCAGATGACGATCAGCGGCAGGTAGGCGAGCGGCGGCAGCGGGCGGTAGAACTCGATCGGCGGATCGAAGATGCCGCGCGCGACGCGCGACACGCCCATCGCGATGCCGATCGGGATCGCGGTGACGCAGGCGAGCAGGAACGCGGTGAAGACGCGAAACATCGACCAGCCGAAATGCGTCGCCAGCGGAGCATCGGTCAGCTCGCCGCGCGCCGATTCGCACAGCCGAGTGAAAACCGTCTCCGGCGTCGGCAGGAACAGCGGCGGCAGCCAGCGCGTAGTGGCTCGCGAACCACCACAGCGCGAAGATCGCGCCCATCGTCGACGACCGAGATCGCGGTGCTCGGCCCCTCGCCGGGCGTCGCATAGCGCGAAGTCTTCGGGCGGGCCGCGCCCGGGGCGTCATGCTTCGTCATGGTCGAGGTGCGGCCGCGTCCGCATGGTCGCGATGCAGGATGACCGCCAGCACTTCCTCGCGGATGCGGATGAAGTCGGGCGACGACTTGACCGCGCGGGCGTCGCGCGAGGCGATGAAACGGCGGCCGAAATCGAGCTCGTACTCGTGCGAGATGCGTCCGGGGCGCGGCGTCATCACGACCAGGTGCGTCGCCAGGAACAGCGCCTCCTCGACGCTGTGCGTGATGAAGAAGCACATCTTGCCGGTGCGGTGCCAGACGTCGAGGATCAGCTCCTGGATCGACTCGCGCGTGAACGCATCGAGCGCGCCCAGCGGCTCGTCCATCAGCATCAGCTCCGGATCGCTGGCGAGCGCGCGGGCGATGCCGACGCGCTGCTGCATGCCGCCGGAGAGCTCGTAGATCGGGCGCTCGGCCAAGCCCTCGAGCCCGACCAGCCTGAGCTTGTCGAGGGCGATCTTGCGCCGGGCCGCGGCGCTGGCGCCGCGCATGCGCAAGCCGAATTCGACGTTCTCGGCGACGTCGAGCCAGGGCATCAGCGCGTGCTTCTGGAACACGACGCCGCGGTCGGCGCCGGGCGCGATCACCGGCTTGCCGTCGAGCACGATCGTCCCCTCGGTCGGCGGCAGAAATCCGGCGATGCACGACAAGAGCGTCGTCTTGCCGCAGCCCGAGGCGCCGATGGCGACCACGAACTCGCCCGCTCGCATCGTCAGGTCGACGCCGGCCAGCGCATCGACCGTGCCGTTCTTGGTCGCGTAACGTACGCCTAGCTTGCGGATGTCGAGCGTGGGCAAGGGGTGGGTCCGGATCAGCTCGCCGACGCCGCGGCGCGCGCGACGTCCGGCGCGCAGCGGCCACAAAAACGGCGGCGCAATGCGCCGCCGTCGGCCCGCGCCATGGTGGCGAGGGCTAGTGCATCGCCTTCGTTACCCATTCGACGGTCACGCTCTTGCTGTAGTCCGGAGAGACCGCAGTAAGCCGGCCCTGCTGCTTGAGGAAGTTGGCTTGCTGCGACAGCGCCTTGGACGCGGCGCCGTTGGCACCGCCGCCCAGCCACTCCGGCGAGGCCTGCTGCTGCAGGCTGGGAAAGCCGTACAGCGCCATCGACGAGGCGACGTCCTGCGGCTTGCCGCCGGTCCATTTGGCGACCGCCGCGACCTTGGCCGGGTCGCCGGTCCAGGCCTTGGCGTTGGCGCGATAGTCGGCGTCGGCCTTGGCGACCGCTTTGACCAGCGCCACCATGAACTGCGGATTTTCCTTGGCGAACTTGCGCGTGACGATCAGGCCGTCGAACGTGCAGGCGCCTTCCTTGCAGATGTCGCCCGAGGTCATCAGCACCTTGCCGTTCTTCTTGACCGTCGTCAGCACCGGGTCCCAGATGAATGTCGCGTCGATGTCGCCGCGCTCCCACGCGGCGGCGACTTCCGGCGGGCGCATGTTGAGCACCTGCGCGTCGGTGGGCTTGAGGCCGGCCTTCTGCATCGCATACAGGAGCTGGAAGTGCGACGTCGAGACGAACGGCGTGCCGATCTTCTTGCCCTTCAGGTCGGCGATGGTGTTGACGCCGCTGCCGTTGCGTGCGACCAAGGCCTCCGCGGCGGCGATGTCCTCGAGTATCCAGAAGAGCTCGACGTCCATGCCCTGGCTGATCGCGGTCGCGATCCCGGTCGAGCCGACTTCTCCCAGCTGCACGTCGCCCGAAGCCATGGCGCGGATCACGTCGCCGCCGCCGCCGAACTGGCGCCAGTTGATCTTGAAGCCGGTCTCCTTTTCGATTTCCTGGCTCTGCTGCACCCAGCGCCAGGGATTCATCATGTCCTGATACGCAAAGGTAACCGTTTTCTGCGCCGCCACCGGCAGCGCGACGGCCGCCGCCATCGCCAACAAGAGTCCAGCAAACCAATTGTTTCACGTTCCCTCCGTTGATCGGCACAAATCCGTCGTCCCCGCGCAAGCGGGGACCCAGCGGCTTTGTCCCTACGACACTGGATTCCCGCTTTCGCGGGAATGACGGATGATGATGAAGCATCGCATTGTTCCCTTGCCGAATCCTCTAGATCGTCGCCAAGGTCCTGCGCAAACAGTCGACGATGCTGTCGACGTCCTTCCTGTCGGCGATCAGCGGCGGCGCGATGATCGCACAATCGCCGGTCGTCTTGAGGTGGAGGCCGTTGTCGAACAACTTTTTCTGCAGCAAATTCCCGCGCTTTCCCGGCGCGCCGTCGGGATGCACGTCGATCGCCGCCAGCATCCCGTAGCCGCGCAGGTCGGCGACCGCCGGCAGATCTTTGAGCGACCAGATGCCGTCCAGGAAATACGGCGACAGCTCTGCACCGCGTTCGAACAGGCCTTCCTTGCGGTAGATGTCGAGCGTCGCGAGCCCCGCCGCACAAGGCGCCGGGTGTCCCGAGTAGGTGTAGCCGTGGAAGAATTCGATCGCTCCCTCGGCCGCGGCGCCGATGATCGTATCGTGCACGCGCTCGCTGATCGCCACGGCACCCATCGGCTGCGCGCCGTTGGTCATGCCCTTGGCCATGGTCATCAGGTCGGGCGTCACGCCAAAGCTTTGTGCGGCGAACGCCTTGCCGGTGCGGCCGAACCCGCAGATCACCTCGTCGAACACCAGCAGGATACCGTGCGCGTCGCAGATTTCGCGCAGACGCTTCAGGTAGCCCTTCGGCGGCACCAGCACGCCGGTCGAGCCGGCGATCGGCTCGACGAAGCAGGCGGCGATGTTCTCGGCGCCGTACAGGTTGACGAAGCGCACGAGGTCGTCGGCCAGCTCGGCACCGTGGGCTCCTTCGCCCCGGACCAGATGATTTTCCTTGAGATGGGTATGGCGCATGTGCACGACGCCGGGCAAGGTCGGCCCGAACCGGCGGCGGTTGTTGACGATTCCCGCCAGCGACACGCCGCCGAAATTGACGCCGTGGTAGGCGCGTTCGCGCGAGACGAACATGTTGCGCCCGCCCTGGCCGCGCGCCTGGTGGTAGGCGAGCGCGACCTTCATCGCCGTGTCGACCGCTTCCGAGCCCGAGTTGACGAAGAAGATGCGGTTGAGGTCGCCCGGCGTCAGCTCGGCGACACGCGCGGCGAGCTCGAACGATTTGAGATGGCCGCGCATGAACGGCGCGATGAAATCGAGCTCGCGAAGCTGGTTGCCCACGGCGTCGGCGATTTCCTTGCGGCCGTGCCCGGCGGCGCAGCAGAACAGGCCCGAGCTGGCGTCGATGATCCGCTGGCCGCGGTCGCTCCAGTAGTACATGCCTTCGGCGCGAACGACGATCCTGGGTTCGGACTTGAATTCCCGGTTCGCCGTGAACGGCATCCAGTACTCGTCGAGCGAGACGTTGCGGGCTGCGGGGTGGTCGCGCAGATTGGATTCGGCATGTTCCATCGATGCTCCTCGTGGTGCACCGGGACCGCGGCGATCGCGGGCGTCCCGGGGCGGCTGTGTCAGGGCTGTGTTAGGATTCTACGCCAGCTTGCGAGCTGGGGTAATGCAGCGGCGGCGCGCTCGCGCAGTCGTCGAATCGTCGCGCACGAGCGAGGCACGCTCCCACGATGCACATCGGCGTTCCCAGAGAGATCAAGGTCCTCGAGCACCGCGTCGGTCTCACGCCCGAGAGCGTGCGTGAGGTGCGCGCGCACGGCCACGACGCGATCGTCGAAACCCGCGCCGGAGAGGGCATCGGCATGGACGACGATGCTTACCGGCGCGCCGGAGCGACGATCGCCGCCAGTGCCGCGGAGGTTTTCGACCGCGCCGAGATGATCGTCAAGGTCAAGGAGCCGCAGGCCGCCGAGCGCCGGAAGCTCAAGCGCGGCCAGTTGCTCTTCACCTACCTGCATCTCGCGCCCGACCCTGAGCAGGCGGCCGACCTGATCGCCAGCGGGGCCGTGTGCATCGCCTACGAGACGGTGACCTCGAAGAACGGCGGCCTGCCGCTGCTCGCGCCGATGTCGGAAGTCGCCGGACGGATGTCGATCCAGGCCGGCGCCTATTTTCTCGAAAAGGCGCACGGCGGCCTGGGCGTGCTGCTCGGCGGCGTGCCTGGCGTCGATCCGGCCAAGGTGGTGATCCTGGGCGGCGGCGTCGTCGGCTCGCACGCCTGCCACATCGCGCTCGGCATGGGCGCGGAGGTCTGGGTGCTCGACCGCGACACCGACGTGCTGCGCGCGCTGTGGCGGCAATTCGGCCGTCCGTTGAACACGGTGTTCTCGACGCACGACGCGATCGAGCGCCACGTGACCAGCGCCGACCTGGTCGTCGGCGGCGTGCTGATTCCGGGCGCGTCGGCGCCGAAACTGGTATCGGCCGCGCTGGTGAAGCGGATGAAGCCGGGGTCGGTGATCGTCGATGTGGCGATCGACCAGGGCGGCTGCTTCGAAACGTCGCGGCCGACGACGCATGCCGAGCCGACCTATGTCGTCGACGGCGTGATTCATTACTGCGTCGCCAACATGCCCGGCGGCGTGCCCCGCACGTCGACCTTCGCGCTGAACAACGCGACCTTGCCGTTCGTCCTGGCGCTGGCCGACAAGGGGTACCGCACGGCGCTGGGCGACGATCCGCACCTGCGCAACGGCTTGAACGTCGCGTTCGGCAAGGTAACCTGCCGCCCGGTCGCCGAAGCGCTGGGCTACGCATACACGGAACCGGCGGCCGCATTGGCCTAGCCGCTCGCAACATGGAGGTAGCACGATGAACTCGATGACCGACGCCGGCACGCTTCCCACCCGCAGCGCGGTGACCGGCCGCCAGAAAATGACGCCGTCCGAGGCGTTCGTCGAAACGCTGGTCGCGCACGGCGTCACCGATGTGTTCGGCATCGTCGGCTCGGCGTACATGGACGCGCTGGACCTGTTTCCGCTCGCGGGCATCCGCTTCATCTCGGTCGCGCACGAGCAGGGCGCCGGACACATGGCCGACGGCTACTCGCGCGTCTCCGGACGGCCGGGCGTCTGCATCGCGCAGAACGGGCCGGGCATCACCAATTTCGTGACCTCGGTCGCGGCGGCGTACTGGGCGCATTCGCCGGTCGTCGTGGTCACGCCGGAAACCGGGTCGATGACGCTGGGGCTCGGCGGTTTCCAGGAAACCGAGCAACTGCCGATTTTCTCCAAGATCACCAAGTTCCAGGCCCACGTCAACAACCGGGCGCGCATGGCCGAGCTCACCTCGCGCGCGTTCGATCGCGCCCTGCTCGAGATGGGACCGACGCAGCTCAACATTCCGCGCGACTATTTCTACGGCGACATCGAGTGCGAGATTCCGCGGCCGCTGCCGATCGATCGCGGCGCCGGCGGCGAGCAGAGCCTGGACGATGCCGCGGCGCTGCTGGCCGACGCGCAATTCCCGGTGCTCGTCTGCGGCGGCGGCGTGGTCATGGCGGGGGCGCAAGCCGAGGCGATCGCGCTCGCCGAGCTTCTGCAGGCGCCGGTCGCGAACAGCTATCTGCACAACGACTCGTTTCCTGCCAGCCACCCGCTCTGGTGCGGGCCGCTGGGCTACCAGGGCTCGAAGGCGGCGATGAAGCTCATCGCCAAAGCCGACGTCGTGCTGGCGCTGGGCACGCGGCTCGGGCCGTTCGGGACCTTGCCGCAGCACGGGCTCGACTACTGGCCGGGCGGGGCGAAGATCATCCAGATCGACGCCGATGCGAAGATGCTCGGCCTGGTCAAGCCGATATCGGTGGGCATCTGCGGCGACGCCAGGGCCGCCGCGCGAGCGCTGATCACGCGCCTGTCCGGCCGGGCGCTCGCCTGCCACGGCAACCGGGACCGGCGCCGCGCGCAAATCACCGCCGAGCGCTCGGCCTGGGAGGCCGAGCTCGCGCAGTGGACGCACGAAAAGGACCCCTGGTCGCTGGAGGTGGTGCAAGGCTCGTCGGCGATGCACCCGCGGCAGATGCTGCGCGAGCTGGAAAAGGCGATGCCCGGCGATGCGATGGTGTCGACCGACATCGGCAACATCTGCTCGGTGGCGAATTCGTATCTGCGCTTCGAGTCGCCGCGCAGCATGTTCGCCGCGATGAGCTTCGGCAACTGCGGCTATGCGTTTCCGACGATCGTCGGCGCCAAGGCGGCGGCACCCGGCCGGCCGGCGGTCGCCTACGTCGGCGACGGCGCGTGGGGCATGAGCTTCGGCGAGATCCAGACCTGCGTGCGCGAAGGCATTCCGGTCACCGCGGTGGTGTTCAACAACGGCCAGTGGGGCGCGGAAAAGAAGAATCACGTCGACTTCTATGCCAGGCGCTTTGTCGGCGTGAATCTCGACCGGCAGCCGTCGTGGGCGGTGGTGGCAAAGGCGATGGGCGCCGAGGGCATCCGCGTCGACAAGCTGTCCGACGCCGGTCCGGCGCTGCGTGCCGCGACCGACGCGCAGAGGGACGGCAGGACGACGATACTGGAAATGATGGTGACGCGCGAGCTGGGCGACCCGTTCCGCCGCGATGCGCTGGCGCTGCCGGTGCGCCATCTCGACAAGTACAAGCCGACTGCGGCGCGCTGATCGATGCCGCTGGAGGGCGCCGAGGGCAACCGCTCCCCCGCGCCTGGCGCGCCGCAGATGACCGCGCGTTGATCGCGCCGCCGCTGCCCGCCGCGCTAGGCTACGTGGCCTGGGGCGCGGCGGTCGCGCTGTTTGCCGGCGTCGTGCGCGGGTACGCCGGATTCGGCCTGTCCGCGTTCATCGTCGCCGGCATGTCGCTCCTGCTGTCGCCGCAGCAGATCGTGCCGGCCGCGATGATGCTGGAAATTCTCGCCAGCCTGTCGCTGCTGCGCTCGGTATGGCGCGATGTGGCCTGGCATTGGATCGGGCCGCTGCTTGCCGGCTACGCGGTCTCGGTGCCGCTGGGCGTATGGTGCCTGTCGGTATTGCCCGAGGCGCCGCTGCGGGCCGCCGTCTCGGCGGCGATCCTCGCTGCGGCGCTGATGCTGCACACCGGCTGGCATCCGCATTGGCGCGATACGATCGCCCTGCGGCTCGGCACCGGCCTGGTCGCCGGGTTCCTGTCGGGACTGTCGTCGATCGGTGGAATGTTCGCGGCGACGATGCTGTTTACGACACAACTGCCCGCCGCAAGGCTTCGCGCGACGCTGATCACGCTGTTCTTCCTGAGCGCGTCGTACGGCCTCGCATGGACGCGGCAGCAAGGGCTCGCGACCGGATCGACCATGCTGTGGGCGGCATGGCTCTTGGTGCCGATGTTGATCGGCATCGCCATCGGCCGGCGCGGCTTTGCGCGCGCCGCCGAAGCGCAGTTCCAGCGCACGGTCCTGGGCGTGCTCGCTGCCGTCGCCGCGCTGGGTCTCGTGCGCGCGCTGTTCGCGTTTTTCTGACACCGTGCAGAATCGCGGTCATACTTGGCCCGGGCGCCCGCCGCGCCGTCGCGCAGCGGCACCGACGCACCCACACCGCTCATGACCCGCCAGATCGTCTTCGACGACCGCTCCCGCCAGCAGACGCATTTCAGCACTTGCTACATGTGCGCCTGCCGCTGCGGCATCAAGGTGACCGTCGAGAACGATCGCGTGCGCTTCATTCAGGGCAATCCCAATCATCCGGTCAACCGCGGCGTGCTCTGCGCCAAGGGCTCGGCCGGCATCATGAAGCAGTACTCGGCGGCGAAGCTCAGCAAGCCGCTAAAGCGCCGGCCGGGCGCCAGGCGCGGCGCCGGCGACTTCGTCGAGATCGAGTGGGACGAGGCGCTCGACATCCTGACGGCGCGGTTGGCGCAGATTCGCGCGACCGATCCGACCAAGCTCGCCTTTTTCACCGGCCGCGACCAGATGCAGGCGCTGTCGGGCATGTGGGCCCAGCAGTTCGGCACGCCCAACTGGGCGGCGCACGGCGGCTTCTGCTCGGTCAACATGGCGGTCGCCGGTCTCTATACGATCGGCTACTCGTTCTGGGAGTTCGGCGCGCCCGACTGGGACTACGCCAAGTACTTCCTGCTCTGGGGCGTCGCCGAGGACCACTCGTCGAACCCGCTGAAGATCGGTCTCGACAAGTTGAAGCGGCGCGGCGCCAAGTTCGTATCGATCAATCCGGTGCGCACCGGCTACTCGGCGATCGCCGACGAATGGCTGCCGATTCGCCCGGGAACCGACGGGCTGCTCGCCTTGTCGCTGATCCACGTGCTGCTCAAGCGCGGCACGATCGACTGGGAGTTCCTGATCCGTTACACCAACGCGCCCTGGCTGGTGGTCCAGACGCCGGGCGTGCCGGGCGACGGCCTGTTCGTCCGCGACGAGCACGACAATCCGCTGGTCTGGGACCATGTCGCGCAGGCTTTCACCAACGGCAACCTGCCCGACATCGCGCCGGCGCTGCTGGCGACCGTCGATCTGCCCGACGGGCGCCGCGCCAAGACCGTGTTCTCGCTCATCAGCGAGCGCTATCTGGACGAGCGCTACGCGCCGGAGAAGGTCGCCGCCGAATGCGGCATCGCCGCGGCGACGATCACCCGCATCGCGCACGAGGTCGCCCACATCGCGTTCAACGAGGCGGTCGAGCTGCCGATCCGCTGGACCGACATGCACGGGCGCGTGCACGAGAGCGTCGTCGGCCGCCCGGTCGCGATGCATGCGATGCGCGGCGTGTCGGCACACTCCAACGGCTTCCAGACCTGCCGCGCGCTGCACCTGCTGCAGATGCTGCTGGGGGCGCTCGAGGGACCGGGCAATTTCCGCGCGCGCGCGCCGTACCCGCGCCGCATCCCGATGCGGACGCTGCCGGAAAACGACCCGAAGGTGATCTTCGCGCCGAACACGCCGCTGAAGCGCATGCCGAACGGCAATCCGACCCGGCCCGAGGATCTGGTCATCGACAAGGACGGGAAGCCCTTGCGCATCGACCGCGCGTACTCGTGGGAAACGCCGCTTTCGGCGCACGGCCTGATGCACATGGTGATCACCAACGCGGCCAACCACGATCCGTATCCGATCGACACGCTGCTGCTGTTCATGGCCAACATGGCGTGGAACTCGTCGATGAATACCGGCGACGTGCGCGAGATGCTGGCCCGCACCGCCGCGCACGGCGAATACGCGATTCCGTTCATCGTGGTCGTCGACGCCTTCCAGTCCGAGACCGTCAACTTCGCCGACCTCGTGCTGCCGGACACGACGTACCTGGAGCGCTACGACGCGATCTCGCTGCTCGACCGCCCGATCTCGGAGCCCGACGCGGCGGCCGATTCGATCCGCCATCCGATCCTGGCGCTCGACCGCGACGTCAAGCCCTGGCAGGACGTGCTGGTCGAGCTGGCGTCGCGGCTGAAGTTTCCCGCATTCACCAAGGACGACGGCTCGCGCAAGTTCGCCGATTATCGCGACTTCATCGTCAACTACGAAAAGCTGCCCGGGATCGGCTTCCTCGCCGGCTGGCGCGGCAAGGACGGCGAATCGCATCTGCGCGGCGAGCCCAATCCGAAGCAGTGGGAAAAGTACATCGAGCACCAGTCGTTCTTCAGCTATCCCTGGCCGGAGAACATGCGCTACTACCGGTTCGCGAACAAGGACTACCTGGAGTTCGCGGAGAAGCACGCGCTGTTCGGATCCCCGCCGGTGCAGGTGATCCTGCAGATGTATTCGGAGCCGCTGCAGAAGTTTCGCCTCGCCGGACAGGGGCTCTACGACGGCCCGCAGCCGCCGTCGCCGACCGACCGCGAACGGCTCGCCCGGTACTTCGATCCGCTGCCGTTCTGGTACGAGCCGCTGGAAAGCCAGGCGCTCGCGCGCGATGCCTACCCGTTCCACGCCATCACGCAGCGACCGATGATGATGTACCACTCGTGGGATTCGCAGAACGCGTGGCTGCGGCAGATCGTGGCGCAGAACTACCTGTACATGAATCGCGGCAGCGCGCGGAAGCTGGGGCTGGCGGACTACGACTGGGTCTGGGTGGCGTCGCGCCATGCCCGTATCCGCAGCCAGTTGAAGACGATGGAAGGCGTCGAGGCGAACACCGTCTGGACCTGGAATGCCGTCGGCAGGCAGGGGGGAACGGCCGGACTCACCGCGGACGCGCCGGAGGCGACGGCCGGGTTCCTGCTCAACCACCTGATTTCGGAATTGCTGCCGAAGCACGCCAGCGACGAGCGCCGTCTGACCAACTCCGATCCGGTCACCGGCCAGGCGGCGTGGTTCGACCTGCGGGTCAGCGTGAGCAAGTGCGCGCCCGGGGAAACCGGCGTGTGGCCGACGTTCGCCCCGGCGAAGCGCGTGCCGGGTGACGACGGCGCGCGGCCGGCGGTATTGCGGTGGACCAGCAAGAGAGCCTGATGCCCGAACGGTGCGATGGAGTGATCGCGTGAAGCTGGGTCTGGTCATCGATCTCGACACCTGTGTCGGCTGCCACGCCTGCGCGACCGCGTGCAAGGAATGGAATGCGTCGTCGACAGTCAGCGGTCCGCTGTCCGACTACCAGCCGTTCGGCGCCGAGCCGTCCGGCGTGTGGCTCAACCGCGTGCGCCATTACGAGGTCGGCGAATATCCGGCGAGCAAGACGATCAATTTCCCGATGTCGTGCCTGCATTGCGTCGACGCCGATTGCGTGAGCGTCTGCCCGACGGGGGCTTCGTACAAGCGTGCCGACGGCATCGTGCTGGTCGACCAGGACAAGTGCATGGGCTGCAACCTGTGCGCGTGGGCATGCCCGTACGGCGCGCGCGAGCTCGACCAGGCGTCCGGCACGATGAAAAAGTGCACGCTTTGCGTCGACCGCATCTACGACGACCTGCTGCCGCCGGAGGATCGGCAGCCGGCGTGCGTGCTGGCGTGCCCGACGCACGCGCGCATGTTCGGCGACTTCGACGATCCGGAATCGGAAGTCTCGCGAGTCACCGCGGAGCGCGGCGGCTTCGGGCTCTTGCCGGAACTCGGCTACGCGCCGGTCAATCGCTATCTGCCGCCGCGGGAACCGAAGGCGCTGCCGGGCGTCGACGACGCGCGTGCGCTGCTCGAACGCGGGCTCGCGAGCCTCGCCAGCCCGGCCATCCGTCGCTAGAGGCGATCGCGCGCCGCGATGAAGCCTGCGCTCTCCATCGTCTTTTTCACCGTGAGCTCCGGCGCCGGCCTGGGCTTGCTCGCGCTGCTCGCACTTGCCGACCTCTGTCCGGCGCCGCTGCTGTCGCCGCCGGCCCTGCCGCACGGCATTGCGCTCGCGCTGCTGCTCGTCGCCGCGGGGCTCGCCTCGTCGGTGCTGCATCTGGCCAAGCCGTCGAATGCATGGCGGGCCTTCGCGCGCTTCCGGACTTCGTGGCTGTCGCGCGAGGCGGTGCTCGCGGCGCTGCTCTTTCCGCTGGCGCTCGCCTATCTCGCCCTGGTCTTGTTCGGCGCCGCCGGCGCGCGTCGCGCGCTGCCGGCGATCCTGGTGTGCCTGACCGCTTGGGGCCTGTTGTATTGCACCGCGATGATCTACGCGAGCCTGAAGCCGATCCGGCAATGGCACACGCGATGGACGCCGGCCGCTTATCTGCTGCTCGGCCACTGGTCCGGCGCGCTGCTGGTGCTCGTGCTCGCGGCGGCATATGGCGGCGACCTGCGTTCGTGGGGCTGGCTCGCCGCGGTGCTGGGCGTTGCGGCCCTGCTCGTCAAGCTCGGCTACTGGCGCCATGGCGCGGTCGATCGGGGCGGCAACCAAGCCTTGACCATCGAGCGGGCGATCGGCGTGGCGCAAGGCGTACGGCCGCCCGGCGTGAGCGTGGCGCAGGCGCGGCTCTTCGATGCGGGGCACACCCAGCGCACGTTTCTCACCGATGAATTTATCTTCCGTCTCGCCCGCCGACACGGGCGGGCTTTGCGCATCGCCGCGCTGGCACTGGGCTTCGGGCTGCCCCTGCTCTGGCTCGCCACGGGTTCGCGGCACTGGGCGCTCGCGCTGGCCGCGGCGGTGGTGGCGATGATCGGGCTGCTCGCCGAACGCTGGCTGTTCTTCGCCGATGCGCGGCACACGGTTCGTCTCTACCACGGCGATGCGCGCGCCTGACGAGCTCCGGGTCGACGTCTGGCGCGGCGGCAATGACGGCAGCGGCCGCTTCCAGACCTACGCGGTGCCGCGGCAGGAATCGCAGACCGTGCTGGACGTGGTCACCTGGATCCAGCGCAGGCTCGATCCGACCCTCGCCTACCGTTTCGCCTGCCGCGTCGGCATGTGCGGCTCGTGCGCGATGACGGTCAATGGCCGCGCGCGCTGGACCTGTCGCACGCACGTCGCCAGGGTTGCGCCCGGCAACCGCCTGGAGATCGCGCCCCTCGCCAATCTGCCGATCGTGCGCGACCTGGTCGTCGACATGCGCGGGTTCTTCGACAAATGGGCGCGCGCCGGCGGGCAGTTCACGCCGACGGCGTCGCGGCATGACGATTTCGCGCGCGTCGCGCCCCACTCGCCCGAGCGCCGCGAAATCGACGCGGCAATCGAGTGCATCGGCTGCGGCGTCTGCTACGCGTCGTGCGATGTCGTCACCTGGAATCCGTCCTATCTGGGACCGGCGGCGCTCAACCGGGCCTGGACCCTTCAGAACGATGTACGCGACGGCAGCCGGGGCGCGCGCCTCGCCGCAGTCGCCGGCGACGCCGGCTGCCACGCCTGCCACACGCAGGCGGCGTGCACCGAGCGCTGTCCCAAGCAATTGTCGCCGACCGCATCGATAGCCGGGCTCAAGCGCATGACCGCGCGCGCCGCGCGCAAGGGAGCGCTGTGAGCGCGCGCAGTGAAACGCGCCTCTGGCTCGCGCAGCGGGTGAGCGCGGCGGTGCTCGCGCTCTGCGTGATCGTGCATCTGGTGACGATGATCGTCGCGGTCCGCGGCGGGCTGACCGCTGCCGACATCCTCGGCCGCACGCGCGGCAGCGCAATCTGGGCGGCGTTCTACGGCGTGTTCGTGCTCGCCGTCGCAATCCACGCGCCGATCGGGCTGCGCACGATCGCGTCGGAATGGCTACGTTGGCGCGGACGGGCGATCGACCTCGGCTGGCTCGCCGCCGGCCTCGCGCTGTTCGTCCTCGGCCTGCGCGCCGTCGCGGCGGTCGTGCTGTGAGGCCTGCCGGCTGGCGCAACCGCGACCACCCGTCGTACTGGGCGTTTCTGGTCCATCGAGTCTCGGGGCTGTTGCTGGCGCTGTTCCTGCCGGTGCATTTTTTCGCGCTCGGCCGCGCGCTCGCCGGCGAGGCCGCGCTCGGGGACTTCCTGCGCTGGACCGAGCGGCCGCTGGTCAAGGCTTCCGAAGTGGTGCTCGTCTTCCTGCTCGCCGCGCATCTTGCCGGGGGCTCGCGCCTGCTGCTGATCGAATTCGTCGGCTGGCGGCGCGAGGCGCAGCGGAGCTGGGTCGCCATCGCTGCCGGTGTCGCCGCATTCTGCGCGCTGGCGTTCGCGCTTAACCTATACTGACAGGATGGTTCGCATCGATCCGGGCCTCATCGAGAGCGTCGCCAAGGAGCTCTACATCCGCGCGCTCAAGATCCTGCCGCCTGACATCAAGCAGGGATTCGACACGCTCGCCGCGCGCGAGACTTCGACGACGGCACAGAACGTGCTCGGCACGATGATCCGCAACATCACGGTCGCCGAAGCGACCGACAACCTGCTTTGCCAGGATACCGGCATTCCGATCTACAACGTCACGATCGGGCGCGGCGTGCAGTTCGGCGATGGCGACGGCGCGGCGCTGAAAGCGGCGATCCGCAAAGGCTGCGAGCGCGCGACGCGCGAGCATCCGCTGCGCTCGTCGATCGTGCATCCGCTGACGCGCAGGAACGAGCACACGTCCTGCGGCATCGGCGTGCCGGTGATCCACGTCGACCATGGCGACGATGTCGAGGGTCTGAAGATCGAGATGATTCCCAAGGGCAGCGGATCGGAAAACAATTCGTGGCTCAAGATGGCGGTGCCGGCGGAAGGTGTCGATGCGATCAAGACCTTCGTCGTCGACTGCGTGCTCGATGCCGGCGGCAAGACCTGCCCGCCGACGATCGTCGGCGTCGGCGTCGGCGGCACGGCCGACCTGTGCGTGCACCTGGCCAAGATCGCCGCGACCCGGCCGCTGGGAACGCACTGCGCCGATGCCGAGGGCGCGAAACTCGAAGACGAGCTCTCGAGCGCGGTCAACATGCTCGGCGTCGGACCGCAGGGCCTGGGCGGCGACGCCACGGCGTTCGCGGTGCACGTCGAGCTCGCCGCGACGCACATCACGATGAATCCGGTGGCCGTCAATATGCAGTGCCATTCGGCGCGGCGGGCGAGCGCGACGATCACGACCGCCGGCGTGCAGTATGGATACTGAGTGCGATACTGAGCGGCTTCTGAGCGCATGCGCATCACGACCTGACGACGCCGGTCACCGAGGCGCAGGCGCGCGCGCTGCGAATCGACGATACGGTGACGCTGGACGGCGCGCTGTTCGGCATCCGCGACGCCACGCAGATCGCGATGTTCGACCGCGGCCGCGCGACGCGATTCGACCTCGCCGGGCATGCGGTCATCCACACCGCGCCGAACGTGAAAAAAGTCGACATCTCGCCCGCGCATCCGACCGGCTATGCGCCGGTGTGCATCGGCACGACGACGTCCGCCCGCATGGAGCGCTTCACGCGCCCGCTGCTCGAGCGCTGCGGCGTACGCCTCATCATCGGCAAGGGCGGGCTCGGCGCGGCATCGCTCGCCGCGTTCGGCGACCTCGGCGGCGCGTACCTGGCGATCGTCGGCGGCACCGCGGCGCTGGAAACGACCTGGATCGAGGCCATCGAGGACGTCGACCTCGACGACCTGAATCCGGAAAGCCTGTGGCGCTTTCGCGTCCGCGGCTTCGGCCCGCTGCGAGTCGCCATGGACAGCCGCGGTGGCAGCCTGTACACCGTCCGTCGACGCCGATGCGCGCGCGCAAGCGCGCGGCCGCGCTCGCGGCGCTCGGCGTCAACGCCCGGCCCACACGCTGAATGCGGCGGATCCGCACCGACATCCTGATCCTCGGCGCGGGCGGCGCCGGACTGTTCGCCGCGCTGCACGCGCATGCCGCCGACCCGTCGCTGTCGATCACGATCGCGGTCAAGGGTCTGCTCGGCAAGTGCGGCTGCACGCGCATGGTCCAGGGCGGCTACAACGTCGCGCTTGCCGCCGGCGATTCGGTCGAGCGGCACTTCATGGACACGATCGAAGGCGGCAAATGGCTGCCCGATCAGGATCTGGCGTGGACGCTGGTCACCGGCGCCGTCGAACGCATCCATGAGCTCGAAAACGAGCTTGGCTGCTTTTTCGACCGCAATCCCGACGGCACGGTGCATCAGAAGGCGTTCGCCGGGCAGACGTTCGACCGCACGGTGCACAAGGGCGACCTGACCGGCATCGAGATCATCAACCGGCTGGCCGAGCAGGTGTGGGCGCGCGGCATCGCACGGCTGGAGGAGCATCGGGCGCTCGAATTCATCCTCGACGTCCGACGCTCGCGCGCTCGCCGCGCGTGCTGCTGGTCGACATGCGCACCGGCGAGTACGTTCTGGCCGAGGCGAAGGCGGTGCTGCTCGCCACCGGCGGCGGCCCGACCATGTACAGATACCACACGCCCTCGGGCGACAAGAGCTGCGACGGCCTGGCGATGGCGCTTGCCGCCGGGCCTGCCGCTGCGCGACATGGAAATGGTGCAGTTCCATCCCACGGGCCTGCTCGCCGGACCGCATACGCGCATGACCGGCACCGTGCTCGAGGAAGGCTTGCGCGGCGCCGGCGGGTACCTGCTCGACGGCAACGGCGAGCGCTTCATGCGCGCCGTCGATCCGCGTGCCGAACGTGCGACCCGCGACATCGTCTCGCGCGCGATCGATGCGCAGATGCGCGCCGGACGGACGACGCCGCACGGCGGCGTGTGGCTGTCGATGGCGCATCTGGGGGCCGACAACGTGCGGCGCCAGTTCAAAGGCATGGTCGAGCGCTGCGCCGATTGCGGATTCGACCTCGCCGGCGGCCGCGTCGAAGTCGTGCCGACCGCGCACTACATGATGGGCGGCGTCGAATTCGCTGCCGACTGCACGACGGCGCTCCCCGGATTGTTCGTCGCCGGCGAAGATTCGGGCGGCGTCCACGGCGCCAACCGACTCGGCGGCAACGGCGTGGCGAATTCGACGGTGTTCGGTGCGCATCGCCGGCGACACCATGGCGGCGTGGATCGCGCGCGCAGGGGCGTTTCGCGACGCCGACACCGGTGCGATCCAGGCCGCGCTCGACCGGGTCGAGGCGCCGTTCGGACGCGGTGCGAACAACGATCTGGAAGCGATCCGCGAGCGCCTGTTCGCGGTGATGTGGGACGAAGCGGGCATCGTCCGCGATCAGGCCGGCCTGGAGCGCGCTGCCAGCGCGCTGGCAGCGCTGTCCGGCGACCTGGGCGCCTACGCGCTACCCGCCGCCGCGCGCGACCGCGCTTTCAACCTGAGCTGGCACGACTGGCTCAATCTGACCAACCTGGTCGATGCCAGCCGCGCCATCGTCGCGGCCGCCGCGGCGCGGCGCGAATCGCGCGGCGCGCATTTTCGCGCCGACCATCCCGCGACCGGCGACCTGGCCGCCTCCACGTACACCCGCGTGCGCCGGCGCGACGGCGGGCTCCTGGTCGAGGCGGTGCCGGTGCGGTTCACCCGGGTCCGGCCCGGGGCATCCACGCTCCCAGCCACGGCGACCTGAGGCGGTCGCGGGGCTGCGCGGCCGCCTGCGCTGGCACAGACATATCACATTGCGATATATTGGCAATTCCGGAACCGGCGGTCCTGTCCAAGGTCTGGTGTAGCTGTCGAGTGCGGAATCCCCGTCCGGGGACCACTGTGCGCTCGCGGCCGCTGGCGCTCGAGGTCGCGGACCGCGCCGACATCCTCGACGACGGCAAGGTCGTCTACTCGGGCACCGCCGCCGAGCTCGCCGCCAACCAGGACCTGGTGCAAAAGCTCGCGGGGGCGAGCGCACGGCACTAGCAGTCCTCGCACCGGCCATCGCGCCATCGCTTCGAGGCTCCGGCAATCTCCCCTCTGTCATGACGCCGTAACGTGCGCCGCCGACAATCCGCGGCATGGCAACACTACGAGGACAGAGCGTGCGAAACGTGATTGCGAGATCCCGATGTGCCGGCGGTGGTGGTTGCCGCCAACCTGATATTCGCCGTCGCGGTACAGGCGGCAGAGATCACCGGCGCCGGTGCGACGTTCCCTTATCCGGTCTACGCCAAATGGGCCGAAGCCTACAAGGCGAGGACCGGCGTGCGGCATGAACTACCAGTCGATCGGCTCCGGAGGCGGCATCAAGCAGATACAGAACAGGACGGTCGACTTCGGCGCGTCCGACATGCCGCTGAAACCTGAGGACCTCGACAAGGACGGGCTTGATGCAATTCCCGACGGTCATCGGCGGCGACGTGCCCGTCGTCAACCTCGACGGGGTGAAGCCGGGCGAGTTGAAGCTGACCGGCCCGGTGCTCGCCGACATCTATCTCGGCAAGATCACCCAGTGGCATGACCCCGCGATTGCCGGCCTCAACGCCGGCGCCAACCTGCCGGATTCGGAAATCACCGTCGTTCACCGCTCCGACGGTTCGGGCACGACCTTCATCTGGGTCAACTACCTGTCCCAGGTGAGCGAGAACTGGAAGCAGAAGGTCGGCGTGGGAACCTCGGTCGCGTGGCCGACCGGCGTCGGCGGCAAGGGCAACGAAGGCGTGGCCTCGTACGTGCAGCGCGTCAAGGGCTCGATCGGCTATGTCGAGTACGCCTACGCGCTGCAGAACAAGATGGCTTATCGCGCAGGTGCAGAACCGCGACGGCAATTTCGTCAAGCCGACGGCGGACACGTTCAAGGCGGCCGCGGCGGGCGCCGACTGGAGAAGGCGCCGGGCTATTACCTGCTGCTGACCGATCAGCCGGGCAAGGACGCGTGGCCGATCTCGGGGGCCACTTCATCCTGATGTACAAGGTTCAGGCCAAGCCGGACGTGGCCGGCGAGGTGCTCAAGTTCTTCGACTGGGCCTATTCGGCCGACGGCGACAAGCTCGCCGAAGCGCTCGACTACGTTCCGCTGCCGGACAGCGTGACCAGCCAGATCAGGACCGCGTGGCGGGCGCAGATCAAGGACGCTGCCGGCAAGGCGCTGTACTGACGCGGCACGTCGATGCCGTGTCCGGGGTGTTCGCGCCGATGACGAACGCCGCGATGTTGCGCGAAATCCGTCCGGCGCGTTCGCCGCCGTCACCGGCAGGACGCGGCATCGCCCGCTGCCGCCACGCGCGGCAGGCACCGGCGGCGACGATGCAGACGAGCGCGGGCGCGCGCCGTTTATACTGGCGCATCGCCGCCGGGACCAGCGTGGGCGCTGCCAGACCAATCCGAAGCAGAATCGCGCTGCATGACCTGGCCTTTCGCGCCGTCGCGTTTTCTCGCGTTCATGGTGCTGGCGCTGCTGGTCTGCATCGTCGCATCGCTGGTCTACGGCAGCATCCCGGCTATCGACCGGTTCGGCTGGGGATTCCTGTTCAGCGCCGAATGGAATCCGGTCACGGAGAATTTCGGGGCGCTGGTCCCGATCGTCGGAACGCTGCTCACCTCGGCAATCGCACTCGCCATCGGCGTGCCGGTCAGCTTCGGCATCGCGCTGTTCCTGACCGAGCTCTCGCCGGGCTGGCTCAAGCGGCCGCTCGGCACGGCGATCGAGCTGCTGGCGGCGATCCCGAGCATCATCTATGGCATGTGGGGCCTGTTCGTGCTGGCGCCGCTGTTCGCCGACTATCTGCAGCCGTGGCTGATACGGACGCTGGGCTCATCCCCCTTGATCGGCCCGCTGTTCAAAGGTCCGCCGCAGGGGATAGGCGTGCTGACCGCCGGCTTCATGCTCGCGATCATGGTGATTCCGTTCATCGCCTCGGTGATGCGCGATGTTTTCGACATCGTGCCGCCGGTGCTGAAGGAGTCGGCCTACGGGCTGGGCTGCACGACCTGGGAAGTGGTCTGGAACATCGTCCTGCCCTACACCAAGGTGGGCGTCATCGGCGGCATCATGCTCGGGCTGGGACGCGCGCTGGGCGAGACGATGGCAGTGACTTTCCTGATCGGCAATGCGCACCGAGTCTGACCGCGTCGATTCTTCGCGCCGGGGAACAGCATCGCGTCGGCGCTGGCCAACGAGTTCACCGAAGCGGTCGGCGGCCTGTATACCTCGGCGCTGATCGAGCTCGGGCTGATACTGTTCGTCATCACGTTCATCGTGCTCGCGCTGGCCAAGCTGCTGCTGCTGCAGCTCGGCAAGCGCGAAGGCCGGCAGACCTGAGCGAGACGGGCGCGATCGCCATGACCCTCTATTCCCGCCGCCTGCTGGTCAACCGGTTCAACCTCGTCATGTCGATGCTGACGATGGCGTTCGGATTGGCGTTCCTCCTCTGGATCATGTTCACTTTGGCCAGGGCGGGCCTCGGCGCGCTCAGCGCCAACCTCTTCGTGCAGATGACGCCGCCGCCCGGCAGCAGCGGCGGCTTGCTCAATGCGATCGTCGGCAGCGTCGTCATGGCAGGGCTCGGCACCCTGATCGGTACGCCGGTGGGAATTTTTGCCGGCATCTATCTGGCGGAATTCGGCAGCCGCGGCTGGCTGGCGCCATGCACGCGGTTCATCAACGACATCCTGCTGTCGGCTCCGTCGATCGTCATCGGTCTGTTCGTCTACGAGGTATATGTCTTTCGCGTCGCACCACTTCTCCGCGTTGGCGGGAGCCTTTGCGCTGGCACTGATCGTCGTGCCGGTCGTCATCCGCACGACCGAGAACATGCTGCGCCTGGTGCCCGACAGCCTGCGCGAGGCCGCAGTCGCGCTCGGCACACCGCAGTGGAAGATGATCCTGCTGGTCACCCTGCGCTCGGTGCGCGCCGGTATCATCACCGGCGTGCTGCTGGCGGTGGCGCGGATCTCCGGCGAAACCGCGCCGCTTCTGTTCACCGCGCTCAACAACCAGTTCTGGACAACCGATCTCGATGCGCCGATGTCCAATCTGCCGGTGGTCATATTCCAGTTCGCGATGAGCCCGTACAAGGACTGGCAGGAGCTCGCCTGGGCGGGCGCCCTGCTGATCACGCTCGCCGTCCTGCTCCTGAACATCCTGGCGCGATCGGTGTTCCGCCAGAGCCGAAGCCAATGACGCAGGGGTGGCCCGATGAACCTTGAAGCGCTGGCCGCGCGGCCCGAGATCGCAAAGGCCACGGCGAAACGCGAGGCGGCGAAAATTTCGCTGCGCCACGTCGAGTTCTACTACGGCAAATTCCATGCGCTGAAGGACGTCAACCTCGACATTGCCGAGCATCGCGTCACGGCATTCATCGGGCCGTCGGGCTGCGGCAAGTCGACGCTTGCTGCGGACGATGAACCGGATGTATTCGCTTTATCCGGGGCAGCGCGCCGTCGGCGAAATACTGCTCAACGGAAGCAACATCCTCGACGCCGAGCGTCGACCTCAACATGCTGCGCGCGAAGGTCGGCATGGTGTTCCAGAAGCCGACGCCGTTTCCGATGTCGATCTACGATAACATCGCGTTCGGCGTCAGGCTGTACGAGGATCTGCGGCCGCGGGAAATGGACGAGCGCGTCGAGTGGGCGCTGACCAAGGCGGCGATGTGGGGCGAGGCCAAGGACAAGCTCACGCAAAGCGGCACCGCGCTGTCGGGCGGCCAGCAGCAGCGCCTGTGCATCGCGCGCGCGGTCGCCGTCAAGCCGGAGGTCCTGCTGCTGGACGAGCCCACCTCCGCGCTCGATCCGATCTCGACCGCGAAGATCGAGGAGCTGATTTCCGAGCTCAAGACGGACTATACGATCGCCATCGTCACGCATAACATGCAGCAGGCGGCGCGCGTGTCGGATTTCACCGCGTACATGTACCTGGGCGAGCTGATCGAGTTCGGCGCGACCGACGAGATCTTCCTGAAGCCCGGGCGCAAGGAAACCGAGGACTACATCACCGGCCGGTTCGGCTGACAAGCCGGGGCCGCGAGAGCGAAGGCGCCAGGATGAGCGATCACACGCACAAGCAATTCGACGCCGAGATGGAGGAAATACGCTCCGGCGTGCTGGCGATGGGCGGACTCGTCGAGACCCAGCTCACGCGCGCGATCGATGCGCTCAAACATCCCGACGTCGACCTGATCGCCTCGGTCGCGACCGACGAGCAGGCGATCAACCAGATGCAGGTCGACATTGACCAGCGATGCAGCCAGATCATCGCCAAGCGCCAGCCGGCGGCGATCGATCTGCGCATGGTGCTGACGGTGGTGAAGGTCGTCAACGAGCTCGAGCGCATCGGCGATGAGATCAAGAAGATCGCCTACAAGGCGCAGCAGATGCAGCGGCCGGAGCGCCTGTCCAACGTCCGCTTTCACGAGATCACGCGCGCCGCCGAGCTCGCCGAAGGCAACCTCAAGCTCGCGCTGGATGCCTTCGCCCGGCTCGACGTCAAGGCGGCGGCGCAAGTCGTCAGCAACGACGAGGCGATCGATTCCGCATTCCTGTCCATCCTGCGCCAGCTGATCAGCTACATGATGGAGGACCCGCGCACGATCAGCGCGGCGCTGGAGATCGTCTTCATCGCCAAATCGATCGAGCGCATCGGCGACCACGCCAAGAACGTGGCCGAGAACGTCGTGCAGGCCGTCAGGGGCAAGGACGTGCGCCACGCGACGGCCGAGCAGATTCGCGCCGAGGTGGCGGAATGAGCCTGCCGGAGGCCGCATGAGACATCCTGTGTCAACCCGTGGCCGTTTGAAGCAGCATTTGAGCGGCGCGATGTTGGGTGGGGTCGTAGGGCTTGCGATCGATCCAAGCGCGCCAGATCACGCGCAGCCAAGCCCGCGAGAGGATGCGAATGGCGTGCGGATGATCGCAGCCACGAGCGCGGGCTTGGGCGTAGACATGAGCGGCCCAGTGGCTGGCGTGGCGCGAGTTGTCGGCGAGACAGGTGAGGGCGGCGCGCAGGCGGTGGTTGCAGGCCCAGCGGAAGGTCACGGCTTTGCTCTTGCCGGAGGCGTAGGTGACGGGGGCCACGCCGGCTTCGGCAGCCAGATGTTCGTCGCTGTCGAAGCGCTCGCGCACGCTGCCCAGCTCCGCCAGGATTTGCGCCGCGCACACTCGTCCGGCGCGCGGGAAGCTCATCAGCAGGCGGCCATCGTCAATCGCGCCGACGTGGTGCTCGATGCGGCTGGTCAGCAGCCGGACTTGCGCGACCAGGCGGGCCAAGATGCGCACCAGGCTGAGGGCGAGCTCGCCCTTGGCTTCCATCTCCAACTCGCCGATGACCACGGCAGGAGCTTGGTGCAGCCGGGCCAGCAGTTCGTCGGCGCTGCGCCGACCGCTGTAGGCATGCTGGGCGCAGAACGCGGCCATGCGCTTGGGGCCGAGGCGGCTGGCCGCTTCAGGCGTGGGGTAACGCTGGATGAACGCCAAGGCGATAGGCGAGTCGATGTCGGCGAAGATCTCGGCGGCGCCGGGCCAGAAGGATTGCAGCAGGCAGCGCAGCTGGTTGGCGAGTTGCACACGGGTGGCGACCAGATCGTCACGCCCACGCACCAAGGCGCGCAAGGCGCGGATGTCATCGCCTTGCGCGGCCAGCGGTTGGAAACGATGGCCGTCGGTGCGCAGCAGATCCGCCAACAAGTAGGCGTCGCTGGCGTCGCTCTTGCCACCGTGACTGCGGTAGCGCGGCCGGGTGGCCTTGACGACGTTGGGGTGGATCGGGATGACAGTGAAGCCGCCCTCCAGCAGCGCATCGACGATCAGCCCGGAGGGGCGCTCGATCGCCACGGCCATGACGCCCGAGGCGGTCAGCCGGCGGCGCAATTCGGTCAGGCCCGCGGCGTCGTGATTGATCTCGAACTGCACGCACACGCTACCGTGCTCATCGATGACGCACACCGCGTGGGTTCGGCTGGCCCAGTCCAGCCCGGCAAAAATAGTGGTCATGGACAGACTCCTGCAAGTTGCGGTATGACTTGCCGTGCCGGAAGCCCACGCGGGTCGCTCACTGATCGGCGCTCCTGGCTGCGAACCTTGGCGCTACATCCTGTAGCCCGTCTGGGTCTTCCGGCGCCTCGAGGGCTGCGGGTCTCATGCGGGCCGTCGAGCGGCCAGCGCGCGTGGCAGTCACCCCGGGGGCACGGAAGTCGGAATACAAGATCGGCGCAGCCGGCACGCCGAGTCAAGATCACTGCGTTCCCCAACATGCTCGCGCCATCCAACATCCAGAAGGTAGTCCAGTGAGCACGTCGATCCTCGTCGTCGAGGACGAGCCGGCAATCCAGGAGCTCCTGCGCGTGAGCCTCGAGGACGCGGGCTTCGCCGTGCACGCGGTCGCCGACGCGGAAAGCGCGCAGGCGCGCATCAAGGGCGCGTTGCCCGACCTGGTGCTGCTCGACTGGATGCTGCCCGGTCAGTCCGGGCTCGCGCTGGCGCGGACGCTTCGCGCCGACGCACGCACGCGCGAACTGCCGATCATCATGCTGACCGCGCGTGGCGACGAGGCAGATCGGGTCGCCGGTCTCGAGGCGTGGGTCGACGATTACGTGACCAAGCCATTTTCACCGCGCGAGCTCAAGGCGCGGATCAAGTCGGTGCTGCGCCGGCGCGCACCCGAAGCCGCACAGGAGACGCTTGCCGTGGGCACGTTGCGCCTCGACCCGGCGACGCATCGCGTCACGGCCGCCGGTGCGGCAGTCGACTTGGGCCCCACCGAGTTCCGCCTGCTCAAGTTCCTGATGGCGCGCCCCGAGCGCGTGCATACGCGACCCAGCTCCTCGACCAGGTCTGGGGCGATCACGTGTACATCGAGGAGCGCACGATCGATGTCCACATCCGCCGCCTGCGGCTTGCGCTCGAGCCCCACGGCCAGGAGCACATGATCGAAACCGTGCGCGGCAGCGGATACCGGCTTGCCGCAGCAAAGCAATCGTAGATCGGCGACGGGCAGCGCCTTGCGCGCGCCGCCGCGGCGGCGGCGATGAGCCCGATCTGGCTGCGCGGTCTGGTCGCGCCGGCGGTGGTCGCGCTGCTGGCGCTTATCGCCGGATTGATCGGCGGGCTGGGTGTTGCCTGCGCCGCCCTCGCCATCGGGGCGATCGCGATCGTCGGCCGGCATCTCAAGGAGCTCGACCGGCTGCTGCGCTGGGCGGCGGGCGCGGTCGACGGGCAGGTGCCCGAAGGCCGCGGCGCCTGGGGCCTGGCTTACGCCGCGCTCTATCGAAGGGTGCGACTGCGCTCGGCGCGGCAGCGCGACCTCAGGCTTGCGCTCGAACGCTTCGAAAGCGGCGCGGAAGCGATGCCCGAAGGCGTCGTCGTGCTCGATGGCAACAACCGCATCGAATGGGCGAACGCCCGCGCCGAGGCGCATCTGGGCATCGATGCCAGGAAGGATCGCGGGGCGCCGATCGTCAATCTGGTGCGCCAACCGGCGTTCGTCCACTACCTTGCGAGCGGCGACGTAGGCGAGCCTCTGGTACTGAAGTCCACTCGCGAGGCGCTCACGCTGTCGCTGCAGATCGTTCCGTTCGGCGTCGAGGAAAAGCTGCTGATGAGCCGCGACATCACCCGGATCGAGGCAGTTGCGCGCGTGCGGCGCGACTTCATCGCCAATGTATCGCACGAACTGAAGACGCCGCTGACGGTGCTTGCGGGCTTCGTCGAGACGCTCACCGACGTGCCGCTGGACGAGGCGCAGCGAAGGCGCTGCCTCGCCCTGATGGACGAGCAGGCGAAAAGCATGCAGCGCCTGGTCGACGACCTGTTGACCCTGTCGGCGCTGGAAAGCGAGCAAAGTCCGCTGCACGAAACCGAATTCGCGATCGTCCCGCTGCTGCTCGCGCTGTCGGCCGACGCCAAGGCCTTGTCGGCGGGCAGGCACGAGATCGGGCTGACCATCAACGATGCAGCGACGGTCCTCGGCAGTCGCGACGAGCTGGCCAGCGCGTTCGGCAACCTGATCAGCAATGCCGTGCGCTACACGGCGGACGGCGGTCGCATCGAGCTCGACTGGCGGCTGACTGCAGCGGGCGCAGAATTCAGCGTTGCCGATACCGGGATCGGCATCGCCGCCGACGACATACCGCGCCTTACCGAGCGCTTCTATCGCGTCGATCGCAGCCGCTCGCGCGCGACCGGCGGAACGGGACTCGGGCTCGCCATCGTCAAGCACGTGCTGATCCGCCACCAGGGCGAGCTGCTGATCGAAAGCGAGCCGGGAAGGGGCAGCCGTTTCGTTGCACGGCTGCCCGGCCGCCGCGTCAGGCCCGGCCAAGCCGGCGCGGCGTCCTCTGCGCCCGTTGTCGAGGACGTCGGAGCCTCGGCTACCAATACTTCATCGCGGCGCTGAACAGGCCCCTGAGATCGTCGCGGGAGACGTCCTTCGGCGCGTTGCGGATCACCCGGTATTGCGGCTCGGCGCCGGTGGCGAGCGCATCGACGTCGGCGTCGCCGAAGCCCAGCGCGGCCAGGCCGTTCGGCATGCCGGCCGCGCGCATCAGCTCGATCACGCGTCCGGCGAGTGCCTCGCCGGCGTCATCGGCGCCGGCGTCCGCGGTTTCGCGCCCAGGCACGTCGCGGCGTGGAGATGGCGCTCGGGCACAGGGCGCCGTGTATCGCCAGACCGAGGGATTGTTGAGCACGACCGCCATGCCGTGCGGCACGATCGTTTGCCGGCCGGGTAGCCGTCGACGCGAAGTCGCGCGCCAGCCCCGACACTGAGTACGACAATCCGTGAGGCAGGTGGCAGCCCGCGGCGTTGAAGGCGATGCCCGCCTGCGTCGCCGCGTACATCATCTCGGTGCGCGCCTCGATGTCGCCGGCGTTGTTCACTGCGCGCACGAGGTATTGCCCGACCGTGCGCAGCGCCGCGGCGGCCAGCGCGTCGGACAACGGGTTGGCGCCTTGGCTATCGGACGCTCGGCGCCGCGCGCCGGGTTGCGCCGCCGCGGCCAGGCGCGCGCGGTCAGGATTCCAGGGCGTGGCTGATGCAGTCGAAGCCGCTTGCCGCGACCACGTTTTTCGGCAGGAGTAGGTGGTGGTCGGGTCGACGAGGGCGAGCGAGGGGCGCAGGCGTTTCGACGTGATGCCGGTCTTGACGTTGATCGAGGAGATCGAACACGGCGATGCCGGTGCACTCCGACCCCGTGCCGCAAGTGGTCGGGCAGGCGATATGCGGTTTCAGCGCGCCGGGCACGGGCTTTCCGGCGCCGATCGGCGCGTTGACGTAGTCGAGAAACTCCGCGGGATGCGTCGCGTACAAGTTGGCCGCCTTGCAGGTGTCGATCACCGAGCCGCCGCCCACCGAGACGTAGCCGTCGAAGCGCCCCTCGGCGGCGAATAGCGCCGCGGCGCGGAACGAAGCGTCGGTCGGCTCGACCTTCACTTCGTCGTAGACCGCGACGTCGATGGCTGCGGAGCGCAGCGAGCGCCGTCAGTACCGTCGTCACGTGCTCGGAGTCGCGAAGGGTCCGGTCGGTGAACAAGGCGACCCGCCGCAACCCGAGATCCTTCGCCTGATCGCCCGCTTCGGCCAGGCAGCCGGCGCCGAACGTGAACGTCGGCATGCCCAGGGTGAATGCCTTGTCGCTATCCTCGGCCAGCGCGAAATCGGTGTGGCAGCAGGTCATCGCAGCTCCTTCCGCGGATTGGGTGCCCGGCGATCAGGCCGTCGCCTCGCGCAGGATCAGATCGGCCGCCTTTTCGGCGATCATGACGACCGGCACGTTGGTGTTGCCCGACGTGAGCGTCGGCATGATGCTGCAATCGACCACGCGCAGCCCGTCGACGCCGTGCACGCGCAACTCGCTGTCGACCACCGCTTGGCGGTCGCGCGCGATATCGCCCATGCTGCAGGTGCCGCTGGGGTGGAAGATCGTCCCGCCGGTATTTTTCGCGAACTCGATCAGGTCGGCGTCCGACTGCGCCGCGATGCCGGGCTGGTATTCCGCCCGGACGTAGGGCGCCAGCGCCGGCGTTGCGGCCAGTTTCCGCGCCAGCCGGATGCCGGCGAGCAGGGTTTCGCGGTCACCCGGCGCGACAGGTAGTTCGGCTGCAGCGCGGCGCGGCGCCAGCGGATCAGCGGACTTGATGCGCACCGATCCGCGTGACTGCGGCCGCAACTGGCAGACTGACATGGTGAAGCCGGAGAAGGCGTGGGTCGGCGAGCCTGCCATGTCGGACGACAGCGTCGCGATGTGAAATTGCACGTCGGGCGTCGCGACGCCGGGGCGGGCGGGCGAAAATTCCGCCCTGATTGATGCCGACCGCCATCGGTCCGTCGCGATTGAAGACATAGTCGATGCCCATGCCGAGCGTGCGCCAGAGGCTCGCCAAGTCGTCGTTGGTCGTGATCGGTTGCGTGCATTCGGAATATGACGCGCGCCTGCAGGTGGTCCTGCAGGTTCTCGCCGACGCCGGCGAGCTCGCGCACCACCGGGATGCCGAAGCTCGCCAACAGCTTGCCGGGCCCTACGCCGGATAGCTGCAGGAGCTGTGGCGATTGCAGCGCGCCGGCGCAGAGCAGGACTTCGCGGCCTGCGCTGGCGGTGAGTGCCGCGCCGCGGCGCCGATAGGCGATGCCGCTGGCGCGGCGGCCGTCGAATGCGATCCGCGTCGCCTGCGCGTCGGTTTCGATGCGCAGGTTCGGGCGCCGGCGCGCCGGGCGGAGGTACGCCGACGCGGTGCTGCAGCGCCATCCTCGCCGGGTCGACAGATGGTAGTAGCCGGCGCCCTCCTGCACCGCGCCGTTGAAGTCGTCGTTGCGGGCAATGCCGAGCTCGCCGGCGGCGGTAATGATTGCGTCGATCAGCGCGTGGCTGCGGCGGATCGGCGAGCACCAGAGCGGACCGTCTCGTCCGTGATACGCCGGGTCGCCGTCGACCGCATGCTCGAGCCGCTTGAAATACGGCAGGACGTCGTCGTAGCTCCAGCCGGCGTTACCCGCCGCCGCCCAGCCGTCGTAGTCCTCGCGCTGGCCGCGCACGCAGATCAGCCCGTTGATCGAGCTGGAGCCACCGAGCGTCTTGCCGCGCGGCCAGTAGATCCTTCGCCCGTTCATCCCGGGATCGGGCTCGGTATGGAAGCACCAGTTGTAGCGCGGGTTGAACATCGTTTTCGCGTACCCGATCGGAATGTGGATCCACGGGTAGTTATCCGGTGGCCCGGCCTCGAGCAACAACACCGAGTGCCGGCCGTCGGCCGAGAGCCGGTTGGCGAGCACGCAACCGGCCGATCCCGCGCCGACGATGATGTAGTCGTAGTGCATCCCCGGATTCTACGCAAGCACCCTTGGCAGCGTGGTCGCGGGACGCAGTAATCTAGGCAAAACCGGCGCTTGTTTGACACTTGGGAATGGAAATTGCTAGACTATGCGGTTTCCCGGTTTCGACGGAGGGGTTCCCGAGCGGTCAAAGGGAGCAGACTGTAAATCTGCCGGCTCTGCCTTCGAAGGTTCGAATCCTTCCCCCTCCACCGTTCAGGGCTCAGGAGTCAGGGATCAGGTATCAGATCTGCGCGAGGCGCACCCGCTGGCGGGGTCGAGGGATTTGCGGATCCCTGATTCCTGACCTCTGATACCTGACAAGCGGGTGTAGCTCAATGGTAGAGCAGAAGCCTTCCAAGCTTATGACGAGGGTTCGATTCCCTTCACCCGCTCCAGTAGTTCCGTTTTCCACTATCGGTGCAGCATGGAGCGGTGCAACGGTTGTCGCGGCAGCTCGCATGGGCGGGGTCGCTCGAGGGCAGCAAGCGCCCATGTAGCTCAGTGGTAGAGCACTCCCTTGGTAAGGGAGAGGTCGAGCGTTCAATCCGCTCCATGGGCACCACGGACTGTACGCAGAAATAACTCGCAGCGGCGGGCGCGCGAATAGACATCGCAAGGAGCAGCACTCATGGCCAAGGGCAAGTTTGAGCGGAAGAAGCCGCACGTGAATGTGGGGACGATTGGGCACGTTGATCACGGGAAGACGACGCTGACGGCGGCGCTGACGTTGGTGCTGTCGAAGAAGTTTGGAGGGGAGGCGAAGGCGTACGACCAGATTGACAATGCGCCGGAGGAGAAGGCGCGGGGGATCACGATCAACACGGCGCACGTGGAATACGAGACGAAGAACCGGCACTACGCGCACGTGGACTGTCCTGGGCATGCGGACTACATCAAGAACATGATCACGGGTGCGGCGCAGATGGACGGGGCGATTCTGGTGGTGAGCGCGGCCGATGGGCCGATGCCACAGACGCGGGAGCACATTCTGCTGGCGCGGCAGGTGGGGGTGCCCTACATCGTGGTGTTCCTGAACAAGGCGGACATGGTCGATGACAAGGAGCTGTTGGAGCTGGTGGAGCTGGAGGTGCGGGAGCTCTTATCCAAGTACGAGTTTCCTGGGGACAAGATTCCGATCGTGATTGGGAGTGCGAAGCTGGCGCTGGAGGGGGACAAGAGCGAGCTGGGGGAGGCGTGCATCGACCGGCTGGCGGACGCCCTGGACAGCTACATTCCGCAGCCGAAGCGGCTGATTGACGGGCCGTTTCTGATGCCGGTGGAAGACGTATTCAGCATCTCGGGCCGGGGGACGGTGGTGACGGGTCGGGTGGAGCGAGGGGTGGTGAAGGTGGGGGAGGAGCTGGAGATCGTCGGTCTCAAACCCACGCTGAAGACGGTGTGCACGGGGGTGGAGATGTTCAGGAAGCTCTTGGACCAGGGGCAGGCCGGAGATAACGTAGGCGTACTCCTCAGAGGCACCAAGCGGGAGGAGGTGGAGCGGGGGCAGGTGCTGGCCAAGCCGGGGAGCATCACGCCGCACACCAAGTTCAGCTGCGAGGTGTACATCCTGAGCAAGGAAGAGGGGGGCCGGCATACGCCGTTTTTCCCGGGGTACCGGCCGCAGTTTTACTTTCGGACGACGGACGTGACGGGGAGCGTGGAGTTGCCGGCGGGGACGGAGATGGTGATGCCTGGGGACAACATCCAGATGACGGTGACCCTGATTGCGCCGATTGCGATGGAAGAGGGGCTGCGTTTTGCGATTCGCGAGGGCGGCCGCACGGTGGGCGCCGGCGTGGTCGCCAAGGTCATTGAGTAACCGATGTCAGATGTCAGATGTCAGATGTCAGATGTCAGATTCCCCATCCGATCAAACGTGCAATGAACTGACATCCGACATCTGACATCTGACAAAAGGCCAGTAGCTCAATTGGCAGAGCGGCGGTCTCCAAAACCGCAGGTTGGGGGTTCGATTCCCTCCTGGCCTGCCACCGAGGGTGGCGGCGCGGAACCAGGGGCAGGTTGGCAAGGGCGATCGGCCGGGCGACGAACGATGCAGATGGGAGTGCCGGCGGCCGGCGCAGTGTTGAACGCAGGCCGTGGAATTCGGTCATCTAAAAGGTAACGATGCTGGACAAGATCAAATTGGCCCTGGCGGGAGCACTGGTAGTCGCCGGCGTGTGGGGCTTCTATCACTTCAGCGACACCGCGGCGGTCTTGCGCTTTCTGATGGTGCTGGGCGGGCTCCTCGCGGCGGCCGGCGTCGCCTGGCTCAGCGAGCCCGGCCGACAGCTGCTCGCATTCGGCCAGGAGGCCTGGTCCGAGGCCGCGAAGGTTTCGTGGCCGACCCGCAAGGAAACGCTGCAGACGACGGGGATCGTGTTCATATTCGTCGTCATCATGGCGGTATTCCTGTTTGCGGTCGATTCGTCGCTGGCGTGGCTGGTCAAGCTGGCGACCGGGCGGAGCGAGGGATGAGCGACAAGAAATGGTTTGTCGTGCATGCCTACTCCGGCTTCGAGAAGAGCGTGCAGCGGGCGCTGACCGAGCGCATCAGGCGTTCCGATCTGGGCGATCAATTCGGCAAGATCCTCGTGCCGGTCGAAGAGGTCGTCGAAATGAAAAACGGCGCCAAGGCGATCTCCGAGCGCAAGTTCTTTCCCGGCTACGTGCTGGTCGAGATGGAGATGACCGACGACACCTGGCACCTGGTGAAGAGCACACCGAAGGTGACCGGTTTTGTCGGTGGCACGGCGAACAAGCCGACGCCGATCACGCAGAAGGAAGTCGACGCCATACTGCGCCAGGTGCAGGAAGGCGTCGAAAAGCCGCGCCCGAAGGTGCTGTTCGAAATGGGCGAGGCGGTTCGGGTCAAGGAAGGACCGTTTACCGACTTCCACGGCAACGTCGAGGACGTGAACTACGAAAAGAGCAAGCTGCGCGTTTCGGTCACGATTTTCGGGCGATCGACGCCCGTGGAGCTGGATTTTTCGCAGGTGGAAAAAGCATAGTCCGTCGTGCCGATAAGGCCGGCCCGGCGGACTATGTGTCCGGATTCGAGCGTCAGCTAAAGCCGACGCTCAATCCGGACGGCGCCTCGTCGGTATGCGGGGCTGTGATGAACGGGGAGGGCGCGCGTCGCGTCCGCTAGCACCCACCAAGGAGTAGGCAATGGCAAAGAAGATCGTCGGTTACATCAAATTGCAGGTGCCGGCGGGCAAGGCGAACCCGAGCCCGCCGATCGGGCCGGCGCTCGGCCAGCGCGGCTTGAACATCATGGAATTCTGCAAGGCGTTCAACGCCCAGACGCAGAAACTCGAGGCCGGACTGCCGATTCCGGTGGTGATCACGGCGTTCGCCGACAAAAGCTTCACCTTCGTGATGAAGACGCCGCCGGCGACGGTGCTGATCATGAAGGCGGCGAAGGTCGACAAGGGCAGCGCCAAGCCGCACACCGACAAGGTGGGGAAACTCACCCGCGCCCAGGCCGAGGAGATCGCGAAGACCAAGACGCCCGATCTGACCGCCGCCGATCTGGACGCCGCGGTGCGGACGATCGCCGGCAGCGCGCGCAGCATGGGCATCACCGTCGAAGGGGTGAAGTGATCATGGCAACCACATCGAGCAAGGACACCCCGCGCCTGTCCAAGCGCATGAAGACGGTGCGGAGCAGGATCGATCACGTGAAGTCGTACCCGCTGGACGAGGCGCTCAAGCTGGTCAAGGAAACCGCGACCGCCAAGTTCGACGAGTCGGTCGACGTGGCGGTCAACCTCGGCGTCGACGCCAAGAAGTCCGACCAGACGGTGCGCGGCTCGGTCGTGCTGCCGGCGGGCACCGGCAAGAAGGTGCGCGTGGCCGTGTTCGCCCAGGGCGACAAGGCCAAGACCGCGACCGAGGCGGGCGCCGACATCGTCGGCTTCGACGACCTCGCGGCAAAGGTCAAGGAAGGCTTCATGGATTTCGACGTCGTCATCGCGACGCCGGATGCAATGAAAGTCGTCGGCCAGCTCGGTCAGATCCTGGGACCGCGCGGCCTGATGCCGAACCCGAAGGTCGGCACGGTGTCGGCCGACGTCGGCACCGCGGTCAGGAACGCCAAGGCGGGCCAGGTGCAATACCGCACCGACAAGGCAGGCATCATCCAATGCACGATCGGGCGCGCGTCGTTCACGTCCGACCAGTTGAAAACGAATCTGATGGCGCTGATCGAAGCTCTGAACAAGTCGAGACCGCAGGGCACCAAGGGCATCTATCTGAAGAAGATCAGCCTGTCGAGCACGATGGGCGCGGGTGTGCGGGTCGACTCGTCGACGTTCGCACAGCAGCCGCAGGCGTAGCAGGGATCAAGAATCAGGCATCAGGGATCAGGAAACGACGTGGAACTAATTTGAGGGAACGCCGCTAAGGATGACGAGGTTGGCTCGGGGTTTTCTGATCCCTGATGCCTGACCTCTGATCCCTGAACCCGGCGCGCCGTCAAAGACCGCAGGAGCTTTGGCTTAAACCAGGGCAGTTGGCCGGTGCAAGGGGTGTTTCTGATCCCCGATGCCTGACCTCTGATCCCTGATCCGGCGCAGATGGTGTCCCGAAGACAGGATTTGTCCTGACGTAAGGTCACCGTGGGAACCGTCCGGCAGTTGGGACGGCATGGAATCGAAGGCAGCGAATCCGCCGCCGGTTCCGAAATGACGGAGGTAGACCTTGGGTCTCAATCTGGAGCAGAAGCAAACGGTAGTCGCGGAAGTGGCGAAGCAGGTCGCAGGCGCGCAGGCCATCGTATTGGCGGAAAACCGCGGCATGGCGGTCGCCGATATGACCAAGCTGCGCGCGAAGGCACGGGCTTCCGGCGTGTATTTCCGGGTGGTGAAGAACACCCTGGTGCGCCGTGCGGTCGCCGAAACGCCGTTCGCCTCGCTGGCCGACAGGATGGTCGGCCCGCTGGCGTACGGCATCGGCGCCGATCCCGTCGCCGTGGCGAAGGTGCTGAACGACTTTGCCAAGGGCAACGAGAAGTTCGTCATTGCCGGCGGTGCGATGCCCAGCCAGCTGATGTCGGCGAAGGAGATTTCCGCGCTGGCGTCGCTGCCCTCGCGCGAGGAATTGATCGCCAAGCTGCTCGGCACAATGCAGGCGCCGATCGTCAAGCTGGTCCGGACGATGAATGAGGTCCCGGCCAGGTTCGTGCGGACGCTTGCGGCCGTGCGCGACGCCAAGGCCGGGCCGCCTGATCGGCATGCAACGACTACCGAATATTCAACCTTACGATTCAGGAGAACGAAATGGCTGTTCAACAAGTGGAAATCCTCGACAAGATCGCATCGATGACCGTGCTGGAGCTCTCCGAGCTGATCAAGGCGATGGAAGAGAAGTTCGGCGTGTCCGCTGCCGCAGCCGTGGCAGCCGCCGCACCCGCCGCCGCTGCGGCGGCCCCCGCCGCCGAAGAGCAGACCGAGTTCACCGTCATGCTGACGGCGATCGGCGACAACAAGGTCAACGTGATCAAGGCAGTACGCGAGATCACCGGGCTGGGCCTGAAGGAAGCCAAGGACCTGGTCGACGGCGCGCCGAAGCCGGTCAAGGAAGGCATCAACAAGGCCGACGCCGAAGCGGCCAAGAAGAAGCTGGATGACGCCGGCGGCAAGGCGGAGATCAAGTAACGCGAGTGAGCGCGGAGCAGGGGCCCCGCTTTAGCGGGGATGCGACCGCGAACGAGCGCACTGGAACCATATGCCGAGAAGGTCGCAAAGCTCGGTATGCTCTGAAACATGATGCAAGCAGGAGCGATGGGTTCGGACTGAATCCGGGCCTATCGCCTTCGTCTCGGGTGGCGCGCAAGCGCTCCCAGATGGCCGAAGACAAGCAAGTCCGCGCCGCCTCTTGAAAGCCATCGGGGCGGCCGCATATAGGCTTGCTTATCTTCGTCTTCTGAACCGACTGCAGAAGACAGGTTTGGTCGGACGGTGCATTCGCAGGCCGTCGTCCGCCAGCGGTTGGTAGTGGCCAACCACCATCCCAAGGGGCGCAATGCCCCGCATCAGTCGATGAACCAAGGGTGACGCGCCAGCTCGCTTCCTTAGCTGTTGCCGGCGCGCGCCCGGAAGATCGCCCGAGAGGTCAAGGCCAATGGCTCAGTATTCGTTTACCGAAAAGAAACGCATCCGCAAGAGCTTCGCCAAGCGCGCAAGCGTGCTGCCGGTGCCGTTCCTTCTGGAAACCCAGCTCAATTCGTACCGCGCGTTCCTGCAGGAGCTGACGCCGATGGAAGCGCGCAAGAACGAGGGCCTGCAGGCCGCGTTCACCTCGATCTTCCCGATCTCCAGCCACTCGGGCAACGCCAGGCTGGAATTCGTCGGATTTTCGCTGCTGCCGCCGGCGTTCGACGTCACCGAATGCCAGCAGCGCGGGCTCACCTATTGCTCGGCGCTGCGCGCCAAGGTCCGGCTGATCCTGATGGACAAGGAAGCGCCGAAGGAGACGGTCAAGGAAGTCAAGGAGCAGGAAGTCTACATGGGCGAAATCCCGCTGATGACGAACAACGGCTCGTTCGTCATCAACGGCACCGAGCGGGTGATCGTCTCGCAGCTGCATCGCTCGCCGGGCGTGTTTTTCGAGCATGACCGCGGCAAGACGCACAGCTCGGGCAAGCTCCTGTTTTCGGCGCGCGTGATTCCGTACCGCGGATCGTGGCTCGACTTCGAATTCGATCCGAAGGACTACCTGTATTTCCGCGTCGACCGCCGCCGCAAGATGCCGGTGACGACGCTGCTCAAGGCGATCGGCCTGTCCAACGAGGACATCCTCAGCAGTTCTTCGCCTTCGACACGTTCCACCTGGCGAAGAAGGGCTCGCAGATGGACCTGGTGCCGGAGCGGCTGCGCGGCGAAGTCGCCAAGTTCGACCTGCACGGCAAGGACGGCAAGGTGCTGGTCCAGAAGGACAAGCGCATCACCGCACGCCATATCCGCGACCTGGCCGAAGGCGGCGTCAAGAAGATCGCGGTGCCGAATGACTATCTGGTCGGCCGCATCGCTCGCCGAAAACGTGGTCAACAAGGACACCGGCGAAATCCTCGCTTCGGCCAACGACGAGATCACCGACGAGCTGCTGGCCAAGCTGGTCGAGGCCGCCGTGGCGAAGATCCACACGATCTACGTGAACGACCTCGACCAGGGCCCGTACATCGCGCAGACGCTGAAGATGGACGACACCCCGGACCAGACCGCGGCGCGCGTCGCGATCTACCGCATGATGCGGCCCGGCGAGCCGCCGACCGAGGATGCAGTCGAGTCGCTGTTCCACGGGCTGTTCTTCTCGGAGGAGCGCTACGACCTTTCGCCGGTCGGCCGCATGAAATTCAACCGTCGCGTCGGCCGGAGCGAATTGACCGGCCCGGGAACGCTGACCAACGACGACATCATCGCGGTCATCAAGATCCTGGTCGAGCTGCGCAACGGCCGGGGCGAGATCGACGACATCGATCATCTGGGCAACCGCCGCGTGCGCTCGGTCGGCGAGCTCGCCGAGAACCAGTTCCGCTCGGGCCTGGTGCGCGTCGAGCGCGCGGTCAAGGAGCGCCTCGGTCAGGCCGAGAGCGAAAACCTGCTGCCGCACGACCTGATCAATGCCAAGCCGATTTCGGCGGCGATCAAGGAGTTCTTCGGCTCGTCGCAGCTTGTCGCAGTTCATGGACCAGACCAATCCGCTGTCGGAGATCACCCACAAGCGGCGCGTGTCGGCGCTGGGGCCGGGCGGCCTGACGCGCGAGCGCGCCGGCTTCGAAGTGCGCGACGTGCATCCGACCCACTACGGCCGCGTCTGCCCGATCGAGACGCCGGAAGGCCCGAACATCGGCCTGATCAACTCGCTGGCGCTGTACGCGCGCACCAACGAATACGGCTTCCTCGAGACGCCGTACCGCAAGGTCGTGCACGGCAAGGTGACCGACGAGATCCATTATCTGTCGGCGATCGAAGAAGGCGCCTTCGTGATCGCGCAGGCGAACGCGCAGCTCGACAAGAACGGGAAGCTCAAGGACGAGCTGGTCTCGTGCCGCTGCAAGAACGAGTTCATGCTCTCGACGGCCGACAAGGTCCAGTTCATGGACGTGGCGCCGGCGCAGATCGTCTCGGTCGCGGCGTCGCTGATCCCGTTCCTCGAGCACGACGACGCCAACCGCGCGTTGATGGGCTCCAACATGCAGCGGCAGGCGGTGCCGTGCCTGCGCGCCGAGAAGCCGCTGGTCGGCACCGGCGTCGAGCGCACGGCGGCGGTCGATTCGGGCACCGCGGTGCTCGCGCGCCGCGGCGGCAAGGTCGACTACGTCGACGCCAACCGGATGGTCGTGCGCGTGCATGACGCCGAGACGGCGGCCGGCGAAGTCGGCGTCGACATCTACAACCTCACCAAGTACACGCGCAGCAACCAGAACACCAACATCAACCAGCGGCCGCTGGTCAAGGTCGGTGACGTCATCGCCAAGCGTGACGTAATCGCCGACGGCGCGTCGACCGACATGGGCGAGCTGGCGCTCGG
Organism: uncultured beta proteobacterium; assembly: GCA_963713125.1. GTDB lineage: Bacteria > Pseudomonadota > Gammaproteobacteria > Burkholderiales > Casimicrobiaceae > PALSA-1003. The sequence goes on along the minus strand of CAVQKL010000007.1, from coordinate 307,727 downwards.
GCAGAACATGCTGGTCGCGTTCATGCCGTGGAATGGCTACAACTACGAGGACTCGATCCTGATCTCGGAGCGGGTCGTCGGCAACGATCGCTACACATCGATCCACATCGAGGAGCTCTCGGTCGTCGCCCGCGACACCAAGCTCGGCCCCGAGGAAATCACGCGGGACATCTCCAGCCTGGGCGAAGCCCAGCTCGGTCGCCTCGACGAGTCCGGCATCGTCTACATCGGCGCCGAAGTCGAAGCCGGTGACGTGCTGGTCGGCAAGGTGACGCCGAAGGGTGAAACGCAGCTGACGCCGGAAGAGAAGCTGCTGCGCGCGATCTTCGGCGAAAAGGCGTCCGACGTGAAGGACACCAGCTTGCGCGTGCCGTCGGGCATATCGGGCACGGTGATCGACGTCCAGGTCTTCACGCGCGAAGGCATCGAGCGCGACAAGCGGGCGGCGCAGATCATCGACGACGAGCTCAAGGGCTACCGCAAGGACCTGAACGACCAGGTGCGGATCGTCGAAAACGACGCGTTCGCGCGGATCGAAAAGCTCCTGCTGGGCAAGACCGCCAACGGCGGGCCGAAGCGCCTGGCCAAGGGCACGCGCCTGACCAAGGACTACCTCGAGGGCACCAATCGCCACGACTGGTTCGACATTCGTCTTGCCAACGAGGAAGCGGCGCGCCAGCTCGAGGCGATGAAGGACTCGATCGCGCAGACGCGTGTCCAGTTCGACCAGGCGTTCGAGGCCAAGAAGAAGAAGCTGACGCAGGGCGACGAATTGCCGCCCGGCGTGCAGAAGATGGTCAAGGTCTACGTCGCGGTCAAGCGCCGCCTGCAGCCGGGCGACAAGATGGCGGGCCGGCACGGCAACAAGGGCGTCGTTTCGAAGATCGTACCGGTCGAGGACATGCCCTACATGGCCGACGGGACGCCGGTCGACATTGTGCTCAATCCGCTCGGCGTGCCGTCGCGGATGAACGTCGGCCAGATTCTCGAGGTCCACCTGGGCTGGGCCGCGAAGGGGCTCGGCCACCGCATCGGCGACATGCTCAAGGCGCAGGCGAATGCGGGCGAGATCCGCAAGTTCCTGACCAGGATCTATAACGGCACCGGCAAGCCGGAGGATCTCGAGTCGCTCAACGACCACGAGATCGTGCAGCTCGCGGACAATCTCACCGACGGCGTGCCCTTTGCGACGCCGGTGTTCGACGGCGCGACCGAGGCCGAGATCAAGAACATGCTGGAGCTGGCCGGGCTGCCGCGGTCGGGGCAGGTAACCTTGCACGACGGCCGCACCGGCGAGGCGTTCGATCGCCAGGTCACGGTCGGCTACATGCACGTGCTCAAGCTCCACCACCTCGTCGACGACAAGATGCACGCGCGCTCGACCGGGCCATACAGCCTGGTCACGCAGCAACCGCTCGGCGGCAAGGCGCAGTTCGGCGGCCAGCGCTTCGGCGAAATGGAAGTGTGGGCGCTCGAAGCGTACGGCGCCGCGTACACGCTGCAGGAAATGCTGACGGTGAAGTCCGACGACGTCAACGGTCGCACCAAGGTGTACGAGAACATCGTCAAGGGCGAGCACAAGATCGAGGCCGGCATGCCGGAGTCGTTCAACGTACTGGTGAAGGAAATCCGCTCGCTGGCGATCGACATCGACCTGGAGCGGTATTGATGCGGGTTGCGAATAGGTGTCGCATGGATCGTCGTCCCCGTGGACGCGGGGACCCAGCGTCTTTCGACGCACGACACTGGATTCCCGCTTTCGCGGGAATGACAAGGGCCAAGGAATCACTCGGGAGTAACGCATGAAAGCATTGCTCGACCTGTTCAAGCAGGTCACCCAGGAAGAAGAGTTCGACGCGATCAAGACCGGGCTCGCCTCGCCGGAAAAGATCCGCTCGTGGTCGTACGGCGAAGTGAAGAAGCCGGAGACGATCAACTACCGCACGTTCAAGCCCGAGCGCGACGGCCTTTTCTGCGCCAAGATCTTCGGGCCGGTCAAGGACTACGAGTGCCTGTGCGGCAAGTACAAGCGGCTGAAGCACCGCGGCGTGATCTGCGAGAAATGCGGCGTCGAGGTGACATTGGCCAAGGTGCGCCGCGAGCGCATGGGCCACATCGAGCTCGCCAGCCCGGTCGCGCACATCTGGTTCCTGAAGAGCCTGCCCTCGCGCATGGGCATGGTGCTCGACATGACCTTGCGCGACATCGAGCGCGTGCTCTATTTCGAGGCGTACGTCGTCACCGAGCCGGGCATGACGCCGTTGAATCGCGGGCAGCTCTTGACCGAGGACGATTACCTCTCCAAGGTCGAGCAGTATGCCGACGACTTCTCGGCGAGCATGGGAGCGGAGGGCATTCGCGAACTGCTGCGTTCGCTCGACGTGAACACCGAGATCGAGAAGCTGCGCAAGGAGCTCGAGACCACCGGCTCGGACACCAAGATCAAGAAGATCGCCAAGCGGCTCAAGGTGCTCGAGGCGTTCCACAAGTCGGGCATCAAGCCCGAATGGATGATTCTCGAGGTGCTGCCGGTGCTGCCGCCGGAGCTGCGCCCGCTGGTCCCGCTGGACGGCGGCCGCTTCGCGACCTCCGACTTGAACGACCTGTATCGCCGCGTCATCAACCGCAACAACCGGTTGAAGCGTCTGCTCGAGCTCAAGGCGCCCGACATCATCGTGCGCAATGAAAAGCGGATGCTGCAGGAGGCGGTCGACTCGCTGCTCGACAACGGCCGCCGCGGCAAGGCGATGACCGGCGCCAACAAGCGGCCCCTGAAGTCGCTGGCCGACATGATCAAGGGCAAGGGCGGTCGCTTCCGGCAGAACCTGCTCGGCAAGCGCGTCGACTATTCGGGACGCTCGGTGATCGTCGTCGGTCCGCAATTGAAGCTCCATCAATGCGGCCTGCCGAAGCTGATGGCGCTGGAACTGTTCAAGCCGTTCATCTTCAACAAGCTCGAAACCATGGGGCTCGCCACGACGATCAAGGCGGCGAAGAAGATGGTCGAAAGCCAGGAGCCGGTCGTCTGGGACATCCTGGAAGAAGTCATCCGCGAGCATCCGGTGATGCTGAACCGCGCGCCGACCCTGCACCGCCTGGGCATCCAGGCGTTCGAGCCGGTGCTGATCGAAGGCAAGGCAATCCAGCTGCATCCGCTGGTCTGCACGGCGTTCAACGCCGACTTCGACGGCGACCAGATGGCGGTGCACGTGCCGCTGTCGCTCGAAGCGCAGATGGAAGCGCGCACCTTGATGCTGGCATCGAACAACGTGCTGCTGCCGTCGAACGGCGAGCCCTGCATCGTCCCATCGCAGGATATCGTGCTGGGTCTCTACTATGCGACGCGCGAGCTGATCAACGCCAAGGGCGAAGGCATGCTGTTCGCCGACATCGCCGAAGTCGCGCGGGCATACGAAACCCGCCAGGTCGACCTGCACGCCAAGATCAGCGTTCGGATCAAGGAGGTCGTCGTCGGCGCCGACGGCGAGCGCAGCGACAAGGTCACGCGTTACGAAACCACCGTCGGCCGCTCGCTGCTCTCCGAGATACTCCCCGCCGGATTGCCGTTCGACACGATCAACCGGCCGCTGAAGAAAAAGGAGATTTCGCGCATCATCAACGGCAGTTTCCGCCGCTGCGGGCTGCGCGAGACGGTGATATTCGCCGACCGCCTGATGCAGGCCGGATACAGCCTGGCGACGCGTGGCGGGATCTCGTTCGCCGCCGACGACATGCTGATCCCGGCGGAAAAGCATTCGATCATCGAGAAGTCCGAGCGTGAAGTGAAGGAAATCGAGGCGCAGTACACGTCAGGCCTGGTCACGCAGGGTGAGCGCTACAACAAGGTGGTCGACATCTGGGGCCGCGCTGGCGACGACATCGCCAAGGCGATGATGACCCAGCTCGGCACGATGGAGGTCAAGGACCGCGACGGCAGGATGGTCAAGCAGGAATCGTTCAATTCCATCTACATGATGGCCGATTCCGGCGCCCGCGGCTCCGCGGCGCAGATCCGTCAGCTCGCAGGCATGCGCGGCCTGATGGCGAAGCCCGACGGCTCGATCATCGAGACGCCGATCACGGCGAATTTCCGCGAAGGGCTGAACGTGCTGCAGTACTTCATCTCGACGCACGGCGCGCGCAAGGGTCTGGCCGACACCGCGTTGAAGACCGCGAACTCGGGTTACCTGACGCGCCGGCTGGTCGACGTCACGCAGGATCTGGTGGTGACCGAAGACGATTGCGGAACCAGCAACGGCGTGGCGATGAAGGCGCTGGTCGAAGGCGGCGAGGTCATCGAAGCGCTGCGCGAGCGGATACTTGGTCGCTCGCTCGCGGCCGACGTCGTCAATCCCGAGACGCAGGAGACGCTGTATCACGCCGGAACGCTCCTGTCGGAAGACGAGGTCGAGCGGATCGAGGCGCTGGGCATCGATGAAGTGAAGGTGCGCACGCCCTTGACCTGCGATACGCGCTACGGACTGTGCGCGACCTGCTACGGCCGGGACCTCGGCCGCGGGCACCTGGTCAACGTCGGCGAGGCGGTCGGCGTCATCGCCGCCCAGTCGATCGGTGAGCCGGGAACGCAGCTGACGATGCGGACTTTCCACATCGGCGGTGCGGCGTCGCGTACCGCGGCGGCATCGCAACTCGAAAGCAAGTCCGCCGGCATCGTCCGCTTCTCCGCGGTGATGCGCTACGTCACCAACGGCAAGGGCGAGCTGGTGGTCATCGCGCGCTCGGGCGAAGTGCTGATCCACGACGACAACGCCCGCGAACGCGAGCGGCACAAGGTACCGTACGGCGCAACCATGCTGGTCAAGGACGGCGAGCAGGTGAAGGCCGGCAAGGTACTGGCGTCCTGGGACGCGACCTCGCGTCCGATCATCACCGAGTACGCCGGCCGGGTGAAGTTCGAGAACGTCGAGGAAGGTGTCACTGTCGCGAAGCAGGTGGACGAAGTCACCGGCCTTTCGACGCTCGTCGTCATCGATCCGAAGCGTCGCGCCGGTGCCGCCGCCAAGGGCGTGCGACCGCAGGTGAAGCTGCTGAACGATCATGGGCATGAGGTCAAGCTGGCAGGATCGGATCTGCCGGTGAACATCACCTTCCAGCTCGGATCGATCATCACCGTCAAGGACGGGCAGGACGTCACCGTCGGCGAGGTTCTGGCGCGGATTCCGCAGGAAACGTCGAAGACCCGCGACATCACCGGGGGTCTGCCGCGCGTGGCCGAATTGTTCGAGGCGCGGGCGCCGAAGGACGCCGGCACGCTGGCGGAAGTCACCGGCACGGTGTCGTTCGGCAAGGATACCAAGGGCAAGCAGCGGCTGGTGATCACCGATCTCGACGGCGTCGCGCACGAGTACCTGATACCGAAGGACAAGCACGTGACGGCGCACGACGGGCAGGTGGTGAACAAGGGCGAGTCGATCGTCGACGGTCCGGCGGATCCGCACGACATCCTGCGGCTGCTCGGGGTCGAGGCGCTGGCGCGCTACATCACCGACGAGGTGCAGGACGTCTACCGGCTGCAGGGCGTGAAGATCAACGACAAGCACATCGAAGTGATCGTGCGTCAGATGCTGCGGCGCGTGCAGGTGCTGGATGCGGGCGACACGCGCTTCATCCCGGGCGAGCAGGTCGAGCGTTCGGACCTGCTGGACGAGAACGATCGCGTGTTCGAACGGGGCGGCATCAAGGGCGGGCCGGAGGCGAAGCAGCCCGCCACCTACGAGCACATGCTGCTGGGCATCACCAAGGCGTCGCTGTCGACCGATTCGTTCATTTCGGCAGCGTCCTTCCAGGAGACGACGCGCGTGCTCACCGAGGCCGCGATCATGGGCAAGAAGGACGAGTTGCGTGGGTTGAAGGAGAACGTCATCGTCGGCCGGCTGATCCCGGCGGGAACGGGTCTCGCGTACCACAATGCCCGCAAGAAGCAGAAGGCCGGCGGCACGCCCGAAGCCTTGCTCGCCGAGGGGTTCGTCACCGAAGCGCCGGCGGCGGAGGTCAGCGCCGACGCCGCGTAAGCTGCGAAGGCTGCGACAGGGAGCCGGCGGAGCGATCCGCCGGCTTTTTGTCGCCTATGCGCGGGCCGGCAACCCTTCGGCCACCGCCCCGCTATTCCGGTGCCGGCGGAAGCGCCGGCACCGGGCTGGCTCACTGCTTCGTCCGAAGCATGCCGCGGCACCGCTTCACGCCGGTGCACGACGTTGACATGCCTAGCATAACCCCTTAAAATTGACGGTCTTTTCGCCCCTCACCGGGGTTGAGGCTCGGCCACGCAGGCCGGGGCCGGTGGGGCGCGCGTACCCGGTCGCATCGCCCGCCTGTCGGGACGTGTCGGCCGAGGCGCAAGAAAGGTGGCCTGGGCAGACAGCCTTTAGGCCACTTTGATTTATGTGCTTCAAAAATCGCGTCCGGAAAACGGTCTGCCGAGCTTGTCGGCGCAGCGATCCGGCCATGTGAAAAGAGCGGAACGAAAGCATGCCAACGATCAATCAGCTGGTGCGGAAGGGCCGCGTGGCCCCCGTCTCGAAGAGCAAGGTGCCGGCGCTCAAGCGCAGCCCGCAGAAGCGCGGCGTGTGCACGCGCGTCTATACCACGACGCCGAAGAAACCGAACTCCGCGCTGCGCAAGGTCGCCAAGGTGCGCCTGACCAACGGTTTCGAGGTGATCAGCTACATCGGCGGTGAAGGCCACAATCTGCAGGAGCACTCGGTCGTGCTGATCCGTGGCGGCCGCGTCAAGGACTTGCCGGGAGTGCGCTATCACATGGTGCGCGGCGCGCTCGACACGGCCGGCGTCAAGGATCGCAAGCAGAGCCGCTCCAAGTACGGCGCCAAGAAGCCCAAGGCGGCTTGAGACTCCAAGGAACGAGACGCATATGCCACGACGCAGAGAAGTCCCCAAGCGCGAGATCCTGCCGGATCCGAAGTATTCGAACAGCGACGTGGCGAAGTTCGTCAACGTCCTGATGAGCCAGGGCAAGAAGTCGGTCGCGGAGCGCATCGTCTACGGCGCGTTCGAGTCGATCGCCAAGAAGGGCGGCAAGGATCCGCTGGAGGTCTTCAACCAGGCGCTGTCGAACTCGAAACCGATGGTCGAGGTCAAGAGCCGCCGCGTGGGCGGCGCGAATTTCCAGGTTCCGGTCGAAGTGCGTCCGGTGCGGCGGGTTGCGCTGGCGATGCGGTGGCTCCGCGAAGCGGCGCGCAAGCGGGGCGAAAAGTCGATGGGGCAGCGGCTGGCGGCGGAGCTGCTCGAGGCGTCGGAAGGCCGCGGCGGCGCGGTGAAGAAGCGCGAAGAGGTGCACCGGATGGCCGAGGCGAACAAGGCCTTCTCGCACTTCCGGTTCTAGACGGACAAGATGAACCAGTGGCGGCGGACCCGAGTGGCAATTCCCCGCACGCATTCAGGCAATGACATAACGTGGCACGAACGACACCCATCGAGCGCTATCGGAACATCGGCATCAGTGCGCACATTGATGCCGGGAAGACCACGACCACCGAGCGCATACTTTTCTACACCGGCGTGTCGCACAAGATCGGCGAAGTGCACGACGGCGCTGCGATCATGGACTGGATGGAACAGGAGCGCGAGCGCGGCATAACGATCACTTCCGCGGCGACGACGTGCTTCTGGAAGGGGATGGACAACAACTATCCCGAGCATCACATCAACATCATCGATACGCCCGGCCACGTCGACTTCACGATCGAGGTCGAGCGCTCGATGCGCGTGCTCGACGGCGCATGCATGGTGTACGACGCGGTTGCCGGGGTGCAGCCGCAGTCGGAAACCGTCTGGCGCCAGGCGAACAAGTACAAGGTGCCGCGGCTGGCGTTCATCAACAAGATGGACCGTCAGGGCGCCGAGTTCTTCAAGTCGTACGACCACATCCGGACACGGCTGAAGGGCAATCCGGTACCGATCCAGATTCCGATCGGGGCCGAAGAAAAGTTCGAGGGCATCGTCGATCTGGTCCGCATGAAGGCGATCTACTGGGACGACGCGTCGCAAGGTACCAAATACGAAGCGCGGGAGGTCCCGGCCGAGCTCGTCGAAGAGGCGGGGAAGTGGCGGGAAAAAATGGTCGAAGCCGCGGCGGAAGCCAACGACGATCTGACGCACAAGTACCTCGAAGGCCACCATCTGTCGATCGACGAGATCAAGCGGGGGCTGCGGATGCGCACGATCAGGAACGAGATCGTGCCGATGCTCTGCGGCTCGGCGTTCAAGAACAAGGGCGTGCAGGCGATGCTGGACGCAGTCATCGACTACATGCCCTCGCCGATCGACATCAAGCCGGTCGAGGGCGAGGACGATCGCGGCAAGCCTGCAGCACGCAAGGCTGCCGACAGCGAGCCGTTTGCCGCATTAGCGTTCAAGATCATGACCGACCCGTATGTCGGCCAGCTGACGTTCATCCGCGTCTATTCCGGTGTGCTGAAGTCGGGCGACACCGTGTACAACTCGGTGCGCGAGCGCAAGGAGCGCATCGGGCGGCTGCTGCAGATGCACGCCAACCAGCGCGAGGAAATCAAGGAAGTTCACGCCGGCGACATCGCCGCCGCCGTGGGCTTGAAGGAAGCGTCGACCGGCGAGACGCTGTGCGACCCGGCGCACGTCATCATGCTCGAGCGGATGGAATTCCCCGAGCCGGTGATTTCGCAGGCGGTGGAGCCCAAGACCAAGGCCGACCAGGAAAAGATGGGGATCGCGTTGAGCCGGCTGGCGCAGGAAGACCCGTCGTTCCGCGTGCGCAGCGACGAGGAGTCGGGTCAGACGATCATCTCGGGCATGGGCGAATTGCACCTCGAGATCATCGTCGATCGCATGAAGCGCGAATTCGGCGTCGAAGCCAACGTCGGCAAGCCGCAGGTCGCCTACCGCGAGGCGATCAAGAAACCGGTGCAGGTCGAAGGCAAGTTCATCAAGCAGTCGGGCGGCCGCGGCCAGTATGGGCACGTGTGGCTGAAAATGGAGCCGCAGGCAGCGGGCAAGGGCTTCGAGTTCGTCGACGCGATCAAGGGCGGCGCGGTTCCGCGGGAATACATTCCGGCGGTGGAAAAGGGCCTGCGTGAGACGCTGCCGAACGGCGTGCTTGCCGGATTCCCGGTGGTCGATGTCAAGGTCACGCTGTTCGACGGCAGCTACCACGACGTCGACTCGAACGAGAACGCGTTCAAGATGGCGGCGTCGATGGCGTTCAAGGACGGCATGCGCCAGGCGAATCCGATATTGCTCGAACCGATGATGGCGGTCGAGGTCGAGACGCCCGAGGATTTCATGGGCAACGTCGTCGGCGACCTGTCGGGACGCCGCGGCATGATCCAGGGCATGGAAGACGTCGTCGGCGTCAAGGTGATCAAGGCGGAAGTGCCGCTGTCGGAGATGTTCGGCTACTCGACGACCTTGCGTTCGCTGTCGCAGGGGCGCGCGACGTACACGATGGAATTCAAGCACTACACCGAGGCGCCGAAGACCGTCGCGGAAGCGGTGATCAACAAGAAGAGCTGATCGGACAAAAGTGAAAACCTACTTTTGTCCGGTAACTCTTCCGTCGAATCGCGGGCTTCAGCTGGCAAACGAGCCGACGATTCGACGCTGAAAAGTCAACGAAGAAGCTGGAGATAGAAAATGGCCAAGGGCAAGTTTGAGCGGAAGAAGCCGCACGTGAATGTGGGGACGATTGGGCACGTTGATCACGGGAAGACGACGCTGACGGCGGCGCTGACGTTGGTGCTGTCGAAGAAGTTTGGAGGGGAGGCGAAGGCGTACGACCAGATTGACAATGCGCCGGAGGAGAAGGCGCGGGGGATCACGATCAACACGGCGCACGTGGAATACGAGACGAAGAACCGGCACTACGCGCACGTGGACTGTCCGGGGCATGCCGACTACATCAAGAACATGATCACGGGTGCGGCGCAGATGGACGGGGCGATTCTGGTGGTGAGCGCGGCCGATGGGCCGATGCCACAGACGCGGGAGCACATTCTGCTGGCGCGGCAGGTGGGGGTGCCCTACATCGTGGTGTTCCTGAACAAGGCGGACATGGTCGATGACAAGGAGCTGTTGGAGCTGGTGGAGCTGGAGGTGCGGGAGCTCTTATCCAAGTACGAGTTTCCTGGGGACAAGATTCCGATCGTGATTGGGAGTGCGAAGCTGGCGCTGGAGGGGGACAAGAGCGAGCTGGGGGAGGCGTGCATCGACCGGCTGGCGGACGCCCTGGACAGCTACATTCCGCAGCCGAAGCGGCTGATTGACGGGCCGTTTCTGATGCCGGTGGAAGACGTATTCAGCATCTCGGGCCGGGGGACGGTGGTGACGGGTCGGGTGGAGCGAGGGGTGGTGAAGGTGGGGGAGGAGCTGGAGATCGTCGGTCTCAAACCCACGCTGAAGACGGTGTGCACGGGGGTGGAGATGTTCAGGAAGCTCTTGGACCAGGGGCAGGCCGGAGATAACGTAGGCGTACTCCTCAGAGGCACCAAGCGGGAGGAGGTGGAGCGGGGGCAGGTGCTGGCCAAGCCGGGGAGCATCACGCCGCACACCAAGTTCAGCTGCGAGGTGTACATCCTGTGCAAGGAAGAGGGGGGCCGGCATACGCCGTTTTTCCCGGGGTACCGGCCGCAGTTTTACTTTCGGACGACGGACGTGACGGGGAGCGTGGAGTTGCCGGCGGGGACGGAGATGGTGATGCCTGGGGACAACATCCAGATGACGGTGACCCTGATTGCGCCGATTGCGATGGAAGAGGGGCTGCGTTTTGCGATTCGCGAGGGCGGCCGCACGGTGGGCGCCGGCGTGGTCGCCAAGGTCATTGAGTAACCGATGTCAGATGTCGGATGTCAGATGTCGGATGTCAGTTCGACATCTGACACGATGCGATCATCTGACATCTGAACTGACATCTGACATCTGACATCTAGGAACTAACATGCAGAACCAACGAATCAGGATCCGACTGAAGGCGTTCGATTACAAGCTGATCGACCAGTCGGCACAGGAAATCGTCGAAACGGCGAAGCGCTCGGGCGCGGTCGTCAAGGGTCCGGTGCCGCTGCCGACCAAGATCGAGCGCTTCGACCTGCTGCGTTCGCCGCACGTCAACAAGACCTCGCGCGACCAGCTCGAGATCCGGACGCACCTGCGGCTGATGGACATCATCGACCCGACCGACAAGACGGTCGACCAGCTGATGAAGCTCGACCTGCCGGCAGGCGTGGACGTGGAGATCAAGCTTCAATGACGCGAGTGAGCGCGGAGCAGGGGCCCCGCGGAGCGGGGATGCGACCGCGAACGAGCGCACCGGCATTGGATTGAAAAGAGGTTGCAAAGGAAAGCATCAAACGAAGGAACGCGAGTGAGCGCGGAGCAGGGGCCCCGCGGAGCGGGGATGCGACCGCGAACGAGCGCACCGTTTGAAGAACTCGCCGCCGGTCAATCGTAATCGGCGGCTTTGAAGGAAGACGAAAATGAGTCTAGGACTAGTCGGCCGCAAAGTTGGCATGACGCGCATTTTCACCGACGACGGCGTTGCCGTTCCGGTGACGGTGCTCGACGTCGCCAACAATCGTGTCACCCAGATCAAGACGCAGGAGACCGACGGCTACACCGCCGTGCAGGTCACCTACGGCAAGCGCCGCGCGAGCCGCGTCAGCAAGCCGCAGGCAGGCCATCTCGCCAAGGCCGGCGTCGAGGCGGGCGAGCTGCTGAAGGAATTCCCGGTCTCCGCCGAGCAGATCGCGAACCTCAAGGTCGGCGAGACGATCAGCATCGAGACCTTCGCCGTCGGGCAGCTGGTCGACGTTGCCGGAACGACCAAGGGCCGCGGGTTTTCCGGCGCCATCCAGCGGCATCACTTCAGCTCCAACCGCGCGTCGCACGGCAATTCGCGTTCGCACAACTCGCCGGGCTCGATCAGCATGGCGCAGGATCCGGGCCGCGTGTTTCCCGGCAAGCGCATGGCAGGCCAGCACGGCAACGTCAAGCGCACCGTGCAAACGCTCAAGGTCGTCCGCGTCGATGCGGCGCGCGGCCTGCTGCTCGTCAAGGGCGCGGTTCCGGGCGCCGACGGCGGCCACATCGTGGTCCGGCCGGCAGCCAAGGCACCGCTGAAGAAGGGGGCCTGACCATGGACCTGAAACTGATCGACGAGCGCGGCAAGCCCGCGGCGACGCACGCTGCGTCGGATGCGCTGTTCGGCCGCGAGTACAACGAAGCGCTGATCCACCAGCTCGTGACGGCGTACCAGGCCAACGCGCGCAGCGGCAATCGCGCGCAAAAAGGGCGCGCCGATATCAACAAGTCGCACAAGAAGCCATGGGCGCAAAAGGGAACGGGCAGGGCGCGTGCGGGCCAGGCGAACAGCCCGCTGTGGCGCGGCGGCGGCAAGATCTTTCCCGAGCTCGCCGGACGAGAACTTCTCACAGAAGGTCAACCGCAAGATGTTCCGCGCGGGCATTGCGGCCATCCTGTCGCAGCTGGTGCGCGAGAACCGGCTGGCGGTCGTCGAGCAGATCACGCGTCGACGCGCCGAAGACGAAGCTCTTTGCGCAAAAGATCAAGGGCTTCGGCCTGACCGGCAGCGTGCTGGTGGTCACCGACAAGTTCGACGACAACGTATTCCTGTCGTCGCGCAACCTGCCCGGCGTGCTGGTGCTCGAGGCGCGGGAAGTCGATCCGGTCAGCCTGGTCCGCTTCGACAACGTGATATTGACCAGCGCGGCGGTCGCCCAGTTCGAGGAGATCCTGGCATGAGCCCGACCAAGACAACGACGGCTGCCAAGGCACTTGGCCCCAGGTTCAAGCCCGAGCGCCTGCTGACCCTGCTGCTGGCGCCCACGGTCTCGGAAAAGGCAACGCACATCGCCGACAAGCATTCGCAGGTCGTGTTCCGCGTCGCCCAGGACGCGACCAAGCCCGAGGTCAAGGCCGCGGTGGAGCTGCTGTTCAAGGTCGAGGTCGAGGCCGTGCAGATCGCCAACGTCAAGGGCAAGGCGAAGCGCTTCGGCGCGTACAGCGGCCGGCGACGGCACTGGAAGAAGGCCTACGTGAGCCTCAAGCCGGGCCAGGAAATCAACTTCGCCCAAGAGGCCTGACATGGCACTGATCAAAGTCAAACCGACTTCGCCGGGCCGCCGCGCGCTGGTCAAGGTCGTCACCCGGGAACTGCACAAGGGCGCGCCGGTCGACGCGCTGATCGAGAAGCAAGAAGCGCGGCTCCGGCCGCAACAACAACGGCCACATCACGATGCGGCACAAGGGCGGTGGCCACAAGCAGCACTACCGCATCGTCGATTTCCGCCGCAACAAGGACGGCATCGCAGCGAAGGTCGAGCGGCTCGAATACGACCCGAACCGCAGCGCGCACCTGGCGCTGCTGCTCTACGCCGACGGCGAGCGCCGCTACATCATCGCGCCGCGCGGCGTGGCCGCCGGCACGCAGCTGATGAGCGGCGCCGAGGCACCGATCAAGGCGGGCAACAGCCTGCCGCTGCGCAACATCCCGGTCGGCACGACCATCCACTGCGTCGAGATGCATGCCCGGCAAGGGCGCGCAGATCGCGCGTTCGGCCGGCGCGTCGGTGCAGCTCCTCGCGCGCGAAGGCGCGTACGCGCAGCTGCGCATGCGCTCGGGCGAGATCCGCAAGGTGCACGTCGATTGCCGCGCGACCATCGGCGAGGTCGGCAACGAGGAGCACAGTCTGCGCTCGATCGGCAAGGCGGGCGCCAACCGCTGGCGCGGCATCCGTCCGACGGTGCGCGGCGTGGCGATGAATCCGGTCGACCACCCGCATGGGCGGCCGCACCAACGGCGGCGGCGGCAGGCACCTCCGGTGTCGCCGTGGGGCACGCCGACCAAGGGCTACAAGACGCGCAGAACAAGCGCACCGACAGCATGATCGTCCGCCGCCGCCACGTGCGAAGAAAGGATAACCGAATGGCACGTTCGGTCAAGAAGGGCCCGTTCGTGGACCATCATCTGCAGGCGAAGGTCGAGGCGGCGCGCGCGACCAACGACAAGCGTCCGATCAAGACCTGGTCGCGGCGCTCGACCATCATGCCGGATTTCGTCGGGCTGACCATCGCCGTGCACAACGGCAAGCAGCACATGCCGGTGTACATCTCGGAGAACATGGTCGGGCACAAGCTCGGCGAGTTCGCGCTGACCCGCACGTTCAAGGGCCACTCCGCCGACAAGAAGCTCGCGGCGCCGCACGGCGCCGGCCAAGAAGTAAGGAGAAAGCCATGGAAACCCCAGCGACGCTGCACGGCGTGCGCCTGTCGGCCCAGAAGGGCAGGCTGGTGGCCGACCAGATTCGCGGCCTCCCGGTCGAAAAGGCGCTCAACCTGCTCGCGTTCAGCCCGAAGAAGGGCGCGAAGATCATCAAGAAGGTGCTCGAATCCGCGATCGCCAACGCCGAGCACAACGATGGCGCCGATGTCGACGAGTTGAAAGTCAAGAAGATCTTCGTCGAGCGCGGCACCCCTGCGGCGCTTCATGCCCGCGCCAAGGGGCGCGGAAACGTGACCAAGCATACCTGCCACGTCTTCATCACCGTCGGCGACGGCAAAGAAATAGGATATTCCATGGGACAGAAAATTCATCCGATCGGCTTCCGGCTCAGCGTCAACCGGAACTGGGCCTCGCGCTGGTACGCGAACAGCAAGAACTTCGCGACGATGCTGAACGAGGACCTCAAGGTCCGGGACTACCTGAAGAAGCAGCTTGTCGCACGCCTCGGTCGGCAAAGTGATCATCGAGCGGCCGGCGAAGGATGCGCGCATCACCATCCACAGCGCGCGGCCGGGCGTGGTGATAGGCAAGAAGGGCGAGGACATCGAGTCCTTCACGCCGACCTGCGCAAGCTCATGGGCGTGCGAGGTGCACGTCAATATCGAGGAGATCCGCAAGCCGGAGGTCGACGCGCAACTGATCGCCGACTCGATCGCGCAGCAGCTGGAGAAGCGCATCATGTTCCGCCGCGCCATGAAGCGTGCGATGCAGAACGCGATGCGGCTGGGTGCGCAGGGCATCAAGATCATGAGCGCGGGCCGCCTGAACGGCATCGAGATTGCGCGCACCGAATGGTACCGCGAAGGCCGTGTTCCGCTTCATACGCTGCGTGCCGATATCGATTACGGCTTTGCCGAGGCGAAGACCACCTACGGGGTGATCGGCATCAAGGTCTGGGTATTCAAGGGCGAGGTGATGCGCCAACGGCGAGCCGCAGGCGGCGCCCGCACCGGCGCCGGAAGCGCCCAAGCGCGTGCGCAAGAGTCCAGGAGTGAAGAATGCTTCAACCAGCTAGAAGCAAGTACCGCAAGGAGCAGAAGGGCCGCAACAAGGGCGTTGCGACCGTCGGCGCCAAGGTCAGCTTCGGCGACTACGGGCTGAAGGCGACCGGCCGCGGCCGCCTGACCGCGCGCCAGATCGAGGCCGCGCGCCGCGCGATGACGCGCCACATCAAGCGCGGCGGCCGCATCTGGATCCGCATTTTCCCGGACAAGCCGGTTTCGCAGAAGCCCGCCGAGGTGCGCATGGGCAACGGCAAGGGCAACCCGGAGTACTTCGTCGCCGAGATCCAGCCCGGCAAGGTGCTCTACGAGATGGACGGCGTCGACGAGCCGCTGGCACGCGAGGCGTTCGCGCTGGCCGCGGCGAAGCTTCCGATCCGCACCATGTTCGTGTTCCGGCAGCTGGGTGGTTGAAAGGCCAGTGAACTCCGACGCAGAAGGATCTGCACGCGAAGTCGCCTGAAGAGCTCAATGCGAGCTGCACGCGCTGCTGCGCGCGCAGTTCAGCCTGCGCATGCAGAAGGCGACCCAGCAGCTCACCAACAGCGCGAGCTGAACGAAGTCCGCCGCGACATCGCCCGCGCGCGCACGCTCCTCAACGAGAAGGCGAGACCGGCATGAACATGCAACCGAATATTCAGGACGCGCAGGCCGCGGCGCCCGAGGCAGTTGCGGGCAAGAGCAACCCGTCCAGACGCAGACCGGCCGCGTCGTCAGCGACAAGATGGACAAGACCGTTACGGTGCTGGTCGAGCGCCGCGTCAAGCATCCGCTGTACGGCAAGATCGTGACCCGCTCGAAGAAGTACCACGCGCACGACGAGAACAACGAATACAAGGAGGGCGACCTGGTCGTGATCGAGGCGTGCCGCCAGCTGCCAAGACCAAGTCCTGGCGGGTCAAGCGTTGATCGAGAAGGCGAAGATTATCTAAGGCATTGATTACTGCGCAGGAGTTGCGTAGAAGCATAAATCCTGCCATACTTTCAGATTCGCCGGCGCAGGATAAAGCCAAAGCAAGGCCAATCCGGGCGTTCGTTGCCAGATTCATGCAACTCAGCGACGCGAGCTAAAGCGCCGCGGCGGTTCCACCCCGGACGGGATCCAAAACTGGCCGCCGCCAGCGCTCGTGCGGCGGGCAAGTTGGAGAGTAGCAAATGATTCAGATGCAGTCGGTGCTCGATGTCGCCGATAACACCGGCGCGCGCCGCGTGATGTGCATCAAGGTGCTCGGCGGCTCGAAGCGCCGCTATGCCCACATCGGCGACGTGATCAAGGTCAGCGTCAAGGACGCCGCGCCGCGCGGCCGCGTCAAGAAAGGCGAGATCTACAACGCGGTGGTGGTGCGCACCGCGCAGGGCGTGCGCCGCGACGACGGCGCCGATCAAGTTCGACAGCAACGCGGCGGTGTTGCTCACCCCCAAGCTCGAGCCGATCGGCACGCGCATCTTCGGGCCGGTGACGCGCGAGCTGCGCACCGAGCGCTTCATGAAGATCGTCTCGCTGGCGCCGGAAGTGCTCTAGAGCCGCATGCGCAAGATCAAGAAAGGCGACGACGTCGTCGTCATCACCGGCAAGGACAAGGGCAAGCGCGGCACGGTGCTGCGCGTCGTCGACGCGGACCACGTCGTCGTCGAGGGCGTCAACCGGGTCAAGAAGCACAGCGCCCCAATCCGATGAAGAACCAGCCGGGCGGCATCGTCGACAAGGAAATGCCGATCCACGTCTCGAACGTCGCGATCTTCAACCCGGTGACGAAGAAGGCCGACCGCATCGGCTTTCGCACGCTGAACGACGGCCGCAAGGTCCGCGTTTTCAAGTCGAACGGCGAAGTGGTCGGAGCCTGACGATGGCGCGCCTGCAGGAAGTCTACCAGAAGGAAGTCGTGCCGGCGCTGATGAAGCAGTTCGGCTACAAGTCCGCGATGCAGGTGCCGCGCATCAGCAAGATCGTCCTCAACATGGGCGTCGGCGAGGCGATCGCCGACAAGAAGATCCTCGACAACGCGGTCGGCGACCTGCAGAAGATCGCCGGGCAGAAGCCGGTCGTCACCAAGGCGAAGAAGTCGATCGCGATCTGCAAGATCCGCACCGGCTATCCGGTCGGGTGCATGGTCACGCTGCGCCAGCACGCGCATGTACGAATTCCTCGATCGCCTGGTGTCGATCGCGCTCCCGCGCGTGCGCGACTTCCGCGGCGTCTCCGGCCGCTCGTTCGACGGCCGCGGCAACTTCAACATGGGCGTCAAGGAACAGATCATTTTCCCCGAGATCGAGTACGACAAGATCGACGCGCTCCGGGGCATGAACATCACCATCGCGACGACCGCGAAGACCGATGCCGAGGCGAAGGCGCTGCTCGCCGCGTTCAAATTTCCGTTCAAGAACTAGACAGAGACTGAGGACGCCATGGCCAAGACTGCAGTCATCAACCGCGATCAGAAGCGCCGCAGGACGGTGAAGAAGTATCGCGAAAAAGCGCGCCGAGCTGATCGCGACCATCAACAATTTCAAGCTGTCCGAAGACGACCGTCTCGATGCGCGGCACAAGCTGCAGCAGCTGCCGCGCGACGCCAGCCCGACCCGGCTGCGCAACCGCTGCAGGCTGACCGGCCGCCCGCGCGGCGTGTTCAGCAAGTTCGGCCTCGGCCGCAACAAGCTGCGCGAGATCGCGATGCGGGGCGAAATCCCCGGCGTGGTCAAGGCCAGCTGGTAGCAGGAGGTGACGTGACATGAGCATGACTGATCCGATCGCCGACATGCTGACGCGCATCCGCAATGCGCAGCTCGCGGAGAAGGCCACGTGCAGATGCCGTCGTCGAAGGTAAGCTGGCGATCGCCAAGGTGCTGAAGGACGAGGGCTACATCGACGGCTTCGCCGTCGTCGGCGAGGACGGCGAAGCCGCATGCTCGAGATCGCGCTCAAGTACTACGCCGGCCGTCCGGTGATCGAGAAGATCGAGCGCGTGTCCAAGCCGGGCCTGCGCATCTACAAGAGCAAGGACGACATCCCGCGCGTGATGAACGGGCTGGGGATCGCCATCGTGTCCACGTCGCACGGCGTCATGACCGATCGCAAGGCGCGCGCCACCGGCGTCGGCGGCGAAGTGCTTTGCATCGTGGCCTGACGGAGAGCGAGCGATGTCCCGAATCGGCAACAATCCCGTCAAGCTGCCGCCGAAGGTCGAAGTGACGATCGCCGGCGGCGAAATTTCGGTCAAGGGCCCGCTGGGCACGCTGTCGCGGCGCTTCGGCCCGACGGTGAGCATCGAGCGGGCCGGCGACACGCTGAGCTTCAAGGCGGCCAACGCCGAGGCCGAGCGCCATGCAGCGGCACGATGCGCGCGCTGGTCGCCAACATGGTCAAGGGCGTCACCGACGGCTACGAGAAGAAGCTGACGCTGGTCGGCGTCGGCTACCGCGCGCAGGCCGCCGGCGACAAGCTCAACCTGTCGCTGGGCTTTTCGCACCCGGTCGTCCACCAGATGCCCAAGGGCGTCAAGGTCGAGACGCCGGTGCAGACCGAGATCGTGGTCAAGGGCGTCGACAAGCAGCAGGTGGGCCAGGTCGCCGCGGAAATCCGCGCCTACCGTCCGCCCGAGCCGTACAAGGGCAAGGGCGTGCGCTACGCCGATGAGCGCGTGGTGATCAAGGAAACCAAGAAAAAATAAGCGGCCGACGACAAGACTGGAGATCCGGGTAATGAACAAGAAACGAAGCTCGTGTCCGCCGCGCCCGCAAAACCCGGGCGCGCATCGCCGAGCAGCGTGCCAACCGGCTGGTGGTCAGCCGGTCCAACAGCCACATCTACGCGCAGATCATCGCGCCGTCCGGCGACAAGGTGCTGGCCAGCGCGTCGACCGCCGAAGGCGAGGTGCGAAAGAGTGCGAAGAACGGCGGCAACCGGGACGCCGCCGCGCTGATCGGCAAGCGCATCGCCGAGAAGGCCAAAGCGCTGGGCATCGCGACGGTCGCGTTCGACCGCTCGGGGTACAAGTATCACGGCCGCGTCAAGGCGCTGGCCGAGGCCGCCCGCGAAGGCGGCCTGAAGTTCTAGCGCCATCATACGACGGGACCGAACATGGCAAAGCCAATGGGCAGGCAGCAGGGCAGGCAACAGCAGGACGACCGCGGCGACGGCCTGCGCGAAAAGATGATCAGCATCAACCGGGTCACCAAGGTGGTCAAGGGCGGACGGATCCTGGCCTTTGCGGCGCTGACGGTGGTCGGCGATGGGGACGGGCGAGTCGGCATGGGCAAGGGCAAGGCGAAGGAAGTGCCGGTCGCGGTGCAGAAGGCGATGGAGGAAGCGCGGCGCAGGATGATCAAGGTTCGGCTGAAGAACGGCTCGCTGCACCACGCGGTCATCGGCCGCCACGGTGCGACCAAGGTGTTCATGCAGCCTGCATCCGAAGGCACCGGGGTCATCGCCGGCGGCCCGATGCGGGCCGTGTTCGACGTCGTCGGCGTGACCAACATCCTGGCCAAGTGCCACGGTTCGACCAATCCGTACAACGTCGTGCGCGCGACGCTCAACGCGCTCGAGAACTGCAATGCCCCGGCGGACATCGCGGCCAAGCGCGGGCTGACGGTCGAACAGCTGACGGAGGCCTGAGGCCATGGCGGAGAAAATCAGTGCAGGGGCTGCGCCGAAGCGATTGCGCGTGACCTTGGTGCGCGGACTGATGGGCAAGAAGCCCGACCATCGCGCCACGGCCAGGGGCCTCGGCCTCAGGTGGCGGAGCCACACGGTCGAAGTCGCCGACACGCCGGAGATTCGCGGCATGATCGGCAAGATCGGCTACATGCTCGCGGTAACCGAGGCGAAGGCTTGAGTTGCTTTTACCGGCAGCGGATCAATATAAGAGCGTTCGGCCGGAACGGGCCGACCGGCGATTGAGGACACGACGATGCGGATGAATACGATCAAGCCTGCGGCCGGCAGCAACAAGGCGCGACGCCGCGTGGGCCGCGGCATCGGGTCCGGCTTGGGCAAGACCGCGGGACGCGGTCACAAGGGGCAGAGCTCGCGCAGCGGCGGCTTCCACAAGGTCGGCTTCGAAGGCGGCCAGATGCCATTGCAGCGCAGGCTGCCGAAGCGGGGCTTCGTTTCGCGCCTGCGCGACGACACCGCGGAAGTGCGCCTGTCCGACCTGGCGAAGCTCCCGGTGGCGGACATCGACCTGCTCGCGTTGAAGGCGGCGGGCCTGGTGCCGACCGGGCGAAGACGGCAAAAGTGATCAAGACCGGCAAGCTCGAGAAGGCAGTCAAGCTTTCGGGCCTGCAGGCGACAAAGGGCGCGCGCGCGGTGATCGAAGCCGCTGGCGGCAGCCTGGTGGAATAGGTGGGAATAATTGGCCACGACGAATCCGGCGCAGAAAAGCGGCAACCGCTACGCGGACCTGAAAAAGCGCCTGCTGTTCCTGCTCGGCGCGATGGTCGTCTACCGGATCGGCACGCACATCCCCGTGCCGGGGATCAACGCGGCCATCCTCGACGAGCTCTTCCGCTCGCAGCAGGGCGGCATCCTCGGCCTGTTCAACGTTTTCTCGGGCGGCGCGCTGCAGCGCTTCTCGATCTTTGCGCTCGGCATCATGCCGTACATTTCGGCGTCGATCATCATGCAGCTGTGCACGGTGGTCGTGCCGACGCTCGAGACGCTGAAGAAGGAAGGCGAAGCCGGGCGGCGCAAGATAACGCAGTACACCCGTTACGCGACGCTCGGGCTCGCTTTCTTCCAGGGGCTGGGCATCTCGATCGCGCTCGAGGCGCAGGCGGGACTGGTCATCGATCCCGGGCTGGCATTCCGCTTCCTGTCGGCGACGACGCTGGTCACCGGCACGATGTTCCTGATGTGGCTGGGCGAGCAGATCACCGAGCGGGGCCTGGGCAACGGTATTTCGCTGATCATTTTCGCCGGGATCGCGGCGGGGCTGCCCCGCGCGATAGGGCAGACGCTGGAGCAGGTCAACACCGGTGCGTACTCGGTGCTGCTGGTCCTCGGCATCGCCGTGCTGGTCATCGGCGTCACTGCGTTCGTCGTGTTCGTCGAGCGCGCGCTGCGCAAGATCCAGGTCAACTATGCGAAGCGTCAGGTCGGCAACAAGGTGTATGCGGGCCAGCAGTCGTTCCTCCCGCTGAAGCTCAACATGGCGGGCGTCATTCCGCCGATCTTCGCCTCCTCGATCATCCTGTTCCCGGCAACCCTGGGGCAGTGGTTCGGGTCGGGCGAGAATACCATCTGGCTGCGCGACCTGGCCTCTACGCTGGCGCCCGGCCAGCCGGTGCACGAGATCCTGTACGCGTCGGCGATCATATTCTTCTGCTTCTTCTACACTGCACTGCAGTACAACCCGAGGGAGACCGCGGACAACCTGAAGAAGAGCGGCGCATTCATCCCGGGGTACCGCCCCGGCGAGCAGACGTCCAAGTACATCGAGAAGATCACGCTGCGCCTGACCCTGATCGGGTCGCTCTACCTGGTGGTGGTGTGCTTCATCCCGAACTTCCTGATCGCGTGGAAAAACGTGCCGTTCTACTTCGGAGGCACGTCGTTGCTGATCATCGTGGTCGTGACGATGGACTTCATGACGCAGGTGCAGGCCTACATGATGTCGCAGCAGTACGAAAGCCTGCTCAAGAAGGCGAACTTCAAGGGCGGTTTGCCGACGCGCTGATGTCAAAGGAAGAAACGATACAGATGCAGGGAGAAATCCTGGAGACGCTGCCCAATGCGACGTTCCGGGTGAAACTGGAAAATGGCCATGTGGTGCTGGGACACATCTCCGGCAAGATGAGGATGCACTACATAAAGATCCTGCCGGGCGACAAGGTGACGGTGGACCTGACGCCGTACGACTTGTCCCGGGCGCGGATCATCTTCCGCGCGAAGTGAATCAGCTGCCAGCGATCATCAGTCCGCTGTCAGCAAGGGCAGAGCGTCGTGATTCAGGGGTTTTGCTGAGAGCTGAAAGCCGACCGCTGACAGCCGGAACGGAGTGAAGATGAAAGTACTGGCATCGGTAAAGAAGATCTGCCGCAACTGCAAGATCATCCGGCGCAACGGCGTCGTGAGGGTGATCTGCACCGATCCGCGGCACAAACAGCGTCAAGGCTAACGGAAACGAACGATAGGGTAGGCATATGGCCCGTATTGCAGGCGTCAACATTCCGAATCACCAGCACGCGGACGTCGCGCTGACGGCGATCTACGGCATCGGCCGCGCGCGCGCGCGGGCGATCTGCGTCGCCGCCGGCGTCGACGGCACGAAGAAGGTCAAGGACCTGTCCGATGCGCAGATGGACAAGCTGCGCGAGCTGATCGGCCGCTACACGGTCGAGGGCGACCTGCGACGCGAAGTGACGATGAGCATCAAGCGGCTGATGGACCTGGGCTGCTATCGCGGTGTGCGTCATCGCAAGGGTCTGCCGGTGCGCGGCCAGCGCACGCGCACCAACGCGCGCACGCGCAAGGGTCCGCGCAAGGCGCGGCAGTCGTCGATGACCAAGGGAACCGGCAAGCCCGCAGGCAAGCCCGCCCCCAAGTAAGCCCGGCAACCGAACTGCGGGACCGAACAAGGACCAAGGAAAGAGCGAATGGCACAGGCACCAACCAAGACTGGCACCACGCGAGCGCGCAAGAAGGTGAAGAAAAGCGTGTCCGAAGGGATCGCGCACATCCACGCGTCGTTCAACAACACGATCATCACCATCACCGACCGGCAGGGCAATGCGCTGTCGTGGGCGACGTCGGGTGGAGCCGGCTTCAAGGGCTCGCGCAAGTCGACGCCGTTCGCGGCGCAGGTTGCCGCCGAATCGGCGGGCAAGGCGGCGCAGGAATGCGGCGTCAAGAATCTGGAGGTGCGGATCAAGGGACCGGGCCCCGGCCGCGAGTCGGCCGTGCGCGCGCTCAATGCGCTGGGACTCAAGATCACCAGCATCTCGGACGTGACCCCGGTGCCGCACAACGGCTGCCGGCCGCCGAAGCGCCGGCGCATCTAACACGGCGGACAAAAGTACAAACCTACTTTTGTCCGGTTTGACAACCTGAAAACCGCGGGCGGAGCCCGACGGTTTTCAGCGGAAAGGCAGGAAAAGGATGGCTCGATACCTCGGACCAAAATGTAAGCTGGCGCGACGGGAAGGCACCGACCTTTTCCTGAAAAGCGCGCGTCGATCGCTCGACTCCAAGTGCAAGCTGGATTCCAAGCCCGGTCAGCATGGGGTGAAGTCCGGCATGCGCCAGTCGGACTACGGCAATCAGCTGCGCGAGAAGCAGAAGCTGCGGCGCACCTACGGCATTCTCGAGCGTCAGTTCCGCCGTTATTTCACGATGGCTGCGCACCGCAAGGGCTCGACCGGCGAGAACCTGCTGCAACTCCTCGAGTCGCGGCTGGACAACGTCGTCTACCGGATGGGCTTCGGCTCGACCCGCGCCGAAGCGCGACAGCTGGTCTCGCACCGGACGATGACCGTCAACAGCAAGATCGTCAACATCCCTTCCGCGCTGGTCAAGGCCAGCGACGTCGTGGCGGTCAAGGAAGGCGCGAAGGCGCAGCTCCGGATCGTCGACGCGCTGCAGCTTGCCGAAAAGATCGGATTTCCGTCCTGGGTCGAGGTCGACGTCAAGAAGATGGTGGGCACGTTCAAGGGTGCGCCGGACCGGTCCGAATTCGGCCAGGACATCAACGAAAGCCTCGTCGTCGAGCTTTACTCGAAGTGAGCGGCACGCGGCATTTGGCCGATACCGCAGGGTTTTTGCCTTAAGGATTCCGCATGCAGAGCAATGCTTTCTTGAAACCGCGCATCATCGATGTGCAGAGTACGTCGCCGTTCCACGCCAAGGTCGTGATGGAGCCGTTCGAGCGCGGCTACGGGCATACGCTGGGGAACGCGCTGCGACGCGTGCTCCTGTCGTCGATGCCGGGCTACGCGCCGACCGAGGTCAAGATCACCGGCGTCCTGCACGAGTATTCGGCGCTGGACGGCGTGCAGGAGGACGTCGTCGATGTTCTGCTGAACCTCAAGGGCGTCGTGCTCAAGCTGCACAACCGCGACCATGTGACGCTGAAGCTCGCGAAGACCGGCGAAGGGCCGGTCACCGCGGCGGACATCGAGCCCAATCACGACGTCGAGATCATCAATCCCGACCATCTGATCGCGCACCTGACCGCCGGCGGCAAGATCGAGATGGAGATCAAGGTCGAGAAGGGGCGCGGCTACCAGCCGGCCACCGTCCGTGCCAAGCCTGACGGCGGACGCAGCATCGGCAACATCCTGCTCGATGCCTCGTTCTCGCCGGTTCGCCGCGTCAGCTACGCGGTGGAAAGCGCGCGGGTCGAGCAGCGGACCGACCTCGACAAGCTGGTGATGGACATCGAGACCAACGGCGTGATCGAGCCCGAGCAGGCGATCCGCTACGCGGCGAGCATCCTGGTCGAGCAGCTCGGCGTGTTCGCCGACCTGAAGGGCACCGAGGCGCCTGCCGAGCAGCGCTCGATGCCGCAGGTCGATCCGATCCTGCTGCGCCCGGTTGACGATCTCGAGCTCACCGTGCGCTCGGCCAATTGCCTGAAGGCCGAGAACATCTACTACATCGGCGACCTGATCCAGCGCACCGAAACCGAGCTGTTGAAGACGCCGAACCTGGGCCGGAAGTCGCTGAACGAGATCAAGGAAGTGCTGGCGTCGCGCGGACTTTCGCTCGGGATGAAGCTCGAGAACTGGCCGCCGGCGAACCTCGACCGGCCGTAAGGGAAACAGATCATGCGCCACCGACACGGACTGCGTAAGCTCAACCGCACCAGCAGCCACCGCCTCGCAATGCTGCGGAACATGACCAACTCGCTGCTGACGCACGAAGTCATCAAGACGACGTTGCCGAAGGCGAAGGAATTGCGCAGCGTCGCCGAACCGCTGATCACGCTGGGCAAGACGCCGACGGTGGCGAACCGCCGGCTGGCGTTCAACCGACTGCGCGATCGCGACGTCGTGAGCAAGCTGTTCGACGAGCTCGGCCCCCGGTTCGCCAAGCGTCCAGGCGGCTACCTGCGCATCCTCAAGTTTGGATTCCGTCAGGGCGACAACGCGCCGATGGCGCTGGTCGAGCTCGTCGACCGCGCAGGAGAAACCGGCAGCGAAGGGGCGGCCGACACCAAGGCGCCTGTCGCCAAGGGCGCGACATCCAAAGCGGCGGCAGCGAAGGGCGCGGCAGCCAAAGCGGCTGCGTCCAAGGCCGCGTAGACACCCGTTTCGTCACGACAAGCCGGGCCGCGCGCCCGGTTTTTTGTCGCCTCCGCCGCGCCGCTCCAGTAAGATCGCGCGATGGGAGACACCATCCTCGTCACCGGCGGCGCGGGCTACATCGGCTCGCACATCGTCGTCGAGCTCGCGCGCGTCGGTCACAAGCCCATCGTCATCGACAACTTCTGCAACAGCTCGCCGGCGGTCGTGCCGCGCCTGCGCCGCATCACCGACCAGTCGATACCCTGCGTCTCGGCGGACGTGCGCGACGGCGCGGCGCTGGCCCGCGTGTTCGCGGAGCATCCCGTCACGGCGGTCGTGCATTGCGCCGGACTCAAGGCGGTCGGCGAGGGCGAAGCGCAGCCATTGGCGTACTACGCCACCAACGTCGGCGGCGCGATCGCGCTGCTCGGCGCGATGGCCGCAGCCGGCGTCAAGCGGCTGGTGTTCAGTTCGTCGGCAGCCGTTTACGGCCAGCCCGAGAAAAACCCAGTGACCGAACGCGTCGCGCTCCGGCCGCAAAGCGTCTACGGCCGCACCAAGCGCATCGTCGAACACCTGCTCGAGGATCTGGCGGCCGCTGACGGCTCATGGCGCATCGCCCTGTTGCGCTACTTCAATCCCGCCGGCGCGCATCCGAGCGCGACGATCGGCGAAGCGCCATCCGGGACGCCGAACAACCTGGTTCCGCTGCTCGCCGACGTCGCCGCGGGCAAGCGCGCGGCGATCGCGGTCTACGGCAACGACTGGCCGACGCCGGACGGTACCGGCGTGCGCGACTACATCCACGTGATGGACCTCGCCGAATGCCACGTCGCGGCGCTCGCCTATCTCGCGTCTACGCCGGGTCTGATCGCGCTCAATCTCGGCACCGGACGCGGCCACTCGGTGCTGGAGATGATCGCGGCGTTCGAGCGGGCATGCGGCCGGCCCATACCGCGTCGGGACGCGCCGCGCCGTCCCGGCGATGCCGCCGCCTGCTACGCCGATCCGTCGCGTGCCGAGACCGTGCTCGGCGTGCGTGCGCGCCACGACATCGACACGATCTGCGCCGACGCCTGGCGCTGGCAGCTGCATCGGCCCGGTGAGTGAACGGCGATGCCCGGCTCGACGCAACCGGCTCCACGCATAGCGCGCCGGCCTCGCCGATGGAACGCTTCTACACCGCGCTGAGCCGGCTCGATGCCTACCTGGTGCTGCACCGTCTGCAGCATGCCGGCATCGGCGCGCACGTCTTCAACGAGCACGTGTCGAGCATCGTCGGCGAAGTCCCTCCCGACGTCGCGCAACCCCAGGTATGGCTGGAAGACGAGCGCGATCGCCCGCGCGCCGAGGCCGTGCTGGCCGCGCTCGCGCGCGAAAGGATGAAATCGGGCAGCGTCTTCTGCCCGTCGTGCCACGAGGAAAATCCGGCCAACTTCGAATTGTGCTGGCATTGCGGCACGAGCCTGTAGCGCGAGTGCGAGACTACGCCGGCGGCTCGTCCTCGTCGTCCAGCAGCGCGCGCCCCCGCGCCTCGGCGGCAGGGTCGAGCGGCGGCCCGGCGGCCGCAAGGCGCGCGCGCCGGCGCAGGATCCGCCACCACAGCAGCCCGCCGGCGGCGAGCAGCGCAAAGGGCCCGAACCAGAGCAGCCAGGTCGTGCGTTTCAACGGCGGGTCGTAGAGCACGAAATCGCCGTAGCGGGCGACCAGATAGCCGCGTATCTGATGGTCGTCTCTGCCGGCGAGCGCGAGCTCGCGCACCTCGCGCCGCAGATCGGCGGCGAGATCGGCATTCGAATCGGCGAGCGTCTGGTTCTGGCACACCAGGCAGCGCAGCTCGGACTCGAGCGCCCGGAGGCGCGCGTCGAGCGCGGCCGATGACGCGACCGCACCCGCGTCGGCGGCGCAGGGGGCGCCGGCGATCAGCGACAGCGCAAGCAGGGGCGCGACGAGCAGGATGCGACTGTTCATTGCTGCAGCTGCCGGGCAAGAGGAAGGATCTTCTGCTGCAGCGATTCGAGCGTCAGCGGGCCGATCTGCTTGTAGCGGATGATGCCGGCCTTGTCGATCAGGAATGTCTCCGGCACGCCGTAGACGCCGTAATCGATGCCCACCTTGCCGTCGCCGTCGACGATCGACGCCGTGTACGGGTCGCCGTGCTGGGCGAGCCAGGCCAGCGCGTCGTCGGACTTGTCCTTGTAGTCGAGGCCGTAGATCGGAACGACGTTGCTTTTGGCAAGCTGCAGCAGCAGCGGGTGCTCGACGCGGCACGACACGCACCAGGACGCCCAGACGTTGAGCAGCCACACTTTGCCCTTCAGGTCGCCGGCCGCGAGCGTGCTGCCGGCATCGTGCAGCTGGGCGAGGCGGAACGCGGGAGCGGGCTTGCCGATCAATGGCGAAGGCACTTCGCGCGGATCGCGCCCCAGCCCGACCCAGAGAAAGGCGACCAGCACGAGGAAAATCGCCAGCGGCATCGACCAGCGCAGGGTTTTCATCGCGACGCCGGCTCAATCGGCTGCAGCGGCGCCCAGCAGCGCGCCGATCCTGCGACGGACTGTGAGCCGATAGCGCCGATCCGACACGGCGACGAATCCGCCGAGTGCCATCACGAACGCACCGAGCCAGATCCAGTCGACGAAGGGCTTGAGGTAGATGCGCACGCCCCAGGCACCGGCCGCCGCGCTCGCGTCGCTGCCGACCGGCTCGCCGAGCGAAACATAACGATCGCCGGCGAGCCTCGTGTCGATCGCCGCGATGGTCATCGCCTGCCCGGACGCATTGTAGATGCGCTTCTCGGGCCTGAGCGTCTCGATCAGTCGTCCGCCGCGGCGGACTTCGACCGCGCCCACCAGGGCGCGGTAGTTCGGGCCCGGCGCCGGCGTGACCCCGAGGAAGGTGAAGTCGTAGCCGCCGACGGCGACGCTTTGGCCGACGTCGAGCCGCACGTCGCGCTCGATCTCATAACCCTTGACCAGCGTCACGCCGACGATGAATACGCCGACGCCCAAATGCGCGAGCAGCATCCCGTAATAGGCCGGCGGGTTCGCGGCAAGCTTGCTCAACAACCCTGTTCGATGCGAACCGCTGATGCGCTGCCACAGATTGACCGTCGTGGAGGCGAACAGCCACAGTGCGAGAAAGAGGCCCAGCGCAATCAGCGGCGACCAGCGGCCGAGCAGCAGCGGCAGCAGCAGCGCGCTGACCAGCGCGACCGCCAGCGCCCATTTGAGTCGCGCCGCCAGCTCGAGCACCGGGGCGTGGTTCCAGCGCGCGATCGGGCCGATGCCCATAAGGAACACGGCAGGCGCCATCAGCGGATAGAACACCGCATCGAAGTACGGCGGCCCGACCGAAATCTTGCCCAGGTTCAGCGCGTCGAGAAACAGTGGATACAGCGTGCCAAGCAGCACGCTCGCCATCGCGACGATCAGCGCGATGTTGTTGGCCAGCAGCATCGACTCACGCGACACCAGTGCGAACGTGCCGCCGAGGCCGACGGTGCCGGCGCGCCAGGCGAAGAGCGCCAGCGAGCCGCCGATGACGATCGCGAGGAAGGCCAGGATGAACACCCCGCGCGCCGGATCGGTCGCGAAAGCGTGCACCGACGTGAGCACGCCCGAGCGCACCAGGAATGTCCCCAGCAGCGATAGCGAAAAGGCGAGGATCGCCAGGAGCACGGTCCAGCTGCGGAACGCGCCGCGCTTTTCGGTCACCGCCAGCGAATGGATCAGCGCCGTGCCGGTGAGCCATGGCATGAACGACGCGTTCTCGACCGGGTCCCAGAACCACCATCCGCCCCAGCCCAAGGTGTAGTAGGCCCAGCCGCTGCCGAGCGCGATACCGGTGGTGAGAAACGCCCAGGCGATCGTCGTCCAGGGACGCGACCAGCGCGCCCAGGTCGCGTCGAGCCGCCCTCCGATCAGGGCCGCCAGCGCAAACGAGAATGCAACGGAGAAGCCGACGTAGCCCATGTACAGGAGCGGGGGGTGGAACACCATGCCGGGATCCTGCAGCAGGGGATTCAGATCGCGGCCCTCGGGCGCGGGCGGGACAAGTCGGGCGAACGGATTCGACGTGAACAGCAGGAACAGCAGGAAGCCGACGCTGATCAGGCCCATCACCGCCAGCACGCGCGCCGCCAGCTGATCGGGAAGATTGCGCGAAAAGACCGACACCGCGAAGCTCCAGCCGCCGAGCATCAGCGTCCACAGCAGGAGCGATCCCTCGTGCGAGCCCCAGGTCGCCGCGATACGGTAATGCAGCGGCAGCTCCGAATTCGAATTGGCTGCGACGTTCTGCACCGAGAAATCATTGACGACGAACGACCACGCGAGGCAGGCGAACGCCGTCGCGACAAGCAGGAACTGCGCGCGCGCGGCGGGCCGCGCCAGCGCCATCAGGCGCGGCCGGTTGAGCGCCGCGCCGAGCATCGGCAGCGTGCCCTGCGTGACGGCAACCAGCAGCGCGACGATCAGCGCGAAATTGCCCAATTCCGGGATCATCGCGCGGCGCTCCGCTCGTGCAGGCTGGGCATCGTCATTCCCTTCCTGGCCTGATCGATGGCCGCCTGCGCCGGCGGTGGCATGTAATTGGCGTCGTGCTTGGCCAGCACTTCGGTGGCGCGGAACGTGCCGTCGGCAGCGAGCGTCCCCTGCGCGACCACGCCCTTGCCCTCCTTGAACAGATCGGGCAGCAAGCCGGTGTAGGTGACCGGAATCGTGCGCGCGGTGTCGGTTACCAGGAAGTGCACCGTCAGGCTGTCGCGCTCGCGAGTGAGGCTGCCGGCCTCGACCATGCCGCCGATGCGAAACGCGCGGCCGTGCGGCGCCTCGTTGGCAGCGACCTGCGATGGGGTGAAAAAGAACACGAGGTTCGACTGGAAGGCGTTGAGCACCAGCGCGGCCGCGACACCGAGCAGGGCGAGGCCGCCAGCGATCCAGCCGAGTCGGCGCGTGCGGGGCTTCACTGCGTGGATTCCCTGTCGCCGGAGGCGCGCCGCGCCGCGGCGAGCCTCGCGCGGACGGCGACGATCTCGGCGGCAATAGCCAGCGCGCACGCCGCGTACGAGCCCCACACATAGAATCCGTAGCCACCCATCGCCAGAAATTCGCCGACGCTCATGACGCGCTCTTGGCGGCCAGCGCGACGCCGCCCCGCCACGCGGCACTTTTTTCCCGCTCGAGGATGACGGCACGCACGCGGGTCAACGCGACAGCGATCGAATAGCTCCATGCGGACAGCGCCATCAAAAGCATGCCCGCCAGCATCACCGCCGCCATGGTCGGCGCCGAAGTCAGGCTGACGCTCGCGCCCTGATGCAGCGTGTTCCACCACTCGACCGAGAAATAGATGATCGGAACGTTGACCGCACCGACCAGCGCCAGGACCGCGCTCGCGCGATCGGCGCGGCGCGGCTCGTCGATCGCCTGGCGCAATGCCATGTAGCCGAAATAGAGGAACAGCAGAATGAGCTCGGAGGTCATCCGCGCATCCCAGGCCCAATACGTCCCCCAGGTCGGCTTGCCCCACAGCGCGCCGGTCACGAGCGCGAGCGCGGTGAACAGCCCGCCGGTCGGCGCGAGCGCCTGCGCCATCATCGCGGCGAGACGGGCGTTGAACATCAGCGACACTGCGCACCAGAACGCGACCACCAGGTAGATGAACATCGACATCCATGCGGCAGGCACGTGCACGAAAATGATCCGGTAGGCGTCCCCTTGCTGCGCGTCGGTCGGCGCGACGATCAGCCCGAGATACAGGCCGGCCGCGGCCAGCAGCGCCGCGGCCGCGCCGAACCACGGTGCGAGGCGGCCCGCCAGCGGAAAGAACGACGCGGGCGAGGCGAATCGGAACCAGTTCAATGCAGCTTCCTTTCAGTCGAGCGCAATGCGCACCGCGGCAGCGGTGGCGAGCGGCGCCCCGACCAGTGCCGCAAGCAGGGCTGCCGCCAGCAAGGACAGCTCTCCCGCCGCGTCCAGGCCGGCGCGCGACGCATCGACCGCGCCGGCGCCGAAAATCAGGATGGGTACGTAGAGCGGCAGCACCAGCAGCGCCAGCAGCGCGCCGTTCTTCAGGCCCAAGGTCAGCGCGGCGCCGACACCACCCAGCAGCGACAAGGTCGGCGTTCCCAGCAGGAGGCCGAGTGCCAGCACGACAAGCTCGTCGCCGCCGAGCCCGAACTGCAGCCCCAGCAGCGGCGATGCGGCAACCAGCGGCAGGCCGGTGGCGAGCCAGTGTGCCGCCATTTTACCGGAGATCAGCGCCGGCAGCGGACAAGGCGACAGCGCCATCTGCTCCAGCGTGCCATCGGCGAAATCCATGGCAAAAAGGCGCGGCAGCGCGAGCAGCGAGGCGAGCAGCGCGGCGACCCACAGCACGCCGGGGCCCAGTGCGCGCAGAAGCACCGCGTCCGGGCCGACACCCAGCGGTACCAAAGTGACCACGAGGACGTAGAACAGCAGCTGGACGCCGAGTTCCGCCTTGGATCGCAGCGCGAGCTTCGCATCGCGCCGCACGGCCCAGGCAACCCCGCGCCACGCACCGGGCGCACGCAGTTCACCGTCCGGTGCCGCGGCCATCATGGCAGCGACAGACTGCGCACTGCGTGTCCCGGCGGCAATACCATGTCCTGGTGGGTCGCGACGATCGCCATGCCGCCGTGCGCCAGGTGCGCGCCAAGCATTTCGCACAGCAGCGAAATACCGCCGGCATCGAGCGCCGCCGCGGGCTCGTCGAGGACCCAGAGCGGCCGCTCGACGAGTTTCAGTCGCGCCAGCCCGACCCGCCGCCGCTGGCCGAGCGAAAGCGCGCGCGCCGGCAATGCACGCTGGCGATCGAGCGACCACGCTGCAAGCGCGCCGCCGATCGCGTCGCGCGAGGCGTCTCCGCCGTGCAGATTCGCCAGCGACGCGAGATTCTCCTCGGTGCTCAGCTCGTCCTTCAGCGCCGCGGCGTGCCCGATGTAAAGCACCGCTGCGCGCAAGCCGGGATCGAGCGGCGCAACCGGGACGCCGCGCCATGCCAGCGTGC
This sequence comes from uncultured beta proteobacterium, assembly GCA_963713125.1. Lineage (GTDB taxonomy): Bacteria > Pseudomonadota > Gammaproteobacteria > Burkholderiales > Casimicrobiaceae > PALSA-1003. The sequence goes on along the minus strand of CAVQKL010000007.1, from coordinate 275,165 downwards.
CTTGGGCAGCGCGGGTCAGGCCGGCCACAATGCGCAGCAGCGTCGTCTTGCCGCTGCCGTTGGCTCCGGTGACGAGCAGCGCGTCGCCGGGCACGAGTTTGAAATCGACGCCGGAAAACAGCGTCGCGGCGCCGCGCTGCGCGGATAGCTCTCTCGACTCCAGCATCGAATTCGCGCGGCGGGATGATGAACCGCGATTATAGCCCAGCGCCGCGACGCGCCCGGGGCGGCGGCCCGGCAGATGTGCTAAGGTGGCGGCCGACCGTCGTCCAACCTCCCTTCTGGCAGGGGCCATCGATGCCTTGGTCGCTTGGATTCGCACCGCGCCTTGTCCGAAGCGCCAGCGGTTGCATGCCTGCACTGCTGGCGATGCTGATGCTGGGGCCAGCGCCGCAGGCGCAGGCGATTACCGGCATCCAGTCCGACGATACGCTGCTGGCGGAGGTCGGCGATTCCTTCGGCTCCGTATTCATTCCCGTCGGCAGCCATTTACCGAAATATCCGGTTCAATGGTCGCTCAATCCAGGCGGCTGCCTGGCCGGGTCGGGCATCGCGCTCAACGCCAAAACCGGCAGGCTGTTCGGCACGCCGCTCGCACCGCCCGCCACGTACAGCTGCGAAATCGTCGCAATCGACACGTTCCCCGATCCAGTCACGATAGCGCGCAAGCCGTTTACCTTGGTCATCGCGCGGGATGAGGGATGCTCGGCGCCGCGTATCTCCGGCGGGGCGCTGCCACCCGCGACGTTCGGCGTTCCGTATTCGTTCGCGGTCACTGCATCGGGCCGGCCAGCGCCGAAGCTGTCGGTTGCCGGCCTGCCCGCCGGTCTGGTGTTCGACGCCGCGGCAGGGGTCATCCGCGGCACGCCCGGTGCGGCGGGAACGTCCACCCTCACCATCACGGCGGTCAACGGCTGCGCAGCGCCGATCGTTCAGACCCGGACGCTGACGGTCGACCGCGGAGCGACTGCGCTGTCGCTCATCGCGCTGCCCGATGTCGCGGTCTTCGGTCAGGCGGTGGCGGCAACGGTGTTCGCGTCGGGCGGCCCAACGGCTCCCCAGGGCATGGTGCAACTCTGCGTGCGAGGCACCGGTGCGTTCTGCGGACCGCCATTCGATTCCGTGCCGCCTGGAACACCGCCAGACAGGATCTTCGCGCCATTGTCCGGCGCGCTCGATGCCGGCGGCCGGGCGCAGTTTCTGTTGACCGGGCTGACCATCGACACCTTTGCGCTGTCCGCGGCTTACGCGGGCGACGCGGCGCACAACGCTGCAAGCGCCGGCCCCGTCAGCGAACTGGTGATCAAGGGCGTGCTGCTGCCGGCGCCGCAGGTGGACCTGAATGCTCCTTTGCAGGCGCAAGCGGGGGCCGCCATGGTTGTCGGCGTCGCCGTCACGCTGGCCGGGGCGGGCGCGATTCCGACCGGCGAAGTGCGGCTGTATACGAACGCGGACCTGCTCACCACGACCACGCTCGACACTGCCGGCGCGGCGCAATTCCAGCTGACGGCGCCTCGCGCCGGCGTGCTGCCGCTCCGGGCAGAATATCGCGGCGACGGCAGGTTTTCGGCCGCCGCGTCACCCGACGCCAGCGTGATCATCGCCCAGGAGCCGCCCGCGAGCGCGATTCCTGCGCTGTCGTCGAGCCTGGCCGCGCTCCTTTCCGCTGCTGTCGCCGCGCTGGCTTTGGCGGCACTGCGACGGCGGGCGCGGCGCTAGTCCGCGCGCGGGGCCGTGCGTTTCGCACCCGGCGCGCTCGCCGCATGGCTGACCGGCGCACCGCGCTGGCTGGTCGGGCTGCTGATCATCGCGGTATTCCTGTTGCATCCGCTGACGCAGTTCGGCAAGACCAGCCTGCTGGCCAAGCTCGAGGCCATTGCATACGACACGCGGCTGAAGCTCACGCTGCCGAACCGCGGCGACCCGCAGGTCGTCATCATCGACATCAACGAGCCCAGCCTGCAGCGCGAAGGACGCTGGCCCTGGTCGCGCGACAAGCTCGCCAGGCTGACGACGCAGCTGTTCGAGCGCTACCAGGTGCGGGCCGTGGGCTTCGACGTCGTCTTTGCCGAACCGGATCGATCGTCCGGCATCGACGTGCTCGAGCGACTGGCACAGCGCGACCTGAAGGATGACCGAAGCTACGCCGAGACGCTGGACAGGCTGCGCCCGGAACTCGACTTCGACGCGCGCTTCGCCGATGCCATTCGCGGCAAGCCGGTCGTACTCGGCTTCGGCTTCACCAACGAGGCGCAGCAGATCGGCGCGCTGCCGCCGCCGGTTTTCCGGGTCGAGAACCTCGGTCGCGACCGCATCCCCATCCTGCCCGCGGTCGGCTATACCGCCGCCGTCGGACCGCTGCAGCAGGCCGCCGCCGGCGGCGGGCATGTCGACCCGTCCTTCGATGCCGACAATGTCGTGCGCAGAGTGCCGATGGTGGAGCTGTTTGGCAGCGCCTATTACCCGGCGCTGTCGCTGGCGATCGCGCGCGTCGTGCTCGAGGCGAAGCGCGTCACGCCGCAATTCGGCCCCGACGACGCCCTCTACGCGTTCGATGTCGGCGGCCTCGCGCTGCCGACGGCCGCCGACGGAACGGTCCTGATCCCGTTTCGCGGGCAGCCGAAAACCTTCCGCTATTATTCAGCCGCCGATGTGCTCTCCGGCGACGCCCCCGCCGATTTCGCCGGCGCGATCGCGCTCGTCGGAACGACCGCCAAGGGCCTCCAGGACCTGCGGCCGACCCCGCTCGCCGCCGATTTTCCCGGCGTCGAGATTCACGCCAACCTGATTGCCGGCATGCTGAACCAGGAGCTCAAGTCGGTCCCGGCGAACGCCAACGCGATCGAGGCGCTGGTGATGCTGCTGGCCGGACTGCTCGTCCTCTTCGCCATCCCGTTCCGCAATGCGGTACTCAACGCCTTCGGCGTCCTTGCCGTCATGGGCCTGGTGATCGCCGGCGAATCTGCTGCTGTGGATCAAGCAGAACGAGGTGATTCCGCTGGCGGCAACCTTGTTGATGCTCGCGGTGCTGTTCGGCTGGAACATGCTGGCCGGCTTCGTGCGCGAGGAACGCAAGATCCGCCGGGTGTCGGCGATGTTCGGCGAGTACGTGCCGCGCGAGCGGGTCGCGCAGATGGTCGAGAGCGGCGAGCGCTACAACATGGTCGGCGAAAGCCGCACGATGACCGTGCTGTTCTGCGACGTGCGCGAATTCACGGCGCTGTCGGAAAACCTGCCGCCGCGGGAATTGTCGGCGATGCTCAATGCCTACCTGACGCCGATGACCGAGATCATCCACGATACGCACGGGACGGTCGACAAATACGTCGGCGACTCGATCATGGCGTTCTGGGGCGCGCCGATCGACAATCCGAACCACGCCCGCGACGCCGTTCTTGCGGCGCTGGCGATGCAGCGGCGGATGTCGTCGCTGGCCGAGGAATTCCACAAGCGCGGCTGGCCGGAGCTCAGCATCGGCGTCGGCATCAACAGCGGCGCGATGAACGTCGGCGACATGGGATCGGAATTCCGCAAGGCCTACACGGTGCTGGGCGACGCGGTCAACCTCGCGTCCCGCCTCGAGGGATTGACCAAGGAGTACGGCGTCGGCGTCATCATCGGCGAGGACACGCGCAACGCGGTCCCTGGGTTGCGCTGCCGCGAAATCGATCGCGTGCGCGTCAAAGGCAGGGCGAACCCGGTCACGATCTACGAGCCGCTGGCCGACGCGCCCGATGCCGGCCTGGTCGGTGAAATCAGCGACATGGGACAAGGCGCTGCGGCAATACCGCGATCGACGCTTCGCCGACGCGGCGGCGTCGCTTGCCGTGCTCGCCGCCGCGCATCCGGCAACGCGGCTCTACGCCTATTTCGCGCAGCGCTGCGCCGCCTACGCCGCCATGCCGCCGCCGGCGGATTGGGACGGCGCGACGAACTTCGCTACCAAATAACGCGCAGCCCGCGAGCCGTTCCGCCGCAGTCGACGCGATGGTGGCGACCGATCGCCGCCGGCGCCGTCAACAGCCACCGGAAGTGCACTTGCGGTAGCCCGACGACGCCTTCGATCACGCTGCCGCTGCGCGTGTTGAAATAATAGTCCATGCCTATCCCGGCGCCGCCCGGGCCGGCGAAAAAGCCGGTGAAATTCCCGGCGACCAGGGGCTGGCAGCCGCCACCGGCGCAAGCTGTCGCCGCGCCGCCGACGCCCGCCGGTCGAAAAGCGGCCATCGACGATGCTGGCGGTGCCGCCCATCGTGTAGCTCGCGTCGCTGAAGCCGACGGTAAGCCCGGACAGCGCCGAGTTGCGCGGTGGTGAAATTGACGTTGATCGTGCCGCCCGGAAAGCAGCGTCCCGACGGCGCCGGTGCCGGAATCGGTCGGACGCGTTCCGCCGAGCGCGGCGTACGAAACCTGTCCGGACGTCGGGCAGCGCCGTCGCGGAATTGCCGTAGATGTAGTGCAGGTCGCCGCCATCGTTGTGGACGAGCTGGTCGCCGAGCGTCTGTGCGATCGTCGACCCGGGGCCGGACCAGCGGCCCCAGTTGAGGCCGCTGCCTAGGGCAAGGCGCGACGGATCGAGCCGTCGCTGCCGACGTCGGTGATCGAGGCCGAGCCGAGGTCGGCGGCGAGCGAGCCGTTGTGAAACGAGTGCAACGCGCCGGCGACGATGCCGAGCTGCAGCGCCGGGATTCGCCGTCGAGTCGAGCTCGAGCGTATAGCGGTCCGATCCGACCACGATCGTCGTGCCCGGCGCGATCAGATCCGATCCGAGATCCTCGGTCGCCATGAACGTGAACGCCGACTGTGGCAACGCCGGCGCCGGCGCGGTCTCGGGCACCTTGGCAAAGCGCAGCTCGGAGGGCGCCGACTTCGCGACCCGCGTGCGCCGCTCGAGCTTGTCGGATAGAAAATCCGGCGGCCCGAGCCAGCGCAGCGGCGCCTGGCCATCGGGAACGTAGAAGAATTCGTCGGCGCCGAACTCACCGCTGCCGAAACCGTTGGCGACGACGACGCCGCCCTTCGTAGGCGCCGCCGTACATGCCGGCAGCGGCGTCGCCGCCGCGGTTCCTGCACTGGCCGGTCGCGCAGAGCTGCACCTGCATAGTGCGTGCCGCGAATGCCTATCGTCGCCTGCGTCGTCAGCAGCTGGTAGCTGGTCGCGGTTGAGCTTGCCGATCTGCCCGGTCAACGTCCGGAAGCCGCCGCGCACCAGCCGGAATATCGCAATCTCGCTGCCGTCCTGCTTGCCGCCGAAATTGAAGCGCTCGATGTGAAATTCGGACTCGGGCTTCAGCGCGACCAGCGCATCGTCGCTGAAGCGGATCTGCGCATAGCTCTCCGGCTCCGGTGATCGACGCTGTCGCCGGCGCTTGACCGCGGCGCCGGCCGTCAGCCGGATCCGCTCGGTGCCCCGAACGGCGCTGACGTCGCCGACGGCGAGCAGGATCTTGCCGGCGGTCTGCGCCCACGCGGCAATTCACGGCGATTGCGCAGCACGAGCAGCAAGGCGAGTTGCCACGCACCTGTGCGCCGCCGAGGCGCCTGTCGCTCGTGCTATTTGAACTCATAGCGGACTTTCAATACGCCGAGGTGGCGCGTGTATTCGTACAGCTCGATGATTCGACGTGTTGCGCGCGTACCGGTATTCGCGCGCGCACGCTCAGCTTGGCGTTGATCAGGTAGACCGCACCGAGGCTCGACGCCGAGGTTGCGGTCGCGCCGGGTGACGTCGAGCAGCGGAATCGGCGCGTCGTAGTCGCTTTGCGCGAACGCCACCCCCGCATTCAGCGCCCAGAACGGCGACGGCGACACGGTGAGGTCGACGCTCGCGCCCCCGATGCCGCGACCGAGATCGCCGCGGCCCTCGCGGTTGTGCTCGTCGCCGTAGAATACCGTCGCATTCAGCACCGGCTGCCAGTCGCCGCAGCCACACTCTGGCGGTAGCTCGCGCTGAGCGCCGTGAGATCGGCATTGCGCGCCGCGTTGTCGCCGGCGTAGCCGATGCGCGCATATTGCGGCGCAAGCGCGAACGACGACACCTCGGAGACCTGCCGCCGCCATTCGAAGCCGATGCCGTCGGTCCAGCGGTAGCGCGAGCCGTCGAGCGTGATCTCGCCATGGGCATAGGAAAGCGAGTAATCGTTGCGATCGGCCCGGTAGCTCGCACCGAGCGCCGCGCCGTAGTTCGCCAGATTGAATTCGGACGCCGATCGCGTAGAACGTGCCGCCGCCGTAAACGCTGGCGTTGACGTTCAACCCGGGTGCGAAGCGGATGATGGATTTCGCCGCCCGCCGCGAGCCAGCCGAAGCCGGACGCCTTTGCGGACGCCGAAAGCGGCGACGGTCACCGGCCCCAGCACCGGCAATCCGATGTCGGCTTGCGCGACGCCGGCGTTGGCGTTGCTGTCGTATCCGCCGCCGACTTCGACAAACGCCAGCCGCCGACCGCGATAGCGCGCTTCGCGCACCGGCCAGCGCGGCAAGATAGCGATCGATTCCGGCCTGGACGTCGGCCGGCGGCTTGCTCTTCGGCAACGGCTTCGAATTCCTCGCGCGAGCGTACGTCGTCGCCGGCGTAGAAATAGGCGCGAGCCAGCTCGAGACGGGCGCGCGCGTCGTCGGGAAATTGCAGCACGTAGCGCTCGAGTGCGAGCACGCCTTCGCCGGAGCGGCCGATGTCGACCGCGGCGACGCCGCACCAGAGATCGAATTCCGGCGCGCGCTCGGGCGCGTCGATCGGCGTCGCGCAATAGGCCGGCGTACGCCGCCGCCGAATCGCCGGCTTCGACGGCGGCACGCAAGTCATCGAGCGGCGCGGCGAGCGCGGGGGCCATCGCGAAGCGAGCCATGCCGCAAGCGATCGCCGACTCGCCGCGTGCCGGCGCCGGCCCGGTCGCTGCGCGAACGAGTCGCCGTCCGAACGCTGTGCCATGCGTCGCGCCGCCCCTCCCGATTTGGCTCGGCGGCGATCATAGCACGGCGCCGACGGCGCGCTTTCCGCGCGGACGCCGGCTACGGCACGACCTGGTCGATGGTGATGCGCAAGCCTGTCGTCCCCGGCTTGAGCCGGCGCGCTGCGGCCGAACAAGTCACCGGGCTGCGGAAGCGCGTTGCCGGTTCGCGACAAGCGCGCTTCGACGACGACTTCGCCGGCGCTCGACAGCTTCGCGCCCGGCGCCATGCCCATGCAGTCGTCGAGCGCTGAATTCCTTCGGCAATTCGCTGGCGGGAATGCGAAGCGACCGCGAGCGGCATGCGCGGTCCGGCGGCGGCGCGCGCGAAAATGAAGACGGTGTCGGTCGGCGAGACTTTGGCCGCCAGGCTCGGGCTCAGCTGCGACACGGCCGCTGATCGTGCCGCCGTTGCTTGCGGCGGCCGGCGCGCGGCCCGCCGCGGCCGCCGCTGCGCCGGGCCGCGATCCGCGCTTCGCGGCGCCGAGCTTCGCGATCACGGCGGCAACCTGGCGTTGCCTCATCGGAGCCCGGCGGGCAACTGCGCAGCGAGCCGATGCCAGTAGGCGAGCGCCTTGTCAGGATCGCGTGCCTCCATCGCCGCGGTCGCCGCAGGGCCAGCGCCTTCCTGTGGCGCGGATCGATGGCCAGTGCGCGCTCCACCAGCGCGAGCGGCTTGCCGGCGAGATTGCGCCCCTGCGCCATCGCCAGCGCATCGGCGTAATCGGCGAGCAGATCGGGGTTGTCCTTCACCAGCGCGTTCGCTTTCGCGTATGCGTCGGCGGCCGCGGCGAAGCGACCAAGCGCGTAATCCGATCGCGCCAGCAGCACCCAGCCTTCGGCGTTGTCCGGATGCTGCTCGAGCCGCCGCTCCAGCTCGCCGATCATCGCGGCGATCTGCGGCTCGCTCAATTCGTGCCCGCCGTCGCTGGCCGGCAGCGACGGCCGCGGCTGCCCGGATCGCCGAGCGGCCGTAGAGCAGGATCGGCAAGCACCGGGATCCAGCACCAGCAGACCTATCGCGAGCGGCCAGGACGGCCTGGGCATCGCGCCGGCTCGCGGGCGCGCTGCGGCCGCGCGCCGATTTCATCGGCAACTGCGCTGCGCCAGATCCGACAAGCACGACCTCGCGCTCGGCGCCGGTGATCGCGCCCGATGCGAAGTCCTGGTCGGCGGCGCGCTTTTGATCCCGGAACACGGCGATCGCCGCTGAATCGGCGTCCGGTTCCGGCGCCGCCGCGCTGCGTACGCAGCAGCGGCCAGAGGAGCACGCTCAATGCGGCAAGCAGCAGCAGCCGCGGCGAGGAACCAGAAAACGAGCATGGGAAGGATTCCGCGCACGATCGCCGCCATGCGCGGATTATACCGGTCAGCGCGTGACGCCCCGCCGCTCGTATCGCTCGCGGTTGCGCTGCCGGCGCCCAAGCGGCGGTCATGCGGCTGGCGCGACCGGGCGCCAGGCGCCCGCGCTGCCTTCTGCTATCATCATTTTCCGCGGACGACCAGATGAGCAAAGAGATGCCCGACCAGGACATACGCGAGGCTTCGCTCGAATACCATCGCGCGCATCCGCCGGGCAAGATCTCGATCCTGCCGACCAAGCAGCTGACCAACCAGCGCGATCTCGCGCTCGCCTACACGCCGGGGGTCGCCGCCGCCTGCGACGAAATCGTGCGCGATCCGGCCGAGGCGCGCAACCTCACCGCACGCGGCAACCTGATCGGCGTCATCACCAACGGCACCGCCGTGCTCGGGCTCGGCGCCATCGGGCCGCTCGCCGGCAAGCCGGTGATGGAGGGCAAGGCGGTCCTGTTCAAGAAATTCGCCGGCATCGACTGCTTCGACATCGAGATCGACGAGCGCGATCCCGGATCGGCTGGTCGACATCATCTGCGCGCTCGAGCCGACGTTCGGCGGCATCAATCTGGAAGACATCAAGGCGCCGGAATGCTTCTACGTCGAGCGCAAATGCCGCGAGCGCATGCGCATCCCGGTATTCCACGACGACCAGCACGGCACCGCGATCATCGTCGGCGCCGCGGTGCTCAACGGACTGCGCGTGGTCGGCAAGGAAATGCACGCGGTCAAGCTGGTGTGCTCGGGCGCCGGCGCGGCCGCGCTGGCCTGCCTCGACCTGCTGGTCGAGCTGGGCATCCGGCGCGAAAACATCTGGGTCTCCGACATCGCCGGCGTCGTCTATCGGGGCCGCAAGGAGGAGATGGACGACAACAAGGCGCGCTACGCGCAGGCCACCGAAGCGCGAAAGCTGGCCGACATCATTGCCGGCGCCGACATCTTCATCGGCCTTTCGCGCGCCGCGCGTGCTGAAGCCGGAGATGCTGAAGCTGATGGCGGACAGGCCGCTGATCATGGCTCTCGCGAATCCCGAACCCGAGATCATGCCCGACGTCGCCAAGGCGGCGCGGCCCGATGCGGTCATCGCGACCGGCCGATCGGACTTTCCGAACCAGGTCAACAACGTCCTTTGCTTTCCGTTCATTTTCCGCGGCGCGCTGGACGTCGGCGCGACGACGATCAACGAAGCGATGAAGCTCGCCTGCGTGCGCGCGATCGCCGACCTCGCGCATGGTCGAGCAGTCGGACATCGTCGCCGCCGCCTACGGCGAGCAGGACGTCAAGTTCGGCCCCGAATACCTGATCCCCAAGCCATTCGACCCGAGACTGATCGTGATGATCGCGCCGGCGGTTGCGCGCGCGGCGATGGCGTCCGGCGTCGCGACGCGTCCGATCGAGGACTTCGACGCCTACCACGAGCGCCTGCTGCAGCTCGTCTACCACTCCGGCCTGCTGATGAAGCCGATATTCCAGGCCGCCAAGAAAGCGCCGAAGCGGGTCGTCTACGCCGAGGGCGAGGAAGAGCGCGTGCTGCGCGCGGTGCAGGTCGTCGTCGACGAGGGCCTAGCCAAGCCGATGCTGACTGGGCCGGCCCGCGGTCATCGAGCGCCGACTGGCGCGTTACGGATTGCGCATCAAGCCCGGCGTCGACGTTGAGATCGTCAATCCCGGAATCGGACCCGCGCTACCGCGCCTACTGGACCGAATACTACCGGCTGACGCAGCGCAAGGGCGTGTCGCAGCAATTCGCCAAGATCGAGATGCGCCGCAGGCTGACCCTGATCGGCGCGATGATGATACACATGGGGGACGCCGACGGCATGCTGTGCGGCACGTTCGGCGCGCATTCGGCGCACCGGCACTATGTCGAACAGGTCGTCGGCTTGCGCGAAGGCGTGACGACCTGGGCGGCGATGAATGCGGTGTTGCTGCCCGACCGGACGGTGTTCATCGCCGATACCTACGTCAACCGGGATCCGACCGCCGAGCAGATCGCCGAGATCGCGCGGCTGGCGGCCGAGGAAGTGCGCCGCTTCGGCATCACGCCCAAGGTCGCGCTGGTCTCGCATTCGAGCTTCGGCTCCAGCTCCGACCCGCAGGCGCGCAAGATGCAGGCGGCATTGTCGCTGATCAACGCTCAGGAACCCGAACTGGAAGTCGAAGGCGAAATGCAGGGCGACGCAGCGCTGTCCGAAAAGATCCGTCGCACCGTCTTTCCCGATGCGCGGCTCAAGGGCGACGCGAATCTGCTGATCATGCCGACGCTGGACGCGGCCAACATCTCGTTCAACCTGCTCAAGGTCGCGGCCGGAAGCGGACTGACGCTGGGGCCGATCCTGCTGGGCGTCGCCAAGCCGATACACATCCTGACCCCATCGGCGACGGTGCGGCGCATCGTCAACATGACCGCCCTGGCGGTCGTCGACGCCGGAGTCGATCGGCAGCGTCGCGCTGATCTGAGGTCGCGACGCCGCGCCGGCCCCTTCGCCCGTTCCTGTAAGAATTACACGCCGGCTCGCGGAATCGGCTGGCCGCGATCGATCGCGGTGCGGCTGCGAACGCCGCGCTGGCGCGAGGTCGGCATGATTCCTGCTGCGACTTTGCTGTTCGCGGGCGGCAATTCGCCTCCGCGCCGCCATTCCCAGGAGACGTCATGAGCAAGCAGCCATTTCTTTCCGACGTCGCGACCTTGCGCAAGCGCGCACGGCAGCATATCGAAGAGGGCGCGGTCACCGCGGGATACGGCGGCGACACGCAGACCGCGATCCGCGTGCTGAACGAGGCGCTCGCCACCGAAATCATCTGCGTGCTTCGCTACCGGCGCCACTATTTCATGGCCCGCGGCATCCATGCCGGGCCGGTCGCCGCCGAATTTCTCGAGCATGCCACCGAGGAGCAGGCGCACGCCGACCTGATCGCCGAGCGGATCGTGCAGCTCGGCGGCGAGCCGAATTTTTCGCCGGACGGGCTGGCGACGCGCAGCCATTCCGAGTACGTCGAAGGCAAGGACCTGATCGACATGATCAAGGAGGATCTTGATCGCCGAACGGATCGCGATCGACAGCTATCGCGAGATCGCGGCCTATTTCGCGCCGTTCGACGCAACGTCGCGGCGGCTGATGGAGGAGATCCAGGCGAAGGAGGAGGAGCACGCCGACGACCTCGCCGACCTGCTGACCCATTTGCCGCCAGCGTGAGGAATTGAGCTGACCGGTGTAGGCCTGAGTCCGACACCGCGCGCGCATTGCGCCGACACGAGAAACAGTGCCGGGCCGATAGCGGCAACCTGCCGCACCCGGCATAGTCTGATCATCGACAGGGAGACAGACGATGTTCAGGCAAGCCCAGGAAAGCAACGGCAACAGCTCGAGGACACCGGATCTCTTCCCTGAAGTCGAAGTCAAGCGCGCATCGACCGCGCGATCGCCGATCGTCGGCGCGGAAGGCTTGCTCGGCAGCGTTGTCGTCGACAGCCAGGGCCATCGCGTCGGCGAGCTGCTCGACATCTGGTCGACATGCACGCGGGTCGCGTCGCTTACGGCGTGGTCGTTCTCGACCACGCCCCGGACTGGAGCGAGCGTCTGATCGCAGTGCCCTGGAACACGATGCAGATGCAGGTCGACGGTGACGGCATCGCATCAACGCCACGCGCGACTGGATCGAGCGGGCACCGTCGATGCGCATCGAAGCGATGAACGAGCTGCTCGATCGCGAGCTGGCCGTGTTCATCCATGCGTATTTCGGCGCCAAGCCGTATTGGGAGCGTGCCGCCCAGCACTGCTAGCGGCACGAGGCCAGAACCGCCGGCCATGAGGCGGGAACGAAATCCTCAAGGAGTGAAATATGCACAATCACCTAAAACCAATGATAGCGATCGCCGCGCTGGCTTCGAGCTTGCTGCTTGTCGCCGGCTGCGGCCAGCAAGATGCACAGTTCGACCGTCGGCCAGAAGATGGACCGGACGACCAGACAAGATCGCCGATGCGACCAGCAACGCGAGCTCGAAGGTCGCGATGGCGGCCGATGACACGGCGATCACCGCCAAGGTGAAGGCCGCGCTGATTGCCGAGCCGAACCTCAAGTCGACCGACATCAACGTCGACACCAAGGAAGCCACGGTCACGCTGTCCGGCACCGTCGCCTCCAGCGATTTGCGCGACAAGGCGAAGCAAATCGCTTCGTCGACGAATGGCGTCAAGAACGTCGTCGACAACCTGGTCGTCAAGTCGGCTTGACCGCGTCGCATCGGAGCAGCGATGAATCGTGATCGGATCGAGGGACGCCTGAGGTCGTTCATCGGCGCGCTCGAAGAGAGCTGGGGCCGCGTGATCGGCGATCAGACGCTGCAGTTTCGCGGCGAACGGCTCGCGTTCGCTGGGCCGCATCCAGTCCGGCTACGGCGCGGTGCGCGACCGGCCGGTGCTCGACCGTCGCCGCAGCGCCGGTTGAAGCCGGAGCGGTGCGCCTTGCCCGCCCTGCGCGCCGTTTCTGCGCACGGCCGGCCTGGCTTCGACTGGCGTTTTGCTTCGGGATCGTCACTACGACCGTCGTCCCCTCGGCCGTGGAGGAGACCGACATGTTGCCGCCGAAATGCTGCGCGCGCTCGCGCATGCCGCGCACGCCGTGCGATGTCGGCTTGCGCAGCTCGTCCTCGCTCATGCCGTCGCCGTCGTCGCGTACGGTCAGCACGTAAGCGCGGTCGGTCTGCGCCAGCAGTATCCAGGCATTGCCGGCATTGGCGTGGCGCGCGACGTTGGTGATCGTCTCCTGAAATATCCGGAACAGCGCCAATCCTCGTTCGCGATCGATCGCAGATGTCCGGATCTAGGCATTTCGAGAGTGAAGCCGCGAGCTTGGTGTGTTTCTCGTATTCGCCGATCTGCCAGCGCAGCGCCGCGGCCAGACCCAGGTCGTCGAGGATGCTGGGCCTCAGGTCGGTGACGATCTTGCGCGTCGTGGCGACCGCAGAGTCGACCAGCTGAATCATCGCGCTGCGCTTCGCCCGCGCCGCCTCGAGGTCCGGCCGGCAGCTGCCCATCCAGCGACTCGAGGTCCATTTTCAGCACGCTGAGCGTCGCGCCCGAGCTCGTCGTGGACTTCGCGCGCGATGCGCTGCTTCTCCTCCTCGCGCACTGTTTGCAGGTGCCGCGACAGCTCGCGCAGCTCCTCGCGCGAGCGCTCGAGCTCGATCTGCGCGAGGCGGCTTTGCGTGTCGTCGAACACCACGCCGTCCCATAGCACGCCTGCCGTCTCCGCCTGCCTCGGCCGGGCCCGGATGCTGATCCATCTTTCGGTCGACTCGTGACGCGGCTGGATGCGGCCGCTCCAGCTCCAGTTCGACAGCTGCGCGGCGGACGCTTCGAGCGTCGCCTCCAGATGCGGCCGCTCGGCGGCGGCGACGAGGTCGAAAAACGCCGCGCTGTCCGCGGTCAGCGCCGCTTCGGCTGACGCCGGTCAGCGCCTCGGCGCCTTCGCTGACATAGGAAAACGAGAGCTTGCCGCCGCGGATCGCGCAGCAGCTCGAACACCATTCCCGGCACGTTGGCGGTCATGCCCTGATAGCGCGCCTCGCTCTCCTTGAGCGCGCTTTCCATCGCGCGCCGCACCGTGTTGTCGTAGCAGGCGCACAGGTAGCCGGCGAACCTGCCCTTCATGTCGTAGTACGGACGCCCGTTGCAGATGATCGATCCGAAGTTGTCGTCGGCGCGGCGCAGCCGGAACTCGTATTCGAAGGTCTTCTGCGCGGGAAACGTTTCGGCTGATGATTTCGCGCCAGCGCGCGCGATCGTCCGGATGCACGCCTTCGAGCCAGCCCGAGCCGAACTCGGCGTCCTGTTTGCGGCCGGTGTATTCGAGCCATGCCTGGTTCAGATAGTCGCAGGCGCCGGCTGGTGTCGGAGCGCCAGACCAGATTGGGAAATCCGGAGAACAGCGAAAAGTAAAAGTCGCGCGCGCGCTCGGTCTGCTCGCGCAGCTCGAGGCGCATCGTCGCGTCGCGGGTGACGACCGAAAATCCGCGGAGATTGCCGGGCTCGTCGCGGATCGCCGAGATGATGTCGTCGCCGCAATAGCGGCTGCCGTCCTTGCGCAGGTGCCAGCATTCCTCCTCGTACCAGCCGCGCCGGGCCGCGACCGCGAGCTCTCTTTCCGGCGGGGCCTTGCGATCCGGCGGATAGAGCACCGAAAAGTGCTTGCCGATGATCTCCGCGCCGGTGTAGCCGTTCAGCGCCTGGGCGCCCGGATTCCAGCTCGCGACCCGTCCTTCGCTGTCGAGCATGTAGATCGCGCAATCCTTGACCGCGTTGATGATCAGGCCGGTGCGGCTTTCGCTTTCGCGCAATTCCTGCTCGACGTGATAGCGCCGGGCGATGTCGCTGACCAGGCGCTCGTTCGTGCGCTTGAGATCCTTCGCGATTGGCGCGGGCGGTCTGAAACAGGTAGGTCGACAGCGCAAGCAGCGTTGCCAGTATCGTACCGAGCGCCAGCGCGGCGATCGGGCAGCGGCGATGCGCCGCCGGCCGACGAAATCCTGCGTCGGCGTGGCGCGCAGCGTCCAGTGCGCATTCTGCAACGACCAGCGGAAGCTCCTGCGACCACTTGTCGGCAGCCTTGGCTGCCTCCGGAGCGACCGTGCGGACGACGTGCCCGTCCTGCACGATCTCGATGTAGTGCTCGGGGAAGCGCTGGTCGATGATCGACTTGGGCCATCCGGCTCGCGCCAGCGTCGCCGAAACGATGCGCGCGCAACTCGTCGTCCTGGAATACCGGCACGTAAAGCACGAGCCCTCGCCGCCGATGACCAGATCGAGGAACGGGCTGAGCGTGCTGCGGTGCGAGTGCTGACCGCAAGGTCGATCGCCGCGCGCCGCCGCGGGTCCATGCGCCGGTCGAGGCCGACGACGCCTCCGCGCTGGCGGGAACCGCGTTCGTATGATGTAGTCGAGGCCGCCCAGGGTTACCGTATCGACCGCCGCGACGCCTTTCAGCAGCCCGACGGCATCGCGTTTCCACGCCTCCGGATCGGTATACGCGAGCGAGCGCTCGGCCAGCCGCTCGACGCTGTCGATGCGCGCGTACAGATCGCGCTGCAGCTGGCCGCGGGCGTCGGCCGCGACCAGTGCGGTGCTGCGCTCGATGAATCGCGTCTCCTGCACGGCCAGCGCGCGCCAGAGCACGAGCGTGCAGGCGAACACGGCGAGCCAGACGATCAGCGGCGCGGATCGCCGCAGCGCCGCCCTCTCGCCGCCGCTCGAAAGCATCGCGTAGGCGAGCAGTGTGCCGGCCAGCACCGTGTAGATCGACGCCTGTCGCTCGCTCGCCGCCGGTCAGCTGCAGCGACTCGGACGCGACCGTGCTGCCGCTCCATGCCGCGAACAGCATCAGCAGCGAAAGCGCCAGCGCGATCGAAGTGAGCACCGCCACGGTGATCGCATGCCAGGGCTTGCGGCTCTGGCGCGAGCCGAGCGACGCGCAGCGCAGCGCCGATGACCACCGCGATCAGCGCGGTGAGCAGGCCCATGTCGTTGTAGTCGCCGGCAGCGAGCGGCAGCCAGGGATTGGCCAGAATCGGATGGATCGGGATCGTCGTCCGGCACGAACGAACGCGGCCAGCCTCAGGCCGCCGAGCACCAGCGTCACCGCCGCGCAAACGCGCGGCGAAGCGCGTTGCGCCGATCGCGTGCAGCGCCAGCGCAACGCTGGCGAAGGCGATCGCCCATGCCGCGTCGTACTGAATGCGCTCGAAGCCCGCGGGCCTGGCACGGATTCGCCGCGTGCCAGCTGACGATCATCAGGCCGGCGAAGACGGCCAGCCCGGCGCCGACGGCGAACAGCAGCGCCGGTATCCAGGCGTCCAGGCGATAGGAGCGGACGGTCGGCATGGGTGTTGCGCACGCCAGCGGGCGGCGCAATAAAAGGATGATGTTAGCCGATTGCGGCACGATGAGGCATCGGATCGCCGCCACGAACACCGGCACGGCGCCCATGGGCCGCCTCGCCCGTAGCGATGGAAGCGGGTTCGCGCCGACGAATTGCCTTGCCGCGCACCTGGCGGCGCAGCAACTCACCGCCGCGGCGACGTCAGCCTGCGGGGCGGGCTCGCGCTCTCAATACCTGCGGTTGCAGGGCCGGCACGCGGCGGCGGCGAGGCGCGAATCCCGTCCGACGAAAATCAGCGGCGATAGACGCGATCGTTGTCGACGACGACCTGATCGCCGACGCGCAGGTTGGGATCTTCGTCGGTGATGACGTTGCGATACGAACCATCGTCGAGGCGCACCGTGATTCTGTAGTCCTCGTCGTTGCGTCGGGTCCGCCGCTCGACCTCGTTACCGACGAGACCGCCCGCGATCGCGCCGCCGATGGTGGCTGCGGTATTGCCGCGCCCGCTGCCGATCTGATTGCCGAGGACACCTCCGGCGATCGCACCGACGACGGCACCGGCGCCCGACGTCCCGCCGGCGCGAGGTACGTAGTCGATGCCTTCGACGACGCCGTATGCGGAGCGGTACGCCTGCGCCGAGGCGGGTTGATCGTAGTAAGCCGGTCCGCAACCGGCGATGGCGAAGCTGCCTGCAAGTGCGCTCGCCAGCGCAAATCGGATCATCGCTGTGGGGTGTCGCATGTACGCTCCTTCAATTCCCGTGGACGGTGGCGCGCAGCAAGGCGCGCCGTACCAGACAGTCAGCATCAACCGTGCCATGTCGCGCACCCTCGGCGTACGCGATCCCGCAATGCTGTTGCGACGATTGCGCAGCGCTGCAATCCGCGGGGTGATTTCCCCGGGCGTGGCGGGCGCCGCGGTTCCTCGCCGGGCGCGTCGGGATCGCCCTCGTCGGGCTCGGTTTCCGGCGCGTGCTCCTCCGGCTGCTCCTCCGGCTCCTCGACCGGCGGATGCGGCCGCGGCGTGTGCGCGCCGCGAGCGCCGGCCCGCGTCGGGCATCGATGCGTTCGACACTGCGGCGCTGATCGCGGCGCGCGCATCGGCGCGGTCGACCGCAATGTCGTCTTGTGGCTGGCGGGCGTTCTCGCATGGCGTTGGTCCATGGGTCCGGGGCGACATATTCGCGTCGCGACTCTCGCAAGTGCCATGCCAAGTCGGCGTCGCTGCGCGGGTGCTTCAAGGCCAGCGCCGGTTCGACGTTTCTACAATCGACCGGTCGTTATTGCAATCCGGATTGCAACTCGTGCCGCAGCGGCAACGCGCTGCACGGTCCCTGCCTAGAAGAACGTCGGCTGGCACGCCGTTTGCGAGTGCTCGCACGCAGGCGTCGGGGACATTGGGTTCGTTCAGCCCTCCCATGAACCGAGTTCGATACACCCGGCGACCTGCTCCACCCATTCCACAGGGGACCACGCCATGACGCCGATCGCCAGGGCACCCGAACGCCGGGTGCAAGCGCACGCGTGGTTCTTCGGCGTCATGGCCGCCGCAGCGGCGAGCGCCGGCTTGACCATTGTGCACGCGGCGCCGCCGATATTCCTGGTCATGACGGCGCTGCTGCTGGCCTGCGTGTACGCGCTGTCCGCGCTGTGCGAATCGCGGCGCTCCGCCGCCGTGGCGTCGCTGCTGTTGACGCTGGGCTGGCTGTTGCTGGCCGCGCGGCCAGTAGTTGCGCCGCTTTCCTCGATCTCGTTTTCCTGGATCCTGCAGCCGTTCGTCGCGGCCCTGCTCGCCGGCTGCGCGTGCCTGCGCGCATCGCGGTGGCGGCGCATGGATGCAACTTCACCAGCGCCGGCCATCGCCGCCGCGGGCTTTGCGGCGCTGGCCCTGCTCGTCCTTGCCTCCAATCCGCGCGCGCTAGGCGCGGCGGCGGCGACGCAGATCGAGTTGCTGGCGACCGGTGTGGAGTGGCTGGCGATCGCCTGGCGCGCGCCGGCGGCGGCGAGCCCAAGCTCGGCACTGCGCCGGATCATGGCTCGGGCGCAGAGGTCCGCCAACACCGCCGCCACACCGGCGTAGTCCGGGCCCTGAGCGGTTCAGCGCCGGCGCGTCGGTTCGGCCTCGGCGAGGCGCTGCGCCAGCCTGACGCTGCGTCCGCGGCAGGCGCGGGCGGCCGCCATCGCGTAGGACGTGATCCTACAACGCTACCCGTTACACCTACAGAATTTACAGAGCAAGACCTATACCGGCGCCAACCCGCCTAGGCGAGTATTGGCGCGTCCAAAGTCCAATAACAGCGGAGAGGGCCATGTTTGGAGAGCTCCAGAGCTTCGCTAATCTTGCCAAGTATCCGGCCAACCGGGTGCCGATGCTCCGACCCGCGCGCGACAGCCAAGACATCAGTCGAAAAGCGTCTCGAGCATTTCGGCCTGCTTTACGGCGCGTGCCAGCCGATGCGCGATCTTGTTTCGCGGCCTCGACCGACTTGTCGCGCTCCACGGCGCCGGTGATGATCCTCGGCGAAAGCGGCTCGGGCAAGGAACTGGTGGCGACGACGCTGCATCAGCTTTCCGCGCGCAAGGATCGCCCGTTCATCGCGGTCAATTGCGGCGCGATTCCCGGAGACCCTGATCGAAAGCGAACTGTTCGGCCATGAGCGCGGCAGCTTTACCGGCGCCGCGCGGACCCATCGCGGCTGCTTCGAGCGAGCCGACGGCGGCACGCTGTTCCTGGACGAAGTCACCGAGATGCCGGTGGAGATGCAGGTGCGGCTGCTGCGCGTGCTCGAGACGGGCCGCTTCACGCGCGTCGGCGGCGATCAGGAAATCGGTCGCCGATGTCAGGGTGCTGGCGGCGAGCAATCGCGATCTGCGGCAGGCTGTCGCGTCGGGCAAGCTGCGCGAAGACCTGATGTACCGGCTGTGCGTCATTCCGGTCAACGTTCCGCCGCTGCGCGATCGCGGCGACGACGCGGTGCTGCTGGCCGAAATGTTCCTCGCCGAGCTCAACGAAGAGCAGGGCGAGCAGAAGACGTCTGAGCGCCGACGGCCGGCGCCGGATATGCCGAGCACACGTGGCCGGGCAACGTGCGCGAGCTGAAGAACGTCATTCATCGCGCGTTCGTGCTTTCCGACGAGGAAGTCCAGGTCGACATCGGCACGTTTTCGGCGTTGGGCCAGGATCGCGGCGAACGACGCGAGCGGTTCGGCGATCGGATCCAGTGGGACGCCCGCGATCGTCCGATCCGTCGTCGCTGCGCATCACCGTCGGCATGTCGCTCGATGACGTCGAGAGGACGTTGATCACGGCGACGCTGCAGGCGGTCGGCGGCAGCAAGACCGAAGCGGCGCGGCTGCTGGGCATCAGCCTGAAGACGATGTACAACCGGCTGCACGCCTATGGCGATGGATGCATACGGCGCAAGCCGATGCCGTCGAACGGGTACGATGCCCTGGCTGCGTGACCTCGCACGCGCTGGTCGGGCTGGCGGCCCGACCTATAATCGGAAGGAGCCGTGATGCGTGAAGGGGGGGAAATCATGGCGCAAGGTCGATCGTGCCGCCCTGCCGGGACGCAAGACGCGCGTTCTTATCGTCGACGATCACGCGCTCGTTCGCGCCGGATTCAAGCAGTTGCTCGACACGACCGACGACCTGGAGGCGGCGGGCGAAGCAGGAACTGCGGCCGCCGCGCTGAGCCTGGCGGCGACCGGCCGATTCGACATCGTCCTGCTCGACATTTCGCTGCCGGACGCCAACGTCCTGGAAACGGTCAGCTCGCTGCGGCGCAAGCAGCCGGAGCTGCCGATCCTGATCGTCAGCATGTATCCGGAGGAGCAATACGCAGTCAATCTGCTGCGCGCCGGGGTCAGCGGCTTTTTTCCCAAGGCTGGCGAAGCGAAGGACATGCTGCAGGCCCTGCGCACGATCGCGGCAGGCAAGAAGTACATCAGCGCTTCGCTGGCCGAGGCGCTGGCGATGGAGGCCGCGGGCGACGCCGCCGAGCCGCTGCACCGCCAGCTGTCCAACCGCGAGTTCCAGATCTTCGTGCAACTTGCCGCCGGCAAGACCGTCACCGACATCGCAGGAGAGCTCTGTCTAAGCGTCAAGACCGTGAGCACCTATCGCACGCGCATACTCGAGAAGATGAATTTCGCGCGCAATGCCGAGCTCACTGCGTATGCGCTCCGGCACAGTCTGATCAGCTGATGCGCGCGGCTCTCCTGGTGAAAACTGCAGCTGCGCGTCTTCGTAGTCGAGGATTCGGAGCTCATCCGAAGGCGGATCATCGACAACGTCCAGTCGATGGGCGGGTTCGACGTCGTTGGCTTTGCCGAGTCGGAGGAAGAGGCAGTCGAGGCGATCAAGAACCTGCGGCCGGACGTCGTGGTCACCGATATCCGGCTGAAGGAAGGCAACGGCATCGCCGTCGTCCGCCAGATCCGCGCCGAAGGAATGACGCCGCAGCCGAAAATATTCGTGCTGACCAACTTCGCCTATCCCGAATACCAGGTGCAATGCTCGCTCGCAGGTGCCGATGCGTTTTTCGACAAGTCTTCCGAGTACGACAGCTTCCTGACGCGCCTGCGCCAGATCATGTAAGCCGCGCGCCGACGCGATGCCGGCGTTTCGCCGCCGCGCGGCGCGGCAAATTCACCACGGACGCAGCATCTCCCGCGTCCTCTCGCAGACTGGCATGCGGTTTGCGTCATTGTCGGCAGGTGTCCGTTGCGGGCGCATCGAAGCCGGTTTCCCAGCCGCTAGCGCCCGCATCCGAGTAACTCTTGCTCTAGGTCGAGCAGAAAGGATTGAAAATGTTGCATTACGCCATCGTGTTTTTTGTCATCGCGCTGATCGCGGCGCTGTTCGGCTTCGGGGGCATCGCCGCCGGTGCGGCCGAGATCGCCAAGGTCCTGTTCTTCATTTTCCTGGTCCTGTTCGTCGTTTCGCTGGTGGTCGGCCTGTTTCGTCGCGGGGGCGGCTAAGGTGGCGCGCGCCGCAGTGAGCAGCGCCGGAAGCCGGCCGAATCTGGCCATGGCTGGCGGCGATTGCGATCGCTGTCAGCGTCGTCGGCATGCGGCCAGAGCGCCGACAAGTCGGCGTCGGCAAAAGCCCGAGTTGACGCCGACCGCGCCGGCGATCGGGCCACCGCCCGCCAAGCCCGCCGCCGGTGATGCCGCCCAAGGCGTCCAGCTGTTCGAGACTCGCAAGCAGCACCGCGCCGACGAGCGCCGCAAGGCCGCCACCGCGCGGCTCAGACGGCGCAGGGCAGCGACGCAGACGGCAAGGAGCCGATGAGCAAGGAGGAAGAATCGACCGCGATGCCCAAGCCGGCGCAGGCGAACGACCACTCGACGACTGGCCACCGACAGCAAGAAATGAGCGGGCGCGCAGCGAGCGCTCGGCTCCCGGTCGCGGTTGGCTCAGCTCCAGCTCCGTCGCGGGCGGAGTCATCCGGTCCCTCTGCTCCGACTCCGCCCGTGTTTTTTTTCGACCAGCCGCTGTCGAACGCCTGCGGCTGAGTGAACAGCGACGTGCAGCAAGCGCGGCGGCCGGCATGGTTGGTGCGCCGCGACGCAACGAACGCAACGAGCCAGAAAGGGCTTTGCGATTTTCTGCAATCGAGGAGTGTGCAATGGAACTTACCAACGGCAACAACGCAATCGAGCGCAACGCAGCCAGGCGCATCAGACCGTCGACGATATCGCGCGGAAAGCGACCGACAAGGCCGGCCCTGCCATCGATCGGGTCGCCGCGGCCGCGCATCAGACCGTCGACAAGGTCGCGCAAGCGGCCAGGCCGGCGGCGGATTGGATCAGTGACAGCGCCGAACGCGTCAAGCAACGCAGGACCAGATGCTCGAGAGCTCCCGCCAGACCATTCGCGAGCGTCCGCTGGTTACGCTGGGCGTCGTGCTGGCGGCAGGCTACCTGATCGGGCGCCTCGGGCGGTGAGCGAATCGGCGAGCGAAGCGACGGCGCCGCGTGGAGGTGGATGCAGCGTCGCTGTCGCTGACAGAGGCGCCCGGGGTGTCGCATGTGTGGCACGGCGATTGCTGTTGCTGATGCAGGTGGCATCGGCCGCTTGCAGAAAATTCAAGGAGAACAATCATGTGGAAGAAGATTGCGCTTTGCCTCGCCAGCATCTACCTCGTTTCGATGGTCAGCGCCTGCAATACGATCGAAGGCGCAGGCAAGGATGTTTCCGCGGGCGGCAAGAAGGTTACGGAAGAAGCGAAGGAAGCCAAGCAGAAGATGTAACGGAGCGTTGCCGTCCCGCCTGGCCGGCATCGGCGATCGTCGGCCAGGCGGCGTCATTTTTAGACGCGCCGCTACCGAGGGAGGCTCGATGGAGGCGGACAGCAGGATCATCGTGCCCGGCGAGCGTGGGGCGAGCGATAGAGGAGGAGAAGTCGCAGATCGCCGCGCCGCTGCCGCTGCCGCCGCCGCGGCCCTCGACGGTAGCGCTGACCCTGATCGTGCTCATCCTGGGATTGTTCGCCATTCGCATGGGAGCGGCGTTCTTCATCCCGTTGCTGCTCAGTCTGTTTCTCAACTACGCATTGTCGCCGGTCGTGACCCGGCTTGCCGGCTGGGGAGTGCCGCGGCCGATCGGGGCTGCACTGCGTGATCCTTGCGTTCAGCGCCGCGATCGCGGGTGCGTTCTACCGCGTCGCCAGCGACGCGGCCGGCGTGCTGGCAGAAATCCCCTCGGCGGTACAGCGATTGCGCATTGCGCTCACGCATGCGCAGCAGGACCATACCGGCGCGCTGGAGCACGTGCAGCGCGCGGCGACCGAGCTGCAGAAGCTCGCTGAAGCGGCGAGTCCGGCGCCCGCACGGCCGAAGGAGCCCGCCGCCGCTGCCAGCGTGGATCTCAGCTCGATGCTGCTGATCGGTACCAGCAACATCGCAATCGCGCTCGGGCAGCTCGCATCGGCGCTGTTCCTGGCATTCTTTCTGCTGTCGGCGGGCGATCTCTTCCGGCGCAAGTTCCTGCGCGCCGTCGGCGGGTCGCTGTCCAGGCGAAAAATGACGTTGCGCATCCTCGACGGCGTCGACCTGCAGAACCAGCGCTATTTCGCCATCGTGCTTCTGGTCAACGTCGCGGTCGGCCTCGTCATCGGCGCCGGCTTCTATGCGATCGGGCTGGAGCGTCCCGCGGTCTGGGGCATCGCCATGGCGGTCCTGCATACGATTCCCGTACGTCGGATCGGCGATGCTTGCCGGCGCCGCGGCGCTCGTCGCCTACGGGCAATTCGGCACGCTGCACATGGCGGTGCTCGCCGCCGCGATACCGATCCTGGTCGCCGCGGTGCTCGGCATCGGTCTGCAGACCTGGCTGATGGGACGCGCCGCGCGGATGAATACGCCGGCGGTGTTCGTGTCGCTGCTGTTCTGGGGCATGCTTTGGGGCGGCTGGGGATTGCTGCTTGCGGTGCCGATCATGGTCGCGATCAAGACGCTCTGCGACCACGTCGAGCGCCTCAAGCCATACGGCGAAATTCTCGGGCCCTGACTTGCAGGTGCGCGGGACGCCGGCGCGAGTGGTTCGCGCGGCCAGGCCCCGATCCCCGCTCTCAACGGTATTGAAGGAGTCCAGGTGACGCGCTGAAACACATCTGCCGGCAGCATTTACACCGTGTCACGCAAATCTTACCCGGCGCACGCGCAGGCCATCGCCCGTGTCTCTCCAGTTCATTGATTTCCCAACAGAAATTGGCCTGGCACGGCCGTTGCTGAACTCCCGGCACAGTCGCGTTGGGGCGATTGCATTACCAACCGCCGGAAGGACGAACGATGAAGTGGGATCGGCACGACACCGGCAAGCCAACCAAAGGAGCAGCGATGAATATCAAAATGCGAGAAGTGGTCTGCGCAGCGGCACTCGGACTGTTCGCGATGAGCAGCCACGCGATGGATAGCGACAAGATGCACAAGGATCAGTACAAGGCGGCCGTTGCCAGCGCGGAAACCGACTACAAGGCAGCGCGCAGCGAATGCAACGCGAAGACCGGCAATGACAAGGACGTCTGCATCAAGGAAGCGAAGGCAAACCTGGAGAAGGCCAAGCAAGACGCCAAGGCCAGCCGCAAGTCCAACGATGCGATGGCCGATGCAAAGCACGAGAAGATGGAAGCCAACTTACAGCGTCGCGAAGGAAAAGTGCGACGCGATGAGCGGCGGTGCCAAGGACTCGTGCATCCAGGAAGCCAAGGCGCATTATCACCAATAGGGGCGTCGAGCGGGCGAGGGACGATAGCGAACGGCTGGCGAGGCTTGCATAGCCTTCGCCAGCGACGCTCGCGGCCGCGCCGGCCAGTTATCGTGTCCACGCCATAACCTGCGCCGTCGCGGAGCCGAGGCGCTCAAGGGAGAAATCCATGACCATAGGCACAATTCTATTGATCATCCTGATCCTCGTCCTGCTGGGCGCGCTGCCGTCGTGGCCGTACAGCCGCGGCTGGGGCTACGGACCGAGCGGCATCGCGGGGCTGATCGTCGTCATCCTCATCGTCTTGTTGCTGATGGGCAGAATATAGCGTGACGACCGCCGCGTCGTGCCGCGCGAATCGGCGTGCCGCGGCGGCGACCGAAAGCATCGCGCGGTGTGCATGGGCATCCGCGCAGTTGGCGCACGCCTGACGCGCCGCACGCGCTGAGACCGCGGTGCAGGAACGTCTGCCCAAACAAAAGCGCCCGTACGGGACGGGCGCTTTTGGTGGGCAAGTGCCTGCCGGTCAGGCGCGCTTGCGGCGGCCGAACATGAGTGCGCCGAGTGCTACGCCCAGCAAGGCCATCGAACCCGGCTCCGGAACCTGCAATTGCGGCGGCGCGGTGGCGCCCTTCCAGACCAGGTAGTCGTTGTTGGCGCCGTCGCCGGGTGCACCGTTCGCGGGGTCGTTGATGAACAGCACGTAGCGGGCGGTGGGATCGAACCCGAGCGGCCGCGGCCAGGGTCAGCAGGTCGCCTTCGACCGCGCTGGCGGGGAAGTCACCGAAACCGAAGGCGAAGCTGTTGCCGAACGAGAACGAACTACTACTGTTGCTCCAAAGCAGGATTCCGCGCTCGGCATTGTTGGAGCCGCCGTTATCGAGCGATGAAACCCATAGCGACGTCCAGATGGTGTTGACCGGGCGGGTCAGGCGGATCGCTTCCTGATCCGCTGCATTGGTCAGCTCGTTGACGTCGCCGCCGCCGCTCTTGCAGGCGGTATCGCCTTCGGAGCAAACGCCGAGGCCGTGATCGTTGGTCTCGTTGCGCAGCCATAGCGGTGCGGTCGTGCCTGCCGTGAGATCGAACCCGTCGGCGGTGACGCCGCCATTGGTGACGCTGAGCCCCACGTTGGTGTTGTTCGAGCCGACGGCGGTGAAATCGAACGGCAGCGCCAGCGCCGAAAGCGGCAACGCCATTGCGGCCAGCAAAACGAGCACTCTACGCATGATGCCCTCCCCCGAGGATATGAATCTGTGCCATGGGCATAGCAAGTTTCACGCCGGCGATTGTAATCAGCAGGTTAGATCACGCGCCGCGCGCAACTGTAAAGAAAATCAACGCCGGGCACGGGTCGGCAACGGTGCCGTTCTCGTTGACATCGGCCGCTTGAATTCTCACTTGTGCACCACCAGTTTCAGCTTCATGTCACCACCCGATGGTTTCGCCCGTTCGCCGCAAACCGATTCCGCGCTCGGCGACTCCGGGCCCGGACGGCCTCCCAGCGGCGATCGGCACGATGAGGACGATGCGGCGCTTGCTCGATGCCTATTCGGCCGCAGTCGTCGGCGCCGTCGAACGCGTGCGCCCGGCGGTCGTCCACATTCGAGTCGAGCGTCCCGGCAAGGGCCGCGGCGAAGGCTCGGGCTCCGGCTTCATCATCGCGCCCGACGGATATCTGCTCACCAACAGTCATGTCGCGGGCGGCGCGAGCGCGCTCGAAGTCACGCTGCCCGACGGACGCACCGCGCCGGCCGAGCTGGTCGGCGAAGATCCCGATTCCGATCTCGCGGTCGTCAAAGTCGGCGCGCCGGAGCTCGCCTATTCGCGACTGGGCGATTCCACGCGGGTGCGGGTCGGACAGATCGCGATCGCGATCGGCAGCCCGTACGGGTTTCAGCACACGGTCACCGCGGGTATCGTCAGCGCGCTCGGGCGCTCGATGCGCAGCCAGACCGGCCGGCTGCTCGACAACATCATCCAGACCGACGCGGCGCTCAACCCGGGCAATTCGGGAGGCCCGCTGGTCAGTGCGGCGGGCGATGTCATCGGCGTCAACACCGCGATGATCCTGCCGGCGCAGGGCATCTGCTTCGCGATCGCAGCCAATACCGCCGAGCGCGTCGCGGTGGCGCTGATGCGACGAAGGCAGGGTGCGACGCGCGTATCTGGGCGTCGGTGGCCACGATACGCCGATCGCGCGGCGCATCGTTCGCCATTTCGATCTGGTCCACGAATCGGCCGTGCGCGTTTCGACCGTCGAGAAGGATTCGCCCGCCGCGGCGGCCGGCATGCGCACCGGCGACCTGATCGTCGCCTTCGGCGACGAAGTCGGTCAAAGGCATCGACGACTTGCAGCGCCTGCTCACCGGGACGGCGCATAGGCGACGCGGTCGACGTGGTCGTGCTGCGCCGCGATCAGCGCCTGCTGCTGCGCACAACGCCGCGCGAGCTGTCGCGCCGCTGACGCCGCAACGCGTCGTCCGCGTCCGGGGGCGGCGCGCTTTCCAACCCCGCCGAACTATGCAAGAATATCCGCAACGCGCAGAACTACAGGTGTCGCGATGCTGGACCGTGACGGGTATCGCCCGAACGTCGCCATTGTCGTCTCGAACTCGAAGAATCTGGTCTTTTGGGGCAAGCGGATCCGCGAGCACTCGTGGCAGTTTCCGCAAGGGGGGATCAATCCCGGCGAAACGCCCGAGCAGGCGATGTATCGGGAGTTGAAGGAAGAGGTCGGGCTCGAACCCGACCATGTCAAGATCCTCGGGCGCACGCGCGACTGGCTGCGCTACGAGGTTCCACAGCACTGGATCAAGCGCGAGTGGCGCGGCAGTTACCGCGGCCAGAAGCAGATCTGGTATCTGCTGCGCCTGACCGGCCGCGACAGCGACGTGAGTCTGCGCGCCAGCGAGCATCCCGAATTCGATGCCTGGCGCTGGCACGACTACTGGATTCCGCTGGAGAACGTCATCGAGTTCAAGCGCGACGTCTATCGGCGCGGGCTGACCGAGCTCGAACGTTTCCTGCACCAGCGGCCGCAAACGCGGCGCGAGCGCCTGTACGGCTGGGCGCACAGCGTCGTGCCGTCGCCCTACACCAACCCGACCGGCAAGGCCTGACGTCGCGCGAGGTTCGAGCGCGCGGGTGCGCACGCGCCTCGCTCGCGCCGACGCCGCTCAGCGCACCATTCCGAATCCCGCACCGGCCATCGCGCCGCCGAACATGCGCGGACATCAGCACGCCGCCGAGCACGATCGCCAGCACGATGCCGCAAAGCACGACGACGATCGTGTAGCCGACGGCCTTTTCCGGCGGACATTTCTTCAGCACCGGCACGCCCAGATAAAACGTATACCAGGCGTAGATCGCGGCGATGAGCCCGATCAGGCCGCCGATCGTGCCGCCGAGCAGCAGGAAGATCGCCGGCGACCCAGGGCGCCGTGTACGAATATGCGACCAGCTTCAGCGACTGGGTGAAGTCCTTCGTGCCGTTGAACGTCGGCGCCAGCGTGTCGACGATCAGCGCCATCAGGTAGGTGATCACCAGCGCGATGACGTACTGGGCAATCGCCGCCGCGATCGCGACGCCGCCGCTGCGGATCAGCAGCGCCAGCGGCGCGATGGCGGCGAGCACGAGGATGTAGCCGACGTACAGCGATTGCACCGTTGCCGCCTCGCCGGCGATCTTCGGCCATTCGGTCCGCGGAGACAGCAGGATGTTCTTGATGCGGTCGACCAGGTTCATGATGCCCTCCCTTGGTGTCGATCGAAAATGTCGGCCGCTCGCGTGCCGTTCGCGCGGCGCAATCGGAGCGGCTTGTTGTGCCGCGAGTTTAGGGGAATGGCGAAGCGCGTGTCGATTTCGCGGCGCGACGCGGCGATCGCGCGATGCACGCTTCAGAGCACGACCAGATTGTCGCGGTGGATCAGCTCGGGCTCGTCGACGTAGCCCAGGATCTTCTCGATTTGCGCCGACGGCTTGCCCAGGATGCGCAGCGTTTCCGCGGCGCTGTAATTGATCAGGCCGCGCGCCAGCTCGTGGCCGTCGGCGTCGAAGCAGCCGACGAGCTCGCCGCGCTCGAACTGGCCGGCGCAGGCGGTGACGCCGATCGGCAGCAGGCTCTTGCCTTCGCGCGCGAGCGCGCGCACCGCCCCGGCGTCCAGCGTCAACCGGCCCGCCAGCCGAACGTGGTCGGCCAGCCATTGCTTGCGCGCGGCCAGCGTCATCATTTCGGCGGCGATTTCGGTGCCGAGCATCTCGCCCGCGGCGAGCCGGGTCAGCACGTCGTCCTCGCGACCGCTGGCGATCACCGTCGTCGCGCCGCTTCGGGCGGCCCGCTTCGCCGCCAGTACCTTGGTCAGCATGCCGCCGCGGCCGAGCGCGCCCGGCGCCGCCGGCGATCGCTTCCAGCGCGGGATCGCCGGCACGCGCACGCCGCAGCATCGTCGCGCCGGGATCGGTGCGCGGATCGGTGCTGTAGAGCCCGGACTGGTCGGTCAGCAGGATCAGCACGTCGGCTTCGATCAGGTTGGTGACCAGCGCGCCGAGCGTGTCATTGTCGCCGAGGCGGATTTCATCGGTCGTCACCGTGTCGTTTTCATTGATCACCGGGATGACGCCCAGCCGCAGCAAGGTCAGCAGGGTCGAGCGCGCGTTCAGATAGCGGCGGCGATCGGCAGATCCTCGTGCGTCAGCAGGATCTGCGCGGTATGCAGGCCGAAGCGCTTGAATGCCGTTTCGTACGCCTGCACCAGGCCCATCTGTCCGACGGCGGCCGCGGCCTGCAATTCGTGGATCGCCACCGGACGCGTGGTCCAGCCGAGCCGCTTCATGCCTTCGACGATCGCGCCCGAGGACACGAGCACGAGCTCCTTGCCGCTCACGTCGACAGCGCCGCGATCTGTTCCGCCCAGCGGCCGACGGCGGCGTGATCGATGCCGCGCCCTTCGTCGGTGACCAGCGTCGATCCGACCTTGATCACCAGCCGCCGCGCGGCGGCGACGATCGATGTCGTGCCCGTCGCGCTCATGGCTCTGCGGGGAGCGCTTCGGCAGGGATGCGCTTCCAGCCAGCGCTGGACGGCGTAGACGAGATCGCGACAGCCTTCGCCGCTGATCGCGGCGATCGTGAACACCGGACCTTTCCATCGGTACGACTTGACGAATGCGGCAACGCGCGCTTTGCGTTCGTCCGGAGTCGATCAGATCGGTCTTGTTCAGTACCAGCCAGCGCGGCTTGTCGTACAGCGCGCGGTCGTAGCGCTCGAGCTCGCGCACGATCGCGCGCGCGCCGGCGACCGGATCGGCATCGCCATCGAGCGGCGCGAGATCGACGATGTGCAGCAGCAGCCGCGTGCGCTGCAGGTGGCGCAGAAACTGGTGGCCGAGTCCCGCGCCTTCGGCCGCACCCTCGATCAGTCCGGGAACGTCGGCGACGACAAAGCTGCGATTCTCGTCGACTCGAACGACGCCCAGGTTCGGCGCCAGCGTCGTGAACGGGTAGTCGGCGACCTTCGGCCGGGCGGCCGAGATCGCGCGTATCAACGTCGACTTGCCGGCATTCGGCATGCCGAGCAGTCCGACGTCGGCGAGCACCTTGAGCTCGAGCCGCAATTGCCGCTGCTCGCCCTCTTCGCCGGGCGTCGACTGCCGCGGCGCGCGATTGGTGCTGGATTTGAAATGCAGGTTGCCCAGGCCTCCCTGGCCGCCTTTGGCGAGCAGCGCCGTCTGGCCGTGCGCCGCGAGATCGGCGATCATTTCGCCCGTCTCCGCGTCGGTGATGACCGTGCCCACCGGCATGCGCAGGACGATGTCTTCCGCGCCGCGGCCGTATTGATCCGCGCCGCGGCCGTTTTCACCGCGCTTGGCGCGATGGATGCGCGCGTAGCGGTAGTCGATCAGCGTGTTGATGTTGCGGTCGGCGATCGCATGGATGCTGCCGCCGCGGCCGCCGTCGCCGCCGTCCGGGTCCGCCGCGCGGCACGTATTTTTCGCGGCGAAACGACGACCGCGCCGTTGCCTCCGTCGCCGGCGATGACTTCGATCTTCGCTTCGTCGATGAATTTCATCGAGTGTACGCGCGAGCGCAGGTATCGCTCACCGGGATCGGGGCCGGCGCCGGGCGCCGGAACAGCAGGAAGCGCTCGGTGTCGTCGCCGCGGCGGTGACCCTCCCAGATCTTTTCCCACGCCGAATCCGGGCGGCGCGTCGCTGTCGTCGCGGCCGACCTGCAGCAGCAGCAGCGGACAAGCGTCCGCCGCGGCAAGATCGTCGCGTACCGGCACGATGCCGCCGAAATACTCGATCAGCGCGCGCTGCGGTTCGCCCAGATCTGGCTCGCCACGCATGTGCGTCGCCCGCGGGCAGTTGCTGCGCCAGGGATTCGGCGACCGGGCGGTAGCTGCGCCGCGAATCCAGATACGGCAGCCAGATCGTCGTGTAAAGCCCCCACACCAGCGTCATGCCGGTCGCCCAGTTCAGCACTGCGCGCCGATTCGATCGGCGCGCCGGCCGGACCAGCACGATCCAGAGCAGGCTCAAGAATCCGGACACGAGCAAACGCCAGCGGCTGCAACGGCGGCCGAAAGCCCGGCTGCGTGTCGCGAAAGATGCGCGCGATCGGTTCGGGCAAGCCGTGCCACAGCGACTCGAGCCAAAGCGCCCAGACGAGGACCGCCAGCAGACCGAAGGTCAGGATGCCGAACCAGTCGAGCGCGCCCGAGGTAGCCGCGCTTGAGCGTGTCGACTTCCGCTGCGCCGAGCAGCGACAGCGGCAGCAGCAGCGGCAGCGCCAGTGTCGCGCGGGGCTCCGCCGCGGCCGAAAGAATCGACCAGCAGTACGATGGCTCATCGTCGCCGGCAACACGATGCCGGGCTGCCGCGAGGCCGCCGTTGTAGCCGCGCGCATCGCAGCCACAGCGTCCACAGTGCCAGCGGCAGCGCGGGCCAGGCGAACCACGGAAGATTCTTCAGGTAATAAAACGGCTCCACCGGCGGCGATCCCGCGGCCAAGCCGAAGAAACGCGCGATGCTCTGCCCATCCCGCCACAGCGCGAACAGCAGCGGGATCGCGCAGTACATCGCCATCGGCCACGCGATCAGCAACGGCGCGGCCACCAGCAGCGCGAGCGCCAGCGTGCCGGCATAGCGGCGCGTTCGCCAGGGCCGGAACGCGGCAGCAGCAGCGCGGTCAACCCGATCATCGCCGGCCACGCCGTGCCTCGGACGAGGAACGCGATGCCGGCGCTCGCGCCGAGCAGCACGCCCGGCCATCGGGCGCGACGCGGCGCCATCGCCAGCGCATAGAGCGCGAGCGCAAACGCCGGCAGCAGGCCGATTTCGGGCGCGAGCGCGTGCGCGCGATCCCACAGCCCGATGCAGCCGATGAACACCAGCACCGGCAGCCAGCGAAAGGCGCGCGCCGTAGAGTTCGCGACCGGCCAGCGCCAGCAGCCACAACGTCAATCCGAGGCAAATCGCGTTGGCGACGCGCGCGCCGTCGTGCAGCGCGAGCAGCGGCTGCAGCGCGGCGGCGCTCGCCGCGGCCAGCGCATAGAACAGCGGCGGCCGCTCCGCGGCCGGTGCGCCCGCGAGCTGAGGCGCCAGCCAGTCGCCGTTGCCTCAGCACGTCGTAGGCGACGCCGAACGTGGTCGCGTCGTCCGGTTTCCACGGATCGTGCCCGAACAAGCCGAGCAGAATCCATGCTGCGCAGAGCAGACACCAGCCCCGCCTGCTTGAACGCGCGGTACCTGCCGGCGGCGACAGATCGGACGCGTCGCTCGGGATGGGCGGTGGGATCGGCAAGAGGCATGGGGGCTGCGAAGTCGGGCTTTGCTCGTCCGGTTCAGCACACTAGTGGTTTATCGCGCGCGCGCCACTCGAGCCGGCTCGACGCTGCGACCGGTCGCCGAGCCAACAAAAAAGGCAGCCGAAGCTGCCTTTCTTGCATGCGGCGGAAGCCAGCCGCTTACGCCGACCTTGCGGCGCTCTTGGCCGGCGGCAGCGGCCGCTCTCTTCGCAGTGCTTCTGCGGCCGCTCTTGGCCGCCGGCGCCGGAGCCGCTTGCCGGCGGTGTCGGCGTGATCGGCGGCTTGGCCGCATAGCGCTGGCGGAACTTCTCGACCCGGCCGGCGGTATCGACGATCTTCTGCTTGCCGGTATAGAACGGATGGCAAGCCGAGCACACCTCGACGTGCAGCGGCTTCTGCACGGTCGAGCGGGTGGTGAACGTGTTCCCGCAGCTGCACGTCACCTGGATTTCGCTGTATTGCGGATGAATTTCTCTTTCATCGGAAACCTCGGGGCGGGCGCCGGAGGCGCGCGCCGGTTTCGGCGGGTCAAGTCCCGGACCGCGACGGCCGGGAAACTTCGCCACGCCGTACAACCGATTATTATGAGCCTTTTGCCGCTGCAGTGCAACAGACTGACAGAGTCATCGCCGCGGGTGCGGCATAATGGCCGTCCTGAGACGCTCCCTTGAGATGCGGCCCGGTCATCCAGGCTGCGTTTCGCACCGTTAACTGTCGATGCTCTCCGCTATGCGCAAGACCTTGCTGCTGGCATTGCTGCTCGCCGCCCCGGCGGTTTGACGGTCGCACCGCCGGTCGCGCCCGCGGCAACCGAACCGTGGGAGGGCAGCCTGGCGGCTTTCGCCGCGGCCGACAGCAGGAATGCACCGCCGCCCGGAAGGCGTGCTTTTCGTCGGGAGTTCGTCGATCCGCCTCTGGGACGCCCTGGAGACCGACTTCGGGGCCCTGCCGGTGGTCATCAAGCGCGGCTTCGGCGGCTCGACCCTCTCCGACTGCGTGCACTATCTGGACCGTCTGGTCGTTCGCTATCGGCCGCGGACCGTGCTGGTTTACGCGGGCGACAACGACCTTGCCGAAGGCAGGACGGCCGCCGACGTGCTGCGGCAATTCGATGCGTTCGTGCACGGAGTCCACAAGGCGCTGCCCGCGACGCGCATCGCATTCATTTCGATCAAGCCCAGTCCCGCGCGCGCCTCGCTGCTCCCGGAAATCCGTCGCGCCAATGCGCTGGTCGAGCAATTTGCCGCCGGCGCATTCCGGCGTCGACTACATCGACGTCTATACGCCGATGCTCGCTGCCGACGGGCGGCCCCGGGCGGAACTGTTCAGGCGGGACGCGCTGCACCTCAATGCTACGGGCTACGCGCTATGGAAATCGGTGATTTCGCGCTACGTGCATTGAGCGCGTCGTAGCGCGCGCGGGGATCGCCGACGGAGCGGAATGCGAGCTGCACGAATTCCGCGACCGCGTAGAGCGCCGCAAACGCACCGACCAGCAGCACCACGTCGGCGACCCAGCTCCGATGATCGTAGCGGTCGCCGAGGAAGGCGAGCGCCAGCAGGCAGATCACCAGGTGCGCGCAGAACACCGGCAGCGACGCCGCGCCTAGCCTGGCCAGGAACGCCAGCGGCACGCGTCGCGCCAGCCTCGGTCCGAAGTGCAGGACAAGCACCAGCAAGGCGAGAAAATTGACCAGCCGCAGCGGCGCCAGGTGCCACTTGTCGAACAGCGCGTTGAGCTCGTTGCCGGTGGCGTGGGGATACGGCACCTGGCCTGCAAGGTGGCGCCAGACCAGGCAGACGACCGCGATCGCGATCGCCGGCGCCAGGGCCCACCGCGGCGCCTTCAATCCGCCGGCGTCGGTGACCTTGAGCGAACCCATCCAGAGTCCGCCGACCCATACCAACTGCCATGCAAGCAGAGAAAATGCCCCGGTCTCGGTCACCGGCAGGTCGAGGCCGATCGAGCCGGCGAGCGCTTCGTAGAGGGCACGGCCGGCGCCGAGCTGGGCCGATACCCACAGGGCTGCGCTCAGCGCGATGATCGGCCACCACCCGCGACGCAGCGCGAAGCTCAGCAGCAGCGGCGTGACCGCGAGCAGCACGACGTACATCGGCAGGATGTCGAGCAGCGGCGGGTTGTACACCAGGAGCGAGACCGCCGGTGAGCGCGGTCGCCGGGTCCTTGCTGAAGAACGACACGAGGTTGGTGATCGCGGGCTGCCCATTGCTGCGCGCGATGGACGCGACGACGGTGAGCAGGAACAGCAGCAGGCCGATCTGGCAGGTATAGAGCGCGCCGGCGCGGCGCCACAGGGCAAGACGCATGGCCGGCAGGCCGTCCCTCTTCGCCCGCTCGCTGTAGATCCATCCGACCATGAAGGCGGAAAGGAAGACGAATCCTTCCGCGGAAGACACGAAGCCGAGCGGCTGGCCCAGCGGTGACGCGAAGCGTGTCGGCAGATGCGTGAGCGTCATCATGACCAGCATCAGGCCGCGCAATGCATCGATGTCCAGCCGCCGCGTCATGTCACCCACCGTCAGACGCAATTTACTCTAGACTGAAACGACGGTGTTTAGTTCTGGGTCTCGGGTACAGGGCAGGGCGCAGGGCGGGGCGGGGCGGGGCGGGTCAGGTCAGGTCAGCGGCCCCGCGTCCGGGCGGGAATGCAAGAGCGCGCTAGCTGCCCCGCCGCATGGAGTCGAAGAGTACGCCGTCGGAGGGCGGAGCAGGGGCCCCGCGCTCAGCGCGGGGATGCGATCCCGCAGACGGCGAGCGGAATTCAGACGCGCTCTGCGCCGCCACGGGTTCAGTATTGACGCTAGCTGCCTCGCCGCATGGAGTCGAAGAATTCCGCGTTGTTCTTGGTCTGCTTGACCTTGTCGACCAGGAACTCGGTCGCTTCGAGCTCATCCATGGGGTAGAGGAGCTTGCGCAGCACCCAGACCTTCTGCAGGACGTCCTGCTTCGAGAGCAACTCTTCCTTGCGCGTGCCCGAGCGGTTGACGTTGATCGCCGGGTAGATGCGCTTTTCCGCCATGCGGCGATCGAGGTGGATCTCCATGTTGCCGGTGCCCTTGAACTCCTCGTAGATCACGTCGTCCATGCGCGACCCGGTATCGATCAGCGCCGTGGCGATGATGGTCAGCGAGCCGCCTTCCTCGATGTTGCGCGCGGCGCCGAAAAAACGCTTCGGCCGCTGCAGCGCGTTGGCGTCGACGCCGCCGGTCAGCACCTTGCCCGACGCCGGCACCACGGTGTTGTAGGCGCGGGCGAGCCGCGTGATCGAGTCGAGCAGGATCACGACGTCTTTCTTGTGCTCGACCAGGCGCTTGGCCTTTTCGATCACCATTTCCGCGACCTGCACGTGGCGGGTCGCCGGCTCGTCGAACGTCGAAGAGACGACCTCGCCCCGCACCGAGCGCTGCATCTCGGTCACTTCCTCGGGCCGCTCGTCGATCAGCAGCACGATCAGCACGACGTCGGGATAGTTGGCGGCGATCGAGTGCGCGAAGTGCTGCAGCATCACCGTCTTGCCCGACTTGGGCGAGGACACGAGCAGCCCGCGCTGGCCCTTGCCGATCGGCGCGACGATGTCGATGATGCGGCCGGTGATGTTCTCCTCGGCCTTGATGTCGCGTTCGAGGATCAGTGGCTCGTCCGGAAACAGCGGCGTCAGATTCTCGAACAGTATCTTGCTCTTGGCGTTCTCCGGCGGCTCGCCGTTGACCTTGTCGACCTTGACCAGCGCGAAATAGCGCTCGCCGTCCTTCGGCGTCCGGATCTCGCCCTCGATGGTGTCGCCGGTGTGCAGGTTGAAGCGGCGAATCTGCGACGGCGAGATGTAGATGTCGTCGGTGCCGGCAAGGTAGCTCGTGTCGGGCGAGCGCAGGAAGCCGAAGCCGTCGGGCAGCACCTCGAGCGTGCCATCGCCGAAGATGCTTTCGCCCTTCTTGGCCTGGTTCTTCAGCAGCGCGAAGATCAGGTCGTGCTTGCGCAGCCGGTTGGCACCGTCGATCTCGTTGGTGTTGGCGATCTCGACGAGTTCGGTGACGGGTTTGGACTTGAGGTCGGACAGGTGCATGGAGGGGGTGAGTTGCGGAAGGAAAGCCGGGGCGGAATCCGGACAAGCTTACGACCGCGAAGCCTGACGCAAAAAGGGAGGTTGGCGCCGGATAAGACAGCAACTGCGGGCGACGGCGCCGGTGACGACGCCCCGCGGCGGATACGCTCAGCGGGGCGCGTGCTTCAATGGGCTAGAAGCGTAGCGTGTTCAGATGTGGCTGTCAATAAAGGCCGTCAGCTGCGACTTGGACAGCGCCCCGACCTTCTGCGCGGCGACTTCGCCGCCCTTGAACAGGATCAGCGTGGGGATGCCGCGTATGCCGTACTTCGCCGGCACGTCGGGATTGGCGTCGATATCCAGCTTGGCGACGGTGAGCTTCCCGGCGTAGCTCTTGGCGACGTCGTCGAGGATCGGCGCGATCATCTTGCACGGCCCGCACCACTCGGCCCAGTAGTCGACCAGCACCGGCGTGCCGGCCTTGAGTACGTCGGCGTCGAAAGTGGCGTCGGTAACGTGCTTGATGTGCTCGTTCATGCTTATCCTCGCTGATGCGCTGGCGCGCCGCTGGCCTGCCCGGAGGGCCGCCGCGTTCGCGGCCCGAAGCCTAAGTTAGCGCAAAGGCCCGACCCGCGCAAGCCGCGAGCCAGTCCTACGCGATTTCACAGTAATTGGGGCCGATTTGGTAAAATCCAAGACTGGCGCGGCAAGGATTCGAAGGCGATGACCTACGTTGTTACCGAAAGCTGCATTCGCTGCAAGTATACCGACTGTGTCGACGTCTGCCCGGTCGACTGCTTCCGCGAAGGGCCGAATTTCCTGGTCATCGATCCGGACGAGTGCATCGATTGCACTCTCTGCGTTGCCGAATGCCCGGTGGAGGCGATCTTTGCCGAAGACGACGTGCCCGACGATCAGCAGCAGTTCAAGGCGCTCAATGCCGAGCTGGCGAAGGCCTGGAAGCCGATCATCGAGCGCAAGCCGGCGCCGCCCGACGCCGACGAGTGGAAGACGGTCAAGGTCAAGTTGCCGCTGCTCGAGCGCTGAGCGGTCCGAGCGAATGCGGACGTCCTGTTTGACCGGCGCTGCAGCCGGCCCGTAAAATGGCGAAGCTTTTTGTCGCCCGTCGCCGAACAGGCACCGCGCCTTCCGCGGCGCTCAATGAAAGCCGGTCGATGACCAGACTGCCCTTGCTTGCCGCTGCCGTCGCGCTCGCGCTGCCCATGATCGCGTCGGCCCAGGCGCCCGCACCTGCGGGCGACGCCGCCGCCGGCGCGCAGAAAATCGAGATGTGCATCGGCTGCCACGGCATCGTCGGCTGGCGCACCGCCTTTCCCGAGGTCTACAAGGTTCCCAAGATCGGCGGGCAGCACGAGGCGTACATCGTCAAGGCATTGCAGGAATATCGCGCCGGCGAGCGCACCCATCCGTCGATGAAGGCGATCGCGGCGACGCTGTCGGACAAGGACATCGCCGACCTGGCTGCGTACTATTCGCACGCGCTGTCGAAAACGGCCAGCAAATGACGGTGGAGCGAGGATGAGGACCCTGGTGATGGCGTGGCTCGCGGCGGCGGCGCTCGGCACGGCGTCGGCCGCCGATCTCAAGGCCGGCGAAGCGAAGGTCAAGGAAGTCTGCCAGGCTTGCCACGGCATGGACGGCAACAGCCAGAATGCCGATTACCCGAAGGTGGGTGGCCAGTATCCCGACTATCTGGCCAAGGCGCTGCGCGACTACAAGTCGGGCGCGCGCAAGAATCCGATCATGGGGGCATTCGCCGGAACGCTGTCGACCGCGGATATCGACAACGTCGCCGCCTACTACGCGGCGCAGCCCGCGGTGGTGGCGACGACGCACTGACCGGAACGGCTGATCGCGAGGACGCGCCCTCGGGAGCCCTGTCCGTTTCTGCGTTGACGCCCGACACGATCGATGTAAAGCGCGGCATCGAGCAGCGCGAGAAGGGGATGGGCGCCCCGGCTCATACCGTCTTGTGCCGGTATTCGCACAGATCCGCGATGATGCATTGCGGGCACAGCGGCTTTCGTGCCTGGCACACGTAGCGCCCGTGCAGGATCAGCCAATGGTGCGCATCGTGCCGGAATTCCTCCGGCGTGAACTTGACCAGCTTGCGCTCGACCTCGTCCGGATTGCGGCCGGGGGCGAGGCCCGTGCGGTTGGCCACGCGAAAGATGTGCGTATCGACGGCGATCGTCGGCTGCCCGAACGCGACATTCAGCACGACGTTGGCGGTCTTGCGCCCGACACCAGGCAACCGGACCAGCGCATCGTGCTCGGCCGGCACCTCGCCGCCATGCTCCTCGATCAGTTGCCGGGACAGCGCGACGACGTTTTTCGCCTTTCCGCGGAAGAGCCCGATCGTCTGGATGTACGGAACCAGTCCGGCCTCGCCCAGCTTGACGATCGCCTGCGGCGTGCGGGCGACCGGAAAGAGCTTCGCCGTGGCCAGGTTGACGCTCCTGTCGGTCGCCTGCGCCGACAGCACGACGGCGACCAGCAATTCGAACGGCGTGCGGTAGCTCAACTCGCTGCGCGGATGCGGATTCTGCGCGCGCAGGCGCTCGTAGATCGCGCGCCGCTTGGCCGGATTCATCGCCCGCCCAGCTCCCGCAGGCGCTCGAGGCGCGCCGGTTCGCTGGCGGCAAACCACGCGTCCTGACCGAGCGTCCGCGCGGCCTGTGCGAACCACGGCCTGGCGGCGTCGGCATGGTTGCGCGCGAGCTCGATCTCGCCCAGCTCCTCGAAGACATGGCCGTCGGTGCTGCCGTCCTTTTCATGCTCGGCGAGCAGCGCGCGCTGGATCGTCAGCGCTTCGTCGTAGCGCCCGAGCGAGCGCAGCGCGCGGGCGATCGCCCAGCGCGCGGTTCGTATCGCTTCGACCTCGCCGCGCGCCTCGCGCAGCGGCAGCGCCTTCTCGAAATAGTCGAGCGCGAGCGCGTAGGCTCCCTGCTCGTGCCAGGTCCAGCCGATGTTGTTGTACAGCGGTGCGAGCCAGCGTCGCGCCCGCGGGTCGCTGCTGCGCTCCGCCATCGCCACCGCCTCGAGATTCCATTGCAGTCGATCGGCGGGCGCCGCCGCGATGCCGAGCATGTGCGCGGCATCGATCGCCAGAAAGTCCTCGTGCGCTGTTGTCGCCAGCGCGAGCGCCGACTCGAACAGCGGCAGCGCGCGCCCGGGCTGCTGCGACGAGTTGTAGACGCGGCCGCGCTCGAGCAGATAGCGCACCCTGACCCGGGGCGGACCGTCTCGCATCGCTTTTTCGACCTCGTCGAGCGTCGCACCGGCGGCGTCGAACCGGCGCTGCAGACCCTGGGCGCGGGCGATTTGCGTCAGGAGCTCGAGCCGGGCGGCGGACCCGGCGGGAAGCGATGGAAGCTCGGCCCGGAAGCGCGCCTCGGACTCCGCCGGCCGCGCGAAGTCCCACCAGCGATCGAGTTTGGCCGCGTCGAGCGGCGCGAGGGCGGCATCGGGGTTCAGCGCGTTGGCCATGGCGAGCGAAGCGGCGAACAACGCGGGCAGGGACTGGGCGACCAGGCGCCGTCTCATGCGCCGCGGCCCCGCACCGCGGCACGGCGTGCGCGGGCGCGGGCGAGCGCCTCGGCGACAGTCTTGCGCCGGTCCTCGGGTGTCGCGTCCCGCACCGCTTCCGGTGCTGCGCCCTCCACACGCCGCGGGCGCTCTGTTGCTGGCTCAGGCGTCTTGTCGCCCTGCCGCAGGCCCACGTTGGTCCGCGCGAGCCGTGCGCGGCGCGCCTGGAAACGCGCGCGGGCCGCATCGGCGCCGACCTGCGTCCAGGCGCGCCCGGCAGGCGCCATGACGATGCAGTCGACCGGACAGGGCGGCAGGCAGAGTCCGCATCCGGTGCAGTGGCCGGCGAGCACCGTGTGCATCAGCTTGGCGGCGCCGACGATGGCGTCGACCGGGCAGGCTCTGATGCACAAGGTGCAGCCGATGCATGCGGCCTCGTCGATGCGCGCGATTGCCAGCGGCTCGAGCGTGCCGAAGGCGGGATCGGGCGCGAGCGGCGGCACGTCGAGCAGCGCCGCGAGCGCGACGATCGTGGCCGTGCCGCCCGGCGGACAGCGGTTGATCGGCGCCGCGCCCGCCGCGATCGCCTCGGCATACGGGCGGCACCCGGCGTGGCCGCAGCGCGTGCATTGCGTCTGCGGCAGCAGGGCGTCGATCCGGTCGGCCAGCGCGGCGGCGGTGCGCATGGCGTCATTCTACCGGTGCCGTGGCGCGACGCCGATGCACACGTGGCGGCTGGGTGTCGAGGATTTGCACGACCCTTTGCTTGCCGCCAGGCGTCGGCAGCGGCGTTGCGCCTTGCATGGCCATGGCCGACAATGGAATGGAATTTGCGCCGACGCGATCATGGCCGTCCATCATCACTCCGCAGCCCAGCCCGCACGGCCCCGCCGTGGCGGCGCGGGTGTCGCACGAACGGCGGGCGCTGCGGATCGCGGTTGCGTTGACCATCGGCTTTGCGCTGGTCGAGGCGGCTGGAGGGTGGATCGCAGGATCGCTGGCGCTGCTCGCCGACGCCGGCCACATGGTCACCGATGCGGCAGCGCTGGGGATCGCGCTGCTCGCCCAGCACGTCGCGCGGCTGCCGCCCTCGCGCCGCGCGAGCTATGGCTACGCGCGCGCCGAGGTGATCGCCGCGTTCATCAACGCGCTGCTGATGCTCGCCGTCGTCGTGGGCATCGCCGTCGAGGCGGTGCGGCGGCTGCTGGCGCCTTCGCCGGTCGCCGGCGGCATGGTGATGGCTCATCGCCGGCGTCGGCCTGCTGGTCAACATGTTCGCGGCGTGGAGCCTGTCGCACGGGCACAGCCTCAACAGCCGTGCCGCGCTGCTGCACGTCAGCGGCGACATGCTCGGTTCGGTGGCGGCGATCGTCGCCGGCGCTGTCGTTGCCGTCGACCGGGTGGATGCCGATCGATCCGATCCTGTCGCTGCTGGTCGCGGTGCTGGTGCTGCGCTCGACCTGGCTGCTTGCTCAAGGCGTCGACGCACGTGCTGATGGAAGGCGTTCCCGCGCATCTCTCGTACGAGGAGATCGGCCGCGCGCTGACGCGCGTGCCCGGCGTCGCCGCGGTGCACGACCTGCATGTCTGGCAAATGACCAGCGACCGGACCGCGCTGTCGGCGCACCTGCTGATCCGCGACGCGCAGGCCTGGCCGCAAATCCTGGCCGCGGCGCAGCGCCTGCTGGCCGAGCGCTATCGCATCGACCACGTCACCTTGCAGCCGGCCTGGCATCAGCCGTCCGCAGGACAAGCGCGTCATTCCGCTGACGCCGATCGCCGGCGACGACAAGCCTCACCTGCACTGACGCGCGATCGCTCACAGCCAGCGGATCCTCTTGAACCAGAAGTAGAGGCCGACGTCGATCGCCGCCATCACGGCGAGCGACAGCGGGTAGCCGTACTGAAAGTCGTACTCCGGCATGTTCTTGAAATTCATGCCGTAGATGCCGGCGATCAGCGTCGGCACCGCGATGATGGCGGCCCAGCCCGCGAGTTTCTTGGTGACCTCGGTTTCGTTCAGGCTGATCATGCCCAGGTTGACCTGGATCGCGGTCGTCTGCATGTCGCGGATGCCTTCGATCGACGCGTGCAGCCGCTGCAGGTGGTCGAACACGTCGCGGAAATACTCGCCCATGCCGGCGCAGATCCGCGGCACGCGGCCGCCGTAGAGCTTGCCCACGGCCTCCATCAGCGGATCGACGGCGTGCTTGAGCGTCATCAGCTTGCGCTTGAGGTCGTACAGGGCCTCGATGTTGGAGCGCGCCGCGTTGCGGACGAAGATCTGCTCCTCGATCGCCTCCAGCTCGGTCTTCGAGCGTCTCGAGGACCGGAAAGTAGCGGTCGACGACCTTGTCCATCAGCGCATAGAGCACGTACGCCGGCGCCGTGCTTCAGCAGGTCGGGCTCGCGTTCGCTCCGCGCGCGCACGTCGGCGAAGCCGCGCTCGGTGCTCGCGCCGAACCGACAGCACGTAATTGGGGCCGACGAAAATGTCGACTTCGCCGACGTGCAGCTCGTCGTCGCGCATCTCGACGGCGTGCAGGACGGCGAACAGCGAGTCGCCGTACTCCTCGATCTTGGGCCGCTGGTGGCCGTGCCGCGCGTCCTCGACCGCGAGCCCGGGCAGGTCGAATTCCTCGCCGCATTTCCTCGAGCTCGTCGGGCGCCGGATCCTTCAGCGCGACCCAGACGAAGCATCGGGCCGCTTCAGGTAATCGCTGATCGCCTCCTTCGGGATGTCGGCGAGCTTCTTGCCTTCCTGGTAGGCGACGCAGTTGACCAGCATGATCGTTGCCTTCGCGATGGATGGCCGATGATAGCGGCCCCGGCCTGCGATTGCCACCACGCTGCGCCGGACCGCGGCACGCTCCGGTCAGCTGCGCACGTCGCCGCGGCGGAAGTGGATGCCCTTGCGCCGCAGCGGGTACCATGGCTGCCTTTCCCGCCGCTCCGCGATGCCGCCGCATGATCATCGAGTCGCTGCTCGACACCGACCTGTACAAGTTCACGATGATGCAGGTCGTGCTGCATCATTTTCCCGGCGCGCAGGTCGAGTACCGCTTCAAGTGCCGGACACCCGGCGTCGACCTGACGCCGTACCTCGGCCAGATCGAGCGCGAGATCGCCGGGCTGTGCAGCCTGCGCTTCACGCACGAGGAGCTCGAGTACCTGCGGCGCTGGCGCTTTCTCAAGAGCGACTTCGTCGATCTGCTCGGCCTGTTCCAGCTCGACCAGCGCTTCATCAGCCTGACGCCCGCGGCGGATCGCCGGGCGAGATCGACATCGCGATCAAGGGACCGTGGCTGCACACGATCCTGTTCGAGGTGCCGGTGCTCGCGATCGTCAGCGAAGTCTATTTCCGCGAGACGCGGCCGCGGCCCGACCTGGCCGAGGGCCGGCGGCGGCTCGACGCCAAGATCGCGCAGATCAACGCGGTGCCCGATCCCGCGTTCCGCATCGCCGACTACGGCACGCGGCGCCGCTTCTCGCGCGACTGGCAGGACGAGGTCGTGCGCACGCTGAAGGAGGGCATCGGCGCCAAGTTCGTCGGCACCAGCAACGTCAAGCTCGCGTTCGATCACAGCCTGACGCCGCTGGGCACGATGGCGCACGAATACCTGCAGGCCTGCCAGGCCGTGGGTCCGCGGCTGCGCGATTCGCAGGTGTTCGCGTTCAACACCTGGGCGCGCGAATACCGCGGCGACCTCGGGATCGCGCTGTCCGACGTCTGCGGCATGGACGCGTTCCTGCGCGATTTCGACCTCTTCTTCTGCAAGCTGTTCGACGGCGTGCGCCACGATTCGGGCGACCCGTTCGAATGGGGCGAGAAGCTGATCGCGCACTACCAGAAGATGCGCATCGACCCGCGCACGAAGGTGATGGTCTTCTCCGATTCGCTCAACGTGCCGCTGGCGATCCGCCTGTTCGAGTATTTCAAGGGACGCAGCCAGACGGCGTTCGGCATCGGCACCAACCTCACCAACGACCTGGGCTACGACCCGCTGCAGATCGTGATCAAGATGACGCGCTGCAACGGGCAGCCGGTGGCCAAGATCAGCGACGAGCCGTCGAAGGCGATGGACTACGATCCGTCGTACGTCGCGTACCTGCGCGAGGTGTTCGAGGTGCCCGAGACGGTCGGCGACCGCCGGCGGCGACGGGCTCGACGCCGACTAGCCGCCGTCGTCGAGCGCGTCTCGGTACGCAGCCAGCACGTCGGCGCCGGCGCACACGAACACGACTGCGTCCGCAGCGCATCGAGCCGGTCGAAGGCCCGCACCGTCGCGACTGCGATCGGCACCGCCTGTGTCGAGCGGATAGCCGTACGCGCCGCAGCTGATCGCCGGGAACGCGATCGACGCGAGTCCGTGGCCGACGGCGAGCTCGAGCGAGCGCCGGTAGCACGAGGCCAGCAACTGCGGCTCGCCGCGGCTGCCGCCGTGCCAGACCGGTCCGACCGTGTGGATGACGTGCCGCGCCGGGCAGGCGATAGCCGCGGGTGATCTTGGCCTCGCCGGTCGCGCAGCCGCCCAGGCGCCGGCATTCGGCGAGCAATTCGGGCCCGGCCGCGCGATGGATCGCGCCGTCGACGCCGCCGCCGCCCAGCAGGCTGGTGTTGGCGGCGTTGACGATCGCGTCGACGGCGAGCGTCGTGATGTCGGCGCGAACGGCGGTGATCTCGCGGATGCATGGCGCCATTTTCGCATTCGCGCCGGGCTCAGGCGGCGGAGGTCGGTCACGGCGCAGCGTCGCACAGGCCGGCTTGCCGCTGTCGCGACCCGGCGCTTCGGTTTATAGTAGCGCGATGCCTTCGGCCAACCCGATCAATACGCCCGCGGCGCCGCCGGGCGCCCCTGCGGCAAGCCAGGCGGCGCGGACGCCGGACCGGCGCCTGCGGCTCGACGACATCCTCAA
Source organism: uncultured beta proteobacterium (assembly GCA_963713125.1). Lineage (GTDB taxonomy): Bacteria > Pseudomonadota > Gammaproteobacteria > Burkholderiales > Casimicrobiaceae > PALSA-1003. The sequence goes on along the minus strand of CAVQKL010000007.1, from coordinate 230,423 downwards.
GCTGATGGTGGCCGACGGGCTGGTCGCGGCCGCCGACGCCGAGCCGGTCGCGCGCTCGCGCACGCAGCGCTACGATCATCCGCTCGAGCTGATCGCCGACCAGAAATGGCGCTCGCTGATCCCGCCGCGCCGGGCGCTGACGCTCGAGACGCTGGTCGAATGGCTCGCCGGCAAGCTCGGCATTCCCTACCATCACATCGATCCGCTGAAAATCGACCTGGTCGCGGTCACCGGCACGATGTCGATCGCCTACGCCGAGCGCTATCGCATCCTGCCGGTCGCGGTGGCCAAGGGCGAGCTGACCGTCGCGACCAGCGAGCCGTTCGTGCGCGCGTGGGCCGACGAGCTCGAGTCGATCCTGCACCTGAAGGTCAAGCTGGTCTTCGCCAACCCGCAGGACATCCGCCGCTACATCGGCGAATTCTTCAATCTTGCGCGCTCGATCAAGAAGGCGGGCGAGACGCAGCGCGGCGACGACTCGTTCGCGCGCAATTTCGAGCAGCTGGTCGAGCTGGGCAAGCACGGCCAGCTCGACGCCAACGACCAGCACGTCGTCCACATCGTCGACTGGCTGTGGCAATACGCGTTCGAGCAGCGCGCGTCGGACATCCACATCGAGCCGCGCCGCGAGTCGGGCATCGTGCGCTTCCGCATCGACGGCGTGCTGCACCAGGTCTACGCGATCCCGAATCCGGTGCTGATCGCGATGACCAGCCGCATCAAGCTGCTGGCGCGCATGGAGATCGTCGAACGGCGCCGGCCGCAGGACGGACGGATCAAGACGCTGTCGCCCGAGGGCGAGGAGATCGAGCTGCGCATCTCGACGATGCCGACGGCGTTCGGCGAGAAGGTCGTCATGCGGATCTTCACGCCCGACGTGCTGGTGCGCGATTTCCAGGAGCTGGGCTTCACCGGCGAGGACCGCGACCGCTGGGAGCACATGATCAAGGAGCCCTACGGCATCATCCTGGTCACCGGTCCGACCGGATCGGGCAAGACGACGACGCTTGTATTCGACGATGAAGCTGCTGGCGACGCCCGAGGTCAACGTCTGCTCGATCGAGGATCCGATCGAAATGATCGCGCCCGAGTTCAACCAGATGCAGGTGCAGCCGGCGATCGGCGTCGATTTCGCGAGCGGCGTGCGGACGCTGCTGCGCCAGGACCCCGACATCATCATGGTCGGCGAAATCCGCGATCGCGACACCGCCGACATGGCGGTGCAGGCGGCGCTGACCGGCCATCTGGTGCTCTCGACCCTGCACACCAACGACGCGCCGACGGCGATCACGCGCCTGCTCGACCTCGGCGTGCCGCCGTTCCTGATCAGCTCGACGGTGCTGGGCGTGATGGCGCAGCGCCTGGTGCGCACGCTGTGCCCGCATTGCAAGGAGCCGGCCGATCCGCTCGACCAGGACATGTGGCGGATGCTGACCTCGCCGTTTCGCAGCGACGGCGAGCAGCACGTGCACGCGCCGGTCGGCTGTCTCGAATGCCGGATGACGGGCTACTACGGCCGGATCGGGCTCTACGAGATCATGACGCTGTCGCCGATCGATCCGCCGCCTGATCCATGCCGACGCCGACGATGCCCAGATCCGCGAGCAGGCCTACAAGGAAAACATGAAGCCGCTGCGCGTCTCCGGCGCGGCGAAGATCGCCGCCGGGCTGTCCACCGCCGAGGAAGTCATCAAGGTCGTTCCGCTGGGCTAGCGCGCGGACGGCGGCTGCGGAATGCGCTCCGGCCGCCGCGGAGTGAACCTCGGGCGCGGCGGGACGGTCAGACCTTGACGCACGCTCGGCGACGGTCGAACATGGCAGCCAGCCGGCACCAGGGGAGCCTCAGTCTTCGATGGGTTCGGTCTCGGCCGAGACGCCGCGCGCACGAGACCGGCCGGCACGCCGGCATTCGGCCTTGACGCGTCGCGACGCGCACTGAATGATCGCCATGCAGATGAGCACGCAAGAACCTCTACGCCCGATGCACCTGTCGCTGCGCTTCATCGCGCCGCTGGCGATCGCGCTCGCGCTGCTCGCGTACGCTGCTGGTGCCGCTGGTCGACAAGCTGGCGCTGCGCTGGTGGATCAACGACCTCGACACGCGCTCGGAGCTCGTCGCCAACACGCTGCAGGATCAGCTGGCCGGGCTCGATCGAGCAGGGCTCGACGGCGAAAGTCGAGCAGGTTTTCATGCGCGCGCTGCAGGACGAGCGCCTGTATGCGCTGGCCTTCTGCGATGAGAGCGGGCAAGCTGCGCTATGCGACGCCGACGTATCCGGTCGTCGCTCGGCTGCCGGCCGCCGGCCAGCGCCGCCGGCGAAGGCGCACTCGGTGATCCGCCTGCGCCAGGGTCCGCTGCACGTCGTGCAGCGGCCGTTGCTCCAGGGCAACGACCGGATCGGCACGCTGATCCTGGTTCACGACATGAGCTTCGTCGACCGGCGCAGCGCCGATACGCGCCTCTACCTGATCGGCCTGTTCGTCGTGCTCGGGGTCGTCGTTTCGCTGGTCACCGTGTCGATCGCGCACCTGTCATGGCGCGGATGGGTTGCCGGCGTGCGCTCGCTGCTGCGCGGCGAAGGAATACTGCAGCCTTTTTCGCAGCCGGGCTCGTCGGCCGGTCCATCCGCTGGCGAGCGAATTGCGCGCGCTGCTGCGCGAGCTCGATCAGAGCCGCCGCGGTCGCGACCAGAGCGCGACCTGGAGCCCGGAAATGCTGCGCAGCGTCCTGCACGAGCAGCTGCTGGGCGACGAGGTGCTCGTCGTGTCGAATCGCGAGCCGTTCATCCACAACCGCGAAGGCGACACGATCACGCTGCTGCGGCCGGCCAGCGGCCTGGTCACCGCGCTCGAGCCGGTGATGCGCGCCTGCTCGGGAACCTGGATCGCGCACGGCAGCGGCAGCGCGGACCGCGAGACCGCCGATGCGCGCGGGCGCCTGCGCGTGCCGCCGGAGAGCCCGAGCTACACGCTGCGCCGCGTCTGGCTCAGTCCCGAGGAGGAACAGCGGCTACTACAACGGCTTCGCCAACGAGGGGCTGTGGCCGCTGTGCCACATCGCGCACGTGCGGCCGGTATTCCGCTCCGCCGACTGGGAGCAGTACGTCAAGGTCAACCGGCGCTTCGCCGACGCCGTGCGCGACGAGGCGCGCACCGAGGACCCGGTCGTGCTGGTCCAGGACTATCACCTGGCGCTGCTGCCGCGGATGATCCGCGAGCGGCTGCCGAAGGCGACGATCATCATGTTCTGGCACATTCCGTGGCCGAATCCCGAGTCCTTCAGCATCTGCCCGTGGCGCGAAGAACTGCTCGAAGGGATGCTCGGCAGCACGATCCTCGGCTTTCACACGCGGTTCCATTGCCAGAATTTCGTCGAGACCGTCGACCGCCACCTGGAAGCCCGCATCGAGCGCGAGTCGTCGACGATTTCGTACGGCGGCCAGCTGACGCGGGTCGAGTCGTACCCGATTTCGATCCAATGGCCGCCCGAGTGGATCGATTCGCAGCTGTCGGTCTCGCTCTGCCGCGCCAAGGTGCTGCGGATCGAGAAGCTCCCCGACAACGTCCTGCTCGGCGTCGGCGTCGACCGCATGGACTACACCAAGGGCATACTCGAGCGCTTTCTCGCCGTCGAGCGCCTGCTCGAGGCGCATCCCGAGTTCATCGGCCGCTTCGTCTTCGTGCAGATCGCAGCGCCGTCGCGCTCGTCGCTCGACGAATACCAGAATTTCGAGACTCGCGTGCGGGCGCTGGCGGCGCGCATCAACACGCGCTTCGGCCGCGACGGCTACGAGCCGATCCGGCTGAAGGTCGAGCATCACGGGTCGCAGTCGGTCAACGAGTACTACCGCGCGGCGGACGTTTGCGTCGTCACCAGCCTGCACGACGGGATGAACCTCGTCGCCAAGGAATTCGTGGCTTCGCGCGACGACGAGCAGGGCGTGCTGGTGCTTTCGCAATTCACCGGCGCGGCGCGCGAGCTGCCGGACGCGCTGATCGTCAACCCGTACCACATCGAGAATTGCGCCGATGCGCTGTACAAGGCGCTGACGATGCCGGCCGACGAAAAGCGCGTGCGCATGCGCAGCATGCGGCGGCTGGTGCAGGAGTTCAACGTCTACCGCTGGGCCGGCGCGATGCTGCTCGATGCGGCGCGGCTGCGGCAGCGCCAGCGCGTGTCGGCGCGAATCTTCGCGCACCAGCGCAGCGCCGGCATCGAGGCATGAGATATGCGCTCGGGCCAGCGTCGCTGACGCAGATCCGCAATATGCTGCGCGGGCAGGCCGATGCTGGCGTTCGACATCGACGGCACCCTGGCGCCGATCGTCGCCGAGCCCTGGCGCGCGCACATTTCGGACGAGCTCCGCGCGTGCCTGCGCTCGCTGGCGGCGCAGAACGCCGGTCGCGATCATCACCGGACGCGCGGTCAAGGACGCGCGGCCGCATGCTCGGGCTTCAGCCCGCACTATGTCGTCGGCAATCACGGCGCGGAGGGGATTCCCGGCTTCGAGGCGCAAAGCAGCGACTTCCAGCGCGTTTGTGCGGCGTGGCTTGCCGAGTTGAGCGCCACGCGCGGATGCGCGCGGCTGGCGCGCGATGCCCGGCATCATGCTCGAGGACAAGCAGTATTCGCTGTCGTTTCACTACCGCCATACCGCAAGGCCGGGGCTGGCGCGCGAGTTGCTCGAGCAGCGCGTCGCGCGACTGGTGCCGCCGCCCGACATCGTGCATGGCAAGCGCGTGCTCAACCTGCTGCCGCCGGATGCGCCGCACAAAGGCGAGGCGCTGCAAAGCCTGCTGGGTCTTTCCGGCTGCGCGCGGGCCTTGTACGTCGGCGACGACGTCACCGACGAGGACGTGTTCCGCATGCGCATGCCGGAGGTGCTGTCGATCCGCGTCGGGCGAAAGCGGAAGAGTGCCGCCGAAATGTATCTGAAGAACCAGGCCGACGTTACCCGGCTGGTCCGCCGGCTGGTCGCGATGCTCGACGGCGCGCAGGCAGCCGCCCCGGCCGGCACGGCGCAACCGCGTCCCCGATCGCGCAATGAGCGAGACTGTCGGCCGCGCGGCGCCGAATCTTTCCCTCGGCGTCATCGGCAACTGCGCGTTCAATGCGCTGATCGACGAGCGCGGCTCGATCGTCTGGTGCTGCCTGCCGCGACCCGACGGCGATCCCGTGTTTCCACGCGCTGCTCGGCGGCGCGCGCGCGCGACGACGCCGCGCGCGGCGCATTCGACATCGAAATCGAGAACTTCGCGCGCGCGACGCAGCACTACGTCACCAACACGGCGATACTGGTCACCGACCTGTTCGACCGGCATGGACACGGCGTGCGCATCACCGACTTCGCGCCGCGGTTGCGCGACCGCGGCCGCGTGTTCCGTCCGCTGCTGTTCATCCGGCGGATCACGCCGCTTTCCGGGCGGCCGCGCGTGCGCATCCGCGTGCGGCCCAGCTTCGAGTACGGCGCGGCGCGTCCCGAGTTCACCCGCGGCAGCAATCACATCCGCTACGTGCATCCGACGCAGTCGCTGCGGCTGACCTGCGACATGCCGGTCACCTACATCCTCGACGAGACGTTCCACCTGCTCGACCGGCCGGCCAACCTGATATTCGGCGTCGACGAGACGATCGCGACCGGCATCGCCGAGACCGCGCGCGATTTCGAGGAGCGCACCGCCGAATACTGGCAGCACTGGTCGCGCGCGCTGGCGGTGCCGCTGGAGTGGCAGGATGCCGTCATTCGCGCCGCGATCACGCTGAAGCTCTGCATGTACGAGGAAACCGGCGCGATCATGGCGGCGATGACGACCAGCATTCCGGAGGCGCCGGGAACCGAGCGCTGCTGGGATTATCGCTACTGCTGGCTGCGCGACGCGTTTTTCGTCGTCCGCGCGCTGAACGGGCTGTCCGAAGTCGCGACGATGGAGAACTATCTCCGCTACCTGTTCAACGTCGCCGACACCGCCGCGCTGCAGGGCCACCTGCAGCCGCTGTACGGCATCGAGCCTGGAAAGCGAGGTGGTCGAGCGGCACGTCGACACCTTGCCGGGGTATCGCGGCATTGGGCCGGTCCGCGTCGGCAACCAGGCTTACGAGCACCGGCAGCACGACGTCTACGGTCACGCGATCCTGGCCGCGACGCAGGCGTTCTTCGATCGCCGGCTGCTGCATCCTGCGGGCATCGACGATTTCCTGCGTCTGGAATGGCTGGGCGAGCGCGCGTTCGCGCTGCACGACAAACCCGATGCGGGGATCTGGGAATTGCGCACGCGCAGCGGCGTGCACACGTCGTCGACGGTCATGTGCTGGGCCGCCTGCGACCGCCTGGCGAAGATCGCGCTGCACCTCGGGCGCTCCGACCGGGCGAGCGAATGGCGAAGCCGCGCCGACGCGATCAAGGCGACGATACTCGAGCTTGCGTGGAACCCGAAACGGCAGGCTTTCGTCGACGTCTTCCGCGGCGAGCATCTCGACGCCAGCGTGCTGCTGATGAGCGAAGTCGGCCTGGTGGGCGCCGACGACCCGCGCTGGCGATCGACGCTGGCCGCGGTCCGCGGCGAGCTGCAGCGCGGCGGCCATCTGTACCGCTATGCGACCGCCGACGATTTCGGCATGCCCAAAATGGCGTTCACTGCCTGCACGTTCTGGCTGATCGACGCACTGGCGCGCGCCGGGGCCACTGGCGAGGCGCGCGAGCTGTTCGAAGGCCTGATCGCGGCGCGAAATCCGCTCGGACTGCTGTCCGAGGACATCGACCCCGCGAGCGGCGAGCTCTGGGGCAATTTTCCGCAGACCTATTCGATGGTCGGTATCATCAACGGCGCGACCCGGTTGAGCCGGCGCTGGGAAACGGTGCTCTAGGCCTGGCCGCCCGATCGGGAGAGCAAGACATGGCGGCAATTCGATACTGCCTGCTGGATCGCTGTCACTGCTTGGCTGCGTCGCAGCCGCGGTGCGGCAAGTCGAGCGAAGCAGCGCGAGCAGGAACGGATCGCCCGCGAGAGCGGCATTGCGCCAGGCGCTCGAGCAATTCGCTGGCCGAAGAGCGCGAAAAGGACCGCCGCATGCGCGAGGGTGCCGCGGCCCAGGCGATCGAGCGGCTGGCCAACGAGGCGGCCGAGCACGAACAGGAGGTCGCGCGCGCGGCCGCTGCGCCGCCCAGCCCCGAGCAGCAGCAGGCCGAGCGCGCGGCGATCTGCTGCGCCAATACACCGAAACGCTGAAGCGGACGCTCAACGATCCGGCATCGATGCAATTGCGCAACGCCGAACTGAGCCCGAAGCAAAGCCGGCATGTGCGCCGAATACAACGCCAGGAACAAGGCCGGAGCCTACGTCGGCTACAAGCGAGTGGTCGTCATCGACGATCGTGTGCCGACCGAGGAAGCGCCGACGCGCGAATCGCTGCCGCAATTCCTGGCCTTCCAGATCGCCGCGCGCGACAGCGGCTGTTTTCCCGACGTCGAGAACGTCAAGATACTGCAGTAGCGTGCCGCTGTCCGGGCGGATCCGGACTTGCAGCCGCGAGGGACCGCAGCCCTCTCGCCTCGAGATACGATTGCAGCGTCGCTGCGCTCGCGTTGCCATCCGCCAGGGCCACGTAGCCGTCGGGGCGCACCAGATACACCGCATTGCGCGCCAGACCGGCGCGCTGCATCGCCGGAGCCCATTCGAACGCGTGCAGCGGCAGCCCGCGCTCGTCGCAAAAGCGCGCGAGCTCGTACGAGGGCACGCCGTACACGTGCACCTGCCAGTCGAGCGCGGCGAGCGGCGCGAAGTTATCGCGGTGCTGCCCGGAGGCGCGGGCCGACGGTATCCACGGCAGTCGGTCGCCGCCCCTGACGCCGCCGGCCGAGCCCTGACTCAGCTCGCAACCGCGGTAGTCGACGACCAGCTGCGACACCGTGCGAAACAGGAAGCGGCGGGAAGCAGGAAACGCGAACGCGGCGGGAACCACGCGCGGCACGACGTGCAGGCGCATGAAGCGCGCGATCGCGCCCTCGCGCGTCACGAGCGTGAAGATGCGATCGGTGGTCGCCACGAGCCGCCGCGCAAAGGCGATGCGCTCCGGCTCGTAACTGTCGAGGAGCTTCGGATCGGCCGCGCCGCGCAGGACGGCCGCCAGCTTCCATGCCAGGTTGATGGCGTCGCCGATGCCGGTGTTCATCCCCTGGCCGCCGACCGGGCTGTGGATGTGCGCGGCGTCACCAAGAAGAAACGCGCGGCCTTCACGGAAATGGGCCGCCACCCGGTGGTGCACATGATAGGTCGAGAACCAGTTGACCCGCTCGACGGTAATGCGCATGCGCTCGACGACGCTCTTGCTGACGTCCTCCCAGGCGAATTCGCGATGCCCTTCCGCGGCACCCGGCAGCACGGTGCCGATCAACCGCACGCGGCCCGATGCCTTGAGCGGGAACACGGCGAGAAAGTCTGCGGCGTCGAGCGCGACGTGCAGCTCGTGATCCATGACCGATCCGCTTGCCTCGACGTCGGCGACGTAGAACAGGTGGGCGTAGGTCCCGCCCGGGAAGCCGGTAGCGAGCACTTCGCGCACGCGCGAACGGGCGCCGTCGCACCCGGCAAGGTACGCCGCCTCGAATGACCGTTCGCTCCCGTCGAATCCACGCAGCCGCGCGCGCACGCGGTCGCCGAGATCGTCGAATCCGGTGAGCTCGGTCCTCCGCTCCACCTCGACGCCGGCGTCGCGCAGATGCGCTATCAGGAAGCGCTCGTGCTCGTCCTGTGGGTAGATCAGGGCGTACGGAAACGGGCTCAACCCCGCGCCCAGGTCGCCGAACGGCGCGCGGGCGACTTTCCTTCCGCGGACCCAAAGGTTCACGGCGGCCATCTTGAGACCATGCGCGACAACCGCGTCGGCGAGGCCGAGCTGGTCGTATTGCTCGAGGATGCGCGCCTGCACGGCGAGGGCGCGCGAGGTGGTGCCCGGCTCGGCGGTCTTGTCGACGACGCGCACGCGGACCCCCAGCCGGGTCAACCACAAGGCCAGCACGAGGCCGGTGGGGCCCGCGCCCGCGATCAGCACATCCGCGCTATGCTGGGATCCGCTCACAAGCCTGTCCGGAGGCAGCGTACCCGCCGTCGAGGACGCTAGCGGAGGGGTGCCGCGTGGTGCTTCTGGAGCCGGCATTTTGGGACTGCGATTGGCGATCCTTTTGAACCAATTCGTCATCATTGCTTAACGGGCCCCGCTGCGCAATCCGAGCTAGAGCATATTGCATCCTTGACCTTCGAAAGCGGAGGCATTGGGGCGGGAGCGCGCGGAAAGATGCCTACGAGGCTACTCGCGACAAGTGCAACGAATTTTGGAAATGATGATCAGGACCATTGCGTTGCCTATGCTCGATGGCTTTATCGTCGATAGGCCGTCCGTACGCGCGCGCATCAGGCTTCGCTGCGCGCTAATTTTGTGGTTGTTGCTGCTAACGGGTTTTTTGGGTGCGGCGTCACAGGTTCATGCTCAAGGCAGGTTTTGTATCAGCGCCGATGTCTTGACGTTCGGCAACCATACGGTTGGCAGCAATAGCGCCATGAGGGCAACCGTCGCCAACTGTGGTGATGAGGCATGGTCGTTTACCGACGTGAGCGTAGACCCGGCAACCGGCCCGGCATTCCACCCGTCCACGACGTGCTGGACCGGGCTATCGCTCTCTCCAGGGGGCAAATGCACGATCGACATCCTGTTTTCGCCGTTTGCGCCGGGCCAGACGTCGGGAGCGCTGCGGTTGAACAACACGACAAGTACGCCGAGTCAGCTACTTGCATTTTACGGCCGCGGCGTTGACCAGCAAGCGGGAACCGCGACACTCACCTTCGCTCCGGCGGGCGCCGATTTCGGGGAGCAGGTGGTAGGAACTCAATCGTCGGGCCTGGCGGTGACGCTTATGAACGTTGGGTCAGCCGCGTTGACGCCAAGTGCGATTGTCTTAAATGGCCCTGCGGTATATGACTTTTCCGGCTCCAATCAGAGCTGCGGTGTGGGCGTTACGATTCGCGCCGGCAAATCCTGCCAACTTTCGCTTTACTTCAAGCCGCAGGAACCAGGGCAACGGTTGGCAAATCTCGTTGTTGATGCACCGCAACTCGCTTCCCTTGCGATTCTTCGAGGTGTCTGGCATCGGGTTGCCAGCGTCCAAACCTGCTCCTTATGAAGGCTTATGGTGGAATTCGCCCGGAGGATCGGAGGCCGGCTGGGGCATCAACTTGGCGCAGCAGGGCGACACGATTTTCGCCTCGTGGTTTACCTATGACCTTATGGGAAAGGCCTGGTGGCTGGTGATGACCGCCAGCGAGACCGCGCCCAATTCCTTTGCCGGAACGCTCTTCCAAACGACCGGACCGGCGTTCGATGCCGTTCCGTTTCCGCCGATAGGAAGCGCCGGCGGCACCAGCGGCGCCCCGGTCGGCAACGGCACGCTGACATTCAGCGATGCCAACAACGGTTCATTCACCTACACGGTTAACGGCATAAGTCAGACCAAGCTGATCACGCGCGAGACGTTCGGACCCTTACCGGCTTGTACCTTTGGCGCACAGCCGAACCTAGCGCTGGCGACGAATTACCAGGACTTGTGGTGGAACGCTCCGGCGGGCTCCGAAGCGGGGTGGGGAATCAACCTTGTCCATGAAGGTAATACCATCGTCGGTACCTGGTTTACCTACGACCTCGATCGGTCGTCCATGTGGCTGGTCGTAACCGCGTACAAAAACGGCGCGACGACCTTCAGCGGAGACTTGTTCCGCGTGACCACGGGACCGCCGTTCAATTCTGTCCCGTTTCCGGCGCTCGGGAGTCCAGGAGGCGGGCAAGGTAGCATCGTCGGCACCGCGACGTTCAGCTTTTTCGACGGCAACTCGGGAACGTTTACTTACACGGTCAACGGCGTGACACAGAGCAAGGCGATCACCCGGGAGGTTTTCGCAGCACCGGGCACGATTTGCCAGTAGCAAGATTGTCGAGAGCCGGGTTCCGCCCGGTGCCGGCGGATCGATTTGGACTACCGTGCTGTCCTACATCATATTCAGACCTGCTCCGATAGGAAAGCCATGCCTACCGGAGTACGGTAATGCAGGCGCATAAGCCCACGTACAGCAAAGGAGCCACATCATGAACCGCGATCAAATGAAGGGCGCTGCCAAAAGTATCGCCGGCAAGGCGCAACAAAAGTTCGGTGAACTGACGGGTAACAAGGCCCAGCAGGCGAAAGGCGCTGCGAAACAAGTGGCAGGCAAGGTTCAGAAGGGAGTGGGCAATGTTGAGCAGTCACTCGACAAGGCGGACAGGAAAACCCGCTGAAAAAGCGCGTGGACTGTGGAGCAAATGGCCCTCGGCGGGGACCGCCCATGGCCGATAGCCGTGAAAGGAACAACGATGGGCTGGATGCACCTGTGGCGTTCGTCGCGTGAAGCCGAATGGGCGGACTCTTTAGATGAAACCGTTATCAATAGCTCGCAGCATGACCCGCGCCGAGCGGGAGCAAGCTCTGCAGCCGGCTTCGGCCCTGACGCGGAAATTCCGGAAGAAATAAAGCGTCGACAGACATCGCTAATGGTGAGCTACATCATGGCGTTGCGCGCTCGGTAGGCCCAGTCGCTTTGGTACCGTCGCGCTACATACAGGGGACGTCGTGAATCGACTCATTTACATTGTTGGTCTGGTCGTCGTGGTATTGGTGGTGCTCTGGTTTTTTGGCCTCCGCTAGACCGGTCGCCGGCTGCTTGAGCCGTGCGGGTCCTGACGTCACCGTGACGTGATCGACCAGGTGCAATAAATGCGATGCCATTGCTAGCATTGCTGGCGGCGCGGGTTCGGCGACGCTCGCGGCATTACCAGGGCTTTGTTGCTTCTCGTTGCACGGTTCCTGGCGGAAGGTGTGAGATTCGAACTCACGGTGCCGTTGCCGGCACGCCGGATTTCAAGTCCGGTGCATTCAACCGCTCTGCCAACCTTCCGGGGCCGATCCCCCGCCGGTACGCCCGGCAAAATCATAGCACCGCGATCGCTGGTTCGATCCCTCGCCCCGGTGCGGGGGCGAAGCCCTTGAAATCGGCGCCAGCGGCGGCATATGGTGGGCGAATGCCAGCACCGCCCACGCAGTTGAAACTTGAGGGATTTCTGCTAGTCTAACGGCACGTGACGGATATCCGTCACCCTGGAAAGGAAATCTGATGGAACCGCAACTGAAGCCCGTCCCGATCGACAACTCGCAGCCCGCATGGCGGCAGCCGGGGCAGCTCGGGCCGTCCGGCGCGGCGGCCGTCACAGGCGAGGACCAGAAGAAGGTCCTGCGCAACACCTACTGGCTGCTCGCGCTGTCGATGCTGCCGACGATCGCCGGCGCCTGGATCGGCACGTCGATCAACTTCGGCGCGCATGTTCAAGACCTCGCCGATCATGGCGCCGCTGCTGATGTTCGGCGCGATGTTCGGCATGCTGTTCGTCGTCTCGGCCCTGCGCAACAGCAGCTGGGGCGTGGTGGCCATCTTCGGCTTCACCTTCGTCTCGGGCGTGATGCTGGCGCCGATACTGCAGTTCGCGGCGCAGGTCAGGAACGGCGGCCAGCTGGTCGCGCTGGCCGGCGGCATGACCGCGGCGGTGTTTTTCGTAATGGCGACAATCGCCACGGTGTCGAAGCGCGATTTCAGCTTCCTCGGCAAGTTCCTGTTCGTCGGGCTGATCCTGCTGATCGTCGCCTCGCTTGCCAACCTGTTCCTGCACATCCCGGCGCTGACGGTGACGGTTTCGGCGATCGCCGTGCTGATCTTCTCGGCGTATCTGCTGCATGACGTCAGCACCATCGTTCGCGGCGGCCAGAACAACTACATCATGGCCACCCTGGCCTTGTTCCTCGACATCTACAACATATTCATCAACATCCTCAACCTGCTGCTGATCTTTTCCGGGCAGCGCGACTGACGCGCAAAGACGACACGAGAGCAAGGGCGCCCGCGGGCGCCCTTTTTTCTTTGGCAACCGCTGTCAGCGCGTGAACAGCGCGACCGATTCGACGTGCGCAGTATGGGGAAACAGATTGACGACCCCTGCCGCGCGCAAGCTGAAGCCGCGCTCGTGCACGAGCACTGCCGCGTCGCGGGCGAGCGTCGCCGGGTTGCACGAGACGTAGACGACGCGGCGACAGCCGCGCCTGGGCCAGCGCCTTGACCAGCGCGATCGCGCCTTCGCGCGGCGGGTCGAGCAGCGCCTTGTCGACCGGTCCGAGAGCCTCGATGCCGACCCGGGTCGCCTCGAACAGATCCGCGGCGACGAAGCGCGCGCGATCGGCCAGTCCGTTGCGCTGCGGCGTTCGCCTGGGCGCGGCGCACGACCGCCGCGCTGCCCTCGATGCCGACGACGCGTCGCGCCGCGCCGCGCGATCGGCAGCGTGAAGTTGCCGAGCCCGCAGAAAAAGTCGGCGATCGCGCTCGCCCGGCGCCGGCTGCAGCATGCCGATCGCGCGGCGGACCAGCATCCGGTTCATCGGCGTGTTGACCTGCGTGAAATCGGTCGGCTCGAAGTCGATCCGCACGCTGAAATCGGGCAGCGCGTAACGCAATGCGCGCGCCGCCGGATGCAAGGCCCGCACGCTCGCCGGTCCCTGCGGCTGCAGGTAGAACCGCACGCCGTGGCGATCGGCGAACGCGGCGAGCTCGCGCTCGTCGGCCGGCGTCGGCGGCTCGAGGTTGCGCAGCACCAGGACTTCGTTGCAGGTCCCGTCGTCGGCGTCGTCGCCGACCGCCAGCTCGATCTGCGGCAGCCGGTCGCGCAGCGACAAGCCGCCGACCAGCGCGCGCAGCGCAGGCAGCAGCGCCGAAATGTGCGGCGGCAACACCGGGCAGCAGCGCATGTCGGTGACGAAGCTCGATTTCCGCTCGTGGAAGCCGACCAGCACGCCGCCCTTTTTCGGCACGTCGCGCACCGACAGCCTCGCCCGCTGCCGATAGCCCCACGCCGGGCCGTGGATCGGCGGCAGCAGCTCCCCCGGGCGGACGCGGCCGATGTGCCACAGCGCGTCCTCGAGCACGCGCTGCTTGACGGCGACCTGTGCCACGGCGTCCAGATGCTGCAGGCTGCAGCCGCCGCAGACGCCGAAATGCGGGCAGAGCGGCGTGACGCGCGACGGGCTGGCGACGGAGAATGCCGGTGGTACGGGCGAGCTCGTAATTCGGCTTCTTGCGGTAGACCTCGATCGTCACGCGCTCGCCGATCAGCGCGCCTTCGACGAACACCGCCTTGCCGTCGACGCGCGCGATGCCGCGGCCTTCCTGGTCGAGCGCGGTGATGAGGACGGGATCCATGCGCTGCGGCGGCGCTGATCGGCGCAAATCGATCGATTGTACCGGCGGGCGTCGTCGCGACAACGCGCGCGCCGGCGCGGTAAAATGCGCACGATGCGCATCCTCGCCATCGACGCCTCGACCGAAACCTGCGCGGTCGCGCTCGGCGACGGTCTGCTCTGGGACGAGCACTCGGTCATCGCCGGACAGCGCCATTCCGAATTGCTGCTGCCGATGATTCGAGCTTTGCTCGACGAGTCGGGCGCCGCGCTCGCGAGCCTGGACGGCATCGCGTTCGGCGCGGGCCCCGGATCGTTCACCGGGCTGCGCATCGCCTGCGGCGTTGCGCAAGGCCTGGCGCTGGGCGCAGGACTTCAGGTGCTCGGCGTGTCGACCTTGGAAGCGCTGGCCGAAACGGCACGGCAGCGCGATGGCGCGACGCGAGTCATCGCGGCGCTCGACGCCCGGATGCGCGAAGTCTACGTCGCGGCGTACCGGCATGACGGCGCGCGCTGGCACGAATCCATCGCGCCCGCGGTGATCGGCCCGGATGCGGCGCCGCTGCCGAAAGGCGGCGGCTGGACGGGGGTCGGCAGCGGTTTCGCCGCGTATCCGGCCTTGCGCGGGCGCTATGCGTCGTCGCTCGCGTCATGCGAGCCCGCGCTGGCGCCGACGGCGACCGCGATCGGGTCGCTGGCGCTGCCGCGTCTGGCCGCGGGCGAGGGCGTCGCGGCGCGCGACGCGGCGCCGATCTACGTGCGCCACAAGGTCGCGCTGACCAGCGCTGAGCGCGCTCTCGGATTGCGGCAATGAGCGCCGGCGTCGCGGCGCGCATCGAGGCGGCGGTGACTTGGCGGCCGATGCGCGAGGACGATCTGCCCGCGGTCGCGGCGCTCGAGGCACTGTCGCATGCGGCTCCCTGGACGCAGGGCAATTTCCGCGACGCCTTTGCCGCCGGCTACGCCACGCTCGTCGGCGAAAGTGCCGGCACGGTCGTCGCCTACGGCGTCCTGATGCTCGCTCCCGGCGAGGCGCAGCTATTGAACCTGACGGTTGCCGCTTCAGCACGGCGCCGCGGGCTGGGCCGCCGCCTGCTGCAGCGGCTGCTCGACGACGCGATCGGTGTCGGCGCCGAACAATGCTTTCTCGAAGTTCGCGAGTCGAATCGCGCGGCGATCGCGCTGTACCTGCGCGAAGGCTTCGCGCCGGTCGCGCGCCGCGCCGGCTATTACCCGCCGGCCGCGGGCGCAGATCGACGTGAAGACGCGCTGGTCATGCGCCGCCTGCTACGCCGCGCCGCCGATGGCTGATCGCAACGACATGCTGCGCGAGCTCGGCTTGCTACCGGTCTGGCGCCTGCGCCCGCACGGTGCCGCCTGTCGCGCCACCGCCGGCGATGCACGACGCCGCGATCGACCCGGCCGGCGCGGCGCCGGCACCGGCACCGAATGCGATCGACCGCGGCGCGCGCATCGCGGCGCTTGGCTGGTCCGAGTTTGCCGCCGACGTCGCCGCGTGCACGGCGTGCGGGCTGTGCCGCTCGCGCAGGCAGGCGGTTCCCGGCGTCGGCGACCCGCACGCCGAATGGATGTTCGTCGGCGAAGCGCCCGGCGCCGAAGAGGACGCCAAGGGCGAGCCGTTCGTCGGGCAGGCCGGGCGGCTGCTCGACAACATGCTTGCCGCGCTCGGCATGCAGCGCGGCAACAACGTCTACATCGCCAACGTGCTCAAGTGCCGGCCGCCGGGCAACCGCACGCCGGAACCCGGCGAAGTCGCGGCGTGCCGCCCGTATCTCGACCGGCAGATCGCGCTGATCCGTCCGAAGCTCATCGTCGCGCTGGGCAGGAGCGCGGCAGCGACGCTGCTCGCTATCGACGCCACGATCGCGAGCCTGCGCGGCCGGGTTCACCGCTACCAGGGCGTGCCGCTGATCGTCACCTACCATCCCGCCTATCTGCTGCGCAACTTGCCCGACAAAGCCAAGGCATGGGAAGATCTGTGCCTCGCGCGGGCAACGCTTCGCGCTGTGGAAGGCGCCGACAGCTTGCAAAGCGCGCCGGCGGCCCCCAACTAAGCTTATAGAGGGGGAGCTTGCCCGACTGCATCGACGCGAATGTGCCTGAAGGCATGCTGACTCTGGGAGAGAACATGATGCGCAAGCAATTCGGCCTGTATGCGGCGGCGGTTGTCGCCGCGATCGCGACCTTGCTGCTCTCCGGCTGCGGTTACAACGACCTGCAACGCCAGGACGAGCAGGTCAAGTCGGCCTGGTCGGAAGTGGTCAACCAGTACCAGCGGCGCGCCGACCTCGTCCCCAACCTCGTCAACACCGTCAAGGGATACGCCGCGCAGGAGCAGCAGGTCCTGACCGAAGTCACCAACGCCCGGGCGAGCGTGGGCAGCATCAAGGCGACGCCGGAATTGATCAACGATCCTGCCGCATTCGCCAAGTTCCAGGCGGCGCAGGGTGAGCTCCAGTCGGCGCTGTCGCGCCTGCTGGTCGTCTCCGAGAACTATCCGCAACTGAAGTCGGACGCGCTGTTCCGCGACTTGAGCTCGCAACTCGAAGGCACGGAAAACCGCATCACCGTCGCGCGCAATCGCTACATCACGGCGGTGCAGCAGTTCAACACGACGGTGCGCTCGTTCCCGACCAATCTGACGGCGATGCTGTTCAAGATGAGCGTGAAGCCAAACTTCACGGTCGACAACGAAAAGGCCATCAGCGCGCCGCCGAAGGTCGACTTCAGCAAGCCGCCCGCCCCGTCCGTGCCCGCGCCCGCACCGGCGCCGAAGAGCTGAACGCCGCGGGCCGCGCGATCTGACGCGGCAACACCGGCTCGCGGCGGCTTTCGTGACCCTCCCCCGCGCCTTCCCGGCCGTGCGTTCTGGCGCACTGCTGGCCTTGGCCGCGCTGGCGCCGAACGCGATCGGCGCCGCGTGGGACGCGCCCAAGGACGGGCTCGTCGCCATTCCGGCGCTCACCAGCGCCGTCACCGACTTGACCGGCACGCTGTCTGCCGCCGATCGCCAGGCGCTGGAGGCGAAGCTCCGCGACTGGCAGGCGCGCACCACCAACCAGCTGGTCGTGCTCATGATCCCGAGCACCGCGCCGGAGGCGATCGAGCAGTATTCGATCCGGGTCGCCGACGCCTGGAAGATCGGCCAGAAGGGCCAGGACAACGGCGCGATACTGCTGATCGCCAAGGACGACAAGCGCATGCGCATCGAAGTCGGCTACGGCTTTGAGGGCGTGCTGACCGACGTCACCTCGCGGCGCATCATCGCCGAGAACATCGCCCCGGAGTTCAGCCAGGGCAATTTCGCCGCCGGCATCAACGCCGGCGTCGACCGCATCATCGCAGTCGTCGGCGCCGGCGAGCCCCTGCCCGCAGTGGCGCAGCGCAAGCCGCCGCCCCGGCGCGGGTTCGATTTCGGCACGATGCTGATCGTGCTGCTGGTGGCGGCACCCGTGCTGGGCGGGATCCTGCGCTCGATGTTCGGCAAGTTCGGCGGTTCGCTGGTCGGCGGCGGCGTCGTCGGCGCGGTCGCCTGGTTCATCGCCAGTTCGCTGCTGATCGCCGGCTTCGCGGCAGTCGCCGGCTTCGTCATCATGCTGTTCACCGGCTTTGCCGGCCGCGGCGGTCCGGGCATATTCATTCCCGGCGGCGGTGGCGGCTTCGGCGGTGGCGGCTTCGGCGGCGGTGGCGGGGGCTTCAGCGGCGGTGGCGGCGGGTTTGGCGGTGGCGGCGCTTCGGGTGGCTGGTGACAACGTGACGATGCGCGCGCCCTGGCAACGGCCCTTCCGCTTCTGGCGCCACCTGGTCACGGATCACCGGGTGGCTCGCCGCGCCTTTCCGCCGGCGGTGCTGGACCGGATCCAGCGCACGATCGCCGCCGGCGAACGGCACCATGTGGGCCAGGTTTGCTTTGCCGTCGAGGCGGCGATGCCGCTGGCGCTGGTGCTGCACCATGAAAGCCCCCGCGCCCGCGCGATCGAGACATTCAGTCGCCTGCGCGTCTGGGACACCGAGCACAACTGCGGCGTCCTCGTTTATCTGCTGCTTGCCGACAAGGACGTGGAGATCGTTGCCGATCGCGGCATTCATGGCAAGGTGGGCGAAGCGGTATGGCACGACATCTGCCGGACGATGGAAGCGTCATTTGGCGAGCGGCGCTTCGACGACGGCGCCATTGCCGGCATCGAGGCGATCAGCGCGCTGCTGGCGGAGCATTTTCCCCGCGCTGCGGCGGGCGAGAACGAGCTGTCCGATCGCCCGGTGATGCTGTAGTCCCGGTCGAGCCCGCCGCCGGGCGAAGCCCCCGGCGGTCGCAGCGATACGCCGGTCCCGGGTTTCGCTCAGCTCCGCGGGCTATACCTTGGTGCCTCGCGTCGCCGCGCCGGCGCCCGGCCGGTCGCCCGCCAGCATGTGCAGCAGATCGCCGGTGGCGAGATTGATCCGGTGGCGCCACATCACCAGCCCCATCATGCCCGCGACGAACAGTCCGAACAGCACGATGACCTCGTTGGTCGACAAGCCGAGAAAGACGAGCATCGCATAAAACGACAGCATCACCAGGATGCCGATGTTCTCGTTGAAGTTCTGCACGGCGATCGAATGGCCGGCGCCCATCAGCACATGCCCGCGATGCTGCAGCACCGCGTTCATCGGCACCACGAAAAAGCCGGCCAGCGCTCCGATCAGCGTCATCAGCAGCACCGAAGTCTCGAGCTTCTGCACGAAGATCATCGCGATCACGGCGACGCCCATCATGACGCCCAGCGGTAGAACCTTGACTGCATTCTTCAGCGACACGAAGCGCGCCGCGGCCACGGCGCCGAGCGCGATGCCGATCGCGACGACGCCCTGCAGATACGAGGCGCGCGAAAGGTTGTAGCACAGGTGCGACGCCGCCCAGTCGATGACGATGAATTGCAGGGTTGCGCCGGCGCCCCAGAACAGCGTCGTCGTCGCGAGCGAGATCTGCCCGAGCTTGTCGCGCCAGAGCAGCGCGCAGCAATGGCCGAATTCGCGGACCAGGTAGAAGGGATTTTTGCTCGGCATGCGATGATCGACGCCGGTATCCGGGATGTACCAGTTGAACACGGCCGCGATCGCGTACGCGGTCATGATCACCGCGATCGCCGCCTGGGGCGGGGTGTCGACGCCGGTCTCGATCTTCGGGATGTCGATCGCCAGCAGTGCGCTGGAGATCGGCCCGCTGATCAGCACGCCGCCGAGCAACACGCCGAGGATGATCGATACGACGGTCGTGCCCTCGATCCAGCCGTTGGCGACGACGAGCTGCCGCGGCGGCAGGAACTCGGTCAGGATCCCGTACTTCGCCGGCGAATAGGCGGCCGCGCCGAGCCCGACGATCGCATAGGCGACCAGCGGATGGAACGTCAGCATCATCAGGGCGCAGCCGAGAATCTTGATGCCGTTGGTGATCAGCATCACACGCCCCTTGGGCATCGAGTCGGCGAATGCGCCGACCAGCGGCGCCAGCAGGACGTAGGAGACGACGAAGCACTGCTTGAGCGCCGGCGTCATCCACGCGGGCGATTCGAGATCGCGCAACATCTGGATTGCGGCGACGAGCAGCGCGTTGTCGGCGAGCGACGAAAAGAACTGCGCCGCCATGATGGTGTAGAACCCGGCCTTCATCGTCCTCAGTAGGCACGTGCGCTTTTGCAGAATCGCACCCCGGCGGCGGGTGCCGGGAGGCGCACGCAGCGCTTGTGTATAATTAAAAGAACCGGCCGGCGCTCGCGGCTCGCGCCTTATACCACGTTTTCTCTGCTCAGACCAAACCGGCTGGTCAACGTTCGCTTATCGAGCTCCCGCCGTTTCATCGTGACGCGCCCGATCCTTGCACAGATCAATCTGGCGGCGCTGCGCGCCAATCTTCGCGTCGCGCGCGAGCGCGCCCGCGGCGCCCAGGTTCTTGCCGTCGTCAAGGCCAACGCATACGGGCACGGCTTGATGCGCGTGCTCCCGGCGCTTGCCGACGCCGACGGCGTCGCGCTGCTCGAACTCGACGCCGCGGTTGCGCTTCGTGAACAACACTATGCGCGCAGGATTCTCCTGCTCGAGGGTTTTTTCGGCACCGGCGAGTTGCCCGAGATCGCAGCGCGCCGCATGGCCGTTGTCGTGCACCACAACGAGCAGGTGCGCATGCTGGAGACGACAACTCTGGCGCGCCCGCTGGAAGTGTTCATCAAGATCAACACCGGGATGAACCGGCTCGGGTTCAAGCCGGAGCAGGTGCATGAAATCGCGGAACGCCTGTCGCGAGCGAGCAGTGTCGCGGCGCTGCGCCTGATGACTCATCTGGCGCGCGCCGAAGAGGATGAGGGCGTGCAGGAGCAGCTGCTCGTATTCGAGCATGCATGCAGCGGCCTGTCGTACCCGCGCTCGCTGGCCAACTCCGCGGGCGTCATCAAGTTCGACACCGTTGGCGGCGACTACGTCCGGCCCGGCATCATGCTGTACGGCTCGTCGCCGTTGCCGTACGACACGGCGGAAATGCTCGGCCTGAAACCGGTGATGACGCTGCGCAGCGAACTGATCGCGATCCAGGATCTCAAGCCCAACGACAGCGTCGGCTACGGCGCCGGCTATACCGCGGCGCGCGCCCACCGCGTCGGCGTGATCGCCTGCGGGTACGCCGACGGCTATTCCCGGCACGCGCCGAACGGCACGCCGGTGCTCGTGTGCGGAAAGAAAGTGCGCACCGCGGGCCGCGTGTCGATGGATCTGATGACCGTCGACCTGTCCGAAGTGCCGGAGGCCGTCGTCGGCAGCCCGGCAGTGCTCTGGGGCGAAGGGCTGTCGGTCGACGATGTCGCGGCGGCGGCCAGCACCGTCGGCTACGAGCTCCTGTGCGCGGTGACGCCCAGGGTGCCGTTCGTGACGACCGAGGTCGGCAAGGTCGACATCGAGCTCTAGTGTGCCGAGTCAGAAGTTCCGACGATAAAGGAGCGGATGGATTGGGCCGTCAGGCAAGGCGCGAGACCGACACCGTAGCTCGTGCTACGGTGAGGCCGAGCAACGCAGCATGACGGGCAAAGACGCCGCGAACTATCAAGCGTATTTCTGACTCAGCACACTCAGGAGCATCGCGTGCACATCGTCGTCACCGGCGCGGCCGGATTCATCGGCTCGAATCTCGTCAAGGCGCTCAACGCGCGCGGCGAGAGCCGGATCATCGCCGTCGACAATCTGCGGCAGGCGGACAAGTTCCGAAATCTCGTCGACTGCGAGATCGCCGAATATTTCGACCAGGACGATTTCCCGGCGCGGCTCGCCGACGGCGAGCTCGACGACGACATTGCGGCGGTGCTGCACCAGGGCGCTTGCTCGGACACGATGGAGACCGACGGCCGCTTCATGCTCGCCAACAACTACCGCTATTCGATGTCGCTGCTGCGGCATTGCCAGGACAACGACATTCCGTTCATCTACGCCTCGTCGGCGGCGGTATACGGCGCCGGTCCGGTGTTTCGCGAGGAACCCGAGGCCGAAGCGCCGCTCAACGTCTATGCCTACTCGAAGCTGCTGTTCGACCAGCACGTGCGGCGGATCCTTCCGGAGCGCACCGCGCAGATCGCCGGCTTCCGCTATTTCAATGTCTACGGGCCGCGCGAAGCGCACAAGGGCAGGATGGCCTCGGTCGTCTGGCATTTCTACAATCAGTACCGCGACAGCGGCAAGGTCCGGCTGTTCGAGGGTTCGGGCGGCTATGCGGCGGGTGAGCAGCGGCGAGACTTCGTCAGCGTCCGCGACGTGGTCAAGGTCAACCTGGATTTTCTCGATCATCCGCAGCGCTCGGGCGTCTTCAACGTCGGGACGGGCAGCGCGACCACCTTCAACGCCGTCGCGGCAGCGACCATCAATGCGTGCCGCGCCGCGGAGGGCGCACCGGCGCTGCCGTTCGGGGAGCTGCACCGGAGCGGTGCGATCGAGTACGTCGGGTTCCCGCCCGGGCTCGCCGCCCGGTACCAGAGCTTCACCCAAGCCGATCTGGCTCGCCTGCGCGCCGCGGGGTACGGGGCGCCGATGCAGGGCGTCGAGCAGGGCGTCGCGGAGTGCGTCATGTCATTGTTTGCGCAGGCAGGCGTCAACCCGTAACATTGCTGGCGCGTTTCAGGGTCGGGAAGGGAAGGGCCTGGACCAATTCACATAACGACGAAGGACACAACCATGAAAAGATTCGTGCTGCTGCTGGTGACGATGCTGTTTTCAGTCTTGGCACTGGCGGCGCTGAACATCAACACCGCGAGCAAGGGCGAGCTCGAGGCACTGCCGGAGATCGGGCCGGTGAAGGCGCAGGCGATCATCGATTATCGCAACGCCAACGGCGCCTTCAGGTCACCGGAAGACGTCATGAAGGTGACCGGCATCAAGGAAGGCACCTACGGCAAGATCAAGGGGATGATATCCGTCAGCGGGTCGTCGACGCCGTTGCCGCCGAAGGAGTCCGCGAAGGCGGCTGCGCC
The DNA here is from genome assembly GCA_963713125.1 of uncultured beta proteobacterium. Taxonomy (GTDB): domain Bacteria; phylum Pseudomonadota; class Gammaproteobacteria; order Burkholderiales; family Casimicrobiaceae; genus PALSA-1003. The sequence goes on along the minus strand of CAVQKL010000007.1, from coordinate 207,622 downwards.
CACCCCGGCGGTCAAGACGGCAGCGCCCCGGACGATGGCGCCTGCAGCCGCCGCGCCGGCACCCGCAGCTACGACCGCGGCGCCGGCCGGCGCACCCGCAGCGGCGGCAGGCGCGGCAGCCGCGCCTTCCAAGGAAGCCAAGATGAGCAAGAAGGAAAAAGTCGCGGCGGACAAGGCAGCCAAAGCCAAGGCCAAGGCAGACGCGGCCAAAGCCAAGGAAGACGCGGCCAAGGCCAAGACGGACACCGCCAAGGAAGCCAAGCCGAGCAAGGCAGACAAGGCGGCGGCCGACAAGGCCGATAAGGCCAAGGCCAAGGAGGAGAAGGCGGCTGCAGCCAAAGCCAAGAAGGACGCCAAGGCGGCGGAAGCCAAGGCCAAGAAGGATGCCATGGCGGCCAAGGCCGCCGACGAAAAGGCGAAAAAGTAAGCGGCGCAAGGTTTGGCGCCGACATGGCGATAAGCAAACCCCGCGTTCGCGGGGTTTGTCTTTTCTGGAGTCCCGTTGCATGCAGGTGCCGGCGCTGATACGTGTCGGCCTCGGGTAAAATGGTAGGGATGACGCGCACCGGCGCGCGATCCCGGGCCATGTACAAGACCATCGAGCAAACCGTCGGCGATACCCCGCTCGTCCAGCTGCAGCGCATGGTGCACGGCACCGGCAACGTCGTGCTGGCCAAGCTCGAGGGCAACAATCCGGCCGGCTCGGTCAAGGATCGTCCCGCCCTGTCGATGGTCGCGCAGGCCGAAAAGCGCGGCACCATCAAGCGCGGCGACACGCTGATCGAGGCGACCAGCGGCAACACCGGTATCGCGCTGGCGATGGCGGCCGCGATGCGCGGTTTCAGGATGATCCTCGTGCTGCCCGAGCACCTGTCGCTCGAGCGGAGGCAGACCATGCGCGCCTTCGGCGCGGAAATCGTGCTGACACCGAAGGCTGGCGGCATGGAGACCGCACGCGATGTCGCGGAAAAAATGCGCGACGAGGGCAAGGGCATTATCCTCGATCAGTTCGCCAACCCCGACAATCCGCTCGCGCACTACGAAGGAACCGGGCCCGAGATCTGGCGCGACACCGGTGGCCGGGTCACGCACTTCGTGTCCAGCATGGGAACCACCGGCACCATCATGGGCGTGTCGCGATACCTGAAGGAACAGAATCCGTCGATCATCATCATCGGCTGCCAGCCGGAGGAGGGCTCGCAGATTCCCGGGATACGCAAGTGGCCGGAGGCGTACATGCCGAAAATCTTCGATCGCAAGCGCGTCGATCGCGTCGAAAACGTGTCGCAGGCCGACGCCGAGGAGACCGCGCGGCGGCTCGCGCGCGAGGAGGGCCTGTTCGTGGGCATATCGTCGGGTGGCGCGGGCGCGGTCGCGTTGCGCATCGCGGACGAGGTCAGGAACGCGACGATCGTGTTCATCGCCTGCGATCGCGGCGACCGGTACCTGTCCAGCGGAGTCTTCCCTGCATAGGGCCAGCACTGCAGGCTGCCCGGCGTTGCGCGTGCCGCACCCTCGCGCATGACGCCGACGCTGGTCTTCGACATCGAAACGGTACCCGACGTCGCGGGGTTGCGCCGGCTGCATCGCCTGCCCGCGGCGCTGTCGGACGCCGCGGTCGCGACCTGGGCGGCACAGCAGCGCCGGGTCGCCACCGGCGGCGATTTCCTGCCGCTCCATCTGCAGCGCGTCGTCGCCATCGCCTGCGCCTTGCGCGAAGGCGGCACGTTCCGGGTCTGGTCGCTCGGCGAGGCCGACGATCCCGAGGCCGAGCTGATCCGCCGCTTTTTCGACGGTGTCGATCGCTATACGCCGCAGCTCGTTTCGTGGAACGGCGGCGGCTTCGACCTGCCGGTGCTCAATCATCGCGCGCTGATCCACGGCGTCAGCGCGGCGCGGTTCTGGGACTGGGGCGACGACGACCGCGAGTTCAAGTTCAACAGCTATCTCGGGCGATACCATACGCGCCATCTCGACCTGATGGACGTGCTGGCGATGTACCAGCCTCGGGCCAGCGCCGGGCTGGATGCGATGGCCCGACTGTGCGGCTTCCCCGGCAAGCTCGGCATGGACGGCAGCGAAGTGCACGCCGCGTTCGAAGAGGGCAAGATCGGCGAGATCCGCAACTACTGCGAGACCGACGCGATGAACACCTATCTGGTCTATCTGCGTTTCCAGCTGCTGCGCGGAACGCTTTCGGCCAGCCAGTATGCGACCGAGATTTCGTTCGCGCGGGAGAAGCTCGCGGCCACCGGCGCGCCGCATTGGCGCGAATTCATCGCCGCATGGGATGCCAACGCCTAGCGGCGCGAGCCCGTGGCGAGGGGCCCCACGCAACGCGTGGGGATCGCGCGAGGCGAGTCGACGCTGGCGGCCGACACGAGATGCCCGTCGTTCGCGGTAACCGACGAGGAGGCCGCGGCGCGAGCCCGTGGCGAGGGGCCCGACGCGAGGCGAGTCGACGCTGGCGGCCGACGCGAGATGCCCGTCGTTCGCGTTAACCAACGAGGAGGCCGCGGCGCAGCCGGCGCCACGAGGGCGCGCGATTGCGCCTAGGCTTTCAGGATAGGCAGCGGCGCGAACGCTCCGCCCAGCGGCGTCGCCGACGGCACGTTCCACCAGCGCTCGAGCGCGGTCGCATAGACGCTGCGAAAGTCGATGGCAAATCCGGTGTTGCCGTCACCGGAAAGCCGCTCCAGCGAAGGCTGTTCGCCGTAGAGGCCGCCGGCGACCCGTCCGCCCAGTGCGAAATGCACGCTGGCTGTGCCGTGATCGGTGCCGCTGGACAGGTTCTCCTTCGGCCGGCGGCCGAATTCGGCATAGGTCAGCACCAGCGTATCGTTCCATTTTTCGAGCTCGTCGAGCGCGCTCTTGAGCGCGACCACGCCGCCGGCCAGCTCGCCGAGCAGGCGTGCCTGCGTCGCCGGCTGTCCGCTGTGCGTGTCGTAGCCGTTCTGCGTCACGCGGACGACCGCGACGCCCGGGCGATTGGCCACGACCTGGCACGCGGTCCGGATCGCGGCGCCGAAGCCGCCCGGCGGGAAAGTCGTCTTGAACTCATGGTCGGCCTTGAGATGGGCGGCGGCCCGCACGATGTCGGCCTCGACTTTGAGGATGTGCTGCAACGCCTTGTTGCGCGCCGTCCCTTCGGTCGTCGCGTACCTCGCCTGCCGTAGGAACTGCTCGGTGCTGACCAGCGCGATCGCGCGCGTGCCGCCGCCGGAGAGCGGCCCCAGATCGGCAGATCCGACGATGACCCCGTCGGCGGCGAAATTCGACGGTGTGGGCGCCAGCGCGAAGGTGCGCGTGAGCCACCCGTCCTGCAGGTACTGATCGCTCCCGGACGCCGTGTCCCAGATTTCGATCGAGCGGAAATGGGAGAGGTTGGGCGCCGGATAACCGACGCCCAGCAGCACCGCGAGCTGGTTGCGCTGCCACAGCGGCAGCAGCGGTTCGAGGGCGGGGTGCAGGCCCGCGGCATCCGAGAGCTTGATCACCTGGTCGCGCGGGATCGCGAGCTTCGGCCGCAGCGCGTAGTACGCCGGGCTCGCGTACGGCACCAGAGTGTTCAGCCCGTCGTTGCCGCCCTTGAGCTCGATCAGCACCAGCAGCCGGCGGTAATCGGCGCCCGCCGGAGCGGCCGCGAAGGCGACGTTCGTCGCGAGCCCCGGCAGCAGGACGGCGATCGGCGCCGCGCCGGCAAGGGTGAGGAAATGGCGGCGATCCATGGTCATCGCTCCTTCGATCGCAGGCTCACTTGAGCTCGTAGGCCGCGTCGAGCACGAGCTCGTGCACCAGCGCCAGCGGCTCGGTATCCGGCGGCGGCGCCGATTGCGGCGCGACGGCGAAGAGCAGCCTGACGGCGTCCTCGGTGCGCGCATGCGCATCGGCGGGCGCTTTCCATTGGGCGTACCAGGCCGCGCTGTCGAACTGCACGCTGCGGATGCTGCGGTCGACGGCGCGCAGGAAGCGAGTCGCCCGTGCCCTTTCCGGATCCCTGGCGGCATCGGTCGCCGGTGTCGATGCCGCGGCGCTCATCGCGTCCTCGCCGGCGATCGATGGCTCGTTCGACGCGGTCGCGTCGGCGCGGAACAGGCGGTCGAGAAACTGCTTCCGCGCGAGCAAGGTGCTGGTGTTGATCCAGGTCTCCTGGCCGGGCCAACCCTTGACGTTCGGTGGCGCGAACAGGTTCTGGCCCATGCCGGCCGCGGCGACGGCAAAGGGCATCGTGTCGGCCGGCTGCAGCCCGAATTGCCTGAGCGTGCCGACGACGATATCGACCGGAGACTTGACGAGCGTGCCCCGGTTTGCGCGCGCATAGAATGCGTCCGAGGTCAGCAATGCGTACAGCGCGGCCTTGATGTCGTAGCCGGAATCGCGAAAGCGCGCGGCGATGCGCCCGACTTCCGCGGGGTCGGGTTCGGGCGAGACGAACTCGCGCCACAGCTTGCGGGCGATGAATTCGGCGGTTGCCGGCTGCGCCAGCAGGATGTCGATCACGTCGTCGCCGTCGAAGTTGCCGGTCCTGCCCAGGATCGTCTTGCTGCCGGAATCGTGCAGCAAGCGGCGGAACCTGAACTCGCCGCTGTCCCGGTCGAGGCTCCAGCCGGTGAACGCGCGCGCGACTTCCTTGATGTCGCGCTCGCCGTAGTTGCCCTCGCCCAGCGTGAAGAGCTCCATCAGCTCGCGGGCGAAATTCTCGTTCGGCGCGCCCCGGCGATTCTGCGCGCTGTCGAGATAGACGATCATCGCCGGATCGCGGGCGACCGCGTGCAGCATCGCACCGAAGTTGCCCAGCGCATGCGCGCGCAGCGTGCGGTTCTGGCGATACATGAGCAGGGCGAGCTTCACCTTCTGCTGGCTGGAAACAAAGTGGTTGTGCCAGAGCAGCGTCATCCTCTCGGTCAGCGGCGAGGGCGTGGCGATCATTTCTCCGATCCACCAGCCGCGCAGTTGCAGCCCTTCGCGGACCTGCTGCTGCCGGAACATCTTGCGCTCGAGGTCGGTCGCGCCGGCGTCGCGCCGCGGGTAACGAAGCGTCCCGGTCTCGCCGGTCCATGCCGGCGGCGGCGTCGCCGCCACCGCGCGCCCGCTGCCGAGCAGGGCTTTGACTGCCTGCTCCCGCGACATCCCGGCATAGCGCTCGATCTCGGCCTCATTCGCGCCGAAGCCGGTGCGGTTCAGCAGATGCCTCGCATCGTCGTAGCCGAGCGCGTCGCCGGTCGCGGCAGCGCCGGGCGGCGCGACGCACAGCAGGGCGGCGGCGATGGCGGCGAGGAATGGCGGGGCGCGCATGCGTTGTCGGAGCGACATACGATCGGCAAGCAACGGCCCAGTGTAGCGAGCCGTTGACCGCGATGTACGTCGCGGTTGTAACAGCCTGTTGCGGCGAGGTGCGCTGTCAGAGGCTTATCGTGCCCCGTCCGAGCTCGATCACCCGTCCGGCAACGAAAATGCGCCCGCTCGCGTCGACCTCGAGGCCCAGGCGGCAGCGCCTTCCGACGGCGGCGCCCTGGGCGATCGCGAGAGCCAGTGGCCGCGCGGCACCGGTCGCGACCAGCCATCCGCCCAGATTCGCGCATGCCGAGCCGGTGCCCGGATCTTCGATGACGGCACCGTGCTTGGAGAAGAAAAAGCGCGCGAGGACCGAGCCGTCACCGGCGCGCGCCCAGACGTACGCCATCGCGCGCGCGCTCCGCACGACGCCGGGAGATCCGGGCAGATCGATGCTGGCATGGCGCAGGAGCAACGCGGGATCCGGCGCGCACCGGGCCACCGCGTCGACGCTCGCCAGTGGAATGACCAGCTGCTCGCTGCCGGTATCGACCCACAGCGGCGTCGTGCCGAGATCGGCGGTGGCCAGGCCCAGCATGGCAGCGAGCGCGTCGCGCGGCGCCGCGACCTCGCGGGTGCGCGGCGCCTTCGCCTCCAGCGTCCAGCGATCGCCGTAGGCGGTGACAGGCACGGTGCCGGCGCGCATCTCCAAGGTCAGCGCATCGCCGCATTGCGTGCGATCGCGAACCACGTGCGCGGTGCCGAGCGTCGGATGGCCGGCGAACGGCATCTCGAATGTCGGCGTGAATATGCGCACGCGCGCGGTGGCCGAGGTCGACGGCAGGACGAACGTCGTTTCGGAGAGGTTGAACTGCAACGCCAGCGCCTGCATCGTCGCGTCGTCGAGCCCGCGCCCATCCTCGAACACCGCCAGCGGATTGCCGCTCAAGGCGCCGTCCTCGGCAAACACGTTGACGACGCGGAACCGGTAGTCGCTCATCGTCGCTCCAGAAGCGCGGCGCGCGGTTCGTCGGTCGCCGCGAGCACGTCCGCGGCAAGCGCCGCGAAGCCCGCCGCGGAGACGTCGTGCACGCCGAGCACGGCGTCATGCGCGGCTATCGAAAAATGCCGCGCCAGCGAGCGCCGGTACAGCGGATCGTAGTGCATTTCGAGCAATTCCCGGATCAGCGTGTCCCAGGCGCCGCCGGCGATCAGCGCCTCCCAGCGCGCCAACGCCGCCTTGCCGTGCAGCGGAACGAGCGGTCGCAGGCCGTCGAGCAGGAGTTCAGGGCCCTCGAGGAAATGCCGATACTCGGCCTTGAGCAACGCGATCCGCTGCGGCAGCGCGGTGCGCAAGGTGATCCTCGTCCCGGCGTGCATGCGCTGCAGCAACGCGTCCGGCAACTGGACCGTGCCGATGCGCCGGCTCTCCGCCTCGACAAACACCGGACGGGCGGGATCGAGCGCAGCGAGTGCCGCGAGGAGATCGCTTTCGAATTTCTTCTGCGAAGGCTGCGCCGCGTCGGGCACCTGCCCGAGCCGCGAGCCACGATGCCGGGCGATGCGCTCGAGGTCGAGCGCCTGCGCGCCGGCGTCCGCCAACGCTCCGAGCAGCAGGCTCTTGCCGGACCCGGTCAGCGCGCAAAGCACCAGGAATCGATGCCGCCCCGGCTCCGTTGTCAGCCGCGCGACGACGTGACGGCGATAAGTGCGGTAGCCGCCGTCGAGCTGCACGGCATGCCAGCCGATTTCGTTCAGCACGTGCGCGACGGCGCGGCTGCGCTGGCCGCCGCGCCAGCAATAGACCAGCGGCTTCCAATCGCGCGGGCATTCGGCGAACGCGGTCTCGAGCATCCTGGCGATGTTGCGCGCCACCAGCGCCGCGCCGAGCTTCCTCGCGGCGAACGGCGAGGCGGCGTGCAACACGCCAACCCGTGCGCGCTCCGCGTCGTCGAGCACCGGATGATTGCGGGCGCCCGGGATGTGGTCCTCGGCGAATTCGGCAGGGCTCCGGACATCGATGCGATCGGGATAGGCGTGCAACCCGTCGATGCCGATGCGGCTGCCGGGATAGAGCACCGCGCTCATGCGGCCTTCGTTGCGGCAGCGAGCAGCGGCACGAGCGATGGCCAGACGTTGTCGAGCAATTTCGGCTGTGCCGCGGCGACCGGATGGATGCGGTCGGCCTGGAACATCGCATCGTCATCGGCGAAGCCTTCGAACAGGAACGGCACCAGCGCGGCCCCGCGCGCGCGGGCGACGTCGGCAAACGTGGCGGCGAAGCGCTCGCCGTAGGCGGCGCCATAGTTCGGTGGCACGCGGATGCCAACCAGCAGCACGCGCGACCCGGCGCCTTGCGCCGCCGCGGTCATCGCATCGAGATTCGCGCGCATGGCCTCGAGGCTGCCGCCGCGCAGGCCGTCGTTGCCGCCGAGCTCGATGATCGTTATCGCGGGCCGATTTTGCGTCAGCAGCGCGCCCAGCCGCGAGCGGCCCCCGGCGGTGGTGTCGCCGCTGATGCTCGCATTGACGACGCGATAGGGGAAGTGTCGCGCCTTCAGGCGCAGTTGCAGCAGCGACGCCCAGCCGGCATTCGCCGGCAGCCCGTAGCCGGCGGAGATGCTGTCGCCGACGATCAGTATCACCGGCGGCGCGGCTTGCGCCGATGCCGCCGGCGCCGCCGCGAGCAGGCACCCGCACGCGATCGCGGCGAGCGTGCGCAGGAAGGCCGAGTGAACAAGCGAAGGCATGACGCATTGTAGGGGTGCCGCGCAGGCCGTGCAAAACGGGGCGCGCCGCGGGCAAGGTAGAATGGCCGCCTTCGACCCATGAATCCGCCGCGCCGAGTACAAGTCCTGCCGACTTCCGCATTCGCCGCCGAATCGCCGAACGCCCGCGTGCGGCCGATCGCGGATGAAGTTCAGCGATGCCTGACCCGGTCATTCGCGCGATCGGGCTTTCCAAAGACGTCATGAGCGGCGAGGCGCCGCTCAGGATACTGGACGACGTGAGCTTCGACATCGATGGCGGCGCCAGCGTCGCGATCGTCGGCGCGTCGGGCTCGGGCAAGACGACGCTGCTGGGATTGCTCGCCGGCCTCGACCGGCCGACCATGGGTGAAGTCTGGCTCGGCAATACGGCGCTGAACGGCCTGTCCGAGGACGCGCGCGCGGCGCTGCGCCAGCGCTGGGTCGGCTTCGTCTTCCAGTCGTTCCAGCTGCTGCCGGCGCTGACCGCGCTGGAGAACGTGATGCTGCCGCTGGAGCTGGCCGGCGCCGACGACGCCGGCGCGCGGGCGCGCGAGTGGCTCGCCCGCGTCGGCCTCGCGGCCCGCGTCACGCACTACCCGAAGCAATTGTCCGGCGGCGAGCAGCAGCGCGTGGCGATTGCGCGCGCTTTTTCCGGCGAACCGCAGGTGCTGATGGCCGACGAGCCCACCGGCAATCTCGACGGCGCGACCGGCGCCGAGGTCGCCGAGCTGATGTTCCGCCTCAATCGCGAACGCGGCACGACCTTGCTGCTGGTCACGCACGAAGCGACGCTCGCCGCGCGCTGCGGCCGCCGCCTGTCGCTGGTCGCCGGCCGCCTGGTCGGCGACGAACATAGCAGCGGCGCGCGCGCGGCCGCCCGCGCATGAGCGTGCCGAATACGCTGCGGCTGGCGTGGCGCATGCTGTCGCGCGACTGGCGCGCCGGCGAATTGCGCGTGCTGATCGCGGCGCTGGTTCTCGCGGTGGCGCAGCGTCGGCACCGTCGGCTTTTTCACCGATCGCGTCAAGGGCGCGCTGACGCGGCAGGCGAATCTGCTGCTCGGCGCCGATCTGCTGCTGTCGGGCGATCGTCCGCTGCCGGACGAGTTCTCGCGCGAGGCGCGCTCGCGCGGGCTTGTCGACGGTGCCGGCAATCAAGTTCAACAGCATGGTGCAAGCGAACAGGCGGCGCGGGCGCCGCCGTGCTGGCCGACGTCAAGGCGGTCGGCGCCGGCTATCCGCTGCGCGGCGCGATCGTGCTGGTCGACCCCGCCGATCCGCGGGCAGGATCGCGCACGGCGTGCCGCCGCCGGGCGAAGCGTGGATCGACAGCCGGCTTGCGGCGCGGCTCGGTGCGCAACAGGGTTCGCGCATCGCGGTCGGCGAATCGACGCTGACCGTCGGCGCGATCGTGCAGCAGGAGCCCGAGGTCACCAGCGGCCTGCTCGCGCTCGGGCCCAGGCTGATGATGAATCTCGACGATGTCGCGGCGACGCATCTGCTGCAGCCGGGCAATCGCGCATCGTACCGGCTGCTGGTCGCCGGCGAGGCGGTCGAACGCCTTCCGCGACTGGGCGCAGGCGCACCTGCAGCGCGGGCAGCGGCTGGAATCGATCCGCGACCTGCGGCCCGAAGTGCGGCAGACGCTCGAGCGCGCCGAGCAATTTCTCGGCCTCGCCGCGCTGGTCGCCGTGATGCTGGCCGCGGTCGCCGTCGCGCTCGCCGCATCGCGCTATCTGCGCCGCCATCTCGATGCCGCGGCGATGATGCGCTGCCTCGGCGCGCCGCAGCGGCAGATGCTGTCGCTGTTCGCGCTGCAGTTCATGGTCCTTGGCATCGGCGCCAGCGTCGTCGGCTGCCTGGTTGCGCTCGGCGGCCAGCAGCTGCTGATCGTGCTGCTGGGCGGCGTCGTCAGCGCGGACCTGCCGGCGCCGGGCGCGTGGCCGGCGTTGGCGGCGATGGCGAGCGGCATTGCGCTGCTGTTCGGCTTTGCGCTGCCGCCGCTGATCGCGCTGTCGCGCGTGCCGCCGCTGCGCGTGCTGCGGCGCGACCTGGGGCTGCCGCGCGCCGGCGGCTGGCTCGCCTACGCGCTGGGCGCGGCCACGATCGCGCTGCTGATCGTCTGGCAGGCGCAGGATGCCAAGACCGGGCTGATCATGATCGCCGGCATCGCCGGGTTGCTCGGCGTTGCCGGCGCGGTCGCCTGGGGGCTGATCGTCGCTGCTGCGCGATCCTGCCGCAGCGCGGCTACAGCTGGCGCTATGGGCTCGCGAATCTGCGCCGGCGGCCGCTGGCGTCGAGCCTGCAGATCGGCGCGCTCGCGCTGGGTCTGATGGCGCTGCTGCTGCTGACGCTGGTCCGCGGCGACCTGATGCGCAACTGGCGCGCGAGCCTGCCCGCCGACGCGCCCAACGTGTTCCTGATCAACGTGCTGCCCGACCAGGTCGACGGCATGCGCGCGCTGCTCGCGCGCGAGATCGGCGCCGACGTGCCGCTGTATCCGATGGTGCGCGGCCGGCTGGTCGCGGTGAACGACATACCCGTCGATTCGACGCGGCTGACCGACGCTCGCGCCCGCCGGCTCGCCGAGCGCGAATTCAACCTGTCGTGGATGGGCGATCTGCCGCAGAGCAATCGCGTCGTCGCCGGGCAATGGTGGCGCCCGGGCGAGACCGGCGTCATGTCGCTCGAGGACGGCATCGCCGAAACGCTGGGGGTCAAGCTTGGCGACGTGCTGACCTACGACATCGTCGGCACGCGCATCAGCGCGAAGGTGGAGAACCTGCGCAAAGTCGACTGGGACAGCTTTCGCGTCAATTTTTTCGCGCTCTTTCCGCCGGGAGCGCTCGACGGCCTGCCGACGACCTACATCGCGGCCGCGCGCGCGCCGGCGAACGACCCCGCGTGGCTCAACGGGCTGCTCGCGAACTTTCCCAACGTGCTCGCGATCGACGTCGGCGAGCTCCTGCGGCAGGTCGAGCGCGATCGTCGAGCAGGTCGCGCGCGCGGTCGAGTTCGTGTTCCTCTTTACCCTGGCGGGCGGCGTGCTGGTGCTCGAGGCCGCGATCGCGGCCACGCAGGACGAGCGGCTGTTCGATGCCGCGGTGCTGCGCACCCTCGGCGCCAGCCGGCGGCAGCTGACGGCGGCGCAGCTCGCCGAATTCCTGGCGCTGGGCCTGCTGTCCGGGCTGGTCGCTGCCGGGGGCGCGACGGCGACCGCCTACGTGCTGGCCGACCGCGTGTTCCACATTCCGTTCGGCTGGAACCCCTGGCTGTGGGCGATCGGCGTCCTCGGCGGCGCGCTCGGCGTGGCCGCCGCCGGCTGGCTGGGCACGCGCGCAACCTTGCGCCAGCCGCCGCTGGCGCTGTTGCGGCAATTCGGCTGACCGGACCGCCGAGGGAAGCGACCCAGGCGACTTGAAAATGAGAACGATTCGCGTTACGATAAGCAGCCATGGGTAACGCCCTTTTTATCATCTGGCGCGAATCGGCCGAAGCGATGCTGGTCGTCGGCATCCTTTACGCGTGGCTGCGCAAGCATCCCGACGCCAGGCGCGGCATGCGCTATCTGTGGGGAGGCGTCGGTGCCGGCATCGCGCTGGCGCTCGCGCTGGCCGCGGTGATGCTGGGCATCGCCAAGACGCTGTCGGACCAAGGCCTCGAATACTTCCAGACCGCGATGATGCTGATCGCCGCGGCGCTGATCGTGCAGATGGTCTTCTGGATGCGCCGGCACGGCCGGACATTCAAGCGCGAGCTCGAGCAGGACATGCAGAAGAACGCGTCCGCCGCCAACTGGTGGGGGCTGCTGGTCGTCGTCGCGCTGGCGGTCGGGCGCGAGAGCGCGGAGACCGTCGTTTTCCTCTACGGGCTGGGCACGCAATACACCAGCGTGTGGGGATTTCTCGGCATCCTGGCGCTGGGCATCGCCGCCGCGCTGGCGACGTTCTGGCTGTTGCAGCAAGGCGGCAGGATCGTGTCGTGGCGGACGTTCTTCCGCGTCAGCGAAATCCTGCTGCTGCTGCTGGCCGGGGCGCTGCTGGTCGGCGCCGTCGAGAAGCTGATTTCGTTCAACGTGCTGCCGGCGCTCATCGACCCGCTCTGGGATACCTCGGCCATCCTCGACGACGGCAGCCGCGCCGGCGGCCTGGTCGCGGCGTTTACCGGATACCGCGCGCATCCGTCGCTCTCAGCGCTGCTGGTGCTGGCCGCCTACTGGGCGGTGGTGGTCGCGATGCTGCGGCGCGCGTCGCGCTGACGCGGCCGCGAGTCTTCAGCGGCCCGCGAAGACATCCTCGCGGCGCAGCAGCCGCGCCGCGGCCAGCAGCGCGACGACCGTCAGCAGCAGCGGCAGCGCCGCGCTCTGCAGCCAGTCGATCGGTCGCGATCGCATCGCCGCGCAGCGCGCGCGACAACAGCGTGTACTGGCTGGACACCGGCACCCACAACAGCCAGCCCGGCTCCTTTTTCTGCAGGAACAGCTGCACGACCGGCATCATGCTGACGACGAACACCAGCGCCGAGACGTTGGTCTGCGCCTCCTTGAGCGTGCGCCCGCGCAGGCCGACGTAGAGCAGCACGGCGGGCAGCAGCATGACCAGCGGCGGCGAGGATGGCGACAAAGCGCCCGAGCTCGGCGACGCCGAACAGGAACGGCACGCCGATCGCCGGCAGCGGCGCGAAATTGAGCGTCACGTAGAACCCGGCCAGGGTCAGCAGCACGACCAGCGCGTCGAAGGCGCCGATGGCGATCCATTTGCCGACGGCAAGCTGCAAGCGTCGACAAGCGGCGTCGCGAGCAGCGGCTCGAGCGAGCCGCGCTCGCGCTCGCCGGCGGTCGCGTCCAGCGCGACCGCGAGCGCCGCCCATCAGCGATGCGAACAGGCCGTAGTAGGCGACCAGGAACAGGATCAGCGCGCCGCTTTGCTGCGGCGTCGCCAGGTCGACGCCCTGCACGTCGAGCGGCGCCGCGACCTGCGGCGCGATGCCGCGCAGCAGCAGCCGCTGCGTGCCCCATTGCCGGTTATAGGCGCGCAGCAGCGATTCGGCCGATTCGATCGATGCGCGCGCGCGATCGCGCGAGCGGTCGTAGACCAGCCTGACCGCCGCCGGCCTGCCGGCGGCGACGTCGGTCTCGAATGCCGCGTCGATCGCGAGCACGACGTCGAGATCGCCACTTTTTATTCTTGTCTCGTAGTCCGCGGGCGCGGGCACGATCACGACCTGCTGGCGCTCGAGGAACGCGATCAGCGCCGGCGCGTTGCCCGCCCCGAGCACCGGCAGCTTGAGCTCGCGCGCTTTTTCCGCCTGGTTCGCGGCCATGTTGAGAATCAGCGCGAGGAAAATCGGGCCGGCCGCGATCGCCGTCAGCAGGGTCACCAGCATCGTGCGCCGGTCGCGCAAGGTGTCGGTCAGCTCCTTGCCGGTGACGGTCAACGCGCGGCCGATCGGCGCTCATGCGGCGGCTCTCGTCGTGCGTGCTCACGCGGCCAGGCCCTCCGCGGAGCCGAGCAGGCTGACGAACGCGTCCTCGAGCGAGCGCTTCACCCGTGCGCGCCAAGCAGCTCGGCGCCGGTGCCGGTGGCCTGCACCTGGCCGTGGCCGAGGATGACGATGCGGTCGCACAGCAGGGCGACTTCCTGCATCACGTGGGTCGAGATCAGGATGCACTTGCCGTCCGTGCCGCAGGCCGCGCAGCAGCTCGCGCAGGCTGCGGATGCTCATGATGTCGAGGCCGTTGGTGGGCTCGTCGAGCATGATCGTCGCCGGATCGTGCACCAGCGCGCGAGCGATCGCGACCTTCATTTTCTCGCCCTGCGAAAAGCCCTGCGTGCGCCGGTCGGCGAGCGCGGCAAGCCCGAGCTGCCCGAGCAAGCGCGTCGATGCGCGATTCCAGCGCGGCGCCGCCGAGCCCGTAGCAGCCGGCCGTAGTAGCGCACGTTCTCGCGCGCGGTCAGCCGCGCGTAGAGCCCGCGCGCGTCGGACAGTACGCCGATGCGGCTGCGCACCTGGGACCGCTCGCGCACGATGTCGAGGCCGTCGATCGTCGCCGCGCCCGCATCGGGCGGAATCAGCGTCGCGAGCATGCGCAGCATCGTCGTCTTGCCGGCGCCGTTCGGGCCCAGCAGCCCGGTGATCGCGCCGTCGGCGGCAGCGAAGCTCGCGCCGTGACCGCCCTGATCTCTCCTTGCTTGCCGAACGCCTTGACCAGGCCGTCGACCGCGATCATCGCGCTTCCAGCAGCGAGGAAAACAGCGGCGGCCGTGCGCTGGCCGCAGAAATAGTCGATGCACGATTGCGGCAGCGTCGCGAAGCCCGCATCCTCGACGAATTTTTCGATCAGGCGCGGTGCGCAGGCGTGCGGCGACACGATGTGGCCGTACCCGGCGGCGACGATGTGGCGGCTGTTGCGACAAGGTCCTGCGCGACCTCCGCGCCCGCGCCGGGCGGCGTCACCGGATCGAGGCCGCCCGACAGGATCAGCACCGGCTTGTCGCTGGCCACCGGCGCGTGGAAGTCCGCCGGCACCGGCGGCCGCGGCCAGCCTTCGCAGGCGGCGAGATTGCGCCGCGCCAGCTCCGGCGCGCGCAGCGTCGACAGCACGCGATCGGCGTCGGCCGCGCTGACGCGCGGCGCATCCTCGGCGCAGGTGACGGCGAAATGCAGCGCGAGATTCATCGTGCGCGCGACGTCGTCGCTCAACAGCATTGCCGCCGCGACCAGCGGCGCATAGTCGCCGGCTTCGGCACGCGCGAGCAGCGCGGGAATCAGGCTCGCGAGCTCCGGCACGTAGACCAGGCCCTGCAGCGCGGCGATCACCATGTCGAACGACGGCGTCAACGTCGCGCTGCGCGCCGGTGCGCGGATCGGCGACGCTGATAGCGCCGCGCTGCGCCGAGCGTCGGCGCGGATGCGCGCGAGCGTCGCATCGAGATCGGGATAGGCCTGGCGGCACGCCGCGCTTGCCGCGCAAGCGGCCAATACCTGGTCGAGCGCGGCATCGCGCGACGGCCAGAGGTCGAGGCTGATGCGCATCGACGGCGGCGCGGCGCCGTCGAGGATGACGCTGCGCACGTGCTGCGGATAGCGGCGCAGATATTCCTGCGCGACGCGCGTTCCGTACGAACCGCCCCAGAGGTTGACCTGCTCGTATCCCAGCGCCACACGCACGGCGTCGATGTCGGCGACGAAGGCCGACGTCGTGTACTGCGCGGCATCGACCTTGCCGCTCGCGCGCAATTCGGCGATGCAGCGCTGCGCCGCGCCCGCGATCGCGCCGGGCTCGGCCAGGTCGTCGAAGGCATCGCGCGGCGCGAGCGCCGCGCAGGAGAGCGGCGCCGACTTGCCGGTGCCGCGCGGGTCGATCAGCACGATGTCGCGGTTGCGCCGCACGCCGCCCAGCTCCGCCGGCGAGCGGCGCGAGCGCATCGGCCGATTGGCCTGGGCCGCCGGCCAGCATGATCAGCGGATCGGGTTGCGGCGAAAGCGTGGTCGCCGGCAGGACCGCGACCGCGATCGCCAGTCTGCGGCCGGCGGGCTTGCCGCGGTCTTCCGGAACCTCGACGTTGCCGCACTGCGCGGCGGTGACGAGCTTCGGCAGCCGGCATTCGGTCAGCGCGATCTGCCGGGCCGGGCCCCTTGCTGCCGCATCCGGCGACGAAGACAAGGCACAAGCCGAGCAGCGCGCCGCGCGCGGTCCACCGGGCGCACGTCATTGCGCGCCGTGCGGCGTCAGACGAATGCGGCATGCGCGAATTCTAGCAGAGCGTGGCGCTCGCGGACTCGGCACGCGTGTGGACACGCGCGGTCGCGCTTCCTATACTGCAGCGTCTTTCGTCACGGCGACTGGTCGCCATGCCGCACCAACGCCTCGAACCCGGCATCGTCACCGATCTGCGCGATCGGCTGACGTACGCGGGCTATCTTTGCCTCGATACGCTGCTCGCCGCGCAGAAGCCGCTGTCCGGCACCGCGTCGACGCCGCCGCGGCACGACGAAATGCTGTTCATCATCCAGCACCAGACCTCCGAATTGTGGATGAAGCTGATGATCCACGAGCTCCAGGCCGCGATCCGCTTCGTTCAGGCCGACCAGCTCGACGCGTGCTTCAAGATCCTGGCGCGGGTCAAGCTGATCCAGAAGCAGCTGTTCGAGCAGTGGGCAGTGCTGGAAACGCTGACGCCGTCTGAATACGAGGCGTTCCGGCCTGTCGCTGGGCAGCTCGTCGGGCTTCCAGTCGCCGCAATACCGGGCGATCGAGTTCCTGCTCGGCAACAAGGACCGCGCGCTGGCCGACGTTTTCCGCTACGACGCGGCAACGCATGAACGATCTGATCCGCCTGCTCGAGGCGCCATCGCTCTACGACGAATTCCTGCGCCACCTGTCGCGGCGCGGACTGCCGGTGCCGCATGCCTGCGTCGATCGCGACTGGTCGCTGCCGCACCAGCGCAACGCCGAGCTGGTCGCGGTGTTCAAGACGATCTACGACGACCCGACGCACTACTGGGACGCCTACGAAATGGCGGAAAAGCTGGTCGACGTCGAAGAGAGCTTTCCAGCTCTGGCGCTTCCGGCACATGAAGACCGTCGAGCGCATCATCGGGCACAAGACCGGCACCGGAGGATCCAGCGGCGTCGCGTTTCTCAAGCGCGCGCTCGACCACACGTTCTTTCCCGAGCTGATCGACGTGCGCACGGTGATCGGCGCGAAATGAATCCGCGCGCGGACACCGCGCGAGCGATCGCGGCGGCCGTCGCCGCGCTGGGCCCGGGACCGCTGACGGAGGAAGGCATCGCGCGCCACGTCGCGCCGCTTTTCTCGCGCGTGCTCGCGCGGCACGGCGGCCAGATCTATCTCGCCAACCATTCGCTGGGCCGGCCGCTCGACGCGACGGCGGACGACGTCGCCGAAGCCGTGGCGCTGTGGCAATCGCGGCTCGGCGACGCCTGGGACGCCTGGTCGGCGGAGATCGGCGCCTATCGCGCGCGGCTCGCCGCGCTGCTGCATGCGCCGCGCGCCGACTGCGTCGTGCCGAAGACCAGTGCCGGGCAGGGCCTGCGGGCGATCCTGAATAGCTACGACAGCGTGCCGCGCGTGGTGGCGACGCGCGGCGAGTTCGATTCGATCGACGTGATCCTCAAGCAATACGCGCATCGCCGCCGCATCGAGCTCGCGTTCGTCGAGGCGCGCGCCGACGGTATGTTCGCTGCCGCCGATCTGCTCGCCGCCGTGCGCGGCGCCGATCTGGTCGTCGTGTCGCAGGTGCTGTTCAACACCGGCCAGGTCGCTGCCGGAGCTGCCCGCGCTGATCGCCGCGGCGCATGCGGCCGGCGCGCGCGTGCTGCTCGACGTCTATCATTCGCTCGGCGTGATGCCGGTCGACATCGGCGCGCTCGACGCCGATTTCGCGATCGGCGGCAGCTACAAATATCTGCGCGGCGGCCCGGGCGCGGGCTTCCTGTACCTGCATCCGCGCCATCTCGACGGCGGCTGCGCACGCTGGACATCGGCTGGTTCGCCAAGAAGGACCCGTTCGGCTATCGGCGCCCCGATCCGCCGGAATTCGCGCGCCGGCGGCGACGCCTTGCTGGAATCGACGCCGCCGGTGCTGACCTGCTACCAGGCGCGCGCCGGGCAGCTCTTCACGCTGGCGATCGGCGTCGAGCGGCTGCGCGCGTATTCGCTGGCGCAGCAGCGACGCTGGTCGAGCTGCTGGCCGAGCGCGGCGTTGCCGCGGACGGCGGGACGCGCCGACCGCGGCGCGTTCGTCGTCGTCCGCCATGCACGGGCGAGGCGCATGGGCCGAGGCGCTCGCGCGCGCGGGGCGTCAGGCCGACGCGCGCGGCGAGTATCTGCGCCTGTGCCCCGACCTGCTGACGACCGAAGCGGAGCTTGTCGCGCGGCGCCGAGGCGCTCGCGGCCGACGTTGCCTGTGCTAGGGTCTGAACAGGCCGCTAGCGCCGGCCGATCCGGGCGCGTCAGGCGTGGTGCGTGATGTAGCTCACGAGGCGCGATCAGCACGAGCGACGAAAATGCGCCGCGCCCAGCAGGCCGGCGATCGACGACGTGGACCAGCTTGATCGTCACCATGTCGCGCTCCCCTGCGGCCTTGCGCCGGACGCCGAAAAAGCTCCAGAACACCGCGCCGACGACCTGGAGGAATCCCGCCTCGCGGCCGGCGACGGGGAATCTTCGGGTGGCGGTGGGGGCGAAGCGGGTTCCGGCATGGCAACGTCGAGCGGGCGGACGCAGTCGGCAAAGCCTAGCACGGCGCCTGCATCCGCTCCGGCGGCGACATCCTCGTATATCGGCCGGTACAGCGCTTCCCGCGCTGACCCCACGTTGAGGAGAGATATCCGATGGACGCAATACTGCGCAAGCTCAGGGCCCCGGCGCTGCTGGGCATCGTGCTGTTTCTCGGCGCCTGCCAGAACATGGGCATGATGCCGATGCAGCAGAAGTCGCTGTACGAGCGGCTCGGCGGCAAGGACGCGATCGTCGCGGTCGTCGACGATTTCGTCGGCAACGTCGCCGCCGACAACCGCATCAACCGCTATTTCGCCAGGACCGACATCCCGCGGCTGAAGCGAAATCTGGTCGACCAGATCTGCGCCGGCACCGGCGGCCCCTGCACCTATGCCGGCCGCGACATGAAGACCGCGCACGCCGGCATGGGCGTCACCAACGCCGACTTCGACGCGCTGGTCGGCGACCTGGTCAAGACGCTGGACAAGTTCAAGGTGCCGGACAAGGAAAAAGGCGAGCTGCTGGCCATCCTCGGGCCGATGCGCCCGTCGATCGTCGGGCAGTAGCCGACCGCAGTGACGCGCCCCGGGCCGGCTGCCCGCGCCCGGGACGCGAGAGCGTGCCCAACCGGGCGAGAAATCAACCGCTTGAGCGCGGCGCGCGGCTTGAAATACCGATGCAGTCTTCCCCATGTTCCAAGCATCACTCATTGCGGCAAGGGCGGGCCCATGCGCTTCGACAAACTCACCACCAAGTTCCAGCAGGCCCTCGCCGACGCGCAGAGCCTCGCGCTGGGCAACGACAACGGCTTCATCGAGCCGCTGCACCTGCTGGCGGCCTTGCTCGACCCAGGAGGACGGCGGCACCGCCTCGCTGCTGGCACGCGCCGGCGTCAACGTGCCGCGCGCTCAAGGCCGCGACGGACAAGGCGATCGCCCGCCTGCCGAAGGTCGAAGGGCAGGGCGGCGAGATCAGCGTTTCGCGCGAGCTCAACAACCTGCTCAACCTGACCGACAAGAAGCGCCAGAAGCGCGGCGACCAGTTCATCGCCAGCGAGCTGTTCCTGCTCGCGCTGGCCGACGACAAGGGCGAGGCCGGCCGGCTGCTCAAGGAGCACGGGCTGACGCAAGAAGGCGCTCGAGGCCGCGATCGAGGCGGTGCGCGGCGGCGAGGCCGTCGACACGCAGGAAGCCGAAGGCCAGCGCGAGGCGCTGAAGAAGTACACGCTCGACCTGACCGAGCGCGCGCGCCAGGGCAAGCTCGACCCGGTGATCGGCCGCGACGACGAGATCCGCCGCGCGATCCAGATCCTGCAGCGGCGCACCAAGAACAACCCGGTGCTGATCGGCGAGCCCGGCGTGGGCAAGACCGCGATCGTCGAAGGCCTCGCGCAGCGCATCGTCAACGGCGAAGTGCCCGAGACGCTGAAGAACAAGCGCGTGCTGTCGCTCGACATGGCGGCGCTGCTCGCCGGCGCCAAGTACCGCGGCGAGTTCGAGGAGCGGCTGAAGGCCGTGCTCAAGGAGATCGCCGCAGACGAGGGCCGCACCATCGTCTTCATCGACGAGCTGCACACCATGGTCGGCGCCGGCAAGGCCGAAGGCGCGATCGACGCCGGCAACATGCTCAAGCCGGCGCTCGCGCGCGGCGAGCTGCACTGCGTCGGCGCGACCACGCTCGACGAATACCGCAAGTACATCGAGAAGGACGCCGCGCTCGAGCGCCGCTTCCAGAAGGTGCTGGTCGACGAGCCGTCGGTCGAGAGCGACGATCGCCATCCTGCGCGGCCTGCAGGAGAAGTACGAGGTGCACCACGGCGTCGAGATCACCGACCCGGCGATCGTCGCCGCGGCCGAGCTGTCGCACCGCTACATCACCGACCGCTTCCTGCCCGACAAGGCGATCGACCTGATCGACGAGGCCGCCGCGCGCATCAAGATGGAGATCGACTCCAAGCCCGAGGTGATGGACAAGCTCGACCGCCGCCTGATCCAGCTCAAGATCGAGCGCGAGGCGGTGAAGAAGGAAAAGGACGAGGCGTCGCAGAAGCGCCTCGCGCTGATCGAGGAGGAGATCAAGCAAGCTCGAGCGCGAGTACGCCGACCTCGACGAGATCTGGAAGGCCGAGAAGGCGCAGGTCGCAGGGCTCGCAGCACATCAAGGAAGAGATCGACAAGCTCAAGCTCGCAGATGGAGGAGGCCAAGCGCAAGGGCGACTGGCAGAAGGTGTCCGAGCTGCAGTACGGCAAGCTGCCGCAGCTCGAGGCGCAGCTCAAGAAGGCGGAGACCAAGCTGGCGAGCGAGCAGGCGGCGAAGCCGCAGCTGCTGCGCACCCAGGTCGGCGCCGAGGAGATCGCCGAGGTCGTGTCGCGCGCGACCGGCATCCCGGTCTCGAAGATGATGCAGGGCGAGCGCGACAAGCTGCTGCACATGGAAGACGAGCTGCACGAGCGCGTCGTCGGCCAGGACGAGGCGGTGCGCCTGGTGTCCGACGCGATCCGGCGCTCGCGCTCGGGCCTGTCCGACCCGAACCGGCCGTACGGCTCGTTCCTGTTCCTCGGCCCGACGGGCGTCGGCAAGACCGAGCTGTGCAAGGCGCTCGCGGCGTTCCTGTTCGACTCCGAGGATCACCTGATCCGCATCGACATGTCCGAGTTCATGGAGAAGCACTCGGTCGCGCGGCTGATCGGCGCGCCGCCGGGCTACGTCGGCTACGAGGAGGGCGGCTACCTGACCGAGGCGGTGCGGCGCAAGCCCTACAGCGTGATCCTGCTCGACGAGATCGAGAAGGCGCACCCGGACGTGTTCAACGTGCTGCTGCAGGTGCTCGACGACGGCCGCATGACCGACGGCCAGGGCCGCACCGTGGACTTCAAGAACACGGTGATCGTGATGACCTCCAACCTCGGCTCGCAGATGATCCAGCAGATGGCGGGCGACGACTACGGCGTGATCAAGATCGCGGTGATGGCCGAGGTGAAGACGCACTTCCGGCCGGAGTTCGTGAACCGCATCGACGAGATCGTCGTGTTCCACGCGCTCGACGAGAAGAACATCGAGGCCATCGCGAAGATCCAGCTGCAGTCGCTCGAGGAGCGGCTGGCGAAGCTGGACATCAGGCTCGAGGTCAGCCGACGCGGCGCTGGCGCAAGCTCGCGAAGGCCGGCTTCGATCCGGTCTACGGCGCGCGGCCGCTCAAGCGCGCGATCCAGCAGCAGATCGAGAACCCGCTCGCGAAGCGAGATCCTCGACGGCAAGTTCGCCGCCGGCGACACCGTCCACGTCGCGGAAAAGAACGGCAAGCTGGTCTTCGGCAAGCGCTGAAGCCGCGCGGTGCGGCCTCGGGGGGCGCGCGTCGTGTTGCGCTCAGTAGTACGGCGCGATGCGCCGCGCCTGCCGGGCGGACCAGCGCGCCGCCAGCGCGCACGGCGTGGCGCGCCAGCCATGCGACGACGGGATGCGGCGCGCGGGCGTCGGCCAGCAGCCGGAAGCGCGAATCATCCTCGGCGGTGATCACCGTGCGTCCGCTGCGGTCGATCTCGAAGCGCATGCCCGGCATCAGCACGACGTCGCGCGGGATCGCTCTCCATCGTCACCCACAGGCAGCCGGCGTCGACCGCGATCGTCGTTCCTTCCGCGTTGTCCAATACCAGCGATTCGCGCTGCGGCAGGCACATCCGGCGGCCGCGTTGGGGGGTTGGCGGGTCGAAGGGCATTTGCGTCTCCTTGTCCATGCGTCACGTTCATGCAGCGACCGGTCGGCGGCAGAATCCGATCGACGTGCACGTGAAGCGCAGTATCGACGCCGCCCCAGCCTGTCGCAAACGAATTCGCCGCATGTTAAGCATGATGAAAAGGAATGCGTATCCAGCCGACGACCGGCGCGGCGTCGGCAGCGCCGCTTCCCTCGGCAACGCGCCGGCGGGACGGTGCCGCGGCGGTGCACCTGATGCATAATGCGCATGCAACTGCCGCCGGTGACGAGGCAGGAGCCTGGCCGCCGCCGGCGCCGCGGAAGCGGCGCTCGGCGCCCTTCGCCGGCAGCCGCCGGCCAGATCGCTGCATGAGGGTTCAGCATGGAAAAGCCCGCCGTACCGAAACCGCGCGCGACCCCGCGCCTGCCTTCGCTCGACCTGCTCAAGGGCTTCGAGGCGGCGGCGCGTCAGCTGTCGTTCACCCGCGCCGCCGAAGAGCTCTTCCTGACGCAGTCGGCGCTGTCGCGGCAGATGCAGACGCTCGAGGAACAGATCGGATTCGCGCTGTTCGAGCGGCGGCACCGCGAGCTGAGGCTGACCGATGCCGGCCAGATCCTGCAGACGACTGCCAGGACCGTGCTCGACGAGCTCGCGCAGGCAGTGGCCAAGATCCGCCGCGAGCAGACGGCGCTGCCGCTGACCGTCTCGACCAATCAGCCGTTTGCATCGGTATGGCTGATCCCGCGCCTGGCTCGCTTTCGGGCCCGGCACCCTTCCGTGGACGTCTACATTTCGGCGGACAATCGCATCGTCGACCTGGATCGCGAGCGCATCGATCTCGCCGTGCGCTATTGCACCGAGGCTATGGCGCCGCCGGGTTCGGTGCGCCTGTTCGGCGAGCGGCTGTTGCCGGTGTGCAGCCCGGCGCTCGCCGCTGATCGCGCGCGCCCGCTCAAGCATCCGCAGGACCTGGCGCGCCATGTCCTGCTGCACATCGACGACGAGCGCGGGCGCTTTCCCTGGCTCAACTGGACGGTGTGGCTGGCGGCCAACGGCATCGACGAAATCGCGTCGGCGGGGTCGATGCGCTTCAACCATTTCGATCAGGTGATCCAGGCGGCGCTGGACGGGCAGGGAGTGGGACTCGGCCGGGTGCCCCTGATCGACAGCCTGCTGGCGCAGGGCAGGCTGATCGCGCCGTTCCGCAATCGATTTGCGACGACACGGGCGTACTTCATCGTGCGCGGCACGGTCGCCGCGCTGCGGCCCGAGGCGCAGGCATTCATCGACTGGCTGATCGAGGAGGCGGCAGCGGAATGCGCGCTCGATGCCGGCGCCAGCGACAAGCCGCGGCGCAAGCCCGGGCCGCGGCGGGCCAGGCGATGATGGCGGTCGCGGCGCATTCGTCCGACGACGCGCCATCGCCCTGGATCGCCCGTTTCGCGCCGCTGGTGCCCCCGGGGGCGCGCGTGCTCGATCTCGCCTGCGGGCAGGGACGGCACAGCCGGTTCTTCGCCGCGCGCCTGTGCGATGTCGTCGCGATCGATCGGGATGCGCAGGCGCTCGCCGCGCTCGCCGGCGTGGCGCGGGTCACGACGATGGCCGTCGACCTGGAGGCGGGACCCTGGCCGTTGGCGGGCGAGCGCTTCGACGCGATCGTCGTGGCGAATTATCTGCACCGGCCGCTGTTCCCGGCGCTGCTCGACGCGCTGGCGGGCCATGGCACCTGGCTGTACGAGACCTTCGCGGTCGGCAACGAAGCCTACGGGCGGCCGGCCAATCCGGACTTCCTGCTGGCGGCTGACGAACTCTTGACGCTCGCACGCGGGCGGTTGACGATCGTTGCATTCGAGCAGGGCCTGGTCAGCGGCGCGCGGTCCGCGGTCGTGCAGCGCATTGCGGCGGTCGGACGCAGCCGGGAATGGCCGCCGACGCTGCCCGATGCCGCCGAAACGCACCGCGCCCCCGCGCGCTGACGCGGCGGCGCTCGCGCCGGCGCGATGCCTTGCGCCCGGCGATTCGGGTAAAATGGCGCTTTTCCCAGATTGTCCTCGATGCTGACCGGA
Source organism: uncultured beta proteobacterium (assembly GCA_963713125.1). GTDB lineage: Bacteria > Pseudomonadota > Gammaproteobacteria > Burkholderiales > Casimicrobiaceae > PALSA-1003. The sequence goes on along the minus strand of CAVQKL010000007.1, from coordinate 183,591 downwards.
AGTTTTGTCGCGATTGCGACGCCGATGCAGCCCGGCGGCGCGCTCGACCTGCCGGCTCTGCGCAAGCTCATCGATTTCCACGTTGCCAACGGCACCGCCGGCATCGTCATCGTCGGCACGACCGGCGAATCGCCGACGGTCAACTTCGAAGAGCACTGCCTGCTGATCAAGACGGCGATCGACCACGCGGCGGGCCGGCTGCCGGTGATCGCCGGCACCGGCGCAAATTCGACGGCCGAGGCGCTGGCGCTGACCGAGTATGCGAAAAGTGCCGGCGCCGACGCGGGGCTGTCGGTGGTTCCGTATTACAACAAGCCATCTCAGGAAGGCCTGTACCGCCACTTCCGCACGATCGCGGAAACGGTCGATCTGCCTCTGCTGGTGTATAACGTGCCGGGCCGGACCGTCGCCGATCTCGCCAACGATACGGTGCTTCGCCTGGCGCAGCTGCCCGGCATCGTCGGCATCAAGGACGCGACCTCGGACCTCGTGCGCCACGCCGACCTGATGCAGCGGCTGCCGAAAGACAAATTATTCGCCCTGCTCTCGGGCAATGACGACACGGCGCTCGCGTACATGCTGCTCGGCGGTCACGGCGTGGTTTCGGTGACCGCCAATGTCGCGCCGCGCGCGATGGCCGACCTGTGCGCGGCAGCCCTGGCCGGAAAGCTCGCGGAGGCGCGCGCAATCAACGCGCGCTTGATGGGACTGCACACCAAATTGTTCGTCGAAGCCAATCCGATTCCGCTCAAATGGGCGCTGGCCGAAATGCGGATGATCGGGCCGGATCTGCGGCTGCCGCTGACGCCGCTCGCCGCTCAGCATTACGACACTGTTCGCGCCGCACTGCGCAGCGCGGGCTGCCTGTAGGAGAATTTGCATGCATTGTTTTTCACTGACGCGGCTGCTGCGCGTCGCACTGGCCGCCGCGATCGTTGCCGCGCTGCTGTCCGGATGCGAATCCATGACGTTCTCGCTGGGCAAGAAGATCGAATACAAGTCGGCCGGCTCGGCGCCGCCGCTCGAGGTGCCGCCGGACCTGACGACGCCGAATTACGACGACCGCTACCAGGTGACGACCGCCTCCGGTGCGGTGGCGGCACGCACCGCAACGCGGCCGAGCGACGTGCTGCCGGCGAATCCCGATGCGCGCGTCGCGCGCGCCGGGAGCGAGCGCTGGCTGGTCGTCAAGGCGAGTCCAGAAGCCGCCTGGACCGCTTTGCGCGAGTTCTGGATCAAGAACGGCTTTGTGCTCGCCGTCGAGCAGCCGACGCTCGGCATCATGGAAACCGATTGGGCCGAGACTCGCGTCGACCGCCCGGAAGGGCTGCTGCAGCGCTTTACGACCAAGTACCTGAGTTTCGCGACCGACAGCTACAAGCGGGACAAATTCCGGACGCGCATCGAGCGCGGCAGCGAGCCCGGCACGGTCGAGATCTACGTCAGCCACCGCGGCTCGGAGCAAAAGCCGATGAAAATCGGGCAGGGCGGATCGCCGGAAGACTGGACATGGACGCCGTCGCCGCCGAACCCGCAGCTCGAAGCCGAATTTCTCGAGAAGCTGATGGTCGCCTTCGGCACCGCCGCGCCTGCGGCGACGCAGGCCATCGCCGCCGACAGCACTGCGGCCGAGCGCGCGCGGATCGACAAGAGCAGCAGCGGCGTCCAGCTCATCGTCGACGATTCGTTTGACCGCGCGTGGCGCCGTGTGGGCCTCGCGCTCGATCGCACCGGCTTCACGGTCGTCGATCGCGACCGTTCGAAGGGCCTGTATTTCGTCCGCTACGCCAATCCCGATCTCGAGAAGAAAAAGCAGGAGGGGTGGCTTGCGGATACGATCGCCAAGCTCCAGTTCTGGAAGACGGCTCCGCTCGACAAGCCGGAACAGTACCGCGTCGTCGTGACGCAGGCCGACCCGCGCAGCGTGGTCACCGTGCAGGACCTGGACGGCGCGCTCGACCGCACGCCGAACAGCGAAAAGATTCTTGCGCTGCTCAAGGACCAGCTGAAGTGACCGGCTGAATCAGGCCCTGGCCCTAGAGTGCGATTCGCCTGTCTCGGCAGCGGCAGCGAGGGTAACGGCCTACTGGTCGAAGCCGGTGCGACGCGCGTGCTGATCGATTGCGGCTTCGGCATTCGCGATGCCGTCGCGCGCCTGGCGCGGCTCGGCGTCGCGCCCGAGACCGTCACCGCGATCGTCGTCACGCACGAGCATAGCGACCACATCGGCGGCGTCGGCGCGTTTGCCGCGCGCTACCAGACGCCGGTCTGGCTGACCTTCGGCACCTTGAGCTCCGTCGCCGAGCGCTTCGCCGCGCTGCCGCGCGTGTGCGGCTTCGACAGCCACGATCCATTCGCGATCGACGACATCGAAGTGCGCCCTTTCCCGGTGCCGCACGATGCGCGCGAGCCGGTGCAGTTCGTCTGCTCGGATGGCCGGTGGCGCCTCGGCGTTCTGACCGACCTGGGCGTGTCGACCGCGCACGTCGAAACGAGCCTGTCGGGCTGCGACGCGCTGGTGCTCGAATGCAATCACGACGTCGAGATGCTGGCCAATGGCGATTATCCGTATCCGCTGAAGCAACGCATTGCCGGCAAGCAGGGGCATCTGGACAACGACACCGCCGCGGCCCTGCTCGCGCGGCTGGACAATTCCCGCCTCAAGCATCTGTTTGCCGCGCATTTGAGCCAGCACAACAATCGCCCCGATCTGGCGCGCGCAGCGCTTGCCGGTGCGCTCTGCTGCGCGCCAGACTGGATCGGCATCGCCGACCAGCACGACGGGTTCGGCTGGCGCGAATTCATCTAGGAGCCGGCATGGAAAAACGTCAGCAGCTCTACCGCGGCAAGGCCAAGACGGTGTACGCGACCGACGATCCGGCGCTGGTGATCATGCATTTCCGCGACGATACCAGCGCATTCGACGGGACCAAGGTGGCGCAACTCGCGCAGAAAGGCGAGACCAACAACAGGATCAACGCATTCATCATGGGCAAGCTCGCCGAAGGCGGCATCGCGACGCATTTCGTGCGCCTGCTGAACGAGCGCGACACGCTGGTGCGGGCACTGAAGATGATCCCGGTCGAATGCGTCGTGCGCAACGTCTGCGCCGGCTCGATGGCCAAGCGCTACGGCATCATCGAAGGGACGCGCCTGGCGGAGCCCATCTTCGAGTTTTTCTACAAGAGCGATGCGCTGCACGACCCGCTGGTGAACGACGATCACATCCGCGTGCTCGGCTGGGCGAGCGTGCAGGAGATCGCCGAAATGAAGGCCCTGACGCACCGGGTCAACGCGGTGCTGAAGCCGCTGTTCTCGAGCGCGGGCATCGATCTGGTCGATTACAAGCTCGAATTCGGCCATCCGCTCGGTGCGCCGCAGGGGCCGCTGCTCCTCGGCGACGAATTCACGCCAGACGGCTGCCGCCTCTGGGATCACGCGACGCAGGAAAAGCTGGACAAGGACCGTTTCCGGCGCGATCTCGGCGACGTCATCGCCAAGTACCGCGAAGTCGCGCGGCGCATCGGCGCGCCACTCTGACTCGCTCCCGGCGCTGACCTTGGCACGCGGCGCCGCGGCCGGCGCAGCGTTGCGCGAAAGCGACGAAAAAAGCCGGCCCGCAGGCCGGCTTTGATTCCGATGAGCCGGATTTACTTCTTGGTCGTGTCGGCGGGAGCCGGCTGCGCCTTCATCGACGCGTCCTTCGCGGCGTCGACCGCCTTGCCTGCGGCGTCCTTGGTGGAGTCCATCGCGGCGGTGCCCGCGGCCTTGGTGGCGTCGGTTGCGGCCTGGCCGGCCTGCATGGCGGCGTTGCCCGCGTCCTTCGCCGCGGTCGCGGCCTTGTCGGCCGCATCCTTCGCGGCGGTGGCGGCCTGGTCGGATGCTGCCTTTGCGGCGTCAGCCGCAGCCTTGCCGTTGTCGCCGCAAGCGGTCAGCGCGACGGCCAACGCAGCGGCGATTAATACGGACTTGTTCATGTGTTCCCCTACTCGAGTAAGAAAATGTGGAAATTCGGCAGTAGAAATTCGGTGATGAAATCGGCTTCCGCAGACGGCCGATCCAAGAATTTCGGCAGGATAACGGAGGTGCAACCGACACTGGAGATCGTAGCACAATTGGCAATGGATTCATATGTCTCCCGCGCCGCAGCAAACGCGCGTTCCCGTGCAGGCCGGAGCCTTCAGAGGCCGAGGACCGTGCCCGCAAGGCCTGCTTCCCCGGTCGCCCAGATTTCGTCGAAGCGGCTGGCCAGCGGCTGCGTCTGCTCGGGCTGATCGATTCCCAGCGCGGCGCGCGGCTGCTCGAAGTGAAAACGGTGCAGATAGTGCCTGCCGTCGACGATCAGCAGCGGGTCCGTCGCGACCTTGCCTTCCGGCCCGGTCTGGTAGATCGTCAGCGCGTGACCGTAGTTGCGCAGCAGGTTAAGCAGGTGCGGGCACGCACCCTCCAGGTAGCGCGTGTCGTGCACGATGATGTCCAGCCGGCGCCCGCGAACCTGCCGCAGAAACGCCGCCAGCCGGTCGGCGCGCGCCGCGCTGTTCCATCCGGTCTGCGACAGGTCCTGATCGAAGACGCGGATATGCTGTCTGGCCAGCGCGATCAGTTCGTCGATCGCCTGCGTCTGCTCGGCCAGCGTGGCGAGCTCGACCAGGCGCGGCCCGACAGCCGGTTCACCCGGCGTTTGGTCCGACATGGCCGCTTGCATCAATCAAGGTGTACGAAGCCATCGCAATACCATCGATAGAGAAGCGCGGCAGGCGCTGCGGGCCAGCGCGCGCCGGCGCGGAGTCTGCGCGCGTTCGCCAGGCGCTCGAGCGCCCGCGCCCCGGTCTGCGGCCACGCCATTGCCGCGCCATTGATGAAAACCCGGCGCTCATCGTATAGCAACTGCGTGCGCGCGTCCAAACGGACGCCGCGCCGCGCCGCCGCCGCGGCGAATGCGCGCGGCGTCAGCGGCTGCGCCGGCGGAGCGAAGAACACGGTTGCCTTGGGCTCGGTGAGATGGCAGCCGAGAAAAATGTCGGCGCTCGTCCGGTCCCAGCGGATGCCGGCGAGCCTTGCGGCGCATTGCGCGCGCATCGCGGCGCCGATGCGCGCCGGCTCACGCGCAGGCCGCAGATCGGGGTCGGCATAACGGCCGTCGAGCGCAATGTGGTCGCGCAGCCAGTCGAGAAACGCGGTCGCGAGCTGCTGCGCCGACGGCGCGCGAAAGCCGATCGAGTACGTCGTGCACGTCTTCCAGCGCGACGCCGTCGTGCGCGCAATCCGGCGGCAGGTACAGCATGTCGCCCGGCGCGAGCGTCCACGCGCTGCTCCGGCCGGAACCGGCGCAAGTATCTTGAGCGGCAGTGCCGGCTTCAACGCCAGATCGCGCTGGCGGCTCGTGCGCCAGCGACGCCGTCCATCGCCCTGCAGCAGGAAGACGTCGTACGAATCGAAATGGGGACCGACGCCGCCGCCCGGCGTGGCGTAGCTGACCATCAGGTCGTCGAGCCTTGCGTACGGGATGAACGCGAAGCGGCGCATCAGCGCATCGCCGGCGCCGAGATGCAGGTTGACCCCCTGCACCAGCAATGTCCATCCGCGTGCCGGCAGCGTCCTGAAGTGCGCGCCGCGAAACGGACCGTGCGCGAGCGACCAGGTGCCGCGCTCGCGCAGCACCAGCCTCGATTCGACGTCGTCGCGGCCGGCCAGCCGGAACAGCTCGGCGCGCGACAGCAGCCCGCTGAAGCCGGGGATCGCATCGCGCACGAGCAGCGCGCGTTTCTGCCAATGCCGGCGCAGGAACGCCGCCGGCGTCAATCCTCCAAGCAGGCTGCGATCGGCGGCGTCGGCCATCGCTTCGATTATAGCGGCGCCGCGTTTGCCGTCAGGCGAGGGCGAGTGCGCTTGCGGTAAAATACCGGGTCCCGCGCCGGCACCCATCCACCGGCGCGCATCCGGTTCAACCGACCCCGTCCGCCGATGAATATCTTCTCGAACACCGTCGTCACGCTTACCTACAAGCTGTTTTCCGCCAACGGCAAATTGATCGAGCAATCGCCGCAGCCGATCAGCTATCTCCACGGCGGGCATCAGGGCATTTTCCCGAAGGTCGAGGCGGCGCTGGCACAGAAACAGGTCGGCGACCAGCTCTCGGTCACGCTCGAACCGGAGGATGGCTTCGGCGAGTACGACGCCGACCTGGTGCGCGTCGAGACTCAGGACCGCTTTCCGCAAGAGGTCAAGGTCGGCATGCAATTCGAAGGACAGGCGGAAGGGGACGGTCAGGCTGGCGTGGTGTACACGGTCACCGACATCGCCGACGGCAAGGTCGTGCGTCGACGGGAACCATCAGCTCGCCGGCCAACGCTTGCGCTTCGATTGCACGATCCTCGACGTGCGGCCGGCCACGTCGGAGGAAATGGCGCACGGCCACGTGCACGGCGCGCACGGCCACCATCACTGACTGCGGCGGATGGCGGCGGGCTCCAGCGGCACGCCTTCAGGCGTCGTCCGCGAGCCGCTTCAGCTCGTAGAGCATCTCGTGCGCGTCGCGCGGCGACAGTCGCATCGGGGTCGATCGCCGCCAGCCGGTCGCGCAACGCCGAGGCCGCCGGCGCCGGGCCGGCGTGCGGCGCCGCGGCCGCGAACAGATCGCCGTCGCGGTGCGCGGTGAAGTGATCGAGGCGAGCGAGATGAGTGCGCGCGCCTCGAATCACCGTGGTCGGGACGCCGGCGAGCCTCGCCACCTGCAACCCGTAGCTCTCGTTCGCCGGCCCCTCCTCGACCGCGTGCAGGAACACGATGCCGTCCCTGTGCTCGACCGCGTCGAAGTGCACGTTGGCGCAGCCGTCCAGTTCCGCGGGCAGCGCGGTCAGCTCGAAATAGTGCGTCGCGAACAGCGTCAGGCACCGATTCTTGCAGCGCAAGCTCGCGCGCGATAGCCCAGGCCAGCGCAAGGCCGTCGAAGGTCGACGTTCCGCGGCCGATTTCATCGATCAGGACCAGGCTGTTCGGCGTCGCCCGGTTGAGTATGTAAGCGGCCTCGGTCATCTCGACCATGAACGTGGAGCGGCCACCCGCCAGGTCGTCGGCGGCGCCGATGCGCGTATGGATGGCGTCGAGCGCACCGATCTCGGCGTTCAGGGCGGGTACGAACAGGCCGCAGTACGCCAGCAGCGCGATCACCGCGGTCTGCCGCATATACGTCGATTTGCCGCCCATGTTGGGCCCGGTGACGATCAGCATGCGCCGCGCCGCACCGAGCGCCAGGTCGTTCGGAATGAAATGCTCGACCTGGCCTTCGACCACCGGATGGCGGCCGCCGCGTGATCGCCAGCATGGCCTCGGTGCTGAAGCGCGGTCGTGTCCAGCGGAGCGCCGTCGCCTGCTCGGCATGCGTGGCGAATACGTCGAGCGACGCCAGCGCGATCGCCGCACGCTGCAGCGCGGGAATCGCCGGGCCCAGCGCGATGACAATTTCCTCGAACAGCCTGCGCTCGCGGGCCAGCGCGCGCTCCTGCGCCGACAGCGCCTTGTCCTCGAAGGTCTTCAATTCCGGCGTGATGTAGCGCTCGGCGTTCTTCATCGTCTGCCGGCGGCGGTAGTCGTCCGGGATGCGCTGTACGTTGGCGTTCGTCACTTCGATGTAGAAGCCGTGCACGCGATTGTATTCGACCTTGAGGCTGGCGATGCCGGTGCGTTCGCGCTCGCGCGCTTCCAGGTCGACCAGGAATGCACCGCAGTGGTCCTGGATCGCGCGCAGCTCGTCGAGGTCGGCGTCGTAGCCGGCGGCGATCACGTTGCCTTCGCGCACCGCGGCTGCGGGCTCGGCCGCGATCGCGCGCTCGAGCAGCTCTGCCCAGCGCGGATCGACGGCAAGGGCGTCGGCGGCATCGTTGAGCAGCGGCGATGTCGGCTCGGCGATCGCGGCGGCCAGCGCGGGCAGGCGCTGCAGCGTGTCGCGCAGCCCCGCGAGATCGCGCGGCCTGGCCGAGCGCAGCGCAATGCGCGATGCGATCCGCTCGATGTCGACCGTGGCCTTCAGCGCGCTGCGCAACGCCGTGCGCGGCTGCAGCGCCGCCGACAGTTCCGCGATCGCCTCGTGACGTGCCGCCGCGGCAGCTTGCGCGCGCAGCGGATTGGTCAGCCACGCGCGCAGCAGGCGGCTCCCGGCGCCGGTGGCGCAGCCGTCGAGCAACGAATAGAGCGTCGGGGCGGGTTCGCCGCGCAGCGTCTCGGTAATTTCCAGATTGCGCCGGGTCGCCGTGTCGAGCGCCAGGTGATCGGCGCCGCGCTCGACCGACGAGCGTGCGCACGTGCGCGAGCGCCGCCTGCTGCGTGCCCTGCGCATACTCCAGCAAGGCGCCCGCGGCGGCGACGGCGAGCGGCGCGTCGTCGGCGCCGAACGCGGCGAGATCGCGGGTGCCGAACTGCGCGCTCACGCGGCGCATCGCGGCGCTGCGATCGAAGCGCCACGGCGGCAGCGCATGCATGGGCGCACCGGCATGCGGTGCCGGAGCGCTGCCCTCGGCGTGCAGGATCTCGCTGGGATCGATGCGATCGAGCAGCGCGGGAACCTCGGGCAACGCGACGTCGCGCAGATGCAGCCGTCCTCCGGCGAGATTCAGCCACGCGACGCCGGCGCGCGCCGCCGCCGCATGAATGGCAACCAGCAGGCAATCGCGCTTGCCGTCGAGCAGTCCCGGCGTCGGTCAGTGTTCCCGGCGTGACGATGCGCGTCACCCTGCGCTCGACGGGCCCCTTGGCGATCGCAGGATCGCCGATCTGCTCGCAGATCGCGACCGAATCGCCGAGGCGCATCAGCTGGGCGAGGTATTGCTCGACCGCGTGGTACGGCACGCCGGCCATCGGAATCGGCGCACCCGCCGACTGGCCGCGCGCGGTCAGCGTGATGTCGAGCAGCGGCGCCGCGTGCTGCGCGTCGCCATAGAATAGCTCGTAGAAATCGCCCATGCGGTAGAACACGAACTTGTCCGGATGCTCTGCCTTGATGCGCAGATATTGCTGCATCATCGGCGTGTGCGCGGCGAAGGCGCCGGCGGAGGACGATGCCTCGATTGGCGTCGGGTGGTTCTGCAAGAGTGAGCCGGACGTTCTGTCTTGGGCCGCCGCCGATCGGGCGCGAAGCGGGCGCGGGCGCAGTCGTCGGCGCCCGGTCTGGTTCAGAACAGCGGCGGCGACGGCAGCAGCGCCCAGGCGCCGTCGCCGAGGAGGAACTGCACCGCCAGCGCCGCGGCCCAGAACGCCGGATATTCCCAGCCGCCGTCCTTGTTGTTGAACATCCAGCCGTTCTTGCCGTGCACGGTGACGATGGTGCCGATGATCAGCGGTATCAGCACCAGCGCGGCATAGCGCGGCACGATGCCGAGCACCAGGGCGATGCCGCCACCGATTTCGGCGGCCATCGTCAGGTAGGCGAGCCCGCCCGGCAGGCCGAGCGACTCGAAGTAAGCGACCGTGCCGGCGGGCTTGTGTACCAGCAGCTTGAGCAAGCCATGCGCCAGGAACAATATGCCCAAGGCAACGCGCAGGATCAACGCGGCGTAAGGGGCGGTGGTCGGATCGATCATGGCGTTCTCCCGTTCGTTGACGAAGCGGCCATGCATGCTCGCGGCTGGGGCAGGCGGGCAGACGCGCTCAGTTGTCCTGAACGACGACGCCCGCCAGCGCGGCTGCCGGCCCGACGACATAAATCGTGTAGAGCTGGCCGCCCAGCAGTGTCACCGCGGGCAGCTTCAGGCTGGTCTGGCTCGATCCGCTGACATTGAAGTCGAATTCGTAGACGGTGCCGGCAGTCGCGTCGGCATCGAGCTCGACTCCTGGTGAGGAGGTGTTCATCGCCAGCCCGGCGAGCTGCCTGCTGAAATTGATAAAGACGTCCAGCGCCGGGACGTCGCTGGAACTGTTGACGAAGCGCACTCGGGCACGACCGAACGCCGGCGGGAAGTTCGCGTCGTCGTACACCGTTGCGACCAGCGCGCCGGGCGGCCCGGTGAATGTGATCGTGGTATCGGTGGCTGGAGCCAGCGTCGGCAGGATCGTCAGCAAGGCCGCGCCCGGCGTCGCGGTCGCCTCCACGGTCAGCGTACGCGTTCCCGCGCCGGTTGTCTGGTAGGTCGATGCCGCGGCGGAGGGGATGTTTGACAGCGCCAGGTCCTGATCGACGAAGACATTGAGCGGCGAAGCGGCCGACGAGCCGTTAACCACCTTGAACCGGGCGAGCTGGCTGTTGCTGATCGATCCGGTACCCGTGTCGTCGATGTTGAGGATCGCGAGATTGACCAGCGCGCTGCTGCCGCGCGAATAGACGACAGCCTCGACCTGCGCCCGCTCGCCGAAAGTCTGCCCGGTGGCGTCGTAGATGACCAGCTTGGAATTGGCCGGAGTGACGCGCACCTCCATGCTGCCCGCAGCCAGATTGACGAAGGTGCTGCTCGCGCCATAGATGACCCCGGCGATGCTCGGCGACACGGTGTTGAGGTCTTCGCCCGGTGGTGTGACATAGACATCGACGGCGCCGTTATTGCGAGCGCCGTTGATCACGCGCAGCGCGAACATGCCCGCACCCGGGTCGACCGTCAGCGTGTCGTTGACGATGATGGCATTGGCGGCGCTGACCGGGCCGAACGCCACGTAGGTGTACAAGGTGTCGGCGAGGAAAGTCTGCGTCGTATCGATGGCGTTGGTCGAGGTGCCGGCCACGCTGACCTGTATTTCCCGGCTGCCGGCGTCGATTTCCTGGTATTGCGTCATCGCCTCGAAGCCGAGCCCCGTCACGAACGGTTGGGTGTCGAAGACGACGTTGAGAGGGCCGCCGGCGTTCGGGATGAGGTTGATCATGCGCAGCGAGCCGTGCGTGCTGCCGTTGCTGACGCCCTTGCCCGTGTTGCAGCCGCCCAGCGCAAGCGACACGACACACGACAGGACCAATAGAAGAGGGTGCACGCGCATGTTCGCTCCGGATCGATGAACTCGTTCAGCCGCTGCGCCGCCGCCCGCCCGGCGCGAGCACGCTCGTCGCGCATCCGACGCGCGGCGCCCGGCCGCGCGGCGAGGCGAGCGATGGCCTCAGTTGTCCTGCGCAACGGTGCCGCGCAGGCTGCTGCCGGGACCGGTCAGATAGATCGTATAGGTGTGACCCGCGGTGAGCAACACGGACGGCAGCTTCAGCAGCGGCGATGTCGTTCCGGCCAGGTTGAAATCGAATTCATAGTTCGTTCCGGTGGATGCGGCGGCGTTCAGGTCGAAATAGACCGAAGCGGTATTGGCCGCCAGCCCCGACACCTGCTTGCTGAAGTTGACGAACACGTCGAATGACGCGACGTCGGCGGACGTGTTGACGACCCGCACGGCCGCCGTTCCCGCCGGCGGCGGCAGGTTATTGTCCGGGAGCACCACCGCGTTCAGCGCGCCGGCGGTTCCGGTGAATGCGATCGACGTGTCCGTCGCCGGGGCCAGCGTCATCACCAGCCTCAGCAACGACGCGCCGGGGGTGGTCGTCGCCTCGACACTGAAACTGTGGGCACCCGCACCTGTCCGCTGGTAGTTCGATACGCCGGTGTAAGGTATGTTCGACAGCTGCAGATTGTCGTCGACGAGCACGTTCAACGATGAGGACACCAGCGAGGCGTTGACCACCTTGTACTGGGTCAGGAGATTGTCCACCAGAGCGCCGGTGCCCGTGTCGTCGTGGTGCAGCAGGAAGGCGTTGACCAGCTTGCCGCTGCCTTTGCCGAAGGCGACGATGGAGGTGCCCGAATGCTCGGCAAATGTCTGAGGCAGGGAGTCGTAAATCACGTCCTTCGTGCCTGCCGGCGCGATGCGCAGCTCGAAGGTGTTGCCTTTGGTGATCGGGACGAAGATGCTCGGCGAGCCATACGCGACACTGGGGACACTGGGCGCGGTCGCGCTCAAGTCCGCGCCTGGCGCGGTGACGTAGAGATCCAGCGCGCCCGGGCCGGCGGCGGCGTTGATGAAGCGCAGCGCGAAAAAGCCGTCGCCTGGATCGGAAAACGCATCATTGAACAGAATCGCGGCGACAGCGGTCTGCGGCCCGAAGACGACGTACGAATAATTGGTGTTGCCGCTGATGTTGAGGCTGGTATTGACCAGCGAGGTCGACGCACCGGTCACGCCGACGGTGACGGTCTGCGTCCCGGAATCGATGCCCGCATACGGTGCTGTCGCCTGAAAAGGCAAGCCGCTGACCACCGTCTTTTCGTTGACGGTGACACCGAGCGCGCTCGCCTGCGAAAACGCGTTCACGACACGCATCTGGGCGCTGCCCTGATTGTTATTGTTCTTGCCGCACCCGGCGAGAATCAACGACGTCAGGCACAGTACGGCGAGGGTACGCGAGATCGACATGGGTTCTCCGTCAGACGGGGCCGGCGATGGGGAGCGACGCGGCGAGAAGCGCCGATTATAAGGCCATGCGCCGGAAGGCGGGGGCGGCGCGCAATATACGGTTACAAGTGGTCGGCGAACCGGGCGCAGAACGATGCGCGTCAATCTTCCGGGCGCAGCGATCGAACCGAGCGACCCGGACCCGGCGCCCGGCTTGCCCGCGGCGACGCGCCGGAGGGAAACTGGTCGGGGTGAGAGGATTTGAACCTCCGGCCTCTACGTCCCGAACGTAGCGCTCTACCAGGCTAAGCTACACCCCGACTGCCGCCGTGCTGTCGCGTTGCATGCGACGGGCAGAGCGCCCGTCAAAAGGCCCGCGTCACCGCGAAAGCGGACAATTCTAGCAGGATTTCACGGCAAGTCGAAGGCGGCAATGCGGCGAGACACGCAGCCGCCTGTCTGCTTTCCGCTTCGGCGGCGGCACGCGCGTAGTCGAGCGCGCCGGTGCGCTGCAATGCGACGAGCACCGGACGAAAGTCGGCGAGTCCGCCGGCCTTGACCGCGCCGCGAATCAGCGCCGCCTCCTCGGGCGAGCCGACCGCCAGCGCGCGGATCAGCGGCAAGGTCGGCTTGCCTTCGGCGAGGTCGTCGCCCAGATTCTTGCCGATCGCCGCATGGTCGCCGGTGTAGTCGAGAACGTCGTCGATCAGCTGGAATGCGGTGCCGAGGTGCATGCCGTAGTGCGCGAGCGCGTCCTCCAGCGGCGCGGTGGCGCCGCCGAGCACCGCGCCCAGGCGCGCCGCCGCTTCGAACAGCTTGGCCGTCTTGCGCTGGATGACGTCGAGGTAGGTCTTTTCGTCGACTTCCGGGTTGCCGGAATTGAGAAGCTGCATGACCTCGCCTTCGGCGATCACGTTGGTCGCATCCGAAAGAATCTGGAACACCCGCATGTTGTCCACGGTCACCATCAGCTGGAAGGCGCGCGAGTACAGGAAGTCGCCGACCAGAACGCTCGCGGAATTGCCGAAGATGGCGTTGGCGGTGTCGTGGCCGCGGCGCAACGCCGATTCGTCGACGACGTCATCGTGGAGCAGCGTCGCCGTGTGGATCATCTCGATGACCGCCGCCAGCGTGTGCTGCTGCGGTCCGCGGTGGCCGCAGGCCTGGGCGACGAGCAGGAGCAGTGCCGGGCGCAGCCGCTTGCCGCCGCCGGCGATGATGTGCTCGGCGATGCGGTGGATCAGCGGGACGTCCGAATGCAGCGCCTCGCGCAGTACCCGATCGACGGCCTGCAGGTCGTCGCGCAGTGCAGTCTGCAGCAATGGGATGGTCACGTGGTGGCGGCGGAAAACGGCTGGCGGCAGGCGGCGCGGGGTCGCCGCCGTGATGCCGCAGGCGCGCGGCCGGTAGTTTACCCGAAGCCGCGGCCGGATTTGGCCCTCGCTCGGCGGCTTTGACATGGCTCGCCTAAGGTCTTAAAATAGCGACCTTTTTCCGGCAACGCACGGCATTGGAGTTTCCTATGTACGCGGTCATAAAAACCGGTGGCAAGCAGTACAAGGTCGCCCCCGGCGAAAAACTCAAAGTGGAACAGATACCGGCGGACGTGGGCGCGGAGGTGATTCTCGATCAGGTCCTGATGGTCGGGGACGGCGACAGCGTCCGGCTGGGACAGCCGACGGTCGCCGGCGCGACCGTCACGGCGACGGTGCTCGCGCATGGGCGCGGCGACAAGGTGAAGATCTTCAAGATGCGGCGCCGCAAGCATTACCAGAAGCATCAAGGGCATCGTCAGGGATATACGGAGCTGCAGATCGACGGCATCGTCGGCTGAAGCGCGTCTTCCGTTCGAGGTAGACAAATGGCACACAAAAAGGCAGGCGGCAGCTCCCGCAACGGCCGCGACTCCCATTCCAAGAGGCTCGGGGTCAAGGCTTACGGCGGCGAAGTGATCACCGCGGGTGCGATCATCGTGCGCCAGCGCGGTACCCAGGTCCATCCCGGCCCCAACGTCGGGATCGGCAAGGATCACACCTTGTTTGCGCTCGTCGACGGCAGCGTCGAGTTCAGCACCAAGGGCAGCGCAAAGCGGACGTTCGTCAGCATCGTGCCGGGACCCGCGGCGGCGTAGCACCGCGACAGGCGCCCGGCGGCCTCCTCGGCGGTTAACGCGAACGACGGGCATCTCGCGTCGGCCGCCAGCGTCGACTCGCCTCGCGCGATCCCCACGCGTTGCGCGGGGCCCCTCGCCACGGGCTCGCGCCGCGGCCTCCTCGTCGGTTAACGCGAACGACGGGCATCTCGCGTCGGCCGCCAGCATCGACTCGCCTCGCGCGATCCCCACGCGTTGCGTGGGGCCCCTCGCCACGGGCTCGCGCCGCTAAGGCACTAGCGCCGCTCCAGCCACCACAGCATGGTCACGGCGACGGCGACAAAGACAAACACGGGAAATGCCGCGGAAAACAGCGGCGGCCAGTCGTTGATGATGCCGAGGTAGGAAAACAGCCGGCCGACCAGAAAGAAGACCAGTCCCAGGATCGTGCCGGCAAAGATGCGAAAGCCCATGCCTCCGGCGCGGCGCTGGAAGTAGGCGAAAGGCAGCGCCAGCACCATCATCACCAGCACCGCGGCCGGATAGAAAATCTTGTTCCAGAGCGCGACCTCGAAGCGCGAGGTCTTCTGCTGATTGCTGCCCAATACGCGGATATTGTCGTACAGCGACGCGATCTCCAGTTTTTCCGGAGCCACCTGGTAGACCGTCAGCAGCGACGGTTTCAGCACCGTCTCCCAGGTGTACTCGCTCGCCTGCGTGACCTTGGCGCCGTCCGGCCCGAGCTCGGTCGAGCGCACGTTCTTGAGCTTCCATTCGCCGTCGGTGACAAAGCTTCCCGAGTCGGCGACGCGCAGCGCCTTCAAGCGCAGGTCGCCGTCGAACTCGTAGATCCGCACGCCGAGCAGCGTCATGTCCGCAAGCAGGCTGCGGATGTTGGCGAAAGTCTGGACATCGCTGTCTGGCAAGGTCTGCTTGAACCAGAAGCCGGACTGGAATTGCTGCGCGACGAAGCGCAGCGCCTGACCCTGCGTCTGCACGCGGACCTGCTGCGCCAGGCGCTCGGCCGGCGGCGCGAGAAACTCCCCGGCGAGGAAGGTGGCGACGGCCAGCGGGATGCCGACGCGGACGATGGCCCAGGTGATCTGGGTCAACGATGCGCCCGACGCCCGCATCACCGTATATTCGGAATTGCCGACCAGCTGCGCGATGGCGAACAGCGTGCCGATCAGCGCCGCCGTGGGCATCAGCTCGTAAACGTGGCCGGGCAGGCTCAGGCCGACGAACAGCAGCGCGCGGCCCGGAGGATAGCCGTCGCGCCCGACGTTGCCCAGCTCGTGGATCAGATCGAAGAACGCGAACAGCGCCAGCAAGGCGACGAAGATCAGCGTCGTCGCATAGAGCACTTCACGGCCGACGTAGCGGTTGAGCGTTTTCATGCCGGACGCGGCAGCGGCAGCCAGCCGCGCACCGACAACCGCTTCGCGAAAAGCGCGACGACGATGGCGGCAGCGAGCGCGTGAACCGCGACCAGCCCGACCAGCAGCGACAGGCGGCCCTGCGCGATATAGGTTTGCACGATGTTCAGGCAATTGCTGTAAAGCATGTACATGAACAGCGCGATGAACAGATTGAGCGACCGGCCCATGCGCGGGTTGACGTACGCGAGCGGGATCGCCAGCAGCACCAGCAGGAACGCGCTGATCGGCACCGAAATGCGCCAGAACAGCTCGGCGCGCTCGGGCGCGCCGCCGGTGACGGCCAGCAGGCCGGTCGGCAGCGCCTTGAGCGACGCCGGCAACGCGCGCACCTCTGCCGGCTCGATACGACGCCCCAGCCGCTGGAATTCCGCCGTGCGGAAATCGGCGCTGCCGGGCTGGCCCTCGTAGCGGCGGCCGTCCTCCAGCACGATGAACCGGTCGCCATTCGGCGCATCCTCGAGATGGCCGGAGCGGGCGACGGTGGTCACGTCCTTGCCGCTGTCGATCGAATGCAGGAACACATTCTTGATCGTCCCGTCGAGCGTGTTGATGCTTTCGATGAACACGACGAGCTTCGCCTGGCGGAATTCCTTGAACAGCCCCGGCGTCAACAGCGACAGCTCTTCGCGCGATTCGAGCTGGCGCTCGTATTCGAGGCGCTTGGTCTCGGCCCAGGGCGACAGCCACAGCGAAAGGACGACGATCGCCAGCAGGAACGGCGTGGCGAACAGGAGAATCGGCTTGAGCCACGCGGTCAGGCTCTGGCCGGACGTAAACCAGACGATCATTTCGCTGTCGCGATACCAGCGCGACAGGGTCAGCAGCACGGTCAGGAACAGCGCGACCGACAGGAGGATGTTGAAGTAGAAGAGGGCATTAAACCCCAAAAGCGCCAGAACGCCTTCGGGAGCCACGGTTCCACCGGCGGCGCGGGCCAGCAGCCGCAGCGTGAGATTGGTGAAGAGTATCCCCAGCAGCACCAGGAACAGCGCGACCGCCGTAGCGGTCAATTCTCGCACCAGGCTGCGCCGGAACACCATGACGACGGAAATATTTTGACTTTTTCAGGCCGATTTGCCGATAATGCGGATCGTGCCGCCTAAAGGCAAATTTTACGTTCGAGGAAGGCGATGGAATTTACCATAAAAAGCGGCAGCCCGGAAAAGCAGCGTAGCGCCTGCGTCGTCGTCGGAGTCTTCGACAACCGCAAGCCCAGCCTGTCGGCGGAACTGATCGATCGCGCCTCGGCCGGCTACATCAGCGAAATCATTCGCCGCGGCGACATGGAAGGCAAGCTCGGCAGCACGCTGCTGCTGCATAACGTGCGCGGCACGCTGGCCGACCGCGTCCTGCTCGTCGGCATGGGCAAGGAGCGCGACTTCCGCGAGCGCGAGTTCCGCAGCGCAATCCGCGCCGCGGTGCGCCTGCTCAACGAGACCGGCTCGTACGAAGCGGTGGTCTACCTGACCGAGGAGAAGGTCAAGCGGCGCGAAGTCGCCTGGCGGGTCGAGCATGCGGTGGTCGTGGCGATGGAAGCGGTCTACCGCTTCGACCAGATGAAAAGCCAGCCGTCCGACGTGCGCAGGCCGTTGCGCAAGCTGACCCTGTCGGTGCCGCAGCGCAGCGACCTCACCTCGGGCGAGGCCGCCGCGGCGCGGGGTCTCGCCATCGCGCACGGCATGGACCTGGCGCGCGATCTGGGCAACCTCCCGGGCAACGTCTGCACCCCCGCGCACCTGGCCGAGCGGGCACAGGCGCTGGCGCAGGAACTGGGCTTCAAATGCGAGGTACTCGACCGCGGCAAGCTCGAAGAGCTGAAAATGGGATCGTTCCTGTCGGTCGCCAACGGCAGCGACCAGCCGCCGAAATTCATCATCCTGGAGTACCTGGGCGGGCCCAAAAAGCAGAAGCCGCTGGTGCTGGTCGGCAAGGGCATCACGTTCGACAGCGGGGGCATCTCGCTCAAGCCCGGGACGGACATGGATCAGATGAAGTTCGACATGTGCGGGGCGGCCAGCGTTCTCGGCGCGTTCCGCGCCGTCGCCGAGCTCAAGGCGAAGGTCAACCTCATCGGCCTGGTGCCGACCTGCGAGAACATGCCAAACGGCCGGGCGACCAAGCCGGGCGACGTCGTCAGGAGCATGTCGGGCCAGACGATCGAGATGCTCAATACCGATGCCGAAGGCCGCCTGATCCTGTGCGATGCGCTGACCTACGCCGAGCGCTACGAGCCGGCGGCGGTCGTCGACATCGCGACCCTGACCGGCGCCATGGTCATCGCGCTCGGCCACGTTGCCTGCGGCGTATTCAGCAACAGCGACAGCCTCGGGCGCGCGCTGATCAATGCCGGCGAAGACGCCTTCGACCGCGGCTGGCAACTGCCGCTCTGGGACGATTATCAGGAGGGGCTCAACAGCAATTTTGCCGATTTCGCCAACATCGGTGGCCGCGCCGGCGGCAGCATCACCGCGGCCTGCTTCCTGTCCAAGTTCGCCAAGAAATTCGACTGGGCGCATCTGGACATCGCCGGCGTCGCATGGAAGGAAGGCAAGGAAAAGGGTGCGACAGGGCGCCCGGTCCCTCTGCTGACCACGTGGGTGCTATCGCAGGAGGCCGCCCCGTAGTTCGCGCGTCCACACTTGCGCAGAATCTTCCGACGGCAGCGACCATGACCTCGATCGATTTCTATACGCATGTAAGCGATCGCTTCGAGGTCGTGACGAAGCTGGTAGCCAAGGCTTTTGCCCGCCACGGCAGCGTGCGCGTGCTTACCCCCGATGCCGAGGCGACCGCAACGCTCGATCGCCTGCTCTGGATTCAGCCGGCAATCGGTTTCCTGCCGCATTGCCGGGTCGACAGCCGATTGGCGCCCGAGACTCCGATCTGGGTCGACCATGTGCTCGACCACCAGGGCCCCGCGGCGGTGCTGATCAACCTGCACGAGGCGCCGCCGCCGTTTTTCGCGCGATTCGAGCGGCTCGCCGAAGTGGTCGGCACCGATGAGACCGAAACGGCCGCGGCGCGGGAGCGTTTTCGCTTTTATCGCGAACGCGGCTACGAGCTTATCACCCACAACCTGAGCGAGCGCGGCTGATGGCGAGCGCGCGCGAACTGCTCGAGCAGGCGGACGCGCTGATGCAGCGCAACCGCAGCCGCAGCGGCGTGGACGTTCCCGTGCTGACCGACGTCGTCGCCGCGACGGCGGACGAGTTGTCCGCCGTCGACGTGCCGGTGCTGACCGACGTGGTCGAAGCCGGTACGGCCGGCCCGGCTACAGGGGAATACGTCGCGCCGGCCAGGATGCCGGCTCCGGCGGAAAGCGAACCGGCGGCCGCAACGCAGGCGGCGGTCCAGGCCGTCGTCGCGCCTCGGCCCGCCGAGACGGCGGCGATCATGCGTTCGGTCGAGGCCATCCCGGTCGAGTTGCCGATGGAGGGCGACATGTCGGACTGGCTGGTGATGGACACGATCGACCCATCGACGCACAGCATTACCGGCGTGGCGCCCGACACGCTGGCCGTGGTGCCCCCGGTGACGCTCAAGGCGGCCGGCTTCGACCTGGGGCCGCCGCCCAGTGGCACGCAGGCGGCGGCGCCCATGCCGGCGCCCCCAATGCCCCCCGCGCCCGCCGTCGCGGCCGAAGAAGAAGCCGCACGCGCGGCCAGGGCTGCGGCCGAGGACGAGCGCTGGCGAGCGCTGGCCGAGCAGGTAACGATGCAGGTGCTGCAGCGCGTGGACCTGTTCACCGACGCCGGGCTCAAGACCCAGCTGGCGGAGCACCTGCAGCCGATTGTGGAGCGCGCGAGCGCCGACCTGGTGAGCGCGATCACCGAGCACGTCGGACGCTTGCTGCGGACCTATATCGCCGAGGGCATCGAGCGGGAGATCGCGCAGTGGAGGCGCGAGCATTGAGACGCGGGCGCCGCGCGGCATCGTCCGTGGCAAGCCGTGCGCCGCCCGAAGGGAAGCTGTGCTAGACTGCGTCGCATGCACTCGCCCAACGCCCAGCTCGATTCCGCCGCACGCACCATGCCTGCCCGCGCCGTCAGCTACGTCGCCTTTTATTTCGGGATGACCTCCCAGGGCCGCGCTCGCCGATAGTTCCTTCACTTCAGTTTCAGGTCAAATCGGGCGGCCCACGGGCCGCCCGATTTTTTTCAAGGAGCGAAACATGATCATCGTGATGCAACCCGAAGCCGGCGACGCCGAGATCGCCGCGGTCGAGGCGAAGATTCGCGCTGCCGGGCTCGAAGTGCACGTGTCGCGCGGCACCGAGCGGACATTGATCGGTGCGATCGGCGACGAGCGCAAGCTCGAGCCCGAGATGTTCGACCCGCTGCCCGGCGTCGAGCGCTCGCTGCACATCCTGAAGCCGTACAAGCTGGTCGCGCGCGAGTGGCACAAGGCAAGCACGGTCGTCGACGTGGCCGGCGTGAAGATCGGGGCGAACCCGGTGCAGGTGATCGCCGGGCCGTGCTCGGTGGAAACGCAGCCGCAGATGGACGCCGCCGCCGACGGCGTGGCCGCGGCGGGTGCGCGCCTGATGCGCGGCGGCGCGTTCAAGCCGCGCACCAGCCCCTACGCCTTCCAGGGCAAGGGCGTCGAGGGCCTCTCCATGCTCCGGGACGCGGCGGCGCGGCACAAGCTGCCGATCGTCACCGAGTTGATGGACGTGCGGATGCTCGACTCGTTCCTTGAGCACAAGGTCGACGTCATCCAGATCGGCACGCGCAACATGCAGAACTTCGATCTCTTGAAGGAAGTCGGCCGTGTCGACGTGCCGGTGATCCTGAAACGCGGCATGAGCGCGACGATCAGCGAATGGCTGATGGCGGCTGAGTACATCGCCGCCGGCGGCAACCACCGCATCATGCTGTGCGAGCGCGGTATCCGCACGT
This sequence comes from uncultured beta proteobacterium, assembly GCA_963713125.1. Taxonomy (GTDB): domain Bacteria; phylum Pseudomonadota; class Gammaproteobacteria; order Burkholderiales; family Casimicrobiaceae; genus PALSA-1003. Next base: position 162,811 of record CAVQKL010000007.1, on the reverse strand, counting down.
TCGAGACCGCGTACCGCAACGTGCTCGACGTCACCGCGGTGGCGGTGCTGAAGCGCGAAACGCACCTGCCAGTCATCGTCGATCCGTCGCATGCGGGCGGCAAGGCGTGGATGGTGCCGGCGCTGTCCTGCGCCGCGGTCGCGGCCGGCGCCGATGCACTGCTGATCGAGGTCCATCCTTGTCCGGCGGAAGCGTGGTGCGACGCCGACCAGGCGTTGACACCGGAGGAGTTCGCGACGCTGATGGACAGGCTCGATGCGATCGCGCGCGCGCTCGGACGCAGTGTCGACCGGCATGCAGCGGCGCGCGAGACGGCGGAGCTCGCGCACTGACCGGCCGCGCGGCGCGAAACGCGCGAAGGCGCCGCCAGGCCCGTCGGCTTCCGCTATAATTTCATGTTTTTACGCGACATTCCGGCAAGTCACCCCATGGCACTGGCAAAAAGCTTCGAACCCCGCGCCATCGAGGCGAAATGGTATCCGTTCTGGGAATCGCACGGCCTGTTCAAGCCGTCGATGCAGCCCGGTGCGAAGGCGTTCTGCATCCAGCTGCCCCCGCCCAATGTCACCGGCACGCTGCACATGGGGCACGCGTTCCAGCAGACGCTGATGGACGTGCTGATCCGCTACCACCGCATGCGCGGCGACAACACGCTGTGGCAGGTCGGCACCGACCATGCCGGCATCGCCACCCAGATCGTCGTCGAGAACCAGCTGAAGGCCGAAGGCAAGTCGCGCCACGACCTGGGACGCGAGAAGTTCACCGCACGAGTCTGGGCGTGGAAGCAGGCATCGGGATCGACGATCACCAACCAGATGCGCCGCCTCGGGGCTTCGTGCGACTGGTCGCGCGAGCGCTTCACCATGGACGAGGGCCTGTCGAACGCGGTGATCGAGACCTTCGTGCGCCTCTACGAAGACGGCCTGATCTATCGCGGCAAGCGGCTGGTCAACTGGGATCCGACGCTCGGGACCGCGGTCTCCGATCTCGAGGTCGAGAGCGAGGAAGTGACCGGCAAGCTGTGGGAGATCCGCTATCCGCTCGCCGACGGCTCCGGCCACCTGACGGTGGCCACGACGCGTCCGGAAACGATGCTGGGCGACGTCGCGGTCGCGGTCAATCCCGACGACGCACGCTACGCGCACCTGGTCGGCAAGGAGGTGATGCTGCCGCTGGCCGGGCGCAGGATTCCGGTCATCGCCGATGCCTACGTCGACAAGGAATTCGGCACCGGCGCGGTCAAGATCACGCCGGCGCACGACTTCAACGACTGGGACGTCGGAGAGCGGCACGGCCTCGCGCCGATCACCATTTTCACCTTGCAGGCGACGGTGAACGAGAACGCGCCGGCGAAGTATCGCGGCCTCGATCGCTATGCAGCGCGCAAGCTCGTGCTTGCCGACCTGGAAGCCGCGGGACTGCTGGCGGGTGAAAAGGCGCACAAGATGATCGTGCCGCGCTGCGGGCGCAGCGGCGAAATCGTCGAGCCGATGCTGACCGATCAGTGGTTCGTCGCGATGACCAAGCCGGCGCCCGACTCGCATCGATGGTTTCCCCGCCAGTCGTTCAAGGACATCTGCCTGCAGGCGGTCAACGCGAGCCTGCCGGGCCCGTCCGGCTCGCCGGCGACGATCCGTTTCGTGCCCGAGCACTGGACGTCGACGTACAACCACTGGCTCGAGAACGTCCGCGACTGGTGCATTTCGCGCCAGCTCTGGTGGGGCCACCGAATCCCCGCCTGGTACGACGACGCGGGCAAGGTCTATGTCGCGCGCAACGCGACCGAGGCTGCGGAGCAGGCGGGCGCGTCCGCGGGCGCGCTCCGGCAGGACGACGACGTGCTCGACACGTGGTTCTCGTCGGCCCTGTGGTGTCACTCGACCTTGGGCTGGCCGCGCCGGACCCCCGAGATCGAGACGTTCCTGCCGAGCTCGGTGCTGATCACCGGCTTCGACATCATTTTCTTCTGGGTCGTGCGCATGATCATGACGACCACGTATTTCACCGGCAAGGTGCCGTTCCGCGACGTGTACATCAATTCGATCGTGCGCGACGAGGAGGGGCAGAAGATGTCCAAGTCGAAGGGCAACATTCTCGATCCGCTCGACCTGATCGACGGCGCCGACGTCGAGACGCTGGTCGCCAAGAGCACCTCGGGACTGATGCTGGAGAAGCAGCGGCAATCGATCGAAAAGCGCACGCGCAAGCAGTTTCCGAACGGCATCCCGGCGTTCGGCGCCGATGCGGTGCGCTTCACCTTCGCCAGTCTCGCGACTTTCGGCCGCACGCTCAACTTCGACCTGTCGCGCTGCGAGGGCTACCGCAATTTCTGCAACAAGCTGTGGAACGCGACGCGCTTCGTGCTGATGAATGTCGAAGGAAAGGATGTGGGGCTCGACGAGTCACTTCCCGCATCGCTGTCGATCGCCGACCGGTGGATCGTCGCCGAACTGCAGGACGCCATAGAGGAAGTCACGCGCAGCTTGGCGCCTACCGGTTCGACCTGGCCGCCAAGGCGATCTACGAGTTCGTCTGGAATGAGTACTGCGACTGGTACGTCGAGCTGGCGAAGGTCGATCTGCGCGCAGTCCCGACGAAGCCGCGCAACGCGGCACGCGGCGCACGCTGGTGCCGCGTGCTCGAAGCCGCGCTGCGGCTGGCGCATCCGATCATTCCGTTCATCACCGAGGAGCTGTGGCAATCGGTCGCACCGCTTGCAGGCATGCGCGGCGAATCGATTTCGGTGCAAAGCTATCCGCAGGCGGATATGAGCAAACGTGCCCAACCGCCGGAATGCAGATCGCGTACTTGAAGGATCTGGTGGATTCCTGCCGCTCGCTGCGCAGCGAAATGAACGTTTCTCCGGCCTCACGCGTGGCGGCTATGGTTGCCGGCGATCCTTGCCGACGTTGGGCTGGGCGCACTGCTGCGATATCTGGAGGCACTGGCGAAGCTATCGGAGGTAAAGATCGTTTCCGACCTTCCGCCGTCGGACTCGCCGGTCCAGATCGTAGATCAGTACAGGATCATGCTGGATATCAAGGTCGATCCGGCCGCCGAGCGAGACCGCATCGGCAAGGACATCGCGAAGCACGAAGGCGAAATCGCGCGGCTCAAGCCGAAGCTCGCCAACGCCGGGTTCGTCGATCGCGCGCCTGCCGCCGTGGTCGCTCAGGAACGGGCGCGTCTCGCCGGTCTCGAATCGACGCTGGAGAAGCTGCGCACCCAGCTCGAGCGACTGAGCCCCTGACACCGGCGACGGCGTCGCCGCCCGGTACCGCACACTCCGCCGCCGGTGCACGCGACGCGAACCGCTCGCTGATTCTCGATGCCCAGACTGCTGATCTTCCGCGCGCTTGCGCATCGCAACTACCGGTTGTTCTTCTTCGGGCAGGGCCTGTCGCTGATCGGCACCTGGCTGCAGCAGGTCGCGATGTCCTGGCTCACCTATCGGCTGTCGGGATCCGCGCTGCTGCTGGGCTTCGTCACCTTCTGCCAGTACATCGCGGTGCTGTTCATCGCACCGGTCGCGGGCGTGCTGGCCGACCGCGTCGATCGCCGCCGTGCGCTGCTGATGACGCAGTCGGTGATGCTGGCACAAGCGGCGGTGCTCGCGTTGCTCACGGCGACCGGCGTCGTCGCGGTCTGGCATGTGGCGTTGCTGGCGGCGGTGCTGGGCTGCGCGTCCGCCTTCGACATTCCACTGCGCCACGCCATGATCGCGCGACTCGTCGAGCACCGCAGCGAACTGCCGAACGCCATCGCGCTCAACTCGCTGCTGATCAATTGCGCGCGGGTCGTGGGCCCGGCGCTGGCGGGGGTGCTGATCGCGGCGGTCGGCGAGGCGCTTTGCTTCGGACTGAACGCGCTGTCGTTCGGTGCGGTGCTGTGCGCGCTGGCGATGATGCGCTGGCCGGCCAACCCGCCCGCGCCGCCATCGCGGGGATTGTTGCACAGCTGGCTCGAGGGCGTACGCAGCGCCTTCGGCTTCGCGCCGATCCGCGCCGGCCTGCTGCTGATCGCCGCGATCAGCGGCACCATAGGCACGTATTCGACCTTGATGCCGGTGTTCGCCAAGGACGTGTTCGGCGGCGGGGCACGAACGCTCGGCATATTGCTGTCGTCGGCGGGGACCGGGGCGCTGGTGTCGGCGCTCTATCTCGCCAGCCGGCACACGACGCGCGGCCTCGATCGCGTGATCCTCGTCGCCGGCACCTGCGCGTCGCTGGCGATGTTCGCGTTCGCGCAGGTGTCGAGCTTCGCACTCGCACTGCCGCTGCTGGTCGTGCTGGGCGCAGGCCTGATCGCCGCGCAGGCGTCGATACAAACGCTGGTGCAGACGCTTATCGATGACGACAAGCGAGGCCGCGTCATGAGCCTTTACACGATGGCGTTTCTCGGGGCGCTGCCGTTCGGCAACCTGCTGGCGGGGGCGATCGCGCGTTACGCGGGCGAGGACGTGGCGTTCATGCTGAGCGCCATCGGCTGCCTTGGCGCACTGCTCGTGTTCTGGCGCGCGCTGCCCGGTCTGCGGGCCGCGGCGCGACCCGTGTACCAGCGCCTCGGCCTGATCCGCGGCGGCAAGGAAACGCAGTCAGCCTGTCGTCGTCTAGACCTTCTCGGGCTCGCCGGCGCTGCGTTTCATCAGCAGCGCGGGAATCGGATGCGGCTTGCGCAAGGACGGGCGAGCGGCGGATCCGGGTGCCAGCGTTCCCGAACCGTTTTGCTGGGGCGCGGTGCGCTGTATCGGGGGCTGATCGGGATTGCGGGCATCGTCGACGGTTCGGTCGCGGCGGGGCGCCGGCGCTTCGGCGCGCTCGCGTGGAGGCCTCGCCGGCTTCGTTTCGCCGGCTTGCCGCGGCGGCCGGGCGGCGCGCGCGTGGCGCGCGTTCGGCCCGCGGCTCGCGTTCAGCGCGCGCCGGTGCACGTTCCGGCGCGGGTCCTTCGACGGCGGCCACGGGAATCGATCGCTTGAGCATCCGCTCGATTTCGGTCAGCAGCCTTTCTTCGTCCGGTGAGCAGAACGAAATCGCTTCGCCGCTCGCGCCGGCGCGGCCGGTGCGGCCGATCCGGTGGATGTAGTCCTCGGGAACGTAGGGGAGCTCGTAGTTGATCACCAGCGGCAGATCGTCGATGTCGAGGCCGCGCGCCGCGACGTCGGTCGCGACCATCACCTGGACTTTCGCCGCCTTGAAGTCTTCGAGCGCCTCGAGACGCGCCGCCTGGCTCTTGTCGCCGTGAATCGCCGTCGTCTTGAGCCCGTCCTTTTCGAGCTGTCGGGCGAGGCGCGACGCGCCGTGCTTGGTGCGCACGAAACAGAGCACCTGCCACAGATTGCGCGAGGTGACGATGTCGGCCAGCAAGGCGCGCTTGCGCTCGACAGCCACCTTGTACACGCTTTGCGAGACCGTTTCCGCCGTGGTGTTGCGGCGCGCCACCTCGATCAATCGCGGTGCGTTCAGGAGCTGGTCGGCGAGCTTCTTGATCTCGTTGGAGAACGTCGCCGAGAAAAGCAGGTTCTGTCGCTTCGCGGTCGCCGGCAGCAGCGCCATGATCCGCTTGATGTCGGGAATGAAGCCCATGTCGAGCATGCGATCGGCCTCGTCGAGCACGAAGATCTCGACCTGGCCCAGGTAGACCGATTTCTGCTCGATGTGGTCCAGCAATCGGCCCGGGGTCGCGACGAGGATCTCGACGCCGCCGCGCACGATCGGAAGCTGCTGGCGTATGTCGACGCCGCCGAAGACGACGGTCGAGCGGAGCCCCGTGTGCTTGCCGTAGGCGGCGATCGCCTCCTCGACCTGGATCGCGAGCTCGCGCGTCGGCGTCAGGATGAGCGCCCGGACCGGGTGCCGTGCCGGCGACGGACTGGTATTGGCCAGCGGCAAGCAGTTTTTGCAGGATCGGCAGCGCGAATCCCGCCGTCTTGCCGGTCCCGGTCTGGGCACCGCCCATGACGTCGAGGCCTTCGAGGATCAGTGGAATCGCCTGTGCCTGGATCGGCGTCGGGATCGTGTAACCGGCGTCGGCAACGGCGCGGAGGATCTCCGGCCTCAAGCCGAGCTCGGCAAAGCTCTGGGTGCTACTCATTCAAGGGACTCCTGGCGCGGCCTCACGCTTATCGCGAGTTCCGGTCCAGGCAGCGAAAAATAGCGGTTGGGACAGCGGGTTCGCGGCGCGAAACGTCGGCCCCGCTGGGGGATCGGCGGTGACCGGAACGGCCGCCGAATATTCGCATAGTAGCTCTAAATGCCGGATTTTGCAAATAATTTGTCGCCGCGACTCGCGCAATTCGCTACAATAGCCTGTTCACTCTGCCGCACTGCACCATCGCTCGCATTGCATCCATGACTCCCTCGCCGCCGCGCCGGAAACTGCGCAACATCGCGATCATCGCCCACGTCGACCACGGCAAGACGACGCTGGTCGACAAGCTGCTGGTCCAGGCCGGCACGTTCGCCGCCTACCAGCACATCGCCGAGCGGATGATGGACAGCAACGACATCGAGCGCGAGCGCGGCATCACCATCGTCGCCAAGAACTGCGCGATCGAGTATGGCGACACGCACATCAACATCGTCGATACCCCCGGCCACGCCGATTTCGGCGGCGAGGTCGAGCGGGTGCTGTCGATGGTCGACGGCGTGCTGCTGCTGGTCGATGCGGTCGAAGGCCCGATGCCGCAGACGCGCTTTGTCACGCGCAAGGCCTTGGCGCAGGGTCTCAAGCCCATTGTCGTGGTCAACAAGGTCGACCGGCCCGGCGCCCGCGCCGAATGGGTGGTCAACCAGACCTTCGAGCTGTTCGACCGGCTCGGCGCCAGCGAAGACCAGCTCGATTTCCCGGTCGTCTACGCATCGGCGCTGAACGGCTACGCGTCGCTCGACCCCAACACCACCGGCACCGACCTGCGGCCGCTGTTCGAGACGATCCTGGAGAGCGTTCCGCCGCCGGCGGGCGACCCCGAAGCGCCGCTTCAGCTCCAGATCAGCGCGCTCGATTACTCGAGCTATGTCGGCCGGCTGGGCATCGGCCGCATCCGCCGCGGCCGGCTCGTGCCGGGACAGGAAGTGATGGTCATGCATGGCAGCGCGCCGGGGGTGCGCGGCAAGATCGGCCAGGTGCTGGGCTTCGCCGGGCTGCAGCGGGCGCCGGTTGAAAGCGCCGCGGCCGGCGACATCGTGCTGATCACCGGCGTCGACGAGCTGTCGATCGGCACGACCATCGCCGCGATCGAGGCGCCCGACGCCCTGCCCATGATCGCGGTCGACGAGCCGACCCTGTCGATGCAGTTCCAGGTCAACACGTCACCGCTCGCGGGCAGGGAAGGCAAGTACGTGACCAGCCGCAACCTGCGCGAGCGGCTGGCCAGGGAATTGCTGACCAACGTCGCGCTGCGCGTCGAAGACACGACCGACACCGACATCTTCACCGTCTTCGGCCGCGGCGAGCTGCATCTCACCATCCTGCTCGAGAACATGCGCCGCGAAGGCTACGAGCTCGCGGTATCGCGGCCGCGCGTGGTGTTCCGCGAAATCGACGGCCAGCAGTGCGAGCCGTTCGAGCAGCTTTCGGTCGACGTCGAGGATGCGCACCAGGGTGCGGTGATGGAAGCCCTCGGCGCGCGCCGGGGCGAGCTCACGCACATGGAATCGGACGCCCGCGGCCGCACGCGCCTCGAATACCGCGTTCCGGCGCGGGGACTGATCGGGTTCCAGGGCGAATTCATGAATCTGACGCGCGGCACCGGGCTGATCAGCCACGTGTTCGACGGCTATGCCCCGGTCGGCGGCGACATCCCGGAGCGCAGAAACGGCGTGCTGATCTCGGCGGAAGCCGGCGAAGCGGTCGCCTACGCGTTGTGGAAGCTGCAGGAGCGCGGCCGGATGTTCGTCTCGCCGGGCGAAAAGCTCTACGAAGGCATGGTCATCGGCATCCACAGCCGGGACAACGATCTGGTCGTCAACCCGATCAAGGGCAAGCAGCTGACCAACGTACGGGCCTCGGGCAAGGACGAGGCCATCGCGCTGACGCCGCCGATACAACTGACGCTCGAATACGCGGTCGAATTCATCGCCGACGACGAGCTTGCCGAGATCACGCCGAAATCGATCCGCATCCGCAAGCGCCATCTGGTGGCGCACGAGCGCAAGCGCGCGAGCCGCGAGGCGGCGTAGCATCCGGCGCCGCGAGTCGCGTCCGTCTCGCGCTTTGCGCGAGCGGAGCGCCGACGTAAACTGTCGCGCATGACATCGAACCTCTGGCTTGTCGCCGCAGGCATCGGGCTCGTCGCGCTGCTGGCGCTGATCGTGGTGGTGCTGCTGCGCGTGCAGGCGCTGCATCACGCGGTGAGCGGCGCCGACACCCGGGCCCGCCTCGACGCGATAGCCGCGCAGAACGAGCGGCTCGAGCGCGAGCTGCGCACCGAGCTCGCGCAGGCGCGCACGGAGAGCGCGCTGCAGGCGCAGACGGGGCGGGGCGAGCTCGCCACCATCCTGACGCAGTTCACGCAGTCGCTGCAGAACCAGCTCGCCAACATCGCGCACGTGCAGAACGAGCGGCTGTCGGCGCTGACCCAATCCAACGAAGTGCGCCTCGAAGCGGTCCGCGCGACGGTCGAGCAGCGTCTGGAGCTCTTACGCAGCGACAACGCGCAGAAGCTCGAGCACATCCGGACGACCGTCGACGAAAAGCTGCACGCGACGCTCGAGCAGCGACTGGGCGAATCGTTCAAGCTCGTCTCCGACCGCCTCGAGCAGGTGCACAAGGGCCTGGGCGAGATGCAGACGCTGGCCGCGGGCGTCGGCGATCTGAAGAAGGTCCTGACCAACATCAAGACTCGCGGCACCTGGGGCGAAGTGCAACTCGAGAATCTGCTCGAGCAGATGCTGACGCCGGCGCAATACGGCAAGAACGTGGCTACCCGGCCGGGCCAGTCCTGGCGGGTCGAATTCGCGATCCGCATGCCGGGGCGCGACGACGGCAACGGCGAATTCTGGCTGCCGATAGACGCCAAGTTTCCGCTCGAGGATTTTCAGCGTCTGCAGGATGCGCAGGAAAGGGCCGATCTGGCAGGCGTGGAAATCTTCGGCAAGGCGCTCGAGGACCGCGTTCGAAAGCAGGCCAGGGATATCAACGAGAAATACATCGAGCCCCCGCACACGACCGATTTTGCGTTGCTCTACCTGCCGGTGGAAAGCCTCTACGCCGAAGTCCTTCGTCGTCCCGGCCTCATTGACACCATCCAGCGTGAGCATCAGGTGACACTGGCCGGACCGACGACATTGGCGGCAATCCTCAACAGTCTGCAGATGGGATTCCGCACGCTCGCCATCGAGCGGCGCTCGGGCGAGGTCTGGCGGTTGCTGGCCGCGGTCAAGACGGAGTTCGGGACGTTCGGAGACGTGCTCGCCAGGACGAAGAAACAGCTCGAAACGGTCAGCAATACGCTGGACGCGGCGGAGGTGCGCACACGATCGATCGAGCGAAAGCTGCGGGGGGTCGAGGTTCTGCCGGAAGCCGAAGCGGCGCAACTTCTGCGCGACCAGGCTCCGCTGGTTATCGACGTGAATCCCAGCAATGACGAAGACGCCGATCTCGACCTCGATCCATCGGCGTCGACGGGAGGCAGCTAGCGAGCGCGGCCATGTTCGAAGCCATCCGCAAGTGGCGGCGCCGGCGGATGCTCGCGACGGCGGCGATTCCCGACCCGCTGTGGCGGCAGGGGCTGGAGGCGCTGCCGTTCCTGGCGATCTACACCGAAGACGAGCTGACCCGGCTGCGCGAGCGCGTCGTCGTGTTCCTGTCGGAAAAGAGCATCGTCGGCGGCGGCAGGTTCGAAGTGACGCCGCTGATGCGGGTCGTGATCGCGATGCAGGCGTGCGCGCTGGCGCTTTGCCTCGACCCGGATTCGTTCGACGGCTGGGAGAACGTCATCGTCTATCCCGAAGAATTCGTCATCGCGCGCGAGTTCGAGGACGAGGCCGGTGTCGTGCACCGCCGCAGGGAGCAGCTCGCCGGCGAGTCGATGCCGGGCGGGCCGGTCGTGCTGTCGTGGTCCGACGTCGAAGCCAGCGCCGACTGGGCGGCGGCGGGAATGAATCTGGTCATCCACGAATTCGCGCACAAGCTCGACATGCGCAACGGCGAAGCCAACGGGCATCCTCCGCTGCCGGCCGACATCCCGCCGCGTCTGTGGCAGGAAGCGATGAACGTCGCGTACGAGCATTTCCGGGCGCGGGTCGATGCAGGCGAGGACACCGCGATCGATCCGTACGCGGCGGAAAGCCCGGCGGAATTTTTTGCCGTGCTTTCCGAAGTGTTTTTCGCCGAACCCGCGCTGCTGCTGGGCGAATACAGCCGGGTCTACGAGCTGTTCCGCCGCTTCTACCGGCAGGACCCGGCGCGTCGCGGCCGAACTGCTGATGGCATGGGACCATGCGCTGCCCGGCGGCGGCGCGCACGCGACGCGGGGGCGCTGAACCGCCGCCGCCGGCGCGGGCGCGGAATAGAACGGGGCCGCCGCCTGTATCCTTGCAAATTGCTGACGCCGCGCTATGCTGCGCGGCATCGGCTCGTGTCTCGCCGGAGGATCGAGCCGCGGAGCGAGGCTCCGGCACACATCGGAAGGAAAATAGAATGAAGATTCGTTTGGCTCTGCTGGTTGCCGCGCTGTCCTTTGCCGGGAGCGCGTTTGCGTTTCACTGTCCGCTGGAAATGAAAAAAATCGACGACGCGATGGCCAAGAACCCGAAGATCACCGTGGCGCAGATGAGCGAGGTCAAGGAGTATCGTGCGGAGGGGGAGAAGCTGCACAAGGCAGGCAAGCACCAGGAGTCGCTGGACGCGCTGGCCAAGGCGGAAAAGATATTGGGCGTGCCGACCAACTGACCCGGTAGCGACACGAGGTCCGACGACGCCGATGCGGGCAGCCGCATCGGCGTTTGTCGTCGTTCCCGCGGCCTTTAGTCCCCGCGAAAGCGGGGAGGGAATCCAGTGTCGTGCGGCAAACGACGCTGGGTCCCCGCATTTGCGGGGACGACGATTAGGAGACGATGCCCTGCTTCATTTCGTAACGGTCAACAATGCAACGAACTTGTAATTCACCGCACTAGCCGGCGGCTTGCGCGATGACCGCGGCGCAATCGATGCCGGCGGGCAGGGTACCGAGCGCTCCGCCGTAATGCTCGCCGAGGCGCGACGCACAGAATGCGTCGGCGACCGGCGCAGGCGCGTTGCGCACCAGCAGCGATGCCGCCAGGGCCAGCGCAATGTCGCCCGCCAGCCGTCGCGCACCTGCCTCGTCGAGCGCGCCGTCGGCCAAGGTATCGGTGAGCCGGGCAAGGTGCCTATCGAGCCGCGCGTCGGCGCCGCGCGCGAGCGCGAGCTCGTCCTTCAACGCCGCGACCGCATCCGGTTCGCGCCGGACGGCGCGCAGCACGTCGAGGCACATGATGTTGCCCGAGCCTTCCCAGATCGAGTTCAACGGCGCTTCGCGGTACAGGCGCGGCAGCGCGCTTTCCTCGACATAGCCGTTGCCGCCCAGCACTTCGATCGCCTCGGCGGCCACCATCGGGGCGCGCTTGCACAGCCAGTACTTGAGGGCCGGCGTCGCGAGCCGCGCCAGCGCCCGTTCCGGCTCGCCGGCGCCGGCGTCGAATGTGCGCGCCAGCCGGAGCGCGAGGCGACCGCAGCTTCCGCTTCGACGGTCAAGTCCGCCAGCACGTTCTGCATCAGCGGTTGCTCGGCGAGGCGCTTGCCGAACGCGCGCCGGTGCCGCGCATGGTGCAGGGCCTGCGCCGCGGCGCTCTTCACCAGTCCCGCGCTGCCGATCGCGCAATCGAGCCGCGTATGCTGGACCATTTCGATGATCGTCTGCACGCCGCGGCCCTCGTCGCCGAGCAGCCACCCGGCCGCGTCGTCGAATTCGACTTCGCAGGACGCGTTCGAGCGGTTGCCGAGCTTGTCCTTGAGCCGCTGCAGACGCACCGCGTTGCGCGTTCCGTCGGGCAGGACGCGCGGCAGGAAAAAGCACGACAGCCCCTCGGGCGCCTGCGCGAGCACCAGATGCGCATCGCACATCGGCGCGGAAAAAAACCACTTGTGGCCGGTCAATCGATATTCGCCGCCGCCGGCCGGCTCGGCGCGCGTCGTGTTGGCGCGGACGTCCGACCCGCCCTGCCGCTCGGTCATGCCCATGCCGATCAGCGCGGAGGTCTTCTGCGACACGGGCAGCGCGCGCGGATCGTAATCCCTGGACACGATGCGCGGCAGCCAGTCGTCAGCCAGCCACGGCAGCCGCGCCGGCGTGCCGGCGCAGCACGGGCACCGCGGCGAAGGTCATCGTCAACGGACACTGCGTGCCGTTCTCGACCTCGGCATGCATCAGGTACGCGGCAGCGCGCGCAACCTGGGCGCCGGCGCGCTCGTCGGTCCACGGCGACGAATGCTCGCCTTCGATCATCGCCAGCATCATCAGCTCGTGCCAGGCCGGATCGAAGCCGACTTCGTCGACGCGATTGCCGAAGCGGTCGTGCGTTCTGAGCTCGGGAACGAGGCGATTCGCCCGCGCCGCCAGCGCGAACATCTCGGCGCTGCCGAGCGCCGCACCCCACTCGGTCAGGCTGTCGTTCGCCCAGGCCGCGCCGCCGCGCTCGACCGCGGCGCGCAGCGCACGATCGCCGAGGTAGAGGTTGCGCCCCTCGAAAGGCGGCGGCTGATTGGCGTCGGTGGCGGTCATCCCGCTACGTCTCAAGCCGAGGGCGGTCGAAGCGCGCTTTTCGGACGGAACACCTTGCAGACCTCGTCGTGGGTCTCGATGTACGGGCCGCCGATCAGGTCGATGCAATACGGCACCGCCGGAAAGACGCCGTCGAGCGTTTCCTTGATCGCTTTCGGCTGGCCGGGAAGATTGAGGATCAGCGCGCCGCCGCGGATCACGCCGACCTGGCGCGACAGGATCGCGGTCGGCACGTATTTCAGGCTGACCTGGCGCATCTGCTCGCCGAAGCCCGGCAGCACCTTGTGCGCGACGGCGAGCGTGGCCTCCGGCGTGACGTCGCGCGGCGCCGGCCCGGTGCCGCCGGTGGTGAGCACCAGATGGCATTGCACGCTGTCGACGAGCTCGATCAGCGTGCGCTCGATCGTCGCCTGCTCGTCGGGAATCAGGCGCGTCTCCATGCGCCACGGCGTTTTCAGCGCGGCGCCGAACCATTCCGTCAAGCCGGGGATGCCCTTGTCCTCGTAGACGCCGGCCGACGCGCGGTCGCTGATCGACACCAGGCCGATCACCAGCGACGCGGGCCCGGTCATCGACGACTCCCGGCACCGGCCAGTCGTGTCGGAGCCATCACGCGGGATCCGCCGCGAGCAACGCGTTCAGCGCGCGGAAAAGCTCGCGATACGCGTGCGGCGGTGCGGCATGCGCGCGCTCTGCCTGCACGCGCGCGACCAGCGATGCAAGGAGGACCGCGGTCGGCGCCCGGCGCGGCGGCGCACAGCGCGTCCAGCGCATCGGGTTCGGCGAGCAGCCGTACACGCCAGCGCTCGACCGCCGCGAGGCGCGCCTTCTCCGCCGCGGGCGCCTCGCCCCATTGCGCGAGGCGGGCGCGGATCGGACCCGGGTCGACGTCGCGCATCAGCTGGCCGATGAACTGCAGTTGCCTGCGCCGCGCTTCGTGCTTGCCGATCGCGCGCGCCTGCCCGATGGCGTCGGCCAGGCGCTCGGGCAAGGCGAGTGCGGCGAGCCGCGTGGGCTGAAGCTGCACCAGCGCCTCGCCGAGGTCCTGCAGGTCGTGCATCTCGGCCTTGCGGCGGGTCTTGGATGGAGGTTGCGGCGCATCCGCGGCGGGAGCACTCGGCGCTGCGTCGCTGGCGACGCCGGTCGGCGGCGCTGCGAACCGGCTTGGAGCGCGCCGTCCGCGGTCCTCCTGTCCCGTTCGCCGGGGTGTTTCGTCGGATCGTCGCATGACGGCGGCATGGATCACGGAAGGGGTTTGCTATCATAACCGATCAGGGAACCAGCCTCCGCTTCAGAGTCCGTCGATGACCAGCGCAGTGAGCACGTCCGACCATGGTTTTGCGCTTGCAGCCGACGCGCTTGCCGGAAGTCGCCGCTCAGCGTGCTGCGACGAAGCGCGCGCGGGCGGCGCAACCGCCGCCGAGGCCGAAGTCTCGCAGGCGTTCGGCCAGAGCGTCACGGTGCGCAAGGGCGATGTCGAGACCATCGCCTACAACCGCGACAAGGGCATCGGCGTCACCGTCTACGTCGGGCTGCGGCGCGGCCACGCCAGCACCGCCGATTTCGCGCCGGACGCGATCAGGGACACCGTCGACCAAGGCGCTGACCATCGCGCGCTACACCGCCGACGACCCGTGCGCGGGACTCGCCGACCCGGCCCTGCTGGCGCACGGCTGGTCCGATCTCGATCTGTGTCACCCGCTGGCATCTGACGGTCGACGAGGCGATCGAGCTCGGGCGCGAATGCGAGGCGGCGGCGCTGGCCGTCGACGCGCGCATCACCAACTCCGAAGGCGCGATCGGTCTCGCTGCACGAGGCGCAGTTCGTCTACGCCAACAGCAACGGCTTCTCCGGCGGCTACGCCAGCTCGCGGCACGGCATCTACTGCGCGGTCATCGGCGAGGAGGACGGCGCGATGCAGCGCGACGACTGGTACACGTCGGCGCGCTCGCCCGGCCGATCTCGACGCCGGCGCGCGAAGTCGGGCAGGCAGGCGGGACTGCGCACGCGCGCGCCGCCTCGGCGCGCGCAAGCTCGCGACGCATCGAATGCCCGGTCCTCTACGAAGCGCCGATCGCGACCGGCCTGATCGGCCACTTCGTCAGCGCCGTCAGCGGCGGCAGCCTGTACCGCAAGTCGTCGTTCCTGCTCGACAGCGTCGGCACGCAGGTGTTCGCGCCGCACGTGTCGATCCGCGAGGAGCCGCACCTGCTCGCGCGGCCAGGCATCGGCGCCGTTCGACGACGAAGGCGTCGCGACGCAGCCGCGCGACGTCGTCGCGCGACGGCGTGGTGCAGGGCTATTTCCTCGGCAGCTACTCGGCGCGCAAGCTCGGCCTGCAATCGACGGCCAACGCCGGCGGCAACCACAATCTGATCGTCAGCCACGGCGACGACGACCTGCCGGCGCTGCTGCGGCGCATGGGCCGCGGCCTGCTGGTCACCGAGCTGCTGGGGCAGGGCGTCAACCCGGTGACCGGCGACTATTCGCGCGGCGCGGCGGGATTCTGGGTCGAGGGCGGCGAGATCGCCTATCCGGTCGAGGAGATCACCATCGCCGGCAACCTGACCCGCATGTACCGCGACATCGCGGCCATCGGCAACGACGTCGATCGCCGCGGCTCGCGCCACTGCGGATCGATCCTGATCGGCGCGATGACCGTCGCGGGCAACTGATGGCCTGGCGCGATCCGACCGTCGCGGCATCCGACGCCGCGCGGCGAATGCTGGCTTATTCGCTAGGCGCGCCGAGACCCGGATGGCCAAGCGCAGCGTACGCGATCGGATGGCGATCTGGAGGCGGTCGCTGTCCGACCCATTGCGCAACGCGAAGGCGGCCGCGCGCTGGATCGCGAGCCTGCCCGCCGAGCGACGCGCTGCAGCTGCAGCACGAGGCGCTCGACCTGGTCACGTCGTTTCCCGGCAGGGCGCCGCGCGATCGGGCCGGCGCAGGCCGAAGCGCTGCTGCGAGTCGACGCGCGCTTCGAGCCCGTCATCGCTCGAGCTGACGGCGCAGTACACGGCGAACTACCAGCGCTCGAGCAGCGTCGAGACGCGGCTCTGGCACGCGGTGTTCGACCTGGTCAAGGCGTTCACCGCCGCCTACCAAGCCGCGCTCAAGACGCGGCTACGGCGGCGCCGAGGACAAGCGGTGGAAAGCGGTGCTGCCGGGCGTGCTGGTTCGGCTCGCCCACTACAAGGGGCTCGACGGCAAGTTCCGGCTGTTTCGCTACGGGCACTGGATACCCGCGCAATGGCGCGAATTCCACGAGCTCTACGAATTCGCGCCGCATGCGCGGCTGGCAGCGCGAGCAGCGTCGGCTGCGGCGCCGGCGCGTTCCGCGCGCCCGGACACGACGCTGGAGCAGGAATACGTCGCGACGCTGCTGCTGATGCGGCTCGACAGCGGCAACTTCACGCCCGACCAGGTCGAGTGGGTCGCGCGCGCGCTCGAAGACTGGGTCGCCGCCGCTGACGCTGACGCCGCCGCCCGGCACCGACGCCAACTTTCTGGTCGACCTCTCGGGCACGCAGGGACTGCGGCGCGGCGACCGGCCGCGTGCCGGCGGACGCGTGCTGTTCTCTCGATGCGTCGTCCCGTCTACGCGCGAGATCGTCGAGCGCATGCGCGTGGCTGCCCGACCAGGACGACGACGCGCCGCAGCCGGGCGATCTGCCGGCGCGCGAGCAGAAGCTGCTGCTGATGCGTCTGGCCGCGCTCTACGGCCCCGACGCGCTGGCGTACGCGCCGCGCGCGCCGCGGCAAGCCTACCGAGCGCGACGTGCGCGTCGTCGTCGGACTGCAGGCGCTGACGCGCGCGGTCGCCGAGGTCGAGCGCCTGTCGCCGCGACGCCAAGTCGGTCGGCGCGCGCCATAGCTACGACGAAATCACGCAGATGGTCAATCCGTCGCGCGAATCCCGACTCGGTCGCGCGCCGCGTGCGCGGGTACGCAATGGCGTATGGTCGACCACAGCGACAGCGGCTGCCGCCTGGTGGCGCCGGCCAAGGACGCGCCGGCCAAGCTCGGCGAGATCATCGCCTTTCAGCGACGCCGAGGGCTGGTCGCTCGCCGTCGTGCGACGCATGCAGCGCGCAGCAGGTCGACGAAGTCATCTGCGGCGTCGAGATCATCGCGCGGCGCATCGTCCGCGTGCTGCTGCGCACCTGGGTCGCGCCGCTGGACGCGGCGCACGCCGCGGTCGACCGGCCGTTTTTCGGCGTGTACCTTCCGGCGCACCCGGACAACCGGCAGGCCGTCGCAGCGAAGCCTGATCGGACCCGACGATCGGTTGTTGCCGGGCGGCATGGTCGAGCTCGATACCGGCAACGCGCGCTACCTGATCCGCTTCACCCAGACGATCGAGCGGCAGGCGGGCTGGTCGTGGGCGCATGTTCAGCGCGGTGCGCAAGCTCTCCGGCTGAAGCGGCTGCCGACCGGCGAAATGCGGTTAAAATCGCCGCTGGCAACATCGCCGGCCGTAGCGCGACGCCTCGCGCGGCAGTCCGCGGCCTCAAGCGCGCATCATCCGGCGTCGCGCCGCCAGCAGTCCTGCGGTGTGCCAATCGGTCGTTTCTCAAGTGTGGAGGAGATTCATGGAACGTCGTTCATTTCTGAAAAAAGCCGGGGTGGGTCTCGCTGCCGGCGCCGTCGCCGCGCCGGCGATCGGCGCAGGGCACCCAGCCCGAGGTCAAATGGCGGCTGGCATCGAGCTTTCCGAAGTGCCTCGATACGATCTTCGGCGGCGCCGATACGATCGCGAAGCGCTGTGCCGCAGCAACCAACGGCAAGTTCCAGATCCAGGCTTTCGCCGGCGGCGAAATCGTGCCCGCCGTTCGGCGTGGTCGATGCCGTGCAGAACGCGACGGTCGAATGCTGCTCACACCGCGCCGTACTACTTCTTCGGCAAGGATCCGACGTTCGCGTTCGCTGCGGCGATCCCGTTCGGCCTGAATACGCGCCAGCAGAACGCCTGGATGTATCACGGCGGCGGCCTGGCGCTGATGCGCGAGTTCTACAAGGACTACAACATGATCAGCTTCCCGGCCGGCAACACCGGCGCGCAGATGGGCGGCTGGTTCCGCAAGGAGATCAAGACGGTCGCCGATCTGAAGGGCCTGAAGATGCGCATCGGGGGTACCGGCGGGCTGCCGCTGGCCAAGCTGGGCGTGGTGCCGCAGCAGATTCCCGGCGGCGACATCTATCCGGCGCTGGAAAAAGGCACGATCGATGCCGCCGAATGGGTCGGCCCCTACGACGACGAGAAGCTCGGCTTCTACAAGGTCGCCAAGTACTACTACTATCCTGGCTGGTGGGAAGGCAGTACCGGAGTCGATCTGCTACGTCAACCTCAAGGCCTGGGAAGCGCTGCCGAAGGACTACCAGGCGATCTTCGAGGCCGCCTGCTACGAGGCGAATATGGACATGACGGCCAAGTACGATTCGCTCAATCCGGCCGCGCTGAAGCGGCTGATCGGCAACGGCGTCAAGCTGCAGCCGTTCTCGAACGAGATCATGGCGGCATGCTACAAGGCGACGACCGAGGTTTACGACGAGATCGCCACCAAGAACGCCAAATTCAAGAAGATCTACGAACCGTGGAAGGCATTCCGCGCAGAGGAAGTTTCGCTGGTTCGCCGTCACTGAAAACCGCTTCGACAATTTCATGATCGCCGCGGAGCGGATGACTCGCAAGAAGTAGACGGGAGGCCGGGCCGCGCCCGGATCGAATCACGTCGCTGTCATCCCGGCGAAGGCCACGCTCGCTGTCATCCCGGCGAAGGCCACGCTCGCTGTCATCCCGGCGAAGGCCGGGATCCAAGTGCGGCGCATCCGGCGAATATCGCTGCTTGGGCCCCGGCGCGCCGGAGCGACGCCTGCGCCGGGGCGACGCATGCGCCGGGGCGACGGCGTTTTGTCAAAGGCGACGCCGATCGGTGCGGCCGTTATTTCTTCTCTTCCGGCGCCTTGGTCCCGCCGCCGAGCGCCTTCTCCAGCGCCTTGGTCGCCTCATCCTGTTCGACGTTCGGATTGTCTTCGGCCGGCTGATTTGACGGCGCAGACTCGCTCTTTGCGTCGGGCGCCCCGCCGCCGAGCTCCTTTTCCAGCGCCTTCGCGGCCTCGTCCTGCTCGACGTTGGGATTGGCTTCCGGTCGGCTGGTTGCCCGGGGCCGACTCGTCGACAGGGACGACGATCTGGATCTTGTTTATGTCGAAAGCCTTCTCCTTGGCCTTGTACACCAGCACCATCTGCGGAAAGCCGATGACCAGCGCGACCATCAAAACCTGGATCAGCACGAACGGCACCGCGCCCCAGTAGATCTGCCCGGTCGTCACGCGCGCCGTGAGCCTGCCGGTGACCCGGTCGAGGAAGTCCTTCGCCGGTGCGACGCTGCGCAGGTAGAACAGCGCGAAGCCGAACGGCGGATGCATGAACGAAGTCTGCATGTTGACGCCGAGCAGCACGCCGAACCAGATCAGGTCGATGCCGAGCTTGTCGGCGACCGGACCGACCAGCGGAATGATGATGAACGACAATTCGAAAAAGTCGAGGAAGAACGCGAGGAAGAAGATCAGCGCGTTGACGACGATCAGGAAGCCCAGCTGTCCGCCGGGAAGATGCAACAGAAGGTGCTCGACCCAGACGTGCCCGTTGACGCCGTAGAACGTCAGGCTGAACACGCGCGCGCCGACCAGGATGAACACGACGAAGGTCGAGAGCTTCAGCGTCGTGTCCATCCCCTGGCGGAGGAGCTTCCAGGTCAGGCGGTTGCGCGCCAGCGCCATGATCAGCGCGCCGCTCGCGCCCATCGCGCCGCCCTCGGTCGGCGTCGCGACGCCGAGGAAGATCGTTCCCAGCACCAGGAAGATCAGCGCCAGCGGCGGTATCAGCACGAATATCACGCGCTCGGCCAGCCGCGAGAGAAGGCCCAGCTTGAACACGCGGTTGAGTAGCGCGGCAAAGAACGCGACGCCCGCGCCGACGCTGGTCGCGACCACGAGCATCTCGTCGGTCGGGTCGTCGGGGCCGTACTTCCAGTGCGCGAACGCGATCGCCGATGCAGCCGCGACGATCGTCATGACCAGCAGCGAGCGCGTGCCGCCCGAGCCGTCGGGCTCGCGCAAGGTGCGCGCTTCGAGCGGCAGCGCCGGCGCCCACGCCGGCTTGACCACGCAAACGCCCATCGCGTACACGGCGTAGATGCATGCCAGCGAGATGCCGGGAATGAACGCGCCGGCATACATGTCGCCGACCGACTTGCCGAGCTGGTCGGCCATGATGATCAGCACCAGCGACGGCGGGATGATCTGCGCCAGCGTGCCCGACGCCGCGATGACGCCGGTGGCGAAGCGCCGGTCGTAGCCGTAGCGCAGCATGATCGGCAGCGAGATCAGCCCCATCGAGATCACCGAGGCGGCGACGACGCCAGTCGTTGCCGCCAGCAGCGCGCCGACGAAGATGACGGCGTAGGCGAGCCCGCCGCGCACGGGTCCGAACACCTGGCCGATGGTGTCCAGCAGATCCTCGGCCATGCCGCTGCGTTCCAGGATCAATCCCATGAAGGTGAAGAACGGCACCGCCAGCAGGGTGTCGTTCGACATCACCCCCCAGACCCGTTCCGGCAACGCCTGGACGAGCGATGGCGTGAGGAGGCCCAGGTGGATGCCGACCAGCGCGTAGAAGATGCCCACGGCGGCGAGCGAGAACGCGACCGGATAGCCGAGCAGCAGCACGACCACCAAGGTCACGAACATCAGCGGCGCGATGTTCGCGATCAGGAAGGCGGTCATTGCTCGGCCTCACTGACCGCCTGGTGCAGGACGAACGACCTCCCGTCGGCCTCATGCCGAATCGCGCGCGAACGGCCCTGCGGGCTGCCTTCGGCTCGCGCGCTCATCGGTCGGCCTCGCCGCGACGGATCAAACGGATGCACCGCGTATCGGCCTCCTGCCGAATCGCGCGCGAACGGCCCTGCGGGCTGCCTTCGGCTCGCGCGCTCATCGGTTGTCTCCGTCGGGCTTGGCCGCCTGCGCCGCGATTTCCGCGGCCAGCGATTCCTCGCCGCGCGTGCGCAGTATGTCCTCGGCGAGCTGCTCCTCGAGCGTCTTTTCGTGGGGCTTCTCGGCGGGATCGGGGGCCAATCCCATCAGGAAGGCGATCCGCTTGATCAACTCGGAAATTCCCTGCATCGCCAGCAGGAAGAAGCCGACCGGCACCAGCAGGCGCGCCGGCCAGATCGTGAGCCCGCCGGCGTTGGTCGAGACTTCGTTGCGCACGTACGCGTCGACGAACAGCGGCCAGCCCAGCCAGCCGATCAGGATCGCCATCGGCATGAGAAAGAAGATCGTGCCGATGATGTCGATCCAGACCTGCGCGCGCCGCGACAGCCGCCCGGCGATGACGTCGATGCGGACGTGCTCGTTGCGCAGCAAGGTGTAGCCGGCGGCGCCGAGGAAAGCCGCCGAAAACAGGTACCACTGCATTTCGAGATAGCTGTTGGAGCTGTAGTTGAAGGCCTTGCGCACCACGGCGTTGGCGGCGCTGATCAGGACGGTGATCAGGATCAGCCAATACAGCGTGTGGCCGATGCGCTCGGTGATGCGGTCGATCAGTCGCGATAGCGACAGGAGGAAGGACACGGCGCAGCCCTCCAAGGGGGTTGGCGCACAAGGCTCGAACAGGCTCGGGACGATCGTAACCCGGCCATCGATCGCGCGGCCGGCACGCCTTGGCCGGGCGGCGCGCGTCGAAGATTAACCCGCGGTGACGGCGATGGCAATCGCTTTGCCGCAGTGCGGCAAAGCGAGGTCGCAATGCTAAAATGACGCGCTTTCGTTCACGACAAGCCCACCATGGCGCACCGCGCGCAGACAATCAGCCAGGCCGATCCGGAACTGTGGACGGCCGATCGCCGGCGAAAACGCGCGCCAGGAAACGCATATCGAGCTGATCGCGTCCGAGAACTACGCCAGCGCCGCGGTGATGGCCGCGCAGGGCTCGCAGCTCACCAACAAGTACGCGGAAGGCTATCCGGGCAAGCGCTACTACGGCGGCTGCGAATTCGTCGACATCGCGGAGACGCTCGCCATCGACCGCGTCAAGAAGCTGTTCGGCGCCGAATATGCCAACGTGCAGCCGCACTCCGGGGCGCAGGCGAACCAGGCGGTATTCTTCGCGATGCTGAAGCCGGGCGACACGGTGCTCGGGATGAGCCTGCCGCACGGCGGCCATCTGACGCACGGCTCGCCGGTCAACATGTCGGGCAAGTGGTTCAACGTCGTCGCCTACGGGCTGGACCCGGTCACCGAGCTCATCGACTACGACGCCGCCGAGCGCCTCGCCCGGCAGCACAAGCCCAAGCTGATCATCGCCGGCGCTTCCGCCTATTCGCGGGTGATCGACTGGAAGCGATTCCGGGCGATCGCCGATTCGGTCGGCGCGTTCCTGATGGTCGACATGGCGCATTACGCGGGGTTGATCGCGGCGGACGTCTATCCGACCCCGGTCGGGATCGCGCATTTCGTCACCAGCACGACGCACAAGACGCTGCGCGGTCCGCGCGGCGGGTTCATCCTCGCCGGCGCCGAGCACGCGCGGCAGATCAACTCCGCCGTATTCCCCGGCCTGCAGGGCGGCCCGCTGATGCACGTCATCGCCGCGAAGGCGGTGGCGTTCAAGGAGGCGCTGTCGCATGATTTCAGGGTCTACCAGGAGCGCGTGATCGAGAACGCGCGCGTCCTGGCACGCGTGCTGCAGGAGCGGGGACTGCGCATCGTCTCCGGCGGCACCGATTCGCACCTGTTCCTGCTCGACCTTCGCGCCAAGAAGATCACCGGCAAGGATGCCGAGGCCGCGCTGTCGGCCGCGCACATCACCGTCAACAAGAACGCGATTCCGAACGACCCCGAAAAGCCGTTCGTCACCAGCGGCGTGCGCATCGGCAGCCCCGCGATCACGACGCGGGGCTTCACCGAGATCGAGTGCGAGCAGCTAGCGCACCTGATCGCCGACGTGCTCGACGCGCCGGCCGACACGGGCACGCGCGATCGCGTGATCAGGGCACTCGCCGTGCTGACGGCGAAATTTCCGGTCTACCGGCTGGCATGAAGTGCCCGTTCTGCGGCAGCGCGGATACGCAGGTCGTCGATTCGCGCGTGTCCGAAGCGGGCGACTCGATCCGGCGCCGCCGCCGCTGCCCCGCCTGCCAGAAGCGCTTCACCACCTACGAGACCGCGGAGCTGCGGCTGCCGCAGATCGTCAAGCAGAACGGCACGCGGTCGGACTTCGACGTGCACCGCATCCGCAGCGGCTTCCAGCGCGCACTGCACAAGCGCCCGGTGCCCACCGAGTATGTCGACCAGGCCGTCGAGCGCATCGTCCAGCAGGTGCTGGCCCTGGGCGAGCGCGAGATTCCGTCGCGCCAGGTCGGCGAGATGGTGATGCAGGAGCTCTACAAGCTGGACAAGGTGGGCTACATCCGCTTCGCTTCGGTGTACCGCAGCTTCCAGGATGTGGCCGACTTCAGGGACGCGCTGCAGGAAGTCGAGCCCGCGCCCGTGCGGCGCAAGCCGCGGTAACGCCTGCGTGAGGCGCCGCCTCTCCCGTCATTCATCATTCCCGCGGCCCTCAGTCCCCGCGAAGGCGGGGAGTGAATCCAGTGTCGTTCGAACTCGAGCCGGCATCGCGACATGAGCGCATTCAGCGATCAGGAGCGCGACTGGATGGCGCGCGCGCTCGAGCTGGCTGGACGCGGCCTGTACACGACGACGCCCAACCCGCGCGTGGGCTGCGTGCTGGTGCGCGACGGGCGCGTCGTCGGCGAAGGCTGGCACGAACGGGCGGGCGAGGCGCACGCCGAAGTGCGCGCGCTGGCCGATGCGCGCGCGCGCGGCAACGACCCGCGCGGCGCGACCGCGTACGTCACCCTCGAGCCGTGCAACCACCAGGGGAGAACGGGGCCCTGCACCGAAGCCTTGCTCGCCGCGGGCGTGGCGCGCGTGGTCGCCGCGATGCCCGATCCGTACCCGCCGGCGGCGCACGGTGCGGAGCGGCTGCGCGCGGCGGGAGTCGATGTCGCCATGGGCCTCCTCGAGCAGCGAAGCGCGCGAGTTGAACGTCGGCTGGCTGATGAACGTCGAGCACGGCCGGCCGTGGGTACGCGTCAAGATCGCCGCCAGCCTCGACGGGCGCACGGCGCTCGAGAACGGCGAGAGCCAGTGGATCACCGGCGAGGAGGCGCGCGCCGACGGCCATCGCTGGCGGGCGAGGGCCTGCGCGATCCTGACCGGCATCGGCACCGTGCAGCACGACGATCCGCAGCTCACCGTGCGCGCGATCGACACGCCGCGCCAGCCGGTGAAAGTGGTCGTCGACCGCCACGGCGAGCTGCCGGCGACGGCGCGGCTGCTGGCCGGAGGCGAGGTGATCGTCGTGACCGCGGCGGCGCCGAAGACCGCGTGGCCGGCGAACGTGCAGACGCTGATCCTGCCCGACCGCGACGGCAGGATCGACCTTGGGGCGATGCTCGCCGCGCTTGCCGCGCGCGGCATCAACGAGCTGCACGTCGAAGCGGGCGCGAGGCTCAACGGCGCGCTGCTCGCCGCCGGGCTGGTCGACGAGCTCCTGGTCTACGTCGCGCCGTGCATCCTGGGCGAGGGCGCGCGCGGCATGTTCGCGCTGCCGGCGCCGCTCGCGCGGCTGGCGGAGCGCAAGCCGCTTGCGCATCACTCGGCGTCGACCCGTCGGTGCGGATTGGCGCATCGTCGCGCGGATCGAGCGCTGATGTTCACTGGCATCGTGCAGGCGGTGGGAAGGATCACGGTGGCGCAGCCGACGGCGGACGGCGTGAAGCTTACGGTCGACGCCGCCGGGCTCGACACCAGCGATGTGGCGGTCGGCGACAGCATCGCCGTCAGCGGCTGCTGCCTGACGGTCGTCGCCATCGACGGGGCGATGCTCGGTTTCGATGTCTCCGCCGAGACCTTGCGCTGCACCGCGCGGCTCGATCGCCCCGGCGCGGTCAACCTGGAAAAGGCGCTGCAACTTTCCGACCGGCTCGGCGGTCACTTGGTGGCGGGCCATGTCGATGGCGTCGGCGTGGTGACGCGCTTCGCGCGCGCGGCGAGCGAGGACGCGAACGTCGTGCTGGAGATCGACGCACCGGCCGATCTCGCGCGCCTGATCGCGGCCAAGGGCTCGATCGCCGTCGACGGCGTGAGTCTCACGGTCAATGCCGTCGAAGGACGGCGCTTTGCAGTCAATCTGATCCCGCATACACTGGCTGCGACGACGCTCGGCGAACTTGCCGCCGGCGCGCGGGTGAACCTGGAAGCGGACATGGTCGCGCGCTACGTCGCGCGGCTGCATGAGGTCAGATGACACGATTGGGCTGTCATCCCGGCGGACGCCGGGATCCAAGTGCTTGTGCATCACGTGCCCGAATCAACACGTGTGATGTCGAGCAGCGCAACTTGGGCCCCGGCCTCCGCCGGGGCGACGCCTCTGCGGCTGTCATCCCGGCGCAGGCCGGGATCCAAGTGCTTGGGCCGAGCAGCGCAACTTGGGCCCCGGCCTCCGCCGGGGCGACGCCTTCGGCGGCTGTCATCCCGGCGCAGGCCGGGATCCAAGTGCTTGGGCCGAGCAGCGCAACTTGGGCCCCGGCCTCCGCCGGGGCGACGCCTCCGCGGCTGTCATCCCGGCGTAGGCCGGGATCCAAGGTGCGGTGCCTAGCATGCCGGTATCGCTGATTAGGCCCCGGCCTGCGCCGGGGCGACGGCAGGACGAGGAGAAAACATGGACCTGACAACACTGGAACGCCTGCCGCTGTGGATCGGCGGCCGGGCCGTTGCTGCGCACACGACGCGCTATGCCGAGGTGACCAACCCTGCCACCGGCGAAGTGCTGCGGCACGTTCCCTTGAGCGACGCGGCCGACGTCGACGCCGCGGCAGCCGCCGCCACCGAAGCCCTGCCCGCGTGGCGCGCCGCGCCGGCGCTGCGCCGTGCGCGCGTGCTGATGCGCTTTCGCGAATTGATGGACGCGCACAAGACCGACCTGGCGCGGCTGGTATCGCAGGAGCACGGCAAGACGCTCAGCGACGCCGAGGGCTCGATCACGCGCGGCATCGAAGTCGTCGAATTCGCCACCGGCATCCCGCACCTGCTCAAGGGCGATTTCAGCGACAACGTCGGCACCGGCGTCGACACCTTTTCGCTGCGCCAGCCGGTCGGCGTGTGCGCCGGCATCACGCCGTTCAACTTCCCGGCGATGGTGCCGATGTGGATGTTTCCGATCGCGCTCGCCTGCGGCAACACGTTCATCCTGAAGCCGTCCGAGCGCGATCCGACGATGAGCCTGCGCATGGCGGAGCTGCTGACCGAAGCCGGGCTGCCGGACGGCGTGTTCAACGTCGTGCACGGCGACAAGGAGGCGGTCGACGCGATCCTCGCGCATCCCGTCGATCAAGGCGGTGTCGTTCGTCGGCTCGACGCCGATCGCGCGCTACATCTACGAGACCGGATCGCGCCACGGCAAGCGCGTGCAGGCGCTGGGCGGCGCGAAGAACCACGCCGTCGTGATGCCCGACGCCGATCTCGCGTTCGCCACCGAGGCGCTGATCGGCGCGGCGTACGGATCGGCCGGCGAGCGCTGCATGGCGGTGTCGGTCGTGGTCGCGGTCGGCGACGCGGGCGACGCGCTGCGCGACAGGCTCGCCGAACGCGCGCGCCGCATCACCGTCGGCCCCGGCGACCGGCGCGAGTCGGAAATGGGTCCGGTGATCACCTGCGCCGCGCGCGATCGCATCGTCGGCCTGATCGACCGCGGCGTCGACGAGGGCGCGACGCTGGTCGTCGACGGCCGCAAGCCGCGCGTCGCCGGCCACGAGGACGGATTCTTCGTCGGTCCGACGCTGTTCGACCAGGTCACGCGAGAGATGGCGATCTATCGCGAGGAAATCTTCGGGCCGGTGCTGGCGATCGTGCGCGCCGATTCGCTCGACGCCGCGATCGAGCTGATCAACGCCAATCCCTACGCCAACGGCGCCGCGCTGTTCACGCGCTCGGGCTTCGCCGCGCGGAAATTCCAGCAGGACGTCGAAGTCGGCATGATCGGCGTCAACGTGCCGATCCCGGTGCCGATGGCGTTCTACTCGTTCGGCGGCTGGCGCAATTCGCTGTTCGGCGACCTGCACGTGCACGGCATGGACGGCGTGCGTTTCTACACGCGCGGCAAGGCGGTCACGGCGCGCTGGCCGGACGACGGCAGCGCCGCGCCGGGGTTCCACATGCCGACGATGGGCTAGCTGCCATCCTCCGAACAGAGTCGCCGGGTCCCCGCGTGCGCGGGGACGACGCCAGGAACATGGGCAGACGGCACGCTTGCCCGAGACAATCCCCTGACAATTGACAGCCAGGACGCTGCGGGAGATCAGCGGCCAGTCGTGCCGGGCAGCGGGTCGATGTCGAAGACGAATTCCAGGATTGCCCAGTAGGCGATCGGCTTGCCGTCGAGCTCGGCCGGCGTGAACCGGGCGCCGGCGAGCGCGGTCAGCACTGCCGCGCGAAACATCGGGTCGTCGGGCGCGAGCACCGTGTCGCGATCGACGATGTTGCCCGAGGCATCGACCGTCAGCACGGCCGCAATGCGGGCGCTCTGATGTGCGCGCGCCGCTTCGATCGGATAGCCGGTGATCACCGCGCCGTTGAGCTTGGGGGCGCGCGCCGCGAGCACCGGAAAGCGCTGCGCGAGCCGCGCGGCGGTCGCGACGCTCACTTGCTCTGGATTGCCCAACGGGCCGACCGCCGACCGAGCCGTTGGGGTTCGGCGGCCCCGTGCGAATGATCAACGGCTGCGTCGCCGCCGCGCTCGGCGGGCGCTTATCGGCACCGGCACCTTGGCTGCCGGTTCCTTCGGCGGTGCGTGGCGCGGGTGTCGGCGACGGCTCGGGGCACGCTGATCACGGCCACCGGTTCCGGCGAGCGGCTCGGGCACCGGCACCGCCGGCTGCTCGCAGGGCGCACCTGGATCGGTGCGTTCAGCTCCCTGCCAGGTCGGCAGCAGCGATATCGTCGGCCGGACGCTCGCCAGCGCCACGATCAGCGCGACGTGCACCAGGGTCGAGGCCAGCACCGAAACGCCGAGCGGCCGCTCGGTCGTCGCCGGCGGGTCGAAAAGGGCGGGATCGTAGGCGGCGTAGCTCACTGAACCGGTGCCGGGGACGGGAAAAAGCGCGGCCGCTCCGCTTGCGCGGAGCGGCCGCATTCAGCCGCGATGATGCGACAGGTCTACTGGCCGAGCAAGCGCCAGGACATCCGATGCTTCTGCGCGAAGTCGGGAGGCATCGGCTTGACGAAGCTTGTCGCCTTGCCGGCCGTTCCCGCGGTGATCGCGATGCGCAGGTCGGGGAATCCGCCGGTGCCGCTGTCGGTACTGCCGCCGCTCAATCGCCACCAGCTCGATGCCGACGATGCCCTCGGCCTCGAAGATGCTCTCGGTCATCGCGCCGGTGTCGTCGAGCAGCAGCGAATTGCCGCTCCCGTATTGCCTTGCATACAGCGTGGCCGGCTGGCCGGTCAGGCAGGGATCGGTCTGCGGCGAGGTGCCGACATACGCGACCAGCGACAGCGCGGCCTGCACCGGGACGACGATGCGCTGACCCAGCGGCAGGTCGTCGAACCAGCCCTTGGCCGGCTTGGCAGCGAGCCCAGCGGCGTCGGTTACCGGGATCATGTCGGCGCGCGGCTGCAAGGTCGCCGGCCACGGCGTGAGCGGCGTGGACGCTGGTGCCGTCGCGGATCGCATACATCGTCTGGATCTGATCGGCGATCGAAGGAGTCGTCAGGTCCAGGTCGTCGAGCAGGCGGCCGGTGCCGATGAACACCCAGCGGTCGATGCCGTTGGCGATGTCGATCTCGATTTGCGGCGGTGTCGTCACGGGCTGCGGGTTGCCGGCCGGATCGGTCAGGTTGGCGATCAAGACCGGTGCGCCCCAGCTGGCCGCCGTTTCGTCCGTACCGGAGATGTCGAAGCGCCAGAAATTCCCCAGCAGGTCGCCGCCGTAGATCTGCTCGGCGATCTGGTTGCGGAAGTCCTTCTCGTACGCGGCGATCTGCGCGAGGCCCGACGGGTTGGTCGCCGTGCCGGCGCCCGTCGACAGCGTCTTCAGCAGCCTTCCGTCGCTGGCGCGAGGATGAAGATCTTGCCCTTGCCGCTCGCGTTGTTGTAGCCCGACGGCACGATCACCACCCATTTGCCGCCGAACGCATGCGTCTTGGCGATGATCGGCCGGCCGTAGCTGTAGCCCATGTCGGCATCGGTGAATTGCCACAGCACGTGCTGCGCCGCCGTGGTCTCGTCGGTGATGTCGTTCGGCTGCGAGATATCGAGCGCGTAGTAGGACTTGCCGCCCTTGCCGAGGCCGCCGACGAGGATCGTGTGCCAATCGGTGGCGCCGCCGCCGAAGTTGACGTCGCTGATCCGCGGCGTCGAATCGACGTAGAAATGATGCTTGAACGGCGGCAAGCGCGCCATCCTGGTACGAAAGCGCGCCCAGGCCGGTCTTGTCGGGCCGGAAGAGCTCCGACTGGCACGAACGCCCAGGCTTCGTTGCCGGTGGCGTCGTCGAACGCATGCAGCATGCCGTCATTGGCGCCGACGTAGACGCGCGCCGGCCGACTGCGCCAAGCGCGGTTCTTGAATTCAGTCGAGTAGCCCGGATCGTTGGCCTCCAGGTACGGCGCGCGCGGCGGACCGACATAGACCGGCTGCGAGTCGACGATGTCGCCGAGCAGGCCGCCGATGCGAACGCGGAACTGGCCGATCGTAGCTGCCTTCGTTGCTTGCGATTGCCGCGCAGGAACTCGAGGATCGCCTGCGCCCGCGCGGTCTTTCCCGGCGCCAGCGAATCGAGCTGGTTGGCGCCGATGCTGGCCGCAAGGAACGGCACGGCGTTCCTGGTTTCGTCGATCGGTGACGACTTGCGGTCGGTGAACCACGGCGTGTCCTTGACGCCGGGCACCACGGTAAGCTGCGCCGTCAGTTGCGTCGGACGCGTCCCAGACGTCCGCGCATTTCCGCGCCGGTCAGTCGGATCGATCTGCACCTTGCGCAGGCTCGCGCCCCAGCCCGGCTGGAACGCACGTACGGTAGATGAAATTGTTCGCGCCCGAAATGTTGGCGCTCTGGAAGCCGACGCCGGCGCGAGCGCCCGCCTGGTTGATCGACGTCCTGCAGGATCTGGCCCATGCCGAGCTTGAGCTCGTCGGCCGACTGCGCGTTGACGAATCGCCCGCGGCCGTTGATCGCCGCATGCCACAGATCGTCGACGCCCGGACTGGTCGGGCTTGTAGACGGTCGGCTGCGGCTTCGGCCATTGCAGCGTGCCCGCCGGCAGCTGCGATTCGACGATCGACTGGTTGCCCGACGGCAGAATGCCCTGCGTGCCCAGCGACATCGCCGCGAAGTTCTGGTGCGGCCAGCTCGCCGGATCCCTGCGTGCTGGTGGCGACGTTCTCGGGCATCGCCGGACGCAAGTCGGTGACCCAGTAGTTCGTCGACGTAGTCCGACGCCGAGTTGCTCGCGCTGTTGCCGCTCGGATCCTCGCGGAACGGACGCGGCCATGCCGAGCCCGGCGTGAGGCCGGTGATCGTCACCGGCGTGGCCGCCGACCGGCAATTGCCCCGATCGGCACGGTCGCCGGCACCTTGTCGTCCTGGTCGCCGACGGTCGACGTCGGCAGCGCAGCCCTGGTTGGTGAATCCGTCGGTGAAGAGCATGTGCCAGTTCTTCTGGCACGACAGGACGATCGGGTCGGTCGCGCCCGAGAACTCGCGGCTTGCCGCCCGGCGAGATAGTACTCGCCGATGCGCGACATCGCATTCAAGGTCGGCGTTTCCTGGCCCAGCGGAATGCTTGATGGCCAGCAACTGCTTCGCCCACGCTGCTTTTGGCGTCGCATCGAAGTCGGCGACGTCGACGAACCCGGAGGGTCGAACTTGCCCGATGTGGCGCCTTCCGTTCGACAAGGTGTGCAGCCCGACGCGGAACTGTCGTCGAGGTTGAACGTGCCTGCCGAGCTTGCCGAGGAACGTCAGCGAGGTCACCGTCTTCACCGCCGTGATGCGCGTGCGGTAGTAGGCGAACCAGTTGGCGTAGTTGGTCATTTCCTCGTCGAAACGTGCGCGTGATCGACCGCCGGTGCCCGACGGCGTCGGTCCAGGTGTGCGTGTAGGTCGCGGTCGCGCGCTTGCTGATATCGAGGTCGACCCGCTGGAACGCCGGACGTTGTCATGTTGTCGGTACTCCGCCGCGCTTGCCGCCGAACTGGTGGAAGCGCGGATAGATGTGCGAGGCGTCCTTGAACGCCTGGCAGTGGCCGCGCGTTCGCGTCGCCGTAGCCCAGCCACTTGTCGCCGGCGCGTCGATACTGCCTTGTCGCACCACTCGACCTCGGTCTTCCAGTAGTGGCGCGGCACCGCGGCGTAGCGGGCGGTGGCGATGCAGGCGTCGTGCCCGGTGCCGCCGCTGATCGGCGTCGTGTACTTGCCGCCGGATAGTTGTATCGGGCTCGGCGGCCGTCGGGTTGGCACCGCGTATAGCCTGGTTGTTGCGGCGGCAGACGACGCCCTTGGCGTCGGCCGCATCGTTGCGAGTCAGCGTAGCGTCGCGACTGACGCCCAACGTGTCGCTGCGCGCAGTGCTCGCGACATCGGTCCCGGCTGGTTCGGGCACTGTGCTGTTGGCCGATGCATTGCGCATGCTGCAAGCCCGTGATGCTGCAGTCGCCGCGGGTCGCAGTCTGGCTCGGACAGCTGCGGCGCTCCTTGTTCGGAATGCAGGCGTTGCCGGCCGTGACGCTGCAAGTTACCCGGGTTGCGTCGGGCCGTTGTTCGCAGCTGTGCCGATTGGTGCAGGTCGCATCCGGATGACCGCTGCACTGTCATGCTCGGCTGCCCTTCGAGCACGTGCCGCGGACGCCGTGCACGTCTCGCGGTTGGTGATGCTGCACGTGTGCCGGCCTGGTCGGGCAGTTGCGCTGGTCCGCACGTCGTCGTGCAGAGCCGCGTTGGGGCCGCTGCAGGTTGCCGGGCTGGGGCGGGCACGTGTTGCGCGCTGTTGCTGCGTGCAGTGTGGCAATTGGTCCGCCGTGCACTTGCCGCACCTTCGCGGCATTGGCGCCACCGTGCCGTGCACGCGTTGCGCCGGTGATTGTGCACGCCGTCGTCGCAACGGTATTCACGGCAGGTCTCCTGGCGTTCGATGGTGCAGGCTGCGCCGTGACTGACAGTGCACTTGCCGGTCGTGCAGGGCAGTCGTCGCGGGTTGCGCCGCGTGCACGAGCGTCGTTGGTGCGTTGCTGCACTGGCGCCGATTGCGCGGACAGTTCGCGTTCGACGTGCAGGTCGGCCGTTGCGGGTCGTTGCACGTGCCGCTCGGCAGCGGACATGCGCGCGTTCGGCGCGCTGCAGGCGTCTGCCGTCGTTGTCGCTGCAGTGCGCCGACGATGTGCGGACAGGATCCGGCGTTCGACGTGCACACGCGTTGCCGACGGTTGTTGCAGTTGCCCGGGCGGGCAGGTCGCGCCGCCAGGATGTGCAGGCGCTGGCCGGTCGAGCTGCACGTGCCGCCAGCGTCGGGCAGCGGTGGCGTCGGACGAGCATGCGGCCTTGGTCTCGAGCTGCACTTGCCCGGTTGTGGCGCAGCTATCGCGGCGGGCAGGTCGTGATCGGGCGTCGCAGCACCGGATCTTCTCGCGGGCCGGCCGGCAGCGGGTTGCGGCGTAAGCGGTCGTCGTGCAGTTGAACTGGGGACGCGCGGTGCAGCGTGCAGGTCTGTCGTGCAATGTTGGCGCATGTCTGCGTCTTCGCGCCGTTGCACGTCTGCGCGACTGATGTTGGCGCAGGTCTGCGTCGCGGCGCCGTTGCAGGTCTCGCGGCCGCATGATGTTGCGCAAGCGTCTGAAGCTGCGTACGGGCTGCTCGTTGCGCACGTCTGCGCGGTGCACGGCGCCGCAGGTCTGTGCAGGCCCGGCCTGGTAGCCGGCAAGTCGTCGTAGATGCCGGCGCAGGTCTGCGTCGGCGATGCATCTGCGCAGGTCTGCGTCTGCGCGCTGCAGGTGCTGCCGGTGCCGCCGCACAGGTTGGGCTGGACCGCGTTGCAGGTCTGCGCCTGGGATTGTGATGCCGTGGCAGGTTTGCGAGTATCGTCGGGCCGGTCTGCGGCCAGTCGGGCTGGTGGTGTCGCACCACAGCACGTTGTCGTTTTCGTAGAAATTCTTCTGGATGCACGGGTCTGCGCGGTCGTCCAGTCCGGCCTTGACCGCGGATACCGGTGGAGTGAGCCATCCAGACGGGCTCGCGCCGGTATCGACGCTGGTCGCGTCACCGGTGAAACGCCATCGGTGCAGGATCATGAACGCCGCTCAGCGCCGGTGTACCGAGCCCGTCCGCGGCGACGACCGTCTGATGCGGCATTGCCCGGTGTTGACCCGGCAGCTGTCGTCGTTCCCCTGCGTCCAGTCCGAATTGCACCACTGCCCGACGATGACGTTCGCGGTCAGGTCGACGCAGGCCTCGCTCGAGCAATCCAGCGGATCGGCCGTCGGAACGGATCGGCGCGGACCTTGGTCCAGCTCGACGTGTTGCTCGATCCATCTGCGGGTAGCTGGTGCCGATCGGAATACACCGGCGGGTCGTAGGTGAGCCGCGGGTTGTAGTACATGTGGTTGAGCGCACTGTTGTGCACCGGGGCGGGCCACAGCAGCCAGTATTCGTACGGCGACCGCGCCAGTGGTCGAACTGCTGGAGCACCGCTGGGATAAGTGGCGATCCCGGCACCGGACCCGGATCGATGCCGGGTGAGCACCTGAATGTTCCATCAGAGCAGCATCCGCGGCGCCGCTGTCGCAGCCGGCGCCGGGCCGCTGGCGTCGAAGCCGGTCGCATAGGATCGGAATACGGCGCGCCGTACTGTGGGAAGATGTAGCCGGGGGACTATGTACTGGCCCGTCGATACCAGTACTGCGCGGAGAAATCGTTCGCTGGCGGCCAGGGTAGCCGCACGCGGCGCATGCCATCGCGCCCGTGCCGTCGCGGCAGTACTTGGTTGGCGACTGCCACCCCAGTTTTGTCGGGTCCGAGGTCTCCAATCACGTAATCGGGCAGGAAGTCGTACAGCATCGACGTCGAATCGTCGACGGTCAGGATGATGTTCGGCTTGGCCTGGTTCTTGATGTTGATCGGTTCGTCGGCGAGCGGCGTCAGTCCGGCGTAGGCGGGCGTCGCCAGCGGCCCGAGGCCCAGCAGCAGCGAAAGCAGCGCCGCCAGCCAGCGGCGGACGAGGGGAGGAACGGGTTGGTACCGCATGTTTTATTCTCCCTGTGCGGCTTTCACCGCAGCATCGCCTGCAGGAACGATGTCGAATTCTGTGGTCCGTCGACGCGGATGGTGACGCGATAGAACGGGATCGGGTTCAATGTCGCCACGGATCGATCGTGAACGGTGGTTCCCGGATTGACCTTCGGCGGCAGCATGTCGCACCAGCTCGGCTGGGCAGAATGGTCTGCCGGAATCACGGCTGCGGATGAATCACACATCCGCTCGATGACGTAGCGCACCTGGGTCTTGTTGGCGCCGTGACGCTGGCGTCGTTGGCATCCATCGCGTCCAGGGTCTTCGGCAAGCGTCCAGTTGCTCTTGGTCTGCAGCTGCAACGGAATCCCGCGCGGATCGTCGCTGTTCTGCCATTTGGCGTAGTAGTTTTCGGCAGGCAGGTCCGCCGTCGGGTCGGCGATCGCCGCTACGCCGCCGTCGGCGCCGAATCGGTGAACAGCGCGGCAGCCGCCTGCTCGACCGCGAGGTTCGCAGGCAGGATCGACGCCTGGCGGAAGGCGAGGTTGCCGATCAGGATGTTGGTCGTGTCGACCGACCGGATCAGCGCGATCGCGGCCAGGCTCATCGCCACCATCACGATCAGCGCAATGAACAGCACGACGCCGCGCTGGCGGCGCAACGTCGATGTCCGGGCGATCTTCAAAAGTCCTTGTTCCATAGCTCGTTCCGCAGCGGAATCACGGTTTCATAGACCCGGTAGCGCCAGCCGTAGGGCTGCGTGGCGGCCGCGACGGCCGGGATGTTGAACGTGACCGAACAGGTGCCTGCTACGCTATCCGCGCAGTCGTTGAACACGGTTGTTTGGAACCCTTGGCCGGCGAGCGCCTTGTCGGCCTGCTCGCTCTTGACCAGGATCGCGATGCGTGCGGCCTTGATGGCGTTGATCGCCACGGCCGGCGCCGTCGCCGTGACGGGGGCCGCCAGCAGCGTCGCCGGGTCCCAGTCGCCGTACCCGGTGCCGGCTTTGCCCGGGACCCATTGATGGACGAGTCCGTCGCCGACGGTGTCGATGCCGTACTGGAGTTTCATGTTGACGACGTTCGACGCCAGCGGATTGGCCGGCTGCACGTTGCTTGTCGCACCGGTGGCGGGATCGAGCAGCGAGGTGCTGCGCAGGTTCCCGCCGCTGACGTCGTAGAGCACCTTCTGAACCAGATTGGCCGGGCCCAGGTTGAACAGTGACGACGACGCGCCGACGGTGGCCGGCGCACCCGAGTGCGTGATCGTCACTACACCGGTTGCATCGGCTGGCTTGGGCACCACGTCGGTGATCACCGAGCTGTAGCAGGGCCCCGTCCCCGAGGGATTCGAGATCGCGACGATCACGTCGCCCTTCTTGAAGCCGTTGGCGCTCTGCACCTGGTAAGGCGTATTGGCGGCCGACGTGTTGGTGAACAATGCGGCCGAGACGAACGTGCGCGCCACGCTGTAATAGACGACGAAGCTGTCCGGGGTGTTGGCGCCGCCGCCGTCGGTGATCAGCAGCGGAATGGGCCGCAGCGAATCGGCCATGGTGGCGGCCGGCGTGCACGTGCCCAGGTCCAGCGCCGACGACCGCGAGGCCGTTGCCGGCATTGGCCAGCTCGATGCCCAGCATGAACGACGACAGGAGGCCATTCTGCTGCGCGTCGCCGGCGGCGGTGATGTTGCGCTTGATGCCTTCCGACGTCGCGAAGACCTGGTAGATCACCAGCACGGCGATCATGCCGATGACCACCCCGACCATGACCTCGATCAGGCTGAAGCCGTGCTGCCTGCCGCGAAGGGAATCGTCGCCATGTTCGGATCGTCTAGGACGCATTGGCGCCGACGACGCCGGTCATCGTGTAGTTGTGGATGTCGGTGTCGCCGGGCACCTGCCAGTACACGCAGACGATCACGACGTGACTCTGCGTCGACGGGGCCAGCGGGGCGTTGTTGCCCTTGCAATCGGTGGCCGAATCCACCAGCACGACCGGCAGGTTGACGCTGCTGCGCGAGGATGACGCCGGGCAGGCCGGCCACGCCGCTGGCGCCGCCGACCGTGTTCTTGAATGCGACGTAGCCGGCACCGCCGGCCGTGCTGTCGTACTTGTCGTGCAGATAGGTCGCCGCGGCAATCGGGACCGGCGGGTTGTCGGCCCACATTTGCGAGACCAGCGAATTGGCCAGGTAGACCGCTTCGGCGCGGTATTCGGATTCGCCGGTATGGCGCAGCGACTGCGCCTGCAGCCCGACGATGCCGAGGATGCCGAAGGAGAAGATCAGGATGCCGATCAGCGCTTCGAGCAGGAAGCTGCCGGCCTGGGCGCATCTCGCGTTGATATGCGTATTCATGGGCAACCTGCCGGATCGGTCGACGCCAGGGCGGGATCGCAAAGCTTGATGCCGTTGCCGCCGGTATTGATGACCACGCTCAGATTGCGCGGATTCGTTATGTCTGGATTGGTGATATTGATCCGTGTCAGCGTCGCGGTGGTGTCGGCGTTGGCGAGGATGCGCCCCAAGCCGTCGAACGTGACCGTCGTCAGGCCGCCCGCGCCCGTGGCGGTTACCTTGGACGCCCCCTGATCGGTGAAAACCCAGGGCGAGACGGCCCATGGATGGCTCGCGTTCCTTCCATCGTCGGGCGTGCCATCGGTCGGATCGGTCGCGTAAATCTTGTATCCGGTGGTCGGATCGAACACGAACCAGGCCACCGTATTACGCCGGACCGCCTCGGCCTCCGTCAGGCGGACGCCGTTGAGCAGGGCCTCGCCGGCGTTGCGTATCCGCGAGTTGGCGATGAAGTCGCTGTACATCGGGGCGGCGAGCAGCACCAGGAACGCGAAGATCACGATCGCGATCATCAACTCGATGAGCGAGAAGCCGCGCACGCGCGGCAGCGGCGCGTGCCGCATCAAGTGCATGAGCCATCCTTGCGCGTGACCCAGCACACAGCACTGCTCTTGCCCCAGGGGCCGGTGCTCGTCGTTACCTTCGCGTTGGTTTGATCGATGGTGTAGACATAGCCGTTCATGCCTTCCGAGGCTTTGCCCGTCGCGGTTCCCGTGTACGTGGTTGCCGTTTCCGCGACTGTGGTGCAATCGACCGTGAATGACTTGGCCAGCGGTGCCACCACTGGCTGAATGACCGCACACCCGCCTGCATAGGTGCGGTTGTCCAGAAAGAATTGCTCGTAACGAGTGCGCATGTCCGACAGCTCGGACGTCGCCTCGATGATCTTGCTGCGTCTGACGTAGTCGGCGTACGACGGCAGCGCGATCGCCGCCAGGATGCCGACGATCGCCACCACGACCATCAATTCGATCAATGTGAACCCGCGCGCGCGCAGGCTCTGCGGGCTGCATCGCGGCCGGATTGGGGCTAATCCCATGAACGTCTCCCTGTTCGGTTGCTGCGGATAATATGTCGCCTCCCAGAGACAGGCAAAGCGGCCCGATTAGAGGTATCGCTGGCGGAACAAACGGTTGCGGACGTGTAGCCGCCGTCGCGAGGGCTGCACAGGGTGTCGTCGACAACCCCTCGAAACGTTGGCCGTCGTCGCTAGGGACAACGCTGCCGGGTCGTCTGGACGCGGGCACGGCCGCTGTTGGCGAGCACGACCTGGATCGCGTCCTGCCCGGGCTTGCAGACGACGAACGTCCCCATCTGCAAGGCGCCGGACAGCATCCTCGCATGGCCGAGGCTGGTGTAGGAGACGTAATCGGCGACGGGGCGATTGCCCTGCA
Source organism: uncultured beta proteobacterium (assembly GCA_963713125.1). Taxonomy (GTDB): domain Bacteria; phylum Pseudomonadota; class Gammaproteobacteria; order Burkholderiales; family Casimicrobiaceae; genus PALSA-1003. The sequence continues at coordinate 124,970 of CAVQKL010000007.1, read as the reverse complement.
CGGTGATCCCGTTGCCGGGAGGGCCTTCGGCGCGAATGACGGCCTCGTCCGGACCGATCTCGCCATCCTGATTTTCGTCGATGTACAGGATCCAGCCCAGTTCCCAACCGCCGGCGTCGTCCGTGCATTGGCGCCGGTCGCGGGTCTTGCAGAGATTGACCCGGTATCCGCTCTTGATGGCTTCGCTGCGCGCCTGATTCAGCGTGCCGGCGAGGAAATAGGCATGGTTCGCCAGTTGCTGCGCGGCGATCCAGTTGCGATAAGTGGGCCCTGCCGCGAGCGCCAGGAGCCCCACGATCGTCAACGCGATCAGGAGCTCGATCAGCGAAAAGCCGCGCCGGTCGCGCCTGTGTGGCGACCATGCGCCACGTGTCACGGTGCTCATGGATCCCCCATGCGCGGGCGGCCGCAACGCGGGTCGTCCGGTCTGGGGATCCTGCGGGCAGCGCCGGCCGCGGAGCTCGGCTTGACGCTTTAAGCCATTGGTCTTATTCCAAAAAAGCCGACCCTGTCGCTTCGGCGCTGGTGCCGGCGCCGCCGCCAAGCGATAATCGCTGCAGCACGCGGGCGGTCTTTAGCGCCGCTCAATGGAGTGCCATGAACGCCCCCGAACGTCTGCGCTCGTCCCGGCAATCCAAACCGGCCTTCGTCTGGGACGATCCGCTGCTGCTGGCCGAGCAGCTTTCGCAGGACGAGCGCATGGTCCGCGACGCGGCGCACGCCTACGCGCAGGACAAGCTGATGCCGCGCGTCACCGACGCCTTCCGGCACGAGCGTTCCGATCCGGCGATCTTTCGCGAAATGGGCGAGCTGGGCCTGCTCGGCGCGACCTTGCCGCCCGAGTTCGGCGGCGCCGGCATGAACTACGTCTGCTACGGCCTGATCGCGCGCGAGATCGAGCGGGTCGATTCGGGCTACCGCTCGATGATGAGCGTGCAAAGCTCGCTGGTGATGTATCCGATCTACGCCTACGGCACGGAAGCGCAGCGCAAGAAATACCTGCCCAAGCTCGCGACGCGGCGAATGGATCGGCTGCTTCGGCCTGACCGAGCCGAACCACGGCTCCGACCCGGGCTCGCATGATGACGCGCGCCCGCGCGGCGCCCGGCGGCTACAAGCTGTCCGGCGCCAAGACGTGGATCACCAATTCGCCGATCGCCGACGTGTTCGTCGTCTGGGCGAAGACCGACGACGGCGTCATCCGCGGCTTCATCCTCGAGAAGGGCATGACGGGGCTGTCCACGCCGAAGATCGAAGGCAAGTTCTGCTTGCGCACCTCGATCACCGGCGAGATCGTGATGGACGAGGTGTTCGTCCCGGAAGAGAACCTGCTGCCCGAGCGTCGAGGGCCTCGACGGCCCGTTCGGCTGCCTGAACAACGCGCGCTACGGCATCGCCTGGGGCGCGCTGGGCGCGGCGGAATTCTGCTGGCACGCGGCGCGCCAATACACGCTGGACCGCAAGCAGTTCGGCCGGCCGCTGGCGGCCAACCAGTTGATCCAGAAAAAGCTCGCCGACATGCAGACCGAGATCACGCTGGGCCTGCAGGGCTGCCTGCGCCTCGGCCGGCTGAAGGACGAGGGCAAGGCGGCGCCGGAGATCATCTCGATCATCAAGCGCAACTCCTGCGGCAAGGCGCTGGACATCGCGCGCATGGCGCGCGACATGCACGGCGGCAACGGCATCGTCGACGAGTTCCACGTGATCCGGCACGTGATGAACCTGGAGACCGTCAACACCTACGAAGGCACGCACGACGTGCACGCGCTGATCCTCGGCCGCGCGCAGACCGGCATCTCGGCGTTCAGTTAGACCCTTCATGAAGCTGTACAGCTATTTCCGCTCGTCGGCGGCGTACCGGGTGCGCATCGCGCTCAATCTGAAGCGCCTGGACTGTGAATACATGCCCGTGTCCCTGGTCATGGGCGAGCAGCGCGCCGAGACGTATCGCGCGCTCAACCGGCAGGAGCTCGTGCCGACGCTGACCGACGGCGCCACGGTGGTGACGCAGTCGCTGGCCATCATCGAGTACCTGGACGAAGTCCATCGCGACCCGCCGCTGCTGCCGCCGGCGCCCGCCGCGCGCGCGCGGGTGCGCGCCATCGCACTGGCCATCGCCTGCGACATCCATCCGCTGGACAATCTGCGCGTGCTGCGCTACCTGACGCGCACGCTCGGCGTCGGCGACAAGGCCAAGGACGCCTGGTACCGGCACTGGATCGACGTGGGACTGGCAGCACTCGAGGCGCAGCTCGCCATCGAAGCGGCGACGGCGGCGTTCTGCCACGGCGATGCGCCGACCTTGGCCGACGTCTGCCTGGTGCCGCAGCTCGCCAACGCGCGGCGCGCGAACATTCCGCTCGATCCTTATCCGACACTCACGCGCATCGACGCCAACTGCCGCGCGCTGGATGCCTTTGCCGCCGCTGCGCCGGACCGCCAGCCGGACGCGGCGTGAACTGCGTGGGGCTAAGTTACGATCGCCTCGAGCTAGACCGCAGGCAGACACTTGACATATCATATGTGACATATACATAATGTGGCATGTGGCGCATCGAGGAGCACCGTCGCGTTGACAAGCAGTGCGCGGTTGCGCCTCATGAGATTTTGAAACGTTACGAGAAGTGGAAGGACATCGCGACGATTTCCGGTCCCTTCGGGCTGCATCAGATTGCCGGTTTCAACGACGAGGTGCTCTCGGGCAAGTGGCGAGGTTATCGCTCCTCCCGGCTTGGGTTGCAATACCGTGTCATTTATCGCGTTATCGCCGACGAGTTGCTCTTTCAAGTCGAATCACTCACATCACACGACTATCGGAGGCCCTGAATGAACCAATTTCGACCTGCCAGGCGACGCGCCGAAGTATCGATCGGGGAATCCGTCCGTATCATCCGCGAGTTGCAGGGTTTTAGCCAAAACGAGTTGGCGCGCTTGAGCGGCATTCCGCAAGCGACTCTTTCGGCCATCGAAAACGATCGTGTTCGGTTGGGTGTGGAGCGGGCCAAGGTTCTCGCTCGGGCATTGCGTTGCCATCCTGCGGTTCTGGTTTTTCCCGGCTGGGAGCTGCCGGTTGAAACTGCGGCCTGATCTCTCAACCGGACACCCCTTGGCGACGCTCGCGCGCCGTCCTTCGGGTCGCCGGTTAGCTGTACGTTAGCGCGCCATTAACGCAAAGCGAAGGAGACAGCGATGAGCAGCCCTCAATCCGACAAGACCTTTGCCGGCTCGATTCCGAAGCTCTATGAGGAGTATCTTGTCCCGCTGATCTTCCAGCCGTACGCCGAAGACCTCGCAAACCGCCTGGCGTCACGAACGCTCTCTCGCGTGCTCGAAATTGCCGCCGGCACGGGTGTCGTAACCCGCCAATCTGGCGTCCGTGCTGCCGGAAGATGTGTCGATTGTCGCCACGGACTTGAATCGGCCAATGCTGGATATGGCCGCCGAAGTGGGCACGAGCCGCCCGGTTGAATGGCGTGAGGCAGACGCCATGCAACTGCCCTTCGAAGAAGGAGAGTTTGACGCCGTGGTATGCCAGTTCGGGGTAATGTTTTTTCCCAGCAAGTCGAAGGCGTTCTCGGAGGCGCGCCGAGTTCTCAGGGCAGGAGGCGTGTTTCTGTTCAACGTGTGGGATCGAATCGAGGAGAACGAATTTGCCCACACCGTGACGACCGCCCTCGAATCGCTCTTTCCCGAGGATCCCCCGCGCTTCCTGGCTCGCACGCCGCATGGCTACCACGACCTCGCACTCGTCGAGCGGGATCTTCAGGGCGGTGGCTTTGTCTCGCCACCACACGTCCATACCGTTGCCGCGCGAAGTACGGCAGCGTCCCCGCGAATCCCCGCGCTCGCGTACTGCCAGGGGACGCCGCTGCGCAACGAAATCGAGGCGCGCGACAAGTCACGGCTCGGCGAAGCAACCGACCTCGCGGCGGCAGCGATCGCCCAACGGTTCGGGCCCGGCCCCGTCGACGGCAAGATCCAGGCACATATTGTCGCTGTCGAACGCTGAGTGTCCCACTTGGGCACGTTTCTCTCTCACGCTTCAATCTTGGCACTTCAACGCCAAACCGAGTAGGGGAGGCCGTTTCCATTCGCTCAACATGGAGGCTCCCCGGCGGCGCTGGCGCGCCGTCCTTCGTCGCGCCGGTCAGCTTGGTTCGTTAGGCTGCATCCGGCTCACTGGGACGGCCTTGACCGGTCGTATCTATTCGGATACACTACCTCGTGTTTCAGCTCCAGCAGACCGAGTTCTTCGCCAAATGGTTGGTCAATCTACGCGACGTCCGTGCCAAGGCCCGAATCCTTGCCCGCCTTGACTCAGCCCGACTCGGCAACGTGGGAGATGCAAGATCCGTGGGTGGCGGAGTCAGCGAAATGCGGATTGATGTTGGCGCCGGCTTTCGCGTGTATTTCACACGGCGCCAGCGAATCATGATCATCTTGCTATGTGGCGGAGACAAATCAACCCAGACCAAAGACATCACCCGCGCCAAACTGATGGCGCAGGAAATTGAATGAGGCTCGATCATGCGCGTCAAGCTCAAGGAATTTGACCCCAGTGCCTACCTCGACAACGACGAGGTTATTGCCGAGTACCTTTCTGCCGCGCTGGAAGACGGAAACCCTGACGTGTTCTTGTCGGCCGTCGGCAATGTGGCAAAGGCCCGCGGCATGAGCGCTATCGCCGAAAGCACCGGCCTCGGGCGCGAAAGCCTGTACAAAGCGTTTGCGCCTGGCGCCAAGCCCCGTTACGACACTGTGCTCAAGGTGCTACAGAGCTTCGGTGTCAAACTCAATGTAACCGCGTAGGCATCGTGCCAAATCCAGCCCCACAGTAGTAATCTTGTCCATGACTTCCGCTCTCAATCGATTGATGGTCACGCTTCAATCTTGGCACTTCGATGCCGACCCGAGCAGGGGAAGTCCTTTCCATTCGTTCAACCCGGGCCCTCGCCGACCGCGCTTACGCGCCGTCCGATCGGCGCCGGTTAGCTTGGCTCGGTCACGGAAGCCCCGGCCGTGAAATACGCGATTCCCGCCTGGAACATCCCGACGGTGCCGGTCGCCGGCAGCGACGAGCAATTTCCGGTTCGCCACATCTACTGCGTCGGCCGCAACTACGCCGAGCACGCCAAGGAGATGGGCGGCGACGCCGCGAAGGAGCCGCCGTTCTTCTTCACCAAGCCTGCCGATGCGATCGTCTCGGTCGTCCCGCCCGCGACGGCCGACGTGCACTATCCGCTCGCGACGAAGAACTATCATCACGAGATCGAGCTGGTCGTCGCCATCGGCGCCCGTGGCAGCAACGTCGTTCCGGAACGCGCCGAAGCGCTGATCTACGGTTACGCGGTCGGGCTGGACATGACGCGGCGCGATCTGCAGAACGCGATGCGCGAGATCAAGCGTCCCTGGGACATCGGCAAATCGTTCGCGCAGGCGGCGCCGATCGGCCCGATCCACCGTGTGACCGAGGTCGGTCATCCGAAGCGCGGCCGCATTGCGCTCGAGGTCAACGAGGCGATCCGGCAGCAGGGCGATCTCGCCGACATGATCTGGGACGTGCCGCACATGCTGCACTTCCTGTCGCAGTACTACGAATTGCAGCCGGGCGACCTGGTCTTCACCGGCACGCCCGCCGGCGTCGGCGCGGTCGTCACCGGCGACACGCTGGTGGGCAGGATCGAAAGCCTGGGCGAGCTCCGCATACGCATCGTCGGCCCGCCGGCGAGCTGAACATGCTCTCAGCCGACTTCGTCGAGCGCGAGTACAACCTGCGCAACGCCTTTCCCGACCATCCGCAATGGTTCGCGCGCTGGTCGGCGGACAGTACGGCGGCCCGGTCGCGGCTCGATTCGCAGCTCGGCCTGCGCTACGGCAGCGGTCCGCGGCAGACCCTCGACCTGTTCCCCGCCGAGACGCCGCGCGGCGCGCTCCTGTTCATCCACGGCGGCTACTGGCGCGCGCTCGACAAGGGCAATCACTCGTTCATCGCGCCGCCGTTCGTCGAGCACGGCGTCGGCGTCGCGGTGATCAACTACGATCTGTGCCCGAACGTCAGCATCGCGCACATCGTCGAGGAATGTCGGCAGGCGGTCGCGTGGCTGTGGCGCGAAGGCAAGGCGCACGGTGTGCCGGCGGACAGGCTTTTTGTCGCCGGCCATTCCGCCGGCGGTCATCTGGTCGCGATGCTGTACGCGACCGATTGGCGGCGCTACGGCGTGCCGGTCGATGCGATCCGGGGCGGGCTCTCGATCAGCGGCGTATTCGACCTCGAGCCGCTGCTCCAGGTGTCGTTCAATGTCGATCTCAAGCTCGATCCCGGCAAGGCGCGCGCGATGAGCCCGATCCATTGCAGGGCCGAGGTGCGCGCGCCGCTGCTGCTGGCGGTCGGCAGCGGCGAGACCAGCGAATTCGGCCGGCAATCGTGGCTGCTATGGGAGCGCTGGCCCGAATGCCGTCCAGCGGCGGCCCGCAGCCCGCTGGTCATCGCCGATCGGCACCACTACAGCGTGATTTCCGAGCTCGCCGATCGCGAAAGCGAGTTGACGGCGGCGGCGCTGGATCTGCTGCTCACCTGACCGGCCGCAGTATAATGCGCGTTCCCCTGACGACATCGCATCCATCGTGAAGCCCACCCGCCTGCACGCGATCGACAAGCCCGATGCCACCGTCCCCGGGACTGTGCGCGCGATCAGCCCGATCCCGGACATCATCGCCGAGATCCGGGCCGGCCGCATGGTCATCCTGGTCGACGAGGAGGATCGCGAGAACGAAGGCGACCTCGTCCTCGCCGCCGACGCCGTCACGCCGGACATCGTCAATTTCATGGCGCGCTTCGGGCGCGGACTGGTCTGCCTGCCGATCACCGAGGAGCGCGCGCGCCAGCTCGACCTGGCGCCGATGGCGCCGGTCAACCGCTCCGTGCACGGCACCAATTTCACCGTGTCGATCGAGGCCGCCGAGGGCGTCACCACCGGCATCTCCGCCGCCGACCGCGCGCACACGATCCGCGTCGCCGTGCGCGCCGACGCGCGCGCCCGACGACATCGTGCAGCCCGGCCACGTGTTTCCGCTGGTCGCGCAGCGCGGCGGCGTGCTCGCGCGCGCCGGCCACACCGAGGCCGGCTGCGATCTCGCCGCGCTCGCCGGCCTTACGCCGGCCGCGGTGATCTGCGAAATCATGAAGGACGACGGCACGATGGCGCGGCTGCCGGACCTGGTCGAGTTCGCGCGCGAGCACGGGCTCAAGATCGGCACGATCGCCGACCTGATCCACTATCGCAGCCAGACCGAGCGCCTGATCGAGCGCGTCGGCGAGCGCCCGATCCGCACCGCCGCAGGGCGACTTCGGCTGGTCGACTTCCGCGACAAGCTGACCGACGCGACGCACCTGGCGCTGGTGCGCGGCGACGATCGCGCCGGAGCACGAGACGCTGGTGCGCGTGCACGAGCCGCTGTCGGTCCTCGACCTGCTCGACTCCGGCAGCCGCGTCGCACTCCTGGACGATGCCGGCGGCGCTGGCGGCGCTCGCGCGCGCCGAGCGCGGCGTGCTGGTGCTGCTGCACCGGCCCGAATCGGCGCAGGACTTGCGCGACCGCGCGCTCGCCGACCAGCCGCGCGTCGAGACGCAAGATGGACCTGCGCAACTACGGCATCGGCGCGCAGATCCTGCGCGACCTCGGCGTCGGCAAGATGCGCCTGCTGGCGCGGCCGCGCAAGATGCCCAGCATGGCCGGCTTCGATCTCGAGGTCACCGGCTACGAGAATTGCCGCAGCCTCGCGCCGAGCCTCTGAACGACGCTGGCACCGATGGCGATGCCGGCGCGCAGTCCGCGTCGAGGCGCCGACTTCCATGCCGATCCGTAGAATCGTTCCGAGCACCCGCGCCGGGCACCTGCGCGTCGGCATCGTGCTGTCGCGCTTCAATCCCGGCGATCGGCGACGCGCTGCTCGACCGGCGCGCTGCGCGCGCTTGCCGAAGCGGGCGTGGCCGACTCGTCGATCACGATCGCCACCGTTCCCGGCGCGCTGGAAACGCCGCTGGCGCTGCAGCGGATGGCGCAGACCGGCGACTACGACGCGCTGGTCGCGCTCGGCGCGTCATCCGCGGCGACACCTATCATTTCGAGATCGTCGCCAACGAATCGGCGGCCGGGCGTCGCCGAGCGTGCAGCTCGAGTTCGGCATCCCGATCGGCAACGGCATCCTGACCACCGATACCGAGGCGCAGGCGCTGGCGCGCGCCGAGAGAAAGGCCGCGACGCCGCGCTGGCCGCGCTCGAGATGGCGAACCTGCTCGACGACGATCGATGAGCAGTAGTCCGCGCCGCCGGGCGCGCGAGTTCGCGCTGCAGGGCCTGTACCAGTGGCTGCTTCGGGCAACGCGCCGGACGCGATCCGCGCGCAGCTGCCGAGAGTCGCCGGCTTCGCCAGCTGCGACAGCAAGCTGTTCGACGCGCTGTGGCAGGGCGTGACCGGCGAGTACGACGCGCTGCAGAGCGCTTACGCGCCGTATCTCGACCGCAAGCCCGGCGAAGTCTCGCCGATCGAAAAGAGCATTCTCATCATCGGCGCGTGGGAGCTGCTGCACGCGCCGGACGTGCCGTACCGCGTGGCGATCAACGAAGCGGTCGAGCTGGCGAAGGCGTACGGCGGCACCGACGGCCACAAGTACGTCAACGGCGTGCTCGACAAGCTGGCGCGCGCACGGCGCGCGCGGCGGAAGCCGGTTGACCGAGTTCGAGCTCATCGAGCGGTTCTTCCGGCGCCCGGCGCGCCACGCGGTGCTCGGCGTCGGCGACGATGCGGCGCTGCTCGCGCCAACCCCGGGCTGCGAGATCGCGGTCGTCGGTCGACATGCTGGTCGAGGGCCGCCATTTTTTCGCCGGCGCCGAACCCGAAGCGCTCGGCCACAAGACGCTCGCGGTCAACCTGTCCGACATGGCGGCGATGGGCGCGACGCCGCGCTGGGCGCTGCTGGCCGGGGCGCTGCCGGTCGGCGGACGCGGCTGGCTCGGCGCGTTCGCGCGGGGCTTCTTCGCGCTGGCCGATCGCGCATGGCGTCGATCTCGTCGGCGGCGACACGACGCGCGGACCGCTCAATCTCTGCGTCACCATCCTCGGCGAAGTGCCGGCGGGCGAGGCGCTGCGCCGCAGCGGCGCCAGGCCGGCGATTCGATCTGGGTCTCGGGCGCGCTGGGCGACGCCGCGCTGGCGCTCGCGCACCGGCTGGGCAGGCTCACGTCTCGACGCGGCCGAATTCGCGCAGCTGCGAGCACGCGCTGGCGCGTCCCGCGCCGCGCGTGGCGCTGGGCCTCGCGCTGCGCGGCGTCGCGCAGCGCCGCGATCGATGTGTCCGACGGCCTGGTCGGCGACCTCGGCCACATGCTCGGCGCCTCGCGGCTCGGCGCCGACGATCGATCTCGAGCACGGTGCCGCGTTCCGCCGCGCTCGAACGACAGCTTCGCCGGCGCGACGCGAGCGTCGCGCTGCAGTGCCTGCTGGCCGGCGGCGACGACTACGAGCTCTGCTTCACCGCGCCGGCCGCGCGCGACGCCGATATCGCCGCGCTGGCAGCGTCCAGCTCGACATCGCGCTGACGCGGATCGGTGTCGCGACGTCGCGCTGCGGGCTGGTACGTGCGCGATGCCGCGGGCCGCGCGCTCGATCCGCTGCCGCGCGCCTTCGATCACTTCGCGCCGTGACTCTGGCGCCGATGAAAAAAACGCCGACCTGGCGCTTCCTGTTCGCGCATCCGGCGCACTTGGTCGCGCTCGGCTTCGGCACCGGGCTCTCGCCGATCGCGCCGGGCACCGTCGGGACGCTTGCTCGCGCTGCCGCTCGACGCGCTGCTGCGCTCGACGGTCAACGACGCGGGCTATGCGATCGCCGTCGGGCTGGCGTTCGCAGTCGGCGTGTGGGCGGCGGATCGCACCGGCCGCGACCTGGGCGTCGCCGATCACGGCGCCATCGTCTGGGACGAAGTCGTCGCTTTCCTGGGCGTCCTCTATTTCGTCGGCGCCGACCCGGTGCACCAGGCGTTCGCCTTCCTGCTCTTCCGCCTGTTCGACGTGGTCAAGCCGCCGCCCGCGGGCCTGATCGACCGCGAGTGGCATCACGGCTTCGGCGTGATGGCCGACGATCTGGTCGCCGCCGCGTACACGCTGCTGGTGTTTGCGCTGTGGCAGCGTTTGTTCGGATGAGCGGCCGTTCGGTCGCCGGTCTGCATGCACAGGCGCGGCGGGTCGAGGAGATGGCGCTCAATGCCTCGGGCGCGTTCCAGTCGCTGCTCTACGACGGTTGGCTACTCGGCCATCGCGTCGGTCCGACCAAGCGTCAAAGACATCTGTTCGCTGGCCGCGCGGGTGGGCGAGGGGCGCTCACCCGCGAGGTGATGCTGGCGACCGCCGTCTGACGCGCATGACCACGGGCGCGCCGGTCGCGTGCCCACGGCGCAGTTGACAGCCAAGGCAGGCTGACCTACTCTAAACTGGTTCCATTTCGGTTCCAGAAAGAATGCCATGCTTACGCTGACGCTCAAGAACATCCCAGCTCACCTGCATGCCAGGCTCAAGGAAAGCGCGGCGAAGCACCGCAGGAGCCTCAACAGCGAGATCCTGACCAGACTCGAACGCGACGTTGTGGCGCCAAAGGTCGATCGCGCCAAGCTTGCGAACGACCTTAAGGCATTTACCGAGCGGCTGCCCTACGTGGATCATCGAATCGGCGACCGCTACAAGCGCAAGGGTCTTAGGTGATCGTAGTCGACACCGACGTAATCCACTACTGCTGGGTACGCGGCCAGAACACCGAAGTGGCGCAAGCCGTCCGACGGCAGGATCCCGATTGGCACGCGCCGATTCTCTGGCGCTCCGAGTTGCGCAACGTACTAACAGCATATCTCCGACGCGGACTGATGTCTCGGGCTCAAATCGTCGGAATACTCAACCTTGCTGATCACGCGTTTGCGCAAAGCGAGCATATCGTCGGCGACGACCTTGTCCTCGACGTTGCTTGCGACCAGCACACTGACTGCTTATGACGCGGAGTTCGTCGCGCTCGCGGGCGCGCTGTCCGTGCCGCTGGTGACAGCGGACAAAGCCGTTCTCAAAGCATTTCCCGATCGGACGCTGACGATGGAGGCATTCATTGGCCGATGACGCAGGCCTATGATTGCTGGTACGGGGCGCGACCCGGGGAGCAACGTTGAACGGCACATCCGCAAATATCGACGATGCGATCCGTGCCCTCGCCGCGCGCGTCGGCGAGGCGGCGCTGGCCAAGCACGTGATGCTGGCAACGGCGGAATCGTGCACCGGCGGGCTGGTCGCGGGCGCGATCACCGCGATCGCCGGCAGCTCGGACTGGTTCGAGCGGGGCTTCGTGACCTACTCGAACGTGCCAAGATCGAGGAGCTGGGGGTCGATCCGGCGATCATCGACGGCACGGTGCCGTAAGCGAACAAACCGCGCTGGCGATGGCGCAGGGCGCGAAGGCGGCGAGCGGCGCGCAATGGACGGTCGCGGTTACCGGGATCGCCGGGCCGGCGGGCGGCAGCGCCGGCAAACCGGTCGGGACGGTGTGGTTCGCCTGGGCCGGCCAGGACGGCGCCGAGGCGCTGCACCGGCGCCTGGACGGGGATCGCGCGGCGGTGCGCGCCGCCTCGGTCGAGATCGCCCTGCAGGGGTTTTTCGACCGGCTAGCTTAGGCCGTAGGACCCCTTTATCGAACGATCGTTCTATGCCATAATGGGCTCATTCCCTGTCCGCCCGAAGCGGACCGCCACCCGAGAGAGCCCGCGATGAGCACTGCGAACCTGAGCAAATCCAACGGAATGAACGCGATGGACGACAACAAGAGCAAGGCGCTCGCTGCCGCGCTGGCGCAGATCGAAAAGCAGTTCGGCAAGGGCTCGATCATGAAAATGGGCGAGGCCCAGGTGCAAAACGACCTGTAGGTGGTCTCGACCGGCTCGCTCGGGCTCGACATCGCGCTCGGCGTCGGCGGATTGCCGCGCGGCCGGGTGGTCGAGATCTACGGGCCCGAGTCGTCGGGCAAGACGACGCTTGTGCCTGCAGGTCGTCGCCCAGGTGCAGAAGGCCGGCGGCACCGCCGCCTATATCGACGCCGAAAACGCGCTCGACCCGGTGTATGCCGGAAAGCTCGGCGTCAACGTCGGCGACCTGCTGATCTCGCAGCCCGACACCGGCGAGCAGGGCCTCGAAATCGCCGACATGCTGGTGCGCTCGGGCGGCGTCGACGTCATCGTCATCGACTCGGTGGCGGCACTCGTGCCCAAAGCGGAGATCGAAGGCGAGATGGGCGACCAGCTGCCGGGCCTGCAGGCGCGGCTGATGAGCCAGGCGCTGCGCAAGCTCACCGGCAACATCAAGCGCGCCAACACGCTGGTCATCTTCATCAACCAGATCCGCATGAAGATCGGCGTCATGTTCGGCAATCCGGAGACCACGACCGGCGGCAACGCGCTCAAGTTCTATGCCTCGGTGCGGCTCGACATCCGCCGCATCGGCTCGATCAAGCGCGGCGAAGAGGTCGTCGGCAACGAGACCCGCGTCAAGGTCGTCAAGAACAAGATCGCGCCGCCGTTCCGCGAAGCGCTTGTTCGACATCCTCTACGGCGAAGGCATTTCGCGCGAAGGCGAGATCGTCGAGCTCGGCGTCGACCCACAACATCATCGAGAAATCCGGTGCGTGGTACGCCTACGGCGGCGACAAGATCGGCCAGGGCAAGGACAACACGCGCGAGTGGCTGCGCGAGCACCAGGACATCGCGGCCGAGATCGAGGCGAAGATCCGCGCCGCCGTCGGCGTGCCGGTCGCCGGTTCGCCGCACGCGGCGCTCGCCACCGACGCGTAGCACGGCAAACGGTTGAGGGCGGGCGCGCCGGTCTCGCTCAAGGCGCAGGCGGTTCGCCTGCTGGCGCGGCGGGAATACGCGCGCGCCGACCTGGAGCAGCGCCTGCTCGCCAAGGGCGCGCCGCGCGACGAAATCGCCGCCGTGCTCGACGAGCTTGCCGCGCAGGGGCTCTTGTCGAACGACCGCTATGCGCGCGCGCTGGTGGCGCAGAAGTCGGGGAGCTACAGCCGGCGAAGCATCCGCGGTGAGCTCAAGCGCAAGGGCGTCGGCGGCGATGCGATCGACGCCGCGCTGGCCGATGCCACGATCGAGGACGATGCCGCCTTGCGTGCGCTGTGGCAGCGCCGCTTCGGCGCGCCGCCGGCGAACGATCGAGAAAAGGCGCGGCAGGTCCGTTTCCTGCAGTCGCGCGGCTTCGATCTCTCGGCGATCCTCAAGCTGCTGCGCGCCCTGAAGCCTTGACGGCGGTCGTCGGCGATGTTGTGCTAACATATTGAATATTCAGAGCGTCGCGCACCGCTCAGGCCTGCGCCGCCGCCGTGTTCCCGCCAGAGCAGCGATGAAAGCCAACGACATCCGCCGCAAGTTCCTCGACTATTTCGCCGCCAACGGGCACACGATCGTTCCATCGGCCTCGCTCGTCCCGGCCAACGATCCGACCTTGCTGTTCACCAACAGCGGCATGGTCCAGTTCAAGGATGTGTTTCTCGGCACCGACCAGCGAAGCTATGTGCGCGCCGCCGACGTGCAGCGGTGCCTGCGCGCTGGCGGCAAGCACAACGACCTCGAGAACGTGGGCTACACCGCCCGGCATCACACATTTTTCGAAATGCTCGGCAACTGGTCGTTCGGCGACTACTTCAAGCGCGAGGCGATCAGATACGCGTGGGAATTGCTGACCAGCGTGTACGGTCTGGCGCCGGACAAGCTGTGGGTCACCGTCTACCAGACCGACGACGAAGCCTACGGCGTGTGGGCCGACGAGGTCGGCGTGCCGCGCGAGCGCATCGTGCGCATCGGCGACAACAAGGGCGCACCGTATGCGTCGGACAACTTTTGGCAGATGGCCGACACCGGGCCGTGCGGACCGTGCAGCGAGATCTTCTACGATCACGGGCCGGGTATTCCCGGCGGACCGCCGGGCTCGGCCGAAGCGGAGGGCGACCGCTACATCGAGATCTGGAACCTGGTGTTCATGCAGTTCGATCGCGATGCGCAAGGCCGGTTGACGCCACTGCCCAAGCCCTGCGTCGATACCGGCATGGGCCTCGAGCGCCTCGCCGCGGTGCTGCAGCACGTGCACAGCAATTATGAGATCGATCTGTTCCAGGACCTGATCAGGGCCGCCGCCGCCGTGACGAAGGCGAGCGATCTGGCGTCGCCGTCGCTCAACGTCATCGCCGACCATATCCGCGCCTGCGCGTTCCTGATCGTCGACGGCGTGATTCCCGGCAACGAAGGCCGCGGCTATGTGCTGCGCCGGATCGTCCGCCGTGCGATTCGCCACGGCTACCAGCTCGGGCAGAAGAAGCCTTTTTTCCACAAGCTCGTGCCCGAGCTCTCGCGCCTGATGGGCGAGGCCTATCCCGAGCTGCCGCGGAAGCAGGATTTCGTCGCCCAGGTGCTGCAGGCGGAGGAGGAGCGGTTCGCCGAGACGCTCGAGCACGGCATGAAGATCCTCGATGCCGCGCTGCTCGACGCGCACAAGTCGGGACTCAAAGTGCTGCCGGGAGAAACCGCGTTCACGCTCTACGACACCTACGGCTTTCCCCTCGACCTGACCGCCGACATCTGCCGCGAGCGCGGCGTGGCGGTCGACCAGGCGGGCTTTGACGCGGCGATGGACCAGCAGCGCGGACGTGCGCGCGCCGCGTCGAGCTTCAAGTCGGCTGGCGCCCTCGCCTATTCCGGCGCCAAGACGGTCTTCGACGGCTACGACACCCTGGCCGAGGAAAGCCGCGTCGTCGCGCTGTACCGCGACGGCAGCGCCGGTCGATTCGCTTTCGACCGGGCAGGAGGGGGTCGTCGTCCTCAACCGCACGCCGTTCTACGCCGAATCGGGCGGCCAGGTCGGCGATCGCGGCGAGCTCTCGCGCACGGGCGCCTGCCTGACGCTCTTCACCGTGCACGATACGCAAAAGATCCAGCCCGACGTCTTCGGCCACCACGGCGAGGTCAAGAACGGCGAGCTCAAGATCGGCGACACGGTCGCCGCGGAGGTCGACGGCAACGCGCGCGCACGCACCGCCTGGAACCATTCGGCGACCCACCTGATGCACGCGGCATTGCGCCGTGTGCTCGGCGATCACGTGCAGCAGAAAGGCTCGCTGGTCGATCCCGACCGCACGCGCTTCGATTTTTCGCACCCGCAGCCGATGACCGACATGGAAATCCGCACCGTCGAATCGCTGGTCAACCGGGCGATCCGCGCCAATTACCCGGTCGAGGTGCGGCTGATGAAATACGACGACGCGATCCGCTCGGGCGCGATGGCGCTGTTCGGCGAGAAATACGGCGACGAGGTGCGCGTGCTCAGCATGGGCGACTTCTCGACCGAGCTTTGCGGCGGGACGCACGTGACGCGCACCGGCGACATCGGTTTTTTCAAGATCGTGTCGGAATCCGGCGTCGCCGCCGGCATACGCCGCGTCGAAGCCGTCACCGGCGAAGGCGCACTCGCCTACACGCACGAGATCGAGGCCCGGCTCAACGAGGCGGCGCGCGCGCTCAAGGCGTCGCCGACCGAGGTCGCCGCGAAGATCCAGCAGATGCAGGACCACGCCAGGGCGATGGAAAAGGAGCTCGCGCGCATCAAGGGCAAGCTCGCGTCGAGCCAGGGCGGCGACCTGTCGGCGCAGGCGGTGGAGGTCAACGGGCACGGCGGTTCGATCCGCGTTCTCGCCGCGACCATCGACGGCGCCGACGCCAAGGTGCTGCGCGAGACGCTCGACCAGTTGAAGGGCCGGTTCAAGTCCGCTGCGATCGTGCTGGGTTCGACCGAGGGCGGCAAGGTGACCCTGATCGCCGGCGTCACGGCGGACCTGACGGCAAAGATCAAGGCGGGCGATCTGGTCAACCATGTCGCCACGCAGGTCGGCGGCAAGGGTGGCGGCCGGCCCGACATGGCGCAGGCCGGCGGCACGAACGCGGAAGCGCTGCCCGCGGCACTGGCGAGCGTCCGAAGCTGGGTCGAGCAGCGGTTGTAGACTACGCGGCGCTTTCCGGACCTTGAAGGGGATGCGGTGGCCTTGCGCGCCGGTGTCACGCTCGAGCAATTTGCCCGCCGCGGCGAAGGCTTCCTGCCGGGGTTGATCGGCGTGCGCTTCACTGCCGTCAGCGAGGCGCAAGTCGACGCCGAGATCGACATCCGCACCGAGCTGCTGGCGCCGAACGGCTACCTGCATGCGGCGACGGTCATTGCGCTGGCCGACACGGCGTGCGGCTACGGTTGCCTCGCACACCTGCCGGTCGGCGCGGACAACTTCACCACCGTCGAGCTCAAGAGCAATTTTCTCGGCACCGCGCGCGCCGGCACGATCGTCTGCGTCGCGACGCCGATTCACCTCGGCAAGGCGACTCAGGTCTGGGATGCCGTGGTCAGCGACCGCTCGACCGGCAAGAAGATCGCGCTGTTCCGCTGTACGCAGACTGCTGCTCTGGCCGCGAAACAAGTGACCACCTCCCGACAAATGCTGCCGCTGGGCGACTGCCCCGGGCGGCCGTGGTCAACCGTTCATTCTTCGGCAAACGCCTCACATCGGGCCGCCGCGTCGATGCCGCAGGCGCACCCTATGATGCGGCCACTCTCCGGGCAGCGGCTCGCCGCCCGACCCGGATCGTCGATAACTCAAGGAAGGCAGGCAAGACAATGATGACCAGGACTTGGCGCGCGATGGCCGCGCTCGCGTTAACCGCGGCGGTGCTGGCTGGCACGGCGCCCGCGCGCGCCGACGGCATTAGCAGCGAGCAGGGCCAGCAGATCCTCGACGAGCTGAAGGCGATTCGCAAGGCGCTCGAGCAGGGCGGCCAGGCGGCCGGCCAGGCAGCGCCCGCGCCCGACGACAAGGTCAGCATGGCCCTTCCGTCCGGAGGCTTCAGCGAGGGCAAGGCGAACGCGCCGCTGGTGATGGTCGAATACACCGACTACCAGTGCCCGTTCTGCCAGCAATTCCACAACACCGCGTACGCGCAGATCAAGGCCAATTACATCGACACCGGCAAGATCCGCTTCATCAGCCGCGACTTCCCGCTCGATTTCCACGAGAACGCGCGGCGCGGCGCCAACGCCGCACGATGCGCGGCCGAGCAGGGCAAGTTCTGGGAAATGCGGCATGCAATGATCGTCAATGCCAGCCAGCTGCAGCAGGACAAGCTCGCGGGCTACGCGGCCAACATCAAGATGGACGTCGCCAAGTTCCAGTCGTGCATTGCCGCGGACAAGTTCAAGGCCGCGATCGACAAGGACATCGCCGAGGGCGTGGCGGCCGGCGTCAGCGGCACGCCGTCGTTCGTGATCGGCCGTGTCGAGGATGGCAAGCTGCAGGGCGTGCGCCTGGTCGGCGCGATGCCGTACGAGCAATTCGACGCCAAGATCCAGGAGATGCTGGGTCAGGCTGCGGCCAAGAACTGATCGACTGAACCTCGAGCATCCGGCTTCGGCCGGCCCGGGCGTACGAGGCCCGTGCCGGCCGAAGTTTTTCGTGCGGTCCGCAGGCGCGCTCGTCTTGCCTCCGCAACGAGAAAGCGCGGTCGTGCGGCGTGACCGGCGCCGTGTCGGCGATAATGCTGCGCCGCTGCCACCGACACGATGCCCAACGAACAACCTTTGCCTTGCCGCGGTCTGGCTTCGGCGCTGATCCTGCTGTGGCTTGCCGGCGGCGGGCTGCGCATCACCATCCTGGCCGTGCCGCCGGTCCTCGCGATGATCCGCGACGATTTCGCGTTGAGCGCCACCGAAGTCGGCGTGTTGAGCAGCATTCCCCCCGCGCTGTTCGCGATCGCGGCCCTGGCAGGGTCGCTGCTGGTGGCGCGGCTGGGCGTACGGACGGCGCTGGTCGGGGGCTTGCTGCTGGTGGCGACCGGCTCGGCGTTGCGTGGGCTCTCGAGCGATTTTGCGATCCTGATGGCGACGACGATCGTCATGTCGGCCGGCATCGCGATCATGCAGCCGATCATGCCCGCGGCCGTGCGGCAGTGGCTGCCAGCGCGCATCGGGCTGGGCACCGCGATCTACACCAATGGGCTCCTAGTCGGCGAAATATTTCCGGTGCTGCTGACGATTCCCTATGTGCTGCCATGGGTGGGCGGCGACTGGCGCATGTCGCTCGTGGCGTGGTCCGCGCCGATCGTCTTGATCGCCGTCGCGATCTACGTCGGCGCGCCCCGCGACCCCGCGCATCGCGACGTGCCGGCGAGCATGCCGCGATTGTGGCTTCCCGATTGGCACAAGCCGCTGGTCTGGCGGCTGGGCATCCTGTTCTGCTGCATCAACGCGATCTATTTCAGCGCCAACGCCTTCATCCCGATTTACCTCACCAGCGCGGGCCGGCCGGACCTGATCAGCGGCGCATTGACCGCGCTCAATTTCGGCCAACTGCCCGCATCGCTCCTGCTGCTGGCCGTCGCCGGCAGGCTCGAGCGGCGGGCGTGGCCTTACGTGGCATCCGGCGTGCTCTCGCTTTTGTCGATCGCCGGCCTGGTGCTGATGGTCGGGCCGGCGACCATTTTCTGGGCGGCGCTGCTGGGCTTTTCCGACTCCGCGGCGCTGATCGTCGGATTGACCCTGCCAGCGATGCTTTGCCCGCCCGAAGACGTCGCGCGCACCTCGGCCGGCATGTTCACCCTGAGCTACGCCGGCGCGGTCGCGATCGCCGTGGTGAGCGGCGCGGCATGGGACCTGAGCGGCGTGCCGGGTCTGGCATTCGTGCCGATCGCGATTTGCGGTGTCGTGCTGGCGGCGATTGCGCTGCGCATGCGGACAACAAGGGAATTGCGCTAGGACCTGTTCACGACGGGCAAGGGCGCACCGCAGAGCCATCGCGCCCAGGACCATCGTGCGCCTGCAGATCGTCCATCCGGCCGATCCGCGAACCGCGATGCTCCGGCTAGACTGCTGCATTGGGCGCTTGCCGAATCGTCGGAATCTTCCTTGCCGCTGCAGCTCGGTCTGCTGGCCTTCGCGCTCGGCGTGGTCCTGCTGCAAGGCCAGGCGGCGCTGCCGGCTTTGCGCCTCGCCGCCTGTATTCCGGCGCTCGCGCTGCTATGGTGGCTGCTCGCGCGGCGCGTACGCCTCGCGTCGATCGCCCTCGCGCTGGCGGCCGCGGCGACGGGATTTTTCTACGCGGCATGGCGCGCCGACATTCGGCTGGCCGACGCGCTGCCGCCGGCGTGGGAGGGGCGCGACGTTCGCCTCGTGGGCGTCGTCGACGAGTTGCCGCAGCCCGCCGATCGCGGCACGCGCTTCGCCTTTGCCGTCGAAAGCACGGCCCCGGCGGACGCGGTCGTCCCGTCGCGGGTGTCGCTCGCCTGGTACAGCGGCTTCGCGCACGGCGTCGCGACCGAGGACGTGCCCGCCCTGCACGCCGGCGAGCGCTGGGCTCTCACGGTTCGCCTGAAGCGGCCGCACGGCACCGTCAACCCGCACGGCTTCGACGTCGAGGCCTGGCTCCTCGCCAACGATCTGCGCGCCACCGGCTACGTGCGCAAGGACGACGCGCAATCGGCGGCTCGACGCGTTTGCCGGGCGCGCCGGCGACCACGTCGCACGCGCCCGCGAAGCCATACGCGACGCGCATCCTGCGCGCACTCGGCGAGCGCCCCTACGCCGGCGTGATCGTCGCGCTGGCGATCGGCGACGAGCGCGCGATCCCGTCGGCGCAGTGGCTGCTGTTCAACCGCACCGGCATCGGTCACCTGATCAGCATCTCCGGTCTGCACGTGACGTTGTTCGCGACGCTGATTGCGGCGCTTGTGTTCTGGTGCTGGCAAGGCGCAGCGCACGCGCTGACGCTCAGGCTGCCGGCGCGCAAGGCGGCTGCGGTTGCCGGCGTCGTCGCCGCGTTCGCCTATGTGCTGCTCGCCGGATTCGGCGTGCCGGCGCAGCGCACGCTGTACATGCTGGCGGTGGCGGCGATCGGTCTCTGGCTCGCGCGCCCCGGCACCGCGGCGGTGGTCTGGCTGTGGGCGCTCGTCGTCGTGCTCGCCTGCGATCCCTGGGCGGGTCTGACGCCGGGCTTCTGGCTGTCGTTCGGCGCGGTCGGCCTGCTGCTCTACACGCGGCGTCGGCCGCATCGGCCGCATGGCGCGGCACTGGCTGACGCGCTGGGTGCGCGCGCAGGCGGCGGTCACGCTCGGCCTCGATTCCGCTGATGCTGGCGCTGTTCCAGCAGGTGTCGCTCGTCTCGCCGCTGGCCAACGCGGTAGCGATTCCGGTCGTCACGTTCGTCGTCGTGCCGCTTGCGCTCGCGGCGATCGCGCTGCCGTGCGACGGCCTGCTGGCGAGCTCGCGCACGCGATGTTCGCCGCGCTGATGCTGCTGCTCGGCTGGCCTGCGCGCGCTGCCGGCGCGCCGTCTGGCAGCAGCACGCGCCGCCGCTGTGGACGGTGCTCGCTGGCGCTGGTCGGCGTGCTGTGGCTGCTCGCGCCGCGCGGCGTCCCGGCGCGCTGCTCGGGGCTGGCGTGGCTCGCTGCCGCTGTTCGTCGTCGTGCCGCCGGCGCCGCCGCCAGGCGCGTTCCGGTGACCGTGCTCGACGTCGGGCAGGGTCTCGCCGTGCTGGTGCAGACGCATGCGCATGCGCTGCTGTACGACACCGGGCCGCGCTTCAACGATGACCGCCGACGCCGGCGGCCGCATCATCGCGCCGATGCTGCGCGCGACCGGCATAAGCAGCGCTCGACGCGCTGATCGTCACCCATCAGGACAGCGACCACAGCGGCGGCGCGCTGTCGCTGCTGCAGACGGTGCCGGTCGGCTGGCTGGCGTCGTCGCTGCCCGAGGACAATCCGATCGTGCGTCGCGCAGCGCGCCCGCGGCGCGCTCGCGCGGCGCTGCGTCGCGGGCGAGCGCTGGAACTGGGACGGCGTCGAGTTCCGCGATCCTGCATCCGTCCGAGGCGACCTATCTCGAGGCGAGGATCAAGGCCAACGACCTGTCCTGCGTCGTCCGCGTCGGAGCGCCGCAGGGCAGCGTGCTCCTCACCGGCGACATCGAGGCGCGCGCCGAGATCGCGCTCATGCGCGCGCGCCGCCGCGGCGTTGCGCTCCGACGTGCTGGTCGTGCCGCATCACGGCAGCCGCACCTCGTCGACGCCGGAATTCATCGCCGCGGTGCATCCGCGCGGTCGCGGTGTTCACCCCGGGCTATCGCAACCGCTTCGGACATCCGCGGCCGGAGATCGTCGCGCGCTATGCCGCGGCCGGCATACGCACCTACCGCACCGATTACGACGGGGCGGTCACGTTCGACTTCGGCGAGGGCCCGCTGCCGGTGCCGCGCGTCGAGCGCGAAAGCGAGCGGCACTACTGGCGCGACGCGCCGGTGCGAAACGTGTTGCCGCCACTGGAATGACGCCGCCGCCGGAGGCGGGCGCAGTCCGCGGCAACGGACAACCAAACCCGGGCGCCGCGACGTAAAGGCTCAGCGCAGCGCGCGATTCCACGATTCGACCAGCGACTCGACGAGCGGCGACGCTTCGGACCAGCGGTGGCGCACGATGGCAATGCTGCCGGCGCCGATCGCGGCATTCTCGTCGCCCGCGGATGACGTCATGGCGCGCCCGCGGCGAAGCCGGTAGCGTATGCGCTCGGCGGTGCGCTCGACGACGTCGCTGGCGGTGGCGATCTTGTCGCGGCCGATCTTCGCCTGCACGATCGGCGCCGGGAGCGCTGCAGGAAGGTTGACGCTGAGCCACGCCCCGTCACCCGCCCATTCGCCGCGCGTGTCCCACAGGGCGCGCAGCAGCGCGCGCAGCGCCGTGCCGTCGGCCGGACCCTGACTGGGCGCCTTCACGCGCGAAATGCTGATCGCCGGGACGCCCCAGAAGCTCGCCTCGCGGCCGATCGCCAGCGTGCCGGAATAGGCGATGTCCTGCGCGACATTGCGTCCGTCGTTGATGCCGGCGAGCACCAGATCGGGCTTCGCTCCGTCGGCGAACAGCACCGTCATCGCGGCGACGACGCAATCGGCCGGTGCGCCCGAACAGGCATACGCGCGCTCGCCGACGCGCGTGAGCGGAGATCCTGATCGAAGGAGAGCTGGTGGCTCGCCGCCGTCCATTTGCGTCCGGGCGCGACGATCCACATTTCGCCGTCCAGCGCGCGCGCCGCCTCGGCGAGCTGGAGCAGGCCGGGGGCGGCGATGCCGTCGTCGTTGGCGACGAGAATGCGCATCGTCTTGCGCCTCAGATCTCGAGCCGATCGCCGGTCGCGACATCGGCGCGCAGCCGCGCAATGTGGCGCTGCGAGCCGCGCGAGCGTCGCGCGTCGCACGAATGCCCGATGACGGTCGCGGCGGCGCTGGCGCGCGGCGATGGCGACGTTTTCGGACAGGGTCGGGTGCGTCGGCAGCCTGAGCCACGCGGCCTGCCCGGCCGCGACCATGCGCTCGCCCGGGCTGTCCGCGGGCAGGTGACCGGTGAACAGCACCGGGTGGCCCTGCGCGGCGGCGAAGGCGAGGATCTCGCGCGACGGACCGGCGATGCCCATGCCGTCGTGACAGACAGCGCAGCGCGCGGCAGCGGCGATGCCGTGCCGCCATCGGACGGCCGCGCCAGCCGCTGCGCGAGGCGCTCGGCACCGCGCGCCGGCCAGCCACGCCGGACGGCCATCTGCGTCTGCAAGGCTTCGCGCATCCCTCGCGCAGCGCGACCGGGCCCGGGAACGATCGCCAGCAACTCCGCGGAGCGCCCGCTAGAGCGGCGTCGGCAGGATGCAGCCCTGCGGCCGCGCAGAGAACCCAGTCGCGCACCGCCTGCGCTCGATCGCTGCGCGGAACATCGTCGTCGCCGTACGAGGCGTCGAGCACGATGGCGTCGCAACGCGGCATCGGGTCCATCGCAAACACCGGGCTTGCCGGAACGACGTCGCCGCAATAGACGAGCGTGCGGCGGCCGTCGCCGACGGCGCACCAGACGCCGCCGGCGACGTGGCCGGAGCGGCCGGCGACGAGCTGCAGCGGACCGAGCCTGACGGGCGAACCTACGGCAAGGACCTCGCGCGCGAAATCGCGCGCCGCCCGACGTGCGCTGCGTCGGCGTACGCATCGAGAAACTGATCGGCCTCGTGCGCGGTCTCGCGCGTCATCGAAGAGGCGGCCGCGAAACCCACCGGCGACGCACCAGCCCAGCGCCGCGACATGGTCTTCGTGGGCGTGAGTGATCACCAGGGCGTCGGTCGCGCGCAAGGCTTCGGCGGAGATCGCCGGATAGTAATCGGGTCCGCGCGCGCTGGTGTTGACGCCGGCGTCGAGCAGCAGACGGTAGCCGTTCGCTTCGACGCCGACGCAGGTGCGGCCCTTTTCGCCGAAGCCGCCGTAAAGGTGAAGCCGCATCGCGTCAGCGGTCCCGCCGTGCCATCGACGCGGGCGTTTGCGCCTCGCTCTGCGCCGCGCCGGCGCCGCCTGATCGGTGGCATCCTGCGCGTGCGGGAATCATCCAGCCGTCGTCGACGTCGATCCGGATCGCGCTGCCGGGCGCGAGCCGGCACGGCTCGGCCGCGATCAGGTGCACGAGCACCCGTCGGCGCTGTCGAGGTGCGCTTCGAGACGGAAGTAGCCCCCCTGATAGACGGTGCGAACGACGCGGGCGCCGATGCCCGGCGCGCCGGGTCGACGATGCGCAAGTTGCCGGAGCGAAGGCACGCGCGCGCCGAAGGCGCGGGCCGCTGCGCGGCCGAGCAGCGCATGCGCACGCGTGGGCCGTACAGGTCGACGCGGCAGCCGCCGTCGCCGTCGACCGCCGACGACCTCGACCGGGAACACCATGCCTTCGCCGATGAATCCGGCGACGATCGCGTCGGCCGGCTCGCGATAGAGCTGCGACGGCGTGGCGACCTGCAGCAGGCGGCCGCGATCCATCACCGCGATGCGATCGGCCAGCGCCATCGCTTCGGCCTGATCGTGCGTGATGTAGACCATCGTCGTCCCGGTGCGCGCGTGGAAGCGCGCGAACTCGTCCTCCATCGCGGCGCGCAGGTGCACGTCGAGATTCGCCAGCGGCTCGTCGAGCAGCACCAGCGAGGGCTCGGTGACCAGGCAGCGGGCGAGCGCGACGCGCTGCCGCTGGCCGCCCGAGAGCGCGGCCGGCCGGCGTGCGGCGAAGCCGTCGAGCTCGACCAGCGCCAGCGCCGCCTGGACGCGGCGCGCGCGCTCCGGGTCCCGCACGCCGGCGACGGTCAGCCCGTAGGCGACGTTCTCGGCGACCGTCATGTGCGGCCACAGCGCGTACGACTGGAAGACGATGCCGATGCGCCGCCGCTCCGGCGGCACGTGCTGCGTCGGCGTCGACACGACGGTATCGCCGATGAGCGATGCGGCCGGCGTCGAGCTTGTCGAAGCCCGCGATCTGGCGGAGCAGGGTCGTCTTGCCGCAGCCCGACGCGCCGAGTATCGCCATGAACTCGCCGTCATTCACGTCGAGCGAGACCTCGTCGAGCGCGCGAAACGCGCCGAAGGTCTTGGTGACGCGGTCGACGATCAGCCGCGCCACGGCAGCACGCCCCGTGCCGGCGTGCCGGCGGTGAATAGTGTCGACAGCATCAGCGCGATCGTGACGGCCACGGTGAGCATGGCCAGCGCCGCCGCGTAGGTCGAGTCGCCGCCCTGCTGGAACGAGAAGACGACGACGCCCAGCGTCTCCGCGCCCGACGACCAGAGCAGCGCCGACACCGTCAGCTCGTTGAACGCGGTGAGAAACACCAGCAGTGCGCCCGCGGTCGCCATCGGCGCTACCAGCGGCAGGATGATGGTGGAGAGGCGCCGCAGCAGGCGCGCGCCGGCGATCTGCGCAGCCTCCTCGAGCGTACGGTCGAGCTGGTAGTAGCCGCCGATCACCGGGCGCAAGCCGAGCACCAGGAAGCGCGCGAGGTAGCCGAACAGGATGATCCAGACGGTGTTGTAGAGCGAAACGCCGAGCAGCGGCAGCGGTTTCAGAAAGACCAGGATCGCGGCGATCGCCAGCACGACGCCGGGCAGCGCGTACGGCATTTCGGCGATCAGGTTCAGCAGGCGCAGCAACCGCGAGCGGCGCCACACCAGGAAATAGGCGAGCGGCACCGCGATCAGCACGATGACGATCGGCCGCCGTCGCCGACAGGCTGATGCTGTTGACGAAGGCGCGCTTCGCCGCCGCGTGGTCGAACAGCACGTAGTCGTAATTCGCCAGCGTCGCAGTTTGCGCCGTCAGCGGCACGCCGATGGCGGGAACGAGCGAGGTCAGCAGCAGCGCGATGAGCGGCAGCACCAGCACGACGATGCTCAGCGCCCACAGGCCGGCCTCGACGGCGGGCGCCAGCGCTTGAGCTCGAACGGGCGCATCGCATTCGACGTCGTGGTGATGCGGAAGTCGCGGCGCCGCAGCATCAGGTCCTGCAGGAAGATGCCGAGCACCGCAATGAAGCCGATCAGCATCGACAGCACGGCGACCTCCGACAGCACGCTCGGCCCCAGCCCGGCGAGTCGCTGATAGATCAGCGTCGGCAGCACCAGATAATTGCCCGGGATGCCGAGGAACGCGGCAATGCCGAAATTGCCCAGGCACGAAACGAAGCACAGTGCGACGCCGGCGACCAGCGGCGGCGTCATCAGCGGCAGGACGATCGTGCGCAGGATGGTCAGCGGCCGGGCGCCCGCCGCCGAGCCCCGCTTCGAGCAGCTCCTGCGGCAGGGTGCGCAGCCCGGCGCGCAAGGTCAGGAAAACCAGCGGCGCGTACTGCACGCCCAGCAGCAGGATGATGCCCTCGGCGGAATAAAGCGGGTTGGGGCTGCCCATCGCCGGCGCGAGGCCGAGCATCTTGAGCAGCGGTGCTCGACGGGCCGAACAGCTGCAGCCACGCCAGCGCCACCACCTGCGGCGCGATCATCAGCGGCAGCACGAAGCAGAAAACGAATGCATTGCGGCCGCGGATGTCGGTCAGCGCGACCAGCACGGCGACCGTGGCGCCGATCAGCACCGCCAGCAGCGTGCCGCCGCACGCGGTCACCAGGCTGTGCCGCGCCGCGGTCCATGTGGTCGCGCTGGACAGCACGTCCGAGAGCGCAGCGGTCGAGAACCGGCCGCCCGGCGCGATGCCCTCGAACAGCAGGCGCGCCAGCGGCAAGAGCGACAGGATCGCGACGATCGCGACCAGCGCCCACAGCAGCGCGCTGTCCTCGGCGCGCTCGCGCCAGCCCGCGGTGTCGGCCATCGGGCGCGCTGCGCCGCGCCGCTGGCTGGCTCAGTTGCCGAAAAGCTCGGCGAAGCGCTTCAGATTGGCGCTGTTGTTCTGCACCACGTTGGCGACGTCGGTCGGCATGAGCTTGATCTTGGTGCCGGGCGGCAGCCAGGACGGTGCGCCGACGCTCGCCCTGGCCGGGATGTAGCCCATCGACAGCGCGAGCTTCTGTCCTTCGTCCGACAGGATGAAGTCGATGAACGCCCGCGCCGCCGCGGGATTCTGCGTCGTCTTCAGCATCGCCACCGGCTCGGTCACCGCGGGAACGCCTTCGGCCGGAAAAACGAAGTCGATCGGCGATCCCTTCGCCTTGGCGTTGAAGGCCATGAAATCGACCAGCACGCCGTACGGCTTCTCGCCGCTCGCCACGGCGGTAAGCACCGCGCCGTTGCCGCGAACCGCCACGGCACCGTCGGCCTTGAGCTTTTCGAAGAAGCCCCAGCCGAGATCGGAGCGCGCGGTCATCGTGCCGAGCATGATCGCCGCGGCGCCCGAATACAGCGGGCTCGGCATCGCGATCTGGCCCTTGTGCTCCGGCTTCGCGAGGTCGGCCCAGGACGCGGGCCGGCTTTTCGCGGCCGTGTTGACCGCAATGCCCGGTGGTGATCAGCTTGGAACCGAAGTAGGTGCGGTCGGCGTCGTAGGTGCCGGGCTCCAGGCCGGCAACCTTGGCTTCCGGATAGGCGAGCAGACGGCCGTCCTTTTTCAGCGCTTCCATGCTCGCCGCATCGGCGATCAGCAGCACATCCGCCTTGGGCGCGCCGGCGGCAAACTCGGCGGCGAGCTTGCCCATCAGCTCGGTCGTGCCGGAACGGAACACCTCGACCTCGACGCCGGGATAGGCCTGCTTGAACGCCGTGGTCGTCTGGGTGGCGTCGCGCTCGGGCTGCGAGGTGTACAGCACCAGCTTGCCCTTCGGCGCCTGCGCCGTCGCCGCCAGCGGCGCGAACGCGCTCGCCAGCGCCGCAGCGGCAACCAGGATTCCACGCGATAGATGGTTCATGTCACTCCTCCGAAATGTGAGTGCCGAGCGACACCGGATGTCCATGCCGCCGCACGTTCTTATACCGTCCGCCGCCAAACTCGGCAACGATTCGTTTTGCCGCCTTGCGCCCCGGCGCGAAAAATCACGCCGGCAATTCGGGATGCTCGATCGCCTCGCGCAAATCGGCGACGAAGCGCGCCGCGGTCACGCCGTCGACGATGCGATGGTCCGATGAAAGCGTGAACGTCGCCATCGGCCGCAGCACGACCTGGCCGTCGCGGCCAACCGGCGTGTCGAGCGTGCGTCCGACGGCGAGGATCGCGCTTTCGGGTGAATTGATGATCGCGGTGAAGGCGTCGACGCCGTACATGCCGAGATTGGAGATCGTGAACGTTCCCCCGCGCATGTCGTCCGGTACGATCTGGCGCGAGCGCACCGCGGCACGCAGCCGTGCGAATTCACGCGTGAGCGCCTGCAGCGTCCGCGCGGCCACATCGCGCAGGACGGGCACGAACAGGTCGCCTTCATCATCGATCGCGACGCCGACGTCGATTCGCGCGTGCAGGCGCACGGCATCGCCCTCGATGCTCGCGTTCAGCAGCGGATGGGCGACCAGGACCCGGCCGGCGAGATGCGCCAGCGCGACGGTCATGCTCGGCCGCGCGCCGTCGTGCGCCGGGTCATTCCCGCCGAATTGCCGCAGCGCCTGCTGCAAGGCACCCATTTCGATCTGTGCCGTGACGAAGAAGTGCGGTGCGCTGCGCGCGCTTTCGGCCATCCGCTGCGCGACGATGCGGCGCACCGGATTGAACGGCACGATGCGGTCGGCGCCCGCCTCGGCGGTCGCCCCTCCCGGCGCCGCGCCGGCGTGGGCCGCGACGTCTTTTTCGACGATGCGTCCGGCCGGGCCGGACCCCGCGATCTCCGCCAGATCCACGTTGAGCATGCGCGCCGCGCGGCGGGCGAAGGGCGTGGCGCGGATCGAGCCGGACGGCAGGGCGGTCGCGGGCGGTGCGGGCGGCGCCGAGATCGCAGGCGCTTCCTTCACGCCGGGCGCCGGCGCGATCGTTCGCTCGGAGCGGGCCGCCGCGGCAGGCGAGGCCGCGCTGCGTTCGTCCTCCGCATCGATCCACGCCACCGGCGTGCCGACGGCGATGGATTCGCCGGTGATCGGCGCCAGGTCGCGGATAATGCCGCTTCCGGGCGACTCGACTTCCATCACCGACTTGTTCGTTTCGATGTCGAACAGGATCTGGCCCAGCCGGACGTGATCGCCGGCCGCGACTTTCCACTCGGTGATGATGCCGGTCTCCATGTCCATGTCGACCTTGGGCAGGATGACCTCGACCGCCATCAGGCGCGCCCCTCGCGCACCAGGCGGCGCGCCGCGGCGACGATGTCGTCCTCCTGCGGCACCGCGGCTTTTTCGAGCACGGGATTGTAGGGCAGCGGCGCGTCGGCGCCGCCGAGCCGCGCGATCGGCGCGTCGAGAAAATCGAAGGCATCGGACTCGGCGATCATCGCCGAGATTTCGGCGCCGATGCCCATGATCTTGACGCCTTCGTAGACGACCAGCAGCCGGTGCGTCTTGCGCACGCTGGCCGCGATGGTCGCAAAGTCGATCGGACGCAGCGACCGCAGGTCGATGACTTCGGCGTCGATGCCCTCGCCGGCGAGCCGCGCGGCGGCGGCGAGGGCGCGGATGGACATGATCGAGCCCGCGACGATCGTCAGGTCGCGCCCGTCGCGGCGAATCGCCGCCTTGCCGATGGGCACGCGGTAGGCCGCTTCCGGCACCGGGCCCTTGCTCTTGTACAGCAGCTTGTGCTCGAAAATCAGCACCGGATTCGGATCGTCGATCGCCGCCAGCAGGAGCCCCTTGGCGTCGTGCGGCGTCGACGGTTGCACGACCTTGAGCCCGGGCACGTGGGCGAACCAGGCTTCGAGGCTCTGGCTGTGCTGCGCCGCGGCGCCGGTGCCCGATCCGCCCGGCAGGCGCACGACCATCGGCACGCTGGCCTTGCCGCCGAACATGAAATGGATCTTCGCCGCCTGATTGACGATCTGCTCCATCGCCAGGGTCACGAAATCCGAAAACTGCAGCTCGAGCACCGGGCTTCATGCCGGTGATCGCGGCGCCGACCGCGGCGCCGGCGATGCCGAGCTCGCTGATCGGCGTGTCGATGACGCGCGTCGGCCCGAAGCGGTGGATGAGGTCGCCGGAAACGCCGAACGCGCCGCCGTAGACGCCGACGTCCTCGCCGAACAGGAAGACCCGCTCGTCGGCCTGCATCGCCTGCGCCAGGCCCTCGCGTATCGCCTCGGCGTACGACAATTCCCGCGTACCGGCCTCCGGCGCGGCGAGCTCAGTCGGCATACACGTCGCGGGTGAGCTGCGCCGGATCGGGGTCGGGACTCGCCTTGGCGAATTCCAGCGCGTCCTCGATCGTCTTTTGCGCCGCGCGCTCGATGCCGGTGAGCTCCGCTTCGGCGAACCTGCCGTGCGCAACGAGCTCCCGCTCGAGACGGCGGATCGCGTCGTTGTCGCGCCAGGCCTCGATCTCCTCCTTCGTCCGATACAGATTGCGATCGCTCTTGGAGTGGCCGCGCAGGCGGTAGGTCTTGCATTCGACCAGGGTCGGACCGTCGCCGCGCCGCGCCCGCTCGATGGCCGGTCCCGCCGCCGCGACCACCGCGGGCAGGTCGTTGCCGTCGACCGTGACGCCGGGCATCGCGTACGCCGCTGCCCGGTCGGCCACGTTGGGCACCGCCATCGCGCGACTGACGTCCATCGACATCCCGTACTTGTTGTTCTCGCAGACGAAGACGATCGGCAGCTTCCAGATCGACGCCATGTTGAGCGCCTCGTGAAACGCGCCCTCGTTGGCCGCGCCGTCGCCGAAAAAGACCATGCAGACGCGATCCTGCTTTTGCGCCTTGATGCTCATGCCGACGCCGACGGCGATCGGCAGGCCGCCGGCGACGATGCCGTTGGCGCCCAGGTTGCCGCCCTCGATGTCGGCGATGTGCATCGAGCCGCCGCGGCCGCGGCAATAGCCGTTTTCCTTGCCGAAGAACTCGGCGAACATGCGCGCCGGGTCGGCGCCCTTGGCGATGCAATGGCCATGGCCCCGGTGCGTCGACAGAATGTAGTCTTCGCGCGAGAGCGGCAAGCGTCGCGCCGACGGCGCTCGCTTCCTGCCCGATCGACAAGTGCATGGTGCCGTGGATCAGCCCGCGGGCGTAGCTCGCTTCGGCGGCTTCCTCGAACTTGCGGATCAGGTGCATCCGCGACAAGGCGGTTCGCAGCGCATCGCTCCCGAGCGCGGCAAGCTCTGAGCGCTCGCCTGTGCGCGCCGCCGCATCCGCAGGCGGGCTGTTGGACGCGAGGGCCACCGCGCTAAGCCTCTGCCGGTCCCGGCGGCGTCGGGCGGGCGATCGCGAGGGAAATCATTGCACGACCGCCTCGGCGCGCGCGCCGCTCGCGCTGCGGATGAATTCGTCCTGCGCCCGCCGCACCTGGACGATCTTCAGGCGCTCGTCGGGCGCGCAGTTGGCGTAGGTCAGGTAATCGCCCTTCGCGATCGGACGGGTGACCGCGGCGCCTTGCGCGAGTCCGAGCGGCAGCGCGTTCTTGGCGAGCGCGTCGGCGCGCGACAGCGCAAAGCCGCGGTAGCAATATTCGCCGATCGCATCGAGCGTCTCGCCGACGGACAGGTCGCGCTTGGCGCGCGCGCCGACTTCGGCCGAGGGCACCGGCAGCGGCCGCATGTGGCTTTGCCCGAACAGGACCGCGGCAGCGGCGGAAAGCGGCACTTCCAGGCTGGTCAGGTGATACGGCCGGAAAAACGTGTAGTACGGGCCTTCGCCGAGTTGCAGGTCGTTCATCCGCTCGCGCAGCCGCGGGTGGCGCATCTCGGCGACGACGAAGACCCCCGGCGCGACGCCTTTGGCGACGGTGAAGTCGACGACGCCCTTGCGCGTGAGCATGCCGCCGTCCTCGCGCGGGCACAGCACCTTGTGCAGCGTCGCGAGCGGCGCGTCGGGACCATGCATGCCGGGTATGTCGGGCACGAGGCCGGTGGCGTTGGCGATCGCGACCATTTCCACCATCGTCTTCGAGCCGTCGACGAACTCGACCAGCATGCGCGGATTCATGTTGCGGCGCTTCGCTTCCTCGACGTACGCATCGGGCGTCGCGTCGATGCGAAAGGCGTTGTTCTTGCCCTTGCCCGCGGCGACGATCGGATAGCCCAGGCCGCGCACGAAATTGACCAGCTCCATCGTCGCCGTCGGCTCGTCGCCGGCGCCCAGCGTGTACACCACGCCGGCTTCGGCGGCCTTGGCGGCCAGGTACGCGCCGATCGTGACGTCGGCCTCGACGTTCATCATCACGATGTGCTTGCCGGCGGCGATCGTGGCAAGCGCGACCTCGGCGCCGACATTCGGATTGCCGGTCGCGTCGATGACGACATCGACGCCGTCGGCGGTGCAAACGTCGCGGTGCGAACGCACGGCGGCGAGCTGCCCGCACGCGATCGCGCGAGACACCGCCTCGCTGCCTTCGGCGCCGACGGGCTCGCGCGCGCCGCTGCCGGCGATGGCCCGCGCCGCGAAGACGTTGTCGACGATCGCATCGGCGGCGGCGACGACGTCGATGCCGGTCATCAATGCGGTCTGGACGATGATGTCGGTGCCCATCTGGCCGGCACCGATCAGCCCGACGCGGACGGGCCGGCCCTCGGCTTGGCGCAGCCGCAGGGCTTCGGCGATCGAGTCACCCGGTCGCGGCCTGGATGGATAGGGCATGGCTACAGTATGACGGCCGGCCGCAGTGGCATAATTCGGACTTTTGTATCCATGTCAAAACATATATCCAATGCCACGTCGCCGTCAAGGAAGGTTTCAAGCGACCTCCAGCGGAGGGCGGCTGCCGCCTTGCCAGCCCCCCTCAACGATGCCACGCTCCCGCTGCCGGCAACCGGAAGAAAGCACCCGATGGCAGCCAACGAGCGTCCCGCCCCCCGCCAACCGGCAGCCCTGCCGGACCTGAGGGTCCGCGCCGCGTGGCTGTACTACGTCGAAGGTTTGACGCAAGTACACATCGCCCGGTTCATGAACATTAGTCGGGCCAAGGTCATCCGCCTGCTTGCGGCGGCGCGCGACGGCGGCATAGTCCGCATCCGCATCGAGGGCCGGGCCAGCGACCAGATCGCACTCGAGCGCAAGCTGGTCGCGGCGTTCGGCCTTGCCGACGCGATCGTCGTGCCGGCGCCGGCCGACGAAGCCGAGATCGCCAATGTCGTCGGCCACGCGGCGGGGACTTATCTTGGCGACCAGGTGCGCGACGGCATGTCACTGGGCGTGGGCTGGGGCGCGACCTTGCACATGAGCCTGAAGGCGCTCGGCAGTCAGCCGCTGCAACGGCTATCCGTCATATCGCTGCTCGGCGGCATGACCCATTCGCGTGCGGTCAATCCGTCGGCGGTCGCGCGACGCATCGCCGATGCGTTCGGCGCCGATTGCTACCAGCTCACGGCGCCGGTGATCGTCGCCGACGAAGCGGTCCGCGCGGCGCTGTGGGCCGAGCCCGGCCTGCGCGAGCTCCTCGAGCGCGCGCGGCGTGTCGACCTGGCGCTGGTCAGCGTCGGCGACGTCAGCGAGGAAGCAACGCTGTTCCGCCAGGGATTGCTGCCACGCTCGGAGCTGGCGAGCCTGCTCGACGCCGGCGCGGTCGGCGATGTCCTTTGCCATTTCATCGACGCGGGAGGCAAGGTCGTCGACCATCCGGTCAATCGACGGGTGATCGCCGTCGACCTCGATGATCTGCGCCGCGTGCCCAGGATCATCGTCGCCGCCGGCGGACGGCGCAAGGTCGCCGCGATCCGTGCGGCGCTGCGGGCGACCGGCGCGAGCGTGCTGATCACCGAGGACGCCGCGGCGCGGGGCCTGCTCGGAATCTGATTTGCGCGAGCGCACCCGTGAGCGCGCCCGTTGACGCCGCGGCGCTGCGGCGGCTACCCTCGCACGGTGGTGCTCTCCATCCGCGGTCTGGTCGCGGCGGCATCGGTCTTCGCGGCGATCGCCGGCGCATGCGCGCAGGATCGCGCGCCGAACGCGGCACACGCGCTGTCCGAATTGAAGCTGTCGACAGCGCTGGGGCCCGCCTACCCGCAGGGCAAGGCCGGGCAGGTCTGGGCGATGCTGGTGCGCGAACGCTCCGCCGGCCGCCTTGCGGTCAAGCATTACCCCGGGGCGACGCTGTTCCAGCGCGATGCGACGCGCGAATTCGCCGCGTTGCGCGACGGCTCGACAGCGATGGCGGTGGGCTCGACCCTGGCCTGGTCTTCCTATGTCGCCGAATTCAACCTGATCGCGCTGCCGTGGCTGGTGCCGAGCGGCGCGGCGCTCGATGCGCTGCTGCAAAGCGCCGTCACCGCGCGGCTCGCGGCGCGCCTCGAGCCGCTGGGCATCGTCGTCGTCGCCTGGGCGTCCAACGGCTTCCGCGAGATCGCCAGCAAGCGGCCGCTGCGCACGCCGGCCGATCTTGCCGGCATGAAGGTGCGCACGCCGGGGCTGGCGCTGATCGACGATACGCTGGTGGCGCTGGGCGCGGTGCCGGTGACGATGACCGCCGCCGATGCGAGGCTCGCGGCGCTCGACGGCAGGCTCGATGCCGAGGAGACGACGACCAGCGCGTTTCGCGCCTCGCGCGCCGCGGCCGCCGGCTTCACCCACTTGCAGTTGTGGGGCGCACACGCCGATGCGCTGGTGTTCGGGGTCAATCGCCGGGTCTGGAATGCGTGGAGCGCCGACGACCGGGAACTGGTGCGGCAGGCGGCGCACGAGGCCGCCGGCGAGGCCATCGCGCTGCGGCGGCGGCTCGGCGGCGACGCGGCGCTGGGGGAGGCCGTCAGGCAGGGCGCGACGGTGACGCGGCTGACCGCTGCGGGCAAGGACGCGTTTCGCACCGCGACGCGGCCGGTGTACGACCGGTGGGCGGCGGTCATCGGCGGCGAGCTCGTCCGCGAAGCGGAAGCGGCGGTCGCAGCCGGCGAGGCGCCGCGCTGAATCGATCAGGCCGCGTAGCGGCCCAACCGGACTGCCGTCTCGCCGCGCTTGGGATTGCGCGTCGGCATGATCAGGACGCAGTCGTCGTGCGGCGTGCGGATTTCGCTGCCGCCGTCGATCGCGTACACGGTTCCGGCGCGGGCGATCGTCTGCAGTCCGCCCACCGGCATGGTGAAACGGAAATCGTCGCTAGCGATGGTCACCGTGGCGGTGACTTCGACGAGGCGTTGCGGCACATCCTGGATGTCGTCGAGCTCGCGCGCGAGCCACGCCTCTTCGGCCATGCCGAAATGGCGCAGAAAGCGCAGCGTCGCCTCGCGGGCGACACCCGGCGCCGCGGCCTCCCAGTGCTGGCCGCACTCGATCAGTAGCGCGGCGCGCGGATCGGCCTCGTCGTCGAAGAACGCGTAGTCGCGCAGGCGCCGTCCGGCCGCGTGGCCGGCGTCGACGACGATGTTCTCGGGCATGCCGAGCGCGCGTGCGAGCGCAACGCCCTTGCGCCGCCGTCCTGCCATCGCCAGCGGCAGGCAGGGCTCGGACATCGAGTGGATGTCGAGCAGGAAATCGGTGCGATCGTACAGCGGCTTGAGCTCGCGGGCGCGCTCGAGCTCGCTGCTGACCCTTTCGCCGTCGAGCACCGCCGTCGTCCACAGCCGATTGAAATCCTCGTCGACGCAGCGCGACGCGAACGGCCGCGCGCGGTCGAAGCGGCTGTAGGCGTCGATGTTCGCGAACACCACCGACAGCGTGCCGCGTACCGGGCGGAGCTCCTCGCGCAGCAGGCGGTCGAGCGCGATGGCGCCGCAGACTTCATTGCCGTGGGTCAGCGCCTGGATCACTACGTGCGGACCGGGGCGGGACGCGGCGAAGGTCCAGGCGTAGCGTATGCCGCTGTTGCCGGAAGCGTGCCGCGCGAGATCGGGAAACGCGACTTCGATCGGCGGCAACGCCGCGGGTGGAGCCTGCGGGCCGCCCGCCCGGCTCACGTCGCGCAAATGCGATCGGCGAGGCGCCGCATGAACGATTCGCAGAGCGCGAGCTGCTCGAGCGACACCCATTCGTTGGGCTGGTGCGCCTGGGCGATATGCCCGGGCCCGCAAATGATCGCCGCGATGTCGCTGCCGTGGAAGAGCGCCGCTTCGGTGCCGAAGGAAACCTTGCCGAGATCGTGCGAGCCGCTGCAGGCGCGGCCCAGCTCGGCGATCTCGTTCCCGCCGTGGGTGTCGAAGCCCGGCATTGCCGACAAGGCGTCGAACTCGATCGAGGTGTCGGGCGACACGGCGTGCATTTCCGGCAGCAAGGTCGCGGCAAAACGCCGGACCTCGGCCAGCAGCGCGTCGGGATCGTCGAAGGGCAGGTGCCGGAATTCGAAGTCGAATGTGCAGTCGCGCGGCACGATATTGAGCGCGGTCCCGCCGCGTATCACGCCGGTATGGACCGTGGTGTACGGCACGTCGTACGCGGCGTCGAATCGGCCGCGATCCCTGAATCCCCGCGCCATCTGCGTCAGGAACGTGACGATCTCGCAGGCGATCTGCACGGCGTTGACACCGTGCGGCGTCAGCGACGAGTGCACCTCGTGACCGCGCACGCGGCAGCGGAAGCTCTTCTTGCCCTTGTGCGCGACGACCAGCCGCATCCCGGTCGGCTCGCCGACGATGCAGCCCGCCGGCTTGATGCCGCGCGCAACAAGGTCATGCAGCAGGCGGCGCACGCCTACGCAGCCGACCTCCTCGTCGTAGGACAGCGCGAAATGCAGTGGCCGCTTGAGTCCACGCCGCAGGAATTCGGGCACGAACGAAAGGCCGATCGCCGAAAAGCTCTTCATGTCGGCGACCCCACGCCCGTACAGCCTGTCGCCGTCGAGGGTCGCCGTGAACGGGTCGGTGTCCCAGGGCTGCCCGTCGACCGGAACGACGTCGGTGTGGCCGGAGAGCACGATGCCGCCGGTCGCGGCGTTGCCGTCCTGCGCCGGAAGCGTCGCGAACAGGTTCGCCTTGCGCTTGTCGTCGTCGAACGTGAGCTCGACGCCGATCCCGTAGCCGTCCAGGTAATCGCGCACCCAATGGATCAGCGCCAGGTTCGACTCGCGGCTGGTGGTGTCGAAACCGATCAGCTTGCGGATCAGCGGCAGCCCGACGAGCTGTGGGCTGACGGCCGTGACGGCGGCGGGGGCGTTCATGCTGCGGCTTTCGACGTGACCAGGGAACAGGATAGAAACCGGACAAGTCTATGTCAATGACGGGAGATTGTCCGGACACCAGCCATTCGCAGGCAGCTGTCTGCAAGACGAAGAGGCGCGGGACCGTCCGGCCGACGCGCTTCGTCATGCCGGACGGCTCCCGCTGGGTTTTACAACGACTGTGGCGCGGCGATCTACTGGATCGCTACGGCGGCGACCGCTAGCGGCGCCAGTAGGGCCCGTGTCTGTACGGGCGGTGATAGACGTACGGGCGCGCATAGACGACGCGCGGGCCGTAGGCCACCGCCGGATAGGCGACCGGGGCGCCGTAGTACGCCACCGGCGGCGCATAGACGACCGCCGGCGCGGCATAGCCGTAGGCGCGCGGATAGTGCGCGTAGTTCGAATAGCCGACGGCAAAGCCCGGTGCGCCGATCGAAATCGAGAACGTGTCCCGGGCCGCTGCGCCGGATGCGAACGTGGCGCCGGCGACCAGCAGCGCGGCGGAGGCGGCAATCGTGGCAAGGTGACGTTTCATCGTGGCTCCTTGTGTGCAGAATCGCGAATCGCGCGACACTCTTCCTAACGCCTGATAGACCGCGGGGTTGACAGCGAGTTTCCCCGCCGGAACAGCCGGTTACAATCGGTTACGATTGGGCTATGCTGACGCGGCTTTGCTACCGCGCGAAGCGATTTCATCCGGGGGATTCATGCTGCTGCGCTCGACGCTGGGCCGATTCGTCATCCTGCTTTGCGCCGCGTGCGGCGCGGCGCCGGTCGCCGCCACCGACCTCACCATCGGCATCGGCGCCGACGTGACCGCGATCGACCCGCATTACCACAACGTCACGCCGAACAACAACGTCGCCGCGCACATCTTCGACTACCTGGTTCTGCGCGA
The DNA here is from genome assembly GCA_963713125.1 of uncultured beta proteobacterium. GTDB lineage: Bacteria > Pseudomonadota > Gammaproteobacteria > Burkholderiales > Casimicrobiaceae > PALSA-1003. The sequence goes on along the minus strand of CAVQKL010000007.1, from coordinate 87,528 downwards.
CGAGCGGCAGAAGCCGATTCCCGGGCTCGCGGAATCGTGGCGCACCGTCGACCCGCTGACCTGGGAATTCAAGCTGCGCAAGGGCGTGAAATTCCATGACGGCAGCGAGTTTACCGCCGCCGATGTCGTGGCCTCGATCGAGCGCGTGCCGCTGGTTCCCAACAGCCCGTCTCCGTTCACCGCGTACACCAAGCAGATCAAGGAAATGACGGTCGTCGATCCGTACACGGTCCGTTTTCGGACTGCGGCGCCGTATCCGCTGATGCCGACCGACATGACGCAGGTGGCGATCATTTCGGCCAGGGCCGCGAAGGCGAGCACCGAGGACTTCAACAGCGGCAAGGCCGCGATCGGCACCGGTCCGTACAAGCTCGTGCGCTACGTCAAGGGCGATCGCATCGAGCTCGCACGCAACGACGGCTACTGGGGCGGCAGGACGCCGTGGGAAAAAGTGACGCTGCGCCTCTTGCCGAACGATGCCTCGCGCGTCGCGGCGCTGCTCGCCGGCGACGTGCAGGCCATCGAGTACGTGCCCACGTCCGACGTGGCGCGGATCCGCGCCGACAAGCGCCTCAACGTGTACAAGATCATCGCCGACCGCCTGATCTACCTGCACCTGGACAGCGATCGCGACGTCTCGCCTTACGTGACCGACAAGGATGGCAAGCCGCTGTCGAAGAATCCGTTGAAGGACGCGCGGGTGCGCAAGGCGATTTCCAAGGCCATCAACCGCAACGCGATCGTCGACAAGGTGATGGAGGGCGAGGCGGTGGCGGCGGGCCAGCTCCTGGCCGACGGCATGTTCGGCACCACCAAGAACCTGAAGGTCGAGCCATACGATCCGGCAGGCGCGAAAAAGCTTCTTGCCGAAGCCGGCTATCCGGATGGCTTCGGCCTGACCATCCATGCGCCGAACAATCGATACGTCAACGACGCCAAGATCGCGCAGGCGGTGGCGCAGATGCTGACGCGCGCAGGAATCGCGACGCGGGTCGAGGCGCTGCCGTCGGCAGCCTATTTTCCGCAGGCGACCGATCTCAAGTTCAGCTTCATGCTGGTGGGCTGGAGCTCGGGCACCGGCGAAGCGTCGAGCCCGCTCAAGGCGCTGCTGGCGACCTACAGCCGCGACAAGGGCTTCGGGACGGCGAACCGCGGCCGGTACTCGAACCCGAAGGTCGACGCCTTGCTCGAGCAGGCGCTGGCGACCGTCGACGATCCGAAGCGCGAGGCGCTCTTGCAGCGTGCGACCGAGATCGCGATCAACGACACCGGCATCATCCCGCTGCACTTCCAGGTGAACCTGTGGGCGACGCGCAACGGCATCACCTACGTCCCGCGCACCGACGAGAACACGCTGGCGCACAAGTTCCGTCCGGCGAAATGACCTCGGCCGCGCGGGGGCTCACCGAACGGGAATTCGCCAGGGACAGTAAATCCGACGCCACAAGGCGCGGTCGGGAGCAGCCTGGCATGTCCTGACTGCCCCGGACCGACGGGAAGCTGGGGGTCGCCGCGGGGCCCGGGTAGCCCGGGGTCGGGTATTTCGCGAGCGTCAGCGAGAGCGCGTCGGGTGTAGGCGCGCCGCAGGCGCGCGCCTGGCCGGCGTCGCACGCGCACGGCGGTCGACGGTGATCCCACCTGAGTACGGTTGCGTCAAGATTTCGCCGCGTGATTCATCCGACCGTGACCGCGCGCGTCGGCAGCATAAGGGGCGGGCAATAAACCATGGCGAAGCATATACTGGCGTCTTACAAGGGTGAGGCGGAGCAGATTCACGTCTCGCCGGTGCTGTCATCCCCGGACTAAAGAAACGGCGCCGCGTTGCGGGATCTCTTGTTGGCACTCGGCAGGTTACGTCGTCGTGGGGCGCAACATACTTGAACCCAGGGATCAGGCCTGATCCGAAAGCGCCACCGGATCGGCCGCTCGACGGTGTTTCGGCGCAGATCAACCTCGTTGGGAGGAACAAATGAGTTTCCGTCTTTCAAGTGTTGTGTTCGCAGTGGCTGCAACGGCAGTACTGGCAGGTCCCGCGGTCGGGCAGGAAACCATCAAGATCGGCGTAACGGAGCCGCTTACCGGCGCGTTCGCGGCATCCGGCAACTACGTCACGCAGGGCGCGCGGCTCGCCGAGGACGAGATCAACAAGGCCGGCGGTGTTCTCGGTCGGAAGATTCAGCTCGTCGTCGAGGACAACAAGTCGAATCCGACGGAGGCCGTGGCCACCGCCGAGAAGCTCATCAACAGCGACAAGGTGACGGTGATGATGGGCGCGTGGAGCTCGACGCTGACCCTCGCGGTGATGCCGAAGATCGAGGAATACAAGGTGCCGCTGCTGGTCGAGACGTCGTCGTCCGGCAAGATCACCACGTCAGGCAATCCGTACATCTTCCGTATCAGCCCGACCTCCGAAATGGAGGCGCGCGCGTTCATCCCGTTCATCAAGAAGCTCGGCATCAAGAAGGCGGACTTCCTCGTGAGCAACAACGACTTCGGCCTGGGCGCCGCCAAGGAGTTCGCCGACATGGCGAAGAAGGAGGGCGTGCAGATTGGGGTCGTCGAGACCATGGATCCCAAGGCGACCGACTTTTCGGCGCAGCTCGCCAAGATCAAGGCGTCCGGCGGCGACACGCTGTTCGTGACCACGGCCGTCGAGCAGATCACGCTGCTCCTGAAGCAGGCAAACGATCTACAGCTCAAGACGCGCATCATCACCACCGGCGGCTCGAGTTCTCCCGACCAGCTGATCGAGCAGGCCGGCGCCGCCGCCAACGGCTCGATGCACCTCGTGTTCTTCACCCCATGGTTCCCCGAGGCCGTCAAGAACCCCGAGATCGCCAAGAAGTTCGTGGCGCTGTGGAACGAGAAGAAATACAACGCCGGCGGCCTGACCGAAGGCTTCCGCGGCTGGGACGGAATCCACACCATCGCCGCCGCCATCAAGGCCGCGGGTTCGACCGATGCGGCGGCGATCACCAAGGCGCTGTGGAACGTCAAGGTGAAGGGTGTCAACGGCGACATCGCGTTCATCAAGCAAGGTCCCGCCGGCAAGGAGAGCGCGCAGAACGTGCCGAGCGTCTACCTCGTCAAGATCGAGGGCGGCAAGGTCGTCAGGGACTAGCCCCAGGCCGCGCCCCGACGCTGGCGCGCCGGCCGGGAGCGCAAGCTCGGCGGGCGGGCCGCGCGTCGCGACTTCCCGCCACCAAGCCGATCCTGCGTCGGTCTGCATAGGACTCGGACCCGCTCCACGCGTCCGAGGCAAGTCCGCTGGAACAGCTCCTGCAACATGCCGCCAACGCCCTGATTCTGGGCGGGACCTATGCACTGCTCGGCATCGGCCTGACGCTGATCTTCGGCATCATGCGGGTGGTCAATTTCACCCACGGCGAGCTCTACAGCTTCGGCGCCTACATGATGTACATGTGGGTGATGCGCCTGCACGTGAATTTCTTCGTCGCGATGCCGCTTGCGGTGGCGCTGGGCGTGGCGCTCGGCGCGCTGATCGAGTACGTTTTGTTGCGCCGCCTGCGCGGTGCCGACATCGATACGACCATGCTCGTCATGATCGGGGCCTGGATCGCCATGCAGAACACCGAGCAGTTGATCTGGTCCGGCGTGGCCCTGTCGATCAATACGCCGTTTCCGTCGCAGCCCTTGCAGATCGGCTCCGTCTCCATCGGCTGGGACCGGCTGTTCGTGTTCGTGGTGGCCCTCGCACTGATCGGACTCACCTACTACCTCATCAACCGCACCAAGCTCGGCAAGGCGATGCGCGCTACCTTCCAGGATCGGGAAACCGCGATGCTGATGGGCATCGACGTCAACCGGGTCTATACGGCGACCTTCGCGCTGGGATCCGGCCTCGCCGCGGCGGCCGGCGCCCTGCTCGGCCCCGTGTTCGTCGTCCAGCCCAACATGGGCGACCTTGCTTCGCTGAAGGCGTTCGCGATCGTGATTCTGGGCGGCCTCGGCAACATTCCCGGCGCGACCATCGGCGGCTTCATCCTGGCATTCATGGAGGAGCTCGGCGCCGGCTACATCTCCTCCGGTTTCCGCGACGGCATGGGCTTCCTCGCTCATCATCCTGATCCTGGTTTTCAGGCCGACGGGCCTGTTCGCGCAGAAGGAGCGGATCAGTTGATGCGGCGCGCGGCGACGGCGGCCTGGCTGCTGGTCCTGGTTTCGGTGCCGCTGTGGCTGCAGAGCCCGTATTTCCTGCACATTCTCATCATCACCGGCATCTTCACCATCGCCGCGATGAGCCTCAACCTCCTGCTCGGATACACCGGGCAGCTCAGCCTCGGCCACGTCGCCTTCTTCGGCATCGGCGCCTACACGAGCGCGCTGCTGTCGCTCGGTTTCAGCCTCGAGCTGACCGACACCTGGAAGCTGGTCGTCGAGCCGAAGCCGGTAGCGCTCTCCTTCGCGGCGGCGATCGCCATGTCAGCGCTGTTCGGCTGGCTGATCGGCAGGCTGTCGTTCAAGGTACGCGGCGCCTACTTTGTCATCGTCAGCGTGAGCTTTGCCGAGGTGGTGCGTCTCGTGGCGCTCAACTGGGTCGAGCTCACCCAGGGGCCGATGGCGCTCAACAACATTCCACCGGTTTCGGTTTGGGTGCCGGGGATAGGCGATTACCGCTTTCTCGGCAAGATGCCGAATTACTACCTGATGCTGGCGGTGGCCGTGGTTTCCTACGTCGTCATCGCCCGCCTCGTGCGCTCGCGGGCGGGCCGCGCGATGATCGCGCTGCGCGAGAACGAGGCGCTGGCGACGTCGGTCGGCGTCGACGTCACGCGTTATCTGGTGCTGGCCACGGTCGTGTCGGCGGCGATGGCGGGCGCGGCGGGCGCGCTCTACGCCCACTACGTCCGCATCGTCGACCCTGACATATTCCTCTTCATCTACACCGTGACGATGGTGATCATGGTGGTCACCGGCGGCAAGGGCACGCTTGCCGGGCCGATCGTCGGCGGCCTCATCTTCGGTATCGTGCCCGCAGACCCTGCGCGAGCTGGCCGGGCCCGAGGTGCAGTGGATCATCTACGGCATCCTGATGATCCTGATCGTCTACTTCCTGCCGCAGGGCATCGTGCCCGCGCTGCGCAACGGTGGCAGCGCCGTCGCGAGGCCGCGCGACGGCGGCATGCGACGCCGCATGAGCGCACCCGCACCCGGCGTGGAGCTGGCGGTGAGCGCCCTGTCGATCCGCTTCGGCGGGCTCGTCGCCGTCGAGGACATGACGTTCGAGGTACGCACCGGCGAGGTGCTGTCGCTGATCGGCCCCAACGGCGCCGGCAAGACGTCCGCCTTCAACGCCATCACCGGCTACCTGCGCGCAGCATCCGGCGAGATCACGTACCGCGGCCAGCGCCTCAACGGCCTGCGACCCAACCAGATCGCGGCCATGGGCGTGGTCCGCACGTTCCAGAAGACCAGCGTGTTCGGCGGCCAGTCCGTTCTCGACAATGTGCTGATCGGCCTCCATCTGCGCTCGCACCAGAAGCCGCTTGCCATCATGCTCGGCCTGCCCTCGGTAAAGCGGGAGGAGCGGGAGCTGCAAGCCGCCGCCCGGGACATCCTGCGCTTCGTCGGGCTCGACGCCCGCTCGCGCGAACTGGGCGCCGCGCTGCCCTATGGCGAGCAGCGCCTGCTCGAGGTCGCGGTCGCGCTCGCCGCGCAGCCCGCGGCTGCTCCTGCTCGACGAGCCCGTGTCCGGCATGAATCCGGCCGAGAAGGCCGACTTCATGAAAACGCTCGCCCGCATCCGGGCCCGCGATGTCACGGTGCTGCTGGTGGAACACGACATGCGCACGGTGATGGGCGTGTCCGACCGCGTCGTGGTCCTGAACCAGGGCCGCATCATCGCCAACGGGCCGCCGGCCGACATCCAGCGCGATCCCGAGGTCATTCGCGCCTATCTCGGCGAGAGGTATGCCCGTGCTCACGGTTGAGAACCTGGAGTGCCGCTACGGCAAGGTTTCCGCCGTGCGCGGGCTTTCGCTGGAGGTGAGACAGGGGGAACTCGTCACGCTGATCGGCGCCAACGGCGCCGGCAAGACGACGACGCTGAAGGCGATCTCCGGCGTGCTGCGGCCCGCGCGCCGGCCGCATCCGCTTCGAGGGCGAGGACATCACGGGGATGCCGGCGAAGAAGATCATCGAGCGCGGCATCGCGCACTGCCCGGAAGGCCGCCGCGTGTTCCCCTACATGACGGTGCGCGAAAACCTGGAGATGGGCTGCTACCTGCGCCGCGACGCGCAAGGCGATCGCAGCCGACATGGATCGCCTGTTCGGCCGCTTCCCGATCCTCGCCGAGCGGCGCGATCAGGCGGCGGGCACGCTGTCGGGCGGCGAGCAGCAGATGCTCGCGATCAGCCGCGCGCTGATGTCGCGGCCCAAGCTCGTGCTGTTCGACGAGCCGTCGCTCGGGCTCGCGCCCAACATCGTCGAGCGCACGTTCGAGATCATCAAGCAGATCCGCAGCGAGGGCATGACGGTGGTGATGGTCGAGCAGAACGCGTTCGCCGCGCTCGAGTTGTCGGACCGTTCCTACGTGCTCGAGCAGGGCCGCGTGACACTCTCCGGCACGGGAACGGAGCTGCTGAACAATCCGCAAGTCAAAAGCGCCTACCTCGGCGCGTGATGGACCGGCTGTGCTCCGCGAACACTCGCGGCAACATTCCGCCGTTCGTTGTGCCCGGGACCGAGCGTTACGCGCTTTCAGGAACGACCGGACGACTGGACGCGAACTCCATGATGACCGCATCGACCGCCACGACATCGCCAGCCTTCGGATGCACGCGAGTCACGGTGCCGGAATTCTTATCCGTCGGCATGCTGTTGTCCTGTAGTTCGCCAAGGTGTAACCTGGACCGGACATTCCTCATGTTACTAACAGCCCGAATTTAGCCGGTTGCGCTCGCTCCCGCTTAATCATACTATCATCTAGCACATCGGTTCAGCGGAGACTTCATGCTCGAGCGGACGGATAACGTCGATAACCAGAGCCTGCGCGGCTTCCTGCGGATGGTCGAAACCCGCTATCCGGAGGACATTGTTCGCATCCGCGAGACCGTCGATCCGAAGTTCGACATGACCGCAATGGTGTTCGAGCTGGAGCGGGCCGGCAAGAACCCGGTGGTGGTGCTCGAAAACGTCGCCGGCTACGACATTCCCGTCGTCACCAACGTCGCCGCCAATCGCAAGCTGCTGGCGGCCTGCCTCGGCGTCGCGCCGAATGACCTGCCGACGGCGTTCCGCGAGCGCTGCCAGAAATATATCCCCTGCGAATTGGTCGCGCAGGCGGCGTGGAACGACGTCGTCATCGAGGGCGACGATGTCGATCTGACCAAGCTGCCGATCCCGCTGCAGTTTTCCGTCGACGGCGCGCCCTACATCACCGCCGGGCAGATTTCCGCCCGCGATCCGGTCACCGGCGTCGACACCACCGGCTTCCACCGGTTGATGCTCAAGGGCAAGAACCGCCTCGGCGTGTCGCTGCATTCGCGCCGCCGCATGTACGAATTCCATCGCCGCGCCGAGGAGCAGGGCAAGTCGCTGCCGGCGGCGATCACCATCGGTACGCATCCGCTGCATTACATGGGCTCGATGGTCTACGCCTATCCGCCGAACGTGCGGAAGTTCGAGATCATCGGCGGACTGTTCGGCGAGCCGTACCGGCTGGCGCGCTGCGGCGTCGACGACCTGGAAGTGCCGGCCGGCGCCGAGATCATCATCGAGGGCGAAATTCTCGCCGGCGTGCACGAGCCGGAAGGACCGTTCGGCGAATTCACCGGCTATGCGTCCTATCGCAGCACGCAGAACGTGTTCGTCGCCAAGCGCATCCGCATGCGCGGCGACGCGATGTATCACGCCGTCACCTCGGGCATGTCGAAGGACCACATCCTGGTGTCCTGCATCACGCGCGAGGGCGAAATCCTCAACGCGCTCAAGCGCAACCTGCCGAACGTGCGCGCGGTGCATGTGCCGCACACGACCTGCGGCGCCTTCATGGCGTTCATCTCGATGAAGAAGACCGCCGACGGCGAGCCGCAGATGGCGGTGATGGCGACGCTCGGCACCGAGCTTTATACGAAATACGTGATCGTGGTCGACGACGACGTCGACATTTTCGATCTCAACGACGTGATGTGGGCGGTGGCGACGCGGGTGCGGGCGGAGAAGGACATTTTCTTCATCCCCGGCGCCAAGGCGGCGATCCTCGACCCGACGTCCGACCCACAGAATTTCACGGTGACCAAGATGGGCATCGACGCTACCCGGCCGTCGGGCCGCGATTTCGCCGAACGGCTGGTCATCTCCGAGGAGCAGCGCGCCCGCGCCCGCAATTTGCTCGAAGCTGCCGGAATAAAGCTGTAATCAGGGCGACAGGCCGTCTGCTGACGGACAAAAGACAAGGGAGGGAAACATGAAACAAATTGGACGCTTGGCATTACTGGCCGTCGCCGCGGTCTTGTGCGCGGCCTCGATCGGCACTGCGCGCGCTGAAACCAAGGTGCGCTTTTCGCTGGATTGGATTCCCGGCTCGGTGCACTCGCCGTTCTTCATCGCGTATTACAAGGGTTACTACAAAGCCGAGGGCCTCGACGTCGTCATCGATCGCGGCAAGGGGACTGTCGGCCTGATCCAGCAGTTGGCGGCCGGCGTCTATGACATGGGTTACCCCGACATCAGCGTCCTGACCGACTTCGATTCGAAGAATCCCGACAAGGGATTTCCGGAACTGATGATGGGCTACGAGCAGGCGCCGGCCGGCGTCGTGTTCCTCAAGACCAGCAATATCAAGGAGCCCAAGCAGCTCGAGGGCAAGATCCTCGGCGCCTCGGCCAACGATGCCGGCTTCAAGCTGTTTCCGACTTTCGCCGCCCATACCGGCATCGACACGAACAAGGTCAAGATTCAGTTCATCGATCCGAAGCTGCGCGAAACGCTGCTGGCGAAGAAGCAGGTCGATGCGATCATCGGGCAAATCTTCAACACCACGCTGGAGCTCAAGGCCAAGGGCGTCGACCCGAAAGATGTCGGCTCGTTCCTCTACCGCGATCACGGCCTCGATCTCTACGGCAACGGCATCGCGGCCTCGCCGAAGTTCCTGAAGGAGCACCCTGACGCCGTGAAGGGCTTCATCCGCGCCACCATCAAGGGCTTTCAGGACATGGTGAAGAATCCCGAGGAGGCGGTGCAAATGACGCTGAAATACGAGCCGCTGCTCAATGCCGACATCGAGCGCGACCGGCTCAAGCTGGCCATGGAATGCTGCATGGTGACGCCGAACGTGCTCAAGAACGGGGTCGGCGACGTCGACAAGGCGCGGCTCGCACGCGCCATCGACATTCTCGTGAAGGGCTTCGATCTTCCGAGCACGCCGAAGCCGGACGCGATCTTCAACTCCGCCTATCTGCCGCCCGAGAAGGACCGGATGGTGAAATAGGCAGGAGCCGAGGTCATTGCACGGTCGCGTCGCAATGGGTTTCATTGAAATCGACGACGTCGATTTGCGCTATGGCGGGCAGACCGGTGCTGACGACGGCACCGGGACGCTGGCGCTTGCCAATGCCAGCCTGACGGTTGGGCAGAACGAATTCGTCTCGATCGTCGGGCCGAGCGGCTGCGGCAAGTCGACGATGCTCAAGCTGATCTCGGGGCTGGTGCGGGCGACGCGTGGCGGCGTGCGCGTCGCCGGCGAGGAGGTCAGGAAACCGCTCAAGACGGTCGGCATGGCGTTCCAGAATTCGACCCTGCTGCCGTGGCGCAATGTGCGCGACAATGTGCTGCTGCCGCTTGAAATCGTCGAACCCTATCGCAGCCAGCCGAAAAGCGAGATGGCGGCCAAGCGCAAGCGTGCCGACGATCTGCTGGCGACCGTCGGCCTTGGCGATTTCGGCGACCGCATGCCCTGGCAATTGTCCGGCGGCATGCAACAGCGGGCGCAGTTGTGTCGAGCGCTGATCCACGAGCCGGCGATCCTGCTGCTCGACGAGCCGTTCGGCGCGCTCGATGCCTTCACGCGCGAGGAACTGTGGGGTGTCCTGCAGAACCTCTGGCTGCACAGCCGGTGCACGGTGATCCTGGTGACGCACGAACTGCGCGAGGCCGTCTATCTCTCCGACCTCGTGCATGTCGTCAGTCCGCGGCCCGGACGCGTTATCGCATCGCGTGCGGTGCCGTTTGCCCGCCCACGCACGCTCGACTATGACGTTCCAGGCCGACTTCGTCGATCTCGTGCATGCCTGCCGCCATCACATCAGCGTGGGGACCGCAACGTGAAGCGATCGACCGTCGAAAGGCTGGCGCCCTGGATCACGACCCTGGCGCTGTTCGTGCTGTGGCAGTTCGGAGTCATGGCATTTCACATCGAGAGCTTCGTGCTGCCGACGCCGATCGAGGCGATCGAGCAGATTTATATCAACCGCTATCCGCTGATGGTGCATGGCCTCGCCACCCTGGGTACCACGCTGCTGGGCTTCGCGTTTGCAGTGGTGTTCGGGCTGATGCTTGGAATCCTGGTCGGGTCGTTTCGCCTCGCCTATGTCTCGCTCTACCCGATCCTGATCGGCTTCAACAGCGTGCCGAAGGCGGCGGTCATCCCTGTCCTGGTGATCTGGTTCGGTGTCGGAACCGTGCCGGCGGTGATCGCGGCGTTCCTGCTGTCTTTCTTCCCGGTCGTCGTCAACGTCTCCACCGGTTTTGCCACCATCGAACCGGAGCTGCTCGACGTGCTGCGGGTGCTCGGCGCGACGCGCCGCGACATGATCGTGAAGATCGGCATTCCGCGCTCGCTGCCGTTCTTCTTCGCCTCGCTCAAGATCGCGATCACGCTGTCGTTCGTCGGCACCGTCATCGCGGAGATCATCGCCGGCAATAACGGCATCGGCAATGTGATGCTGATCGCGACCTCCAACTTCAACGTGCCGCTGGTGTTCGCCGCGCTGCTGGTCGTCGGCGTCATGGGCGTCGGCATGTATGCGATCTTTGCGGCGCTGGAGACGCGTTTCACCTCATGGTCTGTGCGCGGCGCGGGCTTGGGCGTGGAATATGCGGGCGGCGGTTGAGGACGCGGACTGACTGACGGAGGAATGCCGATGCGCACGTCGATCAAGGCGAGTTGGATCGTAGGGCACGAGGCCGGCCATCACCGGCTGATCCGCGACGGCGTCGTTGTGTATGAGGGGAACAAGATTATTCATGTCGGCAAGACCTTCGACGGTCCGGTTGACAGCACGATCGACGCCACGGACAAGCTGGTGGCACCGGGCTTCATCGACACCCACGTCCACACCGGGCACCGCGCCACGCACCGGCTGATCACCGATACCGGCCGGCCGATGTATTTCGGCCAACCCTTCCTTGAGATCAGCGTTCCCAAGGAAGGCGCGGTGGTCAAAGGCGATCCGCGCTATCTCAAGCACGGCGATGCCGGCTCTGAGGCCGCCTTTGCGCTCAACGCGATCTTCACGGTCGCCGAATTGCTGCGCAACGGCGTGACGACCTTCATCGAATTCGGCAGCCAAGCGCACGTGCAGGACGCGCTGCTTGCCGAAGTGACGGGACTCGGCACCCGCGCCTATCTGGCGCCCGGCTACGATTGCGGCCGCTGGGTCGGCGACGACCAGGGCCGCCTCAAGCGTATCCGCAACGATCGGCTCGGCCTCGACGGACTCAAGACCGCGCTCGGCTGGATCGAGAAAAATGACGGCGCCGCCGGGGGCCGCGTGCGCGGCATCCTGGTGCCGCGCGAGGTCGAGACGTCGAGCGTGGAGCTATTGCGGCGGACACGCGAGGCGGCGGACGCCAACAGTCTGCCGATGGCGACGCACGCCGCCTACAGCGTGCTCGAGTTCCACGACGTGGTGCGGGAGCACATGATGACGCCGATCGAGCTGTTGGACGACCTCGGCATGCTGCGGCCGACGATGAACATCGGCCACGGCAACTTCATCGCCGACAATCCGAACCTCAACTACGCCAAGTCCCGCGACCTCGAGCTGATGGGCAAGTCCGGCTCGACGATCTCGCACTGCCCCATCAACATCGTCCGGCGGGCGCGCGTGCTGGACAATTGGGCGAAATATCAGGACGCGGGCGTCAACATCTCGATCGGCTCGGACACCTATCCGCGCGACATGATCATGAACATGCGCACCGCCTCGTACATGGGCAAGGTGATGGGCCATTCCTATTTCGCCGCGACAGGGGGCGAGGTGTTCGAGGCCGCGACCTTGGGCGGCGCCAAATCGGTCGGCCGTGACGATCTCGGGCGGCTGGCGCCCGGCGCGCTTGCCGACATCATCATCATCGATCTTTCTGGCGGCAACACGCTGCGCTACGGCCCGGTGCGCGATCCGGTCAGGAGCGTGGTCGATTGCGGCGTCGGCGACGACGTCGATACCGTCATCGTCGACGGCCAGGTCTGCATGCAGGGCGGCGTCATTCCCGGGGTCGACTTCCGCCAGATCAGGGCCGACACGCAGGCCGCGAGCGAGGCGATCTGGGCGACGCTGCCGGATTGGGACCCGCTCGGGCGCACGGCCGACGAGGCCTGTCCGCATTGCTATCCCGACGGGTAAGCGTCAGCCGCCGAGATAAGCCTGCCGTACGTATGGATTGTCGATCAATGCACGGCCGGCGCCTTCCAGCGCCAACGTGCCGGATTCCAGCAGATAGACGTGGTCGCAATCTCCAGCGCCGCACAGGGCCTTCGCGCGCCGTTCCGATAGCTTAGTACCCATTTTCATAAATACCGGCACGTCAGTAGGTTCCACAGCTCACCTGCATCTTTGCTCCGTACGGCCGCTTCCCAAGAATACGTGTGCGAACTTGTGAATCAGAGTACTTGGCGCGGGTGTCTCGCATCGCGTCACTTCTGGAACGCCTTGAGTTTCGGAATGATCTCGTTGGCGATGATTTCGATCTGGCTCATCTCGTACTTGTAGGGCACGAAGACCAGCTTCTGCACGCCGACCGCGAGGTGCTCCTTGAGCTGCGCGACGCACTCGTCCACCGTGCCGATGATCGCGCTGTCCTTGGTCGAGTCGCTCCAAGACGCATAGTCCCATTCCTTGCCGAGCCATTCCATCATCGGCGCTTCGACGGCTGCGCGGGACTTGCCGATCATGATGGGCAATTGCGCGCCGTTCATCAGCGTGTCCGGGTCCTTGCCGGCCTCCGTGGCGTAGGCGCGGACCTTCGCCCACGACTTGGCGAAACTCTCGGCGCGATAGAAGTACGTCAGCCAGCCATCGCCGGAAACCGCGGCGCGCTTCAACACCCGGTCGACATAGCCGCCGATCAGGAGCGGCGGACGGGGCTTCTGCACGGGCTTCGGGTACATCACGCCGGCCGGGATCTTGTGATTAGTCCAATCGCCCTTGACGAGGTCCTCGGTCCAGAAGCGCTTCAGGATGTCGAGATTCTCGTCCATGATCCTGCCGCGCTGGTCGAAGGGCACGCCCACGGCGTCGAATTCGCGCTTGTACCAGCCCGCGGCCATGGCGAGGAGAAGACGGCCGTCCGAGAGCTGATCGAGGCTCGCGAGCTGCTTCGCCAGCACGACCGGATTGCGCAACGGCAGCACCAGCACGCCGGTGCCGAGCTTGATCCGCGACGTCCGTGCCGCGATGGCGGTGAGCAGGGTGAGCGATTCGATGATCGGGAAGTTGGGCTCAACGCCGAGCAGGATGTGATCCCAGACCCACAGCGAGTCGAAGCCCATCTCCTCCATCCTGACGCCGTAGTCGACGAGCGCCCGGGCGTTCGGCAGTTCCGGATAGGAGGTGAAATTGCGAACGGCGATGCCGTAGGTGTTGCGGAGGTTGGTCATGCCTGTCCTTCGGCGGTACGAGCGATCGGGGGTGGCGGCGGATTCAGGCGATGTAGAGGCGCGCCGGATCGAGCCGGCGCAGCACCTCGAGCTCGATCTCGGCCGGGGGCTCGGTGACGACAAGGTCGCGTCCGGCCGCGAGCTCGAACCCGGTGTTTTGCCGAACCCTGTCGAGCGTGACGCCGGGATGGAGTGCGACGACCTGCATGTGCTTCGTCGTCTCATCGAAGCCGAAAATACCGAGATCGGTGACCACGCGAAACATGCCGCCGGCGGGCAGGCCGGCATCGCGACGCGACGTGCCGCCGCGCAGAAAGCCGGGACTGGTGACGAAGTCGACCGCTTCGACGAAACGCCGCTTCTCGTGCTTCATGGCGACGATCATCTGGGTGAGGCTCGAGATGTCGTTACCGCCGCCGGTGCCGGGCAGCCGGGTCTTGGGGTTCGCGGGGTCGCCGATGTACGACGAATTGAGGTTGCCGAACTGATCGATCTGCGCGCCGCCCATGAAGCCCACGTCGACGTAGCCTCGCTGCAGCAGAAGCAGCACGTCGGTGCTGCCGAGCACCATGTTGGCGCGCTTGGTGCAGCGCTGCTCGTTGGTGGACGGCGGGAGCTTGCCAGGCTCGATCATGGGGCCGATGACGCCGCCTTCGAACAGGATCGTGAGGCCGGGGCAGTGCAGGCCCTGCGCGAGCGTCGCCGCGAGGAGCGGGATGCCGACGCCGGCGAACACGATCTGGCCGTCGCGCAAAATCCGCGAGCTCATCACCGCGAGCAGCTCGCTCGCCGTGTACTCCGCGGCGCTACTCATTGGCGATGCTCCGGCCATGCCGCGCCGCGTCCAGAAGATCGTGGAGTCCGAGCAGGCTCAGGTATTCGACCCAGGATTGCGGCCCGTAGACATAGCGATCCAGATACGCCCTGATGCCGTCGACCGGGTCCTTGTTGACGAGCCCGGTGTAGTAGTCCATGTGCTTGAACAGCGGCTCGTAGACCCCGCCGCATTCGTGCGGCGCGCTGCCGAAAGGAACCTCCACGACCGCCTCGACCGCGAAGAACGGGATCTTCGTGTGGTCCGGGGCGCGCCGGATCTGGTTGTTGGACACGATGCGCTCGGTGGTCAGGATCACCCGGTTCGCCGCCAGCGCGAGATCGACGTCCATGAACTGGAGGCCGTCGATCTGGGCGTTGCCGAAGGTGTCGCAGCGCTGCACGTGAATGATGGCTACGTCCGGGTTGAGCGCCGGCACGAGCAGCAGCTTTTCCCCGGTGAACGGGCAGGCCATTTCGCTTCGGCTCGGGACGCTCCCGCAGCACGTCCGAGCCAAGCATCGAGCGCATGGGGAGGAAGGGCAGGCCCATCGCGCCGGCGCGGAAGCGCAGCCCCATCGCCATGTGGCTCCACTCGTCGAAGCGCGCCTTGCGGCTCTCGACGTAATGGCGCATCACTTTCGATACGCCCCACACGATGCCCTGGCTGAACCAGCTCGTCACGATGTGATCGCAGGCACCGGAGGCGAACAGCAGGTCGCCCTCGCTCGAGGTGATGCTGCGCGAGCACACGAGCCGCTTGCGTCCGGCGCGGATCAGGGCCCAGATCATGGCCATCGGCGTGCGCGACAGCGTGCTGCCGCCGATGCCCACCGTCTCGCCATCCTTGATGAGCAAGCCGCCTCCTCGAGCGAGACGACTTTTTCGTGGAGGCTGCGATCGCGCTCGGCGAGCTTGCGCCGAAGATCGAGATAGGACTGTCCCACCCGGTTTCCCTCAGTGTGCCCGAGAGGCGCCGCCGCGCCTGTCGTCAGGCGCCGATGCCGGCGCGCGCATCGCCCCGGTTTCCGCGTTGAATTCTTCAATGAGCCGGTCCCAGGCGGGAACCGACGCTTGAATGTCCGACCAGAACGCGGCGTCCTTCCGGCTGTCGAAATCGGCGATCGACACACCCTGCTGCTCGACCCAGGTGTAGTAGCCGAGATTGAAAATGCGCCGCCGGTCCACATGCGTCAGCTCGATGAGATGATCATCGGCAACCGCTTGCAGATGGCGTCCGAAAATCTCGCCGGCGTGCGTTTGGTCGAAACCTCCGGAATAATGGCGTGCGCGGTAGGACTTGCGCTCGCTGTCGTACAGCGTCGCCCGGTCGGTGGCGACGGTGATGATCACGTCGGCCGCACCGAGTTCGAGATGTTTGGCGATCTTGATCGCAGCGATGATGTTGGCGTTGCCGGAGATGCCGATGTTGGCGAGCTGATCGATGAGGGCCGGGTCGATCTTCTGCCGCTTGGCGAGATAGTCCCGGCCCACGCCGTCGTTGAACAGCAGATTGAGCGCGTCCGAGCTGCGGTCGGATACGCCGACGACGAGGTCGGTGTTCATCACGTTGTGGATGAGCGGGATGTGCTTGTCGCCGATGCCCTGGATGTTGTGCTCGCCGTAGCCGTTGCACAGCATCGTCGGGCATTCGATGGCTTCGACGGCGGCGATCCGCGTGCCGTGCACCGACTTGAGGTAGTCCCCAGCGGCGATCGTCCCCGCCGAGCCGGTGGCCGCAACGAAGGCCGAAAGACGAAGCCCCGGCTCGTTGCGGCGCATGTCGCCGAACACGCGGTCCAGCGCCCGACCCGTGCAGAGATAGTGGACGAGGTAATTGTTGAACTCGGAAAACTGATTGAGGATCAGGTTCTGCGGGTCGCGGGAGAGCTCCGCGCATCGGTCGTAGATTTCCTTGACGTTGCTTTCGGTTCCCGGCGTGCGGACGATGTCCGAATCATCCGTCACCCAACGCTCCAGCCAGTCGAAGCGCTCCCGGCTCATGCCCGCGGGTAAGACGGCCACGCCGCGGCAGCCGAGAATGCGCGAGATCGCGACGCCGCCGCGGCAATAGTTGCCCGTCGACGGCCAGATCGCCTTGTGCCGGGTCGGGTCGAAGCGGCCGGTCACGAGGCGCGGCACGAGGCAGCCATAGGCGGCAAGAACCTTGTGCGCGCCGATCATCGGAAAGCGTCCGCCCAGCGCCACGACGATTTTCGCCTTGACGCCGGTCAATGCCTCCGGCAGCACCAGATGCCCCGGCACGTCGACGCGGCCGGTGCGGGCTTCGTCGTTGAACCAGTGCACGCGCCAGAGATTGGCCGCGCGCGGCTCGTCGGGGTCGACGCCGGCAAGAGCCGCCAGCTGCCGCGCCGGGATGAGGTCGGGATGCGCGAGCTGGCTGAGGGTGGGCAGCGCGACGTTCAGTTCGCGCATGCGCTGCACCGCATTGCACCGCAGGCTGGCGTCGACGATCGCGGGAGCGAGGACAAGCGGGCTCATGGGGTCTTCACCGCGGGGTGCCGCGCGACGGCGGCGCTTGGCGCGGGGTGCCCTGCGCCATGGCATCCCGGATCATTGTGTTTATCATGCTAACCATGGTATCAGAATCGCGGAACGGCCTGTCGCCTTCGCCCGGGCGCTTCCATGGCGGCAGCTAACGGCGCCACAGGTTGCGGCAAAAGGCCCGGATGCGCTCCCACAGGACCGAGAAGACGAGCGCACCCGCATCGAGTTCGGCGGCGGGAAGCGCCTGCGTTGCAGCGCCCGATCCGCCGTCGCCCTGATCGAGGCGCTGCTGGAGATTGCGCGCGAAGCTTGCGGTCATCCGCGCGGCGATGTCCTGCACGATCGACGACCGGCCGAATTGCGCGAGCGGGCCGGTGAGCGTGTAGCCGACCTCGACGTCGACGCGGGTCGCCGTCCCGTCTTTGTCTTCGAGCAGCAGGTAGCGGATCTCGCCGCGCGTCATCGAGCTCGAGCGCGTGTCGCGGGCGCTGCCGCGGATCGCGCCGCTATAGTTCGACGGGTCGCGGACGGCGTCGGCAACACCTTCGAATTCGGCGATGATCGGCCCGACCTTGATCCGGATTCTCGGCTCGACGTGATCGTCGGTCGGCGTGCCGATGAGCGTACGTCCCCGGCAGGCAGGTCGTGACGTCGCCCAGGCGGCCGAAGAAGGCCCAGACCTTGTCGCGCCGATGATCGACGCTGAACGATTGGCGCAGCGTCGCCTGAGGCTTGTCCATGGCGCCGGCGGTCGCGGATTGGCTGGGCGCCGCAGGTGGCCGGGATGCGGATGACGCCGCTCATCGGCGCGACGCCGCGCGCGCGGGCCCGGGCTGCCGGGACCCGCTCGGCTGCGCATGCGCCGAGCCGGCGGGTCCCAAGTGCCGTCCGCGGCGCGAGCGGCGGTCCCACGCCCTGGCGCCTTGCGCTCGGCGAGCACGCTCTCGATCGCGCGGACGATCCCGACATAACCGGTGCAGCGGCACAGGTTGCCGCTCATGGCCACGCGGATGTCCTGCGCGCCGGCATCCGGCATGCGCAACACGATGTCGCGCGCCGAAGCCAGCATGCCCGGGGTGCAGTAGCCGCATTGCAGCGCATGCTCGCGCGAGAATGCCGCGCGCAGTTGCCGCATCACCGCGTCGTCGTCGAGTCCTTCGATCGTCGTGATGTCGGCGCCGTCGCATGCAACGGCAAGGGTGATGCAGGAGCGTGCCGGCATCCCGTCGATGAGCAGCGTGCACGCGCCGCAGACGCCGTGCTCGCAGCCGAGGTGCGTCCCGGTGAGGCCGAGCGTGTCGCGCAGGAAATCGGCGAGATTCGTCCGCGGCTCGACGTTGGCCGCGACGGCCTTCCCGTTGACGGTCAGGTTGAGGGTCTTCACGCGAGGTTGGCCCGGTCGATGGCGCGCTTCAAGGCGGCGACGTGAATCTGGTTGTCGTAACGATCGGTCATTCCCGGCGGCGGTCGAGCACGCGTCGCGGCGGCGCCCGAATCGAAGGCTCCGGGCGCCTCCCGCGCGCGGGCTTGCCCCCGAATAGCGATGCCGCATCGGCGATGACGATCGGCGTCGACCCCGTCGCGCCGAAGACGGCGCGGAAGACGGAGCGCTCCGGGTCATGCAGAATCGCGCCGATGGCCAGGGCCAGCTCGCCCGGCTTGCGGCAGATCTTGTAGATAGCCGAAGCGCGCGCTCCGCGACAGCCGGGGAATGCGCACGGCTTCGAGGATTTCGCCCGGTTCGAGGGCGACCTCGAAGACACCGGTGATGAAGTCCTCGATCGCCAGCCGGCGCTGCGCCGGCCGGACCGCGGATGATCACTTCGGCGCCGATGGCCGCCAGGCTCGACGACCAGTCGGCGGACGGATCGGCATGCGACAGGCTCCCGCCGATCGTCCCGCGGGTGCGTACGGCCCGGTAGGCGATACCGCGCGCGACGCGGCGAAGCGCGCCGCCCGTGACGTCCGGCACGCGCCCGTCCTCGAAGTCCGCATGGGTGACACAGGCGCCGACGATGATCGCCGTCGTCGCTCACTTCGACGCGCTTGAGCTCGGGAATCCGCGGTGATGTCGACCAGGATGTCGGGCTGCGCCAGACGGAAATTGAGCATCGGCACGAGCGATTGGCCGCCGGCCAGTATCTTGACGGCCAGATCCTCGCGGCGATTGAGCGCGATCGCGCCGGCAAGGTCCGCCGGGCGCTCGTACTCGAAGCGCGACGGTTTCACGCGTTGATCTCCCGCGCGACCGTGTCGGCGCGGCGCATCGCTGGCCGCTTGCGCGATCGCCATGAGAACGCGCCGCGGCGTGATCGGGGACTGCAGCAGTTCGGCGGCCTGAAGCGGTCTCAGCGCATCGTTCACGGCGTTGGCAATGGCGGCCGGTGGCGCGATGGCGCCGCCCTCGCCGATGCCCTTGACGCCGAACTCGGTGTAGGGCGACAGCGTTTCCATATGGATGATGCGCAGCGCCGGAACCTCGGTCGGTCCCGGCAACAGATAATCGGACAAGGTCGATGCGAGCGGCTGGCCCGACGTGTCGAACGGCATTTCCTCGTAGAGCGCGGTGCCGATGCCCTGCGCCACACCGCCGTAGATCTGGCCATCGACGACCATCGGATTGACGAGTTTGCCGCCGTCCTCGACGATCACGTAGTCGAGGATCTCGACCGCGCCGATCTCCGGATCGACGGCGACCAGCGCTGCGTGCGCGCCATAACTGAACGTCCCGGAGTCGCGAATCGGCTTGTAGCCGACGGTGGCCTCGAGGCCGCCCGGATTGACCTGCGCCGGAAGATCCTGCGGGCGCAGGTACCAGACCCGGGCAACTTCGCTCAGCGTGACGCTGCCCGAAGGGCCCATCACCTGGCCGTCGCGCACTTCGACCTGGGCGACATCGGTTTTCAGGAGAAAGGCGCCGATCACCGCGGCGCGGCGCGCGATCTCCTGGCACGCAAGCGACACCGCGCCGCCGGCCATGACCATCGAGCGCGAGCCCCAGGTTCCGGTGGAGTAGGGGGTCAATGCGGTGTCGCCATGGACGAGGTTGATCTTGGCCAAGTCGATGCCGAGAATCTGGTGGGCGACCTGGGCGAGCGTCGTCTCCAGGCTCTGGCCGTGGGAATGCAGGCCGATGCGCAGTTCGAGTCCGCCGTCCGGCGTGACGCGGGCTGTCGCCTGCTCGTATCCCGGCACCATGGGAATGCCCCAGCCGGCGTAGACCGAGGTGCCGTGTGCCGCTTGCTCGCAATAGACGGAAAAGCCGACGCCGATCCGCCGGCCGTCCGCCTCGCCATCCTTGCTGGCGCTCGCGAATGGCCGCAAGGTCGATCGCCGCGATCGCGCGGCGCAGAGCCTGCGGATAATCGCCGCTGTCGAAGTGCTTCTTCGTGATGTTGTCGAAAGGCATTTGCTCGGGCCGCACGAGGTTTTTCAGCCGCACCTCGGACGGATCGAGGCCGGCTTCCCTTGCGACGGCATCGAGCACGAGCTCGAGCGCGAAGCACACGCCCGTGCGCGCGACGCCGCGGAAGGGCAGGATGGGGCATTTGTTGGTGGCGACCGAATACGTTCGACAACGATAGGCCGGAAAATCGTACGGGCCGGGCAGGATGCTCGCGACCTGCGCCGCTTCGAGGCAGGCCGAGAAGGGATAGGAGGAATAGGCGCCCGAATCGACCGTCGCCTCGCAATCGATGCCGCGCAGGCGGCCGTCGCGGTCGGCGTAGGCGGTGATGCGGTAATGGTGCTCGCGGCAATCGGCGCCCGCCGTCAGATGCTCCCGCCTATCCTCGATCCAGCGCACCGGATGCCCGCAATGCAGTCGCGAGCCAGCACAAGCGCGACCTCTTCCGGCAGCAGGATGCCCTTGTAGCCGAAGGCGCCGCCGACGTCCGGTGCGATGACCCGAATGCGCCCCTGATCGAGACCGAGGCACTCGGACAAACCGGTGCGCACGATGTGCGGCATCTGCGTCGCCGAGTAAACGACGAGCTGTTCGAGGCGGCTGTCCCAGTGCACGACGACGCCGCGCCCTTCGATCGGCGCCATGCACTGGCGTGCGGTGTTGATCTCCCGGGTGACCTTGATCGGAGCGTCCAGCGCCTTGGCGATGTCGACTTCGACGTTGGTCTCGAGAAAGACGTTGTCGCCCCAGGATTCGTGCAGCAGCGGCGCGCCGGCCGCCCGGCCCGCCAGCATGTCGAAAACGGCGGGCAGCTCGTCGAGATCGAGCCGGACCGACGCGGCGACGTCCTCGGCGTCGGCGCGCGTTGCGGCGACGCACATGGCGACGAGTTCGCCGACGTGACGGACCTTTCCCGCATGCGAGCGCGGGCTGTTCCGAGATCTTGAAGCCGGGCAGACCCGAAACGGCGCGGATCGGCTTGACGCCGGCGAGATCCTCCGCCGTGAAAACGGCGCCGCGGTGTGCCGGAGGAATGACGATCTCCCGGATGTTCGCGTGCGCAACCGGGCTGCGCACGAACGCGACGTCGCGCATCCCGGCCAGACGCAGGTCGGCGATGAACTGCCCTCGTCCCCGCATCAGACGATCGTCTTCCTTGCGCAGGACGCTGGCACCGACACCCTGCTCTGACATTTTTAGCATTGCTCCCGTGAATTCCGAACGCAACGCGAGCAGGTTTCATGCCGTGCGGGATTCGGCGCGCCTGCGCACGCGGGTCATCTTGCTGCCGCCATGCCTGCCGCGCGCGTCGCGGATTTCGTCTTCGTGCCCGCGACCGTGACGCCCTTCGCGCGGGACTTGGACCGGTCGAGCAGATCGATATGGAGCTTCACGCAATCGTTGCGGTAGATGATTTCGGCGACGTAGATCGCCACGCCTTCACGATCGATCACAACGCAGTGGCACTCGGCAGTGGGCGCGCCCAGCGGCACCTGGAGCAAGCTCGCCGTGCCGGGATCTGCGCTGCCGATGACGAGCGTCTGATGTGCCTGCTCGATGGCCAGTCCGTCGAGCGTCGCCACGACGGGCAGCGCCGTATGCGTCGGAACGCTTCCGGATTGCGGTCGTAGACGTTGCGATCGAGGTGAAGATTGACGAGCGCATAGGGCGCGTCGTCCTTGAGCTGCACGCTGCGCAGGAAAACGTACTCCGACGCGAGCTTGCCTTCCCCCGTGGCCAACTTCGGCCACGCCGGAGGGTCGTCGACCTCGATCATCCTGAGAACGTTGTCCTTGATGGGCGCAATGAGCGAATCCCAGGTCGTCTCGAGCTTGAGCCAGTGCTTGTCCTTCAAATGGTCGGCGACGAAGGTGCCGCGCCCCTGCCGCCGGTGCACGAGCCCTTCGTCCTGGAGAAGCTCGACGGCCTGCCGGACGGTGACGCGCGCGACCTCGAATTCCCGTTCAAGCTCTTCGAGGGTCGAGATTTTCTGTCTCGGCAGCCATTGGCCGGTTTCGATCCGCCGCCGCAAGGTCGACGCGACCTGAATGTAGAGGGGAATGCGGCTGCGGGCGTAAGTGACCTTGAGTTTCGACATCCAGGTAATCTTATCTGTGCGGCAAGCTTCAGTCGTAAGCACTCGTGACCCCGCTGATAAGATTCTCCGTATAGAGCGCCGTCAGATCGATTTCTGCCGTCTTCGCAACTCGGCGAAGATTCTCGATATCCCGCCGAACGGCGGCCTCCTGCTCCCTGCGCAGCCGCAGCGCGTCCTGCACGTCGACCGCAACGAAGCGAATCGCCCGGCCAGGCTTGCGGCGACCGACGACAGGAATGTCGGCGGAGATCACCGTCGCGATCTTGGGATAACCGCCGGTCGTCTGGTTGTCGACCATGAGGATGATCGGCTGGCCCGAGCCGGGCACCTGAATCGCGCCCACGACGGTACCGTCGGAGACGATGTTGTAGCCTTTGGCATGCGCCAGCGCCGGCCCATCGAGACGGTAGCCCATCCGATCGGCCTGGTTGGAAATGACATAGTCCGACGACAGCAACGTCGCTACGGCAGCGTCGGTGAAATAGTCCGCTTGCGGACCCAGCACCACGCGGATCGGTTGTTCGAGTGCGAGGTCGAGCGGCCGCGAGAGCGCATGCTCGTCGCGAACGTCCACGGTGGCGAGCGCAAGCGGCAGGCGGTCGCCCTGCCGGAGCGGGCGCCCGTGAAAGCCGCCGATGCCGCCGCGGACATAGGTGGAGGCGCTGCCCAGCAGCGGCGAAATGTTCGGTCCGCCCTCGATGGCGAGATAGGCGCAGACCGAATCGCCAAACCCGCGGACGCGAAACACCTCCCCGCGCACGAGTCGCACGCTTCGGCCGCCGGGAACGACCCGAACGCGATCGGAGCCGATCTCGATGTCCGCATTGCCGCCGACGAGCGCGACGCGCACGGAATCAGCAAGCACCGCGAATGTCGGCCCCTGCAGAAGCATCTCCAGCGCTGGCGTGCCTGGCGGATTGCCGACGAGCGCGTTGGCAAGACGCAGGCTGATCCGATCGAGCGGACCGGAAGCGGGTAGGCCGACGTCCTGAAAACCGATCCGCCCCAGGTCTTGAACGGTCGTGTGCAGGCCCGGTGACGACGACCTCGAGTTCCGGCGTCATGCGGCGACGGTTTCGCAGGGGACGTGGTAGGCGTCGGCCGCGACCGCGGCACGGATCGCATCGAATTCGCGCCCGCTGATCGGCTCGAATCGGACCGTATCGCCGGGGTTGAACAATGCCGGGCGGGGCCAACGGGGATCGAACAAGCGAATGGGCGTCGCGCCGATCAAGTGCCATCCACCGGGGCTTTCCACCGGATATACGGCGGTCATTCCGGCGGCGATAG
The DNA here is from genome assembly GCA_963713125.1 of uncultured beta proteobacterium. Taxonomy (GTDB): domain Bacteria; phylum Pseudomonadota; class Gammaproteobacteria; order Burkholderiales; family Casimicrobiaceae; genus PALSA-1003. Next base: position 63,572 of record CAVQKL010000007.1, on the reverse strand, counting down.
CGATGGATCCGGCCGGCACGCGGGTTCGGGGATCGTTGCGCCGCGGCAACACAATCGCCTCCGGGAGATCTCCCATGTAGGGATACCCGGGCGCGAAGCCAAGCATGTAAATATGGAAGCGTGTACCGCTATGGAGTCGGACGATTTCGTCCGTGGAAAGGCCGGTGCGGCGTGCCACGTCCGCGAGGTCGGGGGCATGGCTCGTCGCATAGCAGGCCGGAACCCGCCACAGATTCGATTGCTTCCTTTCGCCGCGACCGCCGTCGATCAGTTTCTCGATCGCCGGGATCAGATCCCGCACTGTCGGTGGCGAGCGGGTCGTAGTGAACCGCGAGCGAGCGAAACGTCGGGACCGTCTCGACAACGCCGGGCAAATTTGCCGCACGCACGAACGCGTTGAGACGCAGGACCGCTTCGCTCAGGACACGGTCGATGCGGTCGCCGAATTCGACCGTCACCGCGGTATCACCGGAGAGAAGAAATCGCACTGTCATCTTGTGATTGCTCCACGGCGACCGTTCGACAGCGTGCCTCCGGGCGTCGCTAAGTCATATTGTCGTTCTATTCATAGTATTATACCATGGGGATGCTTGCGGGCGGGCGTCACCGGGACACGCGTGGTGCTACCCGGCGTCACATAGCGAACCCTGAATGAAAGGCGGATGGTGGCGACACAAGTCAACCTCAATGCAGACATGGGCGAAGGTTTCGGCGCCTATGACATCGGCGATGACGAGGCCATCCTCAAGATCATTCGCTCCGCGAGCATTGCCTGCGGCTTTCACGCCGGCGACCCGCTCACCATGCATCGCAACGTGCGGCGCGCGAAGGAGGAAGGCGTGAGCATCGGAGCGCATCCGGGCTTCAACGACCTCTGGGGCTTCGGTCGCCGCCGCATCGACATGAAGCCGGACGACCTCGAGTACCTCGTCGCTTATCAAATCGGCGCGTTGCAGGCGATGGCTGCCTATGCAAGCGAGCGCGTCACGCACGTGAAGCCCCACGGCGCCCTGAACAACATGGCGGCGGAGAACGCCGACTACGCCATGGCAATCGGCCGCGCCATCAAGGCGGTCGATCGCGACCTTATCTACGTGGCGTTGTCGGGATCGGAGATGGAGACGGCGGGCCGCAAGCTGGGCCTTCGGGTCGCGCGCGAAGGCTTCTGCGACCGCCTCTATGACGATGACGGCAACCTGACATCGCGCAGCATTCCAGGATCCGTGATCAAGGACCCGGCGGTTGCAACCAAACGTGTCGTCGACATGGTGCGCAATGGGGAAATCATCTCACGCAACGGAAAGCGGATTGCACGAACCATCGATACGCTGTGCGTTCATGGCGATGAACCGACGGCGATCGAGCTTGCGCGCGCCGTGCGAACGGGCCTCGAGGCGGCGGGGGTAGAGATCGTGCCGCTTACCGCGATGTCATTTGACTGAGGTGGCCGACATCAGCCGACCGTCACTATGACCCAGGAGGGAGGAGTGACCATTCGCGATCGACCTACGCTGGCGATCATCGGCGGAACGGGCGCGCTCGGAATGGGCCTTGCGATGCGCTGGGCTGCGGCAGGATATCCGGTGGTGCTCGGATCGCGCTCGAGCGAGAGGGCCAAGGCAGCCGCGCGGGACATCGAATCCGGGAAAGGCGCGCCCCCGGTGCGCGGCGATGACAATCTTGGCGCGGCGCAAGCCGGCGACATTGTGGTGATCGCGGTGCCGTTTTCAAGCCACGAGGCGATTCTCGACGAAATCAGGGATGCCGTCGCCGGCAAAATTGTGGTCGATGCCGTCGTGCCTCTCGTGCCGCCCAAGGTATCTCTGGTGCAACTCCCGGCGCAGGGCTCGGCCGCGCAGATTGCGCACGAGCGCATCGGCGACACGGCGCGTGTCGTGTCGGCATTTCACAATGTCGGCGCCGCGAAACTGCGCGCCGGCGGTGCTATCGATTGTGATGTGCTTGTTTTCGGAAATGACCGGGCGGCACGCGACAGCGTCATTGCCCTCGTCGAGGCCATCGGCACGCGCGGCATTGATGGCGGCCCCATCGCCAATTCGGCGTCGGCCGAAGCACTCACCTCCATTCTCATCGGCATCAACAGGCGGTACAAGGTAGACGGCGCGGGAATCCGGATCACCGGCAACTTCGGCACTTCAGAAAACACGTAGACGTGGCCCCGGAGGACAAGACCGTCACGTTGACTGCCGTCAAAGGCCTTCCGCTGATCGAGCCCGGAGAGGATCTTGGCGCAATCCTTATCGAGGGCATCCGACGCGCCGGCATTACTCCGCGCGATCGGGACGTGCTGGTCATCGCGCAGAAAATCGTGTCCAAGGCGGAGGGGCGGTATGTCGAGCTGCGCGACGTCGTGCCGTCTCGCGCGCGCCATCGAACTTGCGCGAGCGTCCAGAAGGACCCGCGCGTCGTCGAGGTCATTCTCTCCGAGACGCAGGAAATCGTCCGCTATCGGAAGGACGTGTTGATCGTCGCTCATCGGCTGGGGTTCGTCATGGCGAACGCCGGCGTCGATCAATCCAACATCGAGCACCGGGACGGAAACGAACGCGTCCTGCTCCTGCCGGTGGATCCCGACGCTTCGTGCACGATGCTGAAGACCCGGATGGACCAGGCCTTTTCCGTCGATCTCGGCATCGTGATCAACGACAGCTTCGGCCGCCCTTGGCGCAATGGCGTGGTGGGCGTCGCGCTCGGGGCCGCGGGGCTGCCATCGTTGCTGAATCTGATTGGCACGCTGGACCTGTTCGGCAGGCCGATGCGCGTCACCGAAGTCGCATTTGCCGATGAGATCGCCGCGGCCGCATCGATGCTGATGGGCCAGGGCCGCGAAGGTTTGCCGCTCGTGCATGTGCGTGGGCTCGAATGGGACGCGTGTCCCCGCAGTGCGGCCGCTCTCGTGAGACCCAAGGAGCAGGACATGTTCCGATGACGCTAGGAAAGGTACAACGATGACGATGCGGCGCACCGGGTCAGACGCGCCGCACCCGGACGCGAACCGGGTCCTGGCATTGTGCGGCGGCGTCGGCGGAGCCAAGCTGGTGCTTGGTCTCAATGCCGAAGTTCCGACCGGCGGTCTGGCGGTCGCAGTCAATACGGCAGATGATTTCGACCATCTTGGCCTCCATGTCTCGCCCGATCTCGATACGGTGCTGTATACGCTCGCCGGTTTGAGCGATCCCGCACGCGGTTGGGGGCGAGCCGGAGAGAGCTGGAACTTCATGAGCGCACTCTCCTCACTTGGAGGCGAAACCTGGTTCGCTCTGGGCGACTTGGATCTCGCCGTTCACGTCGAACGCACTCGGCGCTTGCGGGCCGGCGAATCGCTCACGACCATCGTCGCGGACATGGCCCGGCGCCTGAAAGTCGCGGTTCGAATCGTGCCGATGACCGACAGTCCGGTACACACCGTGGTTCATACTCGCGACGGTCCGCTGCCATTTCAGGACTATTTCGTCAGACTTCGCTGCGCGCCCGTCGTCACGACTGTCTCGTTCGCGGGCGTTGCCGAGGCGCGCCCGAGCCCGGCGTTCGTCGACGCCGTTGCGGACCCGGAGCTGAGCGCGATCGTGATCGCTCCCTCCAATCCGTATCTCAGTATCGATCCGATCCTCGCCGTGCCCGGCGTGCGTGAAATTCTCGAAGGCGTGCGGGTTCCTGTGATCGCGGTCTCGCCGATCATCCGCGGCAAAGCGGTAAAGGGGCCGACCGCGAAGATCATGAGCGAGCTCGGCATCGACGTCACCCCGAGCGCGATTGCGCACCACTACAGAGGCCTTATCGACGGGCTCGTCATCGACGAATCCGATGCAGCCGGCGCGGATCGGATCGGCGTCCCGGTGACGGCGACCCGAACGCTGATGAACGACATCGATGACAAGCGCCATCTCGCGCGAGTCGTCCTGGCATTCGCTGCGAGGCTTACCGGGATAGCGAAGGTCGCATGAACGCCGAAGGGCCGCCGAGGCGCGAATCCTCTCCTGGGGGCGCAGCACAGCGGCCGAAGGGCCGCATGCGGGGCCTTTCGAGCGCGACCCACTGAACGGGAACCGTGCTCTGGGCGGTAGTGCCGGTCAAGCTGTTTGCCCACGCGAAACGACGCCTGATGCCGCTGCTCTCTTTCCATGAACGCAGGACGTTGGCCGGCGCAATGCTGGGAGACGTCTTGTCCGCACTCGTGCGCGCGCCTTGTCTCGCTGGCGTGCTCGTTGTCACAGGCGAGCACAGCGCGGAGGCCATGGCACAGGCGGCAGGTGCGGTCGTGATGAACGACAGTGAAAACGCCGGGATGAACGCAGCTGTCGACAAAGCGGCGCGTCGTCTTGCCGATCTAGGCCGGAGCGGCATGCTCGTGATTCCGGCCGACGTGCCGTTGATCACGACCGCGGATGTCGAGACGATCGTGCTTGTCCATCGTGCCGCACCGTCGGTCACGCTGGTGCCTGCCGGCAACGATGGGGGAACGAACGCGCTCGCCTGTTCGCCACCTCTTGCCGTTCCGTGCCGTTTCGGCGAGGACAGCTTGCGTGAGCACCGGAAGGCCGCGCGGGTCGGTGGCATCGTCGCAGGGGTTCTCCGGCTCGAGCGGGTCGGGCATGACATTGACCGGCCCGATGATCTCGCCAAGTTCCTCCTGCGCCCATCGCCGACACGAAGCTACGCCTACCTGATCTCGAGCGGGATTGCGGAACGGATGCGGGGCGCTTATCGGGATCCCTGCCGGGAATCCCGCGCCGAGCAAATGCCCCATGATTGAAGGAACCATCAGCGCATGACAGTCTTCCCCGCGTCGAACCCTCGCGCCTGATCGTCGCCTGTCCCGGGACGAAGCGCTGATGCTCGCAAACTTTGCCGATCTCAGCGGGCTGATGCGGGCGGCGGCAGCGCGGCGCGACGCCGCGCACGGTGGCGTCGTAACCTATTCGCGCAAGGTCTTCATTCCGCTGACCCAGCTCTGCAGGGACGTGTGCCACTACTGCACGTTTGCGCATCCGCCGCGGAAAGGCGAGCGAGCCTACCTGACGCTTGATCAGGTGCTCGCCATCGCACGGGCTGGCGTTGCTGCGAGTTGCAAGGAGGCACTCTTCACGCTCGGCGACAAACCGGAATTGCGCTACCGCGCGGCGCGAGAGGAGCTGGCCCGACTCGGGCACGAGACTACCTTGTCCTATCTGGCCGAGGCGGCGCGCGCAGTGTTCGAAGAGACGGGGCTTCTTCCGCATCTCAATCCGGGCGTGCTCGACGCGTCGAACATTGCGGCTCTACGCAAGGTGTCCGTTTCTCATGGGCTCATGCTCGAAAGCGCAGCAGAGCGTCTGTGTGAGCGCGGCGGACCTCATCACGGGTCACCCGACAAAAGACCGGCGGTGCGCCTGGAAACCATCAGGCTCGCCGGCGAAGCCGGTGTGCCCATCACGACGGGTCTGCTGATCGGCATCGGCGAGACGCGCGCCGAGCGCATCGATGCGCTCCTTGGACTGCGCGATCTCAACGATCGCTACGGTCACATTCAGGAGATTATCGTCCAGAACTTCCGGCCGAAGCCCGGAACAAGGATGGCCAAAGCCCCCGCGCCTTCGCTCGAAGAACATCTTTGGACCATTGCGGCCGCGCGGCTCCTCTTCGAGCCCGCGATGAACCTACAGGCGCCGCCGAATCTGAGCCCCGGCTTTCTGCGTCAGTTGCTAGACGCGGGCATCAATGATTGGGGCGGCGTGTCGCCGGTGACGCCTGACCACGTCAATCCAGAAGCGCCCTGGCCGCAGCTCGACATTCTGGCGCATGTGACGGAGGCGAGCGGCAAGGAGCTGGTCGAGCGGCTGGCAATCTATCCGGCCTATGTGCGGCAGATGGAGCGCTGGGTCGATCCGGGATTGCGCACGGCGCTCCTGCATCGCGTCGATAGCGATGGGTATCCCCGCACCGACGGTTGGTCGCCGGGCATCACGAATGATCCGCCCGTGTCGGGTTTTGCGCTGACCGGCGCGTCTCGCTGGGCTGGCCCGCGTGGTGAGGTCCACGCAATCCTGATGAAAGCCAAGCGCGGCGAGGCGCTGCGCGAGGAAGAAATCGTTGACCTCTTTCGCGCGCGCGGAAATGATTTCTCGGCCGTCTGCACCGCGGCCGACGAATTGCGCGAAAGGATGAACGGCGACATCGTGAGCTATGTCGTCAATCGCAACATCAACTACACGAACATCTGCTCGTACCGCTGCCAGTTCTGCGCATTCGCGAAAGGCAAGGCGAGCGAGAACTTGCGCGGTAAGCCCTACGACCTGCCGTTGGAAGAGATCCAGCGCCGCACGCGCGAGGCTTGGGAGCGCGGGGCGACCGAAGTCTGCATGCAGGGCGGGATCCACCCGGCCTATACCGGTGCGACCTATCTCGACATTTGCCGCGGCGTGAAGGCGGCTGTTCCCGAAATGCACGTCCATGCTTTCTCGCCGCTCGAAGTGTGGCAGGGGGCGCATACGTTGGGTGTTTCGCTCGAGGAATTTCTGACCGAGCTGAAACGCGCCGGCCTCGGAACGCTGCCGGGGACGGCCGCGGAGATTCTGGACGATGAAGTTCGCGCCACCCTATGTCCCGACAAGATCAAGACCGGGGAATGGCTCGAGGTGATGAGAACTGCGCACAAGATAGGGTTCCGCACCACGGCGACGATCATGTTCGGCCATATGGAAAAGCCCGTGCATTGGGCGCGCCATCTTCTGCGTGTCCGTGAGCTGCAAGCCGAAACCGGCGGCTTCACCGAGTTCGTGCCGCTCCCGTTCGTGCACATGGAAGCGCCGATGTATCTCAAGGGCAAAGCGCGCCGTGGACCGACATTTCGCGAAGCCGTGCTCATGCACGCGGTTGCGCGTCTTGCTCTGCACTCGCTCATTCCGAACATCCAGGCGTCCTGGGTTAAGCTGGGCCCGGAAGGCGTGAAGGTCTGCCTGCGCGCGGGTGTCAACGATCTCGGCGGGACGCTCATGAACGAGTCGATTTCGCGCGCGGCGGGCGCCGCGCACGGCCAGGAGATGACACCGGCAACGATGGAAGACCTCATTTACTCAGTCGGCCGCAGGCCGCGCCAGCGGACGACGCTCTACGCCCCCAGCACGCGAAACGCCGAGGGAGCAGCGAAGGGGTAGTAAATCCAACGCCACAAGGCGCGGCGCCACCGCAATGGCCGGTCAGACAGACCAGCGACAGCAGGCTGCCCAGCTATCGACCGGCGGCACGCGCCGGCCGCGGCCCGGCGGAGTGGAATCGTCTTGGCGGCGGCAGTGCGCACCGGTGGACGCGTCACGCGAATGGCGGCATGCTTGTCGCATCGAACCGCGCCCGCGGCCCAATCCGGCGCCCGAGCACGCACGCAACGGACAGTACCAGCCCATGGACACCGCCGCCGTTCGCACCCCGCCACAGCACTTCATCGCCAACGCCTACGTCGTGCCGGCATCGGGGGCCACCCTGCCCATGGTCGATCCGAGCGATGGCCATGCCTTCGCGGCGATCGCGCGCGGCAACGCCGCCGACGTCGACCTCGCGGTGCAAGCAGCGCAACGGGCTCGCGACGGTGCGTGGGGCGCGCTGCCGCCGGCGCAAAAAGGCCGCCTGCTCGGCAAGCTGTCGCGGGCGCTGCTCGATCACTTCGACGAGCTCGCGCAGATCGAGGCCCGCGACTGCGGCAAGCCGCTGCAGCAGGCGAAGAATGACGTCACCGCGATCGCCCGCTACTTCGAGTTCTACGGCGGCGCCTGCGACAAGCTGCACGGCGAAACGATTCCCTACGCGCCGGGCTACACCGTGCTCACCTGGCGCGAGCCGCACGGCGTCACGGGGCACATCATCCCTTGGAACTATCCGCTGCAGATCTTCGGGCGCTCGGTCGGCGGCGCGCTTGCCGCGGGCAATGCCTGCGTCGTCAAGCCGGCCGAGGATGCCTGCCTGTCGCTGCTTCGCGTCGCCGAAATCGCGGCGGGGGTCGGCTTTCCGGACGGCGCGATCAACATCGTGACGGGCCTGGGCGCCGAAGCGGGTGCCGCGCTGGCCGCGCACCCGGGAGTCGAGCATCTTTCGTTCACCGGCTCGCCGGCCACCGGCGGGCAGGTCGCGCAGCAGGCGGCGAGGCGGCACTGCCCCGTGACGATGGAGCTCGGCGGCAAGTCGCCGCAGATCGTGTTCGCCGATGCCGACCTCGACGCCGCGCTGCCGGTGCTGGTCAATGCGATCGTGCAGAACGCCGGGCAGACCTGCTCGGCGGGGAGTCGCCTGCTGGTCGAGCAGTCGCGCTACGAGGAAGTGCTTGCGCGCCTGGGCGAGCGATTCGCGGCGCTGCGCGTCGGGCCGGCGCTCGCCGACCTCGACTGCGGTCCGCTGATCCGCGCTTCGCAGCTCGAGCGCGTTCGCGGTTTTCTCGCCGCGGCGAAAGCCGACGCGATCGCCAGCGTTGCCGCGGGGGTGGTGGTTCCGGACGCGCCGCCGACGGGATACTATGCCGCGCCGCAGCTCCTGCGAGACGTACCCTCGACGCATCGGCTCGCACGCGAGGAAGTCTTCGGGCCGGTGCTCGCTGCGATGCCGTTCGCCGACGAAGCCGACGCGATCCGCCTGGCAAACGCCACCGATTTCGGCCTGGTGTCCGGCGTCTGGACCCGCGACGGCGGCCGGCAGCTGCGCCTGGCGCACGCGCTGAAAAGCGGCCAGGTGTTCGTCAACAACTACGGCGCAGGCGGCGGCGTCGAGCTGCCGTTCGGCGGCGTCAAATCGAGCGGGTACGGGCGCGAAAAGGGATTCGAGGCGCTGCACGGGTTTACCGTCGTCAAGACGGTCGTGTTGCATCATGGCTGACGCTGCCCCGCCGGCTCCGACGGCCGCGGACGCAGCCCCGAGCCTGCGGCAACCCGGCGTCCCGGATGCCGGGCTGAAGATTTCGATCATCTTGCCTTTGTTCGACCGGAGGAATGCCGGCTGGGAGTCGCTGCGCTCGGCGCTGGCACAGCGGTTTCCCCGCACCCGCTACGAAGTCATCGCCGTGACGGCGCGGAGTCACGCGATCGCGGTGCGCAATCCCGATGTCGACGCGCTGCTCGCGCGCTGCGACACGGTCGTGCACACCGAGATCGACGACACGGTCGCGGCCAGTGAAATACAGCTCTATCTGGCCGGTTACCGACGCTGCACCGGAGACCTCGTCTTTTTCTGCGAAGGGCACACGGTGCTGGAGGAAGATTGCTGCGCGCTGATCGACGCGCATTTCACGCGGCATCCCGGGTGCGACCTCGCCTGGGCGCCGCGGCGCAATCGCGCCGCCTCGGCGCTCGGGACGCTGGTGGCGATGCACAACCTGCGCCATGAGGAGCGCGCGTCGACCGCAGGAGTGTTCTCGCTCGGTGCGACCAGCGTGATCCGCCGCCGCGTATTCGACGCGCTGGGCGGGCTGGACCCCCGCTATCTGCGCTTCAGCGAGACGGCCCTGTTCCACCGCGCGCTGCAGCGGGGCATCGCGGTGAACCGGATTGGCGCACCGCTGGCGACGCACTGCAACGACATGCCCGTGAGCCACTGGCGCGAGCTCGTGGTCGACACCGGCATGGCGCGCTTCGCCTATTACGACGACCTGCTCGCCCAAGGGAGGGCCGAAGACGCCACCATCAGGCATCGCATCTACCTGTACGCGGCGCACGCCTGGATTGCCGTGCTGTTCGCCCCGTTGCTGACCATTGCGGGAGCAGCGCTCGTCGGCATCGCGATGGGCGCGCTGCGGATGGATCGCGGACTCGCCTATCGCTGCTACCTGCTGGCGCTTGGATGCACCGACCTCGCAGGCTATTGCCGGGCCTGCATGCAGCGGGCGCGGCAACGCCGCCAGTGGCGGGGCGCAACGCGGCAGGAAGACGGCGACTCCGCACCGTTTGCGCTGCACGCGCCCCCCCGGCGCGACTGACAGGGACTGACCGGTATGGGAAGGCTCGACGGCAAGGTCGCGATCGTCACGGGCGCGGCGTCCGGCTTCGGTGAGGGCATCGCGCGGCGCTTTGCGCTGGAGGGCGGGCGCCTCGTCGTCAACGACGTCAATGTCGCCGGCGGCGAGCGGGTCGCCGCGGCAATCGCCGCGGCGGCCGGGCACGCGGTCTTCCGTGCGGGCGACGTATCCCGCGACAGCGACGTCGCCGGGCTGGTCGATCAGGCGTTGCGAAGCTTCGGTCGCCTCGACATCGTCGTCAACAATGCCGGCACCACGCATCGCAACCAGCCGATGCTGGACGTCAGCGAATCCGAGTTCGACCGCATCTACGCGGTCAACGTCAAGGCGCTGTTCCTCAGTGCCAGGCATGCAGTGCCGGTGTTTCGCCAGCAGAAGAGCGGCGTCTTCATCACCATCGCATCCACCGCCGGCGTCAGGCCGCGCCCGGGACTGACCTGGTACAACGGCAGCAAGGGCGCGGCGATCGTGACCAGCCGCTCGATGGCCGCCGAGCTCGCGCCCGACGGCATTCGCGTCAACGTGATCAACCCGGTTGCCGGCGAGACCGGCATGCTCGCGCAATTCATGGGGGTCGACACGCCGGAGATGCGCGCCAAATTCATCGCCTCCATTCCGCTCGGCCGCCTGTCGCTGCCTTCCGACGTCGCCGCCGCGGCGGTGTTTCTCGCGTCCGACGAAGCCGGCTTCATCACCGGCGTGTGCCTCGAGGTCGACGGCGGCCGCTGCGTTTGAACGCGAGCAAGGCCGCCGGCGGGCCGCCAGGCCACGGGCGGTTCAGCTTCCAGTGGTGAGCAGCCGTTCGACGGCCGAGACGATCGGTTCGGCGGCGGCGGCGCCGATGCGCTTGACCAACGCCTGGGCGAAGTCGGGCAGAAAGTCGCGCAGATCGCGCAGATTTTCGGTGCGCTGCAGGCGCATCATCATCAGGTAGCCGCGAAATCCGAGGTGCTTGTTGATCGCGTCGCTGATCTGCTGTTGCGCGGCCATAAAGCGCTTCACTTCGTCATCGCTGCGCGCTGCGGGCGCGGACTCGCCTTCAGCCGAAGACGGCGCGCCGTAGCGCTTGCCGATCAGCCCGACGCGCTCCAGCGTGGCAAGCGCCGCGGCATCCGCGCGCACCGCGCGCGCCCGGTCAAGAACTTCGGCGACGGTGCGTTTGCCGTCGACCATGATCAGCAGGCTGCGCAGCATGATCGGCAGGTTGTGCGTGCGCTCCTTCAGCTCGCGCAAGCCTTCTTCGGTCTTGGCGTAGATTTCATCAGAATTCATCGTGCGAGCTCCCGCCGGGCCGTCTGGCGGCGTTGCGATCTCCAAACATTAGACGATTATAGGCGAGGCAGGCAATCGCGCAGCGCGGCGCATCCGAGTTGCAGGATACAAGCTGCATAGTGCCGGTTGCGCGTTTGTGGAATAATCGAGCGATAGCGCGCGCTCTCCCATGCTCGATCCTGCCCTGCTTTCCGCATTTGGCGACATTCTTCCGTCGTCGGCGATCGTTGCCACGACCGAGGGCACGCGCGCCTACGAATGCGATGGACTGACGCTGTTTCGCGAGCTGCCGCTGGCGGTGCTGCTGCCGGAGGATGAGGCGCAGGTCGTCGCCATCCTGCGGCTCTGCCATGCGGCGCACCTGCCGGTCGTCGCCCGCGGCGCGGGCACCGGCCTATCCGGCGGCGCGACCCCGGACCGGAACGGCATCATCCTGTCGCTGGCGAAGTTCAAGCGCATCCTCTCGATCGATCCGCTGGCGAAGAGCGCCGTCGTCCAGCCCGGGGTGCGCAATCTCGCCATTTCCGAAGCCACCGCGGTGCACGGTCTCTATTACGCGCCCGATCCATCGTCACAGATCGCCTGCACGATCGGCGGCAACGTGGCCGAGAATTCCGGCGGCGTGCACTGCCTCAAGTATGGCCTCACCGTGCACAACGTGCGGCGGGTGCGCGCGGTGCTGATCGACGGCGACATCGTCGAATTCGGCGGCGATGCGCTCGACGCCGCCGGATACGACCTGCTCGCGCTGGTCAACGGCTCGGAAGGCTTGCTGGCGGTGATCACCGAAGTCACGGTGAGGCTTACACCCAAGCCGCTGCAGGCGACTTGCGTGCTGGCGACATTCGACGATCTGGAAAAGGCGGCCGACGCGGTGGCGGCGATCATCGGCGCAGGCATCATCCCGGCGGGCCTCGAAATGATGGACCGGCTGACGATCGGTGCGGTCGAGCCTTTCGTGCACGCCGGCTATCCGCTGGACGCGGCGGCGATCCTGCTGTGCGAATCGGACGGCGCGCCGGACGAGGTGGCCGAGGAGATCGCGCTGATGCGCGGCTTGCTCGAGATGACCGGTGCGACGGCGATCCAGGTGTCGCAAAGCGAGACCCAGCGCCTCAAATTCTGGTCGGGACGCAAGGCGGCGTTTCCCGCGGCGGGCCGCGTTTCGCCGGACTACTACTGCATCGACGGCACGATTCCACGCCGTTCACTGGCGCCGGTGCTGAAGCGGATCGAGGAATTGTCGCGCGAGTTCGGCCTTCGCTGCATGAACGTCTTCCACGCCGGCGACGGCAACCTCCATCCGCTGATCCTGTTCGATGCCAACGTGCCCGACGAGGTCGCAAAGACCGAGGCGTTCGGCGCCAGGATTCTCGAGCTTTGCATCGAGGTCGGTGGTACGATCACCGGAGAGCACGGCGTCGGCCTTGAGAAGATCGACCAGATGTGCACGCAGTTCGCCGCGCCGGAGCTCGAGCGGTTTCACGCGATCAAGCGCGCGTTCGACGCCGACGGCCTGCTCAATCCCGGCAAGGCGGTGCCGCTGCTGCACCGCTGTGCCGAGATGGGCAGGATGCACGTCCACGGCGGCCAGCTGCCGCACGCCGATCTTCCCCGGTTCTAGCGCAGACTCACGCGGAGCTGCACGGTGGATGCCAAGACGATCGTACGCCCTGACCCCGGAGTCGTCGCGGGCCTGGTGGCGCGCATATGCGGCGACTACGGCGAGCGTGCCGTGACGGCGCACGCGGTGCGCGAACACCACAGCCACGGCGAGGGCCTTGTCGACGCGGCGCTGCCCGACGTCGTCGTGTTTCCGCGCTCCGACGACGAGGTTGCGGCGATCGTGCGGCTCTGCCATCTGTCGCGCGTCCCGGTGATCGCCTTCGGCGTCGGCACCTCGCTCGAGGGGCACGTCGCCGCGCTTTACGGCGGCGTGTGCGTCGACCTGTCGCAGATGAATCGCGTGCTCGAGATCAACGCGCGAGGATCTCGATTGCCGCGTGCAGGCGGGCGTCACGCGCGAGCAGCTCAACGCCGAGCTCAAGGGCACCGGGCTGTTCTTTCCGATCGATCCCGGCGCCAACGCCACGATCGGCGGCATGGCGTCGACCCGCGCGTCGGGCACGAACGCGGTGCGCTACGGAACGATGCGCGAGAACGTCATGGGCCTGACGGTGGTCACCGCGGACGGCCGCGTGATCGGCACCGGCGGCCGCGCCCGCAAGTCGAGCGCGGGATACGACCTGACCCGGCTTTTCGTCGGCGCCGAAGGCACGCTCGGGGTGATCACCGAAATCCAGCTGCGCCTGTACGGCGTGCCCGCGGCGATATCGGCGGCGGTCTGCCAGTTTGCGGATCTGGCCGGCGCGGTCAACGCGGTGATCGCGGCGATGCAGACCGGCATCCCCGTGGCGCGGATCGAGTTGCTCGACGAGGTCCAGATGGACGCCTGCATCCGCTATTCGAGGCTCGAAGGATTCCAGCCTTTGCCGACGCTCTTCTTCGAGTTCCACGGCAGCGACGCGGGCGTGCGCGAGCAGGCGGCGACGATGCGTGCCATCAGCGACGAATTCGGCGGCAGCGAATTCCAGTGGGCGACGCAGGCCGAGGATCGCACGCGGCTGTGGAAGGCGAGACACGCCGCGTATTACGCGACGCTGGCGTTGAAGCCCGGAACGACCAGCATCGCCACCGACGCCTGCGTACCGATATCCCGGCTCGCCGAATGCATACTCGAGACCAAGGCCGACATCGAAAAAAGCGGCTTGACGGTGACCATCGTCGGCCACGTCGGCGACGGCAATTTCCATCTTATCGTGCTCTATGAGCCAGCGGACCCGGGACAGCGCGAGCGCGCCGACGCCCTGGCGCGAGCCGTCAGCATGCGGGCGATAGCGATGGGAGGCACCTGCACCGGCGAGCACGGCATCGGCTGGCACAAGCTCGACCTGCTGGCACAGGAGCACGGCGAGGCGGTCGATCTGATGCGATCGATCAAGCGCGCGCTCGACCCGCACGGGATCATGAACCCGGGGAAGACGGTGCCGTTTTGAATTCGGATTTCAGATGACAGATGACAGATGACAGATGACAGATGACCGAATGGATGCGAACAGCGCGGTATTGGCGACGCTGATGCGCGGAAGTTGACATGTATACGCTCTACATCGGCAACAAGAATTACTCGTCGTGGTCGCTGCGCGCGTGGGCGCTGATGAAAGTGTTCGGCGTTCCATTTCACGAGGAGCGGATCGCGCTCTACGAGCCCGGCTCGTCCGAGCGCGTCCGGGCGAGGTCGCCGTCCGGCAGGCTGCCGTGCCTGCATGACGGCGCCACGATCGTCTGGGACTCGTTGGCGATCGCCGAGTACCTGGCCGAACGCCATCCCGGCATGTGGCCGGGCGCCGCGGAGGCGCGCGCCTGGGCGCGTTCGGCCGCGGCCGAGATGCACTCCGGCTATGGCGACCTGCGCAACGAATTCGGGATGAACCTGCGCCTGCGCGAGAGGCGGAAAGCGTCGCCGGCGGTCGAAGGCGACATCGCCCGCATCACCGCGCTGTGGCGCGAAGGCCGCGAGCGCTACGGCCGGGACGGCGATTTCCTGTGCGGCGCGTTCGGCATCGTCGATGCGTTCTACTGTCCGGTCGCTTTCCGTTTCGACCGCTACGGCGTCGCGCTCGACACCGTCTGTGCCGCGTATCACCGGGCACTGCTCGCGCTCCCGGCGATGCGCGAATGGGCGGACGGCGCGGCGCACGAAACCGAGCACATCCCCAGGTTCGACCGGCCGATGGCGCAGGTGCAGCAGCAGCAATGACGGCGTCGCGCGGCGGATGAACGAGCTCCTCGCCGCCTGGCGCGAACGCGTGCGCGCGGCGGCTGCGGACAAGGTGCCGCTCCGCATCGTCGGCGGCGGCAGCAAGGATTTCTACGGGCAGAGCCTCGCCGGGGAGATCTTCGACGTCACCGGCTACACCGGCATTGTCGATTACGATCCGACCGAGCTGGTGATCACCGCGCGCTGCGGCACGCGGCTGGCCGATGTCGAGCAGGCGATGGCGCAATCGGACCAGATGCTGGCGTTCGAGCCGCCGCGCTTCGGTCCGGACGCGACGATCGGCGGCTGCATCGCCGCGGGCTTGTCGGGGCCGCGCCGGGCAAGTGCGGGCGCGGTGCGCGACCTGGTGCTCGGGGTGCGCCTGCTCGACGGGCGGGGCGACGACCTGGCATTCGGCGGGCGGGTGATGAAGAACGTCGCGGGATTCGATGTCTCGCGGCTGGTTACCGGATCGCTCGGGACGCTGGGTGTCGTTCTCGAGGTTTCGCTCAAGTGTCTGCCGCTGCCGCGGGCCGAGGCGACGCGGAGCTTCGAGCTGCCTGCCGACGAGGCCCTGCGCAAGCTCAACGAATGGAGCGCGGCGCCGCTGCCGCTGTCGGCGAGCTGTTGGCACGACGGGCGGCTGCATGTGCGCCTGTCCGGCGCCGACAGCGCCGTGGCCGCGGCCACGCAGCGCCTTGGCGGCGAAGCGCTCGACGACGCTGCGGCTTACTGGGCCGCGGTACGCGATCAGGCGCATCCGTTCTTCGCGCCGTTCCACGCCCAGGGTCCCGGGCAATCCGCGGCGGAACGCGCGCCCGCGCTCTGGCGCCTGTCGGTGCGCTCGACCGCACCGCCTGCGCCGATCGGTCATGCGACGATGATCGAGTGGGGCGGGGCGCTGCGCTGGGTCGTCGCGGCGGCGGACGCTGACGCGCCGCAGGCGCGCGCGTGGGCCGCCGCACACGGCGGCCACGCGACCCTGTTTCGCGCCGCCGACAAGTCCGCCGGCGTGTTCCATCCGCTGCCGCCCGCGCTGCTCGCGCTGCATCAGCGGCTGAAGGCGGCGCTGGATCCGGCAGGCATTTTCAATCCCGGCCGGATGTACGCGGAGCTCTGAGCTTGGAAACGCATCTGGCCGACTTCATTCGCGACACCCCGGATGGGCGCGACGCCGAATCGATACTGCGCGCCTGCGTGCATTGCGGCTTCTGCACGGCGACCTGCCCGACGTATCAGCTCCTCGGCGACGAGCTCGACGGGCCGCGCGGACGCATCTACCTGATCAAGCAGATGCTCGAAGGCGAAGCGGTGACTGCGACGACCGGGCTGCATCTCGATCGCTGCCTTGGCTGCCGCAGTTGCGAGACCACCTGTCCGTCGGGGGTCAGCTTCGGGCGGCTGCTCGACATCGGACATCGCGTCGCCGAGCGCGCGATCGAACGTCCGGCGCTCGAGCGCGCCCGCCGCTGGCTGTTGCGCAAGGGCTTGTCGAGCGGGCCCTGGTTCGCCGTCGCGCTGGCGGCCGGCCGGCTCGCGCGCCCGCTGCTGCCGCGCGCGCTTGCCGCCAGGGTTCCCGCGGCGCGGCCGGCCAAGCGCTGGCCGGCGCCGCGCCATGCGCGGCGCATGCTGTCGCTCGCCGGCTGCGTGCAACGCTCGCTCGCGCCCGGCATCGACGCCGCGCTCGCGCGCGCGCTCGACCGGGTGGAGATCTCGCTCGTCCGCGCCGCGGAAGCGGGTTGCTGCGGCGCGTTGAGCGATCACCTCGGGGCGCACGACGAGGCGCTGCGGCCTTGCCCGCGCCAACATCGACGCGTGGTGGCCGCATGTCGAGCGCGGCGCCGAGGCGATCGTTGTCAGCGCCAGCGGCTGCGGCGTTGTGCTCAAGGCGTACGGCCACCTGCTGCGCGACGACCCCGCCTACGCCGACAAGGCGCGCCGCGTCGCGGCGCTGGCGCGCGATCCGGTCGAGGTCATCGCCGCCGAGTGGAAGCGCTTCGCACCGCTGGTGGCGATGGATCACGGCCCGCAGCGCGTGGCCTTTCATTCGCCGTGCACCTTGCAGCACGGCCTGCGCCTGGTCGGCAACGTGGAGGAGATCCTCGAGGCGATCGGCCTGGAATTGACGTCGGTCGCCGACGCGCATCTGTGCTGCGGCTCGGCCGGCACCTACTCGATCCTGCAGCCCGAGCTGTCGGAAGAGCTCAAAGCCAACAAGCTCGCTGCGCTGGAAGCCGGCGCGCCGGACGTCATCGCGACCGCCAACATCGGATGCCTCGTGCATCTCGCCAGCGCCGCGCGGCGACCGGTGCTGCACTGGGTCGAGATTTTCGAGTCGCGGTTGCGCGATCTGCCGCGGTCATGAGCGACACGGCGCCGCCGCGGCGCGGCGACTTCCCGCATTTTCTCGCGATACCGACGCGGTGGATGGACAACGACAGTTACGGCCACGTCAACAACGCCGTCTACTATTCGTATTTCGACACCGTGGTGAACGAGCATCTGGTCCGCGCCGGCGGTCTCGACATCCGCCAGGGCCCGGCGATCGGCCTGGTCGTCGAAACGCTCTGCCGATTCCATCGACCGCTGTCGTTTCCGGGCAGCGTCGACGCGGGGCTGCGTGTGGCCAGGCTGGGCACCTCGTCGGTCCGATACGATGTCGGCTTGTTTGCCGGCGGCGAAGAGGCTGCGGCCGCGACCGGCCATTTCGTTCACGTCTGGGTCGATCGCGCCACCCGGCGCCCGAGGCCGGTGCCGGACGCCATCCGGGCCGCGCTGGCGCCGCTGCTGGTCAGGATGCCCTAAAGAGCCGCGCCGGCCGGCATGGTCACGCGCGCCAGCGTGCCGCCGCCATCGCGCGCGAGAACGTCGAAGCGGGCGCCGTGCTGTCGCGCGATGCGTTCGACGATCGCGAGCCCGAGCCCGGCGCCGCCGCCACCGCTGCGCGCCGGCTCGCCGCGCGTGAACGGCCGCTTCAGGCGGTCGACCTGATCGGGCGGAATGCCGGGCCCCCGGTCGCCGACTTCGATCACCACCGCGGCCCCCTCGCTGCGCGCCGCCACGTCGACCGGCGCCCCGCCGTAGCGCAGGGCGTTGTCGATCAGATTGGAGAGCAGGCGCGACAGCGCGGTCGCGCGCATCGGCAGCGCCGGGATGTTGCCTGCACTGTAGCGAACGTCGTTGCCGGCGCGGCGATACCGCTCGAGCAGCGGCGCCACCACGTCGTCGAGCTGGCGCAGCTCCAGCGCGACGTCGCGATCATCGCGGCCGAAGTCGAGAAACTGGCCGATGATCTTGTCCATTTCCTCGATGTCGGCAACCATGCCTTCGCGCATTGCATCATCGTTGGTCCCGACCTCGATGCCGAGCCGGAGGCGCGCCAGCGGCGTGCGCAGGTCGTGCGACACGCCGGCCAGCAACAACGCCCGGTCCTGCTCGGCTTGCCGCAGATTGGCCAGCATCTGATTGAAGCCGCGATTGAGGTTGACGATTTCCGAAGGGCCGCTTTCCGGCAGCGCCGGCTGCGCCTTGCCGGCGCCGACGTTGGTCACCGCGTCGTTCAGCTGCCGCAGCGGCCGGGCCAGGTAGCGCGCGAAGACATACGCGCTGGCGAGCAGGACCGCAAGGGCGATCAGTATCCACTCGAGGGTGCGCGTCTGGATCGCGTCGCCGGTGCGCGGCGGCAGCGGAAAGCCCGCCCAGTACGCCTGGTCGCCGGCCTGCATCCTGATCCAGAGCCGCTGCTGCCGCGGCTGGATGCGCAATTCGGTTTGCGGCCCCAGGTCGCGCTTCAGGCGGTCGCTGAGCTCGACCAGCAGCGGATTTGCCGGCTCGGCGCCGAAAGAGCGGCGGCTGTCATCGGCGACGATGCGTGCCCCGTATTCTTCGCCGAGCCTCGTCAACGTTTCGCTGCGCTCGTGCAGGTCGGTCGCCGCCAGTGCGGCGCGCAGCGCTTGCAGCTGCAGGAGCTTGGTGTCGCTGAACTGGCGCGCGACCAGCGTCGCGCGGTCTTGCCGGTAGAGCAGCACCGCGGTGGCCTGGCTCACGACGATGACCAGCAGCAGCAGCAGCGCCAGCCGCCCGAACAGCGAGCGCGGCCACAAGGTCACGGACCCGCCCCGGTGTCGGCGGCGGCGTCGCTGGCAACCTCGTCCGGCACGAAGACGTAGCCGAAGCCCCACACCGTCTGCAGGTAACGCGGCGCCGAGGGATCGGCTTCGATCAGCTTGCGCAGGCGCGAGACCTGGACGTCGATCGCACGGTCGAACACGTCGTGGTCGCGTCCGCGCGCGAGCAGCATCAGCTTTTCCCGCGCCAGCGGCTGGCGCGCATGGGTGACGAAGACCTTGAGCAGGCCGAACTCCCCGGTCGTCATCGGCAGCGCCGTGCCGTCGCGGGTCAGCGTCCGCGTGGTCAGATCGAGTACGTAGGGTCCGAAGCCGATCCGGCCTTCGCCGATCGGCGCCCCCGGCGCCAGCCGCTCGATCTGGCGGCGCAGCACCGCATGGATGCGCGCCACGAGCTCGCGCGGATTGAACGGCTTGGCCAGGTAGTCGTCGGCGCCCATTTCGAGGCCGACGATGCGATCGATGTCCTCGCCCTTCGCCGTCAGCATGATGATGGGCACGGTCTCGCCCGAGCCGCGCAGCCTGCGACAGACCGCGAGACCGTCCTCGCCGGGAAGCATCAGGTCGAGCACGAGCAGGTGCGGCGGATCGCGCTGCAGCTTCTTGTCGAGGTCCCTGGCATCGGGGAGCGCCTGCACCTGGAATCCCTGCTCGGTCAGATAACGGACCAGCAATTCGCGCAGTCGCGGATCGTCATCGACGACCAGTATCTTGGGTGCGGTCTGTTTCATCGGTCCGATTATCGGGGGCGCGCGCGCCACGCCGCGCGCGACATGTCACGAATTGTAACGCCTCGCCGGTCGTGCAACGATTGGTTACACAACGCACGCCTGCGGCGCGCCGTCTCGATCGTGCCCGTCGCGCCGGCACGGCACGAATGCTTACAAATCGGCCCGTTTCTGCAATGCCTGGGTTACAGACCGACCTTAGAGTACGCATCGTCCGCCAGCCCGATTTGCGGCGCAGATACCGATCCACTTTCGACGAAAGGTCCACACAATGAAACGCACCCTGGTTGCCCTGCTTGCGGCGCTCGCGCTCTGCGGCGTTGCCGCGCTTTCCTGGGCGGGCGGTCCGCACCACGTGCACAGCAGCGATCCCCTCGACATGCTCGCCGGCCTGCAGGCGCAGCTCAAGCTGAACACGTCCCAGCAATTGCAGTTCGACAACGCGCTGGCGATGAGCAAGTCCGCCCACGACGCGATGCGCAATGGCCTCGCGCAGATCAAGACCGCGACCCAGACCGAGCTAGCCAAGCCTGCGCCCGATCTCGACTCGCTGGCGACGTTGTTCGACCAGGTGCAGCAGCAGAACGGCGGCCTGCACAAGCAGGCCCGGGCGGCGTGGCTCGCCCTTTACGACAACCTGTCCCCGGACCAGAAGCTGGTCGTTCGCGATGCGATCAGCGCGGGTATCGCGCGCGCCGAGGCACGCCGCGCGCAAATGCGCGCGTCCCGCGGCCAGTAAGCCCGGCCGCGACACGCCAGCCGGGCCGATGCGCGGCGCCGCGCGGCGACGGACGGCGTTGCCAAGGGCCGCAGTGCAGGCAACAATGCTGTTGTCATAAGCGGGCGCTCCCGTCGCGGGCGCCGCGGTTACCGCAGACCGGGTCCACTCCTCCCCCAGGATCCGATAGGGTCTACGAACTCGGTCTGTCCTCAGGCGCCTCCTAGCGGGGCGCTTTTTTTCGGCTCGACTCGGTCGGCTGCCGCTGCGCTTAAGGCCGCGCAGACCGTTGTCCCGCCGCCGCCGCGCGGGGCGGACGACGCAGCGAGCAGACGCTCGGCAAGGGTTCGCAAATCGCCGGGCAGCACCGGCTTCAGCAGGACATCGAGCGCACTTGCCCGCATGACGGCGAACGCTTCGACCGACGCATCGCCGCTGATGAGCAACGCGGGGATCGGCTGTCCCAGCTCGGCGCGCAGCCGTGCCACCGCGTCCGTGCCCAGCGCGTTGCCGGCCAGCCGATAGTCGGCGACGATCAGATCCGGGTAGCGGCCGACCTCGCCCAGCGACTCCAGCGCCTCATCGCCCGAGCCGCCGCCACAGACCCGTGCGCCCCACTGCGCGAACCAGACGCGCATCGCGTCGACAATCGCGCTCTCGTCGTCGATCACGGCGATCAACGCGCCGTCGAGCGACCCTCCCCGTCCGGCCTCGTGCGCCTGCGGTGAGGATAACGCTCGCGCGGCGGCGCGCGGCACGACGACGGCAAAGCGCGAGCCGCGGGCCGGTGTCGAAGCGACCTCGATCGGATGCTCGAGCAGCGCCGAGAGCCTGCGGATGATCGCGAGGCCCAGCCCCATGCCCTGGCCGGCGCCGCGCGGTGTCGGGCTGATCTGGTAGAAGGCCTCGAATATCCGCTCGCGCTCCGCGGCTGGAATGCCGGCGCCCGTGTCGTGAACCTCGATCGCGACCAGCGCCCCGCGCCTGCGCACGCCGACGACGGCGCCGCCGTGCTGCGTGTGGCGCACTGCATTGGAGACGAAGTTGGCGAGGATGCGTTCGAGCAGCGCCGGATCGCTGTCGACCCAGACCCGCGTGGGCGTGATCGCAAGCCGCAGGCGGCGCGCCGTCGCGAGCGGCGCGAATTCGCGTTCGAGTCGCGCCAACAGCGGCGCCAGCGGAAACCTCGCGCGCACCGGCGAGACGGCGCCCGCGTCGAGCTTGGAAATATCCATCAGTGCGGTGAATTGCCTCTCCAGCGCCTCGACCAAACCGTTGATGCGCTCGACGATGTCGCGCGTCGCGGGGTCGTGGACGCGCGCTGCCAGCGCCGCGCCGAACAGTCCCATCGCATGCAAGGGCTGGCGCAAGTCGTGGCTCGCCGCAGCGAGGAACTGCGTCTTGTCCCGGTTAGCCGTCTCCGCAGTCGCCCGCGCGCGGTCGGCCGCGGCGGTTTGCTCGGTGAGCTCGCCGATCAGGTCGACGTTTTCGTAGCGGATCGTCAGCGATTGCGTCATCAGGTTGTTTAGGTTGTGTCCGTAGCCCAGGATGAATGCGAGCACGACCAGCAGGACCGCGGCGATGTAGAGATGCAGCCGGTCGCCCTCGATCGCGACGCGCAGGATCAGCGGCAGCAGGACGGGCAGCACGAAGCCGTAGAACGCGGGCTTGTAGACCGAGGTGAGATTGATGCCGCCGATGATCGCGCTGAACAGGCAGACGATCACCAGCGCCTGATGTCCGGGGTCGCCCGGCACGAAAAGCATGACGCCGGCGCATCCCCACAGCGCGCCGGCGAGCGCCGAGCCCAGCGCCCACGCGCGACCCCAGCGGCCGGACTGGCCTTCCGCCGGCGCAGCGGCGCGGTAACGGCGAACCAGCTCGAATCGCCACGCCTGATTGGCCAGGATCGCCGCGAGCCAGGCCGCAAACATCCATGGCGGCACCGTGCCCCACATGACCGTGACGAGGATCGCGCCGCCAAGCACCATTGCCGCGGTCGTGCGCGGCCATTGCGTGAACAGCGTCGCGACCTGATCGGCGCGGGCGCGCCGCAGCAGTCGCGGCGCGAGCGCGGTCAGCGATGCCACGGCGCGAGCCGGCGCTCAGCGCAGCCGCGCCGCGGGCGAATCGAGGCGTACGCCGCGCCGCGCGAGCTCGATCACGACCTGCGTGCGGTTGTGCACGTTGAGCGCGCGCAGGATCGCGCTGACGTGCACCTTCACCGTGCCTTCGGACAGTGAGAGGTCGCGGCATATCAGCTTGTTCGGCTTGCCCTGGACGAGCAGGCGCAGAACGTCGGACTGACGCACGGTGAGGCCCAGGTCTGCGGCCCTCGCCGCCGCGCGCGGCCGTGCGCTGCCGATTCCCGGACATTCGGCAGGCACGTAAATGCCGCCGGAAAGCACCAGCCGCAGCGCGTCGATCAGCACGCGCGTGTTGGCGGTCTTCGGAATGAAACCCATGGCACCGAGGTCGAGCGCGCGCTCCACGGTCACGCGGTCGTGCGTCGCGGACAGCACCAGCAGCGGAATCCCGGGCCAGTCCCGGCGCAATTCGGCAAGCAGCTCGAACCCATCGCTGCGCGGCAGCGTCAGGTCGAGCACGATCAGCTCGGTGTCCGGCGCGGCGGCGAGCGCGGCATGCGCATCCGACGCATCCTCCGCCTGGACGAGATCGAGCTCGGCGTCGAGCTCGGTCAACACGTGCCTGAGCGCTTCCTGGATCAGCGGATGGTCATCGATCACCAGTATCTTCATCGCTCTCCCCAAGACGTGAAGATCAAGCTGCTACGTCGGCAGCGTGGCACTACTGTAGTTGCGTGGCGCGCGCCGTCAACTGTAGGAAGTGACAGGCAGCTGCGGCCCTTAAGGTAATCTATAGGCCTCGCGACGCTGCTCCCGGCATCCCGCCCATGCTCGTCTACGTGATACGCCGCAGCCTGCAGGCCTTGCTCGTGATGTTCGTGATGTCGATACTCGTTTTCGTCGGCGTCTATGCGATCGGCAATCCGATCGACATCCTGATCAATCCGCTTGCCGACCAGATCGAACGCGAGCACGCGATCGCCGCGCTCGGCCTCGATCAACCGCTGTGGACGCAGTACGGGAAATTCCTGCTCGGCGCGCTGCACGGTGACCTGGGTCGCTCGTTCGTGCACAGCACCCCCGCCCTCGGGCTGATCCTCGAGCGCATGCCTGCGACGCTCGAGCTCGCGCTGGCCGCGATGCTGATCGCGATCGCGCTGGGCATTCCGCTCGGCCTGTGGGCAGGGCTCAAGCCCCATTCGTTCGCCGGCCGCACGATCATGGCCGGCTCGATCCTCGGCTTCTCGCTGCCGACGTTCTGGGTCGGCTTGATGCTGATCATGGTGTTTTCGGTGATGCTGGGCTGGTTGCCTTCGAACGGACGTGGCCCGACGACCGATCTGTTCGGCGTGCCGGTCAGCTTCCTGTCGCTGGAGGGCTGGCGGCACCTGATCCTGCCGGCGACCAACCTTGCGTTGTTCAAGCTGGCGCTGCTGATCCGCCTGACGCGGGCGGGCACCCGCGAGGCGCTGCTGCAGGACTACGTCAAGTTCGCGCGCGCCAAGGGCCTGTCCAACGCGCGCGTGATCGGCGTCCATGTGCTGCGCAACATCCTGATTCCGATCGTGACCATCATCGGCCTCGAGTTCGGGTCGGTGATTGCATTCGCCATCGTCACCGAAAGCGTGTTCGCGTGGCCCGGCATGGGCAAGCTCCTGATCGATTCGATCAACCTGCTCGACCGCCCGGTGATCGTTGCCTACCTGCTGATCACCGTGATTCATGTTCATCGTGATCAATCTGCTGGTCGACGTGCTGTACTCGGCGCTCGATCCGCGGGTGCGGCTGGTCGACAGCGCTGCATAGCGATGACGCAGCGCAGCGGAGCAGACGCCGCTCCGGCGCATTGCGTCGGACTTCGCCGCCAATCCGGTCGCCGTATTCGGACTCATCCTCCTCGGCCTGATCCTGCTGATCGCGATCTTCGCGCCGCTGATCTCACCGCAGAACCCGTACGACCTTGCGCAGCTCGATATCATGGACGGCAGGCTGCCGCCCGGATCGCGTGTCCGCCAACGGCACGGCTTTCTGGCTGGGCACCGACGATCAGGGTCGCGACATGCTGTCGGCGATCTTCTATGGCCTGCGCATCAGCCTGACCGTGGGAATCGTGAGCACGGTGCTCGCGCTGGCGCTCGGCCTCGCGCTCGGGCTCGCCGCCGCATATTTCGGCGGCAAGATCGAGACCTTGATCATGCGCATCGCCGACATCCAGCTTTCCTTTCCGGCGATCCTGATCGCGCTGATCCTGCTTGCGGTCCTTGGGCAGGGGATGCTGAAAGATCATCGCCGCGCTGGTAACCGTGCAGTGGGCCTACTACGCGCGCACGGTGCGCAGCGCCGCACTCGTGGAGAAGCGCAAGGAATACGTCGAGGCGGCGCGCTGCCTAGCGCTGTCGCCATCGCGCATCGTGTTCCGCCACATGCTGCCCAACTGCCTGCCGCCGCTGATCGTCGTCGCGACAGTGCAGGTCGCCGCCGCGATAGCGCTCGAGGCCACGCTGTCCTTTCTCGGCCTGGGCCTGCCGATCACCGAACCGTCGCTGGGGCTGCTGATCGCCAACGGCTACCAGTACCTGCTGTCCGGCAAGTACTGGATCAGCTTTTTCCCCGGCATTGCGCTTGCTGCTCACCATCGTCAGCATCAATCTGGTCGCCGACCAGCTGCGCGACGTGATCAATCCGAGGCTGCAGCGATGACCGACGCGGTGCTGACCGTCGCAGGCCTGCGCACGCATTTCTTCACCAAGGCGGGCGTGGTCAAGGCGGTCGACGACGTGAGCTTCAGCGTCGCCCGCGGCGAAGTGCTGGGCCTCGTCGGCGAATCGGGCTCGGGCAAGTCGATGACCGGTTACTCGATCATGGGGCTGGTCGACGCTCCGGGCCGCATCGTCGCCGGGCACATGCGCTACGGCGGCCGCGACCTGGCACGACTGCCCGCCGAGGCGATGCGGCGCTTGCGCGGCGACCGGATCGCGATGATCTTCCAGGATCCGATGATGACGCTCAACCCCGTGCTGCGCATCCAGACCCAGATGGTCGAGACCATCCTCGCGCACGCGCGCGTGCCCCGCGCAGCCGCGGTGGACCGCGCTCGCGCCGCGCTCGTGCGGGTCGGCATCGCGTCGCCGGACGCCCGGCTGGCCGCCTATCCGCATCAGTTCTCGGGCGGCATGCGCCAGCGCGTCGCGATCGCGATCGCGCTCCTGAACGGGCCGGACCTCATCATCGCCGACGAGCCAACGACCGCGCTGGACGTGACGATCCAGGGTCAGATTCTGTTCGAGATGCAGAAGCTCACGCGCGAGACCGGCGCCGCGCTGATCTGGATCACCCACGACTTGTCGGTGATCGCCGGGCTTGCCGATCGGGTCTGCGTCATGTACGCGGGGCGGATCGTCGAGCAGGGCACGACCGCGGACGTGCTCGGCGCGCCGCGCCATCCCTACACGCGTGGGCTGCTCGACTCGGTGCCGGGGCACGCCCGGGACCAGCAGCGGCTGCGCCAGATCCCGGGGATGACGCCGTCGCTGCTCGAGCTCGGGCCAGGCTGCGCGTTTCGCGCGCGCTGTGCCTACGCGACGCCGGCCTGCGAACAGACCCCGGAGATGACGCCGATCGGTGCGCACGAGCATACGCTGCGCTGTTTCCACCCGTTGCCGGCGCCGGGCGCATGATCGGCAACGCCGAATCCGGCGTGCCGAAGGGCGGCCCCGCTTTGCTCGAGCTGAGCGGCGTGTCGAAGCGGTTCGTGAAGCCGCTCGATCTGCCCTCGCGCATGGCCAATCTGCTGGGCGCCCGGCTCCGCGCCGAGGTGGTGCACGCGGTCGATCACGTCGACCTCGCCATCGCCGAACGGGAGGTCGTCGGGCTGGTCGGCGAGTCGGGCTGCGGCAAGTCGACGCTGGGACGCATCGCCGTCGGCATGCTGCCGCCGACCGAAGGCGAGCGGCGCTGGCGCGGCGCCGTGCTACCGCAGCGCCCGCCCGCAGCGGCGCGCCAGCAGCAGCTCAGGATGCAGATGATCTTCCAGGATCCGTATGCTTCGCTCAACCCGCGCATGCGCGTCCTCGACATCGTCGGCGAGGCCCCGGTGGCGCACGGCTTGATCGCCGCGCAGCAGCAGGTCGAGTACGTGGGACTCCAGTTGAATCGAGTCGGGCTCGATCCGACGCTGATGCGGCGCTTTCCGCACCAGTTCTCCGGTGGTCAGCGGGCGCGCATCGGCATCGCGCGGGCGCTGGCAGTCAAGCCGGAGTTCCTGGTCTGCGACGAATCGGTCGCGGCGCTCGACGTCTCGATCCAGGCGCAGGTGCTGAACCTGTTCATGGATCTGCGCGCGGCGCTGAATCTCACCTACCTGTTCATCAGCCACGACCTGGGCGTCGTGCGCCACGTCAGCGATCGCGTGGTCGATCATGTATCTCGGACGCATCGTCGAATCGGGCCCGACCGAGCGAGTTGTTCGCGGCGCCCAACCATCCGTATACGCAGGCGCTGCTGCCGGAGATCGGCACGCTCGAGCCGAAGAAGCGGAGCTTCGTCCCTATCCGCGGCGAGATCCCGTCGCCGCTCGAGCCGCCGTCGGGCTGCCATTTCCATCCGCGCTGCCCGTACGCGATGCCGCAATGCCGCGAGGTCGCGCCACCGCTCGAGGAAATCGCGCCGGGGCGCTGGTCGGCATGCTATCTCAACGACCTGAAGCGGACATGATCGACGCCGTCCGGCGCCATGTGGAACGCCGTGACCCGATCCCGCTGGTGCTCGATTCGCCGCACAGCGGAACGGCGTATCCGGCCGATTTCGACCACGTGGCGCCGCGGGCGCTGGTGCGGCGCGCCGAGGACACCTACGTCGAAGAGCCGTTCGCCGCCGCGCCGCGCTTCGGCGCGACACTGCGCACCGCGTTGACCCGGGCTCGTGCGGCAGGGTAAAATCCTAAGGTTATAGCGAGTGCGGCCGGCGCCTGCGGCCGGACGCGGCTCTCGAGCGAGCAATGCGCGGCAAACTGGTCGTCGGCAACTGGAAAATGAACGGCGGTTTGCGGCAGAACGATGCGCTGCTCGCCGATCTGCGATCGGGCTGGACGGCGATGCCCGAGCGGCGGATCGCGGTGTGCGTGCCGTTTCCGTATCTGTGGCAGGCGCAGGCGGCGTTATCAGGCTCCGCGCTCGCCTGGGGTGCGCAGAACGTCAGCGAGCACGTTTGCGGAGCATTCACCGGCGAGGTCGCGGCGGCGATGGTGGCCGAATTCGGCGGTCGGTTCGCGATCGTCGGCCATTCCGAACGCCGGACGCTGTATGGCGAGACCGATGCGGCGACGGCGAACAAGGCCGCCGCGGCGCTTGCGGCCGGGCTGACGCCGATAGTCTGTGTCGGTGAGACGCTGGTCGAGCGCGAAGCGGAGGCGACCGACGCGGTCGTGCTGCGGCAGCTCGAAGCGGTCGTGTCCGTGCTCGGCGCAAAGCTCGCGCAGGCGGTCATTGCCTACGAGCCGGTGTGGGCAATCGGCACCGGCAGGACGGCGACCCCGCAGCAGGCCGAAGCGGTGCACGCGTTGTTGCGCCGCAGGCTGCAAGCGGCGGTGGGCGAAGAAGCGGCGGCGGAGGTGCCGCTGCTGTATGGCGGCAGCGTCAAGGCGGATAGCGCCAAGGCGCTGTTTGCGTGCGTGAATATCGATGGAGGCCTGATCGGCGGGGCGTCGCTGAAGGCCGATGAATTTTTGGCGATTGCGGGTGCCTAACAGGGCCCGCGCAGAGCCAGGACGACTGCGCAGGACGCGGGCGACTCGACAAGGAACGACGCATGATCTGGGAATCGGTTCTGATCGGTGTGCACTTTCTGATAGCCGTGGCGCTGGTCGGTTTCATACTGATGCAGCACGGCAAGGGTGCGGACATGGGCGCCGCATTCGGCAGCGGCGCTTCGGGCAGCCTTTTCGGCGCAGCGGGCTCGGCCAACTTCCTGTCGCGCACGACGGCAATACTCGCGACCGTGTTTTTTCTTTCCAGTCTCGGATTGACGTATCTGGCAACGAACCGCGGGGCAGCCAGGGACCTGATGCAGCAGGAAATCGCGCCGCAGCTGCCTTCGGCAGCGCCCAAGGCGGTCGATGTGCCGCAAAAAGCCGCCCCTGCCGCCCCGGCGCCGGCCACCGATGCGAGCTCGAAGGCGGGCGAAATACCGAAATAGCGGCGGTCGGCAGCCAGTTTTCCGCGGTCGGCACGAGCAGCAACTGCGGGTTTGCTGGACGCGAACAGCCGTGCTGATAGCTGACAAGCCGACGTGGTGAAATTGGTAGACACGCTGTCTTGAGGGGGCAGTGGCGCAAGCCGTGGGAGTTCGAGTCTCCCCGTCGGCACCAGAACGAAATGGCGCGCACAAGCGCTCGCATGGCATGAGAAGGCATTGCAGCCGGCGCAAAAATCGTGGCCGCCGCTGCGTTTTGACGGGGGCGGATAGGTTCGATCATGCTGGAACAGTACTTCCCGATCCTGCTTTTCATCCTGGTCGGCGTCGGCATCGGGCTGCTCCTCCTGACGGTCGGAACGCTGGTGGCGCCCAACCGGCCCGACGCGGCCAAGCTGTCCCCCTACGAGTGCGGCTTCGAAGCATTCGAGGACGCGCGCATGAAGTTCGACGTCCGCTACTACCTGATCGCGATCCTGTTCATCCTGTTCGATCTCGAAATTGCCTTCCTGTTTCCCTGGGCCGTCGTCCTTCCCGACATCGGGATTTTCGGGTTCTGGTCGATGATGGTCTTCCTGGCGATCCTGGTGATCGGATTCGTCTACGAGTGGAAAAAGGGAGCCCTGGAATGGGAATAGCGTAAAGCCATGGCCATTGAAGGCGTTCTCGAAAAAGGCTTTGTAACGACGTCGCTCGACGCGCTAATCAACTGGTCGCGCAACGGATCGATGTGGCCGATGACCTTCGGGCTGGCCTGCTGCGCCGTCGAGATGATGCACGCGGGCGCGGCGCGTTACGACCTCGACCGCTTCGGCGTGGTGTTCCGCCCGAGTCCGCGGCAGTCGGACGTGATGATCGTCGCGGGCACGCTGTGCAACAAGATGGCGCCCGCGCTGCGCCGCGTTTACGATCAGATGGCCGAACCGCGCTGGGTGATTTCGATGGGTTCCTGCGCCAACGGCGGCGGCTACTACCACTATTCGTACTCGGTCGTCCGCGGCTGCGATCGCATCGTGCCGGTGGATATCTACGTTCCAGGCTGCCCGCCGACAGCCGAGGCGCTGCTCTACGGGATCATCCAGCTGCAGAACAAGATCTGGCGCACCAACACGATCGCGCGCTGATGAACAATGCGATGCTTACCGAGGCTCTCGGGTCCGTGTTCGCGGACAAGCTCGGCAGCGTCGAGACGTCCTTCGGCGCCGTCACCGCGATCGTCGGCGCAGACCGCCTGGTCGCGACCATGCGCGCATTGCGCGATCTTCCCGAGTTTCGCTTCGAGACGCTTATCGATGTGTGCGGTGTCGATTATTCGGCCTACGGCGGCACGTCGCGCGGGCTGGCGTATTCGAGCTCCGACGCGACGCCGGCAGAGCCGCTCGACGAGCGGCTGCACGACCGGCGCTTCGCGGCGGTGTATCACCTGCTGTCGCTCACGCACAACCATCGGCTGCGCGTGCGCGCCTTCGCCCCGGACGACGACTTTCCGCTCCTGCCGTCGGTCATCGATGTCTGGCCCGCCGCCAACTGGTACGAGCGCGAGGCGTTCGACTTCTTCGGCATCATGTTCACCGGCCATCCGGACCTGCGCCGCATCCTGACCGATTACGGTTTCGTCGGGCACCCGTTCCGCAAGGACTTCCCGCTTTCGGGCAACGTCGAAATGCGCTACGACCCGGAGCAGGGGCGCGTGATCTATCAGCCGGTGACGATCGAGCCGCGCGAGGTCGTGCCACGCATCATCCGCGAGGACAGCTACGCGGACAGCGAAGGATTCCGCAAGGGCTGACCACGTGGCGGAGATTCGCAACTACACCATGAACTTTGGCCCGCAGCATCCGGCGGCGCACGGCGTGCTGCGGCTGGTGCTCGAGCTCGACGGCGAAGTCATCCAGCGCGCCGATCCGCACATCGGCCTCCTGCACCGGGCCACCGAAAAACTCGCCGAGTACAAGACTTACGTCCAGGCCCTGCCGTACATGGACCGGCTGGATTACGTCTCGATGCTGTCGAACGAGCACGCCTACTGCTTGGCGATCGAGAAGCTGCTCGGAATCGATGTCCCGATCCGCGCGCTCTACATCCGCGTCATGTTCGACGAGATCACGCGGATACTCAATCACCTGCTGTGGCTGGGCGCGCACGCGCTCGACGTCGGCGCGATGACTCCGTTCCTGTACTGTTTCCGCGAGCGCGAGGACCTGATGGACTGCTACGAGGCGGTCTCCGGTGCGCGCCTGCACGCGGCGTACTACCGTCCGGGCGGCGTCTACCGCGACCTTCCCGACCGGATGCCGCAATACCAGCCTTCGCCGATCCATAACGCCAAGGCAATCTCGCGCATGAACGAGAATCGGCAGGGAAGCCTGCTCGACTTCATCGAGGATTTCACCCGCCGGTTTCCGAGCAACGTCGACGACTACGAAACGTTGCTGACCGAAAACCGGATCTGGAAGCAGCGCACCGTCGGCATCGGCGTCGTGACTGCGGAGCGAGCCAAGGCGCTGGGCTTCACCGGGCCGATGCTGCGCGGCTCGGGCGTGGCATGGGACCTGCGCAAGAAGCAGCCGTACGCGGTCTACGACCGCATGGCGTTCGACATTCCGGTGGGGACGACCGGCGACTGCTACGACCGCTATCTGGTACGCGTGCAGGAAATGCGCGAGGCGAACAGGATCATCAGGCAGTGCATCGACTGGCTGCGCCGGAACCCGGGGCCGGTGATCGTCGACAACCACAAGATCGCACCGCCGGCACGCGTGAAGATGAAAGAGAACATGGAAGAGCTGATCCATTTTTTCAAGCTCTTCACAGAAGGCATCCACGTGCCGCCCGGCGAGGTGTACGCGGCGGTCGAGCACCCGAAGGGCGAGTTCGGCATCTACCTCATCTCCGACGGCGCCAACAAGCCCTACCGGCTGAAGATCCGTGCCGCGGGATTTCCACACCTCGCGGCGCTGGACGAGATGTCGCGTGGGCACATGATTGCCGATGTCGTCGCGATCATCGGCACGCAGGATATCGTCTTCGGGGAGATCGACCGGTGAGCGTCATCGAATCCAGAGTCGTCAACATCGACGAATTGAAGCTCGAGCATTTCGCCAAGGGCGACAAGTTCGAATGCGATGCGTTGCGGATCGGCCCGCTGCTGGGCGCGAAGGACCTCGGCTACTCGTACGATGTCGTCCCGCCGGGCAAGTGCTCGTGCCCGTTCCACAGCCACCGCGGCGAGGAGGAGATGTTCTTCATCGTGAAGGGCACCGGGACGCTGCGCTACGGCAACGAGACTCGCGGGATTCGCGCCGGCGACGTCATCTGCTGCCCGATCGGCGGCCCGGAAACCGCGCACCAGATCGTCAACGATTCGGACGCGGAGCTCGCCTACCTGTCGGTCAGCACGATGATGCCGGCGGAGGTCTGCGAATACCCGGATTCGAAGAAAGTGGGCGCGTTCGGCGGCGGCCTGCGGCACATGACGCACGTGGGGAAGCATGTCGACTACTGGACCGACGAGGTTTGAGTGAACCGCTCGTTCGCCGACTGATCATGCTGAGCGCCGACGCACTGAAAAAAATCGATCGCGAGATCGCCAAGTACCCGGCCGACCAGAAGCGCTCGGCAGTGATTGCGGCGCTCGCGGTTGCCCAGGACGAAAAGGGCTGGCTCGCGACCGAGACGATGGATTTTGTCGCCGACTATCTCGGTATGCCGCCGATCGCCGTGTACGAAGTCGCCACGTTCTACGAGATGTACAACACCGAGCCGATCGGCAAGTACAAGCTGACGATCTGCACCAATCTGCCGTGCGCGCTTCAGAACGCGAGCGAGGCCGCCGAGCATCTGAAGCGCAAGCTCGGCATCGGCTTCGGCGAGACGACCGCCGGACCGGATGTTCACGCTGAAGCAGGGCGAATGCTTCGGCGCCTGCGGCGACGCGCCGGTCGTGCTGGTCAACAACAAGCGCATGTGCAGCTGGATGCGTCCGGAGCAGCTCGACCGGCTGCTGGCCGAACTGGCCGCGGAAGGTGGGCAGTGAACGCTCCGGCCGAATTCCTCGACTACGGGCCCGACGCCATCATCATGGCCGGCCTCAACGGCCGCAACTGGGGCCTCGCCGACTACATTGCGCGCGGCGGGTACGAGGCGCTGAAGAAAATTCTCGCCGAGAAGATTTCACCAGCCAACGTCATCGCCGAAGTCAAGAAATCGGCGCTGCGCGGGCGGGGCGGCGCGGGCTTTCCGACGGGCCTCAAGTGGAGTTTCATGCCGCAGCAGTTCGCCGGCGACAAGTACCTGGTCTGCAACTCCGATGAAGGCGAGCCGGGAACCTTCAAGGACCGCGACATCATGCGCTACAACCCGCACATCCTGATCGAGGGGATGGCGATTGCGGCCTATGCGATGGGCTGCAGGCGCGGCTACAACTACGTCCACGGCGAAATCTGGGACACCTACGAGCGCTGCGAGCAGGCGCTCGAGCAGGCGTACTCGGCGGGACTGCTCGGCGACGACATCCTGGGCAGCGGCTTTTCCTTCCATCTGTACAACGTTCATGGCTATGGCGCCTACATCTGCGGGGAGGAAACGGCGTTGCTCGAATCGCTCGAGGGAAAGAAAGGAATGCCGCGCTTCAAGCCGCCGTTTCCGGCGAGCTTCGGCCTGTACGGCAAGCCGACGACGATCAACAACACCGAGACCTTTGCCGCCGTGCCGTGGATCATCCGGAACGGCGGCGAGGCGTTCCTCGCGCTCGGACGTCCGAACAACGGCGGCACCAAGATCTTTTCGCTGACGGGCGACGTCGCGCGGCCGGGCAACTACGAGATCAAGCTCGGCACGCCTTTTACGAAGCTGCTGGAAATGGCCGGCGGCATGCGCGGCGGGCGCAAGCTCAAGGCGTGCATTCCCGGCGGCTCGTCGATGCCGGTGCTGCCGGGCGAGGTCATGCTCGCGACCGACATGGACTACGACTCGATCGCCAAGGCGGGCTCGATGCTGGGCTCGGGAGCGGTCATCCTGATGGACGACACGCGCTGCATGGTGCGATCGCTGCGGCGGCTGTCGTACTTCTATTTCGAGGAATCCTGCGGCCAGTGCACCCCCTGCCGCGAGGGCACCGGGTGGCTGTGGCGCGTCGTCGACCGCATCGAGCAGGGCAGGGGCAGGAACGAGGACCTCGACCTGTTGTTGTCGGTTTCGGACAACATCGCGGGCCGCACGATCTGCGCGCTGGGTGACGCCGCGGCGCTGCCGGTCAAGAGCTTCATCAAGCACTTCCGCGACGAGTTTCAGCACCACATCGACCACAAGCAGTGCCTGGTGGCGGCCTATGTCTGACCACCGAAGCGCGACCTTGACCGGACGCACGACATGCTGACGCTCGAAGTCGACGGCAAGTCGGTCCAGGTGACCAACGGCAGCACGGTGATGGATGCCGCCCACAAGCTCGACATCTACGTGCCGCATTTCTGCTGGCACAAGAAGCTCACGATCGCCGCCAATTGCCGCATGTGCCTGGTCCAGGTCGAGAAGGCGCCCAAGCCGCTGCCGGCCTGCGCCACGCCGGCGGCCGAAGGCATGAAGGTGTGGACCCATTCGGAGGCGGCCATCACCGCGCAAAAAGGGGTGATGGAATTCCTGCTGATCAATCACCCGCTCGATTGCCCGATCTGCGACCAGGGCGGCGAGTGCCAGCTGCAGGATCTTTCGGTCGGCTACGGTGCGTCGAGCTCGCGCTACGACGAGCCGAAGCGCGTAGTGCTGAACAAGAACCTCGGGCCGTTGATCGCCACCGACATGACGCGCTGCATTCATTGCACGCGCTGCGTCCGATTCGGCCAGGAGATCGCCGGCGTGATGGAGCTGGGCATGGCGAACCGCAGCGAGTTCGCGGAGATCCTGACCTTCGTAGGCAGGACCGTCGATTCGGAGCTTTCCGGCAACATGATCGACCTCTGCCCGGTCGGCGCACTGACGTCGAAGCCATTCCGCTACACGGCGCGGACCTGGGAGCTGGCGCGGCGGAAATCGGTGTCGCCGCACGACGGCCTGGGCAGCAATCTGGTCGTGCAGGTCAAGAACGACCGAGTCATGCGCGTCGTGCCGCTGGAGAACGAGGCGATCAACGAGTGCTGGCTGTCGGACAAGGATCGGTTTTCCTACGAAGGGCTCAATTCCGAAGATCGACTGACGCGGCCGCTGCTGCGGCGCGACGGCCGGCTGCGTCGAGACCGATTGGCAGACCGCCCTCGAATACGCCGCAGGCGAACTAGAGCGCGTGCGCGAGCAGCACGGCGCCGACGCGATCGGTGTGCTGGCCTCGCCGCATTCGACGCTGGAGGAGCTGCATCTGGCGCAAAAGCTCGGTGCGCGGCCTGGGCAGCGACAACATCGATTTTCGCCTGCGCCAGTCCGATTTCTCCGCCGACGCCGGCCATCCGGTGCGCAGGCACCGTGCCCTGGCTCGGCATGTCGATCGCCGACTTTGCCGCGCTCGATCGCGTGCTGGTCGTCGGCAGCTTCCTGCGCAACGATCATCCGCTGCTCGCGCAGCGGCTGCGCCAGGCGGCGAAAAAAGGCACCCAGCTTTCGCTGCTGCATGCGAGCGACGACGATCTGCTGATCAAGATCGCGCACAAGGAGATCGTCGCGCCGTCGGCGATGCCGCGCATGCTGGCCGGGATCGTCGTCGCGGCCGCCGCGGCGCGGGCAAGCCGCCGCCAGCGGCGCTGACGGGCATCGAGCCGTCCGCGGCGGCGCAGTCGATCGCCGCGAGCCTCGCCTCGGGCGAGCGCAAGGGCATCTTCCTCGGCAACTTTGCGCAGCATCACCCGCACGCCGCGCAGTTGCACGCGCTTGCGCAGGAGCTTGCGCGGCTGACCGGGGCGACGCTGGGTTTCCTCACCGAAGCGGCGAATTCGGTCGGCGGTCACATCGTGCAGGCCGCTGCCGCAACGGGGCGGCATGAATGCGCGGGCGATGCTGGCGCCGCCGCGCAAGGCCTATCTGCTGCTGCATGCCGAACCCGATGGCGACCTCGCCGATCCGGCCGCGGCGCGAGCCGCGCTGGAGGCGGCCGAATGCGTGGTCGCGCTGTCGCCGTTTCGCTCACGGCGTTGCCGAGTACGCCGACGTGGTGCTGCCGATCGCGCCGTTCACCGAAACCGCCGGGCACGTTCGTCAACTGCGAAGGGCTCGCCCAGGCCTTCAACGGCGTGGCGCCGCCGCTGGGCGAAACGCGTCCGGCATGGAAGGTGCTGCGCGTGCTCGGCTCGCTGCTGGGCCTGCCCGGCTTCGCACAGGACAGCATCGAGGCGGTGCGCGCGTGAACTCCCCGCGCCGGCCGCCGTCGCCGCGCGGCTGTCGAACGCGACCGGACGCGATCGCGGCGGCGACCCGGCGCCGACGGCAGGCCTCGAGCGCATCGCCGACGTGCCGATCTATTTTGCCGATCCGCTGGTGCGCCGCGCGGGCGTCGCTGCAGAAGACCGCGCGATGCGCTGCCGCCGGCGTGCGCGGCATGCGCCGCGACGCTCGCCAGGCTGGGACTCGCGCGACGGCGACCGGGCGCGCGTGCGCGCAGGGCGCGCGGCGAGGCGATGCTCGAGGTCGCCGTCGACGACGCGGCGTGCCCGCCGGCTGCGTGCGCATCGCGGCCGCGCATCCGCCGACCGCGGCGCTCGGGCCGCATGTTCGGCCCGATCGCGGTGGAGCGCGCGTGAGCGGTGATGCGACATGCCTGGCACCCGTGCAGCGACTTGCTCGGGCCGACCTGGCCGGCGGTCGTGGACGCTGGCCAAGATCGTCGCGATCG
Source organism: uncultured beta proteobacterium (assembly GCA_963713125.1). GTDB lineage: Bacteria > Pseudomonadota > Gammaproteobacteria > Burkholderiales > Casimicrobiaceae > PALSA-1003. The sequence goes on along the minus strand of CAVQKL010000007.1, from coordinate 26,827 downwards.
CCATCCCGCTGATTCTCGCCGTCGCCTACCTCACGCTGGCCGAGCGCAAGGTGATCGGCTGCATGCAGGTGCGCATCGGTCCCGAACCGCGTCGGGCCGCTGGGCCTGCTGCAGCCGTTCGCCGACGTGCTCAAGCTGGTGTTCAAGGAAATCATCGTCCCGTCCGGCGCGAACAAGTTCCTGTTCGTCATCGCGCCGTGCTGTCGCTCGATGCCGGCGCTCGCGGCGTGGGCGGTGATCCCGTTCGCCGACGGCGTGGTGCTCGCCAACATCAACGCGGGGCTGCTGTACGTGCTGGCGATGACGTCGATCGGCGTGTACGGCGTGATCCTCGCCGGCTGGGCGTCGAACTCCAAGTACGCGTTCCTCGGCGCCTGCGCTCCGCGGCGCAGATCGTGGCCTACGAGATCGCGATGGGCTTCGCGCTGGTGGGCGTGCTGATGGTGCGCACGAGCCTGAACCTCGGCGACATCGTGCGCGGCCAGGACGCGGCGGCTTGCTGCGCACTGGTACTGTGCTGCCGCTGTTGCCGCTGTTCCTCGTCTACTTGATCGTCCGGCATCGCCGAGACCAATCGCGCACCCGTTCGACGTCGCGGAAGGCGAATCGGAGATCGTCGCCGGGTTCCACGTCGAGTATTCGGGCATGGCCTTCGCCGTGTTCTTCCTGGCCGAATACATGAACATGATCCTGATCTCGGCGCTGGCGTCGATCATGTTCCTCGGCGGCTGGCTGTCGCCGCTGCCGGTCCTGAACGACGCTCGCGATCGCCGGCTGGCACCCCTCGGCGACGGCTTCGCCTGGCTGTTCGTCAAGATCTGCTTCGTGCTGTTCATGTTCCTGTGGTTCCGCGCGACCTTCCCGCGCTACCGCTACGACCAGATCATGCGGCTGGGCTGGAAGGTGTTCATCCCGGTGACGCTGGTCTGGATCGTCTTCATCGGCGCGATGATGCAGACGCGCTGGGCGTTCCTGTTCCACTGAGGCAACGAGCGATGCTGCAGCGAGTCCGCGATTTCTTCAATACCTTCCTGCTTATCGAGCTGTGGCAGGGCCTGGCGTGACCGGGCGCAACATGTTCAAGCGCAAGATCACCGTCCAGTTTCCCGAGGAGAAGACGCCGCATGAGCCCGCGCTTCCGCGGGCTGCACGCGCTGCGCCGCTATCCGAACGGCGAGGAGCGCTGCATCGCGTGCAAGCTGTGCGAGGCGGTATGCCCGGCGCTGGCGATCACCATCGAGTCCGAGCAGCGCGAGGACGGCACGCGGCGCACGACGCGCTACGACATCGATCTCACCAATGCATCTTCTGCGGGTTCTGCGAGGAGTCCTGCCCGGTCGACTCGATCGTCGAGACGCGCATCCTCGAGTACCACGGCGAGAAGCGCGGCGACCTGATCTACACCAAGGAGATGCTGCTCGCGGTCGGCGACCGCTACGAAGCGCAGATCGCCGCCGACCGCGCCGAGGATGCGAAGTACCGATGAGCGCGCGAGTCGAAGGCAAGCGCGCCGCATCGGAGCCTCCGCACGCTGACTCCGGACCGTCATGACCGATCGCATGACCGCTCGTCTTCTACGCCTTTGCGGCGATCCTGGTGTTCGCGGCGCTGCGGGTGATCAGCAGCACGCAACCCGGTGCATTCGGCGCTGTGGCTGGTGCTGTCGTTCTTCAGCGCGGCCGGCATCTGGCTGCTGCTGCAGGCCGAGTTCCTCGCCATCGCGCTGGTGCTGGTCTATGTCGGCGCGGTGATGGTGCTGTTCCTGTTCGTCGTCATGATGCTCGACGTCAACTTCGACCAAGCTGCGCGAGCAGTTCAGGAGCTACATTCCCGTCGGCGCCACTGTGGGCATCCTTGTTCTGGTCGAGATGGCGCTGGTGCTGGTCGGCGGCTACTTCGCGCCGGCCGCCGGCGCCGGCGCCGGCGGCGGCCCGCCGGACTACAGCAACACCCGCGCACTCGGACTGACTGCTCTACACCGACTACGCCTATCCGTTCGAGATCGCCGCGGTGATCCTGCTGGTCGCGATCGTCGCCGCGATCGCTCTGACGCATCGCACGCGGCGCGAGACCAAGCAGCAGGATCCGTCGCACCAGGTCAGCGTGCGGCGTAGCGATCGACTGCGCGTGCTCGACATGCCGGTGGAGAAGAACGAGCGCTGACGGCGGCGCGTGGCTGCTTGCAGGCAATAACAACGGCGCCGTCCGCACCCGCGGGCTGCAGCCATCAGGGAGTAGAGACTTGTCGTTTCCGTGGTATCCGACGCTGACGCATTATCTGGTCCTCGGTGCGGTCCTGTTCGCGATCAGCGTGATCGGGATCTTTCTCAACCGGCGCAACGTCATCCTCATGCTGATGGCGATCGAGCTGATGCTGCTCGCGGTAAACCTCAATTTCATCGCGTTCTCGCATTACCTCAACGACACTGCAGGGCAGGTGTTCGTCTTCTTTATCCTCACCGTAGCGGCCGCCGAATCGGCGATCGGTCTCGCGATCCTGGTGCTTCTGTTCCGCACCGTGCGCTCGATCGACGTCGAGGATCTGGCCACGCTCAAGCACTAGGCGGCGGGACCGATGACGATGCAACAACTCTATCTGATGGTACCGCTGGCGCCGCTGCTGGGCGCGGTGGTGGTCGGACTGTGGGGCCCGAGGCTCGGCCGGCCGCTGTCGCACTGGATCTGCATCGTCGGCGTCGCGATTTCGACGGCGGCGTCGGCCTGGGTGCTGAAGGACGTGCTTGCCGGCCACACTTTCAACGGCGACATCTACACCTGGATGACGTCGGGCGGCATCAAGTTCGCGATCGGCTTCCTGATCGATCCGCTGACGGCGCTGATGATCACGGTGGTCTCGTTCGTGTCGCTGATGGTCCACGTCTACACCATCGGCTACATGGCCGACGATCCCGGCTACACGCGCTTCTTCGCCTACATCTCGCTGTTCACGTTCAGCATGCTGATGCTGGTGATGGCGAACAACTTCCTGCAGCTCTTTTTCGGCTGGGAAGCGGTGGGCCTGGTCTCGTACCTGCTGATCGGGTTCTGGTACGAGCGCCCGACCGCGATCTATGCGAGCCTCAAGGCGTTTCTCGCCAACCGGGTCGGCGACTTCGGGTTCGTGCTCGGCATCGGGCTCGTCGTCGCCTACTTCGGATCGCTCGATTACGCGACGGTATTCGCCGCCGCGCCGCAGACCGCCGGCGCGACACTCAACCTGGTCGGCGACCGCCAGTGGTCGGTGCTCACGGCGATCTGCATCGGCCTGTTCGTCGGCGCAATGGGCAAGAGCGCGCAGGTGCCGCTGCACGTCTGGCTGCCGGACTCGATGGAAGGCCCGACGCCGATCTCCGCGCTGATCCACGCGGCGACGATGGTCACCGCCGGCATCTTCATGGTCGCGCGCATGAGCCCGCTGTTCGAGCTGTCCGAGACGGCGCTGTCGTTCGTGACGATCATCGGCGCGACCACCGCCCTGTTCATGGCGTTCCTCGGCATCGTGCAGAATGACATCAAGCGCGTCATCGCCTATTCGACGCTTTCGCAGCTGGGCTACATGACCGTGGCGCTCGGCGTCTCCGCATACTCGGCGGCGATCTTCCACCTGATGACGCACGCGTTCTTCAAGGCGCTGCTTTTCCTCGCCGCCGGCTCGGTGATCATCGCGCTGCACCACGAGCAGGATCTGCGCAAGATGGGCGGCCTCAAGAAATACATGCCAGTCACCTACTGGACGACGGTCATCGGCTCGCTTGCGCTCGCCGGCATTCCGCCGTTTGCCGGGTTCTTTTCCAAGGACGCGATCATCGAGGCCGTCCAGCTCTCGACCGTGACCGGGCACACCTACGCGCGGATCGCCCTGACCTTGGGCGTGTTCGTGACCGCCCTGTACAGCTTTCGCATGCTGTTCATGGCGTTTCACGGCGAAGAGCGCTTCGGCCACGCGCATGCCACGGCGGATGCCGCCGACGCTGCCAACGAGGAGCCAGGGCACGACGAGCACGCGCCGGCCGGCCCGCCGCGGGAAAGTCCGTGGGTGATAACGGTGCCGCTGATTCTGCTGGCAATCCCGTCGGTCTATGCGGGCTGGGCGTACATCGATCCCGTGCTGTTCGGCGACTTCTTCGCCAGTTCGATCGTCATCGCCCCGCAGCACGCGGGCATGGCCACGCTGCGCGAGGAATGGCACGGCGTCGCCGGCTTCATCGAGCACGGCCTGGCCGGCGCGCCGTTCTGGCTCGCGATCGCGGGCATTGCCGTGGCGTGGTGGCTCTACATCCTGCGCCGCGACCTGCCAGCGAAAATCCAGGCCCGGACCGCCGCGCTGTACGCGCTGCTCGCGAACAATTATTACATCGACCGCTTCAACGAATGGTTTTTTGTCGGCGGATTCCAGCGCGTCGGGAGGCTCTTTTCCAATGTCGGCGATCGCTCGGTCATCGACGGCTTTTTCGTCAACGGCAGCGCGCGCGCCGTCGGCGCCGCGTCCGCGGCGCTGCGCCTGATCCAGTCGGGGTACATGTATCTGTACGCCTTCGCAATGATCCTGGGCGTATTCATCGCCCTGTTCTGGTGGGTCGTGCTGAGGGTCGTCTGATGCTGCCCTACCTGAGTTTCGCGATCTGGGTTCCGATCGTCGCCGGCCTGCTGGTGCTCGCCGTCAATCGCGACGCCGACGCCCCCGCGGCGCGCTGGCTGGCGCTGGTCGGCGCGGTCGCCGGCTTCGCGGTGACGATCCCGCTCTACGTTCATTTCACGCTCGGCACGGCCGAGATGCAATTCGTCGAAGCCGTCGAGTGGATACCGCGGTTCAACGTCAACTACCTGCTCGGCGTCGATGGCATCTCGCTGCTGTTCGTCCTGCTCAACAGTTTCGTCACGGTGCTGGTGGTCTGGGCCGGCTGGGTGGTCATCGAGAAGCGGGTCGCGCAGTACATGGCGGCATTCCTGATCATGTCGGGCCTGATCAACGGCGTGTTCGCGGCGCTCGACGGCGTGCTGTTCTACGTGTTCTTCGAGGCGATGCTGATCCCGATGTACCTGATCATCGGCGTCTGGGGCGGGCCGAACCGCGTCTACGCGGCGATCAAATTTTTCCTCTACACGCTGCTCGGCTCGTTTCTGATGCTGGTTGCGTTCATCTATCTCTATTCGGTGAGCGGCGGCAGTTTCTCGATTCTCGAGTGGTATCAGCTTCCGCTGTCGCTGAAGACTCAGCTACTGCTCTTCGTCGCGTTCTTCCTCGCGTTCGCAGTCAAGGTTCCGATGTGGCCGGTACACACCTGGCTGCCCGATGCGCACGTCGAGGCGCCGACCGGCGGCTCGGTCGTGCTGGCGGCGCTGACGCTGAAGGTCGGCGCGTACGGTTTCGTCCGCTTCATCCTGCCGATCCTTCCCGACGCCAGCCACTATCTGGCAGGCTTCGTCATCACCCTGTCGCTGATCGCGGTGATCTACATCGGCTTCGTGGCGCTGGTGCAGGCAGACATGAAAAAGCTGATCGCCTATTCGTCGATCTCGCACATGGGGTTCGTCACGCTCGGCTTCTTTCTTTTCAGCCAGCTCGGCGTGGAGGGCGGCCTGACGCAGATGATCTCGCACGGCTTCGTCTCAGCGGCGATGTTTCTCTGCGTCGGCGTCCTCTACGACCGCATGCACAGCCGGGAGATCGCCGATTATGGCGGCGTCGTCAACACCATGCCGCGGTTCGCGGCGCTGGCGATGCTGTTCGCGATGGCCAATTCGGGTCTTCCCGGGACCAGCGGCTTCGTCGGCGAATTCATGGTGATTCTCGCCGCGGTCAAGGCGAAATTCTGGATCGGCTTTCTCGCCGCGGTGACGCTGATTCTCGGCGCCGCGTACACGCTGTGGATGTACAAGCGGGTCTGGTTCGGCGCCGTCGTCAGCGAGCGCGTCGCCGCGCTCAAGGACCTGTCGCGGCGGGAGTTCTGGCTGCTGGCCACCCTCGCGGCCGCGGTGCTGATCATGGGCGTCTACCCGAAGCCGTTCACCGACGTCATGCACGCGTCGGTCAGCGAGCTGCTGGCCCACGTCGCCAAGAGCAAATTGTGACCGGCGCCGCGCCCCCGGGCTTCGCCTTCCTCCCCGCCTTGCCGGAGATCGCGCTGCTCGTCTCCGCCTGCACGGTGCTGCTGGTCGACCTGCTGCTGCCGGAGACGCGGCGCAACTGGAGCTATTGGCTGACACAGCTCGGCGTGCTGGTCACTGCCTGGATGTCGCTGTACGTGTTCCACGCAGACGCCGACGCATACGTTCGGCAACACGTTCATCGCCGATGCCGCTGGCGGACGTGCTCAAGTTCCTCAGTTGCGTCACCGTGGCGCTGACGCTCGCCTACTCGCGCAGCCTACCTGGCGGAGCGCGGCCTGTTCCGCGGCGAGACCTTCGCGCTGATGATGTTCGCGCTGCTGGGCATGATGGTGATGATCTCGGCCAGCCATTTCCTGACGCTATATCTCGGCCTGGAGCTCATGTCGCTGTCGCTGTACTCGATGATCGCGCTGCAGCGCGATTCCGGCGCCGCGGTCGAGGCGGCGATGAAATATTTCGTCCTGGGCGCGCTCGCATCCGGCCTGCTGCTCTACGGCATGTCGATGATCTACGGCGCCACCGGGACCCTCGACATCGGCCGCGTCGCGACGACGGTATTTGCCGGCGGCGCCAACAAGACGATGCTGGCCTTCGGGCTCGTATTCGTGGTGTCGGCGATCGCGTTCAAGCTCGGCGCCGTGCCGTATCACATGTGGCTGCCCGACGTCTACGAAGGCGCGCCGACCGCGATGACGCTGTTCGTCGGCTCGGCGCCGAAGCTGGCGGCATTCGGTTTCATGACGCGGTTGCTCGTGGGCGCACTCGCAGCGATGGCGTTCGACTGGCAGGGAATGCTGCTGATACTGTCGCTGCTGTCGATGATTGCCGGCAATCTGATCGCGATCTCACAGACCAACATCAAGCGCATGCTGGCCTATTCGACGATCGCCAACATGGGCTACATGCTGATGGGATTTCTCGCCGCCAACATCAATGGCTACAGCGCGGCGATGTTTTACGTGATCACCTACGTCATGACGACGCTGGTCAGCTTCGGCATGGTGATGCTGCTGTCGCGTGCCGGCTTCGAGGCGGACAGGCTGGACGACTTCAAGGGTCTCAACCAGCGCAGCCCGTGGCATGCGTTCCTGATGCTGCTCGCGATGTTCTCGTTGGCGGGCATTCCGCCGACCGTCGGGTTCTATGCCAAGTTCGCCGTGATCGAGGCGGCGGTGGACGTCGGGCTGGTCTGGCTGGCCGTCGTCGCGGTGCTGGCGTCGCTGGTCGGCGCGTTCTACTATCTGCGCATCGTCAAGCTGATGTATTTCGACGATCCGGTCGACGGCGCGCCGATCGAGTCCCGGGTCGACACGCGGATACTGCTGTCGATCAACGGGCTGGCGCTGCTGCTGCTGGGTATTTTCCCGCAATGGCTGCTGGGAATGTGCGTGGTTGCGTTGACGCGGTCGTACTGACCGCGCCGGCCGCAAGCTGCCAGGATTGCCTGCCCCGTCGGATCATCATGCGCGTCGGATTCTTCGTCACCTGCCTCGTCGACCTGATGCGCCCCGCGATGGGTTTCGCGGCGATCAGGCTGCTCGAGGCCGGCGGCGCCGAAGTCTTCGTGCCGCCCACGCAAACCTGCTGCGGCCAGCCCGGCTACAATGCCGGCGATCGCGCCGGCGCGATCGCACTGGCGCGCAAGCTGGTCGGCGAATTCGAGGGCTGCGATTATCTCGTCGCCCCGTCGGGCTCGTGCGGCGGCATGATCAGGACCCACTACGCCGACCTGTTTCGCGACGATCCGTCGATGCTCCGACGCGCCGAGGCGCTCGCTTCGCGGACCAGGGAGCTGACCGATTTCCTGGTCAGCGTGCTCGAGCTCGAAACGGTGCCCGGCCGCTTCACCGGCACCATTACCTATCACGACAGCTGCGCCGGGCTGCGCGAGATGGGCGTGAAGGAGCAGCCGCGCACGCTGCTGGCGAAGATGCCCGGCGTGAGGCTTACCGAGATGGCCGAATGCGAGACCTGCTGCGGCTTCGGCGGCACCTTCTCGATCAAGTTCGGCGAGATCTCGACGCGCCTCGCGGAGAACAAGTGCGAGCACATCGCGGCCTCCGGCGCCGACGCGGTCGTGCTGGGTGACCTGGGTTGCATGCTGAACATCGAAGGCCGGCTGCGCCGGCGCGGCGATCGCAAAATACAAGTGTTGCACATCGCCGAAGTGCTCGCCGGCGACTAGGACGACCCATCATGCAGATTGCCTCGATGCACTTCAAGGAACTCGCGCACGACAACATGGGCAACGCCCAGCTGCAGCGCAACCTGCACAAGATCAAGGGCAAATTCGTCGCCAAGCGCCGCGAATCCCTGGGCGAGCTGGACGACGTCGAGGCGACGCGCGAGGCCGCGCGCGCCATCCGCCAGCGCGCGCTCGACAATCTCGACGTCTGGCTGGAGATGTTCGAACGCAACGCCACCGCGCGCGGCGCGACGGTACTCTGGGCGGAGACGCCGGACGACGTCAACCGGCACGTGCTTGCCATCGCTGCGCGCCACGGCGCCGGCAAGATCATCAAGTCCAAGTCGATGGTGAGCGAAGAGTCGGCGCTCGACCGCGCGATCGAAGCCGCCGGCGCACAGGTCGTCGAGACCGACCTCGGCGAATACATCCTGCAGATCAACGATTACGAGCCGCCGTCGCACATCATCGGCCCGGCGCTGCACAAGAGCAAGGAGGAGGTCTCCGACCTGTTCGCCAGGGTGCACGGCACCGCCAGAAAGACCGAGATCAACGAACTGTGCCTGGAAGCGCGCCAGGTCTTGCGCACGCACTACCTGACCGCGGACATGGGCATCTCCGGCGGCAATTTCTTCGTCGCCGAAACGGGCTCGGTCGTGCTGGTGACCAACGAGGGCAACGCGACCCTGACGACGACCTTGCCCAACGTGCACGTGGCAATCTCCGGCATCGAGAAGATCGTCCCGACGCTCGAGGATGTCGCGACCCTGATGCGACTGCTGCCGCGCTCGGCGACCGGACAGTCGATCGCCAACTACGTCGACATCCTGACCGGCACCCGCGGCGAGGGCGAATTTCACGGCGCCAGGCACATGTACTTCATCCTGGTCGACGCCGGCCGCAGCGCCGTCCTCGGCAGCGAAGTCAGCGAGGCGCTGCGCTGCATACGCTGCGGCGCGTGCATGAACCATTGCCCGGTCTACCAGAACATCGGCGGGCACTCGTACGGGTGGGTGTATCCCGGGCCGATCGGGTCGATCCTGACGCCGTCGTACATCGGCCTCGAAAACGCGCTCGACCTGCCGCAGGCCTCGACCTTGTGCAATCAATGCGGCGTCGTCTGCCCGGTGAAAATACCGCTGCCCGATTTGCTCAGAAAATTGCGCGAGCAGCAGTTCGAGAGGCGGCTCCGACCCTGGAGCGAACGCGCGGGCTTGCGCGCCTGGTCGTGGCTCGCGGCGCGGCCGCGGCTTTATGCCACGGCCACCCGCGTCGGCGTGCGCATGCTGCGCTGGCTGGGCGGCAGCGAACGCACCATCCGCCGCTTGCCGCTGGGCGCAGGCTGGACCGGCGGGCGCGACATGCCGGCGCCGCCCGGCCGGACGTTTCGCGAGCTCTACGCCGCGCGCAAAGCAAGCGGAGGCCGGAAATGAATGCACCACGCGACGGCGCCAAGACGGCGCCCAAAATCAGCCGGCGCGGCGAAAGCCTGGGCACCGAGAACGCCTTCGTCGTGCTGGCCGAAGTCAACGCGCTGGTCAGACAGGGCCGCGACATCCTTTCGTTCTGCATCGGCCAACCCGATTTCCCGACGCCGGTCAACATTCAGGATGCGGCGGTGGCGGCGATTCGCGCCGGCAAGCACGGCTACACGCCGTCGGCCGGCATCGACGAGTTGCGCGCGGCAGCGGCACGGGATATCGGACGGCGGCGGGGCTTGACGATCGCGCCCGACGACGTGGTGGTCGGCGCCGGCGCCAAGCCGTTCATCGCCTATGCGATCGCATCGGTCACCGACTTCGGAACCGGCGACGAAGTGATCTACCCGGTACCGGGCTTTCCGATCTACGAGTCGCAGATCGTCGCCAACGGTGCCTTGCCGGTGCCGATACACCTGCGCGAGGCGCGCGACTTCGCCTTCGATCCGCACGAGCTCGAGGCCAAGATCACGCCGAAGACGCGGCTGCTGATCCTGAATTCTCCGCACAACCCCACCGGCGCGAGCCTCGGGCCGGCGGACCTCGAGGCGATCGCCGAGATCCTGCGGCAGCATCCGCAGATCTGGGTCTACGCCGACGAAATCTATTCGCGGTTGTCCTACGACGGCGCATTCTCCTCGCTCGCAGCGCTGCCCGGCATGCTCGAGCGAACGATCATTTCCGACGGCGCATCGAAGACCTGGGCGATGACCGGATGGCGCATCGGCTACGTGGCCAACCGCGCGCTGGCGCCGGTGTTCACCCGGTGGATCACCAATACCGATTCCTGCGCGTCGCAGATCAGCCAATGGGCGGCGCTCGAGGCGATCGACGGACCGCAGGACGACGCCGACGCGATGCGCCGGTCGTTTCTCGAGCGGCGCGACCTGATCGTCGGCCTGCTGAACGAGGTACCCGGGATCAGCTGCAAGACCCCCGGCGGCGCGTTTTACGCCTGGCCGAACGTCACCGAGGCCTGCAAGCGCACCGGTTGCGCCGACTCGGAGGAATTCCGCAAGCGGCTGCTGAACGAAGCCGGCGTCGCGGTGCTGGCCGACATCCATTTCGGGCGCCGCGTGCCCGGCGACGGCCAGCATGTGCGCTTTTCGTACGCCGCCTCGCCGGCGGCGATCCGCGCCGGCATCGAGCGCATTGCCGCGTTCGTCGGGACCAGCGGACGGTGAGCGGCGCGCGCAGCGATCCGGCACGCGAGCGGATCCTCGCCCGTGTGCGCGATGCGCTGGACAAGCGCGGAGGTGCGCGGGACGCCGCCGCCGCGCGCGCCGATGCCGAAAGCCATGTCGCCGCGCACGCACCGGGACCGCGCCCGCGGATGCCCGCCGACCTCACCGCGCGTTTCATGCAGCGCGCGACCGACATGGAAAGCACCGTCGAGCGCATCGCCGGCCGCAGCGAGATCCCGGCGCGCGTGGCACGCTATCTCGATGCGCTGACGCTGCCGCCGGCCCTTGCCGCGCAGCGCTCGCGCGAGGGCGTGTGCTGGCCGGAATTCGCCGACCTGGACTGGGCCGGCGCGGGGCTCGCGATCGCGCCGCGCCCGACGGCCGGCGACGACAGGCTGGGCGTCACCGGCGCGTTTTGCGCGATCGCCGAGACCGGCACGCTGGTGCTGCTGGCCGGCGCCGCGACGCCGACCGCCACGATGCTGCTTCCCGACACGCACGTCGCGGTCGTGCCCGCGGCGCGCATCGTCGCGGGCATGGAGGACGCGTTCGCGCTGATTCGCCGCGAGCGCGGCATGCTGCCGCGCGCCGTCAACCTCGTCTCGGGCCCGTCGCGCACCGGCGATATCGAGCAGACGATCGTGCTCGGCGCGCACGGCCCGTACCGCGTCCACATCCTGGTCGTCGACGACTAGACCTGTTCACCTAAATGCCGCGCCATGCCGCACGCCGGCGCGGTGCCGCGCGGCCACCGGCGTTCATCGTCGCTGGTCGGCGGCTGCGCGGCAGCGGTCGCCGCGGCCGTCCGCGGCGCCTCGTGCTTGGGCTGCGGGAACCAGCCCAGGACCGCGAGCATCACCGCGAATCCGATGACGTACGCAAGCGCGACGTGCCAGCCGCCGCGCACCCACGCAATCGCATCCTTGCCTTCCGGATACATGTTCGACAGCGCGACGCCGGCCGACGACCCGAACCAGATCATCGATCCGCCGAAGCCGACTGCGTACGCGAGATACCCCCAGTCGTATCCCGCCCTGCTGGAGGGCCAGCGCGGTGAGCGGAATATTGTCGAAGATCGCGGAGACGAATCCCAGGCCCAGCGTGACATGCCATGAAGCATCCGGCAGCTTGTGCACCGGCATCATCGACGCGGCGAGCACCAGCGAGAGCAGGAACATGGCGCCGCGAATCGCACCGGGCAGCTCGCTCCAGGCCGGGCGCCGCAGCGGGACGCAAACGAGCAGCGCGACCCAGACCCCGGCGCCGATGAACGGAAAGCTGCCGGCGATGTCGTTGTAGTGGACGTTGACGACGACGTTGACGACGATCGCAGTCACCAGGATCAGCGCAACGATGAACACGCGCACCCAGTCGATGACCACGCCGACCGGCGGTTCGCGCGTGATCGGCGAATACCGCTGCTGCTGGATCGCGGCGGGAACGCCAAAAACCAGCATCGCCGTGCCGGCGGCGATGTAGGCCTCCAGCACCTGCAGCGGATTGACGCCGTCGATCCACATCATCGTCGTCGTGGTGTCGCCGACGACGCTGCCCGAGCCGCCGGCGTTCGATGCCGCCACGATCGCGGCCAGATAGCCGATGTGGATCTTGCCGCGAAACACCGCGCCGGCGATCGTCCCGCCGATCAGCGCCGCGGCGATGTTGTCCAGGAAGCTGGACAGCACGAAAATCATGAAAAGCAGGACCAATCCGCCTTTCCAGTCGTTGGGCAGCAATTTTGGCAGCCATGCCGGGACGTGGCTGGCCTCGAAGTGCTTGGACAGCAGCGCGAATCCGAGCAGCAGGCCGAGAAGGTTGGTGAGCAGCACCCATTCGTGCGACAGATGGTCGAGCCAGCCGGCGACGCCGGCACCTTCCGCGAACGGCGAAAAGACGATCTTGAACAGGGAGATCACGACCATGCCGCCGACGGCGATCGGCATGGTATGGCGGTGGAACAGCGCGACGCCGGCGAGCGTCATGCGCGAACAGCACGAAATCGATTGGAATCCCGGCGACGGCGGGCGGCTCGACCGGTGCGGCCCAGGCCGCAGCGGGCAGCAGCAACAGGATGGACACCGCCAGCAAACGGGCGGTCAGGCCGAAAACACGGGACATCGACTCCCTCCAGCGAGCGCCCGGCTGTCACTGCCTCGCGGCGCCGCGAGCAAGGCCGAGTCGAATCGGGGCCGGACGCTCGGCGCGGGATGCAGTCGGCGAAAAGTGCCGCCCGGCGGGTTTTTGTGCCGCTGATTGTAGCGCGCCATCGCCATGCCGCCAATGCGGGCGCCCAAAAGCCCCGTTTTTGGATATTTCGGCATGGCCGTCCAGAATGGCAGGTTACTTGCTTGTAAGTGGCGGATTCGACACTTAGACTGCTTGGGTCGCAGCTTTCCAATCCGTGGAAAGCTGCGGCTCGACCCGGCCCCATGGCGCTGCCCCGATCATTATCTCGCCTGGACTCGCCGACGCAGCAGACGGTCGGCGAAGGTCTGGAACGCGAGGCTCTGCTTGCGCTGTCGCAGCGCAAGCTGAACGCGCTCGGCCTGCCGGTCTGCTACATCGACGTCGACCAGCGCTACCGCTTCGTCAACCGCGCCTTCCTCGACTGGTCGGGCAAGCCCCAGTTCGAAGTCATCGGCCGCGAAGTCGTCGAAGTCGACGGTCGCGAGCTCTACCAGCTCTACCACGCCTACCTCGAAGCCGCGCTCAATGGCGAGCGGGTAACGTTCGAGCGTCAGCTCTCGTCGGTCAAGCGCAACGCCTTCTGGGTCCGCGTCGACTACTACCCGGACCGCGGGCCGCGCGGCGAAATCCGCGGCGTGCTGGCGACCTACACCGACGTCGATGACATCAAGCAGATGGAGCTCGAAGCCGGCGAGCGCGAACATCGCTTGCGCATCGTCACCGACAGCGTCAGCCTGCCGATCTTCTATTTCGATCGCGCCTTCCGGCTGCGGTTTGCCAACAAGCCCTACGGCGAATACGTCGGCGTGGCGGTGGACGACCTGCTGGGCCAGCCGCTGAAGAACTTCGTCGCGCCCGACGCGCTGAACGAGATGATGGGTTATGTCGAGCGGGCGTTCGCCGGTGCCACCGTCAGCTACGATCGCCGCGAGCGCCCCGCCAGCGGTGAGCTGCGCTGGGTGCGCATCACGCTCTTCCCCGACCGCGAGCCCGGCCACAAGACCGGCGGCGCGTTCGTGGTGATCAACGACATCGAGGACGATGTCCGGATCCGCGAGGCGCTGAAATCTCAGGAGTCGCAGCTGCGGCTGTTCGCCGACAACATTCCCGGCCCGATCGCCTATCTCGACCGGAAGCTCAAGTACACGTTCGTCAACCAGGCCTTTGCCAACTGGGTCTGCCGCCCTCAGGCGGAGATCTACGGCAAGACGCCGTCCGACATCATGCCGCACGACGTCAACGCCTTCCTGCGCCCGATCATCAAGCGCGCGCAGGAGGGCGAGAACGTCGAATACGAGCGCGTGGGCGCCAGCGCCGACGGCAAGCGGCGCTGGATGCACGGCCGCGTCGCACCCGACCTGGATGCCGCCGGCAAGGTGCGCGGCCTGTATTGCACCGAATACGACATTCACGATCTCAAGCTGACCGAACAGGCGCTGGCCGCGCGCGAGGAGCAGCTCCGGCTGTTCACCGACAATATCCCGGAGCCGGTCGTCTACGTCGACCTCGACCGGCACTACACGTTCGTCAACGACGCCTTCGTCAGCCTGGTCGGCATCGGCCGCGACGATATCATCGGCAAGAGCGTCAAGGACGTGCTCGGTCCGGAAGCCTTCGCGTTCCAGCAGCCGTTCATCGATCGCGCCGCCCGCGGCGAGAGCGTCACCTACGAGCGCGAGACCGTCGATGTCAACGCTCGGCCGCGGTGGCTGCGCAACAAGATCGTCCCCGACATGCGCGTCGACGGGACGATCAAGGGCTACTACATCGTCGGCCACGACATCACCGACCTGAAGCAGGCGCAGGAGGCACTGGCCTCGCGCGAATCGCAGCTCCGCGCGATCATGGACGGCGTGCCGGCGCCGGTCGCATACATCGACCGCGACGAGCGCTGCCAGTACGTCAATCGTCCGTTCCTGCAGTACTTCGGCCTGACCGCGGAGCAGGTGGCCGCGCTGCGCCTGCGCGACGTCGTCGGGCACGGCATCTACGCCAGCGCGCAAGCGCTCCTGTCGCGCGCGCTGCAGGGTGAATCGACCTCGTTCGACCGGCTGGTGCCGGGGGCGGGCGGGGTACGGCGGTGGATGACGATCCGCGTCGTGCCGGACGCCACGCCGGGAGGCGAGGTCAACGGCGCGTTCGTGCTGATGAACGACATCCACGGCCTCAAGCAGGCGCAGGAAGCACTGCGCGCCAGCGAAGGCGAGCTGCGGCTGATCATGGACAACGTTCCGGCGCGCGTCGCCTACATCGACCGCGAATCGCGCTTCCGCTTCCTCAACCGGCACAACGAGGAATGGTTGTCCGAGAGCCGCAAGGACCTGACTGGCCGACGCATCGGCGAAGTCATCGGCGACGCCCGCGCGCGGCAGCTCGAGCCGCTGTTGAGTCGCGTGTTCGCCGGCGAGACGATATCGACCGAGCAGCTCCTGGTGCAGCCGAACGGCGAGCAGCGCTGGGAGTCGATCCACTACGCACCGAATCGCGACGGCGAAGGCAACGTCATCGGCATCTACGCGGTGCACACCGACATCCACGACCAGAAGCGCAACGAGGAGGCGCTGCGTCGCGCCAACTGGATGCTGTCGTCGCACATCAACAACACGCCGCTGGCGGTGCTCGAATGGGATCGCGATTTCCGTCTCGTGCGCTGGTCGCCGCAGGCGGAGAACATTTTCGGCTGGCGCGCGGAAGAGGTGCTGGGCATGCCGATCACCGGCAGCCAGCTCACGCACGAGGCGGACCGCACGGCGGTCACCGAGCTGATCGAGAAGCTGATGGCCGGCGAGCAGCCGCGGGCGACGGGTCTCAATCGCAACTACCGCAAGGACGGCGAGACGATCTGGTGCGAGTGGTATCACTCCTGCCTGCTCGACGAGCAGGGCGGCATCGTGTCGATCCTGTCGTTCGTGCAGGACGTTTCGTCCCGCATCCAGGCCGAGGAGCGGCTGCAGTACCTCGCTACGCGCGACGCGCTCACCGGGCTGCCGAACCGCCTGCTGCTGCAGGAGCGCCTCGCGCAGGCGATCGCGCAAGCCAAGCGCAACGGACGCCACGTCGGCGTGCTCTACATCGATCTCGATCGCTTCAAGAACGTCAACGACACGCTCGGTCACCGGATCGGCGACGAGCTGCTGAAGCAGGTGACCGCATCGCTGTCGGGGGCGCTGCGGGAAACGGACCTGCTGGCGCGCCTCGGCGGTGACGAGTTCATGGTCATCGTCGAGGACTTCGACGATGCCGCGGTGCTGAACCGGATTGCGCAGAAGCTGCAGGATGCCATCGCGCAGCCGTTCCGGATCGAGGAGCACGACATCTACGTGACGTCCTCGATCGGCATCTCGATCTATCCCGACGACAGCGACGACCCGGAAGGCCTGCTCAAGCACGCCGACGTCGCGATGTACCGGTCGAAGGAACTGGGTCGCAACACCTACCAGTTCTTCGACGCCGATCTCGCGGCGCGGCGGCTCAAGCAGCACACGCTGGAAAGCTCCCTGCGCACCGCGGTCAAGGATTGTGCGCTCAAGCTGCACTATCAGCCGGTCGTGCGCATTGCCGACAAGGCGATCGTCGGCGCCGAGGCGCTCTTGCGCTGGCACGACGACGAACACGGGGAAATCGCACCGCAGGTGTTCATTCCGCTGGCGGAGGAGTCGGGGCTCATTCACATCCTCGGCGACTGGGTGCTGAAGAGTGCGGCCGAACAATGCGTGGCGTGGCGCAAGGCCGGCCTGGCGCTGATGGTGTCGGTCAACCTTTCGGGCCGCCAGTTCTATCGGGACGACCTGGCGCAGCGCATTTCCGAGATCGTCCGCAGCGCCGGCTGCGAGCCGTCCTGGATCGAGCTCGAAGTCACCGAATCCAGCCTGCTGCACGATCTGGACGCCATACGCAAGGTGCTGCAGCAGCTACGCGACGAGGGCTTCTCGGTCGCGATCGACGACTTCGGCACCGGCTATTCCAGCCTGTCGCACCTGAAGCACTTCCCGATCGACACGCTGAAGATCGACATATCGTTCATTGCCGACCTGGAAACGGACCCCGGCGACGCGGCGATCACCGAGGCGATCATCGCGCTGACGCGCGGCCTGGGCTTGCGCGTTATCGCCGAGGGCGTCAGCACCAGCGGGCAACTCGCTTTTCTCGAAGCCCGCGACTGCCACTGCTTCCAGGGATTCCTGTTCAGCGAGGCGATGCCGCCGGACGAATTCGCCGAGTTTGCCGGCGAGCATCGGTAAGGCTCGACGCGATCACGCGCCTTCGCGCGCAAAATGCGCGGCCTGAGTATATCCGGTGGTAGCCCGGGAGTTACGAGCGCGCGGCGTCGTGCTCCAGCCAGGCGAGCAGCGGTCGCGCCACGGTCTCCCAGGCGCGCTCCAGCATCAGCATGTGCGCGAGCCCGGGAAGAATCACCGAGGCCACGCCATAGAGGGACGCCGTCGCCTTGACGTCGGCCGGGGTCGAGATGCGATCGTCGTTGGCGCCGAGCACGAACAGCCGCGCGGCCGCGACGGGCACGCCACCGTGCAGGCGCAAGGTCAAATCCATCAGCGCGCGCGGCGATTCGGGCGTGAGATGCGCCACTGCTGCGGCCAGAATTTCCGGCGCGACGGTGTCGCTGAAATACATCGGCCGCAGCGCGGCCAATACGTCGCCGCTCAAATGTGGTGCATCCAGCCGCTGCATGTTGACCATGTATTCCGGCTGCCAGGCCAGCAGGCGCTGCGCCACCGGAGCGAGTCCCGCGGGCGGGATCGGCGCGAGCAGCGCCGCGGCCCGGACCGGCCGCGTGGTCAGCATGCGCTCGACGATCGCCGCGCCCATCGAGTGCCCGATCAGCACCGGCGATGAGGCGAGGTTGCCGGCCACATGCTCGACGTCGGCGACATAGTCGTCGAGGCCGGTGACGAACAGCGACTCGTAGCCGCCGCTCGCACCATGGCCGCGCAGGCTCAACGCGTGCGCCGCATAGCCGCGCGCGGCGAACCAGGGCAGGAAATAGGGCTCCCAGCACCATGCGTCGCAATAGCCGCCGTGCACGAACAGAAGCGGCGGCTTGGCCGTCGGCTTCGCCGGCAGGCGCGAACGCACTTCGAGCCGTGATTCGGGAGGGAGCATGGGAACCGATTCGGACGCGCGGGCGTGCTAAGATTGTCGTCACCCGCTGCCATTCCATTCCGCTGCACGCACCGGCAACTTTTTCAGCACGATCACCGGCGGCGGGCGCAACGCGCGCCATTCTACATGAGTCGATCGATCCGCCGCGAATCCGGTCATGCCGCGGCCCTCGCCGCCGCCTACGATGTGAGCTGCCGCCGCTGCCCGCGGCTCGCGCATTTTCTCGATCAGGTGCTGGCGGCGCATCCGGCCTACTTTTGCCGGCCGGTGGCGCCGTTCGGGGACTTGAACGCGCACCTGGTCATCGTCGGTCTCGCCCCGGGCATGCACGGCGCCAACGCCAGCGGCAGGCCGTTCACCGGCGACTATGCGGGGATCCTCCTCTACGCGACCTTGCACAAGTTCGGCTACGCCAGCCAACCGCAATCGGTGGGGGCGGGCGATGGCCTTGCGCTGATCGACGCCCGGATCACCAACGCGGTCAAATGCCTGCCGCCGGCCAACAAGCCGCTGCCGGGCGAGATCAGGAACTGCAACGCCTACCTCGCTGCCGAGCTTGGGACGCTGCCCGGCGGTGCCGCGATCCTCGCGTTGGGCCGCATCGCGCACGATGCGACGCTGCTGGCGCTGGGCCTTGCGCCGCGGGCGTTTCCGTTTGCGCACGGCGCGCGAGCACCCGCTGCCGCGCGGCACGGGTGGCGCGGCGCGGCTGTTCGACTGCTATCACTGCAGCCGCTACAACACCAACACACGACGGCTGACGGTCGCAATGTTCGAGCAGGTGTTCGCATCGATAGGGCGCTATCGCGTGGATGTGGCGGCTGCCGCGCAGCCTGCATGACTGAATGATGGCCGAAGACGAGACCGATCCCGGGAATAGCAAGGCGTTCGACGCCCGCGAACTGCTCGCGTCGCTGCCCAATCGCGCCGGCGTCTATCGCATGGTCGATGCCGGCGGGGAGACGCTGTACGTGGGCAAGGCACGCAACCTGAAAAAACGCGTCGCCAACTATTTCCAGAAGACCGGCCACCATCCGCGCACCGAGGCGATGGTCGCGCAGGTCGCCCGCGTCGAGGTCACGGTCACGCGCTCGGAGGGCGAAGCGCTGCTGCTGGAGAACAACCTGATCAAGGCGCACCAGCCGCGCTACAACGTCCTGTTCCGCGACGACAAGAGCTATCCCTACATCTGCCTGACGGGCGAGACCTTTCCGCAGCTGCGATTCCATCGCGGCAAGCTCGACAAGCCGCACCGCTATTTCGGGCCATTTCCCAGCGCCGGCGCGGTGCGCGAAGGCATGGGCGTGCTGCAGAAGGTGTTCCAGCTTCGCACCTGCGAGAACAGCGTATTCGCCAACCGGTCGCGACCGTGCATGCTGCATCAGATCCAGCGCTGCACCGGGCCGTGCGTCGGCCTGATTTCGGAGGCCGACTACCAGGAGGACGTCCGGAACGCGACGTTGTTCCTGCAGGGGAAGACGACCGAAGTCCTGGCCGAGCTGCAGCGGCAGATGGACGAGGCCGCCATCTCGCTCGCCTTCGAGCGTGCGGCGCGAATTCGCGACAAGATCACACGGCTGCAGCAGTTGCAGTCGCGGCAGTTCGTCGAAAGCCCGACTGCGGGAGACGTCGACGTCATTGCCGGCGTCGCCGAACGGGGGTTGACCGCGGTCAACCTGGTGATGATCCGCGGCGGACGGCACGTCGGCGACCGCACCTTCTTTCCGCAGCACGCCGAGAGCGCGACGCTCGACGAGGTCGTGCCGGCGTTCCTGGTGCAGCACTACCTGGAGCGACCGACACCGCCGACGATCGTCGCGACCGAAGGTGGCGACGACCCGGTACTCGCCGAGGTGCTGTCGGCGCAATCGGGGCACAGAGTGCAGCTGGTCACGAACCCCGGCGGCGAACGGCGTGTGTGGATCGCGATGGCGGTGCAGAACGCCGAGCTCGCGATCCGGCAGAAGCTTGCGCAGAAAGCCACGCAGGACGAGCGGCTCGCGGCACTGCAGGACGCACTCGGCCTGCCGCAATCGGTACAGCGCATCGAATGCTTCGATGTCAGTCACACGATGGGCGAGGCCGCGGTGGCGAGCTGCGTGATCTTCGATCACCTGGTGATGCAGAGCGGTGAATACCGGCGCTTCAATGTCAGGCCGCCGACCGGCGGCGACGACTATGCGGCGATGCGCGAGGCGCTGACGCGGCGCGCCGCGCGCATCGTGTCCGGCGAATATCCGGCGCCGGACCTGCTGGTGATCGACGGCGGCAAGGGGCAGGTGGGCGTTGCCGTCGAGGTGCTGGCCGAGCAGGGCCTGCACGCGACGCACCTGATCGGCATCGCCAAGGGGCCCGAGCGCAAACCCGGCCTGGAGGAAATCGTCTTTCCGCACGGCGACAAGACGCTGCAACTGCCAGCCGACCATCCGGGATTGCACCTGCTGCAACAGATTCGCGATGAAGCGCACCGGTTTGCGATCCAGGGTCACCGCGCTCGCCGCGGCAAGGCGAGGACCACGTCGACCCTGGAGGGCATCGCCGGCATCGGCGCACGCAAGCGGCAGGCGCTGCTCGCGCACTTCGGCGGCCTGAAGGGCGTGCAGGCGGCAGGTGTCGACGATCTGGCGCGCGTCGGCGGCATCAGCCGCGCCCTGGCCGAACGCATATTCGCCGAACTCCATTAGGCCCCAGTGCAAACGCGGCTTGCCGCTCGGGAATGGCGCGCGCCGCCGCGCAATCGGCGCCGGTTCGCGACGACGCCGGAGTAGAATGCTCGCACCGCGCGGCACCGGCGCGACCACTGCCATGCCATTCAATCTTCCCACGGCACTGACCTGGCTCAGGATCGTCCTGATTCCCGTGTTCGTCGGCGTGTACTATCTGCCGACCGCGATGCTGTCGATGCCAAGCAAGAACTGGCTGGCGATGACCGTCTTTGCGCTTGCGGCGATCACCGATTGGGCGGACGGCTATCTGGCGCGAAGATGGGGGCAGACGTCGGCGTTCGGCGCGTTTCTCGATCCGGTCGCCGACAAGCTGATGGTCGCTGCGGCGCTGATCATGCTGGTGTGGCTCGATCGTGCCGAGACGTGGCTCGCGATCATCATCATCGGGCGCGAGATCGCGGTGTCGGCGCTGCGCGAGTGGATGGCACAGATCGGCAAATCGAAGAGCGTCGCCGTCGCCTTCATCGGCAAGGTCAAAACCGGCGCGCAGATCACCGCGATCATCGCCCTGCTGCTGTACCAG
Organism: uncultured beta proteobacterium; assembly: GCA_963713125.1. Taxonomy (GTDB): domain Bacteria; phylum Pseudomonadota; class Gammaproteobacteria; order Burkholderiales; family Casimicrobiaceae; genus PALSA-1003. The sequence goes on along the minus strand of CAVQKL010000007.1, from coordinate 5,312 downwards.
CCGGTGATACCAGGCATCGACACCAAGCTTCTGGGCAAGGCGGCCCTCTGGGTCGCCGCGGTATTGACGCTGTGGTCGATGTTCCACTATCTGCGACTCGCCGCGCCGCATCTCGGCGGTGAAACGTCGCGCGAGCCACCAGCATAGGTTCCGCGGCGATAGCGCGCGACCGGCGCCCCACGGTCAGCGGATCCGCCGCGAAGACGCGCGGCGTCTTACATCGCTCGCGTCGAACGGCGGGTGGTTCGGAAGGTGCCAGACAGTGGCGGAATTGACCCGAGTCGATCGGGGTCGATATAATCGACGGCTGTTCCCCGATAGCTCAGCTGGTAGAGCGACGGACTGTTAATCCGCAGGTCCCAGGTTCGAGCCCTGGTCGGGGAGCCAAGCTACATGCGGGTTTCGGCGATTATGCGCGCCTGCTTTCGTTCCGCAAAACCGCCCGCGTTCCGCAATTCTGTGGATTGTTTGTCCTGATCGGGATTGGGCCTGACAAACAATGTCCGATGAAATTGCAACGCTTTACATTCAACAGGCCGTGTTCGACCCCCCGTTGCAGCCCTTCGCGCGACGGAGAAGCGGTCGTTCCCGACTTCTCTGAACGGCCAAAACCGGTCACTCACTTTAGTATAATTTTGGCGCGTTCCAAGGGGAGGATCGCGTGGCTCCAGCGTAAGGTGCTCGTTGCGATTGGCGCCGTCGCAGCCACAATTCCAATTGTCCGGCCTTCCAGCAGGCGCCGGTCAGTCGCCAGTCTCGCGTGCCCCGGGTAGGTCACGTTAGAGAGCAACCGCAACATCAAAGGGAGGGTCAATGAGAACGTGGTTTACTGCTGTGGTAGTTGGATTTTTTAGCTGCAGGGTGCGCGAGTAACGCTTCCACGCCTAGTCAGGGAGAACGACAGGCACTGGCCCCAACCGGCAAGCTCCGCGTGGCGCTCTATACCGGGGCGCCCGCGTCCATCGTTCAGGGCGCTACGCTGGACGAATCGAAAGGGGTGGGATTCGACTTAGGTAAAGAGCTTGCCCGACGTATTGGGGTTCCATTCGAGCCCGTGGTGTACCCGTCGCCAGGAGCCATCATGGTCGGCCTGAAGTCAGGCGAATGGGATCTCGCTTTTTTTGGGCCAACCCCGGAGCGTGACAGTGTCTTGAACTTCACTGAACCTCTGCTCGTCATCGAGCACGGCTACCTCGTTCCCGCTGGTTCTCCGATTTCGACCATCGACGCTGTTGATCGACCAGGGATTCGCATCGGTGCGCCACAAGGCGGGTCCGTGAACGCATTTCTCAAGCGCGCACTTGAAGAATGCCACGGTGGTCGCGAGTCCGAGTGTTCCCGCCGGTGAAGAAATGCTGAAGTCCGGAAAGGTGGATGCCTTCGCCGCCAACAAGGCCAACCTGTATTGGGTTGTCGGACAAGATGCCCGGCTCTCGGGTTCTTGATGGTCGGATTGGTGTGGATGAAGTTGCCATAGCACTCCCGAAAGGCCGGGAGAGCGGAATGGCCTATGTGCGAAAGTACGCTGAGGATGTAAAAGCCGAAGGACTTGTCAAAGCAGCGATTCAAAGAGCAGGACTGCGCGGCGCGGCTGACAAGTGATATCGACAACGCTCTCAACCCGCCGATCACACCGACCCTCACCAGCGGCACCTCAGAGGTGGCTCGGTTAGTTGAGACAGATTTCCGCGATTCGTAAGTGAATTTCCTGCGGTGGCGGGATCCCCTGGTCTTTGGCCAGCGGGTAGTAACCCGGATCTCTTTCAGGCTGCGTTCGTTAAGGTTTGTTGGGTGAAGTATGCCTCGTCCGGGGTTCGATCACCCAGCGCGGTGTGCGGTCGTCGGGAGTTGTAGAAATCCAGGTATCGCCCGACGCCGGCTGTGGCGGCGCTGACGCTGGCGTAGGCGTGCAGGTAAACCTCTTCGTACTTGATCGAACGCCACAGCCGTTCCACGAACACGTTGTCACGCCAGCAACCGCGGCCATCCATGCTGATCGCCACCCCGTGACCATGCAGCATCGTCGTGAATGCGTCGCTGGTGAATTGCGTGCCCTGGTCGGTGTTAAAGATTTCCGGTTTGCCGTAACGAGCGATCGCTTCTTCGACCGCCTCGACACAGAAATCGGCCGTCAGCGTGTTCGACACTCGCCATGCCAGCACCCGCCGCGTCGCCCAATCCATGACCGCCGCCAGGTAGATGAAGCCCCGTTGCATCGGTAAATACGTGATGTCCATCGCCCAGACGTGATCTGCGCGCTCGATGGCGAGATGGCGCAGCAGGTACGGGTATACCTTGTGGCCCGGATGGCGCTTGCTGGTATTGGGCGTGCGATACAGTGCTGTGATGCCCATCTTCGCCATGAGCGTACCAACGTGCAGGCGGCCGACGTGGGGATGCCCTTCGCGCGCGAGGATCTTGGATAGCTGCCGAGCTCCCCAGAAATGGGTACTCCAAATGCAACTCGTCGATGGCGCGCATCAACGCTAGATCTCGCTCCGGGATCGGCGCCGGCAGGTAATACACGTTCGACCGCGAAATATCCAGCAACTCCGCCTGTCGTTTCACCGGGAGCGGATGCGACTTGATGATCATCGCTTTGCGCTCGCATCGCCGACCCGACCGAGCGCGACTTCCAAAAAATCGACTTCCAGCGCGAGTTGCCCGATCTTGGCCTGCATCTCCTTCGCCGTGGGACCCTGTTCCGTGCCGCGCTTCTCGGCCGGCGACAGGAACACGCCGATCGCACCCTCCAGCAACTGCGTCTTCCATTGCGTGATCTGGTTGCCGTGCACGTCGTACTTCTCGGCCAGCTCCGCCAACGTCTTGTCGCCCTTGAGCGCCGCCAAGGCCACCTTCGCCTTGAACGCCGCCGTATGATTCCGTCTCGGCCTTCTCATTGCACTGCTCCTTTGCGGGCGATATCCTCGCCCATAAGAGCAGGTCCTTCACTTAAACGCTAGTCTCATTTTCCCGAGCCACCTCTTTTCATCGAGCAGGCGTCCGCTACTAAGCAGTTCATCGAGATATCCAGGCTTTGTGACCAGCACAACATGATCGGGATAAGCGGCCGGCAAATCAGTGAGCAGTGCCTCGACTTTGTCCACGACGGCACGATCTGCGTCGTCGGCCAGATCGAAATCAAGTAGCATTCCTGCTTCAATGTTATTGTTCAGCCCCCCAAGGGTCAGGTTCGCACTTCCCACGATCATTCGCGCATGGACCTTTCCACGTACAAGGTATAGCTTGGGATGGAAAACGACCATTCGTGAGCCTGTGTCGACCGTGTAAAGCTTCCCCCCAATCTTTTGCAAGCGACTTAGGCCTTGATGTGTGGTCACATCATTTCGAATCCCCGCGAGCACGAACAACGACCCGGCGTGCGGCTTGAGCCGTGCTTCAATTTGCTGGACGCCGCTTTCGTTGACGAAAGCAACGCTTAAGATGACTCGCTTGATATCGGGCACATCGAAAAGCTCTCGAACCGCTTCCCCATGTGTGCGGGAGGTGAATCCTTGGAGGATGAATTCCTTCTTTGCCATGACACACATTTTCCTGCGGCGGATATAACGATTAGCTTACGCAACGGTCCTATCGTAAGCGGCCGGTTGCTAGGCCGCGTGCGTCAAACCAAAGCGCGACCGTTGGGGCTGCCGGAGTTTACAACGACTGGCGAAGAAACCGGCTCGGTTGGCGACCACCTTTCGGGGGGACCGGCGGTTGCCTCATGATCTTGATTGTCTCAAGCATCAGCCGACAGCCGGTTCGCCCCGGTGCAGCGTAGCCATTTCGTAACTCCTTTTGCTTTCGCGGCGCTGATTCCAGGCTGTGTACCGCTGCTCTTGAAACTTGGCGTGTGTCGCAAGAGCTTGATTAATAATGTTCCCCGAACTAACCTTTGGACTGTTAATCCGCAGGTCCCAGGTTCGAGCCCTGGTCGGGGAGCCAATCTACACGCGGGTTTCGGCGGTTTTGCCGGCTCCGTTTCGTTCCGCAAAACCGCCCACGACTAGCTGCCACTGGCATTCCTCGTATGTTCAAGGTTCTTCGAGTGATAAGCGACCCTACTTCGAGCTCGAAAAGGAATTGAGAATTCAGATTGTGTGTCTGGCCCGGATTTGGTTGGTGCCGCAATTGTGCCTTGGACAGACTGATATCGAAATTGGCAAGCGCTGCAAGTTATTGATGAGCAATATGCTTTAATGACCCAAACCCGCTTCATAACCCGAAGGTCACAGGTTCAAATCCTGTCCCCGCAACCAATCCTTCAGGGGCTTGACAATGGCCCGCTGAACCCGCGGATAGCGCATCCGCCACAGCGGGGCAGGGTCGTCGCATTTCCGGAACTCGGTGGCCTGCACCACCACTACGTACGATTGGCAGCGTAATTTGGCGTGAGCGGCGTTGTGTTTATTCGTGCGCGACAAGTTTTCTGGAAGGACACCATCAATCGAGATACTCGCGCAAACTGATGATGCGCACGTCCGATATTCGCGAAGCGAGAGCAAAGCACGATCTCCCGTGACGATCGCCTCAGCGTGGCCGGCGATTGAGCATTCCAAAATGCGATTATCCGGTTCGTCCTTGACCACTTGTAGTTTTCGTCGTGGCCTGACCGAGAGGGCGAGGCCGGACAGGAACACTGCGACGTGGGCGAGTTCTTCAGCATCACGCGAAAACTTGCGAGCAAGGATGCCGAGCAGCTCGTCGAGAATGGGCTTGGAGATAACGAGCTGGTCCTGCTCCTCGATAATGCGCCGCAACGCCGCTTCGCCGCGCCCGCCTGGGAAAACCAGAGCCGAGACGAGGATGTTGGTGTCGAAGACGACCTTCACTCGTGCAAGTAGGTCTCGAGATCCTTCTCGGTAAGAATCCCTTGGTCGCGCGCCCTGCGGCTCCAATAGCCCTGTATGCCACGGAGCTCATGGAGCTGGCGCTCAATACGGGCGCGACGCAGGGCCTCTTGGACCACCGCGCTCAGCGTCTTGCCCTCGGCTCGCGCGAGTGCCTCGGCTTCTCGTGCCAGATCGGCCGGTAGCGAGATGGTTTTCTTGACGGCGGAAGCCATAATAGTCAACCTGCGTAGTGGTATGAATTAATCATACCAAAATAACTGGTGGACGTGTGAGGCTTACGAACCAGGCGGTCGTGGTTTTGAGTCCCGTCCTAGCGACTGTTCAAAGCGGGGTCTATTAAGTTGGGATACCTGAACGTCCAGGGGCGTTAAGTCCCATTAAGTGCCAAAAACGAGACCCCACCGAAAGACATATAAGCACTTGATTGTTAGCATCAATTCGACGGTTAAATCGACG
>CAVQKL010000006.1:0-667198 GCA_963713125.1 uncultured beta proteobacterium | reverse complement strand
CAATCCTGCGCAGGGCTTCGCCTTCCAGCGCGTCTACACCGACGACCGCGCGATCGACGAAGCGCTTGCGGTCGAGGATCACGACGTCGTGCTGGTGCCGCGCGGCTATCATCCGGTCGTCGTGCCGCACGGCTACGATCTCGTATTACCTGAACGTGATGGCCGGTCCGAAGCGCGAATGGCATTTCCGCAACGACCCGGCGCACGAATGGATGCTCAATCAGTGACTCACGGAGCAGAGGATGATTGAAGCGGCACTGTTCGGCGCCGGCCGCATCGGCCAGATCCACGCCGCCAAAACGCCCGCGCACCCGTCGCTGCGGCTGAAGTACGTGGTCGACGTCTCAGCTGCGTCCGCCGAGCTCGCGGCACGTCTCGGCGCTGCGGTGACCAGCGCCGAGGCGGCCCTCGCCGATCCCGAGGTCGCCGGCGTCGTCATCGCCGAGCACCGACACCCACGTCGACTACTGCTGCGCCGCCGCGAGGCCGGCAAAGCGATCTTCTGCGAGAAGCCGATCGACCTCGACCTGGCCCGCGCGCAGCGCCGCGGCGGCGGTCGAGCGCGCCGGCGTGCCTGCCTGGTCGGCTTCAACCGCCGCTTCGATCCCAACTTCCCAGCGCTGAAAGCCCGCCTGGCCGCCGGCCAGGTCGGCGCGCTGGAGACGCTGAACATCGTCAGCCACGATCCCGCCCCGCCGCCGCTCGACTACGTGAAGGTCTCCGGCGGCCTCTTCCGCGACATGGCGATCCACGACTTCGACATCGCCCGCTGGCTGCTCGACGATGAGCCGCGAGCGTGTTCGCGAAAGGCGGCTGCCTGATCGACCCGGCGATCGGCGCGGCCGGCGACATCGACACCGCCATGACGATGCGCACCGCCGCCGGCGGCTCGCGCTGATCAACAACAGCCGCCGCGCGGCTACGGCTACGACCAGCGCTTCGAGGCGTTCGGCGCAACGGCATGGTGCGGGCCGGCAACCACCGGCCGACCGAGGTGACCGCGCACACTGCGGCGATGTCAGCCTTGATAGCCCGAGCATTTTTTCCTCGAGCGCTACCGGGTGGCGTATGCCAACGAGATGGCGCATTTCATCGACGCGGTCGCCGGCGGCAAGCCGGTGCGCACGACCATTGCCGACGGCGTGAAGGCGCTGGAGCTCGCCGATGCGGCGACCCGCTTGTGGCGCGAGCGGCGCATCGTCGAGCTCTAGGGGGAGGAGGGGGGAGGGTTCGCCGGCGGCCGCGGCCCTTTGGGCGAATTCCGAACACCGGCCCAGCACGACGAGGTTCGAGCAATGACCCCGAACCGCCGCCTGCGCATCGGCATCGCCGGACTCGGCCGCCTCGGCAAGCGCCATGCGGAAAACCTCGCCCAGCGCGTGCCGCGCGCCGAGCTCGTCGCCGTGTGCAGCCCCGTCGCCGACGAGATCGCGTGGGCGAAACAGCATCTCGGCATTGAGCGCTGCTACGCCGACTACGCGGCGATGCTGGCCGGCCCGGCCATCGACGCCGTATTCCTGGTGACGCCGACCACCATGCACGCCGTTCAGATCATCGAGGCTCTGCAGGCCGGCAAGCACGTGTTCTGCGAAAAGCCCTTGTCGCTGGAAATGACCGATTGCGAGCGCGTGCAGCGCGAGGCGGCAAAACGGCCCACCCTCAAGGTGATGATCGGCTACGGGCGCCGCTTCGACCCGAGCTATCGCGACGCCTATGACAAGGTCCAGGCAGGCATGATCGGCACGCCGTTCCTGGTGCGATCGCAGAACCTGGACCTGAACGATGCGTCGGGGTTCTTCGTCCGCTTCGCCCCGACCAGCGGCGGGATTTTCCTCGACTGCACGGTGCACGACATCGACCTCGCGCGCTGGTTCCTCGGCAATCCGCGGCCGCTGCGCGTGTTCGCCGCCGGCACGATCGCCATCCACGAAGGCCTGCGCGAATTCGGCGACGTGGACAACGGCATGGCGACCTGCGAGTTCGCCGACGGCAAGCTCGCCTGCTTTTACGCCTCGCGCACGATGGCGCACGGCCACGAGACGGCGACCGAGATCTTCGGTACCCGGGGCCGGCTGGCCGTCGGCGCGAACCCGCGGCTCGATCGCGTCGACATTTCCGACGCCCACGGCGTGCGCAACGAATGCACGCCGACCTTCTACGAGCGCTTCGAGGCGGCTTTCCTGCTCGAGCTCGCGCATTTCGTCGACGCGGTGCTCGACGACCGCGCGCCGGCGCTGACCCTGCACGATGCGACCGAGGCGACGCGCATCGCGCTGGCGCTGCGCGAGTCGCTGCAGACCCGGCGGATGGTAGAGTTGTCGTGAGCCGTGCTGCTTCGGCTCGCGAAAAAGAATCGCGAGTCAAATAAGTTCGTCATTCCCGCGGCCTTTAGTCCCGGAAGCGGGGAGGGAATCCAGTGCCGTTTAGACGCTGGAGCCCCGCTTCCGGGGGGATAAGTTCGTCATTCCCGCGAACGCGGGAATCCAGTTCGTTTGCGCGAAAGACGCCGGGTCCCCGCTTCCGCGGGGACGACCCAGTATAGATCGGAGCCGTCTCGGAAGCCCCTCTGAAAAGCCGTCTCGCTCCACGCGACCTGCTGCTCACGCTGGCGGTCGTGACCCTGTGGGGTTTTTCGTTCGTGCCGATCAAGGTCGGACTGCGCGAGATCCCTCCGTTCGCGCTGGCGGCGCTGCGCTTTTTCTTCGCCGCCGTGCCGCTGGTGTTTTTCGTCCGGCGACCGCGGATGCCCTGGGGCGACGTCGCGGGCTACGGCGTGGCCATCGGCGTGGTGCAATTCGGGCTCCTTTTTCTCGCCATCAAGCTCGGGATGCCGGCAGGACTGTCGTCGCTGGTCATCCAGCTTCAGGTCTTTTTCACCGTCGGCCTGGCCGTGGCATTCCTCGGAGACAGGCTGCAGCGGCACAACCTGATCGGGGCCGCCATTGCCGCGTCCGGCATCGTCCTGCTCGCCGCATTCAAGCTGGCGAGCGGCCTCGGATCGACCTTCATCGGATTCGTGCTGGTGATCGTCGCGGCGTTCGCGTGGGGCGTGGGCAACGTCATCGCCAAGCACGCCGCCGGCGCGCACGAGCCGGACATGTTCGCCCTGATCGTCTGGTCGAGCCTGATCCCGCCGTTGCCGCTCGCCGCGCTGTCGTACGCGTTCGAAGGCGGGCCGGCGGTGTGGCACGCGGTGGCGTCGGCCGGGGCGCTGACCTGGGCGCTGCGTCCTCGTCCTCGCGTGGGGCGCGACCTTGTTCGGCTTCGCCTCGTGGGCGGGTCTGCTGCATCGCTACCCGACGGCGCTGATCTCGCCGTTCGGGCTCCTGATACCCGTATCGGGCTTGGCCAGCGGCGCGATTTTCCTCGGCGAATCGCTGGCACCGGTGCAGGTGCTCGGCGCCGTGCTGGTGTTCGCCGGTCTTGCCGAGAACGTCTTCGGTGCGGAGCTCCGCAGCTGGTTGTCGCGGCCGCGCCGCTAAGTCCAGCGCGTCAGCGCCGGTGGCGCTTGCACCGCGGCGACGCGCGCCGTCACGCCACCGCACTTACGCGGCAGCCGGAACGTCGATCACCCGCGGCGCATGGCCGGTCGCGCGCAGGAATCGCTCCAGGTCGGCATGCGCGAGAACCAGCGTCGCGGTATTGGTCAGCGGATGCGCTTGCACCGCCGCGGCCTCCCACAGCGAATGGTCGATCACGAATTCGACTGCCTGCGCGGCGTCGTTGACCAGTGCGAGCAGGCTGACCGACCCGGGCGTTATCGCGAGGTGTCTTTGCAGCCGCTCGGAGGAGGCGAAGCCGAGCCGGCCGGCGCCGAGCAGCGCGCCGAGCGCATTCAAGTCGACCGCGCGGGCCGCCGGCACGGTGACCAGGAAATGCCGTGCCCCTTTCTTGTCGCGAAGGAACAGATTCTTGGTCTTGGCGCCGGGCAGCGGCGGCACCAGGCGCTCGGATTCCGCGACGGTCATCACCGCGGCATGCTCGTGCCGCGCTGCGGCGATGCCGTGCTGGCGCAGGAAGTCGTCGATATTCATCTGGCGGCTCAAAGGGGGATCGGCCACCCGCCATTGTGCAGCACACGTCGGCCCGTGATCGCCGCGATGGGCCCGGCGCGACAGGCCGCGATGCCCACAGCATAAAGATATTTCAGATGTGTCAGATGTTTCGCCACGGGCAAACCGGCTTGCCCGGAACGCGCCCGGTGCTAAACTGTCCGACCTCGACAAAGCAACGGCGGCACCTGCATGGACGGCACGGCGTGGACAGCTTGAGCAAGCCGCTTCTGGATCCGGTTTCGGCCCCGCCGGCCGACGCCGAGACCCCGGCCGCGCTGCACCGGGCCGTGCGCGAAAACCTGATCCGCTACGGCGCCGAGTTCCATCCCGAATTCATCGTCCGGGCGCGCGGCTCGTATATCTACGACGAGAACGGGCGCGCGATCCTGGATTTCACGTCCGGCCAGATGTGCGCGACGCTCGGCCACAACCACCCGGCGATCGTGGCCGCGATCGAGAAGAGCTGCCGCGAGGTGCTGCACCTGTTCAGCGGCATGCTTTCGCCGGCGGTCGCGGCGCTGGCCAGGCGCATGGCGGCCATGCTGCCGCGGAGCCTCTCCAAGCTGATTTTCCTCAACACCGGCGGCGAGAGCAACGAAACGGCGCTGCGTCTGGCCAAGAAATTCACCGGCGGATTCGAGGTCGTCGGTCTCGACGGCTCGTGGCATGGCACCACCGCCGGCGCGAGCTCGACGACGTACGCCAGCGGACGGCGCGGCTACGGGCCGACGATTCCCGGCACCCACGCGATTCCCGAGCCGAACAGCTATCGCTGCCCGATCCGGCATTGCCGCGACCGCTGCGACATGAGCTGCCTCGAGGTGGGCTTCGGGCTGTTCGACGCGCAGTCGGTGGGTGCGCCCGCCGCGGCCATCGTCGAGCCCATCTTGAGCGCCGGCGGCATCATCGTCCCGCCGGAAGGCTATTTCCCCCGCCTGCGCAAGCTCTGCGACGCGCGCGGCATGCTGCTGATCTTCGACGAGGCGCAGACGGCCTTCGGCCGTACCGGGCGCAATTTCGCCTTCGAGGCCCTGGGTATTACGCCCGACATCCTGACCATGTCCAAGACGCTCGGCGGCGGCCTGCCGCTGGCCGCCACCGCGACCAGCCCCGACATCGAAGAAGACTGCTACAGCAAGGGATTTGCCAATTACACTTCGCACGTCTCCGACCCGTTGCCGGCCACCGTGGGCCTCGCGGTGCTCGACGTCCTCGAGCGCGAGCAGTTGGCGGCCAATGCCCGCGCCATGGGTGAGAGACTGAAGAACGGCCTCGCCGAGCTCCAGGCGCGCCACGAGGCGATCGGCGACGTGCGCGGCCAAGGATTGCTGCTCGGCGTCGAGCTGGTCAAGGACCGCGAGACGCGGCAGCCCGCGCACCAGCTCGGCCTGCAGGTGACGCGGCGCTGCATGGAGCTCGGCTTGTCGATGAACATCCGCCAGGTCCCGACCCGCGGCGCGGTGTGGCGCATCGCGCCGCCGCTGACGGTCAAGGCCGACGAGATCGACCGTGCGCTGGCGATCATCGACCAGGCGCTGGCGGATTGCGTCGTCAAGCCGTCAGCGCGCTCGTCGCCGGTTTCGTAGACGGCTTGTGAAAGACAGGACTTGCGGTCTACGCGCGGTGCGGCAGTATGGGGCGTGGCCAGGGTACAGCGCGGATGCGGGCGAGGGAGACCCGCCCGCGAGGGGAACGGAAGCGCGTGTCGGCTTCCTGACATCAATGCTTCATTTGGACGAGGACAAAAAATGCTGAAAAGACTGTTGTCGTTACTCACTTCCGGCCTGTTGCTGGCCATCGTGTTCGCGCCGGGCGCCCGCGCCGACGTGCTGCAGACCATCAAGCAGAAGGGCGTGCTGACCGTCGGCACCAAGGCGGACTACCGGCCGTTCGGCTTCCTCGATCCGTCGGGCAAGATCGTCGGGTTCGAGCCCGATCTTGCCGCCGACGTCGCGAAACGGCTGGGCGTCAAGCTCGAGCTGGTGCCGGTCGTCGCATCCAATCGCATCCAGTTCCTGCAGCAGGGCAAGATCGACATGATGATCGCGACGATGAGCGACACGCCCGAGCGGCGCAAGATCGTCGACATCGTGGAGCCTTCGTACTACGGATCGGGCACCAACGTCATGGCGCCGAAGTCAGGGCACCTGACGAGCTGGGACCAGCTCCGCGGCAAGAAGGTCTGCCTGATCCAGGGCTCGTTCTACAACAAGGAGCTGCAGGAAAAATACGGCGTCGAAGGCGTCGCGTTTCCCGGCACCGCGGAAGCGTACGCCGCGCTGAAGAACGGCAACTGCGTCGGGTTCGCCTACGACGACACCGCGATCATCGGCGAGATGCAAAAGCCGGAGTGGGGCGCCTACGAGATGCCGCTGGATTCGATCCTGTTCGTGCCATGGGGCCTCGCGGTCAACCAGGGCGAAAAGGGCTTCGCCGACTTCATGTCGAAGACCATCACCGACTGGCACAAGACCGGCTTCATCGAGCAGCTCGAAAAGAAGTGGGGAATCAAGCCCACCAAGTTCGCGCAGGAAATGCACGACAAGTACAAATAGCGGCCGACTCGGCGGCGGTCGCCCGCGGCGCGGCGCCCGCTGCCGCGGACGACTCCCGCCGCCGCGAGCCGATGGGGGCGGCCGATGCAGTTCATCTGGGACTGGTTTCGCTGGTTGCACCAGGCGACCGGCATCAATCTCACGATCTTCTACGATCAGTTCGACCGCAATCGCTTCGTCGGCGGCTTCTGGACCACGTTCAAGCTGTCGCTGATCTGCATCGTGCTGAGCGTGCTGATCGGCGTCGTCGGCGCGTGGCTGCAGGGATCGAAGCTGCGCGTCACTCGCAAGGTCGTCTACTGGTACATCCAGTTCTTCCGCAACACCCCGCCGCTGGTCCAGCTCTATTTCTTCTATTTCGGCGTCGGCAGCCTGCTGCGGAGCTCGCTCGGGACGGGCGCCCAGCCGCTGGTCAGCAACGTGCCCTGGGCGATCGTGTCGCTTTCCTTCTTTGCCGGCGCATTCAATGTCGAAATCTTCCGCTCCGGCATCGAGGCGGTGCCCAAGACGACGCTCGAAGCGGCCGAATCGCTCGGCTTCAGCCGGCTCCGCGCCTACGCCCTGATCGTGCTGCCGCTCGCGTTCCGCATCAGCCTGCCGGCGCTGAACAATAACCTGGTCAACCTGGTCAAGACGACGACCTTGGCGTACGCGATCGCGGTGCCGGAAATGCTGTACGTGTCGAGCCAGATCTGGTCGGACGAGCTCAACGTGCCGGTGATGATGAACGTGCTGCTGATCTGCTACTTCGCGCTGGTCGGCGCGCTGGTCTATGTGATGAATCGCTGGGAGCGCGCGATCAGGGTACCGGGGTTCGGCGCATGAGCGAGGCGGAAGCTTGAAGACCCGAAGGGCCGTCGCCGAGCGAGTGCGCGTAGGCCGACGCGAGAACGATGGCCGCTCGCGGGCCGGCACGGAGGCCGGGGGGGCCGTCACATGAACCGGCTTCGCGTGGCCGACGCGCTGCCGGCGGACCGACCTGCCGGTGCTGCTGCCGGCGGCAGCGCGACTCGCCCGCCGTGCCGCCGCCGACCGCGCCGCGGGCGCGCCGCCGCTGCGGCTACGCGCCGAGCACGGCGGCGCGCTGCTGCTGCTGTTTCTGGTCGGCTGCGGCATCGCCCAGGCGCAGGCCGGCGCCGACAATCCGTCGATCCTGGCCACGCTATGGAAGTGGACGCCGTTGCTCGCGCGCGGCTTCGTGTTCAATCTGGCGATCAGCTTCGTCGCGATGGCGGTCGGTACCGCGCTCGGCCTGCTGCTCGGCTTCGCGCAGATGTCGCTCCTGCGCCCGGTGAAACGAAGCGCCTGGATCGTGACGCATTTCTTCCGCAACGCGCCGTGGCTGGTGCTGCTGTTCTACTGCATGTTCCTGCTGCCGTTCCAGATCCGGATCTTCGGCATCACGATCCCGCTGCCGGACTGGGTCAAGGCGACGCTCGGACTCGCGCTGCCGGTGATGGCCAACGTGTCGGAGATCCTGCGCGGCGCGATGCAGTCGATCCCGACCGCGCAGTGGGAGTCGGCCGCCTCGCTCGCCTTCAGCCGTCGCCAGACGCTGTGGATGATCATCCTGCCGCAATGCGTGAAGCGCATGCTGCCGCCGTGGATGAACCTGTACGCGATCCTGACGATGGCGACGGTGCTGGCCTCGATCGTCGGCGTCAACGAGATGATGACCCTGACGCGGCAGGCGCTCTCCGCCGAGAACCGCCCCGGGCTGCTGCTGTCGTTCTACAGCTACGTGCTGCTCTGGTTCTTCGTCTACTGCTATCCGATCGCGCGCTGGACCGTGCGCCTCGAAGCCCGGTACGCCGTCAACGTCTGAACGCTCGCCATGTCCGGAATCCGACTCCAATCCGATCGTCGTCGCTCCACGACGTGCACAAGTCCTTCGGCGAGGTCGAGGTGCTCAAAGGCATGTCGATCGACGTGCCCAAGGGCGGCGTCGTCTGCATCATCGGCCCGTCCGGCTCGGGCAAGTCGACGCTGCTCCGCTGCATCAACGCGCTGGTGCCGATCGACAGCGGCAGCATCCGCGTCGCCGACTTCGACGTGCATGCTGAAGACCGACAAGGAGCGGCTCGCGCTGCGCCGGGAAGTGTCGATCGTGTTCCAGCAGTACAACCTGTTTCCGCACAAGACCGCGCTGGAGAACGTGATGATGGCGCCGATCTACGTGCTGAGGGAGCCGCGCGAGGAGGTGCGCGCGCGCGCGTCGCGCTGCTGAAGAAGGTGGGCCTCGCCGCCAAGCAGGACGCCTATCCGGGCGAGCTCTCCGGCGGCCAGCAGCAGCGCGTGGCGATCGCGCGCTCGCTGGCGATGCGGCCCGAGGTGATGCTGTTCGACGAGGTCACCGCGGCGCTCGACCCCGAGACGGTCAAGGAGGTGCTCAACACGATCCGCGAGCTGGCCGCCGAAGGCATGACCTGCATGCTGGTCACGCACGAGATGCGCTTTGCGCGCGAACTCGCCGACACCGTCTACTTCACCGACGGCGGCGTCATCGTCGAATCCGGGTCCGCCGGCGGAACTTTTCGATCATCCGGAGGTCGATCGGACGCGCGCGTTCCTGTCGCAGATACTCTAGCGGGCGCCCCAGGGGCCGGACCATCGCGGTCCGGGATGAATCCGGTTTCGCTGCTCGCGCGTCTAATCTCGATGCCCCGTTGACGTTTGCCGAGCCTGAATTGCCCGCCGTCGCACCGACTTTCGGGACGCCTGCCGTCCGCCACCTTGCCGAGGCCCTATGCAGCTAGTCATTCGCGACCTGTCGAAGCGCTATGCCAACGGCGTTCAGGCCATCGACCGGGTGTCGCTGTCAATCCCCCCCGGCATGTTCGGCTTGCTCGGCCCCAACGGCGCCGGCAAGTCGACCTTGATGCGCACGCTCGCGACCTTGCAGGAAGCCGATTCGGGCAGCGCAACGCTCGGTGACATCGACGTTTTGCGCGAACCGGAGCGGGTCCGCGCCCTGCTCGGCTACCTGCCGCAGGATTTCGGCGTGTATCCGAAAGTTTCCGCGCTAGATCTGCTCGACCATTTTGCCCGTCTCAAGGGGCTGGTCGATGCCAGTCGCGCCGCGCAACGGTCGACGCGTTGCTGCATCGCGTCAACCTGCATGCGGTACGGAAGCAGAAGCTCGGCGGCTATTCCGGCGGCATGCGGCAGCGTTTCGGCATCGCGCAGGCGATGCTCGGCAATCCCAAGCTGGTCATCGTCGACGAGCCGACCGCGGGTCTCGATCCGGAGGAGCGCGTCCGCTTCCACAACCTGCTCGCGGACATCGCCTCCGACGTGGTCGTGATTCTTTCGACCCACATCGTCAGCGACGTCGCGGACCTGTGCGGCAGCTTCGCGATCATCAACGGCGGGCGCGTGCTGTTGACCGGCGAGCCGGCGGCGCTGGTCGCGGGCCTCCAGAACCGCGTCTGGCGCAAGGTCGTCACCAAGGCCGAGACCGATGCGCTGAAGGCCCGCGTGCCGGTGGTGTCCACGCGCCTGCAGGCCGGCCGCACGGTGGTGCGCGCTTCGGAAACGTCGCCCCCGCGTCCGGCTTCGAGCCGGTCGAGGCGGACCTGGAGGACGTCTACTTCTGCACCATCGCCGGCTCCTTGCCGCGCCGGTCGCGAAGGCCGCCTGAGCATGGTCATGCTTTCCATCGCCTGGTTCGATTTCGTCCGCCGGCTGCGGATGATCTCGACCTACGTCTATTTCGTGTTGTATGCGGCGATCGCCGGACTGTGGATGGCCGCCGCCGGAGGCGCCTTGTCGCACGCCTCGGTGAATTTCGGCGGCGACAAGGTGCTGATCAACGGCTCCTATGCGCTGGCGATCGCCATCGCGATCCTCGGCTTCACCGGGATCACCGTGATCGGCTCGGTCGTCGGCCGCGCGGTTCAGCAGGACTACGAATACGGCACCTATCATTTCTTTTTCACCGCGCCGATCCGCAAGCGCGACTATTTCTTCGGGCGCCTTTTCGGCGCCTATCTGACCCTCGGTCTCGTTTTCCTCGGCATCGCGGTCGGCGTGCTGATCGGCACGCACTGGCCCGGCGTCGATCCGGCGCGCGTCGTGACCGTGCCGTCGTGGCAGAGCTTCGTGCGCCCTTATCTGTTCCTGCTGCTACCCAACGTGCTGTGGCTGGGCGGCTGCTTTTTCGTCCTTGCCGCGCTGACCCGGCAAATGGCACCGGTGTACGTGGCCGGCGTCGTCGCGCTCATAGGCTACCTGTTCTCGGTCAACCTGCTGGGTGACATGGAGAACAAGACGCTCGCCGCGCTGGTCGATCCGTCGGGCGCGACCGCGCTCGACGTGCTCGCGCGCTACTGGAGCGTGGCGCAGAAGAACGCCGACCCGATCCCGCTGTCGGGGACGCTGTTGTGGAACCGCGCGCTCTGGCTCGCCGTTGGCATTGCGGCGACGCTGCTGGGCTTCGCGCCTTTCGCATGCAGGCGGTAACGTCGGGCGGGTCGCGCCGGCGCGGCGACGCCGTCGAGCCCGCGGAGGAGTCGCGCCGGATCGCGGTGCCCGCAGCGACAACGGACCGCGGCGCCGCCGCGTACGGGCGCATGCTGCCGGGCTTGATGCGCCTGTACCTGGGCGAGATCCTGCGCAGTCCGCGCTTCCTCACCATCGTGCTGGGCGGCGTCCTGCTGGTGATCGGCAACGCGCTCACCCTGGGATCGATCTACGGCACGAACACCTATCCGCTCACCTACAAGGTGCTCGACGTCGTCTCGGGCTTGTTCAGCCTGTTCATACTGATCGTGACCGCGATCTACACCGGGGAGCTGGTCTGGCGCGAGCGTGATTCGCGGATGGACGAGATCACCGACAGCGCGCCGGCCCCGACCTGGCTCGGTTTCCTCGCCAAGCTCGGCACGGTGCTGGTCCTGCAGGTGTTGCTGCTGCTGGTGGTGCTGGTCTGCAGCATCTCGTCCAGCTGGCGCAAGGTTATACGCGCATCGAATTCGGCCATTACCTGTTCGAGCTGTTCGTCTTGCAGTTCCCGGGCTACGTGCTGATCGCCGTGCTCGCCTTCATTGTCCATACGCTGGTCAACAACAAGTATCTCGGGCACTTTGTCGTCCTGCTGCTGTTCCTGGTGACCACGCGCCTGCCCGATCTCGGGCTCGAGGATCGGCTGTACCGGTATGGCGGCCGGCCGGAGACGGTCTATTCCGACCTCAATGGCTACGGTCATTTTCTGCCGGCCGTCTTCTGGTTCCGGCTGTACTGGGGCGCGTTCGCCGTTCTGCTGCTGGTGCTGGCCTACGCGGTCTGGGTGCGCGGGCGCGACGCGTCGTGGCGAGTGCGCCTGCGCGCGGCCAGGGCGCGGTGGACCTCGCTTCCGCGCTCCATCGCCGGGATGGCTGCCGTCGTCTTCGTCGCCACCGGCGCCTGGATCTACTACAACACGCACGTGCTCAATCCGTTCTATTCGCGCCACGACATGCAGCAACTGAGCGCCGACTACGAACGTCGCTACAAGGCGCTCGACGGTGCGCCGCAGCCGAAAGTGACCGCCGTCGACGCGCACGTCGACATCTACCCCCGCGAGCATCGGGTGCGCCTCGCGGGCACGCTGACGCTGGTCAACAAGACCGATCAGCCGATCGCCGATCTCTATGTCGTCTACCCGCAGACGGCGCGGGCGCAGGTCGCCGAGCTGAGCGTACCGGCGCGTCTCGCCGACGCGGCGCCCGACATGCGCTGGCACCACTATGTGCTGGGCGAGCCTCTTGCGCCCGGCGCGACCATCGATTTCCGCTTCGATCTCGAGTACGGCGCGCGCGGGTTTCGCAACGACGGCGCCGACCCGGTGGTGCTCGACAACGGCAGCTTCCTCAATTCCGGCCTGGGGCCGGACATGTCGCTGATCCCGAGCTTCGGCTACGACGAGAACGCGGAATTGTCCTCCGACAGCGAGCGCAGGAAGTTCGGCCTGGCGCCGAAACCGCGCATGCACGACCTGGACGACAAATTCTGGCAGCAGCAAAGCGCGCTGTCACGCGACAGCGACTTCATCACGTATCGCGCGCAGCTCTGCACCGATGCCGACCAGCTCCCGATCACCTCGGGCTACGTTGCCCGCGACTGGACGCAGGACGGGCGACACTGCATCGACTACCGGATGGATTCGCCGATGGCCGCGATCTATCCGTTCGTCTCCGCCCGCTATGCGATCAGGCGCGACACCTGGCACGGCCCCGACGGCGACGTGGCGATCGAGATCGACTATCAGCCGGGTCACGAGTACGACCTCGACAGGATGATCGCGGGCGTCAAGGATTCCCTCGCCTATTACACGCGGCACTACGGCCCCTACCAGCACCGAATCGTGCGCATCATCGAGTTCCCGCGCTTTTCGCGCAGCGGCGGTTTCGCCGAATCGTTCCCGAATACCGTGCCGTTCAACGAAGCGATCGGGTTCACGGCCAAGGTCAACGACGCAGACCCGAAGGACATCGATTATCCGTACTTCGTCACGGCGCACGAGGTCGCGCATCAATGGTGGGCGCACCAGGAAGTTCCGGGCGACGTGCAGGGCGCCGAGTTCGTGACCGAAAGCCTGGCCGAGTATTCGGCGCTGATGGTGCTGAAGCAGAAGTACGGCGACGCGAGGATGCACCGCTTCCTCAAGTACGAGCTCGACCGCTATCTGCTGGGCCGCGGCACCGAGCAGAAGGGCGAGCAACCGCTGCTGCGTGCCGATGGCGCCGCCTACGTCCACTACCAGAAGGGAGCGCTGGCGCTGTACGCGCTGCAGGATGCGATCGGCGAGGACGCGATGAACGACGCCTTGTCGGCCTTCGTCGGCCGCTGGCGCTTCAAGGGGCCGCCGTACGCGACCTCGCGCGACCTGCTCGCCGAGCTCCGGCGCGTCACGCCGGCCGCGCAGCAGTCGCTGATCGAAGATTTTTTCGAAACCATCACCCTGTACGACGATCGCGCCGTCAGCGCCAAGGCGCACAAGCGGCAGGACGGCAAGTACGACGTCGATCTCGTCGTTTCCGCGAGAAAAATCCGGGCCGACGCCGCGGGCAACGAGCAGGAGGCGCCGCTCGACGCGATGGTCGACATCGGCGTGCTCGACGCTGCAGGGAATCCGCTGTTTCTGGAAAAGCGCCGCGTGCACACGGGCGAGAATCGATTCGCGCTGGAAGTGGCGGGCGTTCCGGCGCGGGCCGGGATCGATCCGCTGGACAAGCTGATCGACCGCGAGGCCAGCGACAACCTGGTGGCGGTCACGTTCCCCTAGAGTCGACGTTCCACTTCCGACGGCGAACTCCTCGATTGCTTCCGGCCCGCGCGGCATGACCACCGAACTGCTGTTCAGAGAAGACGCGTATCTGAAGACGGCGCAGCGCGCGCGTCGTTGCGGTGCATGAGCACGGCATCGAGCTCGACCGGACGATCTTCTATCCGCTGGGCGGCGGCCAAATGGGCGACACGGGGTGCTGACGCGGGCGAGCGGCGAGCGCATCGCCGTCATCGACACGCGCAAGGGCGATGCCCCGGACAGCGTGCTGCACATTGCCGCGCCGGCGCATCGCCGACGGAGACCGGAGAAACGCTGACGCTCGAAATCGACTGGGAGCGCCGCTATCTCGCTGATGCGCCTGCACACCGCGCTGCACGTGATGTCCTGCGTCGTCGTGGCGCCGGTCACCGGCGGCAACATCGCGCCGGACAAGGCGCGGCTCGATTTCGACATCGACATGAGCCTGCTCGACGCCGGGCGGATCGAGCGCGAGACGAACGCGCTGATCGCGCGCGGCGTCGATACCCAGACCGTGTGGATCACCGACGAAGAGCTCGACGCCCGGCCGGAGCTGGTCAAGACGATGAGCGTGCAGCCGCCGCGCGGCGCCGGTCGCGTGCGCCTGCTGAAGATTCCCGGCATCGACCTGCAGCCCTGCGGCGGCACGCACGTGCGCAACATCGCCGAGATCGGCGGCATCCGGGTGCTGAAGATCCGCAGCGAGGGCAAGCGCAACCGGCGCGTGGAGATCGCGCTGGCCGGCTAGTGTGCTGAGTCAGAAGTTCCGACGATATAGGAGCGGATGTATTTGGCCGTCAGGCAAGGCGCGAGGCCGAAACCGTAGCTCGGGCTACGGTGAGGCTGAGCAACGCCGCCTGATGGCTCATTTGCCAACTGAGACGCCGCGAACTATCAAGCGAATTTCTGACTCAGCACACTAGGTTTTGAGGCGGTAGCCGGTCTTGAAGATCCAGGCGATGATCGCCAGCGATATCGCCATGAATACGATCGTCATCGCGAGGCTGACCCCGACGCTCACGTCGGCGATGCCGTAGAAGCTCCAGCGGAAGCCGCTGATCAGATAGACCACGGGGTTGAACAGCGTGACCTTCTGCCAGAACGGCGGCAGCATGCCGATCGAATAGAAGCTGCCGCCGAGAAAGGTCAGCGGCGTGACGATCAGCAGCGGCACGAGTTGCAGCTTCTCGAAGCCATCGGCCCAGATGCCGATGATGAAGCCGACCAGGCTGAACGTCACCGCGGTCAGCACCAGAAACAACAGCATCCACAGCGGATGCGCGATCTGAATCGGCACGAACAGGCCCGCGGTGGCCAGGATGACCAGGCCGAGGATGATGGACTTGGACGCCGCCGCGCCGACGTAGCTCACGACGATCTCGAGATACGACACCGGCGCCGATAGAAGCTCGTAGATCGTCCCTGTGAACTTGGGAAAGTAAATGCCGAATGACGCGTTGGAGATGCTCTGCGTAAGCAGCGACAGCATGATCAGTCCCGGCACGATGAACGCACCGTAGCTGATTCCATCGACCTGCTGGATGCGGGAGCCGATCGCCGCGCCGAAGACGACGAAGTAGAGCGACGTCGATATCACCGGGGAGATGATGCTGTACAACAGCATTATTTCCCCGGTGATCTCGACTCGCTCTACTTCGTCGTCTTCGGCGCGGCGATCGGCTCCCGCATCCAGCAGGTCGACGGAATCAGCTACGGCGCGTTCATCGTGCCGGGGCTGATCATGCTGTCGCTGCTGACGCAGAGCATCTCCAACGCTTCGTTCGGCATCTACTTTCCCAAGTTCACGGGGACGATCTACGAGCTTCTGTCGGCGCCGGTGTCGTATCTCGAGATCGTCGTCGAGCTACGTCGGCGCGGCGGCGACCAAGTCGATCATCCTCGGCCTGATCATCCTGGCCACCGCGGCGCTGTTCGTGCCGCTCCAGATCGCCCATCCGCTGTGGATGCTCCTGTTCCTGGTGCTGACCGCGGTGACCTTCAGCCTGGTCGGCTTCATCATCGGCATCTGGGCCGACGGCTTCGAGAAGCTGCAGCTCGTGCCGCTCCTGATCGTCACGCCGCTGACCTTCCTCGGCGGCAGCTTCTATTCGATCGACATGCTGCCGCCGTTCTGGCAGAAGGTCACCCTGTTCAACCCGGTGGTCTACCTGGTCAGCGGCTTCCGCTGGAGCTTCTACGGCATCGCCGACGTGAGCGTCGGCGTGAGCCTGCGATGACGCTCGTGTTCATGGCGATATCGCTGGCGATCGTGGCGTGGATTTTCAAGACCGGCTACCGGCTCAAGACTTAGCGGCCTGTAACGTCCGATTCGATACTGTCCGGCACTTCTGGTCCATGTCGACCAGCGCGATCTCCACGCGCTTGTTGCGCTTGCCTTCGCTGCGGATCTTGAGCACGCGGATCGCGCCGATCTCGGCGATGTTCCTCACGTGCGTCCCGCCGCAGGGCTGCAGGTCGATGCCGGGAATCTTGAGCAGCCGCACGCGTCCCGCGCCGCGCGGCGGCTGCACGCTCATGGTCTTGACCAGCTCGGGCCGCGCGTCGAGCTCCTCGTCGGTGATCCACACGGTTTCGGTGTCGACGCCGCTGGCGATCAAGGCGTTCGTCTCGCGCTCGATCTTCTGCGCGTCGAGCAGGCTCATGTCGATGTCGAAATCGAGGCGCGCCTTCTCCGGCGAGATGTTGCCGCCGGTGACCGGCGCCACCACCACGCAAGACATGACGTGCAGCGCGGTGTGCAGGCGCATCAGCGCGTAGCGGCGCGCCCAGTCGATTTCGAGCGTGAGCGTTTCTCCAGGCTCGGCTGCGGTGCGCCCGGCGCGGGCATGTGCAGCACGCTGTCCAGCGCTCGCCCTTGCGCGTGTCGGCGACGGCGATGCGCTCGCCGCTCGCGCGCATCAGCACGCCCGTGTCTCCCATCTGCCCGCCGCCCAGCGGATAGAAGATCGTGCGGTCGAGCTCGATGCCGCGCTCGTGCACCGCGATGACGCGCGCCTGCGCGCGTCTTCAGATAGGCGTCGTCTCTGAACAGCAGTTCGGTAGTCATGCCGCGCGGGCCGGAAGCAATCGAGGAGCTCGCGTCGGAAATGGAACGTCGACTCAGGGCAACGTGACCGCCACCAGGTTGTCGCTGGCCTCGCGGTCGATCAGCTTGTCCAGCGGATCGATCCCGGCCCGCGCCGGAACGCCCGCCACTTGCAGCGTGAATCGATTCTCGCCCGTGTGCACGCGGCGCTTTTCCAGCAACAGCGGATTGCCTGCAGCGTCGAGCACGCCGATGTCGACCATCGCGTCGAGTGGCGCTCCTGCTCGTTGCCCGCGGCGTCGGCCCGGATTTTTCTCGCGGAAACGACGAGATCGATGTCGTACTTGCCGTCCGGCCGCTTGTGCGCCTTGGCGCTGACGGCGCGATCGTCGTACAGGGTGATGGTCTCGAAAAAATCCTCGATCAGCGACTGCTGCGCGGCCGGCGTGACGCGCCGGAGCTCGGCGAGCAGGTCGCGCGAGGTCGCGTACGGCGGCCCCTTGAAGCGCCAGCGGCCGACGAAGGCCGACAAGGCGTCGTTCATCGCGTCCTCGCCGATCGCATCCTGCAGCGCGTACAGCGCCAGCGCTCCCTTCTGGTAGTGGACGTAGGCGGCGCCATCGGCACGCAGCAGCGGTTGCTCGCCTTTCTGCTCGGTGCCGCGGCCCAGCAGGTAGCGGTCGAGCTCGTACTTGAGGAAGCGGTGCATCCTCGCGTCGCCGTACTTCTGCTTCAGCACCATCAGCGCCGAATACTCGGCCAGGCTTTCGGTCACGAACTCGGCGCCCTGCACGTTGCCGGAACTTCCTGGTGCGCCCACCATTGATGCGCGACCTCGTGCGCCGTGACGAAGTACGGATAATCGATGTCCTTCGGGTCTGCGTCGTTGACCTTGGCCGTGAACCCGATCGCTTCGTTGAATGGCACCGTGTTCGGAAACGATTCGGCGAAACCGCCGCTGCGCGAAAAGCGCGGGAACTCGATGATGCGCACTGATTCGGTGCTGGTAGGGTCCGTAGTGCCGCGTATAGTAAGCGAGGGATCCTTGACCGCCCGCGATCATCCGCTCGAGGTTGTATTCGTGACCAGGCTGATAGTCGATCTCGATCGCCACATCGCCGTCGGGGCCGCGCCAGGCGTCGCGCCTGATCGCATAGCGGGCCGAGAAACGGATAGATGGCGGCCATCGGCGAATCCATCCGGTAGTCGATGCAATGTCGGCCCGTTCTGGTCCAGTCCCGGGCAACTAACCCGAGTAATCGGCAGCTGGTCGGTATCGGTGCAGAGCTGCGCGCGATACGTCGATGAAGTCGCTGTCGCGTGACAGGCGCTTTGCTGCTGCCAGAATTTGTCGTCCAGGTTGTGCATGCGCGGCTTCGGCGCCAGGCCGAACTTCCTGCGCTCGCTGTCGGAGGACAATTCCGCGTTCTCGTCGTAGCCGAAGCTCGGGATCAGCGACATGTCCGGCCCCAGGCCGGAATTGAGGAAGCTGCCGTTGTCGAGCACCACCGGATCGGCACCGTCGTTGCGAAACCCGCGCGCGCCGTACTCGAGATCGAAGCGGAAATCGATGGTCGCGCCGGGCGCAAGAGGCTCGCCCAGCACATAGTGGTGCCAGCGCATGTCGGGCGCCGCGTCGGCGAGCCGCGCCGGTGCGCTCAGCTCGACGACCTGCGCTCGCGCCGTCTGCGGGTAGACCGCATAGAGATCGGCGATCGGCTGATCGGTCTTGTTGACCAGCGTCAGCGTGCCCGCGAGGCGCACCCGATGCTCACGGGGTAGATGTCGACGTGCGCGTCGACGGCGGTCACTTTCGGCTGCGGCGCACCGTCGAGCGCCTTGTAGCGACGTTCGTAGTCGGCGCTCAGTTGCTGCATGTCGTGGCGCGAATAGAACGGATTGAGCACGTGCGTGTTGTAGTAGATCCAGGCGCCGGTGGCGACGAAGACGGCGGCAGCCATCCCGGCGATCGAGCGCGGAAGCGAGGTCAACCGCGTCCCGGCCGCGCGCAGGCGCACTCGCCACGACGCTTCGCGCCCGCGCACCCAGACCGCGTAGGCCAGCACCAGCAGCAGAACCGCGAACGCGCCCCAGTACAGCCGGAACCAGAAGACGGCCGGCAGAAAATGACCATAGCCATTGAGGTCGGAATAGACCGTCTCCGGCCGGCCGCCATACCGGTACAGCCGATCCTCGAACCCGAGATCGGGCAGGCGCGTGGTCACCAGGAACAGCAGCAGGACGACAAAGTGGCCGAGATACTTGTTGTTGACCAGCGTATGGACAATGAAGGCGAGCACGGCGATCAGCACGTAGGCCGGGAACTGCAGGGCGAACAGCTCGAACAGGTAATGGCCGAATTCGATGCGCGTATAACCTTGCGCCAGCTGAACGCCGATGCTGCAGACCAGCACCACCAGCAGCAGCAACACCTGCAGGACCAGCACCGTGCCGAGCTTGGCGAGGAAACCGAGCCAGGTCGGGGCCGGCGCGCTGTCGGTGATTTCGTCCATCCGCGAATCACGCTCGCGCCAGACCAGCTCCCCGGTGTAGATCGCGGTCACGATCAATATGAACAGGCCAAAAAGCCCGAGACGACGTCGAGCACCTTGTAGGTGAGCGGATAGGTGTTCGTGCCGTAGATCGATCCCAGGGTCAGCGCGTTGCCGATCACCAGCAGGACGCCGCCCAGCACGATGGTGAGGAAGCGCGGACTGCGCAGGATCTCGCCCAGGTACAGCCGCATCAAGCCCGGCAGCATGCGCGCGTACGCGGCGCCGCCGCGGTCCGTTGTCGCTGCCGGCACCGCGATCCGGCGCGACTCCTCCGCGGGCTCGACGGCGTCCTCGCGCCGGCGCGACCCGCCCGACGTGACCGCCTGCATGCGAAAGGCGCGATAGCCCAGCAGCGTCACCGCAATGCCAACGGCCAGCCAGAGCGCGCGGTTCCACAACAGCGTCCCCGACAGCGGGATCGGGTCGGCGTTCTTCTGCGCCACGCTCCAGTAGCGCGCGAGCACGTCGAGCGCGGTCGCGCCCGACGGATCGACCAGCGCGGCGAGCGTCTTGCTCTCCATGTCGCCCAGCAGGTTGACCGAGAACACGTAGCCTATGAGCGCGACGACGCCGGCCACGTACACCGGCGCCATTTGCCGGGTCAGCGCGGCAAGGACGAAAAAGCAGCCGCCCAGCCACAGCACGTTGGGTAGCAGCACGAACAGATAAGGGCGCACGAAGCTCTGCCACGACGGCACGGTCACGACGCGCGCCGGATCGACGCCGGGCCAGTGCGTGCCGATCAGCACGCCGACCGCGATGCCGAGGAAAACGAGACCGAGGGTCAGATAGGCGCCGAAAAGGCGGCCGAGAAATAGTCGCGCTTGCGGATCGGCGCGGTGAAAAAGAAATGATAGGTGCCGTATTCGTAGTCCTGCTGAACCGCGCGGCCGACGACCGAGCCGACCACGGTGATCCCGGTGAAGCCGAGGATCGCGATGGCGATCGCCAGCGCATAGGAGCCGTTGATCAGCACCTTGTCGCCGCCGAAATTCACCGAGGCGTGGGACAAGGCACCTCCGGCGGCCGCCATCCACAGTCCGGCGATCGCCGCATACAACACCAAATAGACGTAGGTCGAGATCATCCGCAACCGGCGGACGAAATCGAACCAGGCGATGGAAAGCATGACCATGTTCAAGCGGCCTTCGCGACCGGCGCGGCAAGGTAGCCGGCGATGGTGCAGAAGTAGACGTCCTCCAGGTCCGCCTCGACCGGCTCGAAGCCGGACGCGGGGGCGACGTCTCCGAACGCGCGCACCACCGTGCGGCCGGCCTGCAGGCGCGTGGACACCACCGGCACGCGGGCCTTCAGCGCATCGGTCTCGGCCTTGGTGACGACCTTGCGCCAGACGCGGTTCTGGAGGCCCGCGACCAGCGCCGCCGGCTCACCGGTCAACAGCACGCGCCCGCCGTTGATGATCGCGAAGCTGCCGCACAAGTCCGCGACGTCGCTGACGATGTGGGTCGAAAGTATCACGACCACGTCGGAGGCGATGTCCGCCAGCAGGTTATGGAAGCGGACGCGCTCCTCCGGATCGAGACCCGCGGTCGGCTCGTCGACGATGACCAGCTTGGGATTGCCAAGCATCGCCTGCGCGATGCCGAAACGCTGCCGCATGCCGCCGGAATAGCCGCCCAGCTTCTGTTTCCGTACCGCATGCAGGTTGACGCGATGCAGCAACGCGTCGACCGTTGCGCGGCGGGACTTGGCATCGACCAGCCCCTTGAGACGGGCAAGGTGGTCGAGCAGATCCAGCGCGGAAACTTTCGGATACACGCCGAAATCCTGCGGCAGGTAGCCGAGCAGGGGCGGACCCGCTCCGGTTCGCGCAAAACGTCGATGTCACCGAGCGTTGCGCTGCCCAATCGGCTTCCTGCAAGGTCGCGAGCGTGCGCATCAAGGTCGACTTGCCGGCGCCGTTGGGGCCGAGCAAGCCGAACATGCCGGGGGGGATTGACAGCGACACCCGGTCGATGGCCTGAACGCCGTTGGCATAGCGCTTCGACAGGTCGCGAATGACTAGCTGCATAGGGCCTCGGCAAGGTGGCGGACGGCAGGCGTCCCGAAAGTCGGTGCGACGGCGGGCAATTCAGGCTCGGCAAACGTCAACGGGGCATCGAGATTAGACGCGCGAGCAGCGAAACCGGATTCATCCCGGACCGCGATGGTCCGGCCCCTGGGGCGCCCGCTAGAGTATCTGCGACAGGAACGCGCGCGTCCGATCGACCGCCGGATGATCGAAAAGTTGCGCCGGCGGACCGGATTCGACGATGACGCCGCCATCGGTGAAGTACACGGTGTCCGCGACCTCGCGCGCAAAGCGCATTTCGTGGGTCACCAGCATGCAGGTCATGCCTTCGGCTGCCAGCTCGCGGATGGTGTTGAGCACTTCCTTGACCGTCTCCGGGTCGAGCGCCGCGGTGACTTCGTCGAACAGCATCACCTCGGGTCGCATCGCGAGCGAGCGCGCGATCGCCACGCGCTGCTGCTGGCCGCCCGAGAGCTCGCCGGGATAGGCGTCCTCCTTGCCGGCGAGCCGCACCTTCTTCAGCAGCGCCACCGCGCGCGCGCGCACCTCGTCCCGCGGCTCCTTCAGCACGTAGACCGGCGCCATCATCATGTTCTCCAGCGCGGTCTTGTGCGGAAACAGGTTGTATTGCTGGAACACGATCGACACTTCCTGGCGCAGCGCGAGCCGCTCCTTGTCGGTCGTCAGCAGGTGCACGTCGAATCGGCGACGCGGATGCTGCCGCTGTCGATCGGCACCAGCGCGTTGATGCAGCGGAGCAGGTCGACTTGCCCGAGCCGGACGGTCCGATGATGCAGACCACGCCGCCCTTGGGCACGTCCATCGACATGCCCTTGAGCACCTCGACCTCGCCGAACGACTTGTGCACGTCGTGGATGCGAGACGATCGGGATCGGAGTCGGATTCGCGGCATGGCGAGCGATCAGACGTCGACGGCGTACCGGGCTTCGAGCCGCACGGTCCAGCGCGCGATCGGGTAGCAGTAGACGAAAAACCAGAGCAGGACGTAGCTGTAGAACGGGATCAGCAGCCCGGGGCGGTTCTCCGCGGAGAGCGCCTGCCGCGTCAGGGTCATCATCTCGTTGACGCCGACGATCGAGGCCAGCACCGTCGCCATCGTCAGGATCGCATACAGGTTCATCCACGGCGGCAGCATCCGCTTGACGCATTGCGGCAGGATGATCATCCACAGCGTCTGGC
The DNA here is from genome assembly GCA_963713125.1 of uncultured beta proteobacterium. GTDB lineage: Bacteria > Pseudomonadota > Gammaproteobacteria > Burkholderiales > Casimicrobiaceae > PALSA-1003. Next base: position 644,470 of record CAVQKL010000006.1, on the reverse strand, counting down.
GGCGGGTGAAGGCGAGCGAGGCGGCCGACTCCCACTGCGCGGTCGGGATCGACTGCATCGCGCCGCGCACGATCTCCGACATGTTGGCCATCATCGGCAGCGCGAGCCCGAGCGTCGCCTTGACCCAGTCCGGCAACGGGATCGTCACGCCGAAGATCCGTGACCTGGAACGGCAGCAGGAACATGCAGTAGAACAGCAGCACCAGCCAGGGCGCGTTGCGGAAGAACTGCGTCGACGAGCCACGCGCCTCGCTTGACCGGTCGCAGCAGCGACATCTGGGCGAAGCCGAGCAGCACGCCGAGCGCGGTGCCGATCGCCATCGCGACGAAGCTGATCACGAGATTGAACACGAATCCGCGCAGCGAGCAGCGGCGTCCACTTCCAGATCGTGGCCAGGATCGACGGCTTGTCGGCGCCGGCCTGCGCCTGGGCGATGCCGCAGCCGACCACGAAACAGCGACAGCAGCGCGACGCCGTGCTCGGCGCGTAGCCGCAGCGGCGGCGCGCCGGCGCGCGCGCTCGGCGGCGGCACGACGGGCCAGCCGCGCCGCGCGCCGGCAGTAGCACCGGCAGATCGGTCGCGCACGGCGAATCGACCGGTCATGTCGCGCATCGAGCGCCTCACTTCCGAACCCCGGGACTTGCATCGCGCGCTCCCAGCGATTCATCACATAGACCAGCGCGCCGACCAGCGCGAAGTAGCAGATCAGCAGCACGTTCATCATCTCCGGCACGTTGAGCTCGTCCGACCAGATCTGGCTCGACATGTAGAGCATCTCCGGCACCGCGATCGCGTAGGCGAGCGTCGTCGTCTTGACGAGATTGACCAGATTGTTGTTCAGCGCCGGCAGGCTGACGCGAAACGCCAGCGGCAGCACGATCAGCGGGTAGGCGCGCAGCCGGCTGAAGCCCGAGCGATTCGGCCGCCTCGACCGTCGCCTTCGGCACCGCCTCGATGCCGGAGCGGAAGATCTCGACGTTGAATGCGCCGGCGAAGAACGACAGCGACACGATCGCCCAGGTCACGTTGCTGACCAGCGGCTGGGTGCCCGTCCCGAGCGAGCTCCGCAGCAGGCTGCCGACGCCGAAATAGAAGAAATAGAGCTGGACCAGCGGCGGCGTGTTGCGGAAGAACTGGATGTACCAGTAGACGACGCTGGCGAGTGACGCGCAGCCGCGATCCCTGCAGCCACGCGCCGACGACGCCGATCAGCACGCTCAGCACGATGCAGATCACCGACAGCTTGATCGTGGTGAAGAAGCCGCCGACGAAGCGCTTGCGGTCGAACGGATCGTAGAAGATCGTGAGATTGATGCCGGTCGTCTGGTGCAACCAGCGAAACCAGTCCCAGATGAACTGCATCGGCCGCCCCCATCGGCACGCGGCGGCCGGCGGTCGTCCGCGGCAGCGCGCGCCGCGCCGCGGGAGACCGCCGCCGAGCCGGCCGCTATTTGTACTTGTCGTGCATTTCCTGCGCGAATTTGGTGGGCTTGATCCCCCACTTCTTCTCGAGCTGCTGGATCAAGCCGGTCTTGTGCCAGTCGGTGATGGTCTTCGACATGAAGTCGGCGAAGCCCTTTTCGCCCTGGTTGACCGCGAGGCCCCACGGCACGAACAGGATCGAATCCAGCGGCATCTCGTAGTCGCCCCACTCGGGCTTTTGCATCTCGCCGATGATCGCGGTGTCGTCGTAGGCGAACCCGACGCAGTTGCCGTTCTTCAGCGCGGCGTACGCTTCCGCGGTGCCGGGAAACGCGACGCCTTCGACGCCGTATTTTTCCTGCAGCTCCTTGTTGTAGAACGAGCCCTGGATCAGGCAGACCTTCTTGCCGCGGAGGCCTGTCCCAGCTCGTGAGTTCGCCGACTTCGGCGCCAGACGTTGGTGCCCGATCCGTAGTACGAAGGCTCGACGATGTCGACGATCTTGCGCCGCTCGGGCGTGTCGCTCATCGTCGCGATCATCATGTCGATCTTGCCCTGCTGCAGGAACTGGATGCGATTGGATGCGACGACCGGCACCAGCTCGAGCTTGACGCCGAGCCGTTTCGCGACGTCGGCGGCAAGATCGGGCTCGAACCCGACGATCTTGCCCGACGGATCGAGGAAGCCGAACGGCCGGTAGTCCGCCTTGGTGCCGACGGTCAGCACGCCCTTCTGCTTGATGGTCTGCAGCACGTCGGCGCGGGCGCCCGGCGCGAACACGATGGCCAGCAACAGGCCGGAAGTGAGTAACGACAACAGTCTTTTCAGCATTTTTTGTCCTCGTCCAAATGAAGCATTGATGTCAGGAAGCCGACACGCGCTTCCGTTCCCCTCGCGGGCGGGTCTCCCTCGCCCGCATCCGCGCTGTACCCTGGCCACGCCCCATACTGCCGCACCGCGCGTAGACCGCAAGTCCTGTCTTTCACAAGCCGTCTACGAAACCGGCGACGAGCGCGCTGACGGCTTGACGACGCAATCCGCCAGCGCCTGGTCGATGATCGCCAGCGCACGGTCGATCTCGTCGGCGCTTGACCGTCAGCGGCGGCGCGATGCGCCACACCGCGCCGCGGGTCGGGACCTGGCGGATGTTCATCGACAAGCCGAGCTCCATGCAGCGCCGCGTCACCTGCAGGCCGAGCTGGTGCGCGGGCTGCCGCGTCTCGCGGTCCTTGACCAGCTCGACGCCGAGCAGCAATCCTTGGCCGCGCACGTCGCCGATCGCCTCGTGGCGCGCCTGGAGCTGGCGAGGCCGTTCTTCAGTCTCTCACCCATGGCGCGGGCATTGGCCGCCAGCTGCTCGCGCTCGAGGACGTCGAGCACCGCGAGGCCCACGGTGGCCGGCAACGGGTCGGAGACGTGCGAAGTGTAATTGGCAAATCCCTTGCTGTAGCAGTCTTCTTCGATGTCGGGGCTGGTCGCGGTGGCGGCCAGCGGCAGGCCGCCGCCGAGCGTCTTGGACATCGTCAGGATGTCGGGCGTAACACCCAGGGCCTCGAAGGCGAAATTGCGCCCGGTACGGCCGAAGGCCGTCTGCGCCTCGTCGAAGATCAGCAGCATGCCGCGCGCGTCGCAGAGCTTGCGCAGGCGCGCGAAATAGCCTTCCGGCGGGACGATGATGCCGCCGGCGCTCAAGATGGGCTCGACGATGGCCGCGGCGGGCGCACCCACCGACTGCGCGTCGAACAGCTCGAAGCCCACCTCGAGGCAGCTCATGTCGCAGCGGTCGCGGCAATGCCGGATCGGGCAGCGATAGCTGTTCGGCTCGGGAATCGCGTAGGTGCCGGGAATCGTCGGCCCGTAGCCGCGGCGTCCGCTGGCGTACGTCGTCGAGCTCGCGCCGGCGGTGGTGCCATGCCACGAGCCGTCGAGACCGACGACCTCGAATCCGCCGGTGAATTTCTTGGCCAGACGCAGCGCCGTTTCGTTGCTCTCGCCGCCGGTGTTGAGGAAAATCAGCTTGGAGAGGCTCCGCGGCAGCATGGCCGCCATGCGCCTGGCCAGCGCCGCGACCGCCGGCGAAAGCATGCCGCTGAACAGGTGCAGCACCTCGCGGCAGCTCTTCTCGATCGCGGCCACGATCGCCGGGTGGTTGTGGCCGAGCGTCGCGCACATCTGGCCGGACGTGAAATCCAGGATCGCGCGCCCGTTCTCGTCGTAGATATACGAGCCGCGCGCCCGGACGATGAATTCGGGATGGAACTCGGCGCCGTAGCGGATCAGGTTTTCGCGCACGGCCCGGTGCAGCGCGGCCGGGGTCTCGGCGTCGGCCGGCGGGGCCGAAACCGGATCCAGAAGCGGCTTGCTCAAGCTGTCCACGCCGTGCCGTCCATGCAGGTGCCGCCGTTGCTTTGTCGAGGTCGGACAGTTTAGCACCGGGCGCGTTCCGGGCAAGCCGGTTTGCCCGTGGCGAAACATCTGACACATCTGAAATATCTTTATGCTGTGGGCATCGCGGCCTGTCGCGCCGGGCCCATCGCGGCGATCACGGGCCGACGTGTGCTGCACAATGGCGGGTGGCCGATCCCCCTTTGAGCCGCCAGATGAATATCGACGACTTCCTGCGCCAGCACGGCATCGCCGCAGCGCGGCACGAGCATGCCGCGGTGATGACCGTCGCGGAATCCGAGCGCCTGGTGCCGCCGCTGCCCGGCGCCAAGACCAAGAACCTGTTCCTTCGCGACAAGAAAGGGGCACGGCATTTCCTGGTCACCGTGCCGGCGGCCCGCGCGGTCGACTTGAATGCGCTCGGTGCGCTGCTCGGCGCCGGTCGGCTCGGCTTCGCCTCGCCCGAGCGGCTGAAAAAACACCTTGCGATAACGCCCGGCTCGGTCAGCCTGCTCGCACTGGTCAACGACGCCGCGCAGGCAGTCGAATTCGTGATCGACCATTCGCTGTGGGAGGCCGCGGCGGTGCAAGCGCATCCGCTGACCAATACCGCGACGCTGGTTCTCGCGCATGCCGACCTGGAGCGATTCCTGCGCGCGACCGGCCATGCGCCGCGGGTGATCGACGTTCCGGCTGCCGCGTAAGGTCGACGCTGTAATGGCGCGCGTCGCCGCTGCGCAAGCGCCACCGGTGCAGACGCGCTGGATTTAGCGGCGCGGCCGCGACAACCAGCTGCGGAGCTCCGCACCGAAGACGTTCTCGGCAAGACCGGCGAACACCAGCACGGCGCCGAGCGCCTGCACCGGTGCCAGCGATTCGCCGAGGAAAATCGCGCCGCTGGCCAAGCCCGATACGGGTATCAGCAGCCCGAACGGCGAGATCAGCGCCGTCGGGTAGCGATGCAGCAGACCCGCCCATGACGCGAAGCCGAACAAGGTCGCGCCCCACGCGAGGACGAGGACGCACGCCCCAGGTCAGCGCCCCGGCCGACGCCACCGCGTGCCACACCGCCGGCCCGCCTTCGAACGCGTACGACAGCGCGGCGAGCGGCAACGGCGGGATCAGGCTCGACCAGACGATCAGGGCGAACATGTCCGGCTCGTGCGCGCCGGCGGCGTGCTTGGCGATGACGTTGCCCACGCCCCAAGCGAACGCCGCGACGATCACCAGCACGAATCCGATGAAGGTCGATCCGAGGCCGCTCGCCAGCTTGAATGCGGCGAGCAGGACGATGCCGGACGCGGCAATGGCGGCCCCGATCAGGTTGTGCTTCTGCAGCCTGTCTCCGAGGAATGCCACGGCCAAGCCGACGGTGAAGAAGACCTGAAGCTGGATGACCAGCGACGACAGTCCTGCCGGCATCCCGAGCTTGATGGCGAGAAAAAGGAGCCCGAATTGCACCACGCCGATGGCCACGCCGTAGCCCGCGACGTCGCCCCAGGGCATCCGCGGTCGCCGGACGAAAAACACCAGCGGCACGGCGGCGAAGAAAAAGCGCAGCGCCGCCAGCGCGAACGGCGGGACCTCGCGCAAGCCGACCTTGATCGGAACGAACGAAAATCCCCACAGGGTCACGACCGCCAGCGTGAGCAGCAGGTCGCGTGGAGCGAGACGGCTTTTCAGAGGGGCTTCCGAGACGGCTCCGATCTATACTGGGTCGTCCCCGCGGAAGCGGGGACCCGGCGTCTTTCGCGCAAACGACACTGGATTCCCGCGTTCGCGGGAATGACGAACTTATCCGGGTCGTCCCCGGGAAGCGGGGCTCCAGCGTCTTTCGCGCAAACGACACTGGATTCCCTCCCCGCTTCCGCGGGGACTAAAGGCCGCGGGAATGACGAACTTATTTGACTCGCGATTCTTTTTCGCGAGCCGAAGCAGCACGGCTCACGACAACTCTACCATCCGCCGGGTCTGCAGCGACTCGCGCAGCGCCAGCGCGATGCGCGTCGCCTCGGTCGCATCGTGCAGGGTCAGCGCCGGCGCGCGGTCGTCGAGCACCGCGTCGACGAAATGCGCGAGCTCGAGCAGGAAAGCCGCCTCGAAGCGCTCGTAGAAGGTCGGCGTGCATTCGTTGCGCACGCCGTGGGCGTCTGAAATGTCGACGCGATCGAGCCGCGGGTTCGCGCCGACGGCCAGCCGGCCCCGGGTACCGAAGATCTCGGTCGCCGTCTCGTGGCCGTGCGCCATCGTGCGCGAGGCGTAAAAGCAGGCGAGCTTGCCGTCGGCGAACTCGCAGGTCGCCACGCCGTTGTCGACGTCGCCGAATTCGCGCAGGCCTTCGTGGATCGCGATCGTGCCGGCGGCGAACGCGCGCAGCGGCCGCGGATTGCCGAGGAACCAGCGCGCGAGGTCGATGTCGTGCACCGTGCAGTCGAGGAAAATCCCGCCGCTGGTCGGGGCGAAGCGGACGAAGAACCCCGACGCATCGTTCAGGTCCAGGTTCTGCGATCGCACCAGGAACGGCGTGCCGATCATGCCTGCCTGGACCTTGTCGTAGGCGTCGCGATAGCTCGGGTCGAAGCGGCGCCCGTAGCCGATCATCACCTTGAGGGCGGGCCGTTTTGCCGCCTCGCGCTGCACGCGCTCGCAGTCGGCCATTTCCAGCGACAAGGGCTTTTCGCAGAACACGTGCTTGCCGGCCTGCAGAGCCTCGATGATCTGAACGGCGTGCATGGTGGTCGGCGTCACCAGGAACACCGCGTCGATGCCCGGGTCGGCCAGCATCGCCGCGTAGTCGGCGTAACAGCGCTCGATGCCGAGATGCTGTTTCGCCCAGGCGATCTCGTCGGCGACGGGGCTGCACACGGCGACGAGCTCGGCCCGCGGGACGCGCTGGGCGAGGTTTTCCGCATGGCGCTTGCCGAGGCGGCCGAGTCCGGCGATGCCGATGCGCAGGCGGCGGGTGGGGGTCATCGCTCGATCCTCGTCTGTGCTGTGTGCCGGGTGGTCGGAATTCGCGCGAAGGGCCGCGGCGGCCGGCGAACTAGAGCTCGACGATGCGCCGCTCGCGCCACGACCGGGTCGCCGCATCGGCGAGCTCCAGCGCCTTCACGCCGTCGGCGATGGTCGTGCGCACCGGCTTGCCGCCGGCGACCGCGTCGATGAAATGCGCCATCTCGTTGGCATACGCCACCCGGTAGCGCTCGAGGAAAAAATGCTCGGGCTTGTCGCGGCTGACATTGGCAGCAGTGTGCGCGGTCACCTCGGTCGGCCGGTGGTTGCCGGCCTGCAGCATGCCTTTGCCGCCGAGCACTTCGAAGCGCTGGTCGTAGCCGTACGCCGCGCGCCGGCTGGTGTTGATCTGCGCGAGCCGCCCGCGGTGCGTGCGTATCGTCACCGCGGTCGAGTCGATGTCGCCGGCCGCCTCGATCGCAGGGTCGGTGAGGCAGCTGCCGGTCGCGTACACGGTCGCGGCTTCATCTTCGAGGATCCAGCGAAAGATGTCGAAGTCGTGAATCAGCATGTCCTTGAATATGCCGCCGGACACTTTGATGTAGTCGAGCGGCGGCGCGCCGGGGTCGCGGCTGGTGACGACCAGCATTTCCGGCTCGCCGATCTCGCCCGCGGACAGGCGGGCTTTTACTGCGGCGAACGTCGGGTCGTAGCGGCGCTGGAAGCCGACCAGGCAGGTCACGCCGGCGCGCTCGACCGCCGCCGCGGCGCTGCGCGCGCGAGCGAGGTCGAGGTCGACCGGCTTTTCGCAGAAGATCGCCTTGCCGGCTGCGGCGGCACGCAGCAGCAGGTCGGCATGCGTATCGGTGCTCGACGCGATGACGATCGCGTTGATCGCACGGTCGGCAAGCGCTGCGTCGACCGTCGCGACCGTCGCGCCGTGACGCGCCGCGAGATCGGCCGCCGCCGCCGCATTGACGTCGACCACGTACTTGAGCCGGGCGCCGGGCTGGCGGGCGAGATTGCCAGCGTGGATCTTGCCGATTCGGCCGGCGCCGAACAGTGCCGCTTCAATCATCCTCTGCTCCGTGAGTCACTGATTGAGCATCCATTCGTGCGCCGGATCGTTGCGGAAATGCCATTCGCGCTTCGGACCGGCCATCACGTTCAGGTAATACGAATCGTAGCCATGCGGCACGACAACCGGATGATAGCCGCGCGGCACCAGCACGACGTCGTGATCCTCGACCGCAAGCGCTTCGTCGATCGCGCGGTCGTCGGTGTAGACGCGCTGGAAGGCGAAGCCCTGCGCAGGATTGAGGCGGTGGTAATAGGTTTCCTCGAGCGAGCTCTCGGCCGGAAGGTTGTCGGTGTCGTGCTTGTGCGGCGGGTAGCTCGACGAGTGGCCGCCCGGCGTCACCACTTCGACGATGAGCAGGCGCTCGGCGGGCTCGGTCTGCGGCAGGATGTCGCATACGTAACGCTTGTTGCTGCCCTCGCCGCGGGTGAAGCGTTGCATCGACCCGGGCTCGATCAGCCGTGCCGGCCCGCCGCTCGCGGCGGGCGCGCTGCCTACGCCGATTTCCGCCGCAGTCTGCGCGACAATCCGTGCGCTCTCGCCCGGCGGAAGATAGACGGCATACGGCGCGCGATCGTCGAAGACGCTGGCGCGACCGCCGACGTCGCGCCAGGTCGCGCCGCCGGTCTCGACGCTCACCCGTCCGCCCAGGACGACGACGCACGCCTCGGCGCCGGGCAGCGCGATCGCCAGTGTTTCGGCCGGGGCGAGCCGATGCGCGGCGAAGCCGACGTAGGTCCAGCCGGCCGACTGCGGCGTGACGCGCACGATGTCGCGGCCGGTGCGTTGTCCCTTGACCAGCAGGCTCACTGGACTACCTTCTGGATGTTGGATGGCGCGAGCATGTTGGGGAACGCAGTGATCTTGACTCGGCGTGCCGGCTGCGCCGATCTTGTATTCCGACTTCCGTGCCCCCGGGGTGACTGCCACGCGCGCTGGCCGCTCGACGGCCCGCATGAGACCCGCAGCCCTCGAGGCGCCGGAAGACCCAGACGGGCTACAGGATGTAGCGCCAAGGTTCGCAGCCAGGAGCGCCGATCAGTGAGCGACCCGCGTGGGCTTCCGGCACGGCAAGTCATACCGCAACTTGCAGGAGTCTGTCCATGACCACTATTTTTGCCGGGCTGGACTGGGCCAGCCGAACCCACGCGGTGTGCGTCATCGATGAGCACGGTAGCGTGTGCGTGCAGTTCGAGATCAATCACGACGCCGCGGGCCTGACCGAATTGCGCCGCCGGCTGACCGCCTCGGGCGTCATGGCCGTGGCGATCGAGCGCCCCTCCGGGCTGATCGTCGATGCGCTGCTGGAGGGCGGCTTCACTGTCATCCCGATCCACCCCAACGTCGTCAAGGCCACCCGGCCGCGCTACCGCAGTCACGGTGGCAAGAGCGACGCCAGCGACGCCTACTTGTTGGCGGATCTGCTGCGCACCGACGGCCATCGTTTCCAACCGCTGGCCGCGCAAGGCGATGACATCCGCGCCTTGCGCGCCTTGGTGCGTGGGCGTGACGATCTGGTCGCCACCCGTGTGCAACTCGCCAACCAGCTGCGCTGCCTGCTGCAATCCTTCTGGCCCGGCGCCGCCGAGATCTTCGCCGACATCGACTCGCCTATCGCCTTGGCCTTCATCCAGCGTTACCCCACGCCTGAAGCGGCCAGCCGCCTCGGCCCCAAGCGCATGGCCGCGTTCTGCGCCCAGCATGCCTACAGCGGTCGGCGCAGCGCCGACGAACTGCTGGCCCGGCTGCACCAAGCTCCTGCCGTGGTCATCGGCGAGTTGGAGATGGAAGCCAAGGGCGAGCTCGCCCTCAGCCTGGTGCGCATCTTGGCCCGCCTGGTCGCGCAAATCCGGCTGCTGACCAGTCGCATCGAGCACCACGTCGGCGCGATTGACGATGGCCGCCTGCTGATGAGCTTCCCGCGCGCCGGACGAGTGTGCGCGGCGCAAATCCTGGCGGAGCTGGGCAGCGTGCGCGAGCGCTTCGACAGCGACGAACATCTGGCTGCCGAAGCCGGCGTGGCCCCCGTCACCTACGCCTCCGGCAAGAGCAAAGCCGTGACCTTCCGCTGGGCCTGCAACCACCGCCTGCGCGCCGCCCTCACCTGTCTCGCCGACAACTCGCGCCACGCCAGCCACTGGGCCGCTCATGTCTACGCCCAAGCCCGCGCTCGTGGCTGCGATCATCCGCACGCCATTCGCATCCTCTCGCGGGCTTGGCTGCGCGTGATCTGGCGCGCTTGGATCGATCGCAAGCCCTACGACCCCACCCAACATCGCGCCGCTCAAATGCTGCTTCAAACGGCCACGGGTTGACACAGGATGTCTCATGCGGCGGCCTTCGCACCGCCGCCGATGCGGTCGACCAGCTCGCGCAAATGCCGGTAACCCATTTCCGCGTAGCGATAGCTCGGCGCGATGGTCGGATCTTGCTCGGCCTCGACCACCAGCCAGCCTACGTAGCCGTGCTCGTGCAGCAGTCCGAGCAGCGCGGCGAAGTCGACCGCGCCGTCGCCGGGCACGGTGAACGCTCCGTTGATCACCGATTCGAGGAAGCTCCAGTTGCGATTGCGCCCGAGCGCAAGCACCTGCGGCCGCACGTCCTTGCAGTGCACGTGACAGACGCGGCCGACATGCTTCGCGAGCATCGCGACCGCGTCGCCGCCGGCGAAGCTCATGTGCCCGCTGTCGAACAGCAATCCGACCTCGTCGCCGGTCAGCGCCATCAGCCGGTCGACGTCGGCGGGAGACTGCACGTACGCGCCCATGTGGTGGTGATAGGCGAGACGCACGCCACGCGCGAGCGTGTGCCGCGCGAATGCCGTGACCCGGTCGGCGTACTCGCGCCACTCCGCGTCGCGGAAAAAGCGCGGCCGCTTGTACAGCGGCTCGGGCGCACCCTGGATGCTGTCGGCGACCTCGCCGTAGACCATCACCTTCGCACCGTTGCCGGCCAGCAGCTTGAGGTGCGGCTCGACCGCGGCGATTTCCTCGGCGACCGAGCGTCGCGCAAGCCGTCCCGAGTACCAGCCGGACACCAGGTCGAGCCCGTGCGCGGACAGCACGCGGGCCAACGCCCTGGACTCGCGCGGAAACTTGTGGCCCAGCTCGAAGCCTTCGTAACCGATCGCCTTGCCTTCGCTCAACGCGACCTCGAGCGGCGTCTCGCCGCCGAGCGAAGGCAGGTCGTCGTTGCTCCACGAAATCGGGTTGATGCCGATTTTGACGTTGAAGGGTTGACTCATCATTCGTTCGCCGTCAACCCGTTGCCCGCGCCGTCTCCGCGCAAGCGGGGACCCAGCCATTGCCTCGTCGTCCCCGCGCAAGCGGGGACCCAGTGGCGTCCGTCGAAAGTCACTGGATTGCCGCTGGAGCCTGCCCCCGAGGGGGAGCATCGCGGGCGGGAATGACGGGTCAGGGAGTCCGTTTTACGATCGTCGCGCATTCAAGGTTTCTGTTCTCGTTTTGCTTTTTCGTACGCTTCGCGTGCCCGCCGCACCTCTTCGCGCTCCGACACTTCCGGTATCGCGACATCCCACCACCAGCCGCCCTCTTCGGTCGTCCTGTCCGGATCGGTCTCGATGCAGATCACGTAGCTGCGGGCCGCGGCGCGGGCGCGCTGCATTGCCGCCTCGAGCTCCGGAATGGTCTTCACGTTCTCGGCCAGCGCGCCGAGCGAGGCGGCGTGCGCGGCGAAGTCGATGCGCGGCGCGCCGTCCGGACCCTGGACGCAGTCGGCGAACAGGTTGTTGAACGCCTCTCCGCCGCAGGCCTGCTGCAGGCGGTTGATGCAGCCGTAGCCGTGGTTGTCGAGCACGACGACGATGAGCTTCCTGCCCAGCATCACCGAGGTCGCGATCTCGCTGTTGAGCATCAGGTAGCTGCCGTCGCCGACGATGACGATGACTTCGTGGTCCGGTCGCGCCATCTTGACGCCGAGCCCGCCGGCGATCTCGTAGCCCATGCACGAGTAGCCGTATTCGACGTGATAGCCGCCGGGCCCCGACGCACGCCAGAGCTTGTGCAATTCGGCGGGCAAGGTCCCGGCGGCGCAGACGACGATGTCGCGCGCCGAGGCGCCGCCGGCCGAGCGCTGCACGGCGCCGATCACTTCGCCTTCGTACGGCAGCGCCGCGTCGCGGCGGCCGGTGATGCGCTCGACGTCGCCGCGCCAGGCATTCGCCGCCGCTTTCGCCTTCGCTTGCCACGACGGTTCGGATCGCCAGTGGGCCAGCGCCTGCGACAGCGCATCGAGGGTGAGCCCCGCGTCGCCGACCAGCGCGACCGCGCGCCATTTGAGCGCGTCGAAGGCATTGACGTTGACGCTCAGGAGCTTCGCGCCACCGAACATCGAATGCGAGCCGGTGGTGAAATCCTGCAGGCGCGTTCCGACCGCGAGAACCACGTCGGCCTCGCGCGCGCGGTCATTGGCGGCAGGTGAGCCCGTCACGCCGATCGCGCCCTGCTGCAGCGGATGGTCCCAGGCGAGCGCGCCCTTGCCGCCTTGAGTCTCGGCGACCGGTACGCCGTGCCTCTCGGCGAACGCGGCGAGCGCGCGCCCGGCCAGGCCGTACAGCACGCCGCCGCCGGCGACGATCAACGGCCGCCGGGCGGTGCGCAACAACGCGGCGGCCCGCGCCAGCTCGGCTTGCGCCGGGGGCTGGGCGCGAAACACGACGGTATCGGGCGCAAAGAAGCCCTCGGGATAGTCGCAGGCCATCGTCTGCACGTCCTGCGGCAGCGCGAGCGTCACCGGCCCGCACAGCGCGGCGTCGGTCAGGACGTGAATCGCCCGCGGCAGCGCAGTCAGCAGTTGCGCCGGATGCATGATGCGGTCGAAGTAGCGCGACACCGGCCTGAAGCAGTCGTTGGCGGATACGCCGCCGTCGTGAAAGTCCTCGACCTGCTGCAGCACCGGATCGGGAGCGCGCGAGGCGAACACGTCGCCCGGCAGCAGCAGCACCGGCAGGCGGTTGACGTGCGCGAGTGCCGCGGCGGTGACCATGTTGGTCGCGCCGGGGCCGATCGAGGTGGTGCACGCCATCATGCGGCGGCGCATGCTGGCCTTGGCGAAGGCGATCGCCGCGTGCGCCATCGCCTGCTCGTTGTGCGCGCGATAGGTCGGCAGCCGGTCGCGATGGCGATAGAGCGCTTCGCCGAGCCCCGCGACGTTGCCGTGGCCGAAGATCGCGAACACGCCGGCGAACAGCGGCTGCGTGCCGGCGCCGGTGTCGGTCGACAGCGCCGCGAGATAGCGCACCAGCGCCTGCGCCGCCGTCAGCCGAATCGTGCCGCTCACGCTGCGGCCCCGTTTCCGTCCGGAGCACGGCTGGCGCCGGTGTGTCGACTCCCAGGCAATCGCTCGGCGACGGCCCATCGGGTCTTGAAGTCCGCCGCCGCGCTCACGCCGCTCTCGCTGCCGGTTCGCCGCGCGCGTTGCGCCAGGCGCGTATCAGCACCTCGAAGTTCGCGCGCACGCTGCGCACCAGCGCCGCGTCGTCGAGCTCACCTGCCAGCCACTTCCGGCTCGGTTCGTGAAAGATCGTGCGGCCGACGGCGAACCCGCGACAGGTTCGACTGGCGCGCGCTTCGGCAAAACCGGCGGCCAGCGCGGCGGGGTCCGCGGCCTGGCCGAGCAGCAGCACGCCGCGGCAATACGGATCGCGCTCGGCGATCAGCGCGTCGATTGCCGACCACTCGCCCGCGGGCATCGGCTCGAGCTTCCACCACTCCGGAAAGACTTCGAGGTTGTACAGGCGCTTGATCGCGCGCAACACGGTGTCGGGCGCACGCGGCAACTCCTGCGGCGGGACGATCTCGAGCAGCAGTTCGTGGCCGCTCGCCTGCACCGCATCGTAGAGCGCGCGGACCTGCGCTTCCTGTTCGAGACGATTGCCGATGTCGTCGTCGGGATGGAACTTGACCAGGCATTTGACGACGTGCTCCTGCGGCCACGCAATCAGGTTCGTGCCGATCGACCGACCGCGGTCGAACACCAGCGGGTTCGAGCCCGGCAGCTCGACCGGCCTGCCTATCCACCAGCCGCGTCCGGTCGCCGCGTTGAGGGCGTCCTGCCCGTAGCGATCGTCGCAGAGGATGCCGATGCGGCCGGCGAGCCCGAGCGCCGCCTCGGTCTCTCCGACCGCCTCGACAAAGAGATTCTTCAACCGCGCCAGCCGCGCCTCGCCGGCGCCCGCTTCCAGCGCCAGGTCGAAGAACTGGTTGCGATGGTCGAACGCGAAGACGAAGACCTGGTCGCGCGCCGGCCGTGGCGCGGTAACGCGATGCAGCCGTGTCAGCGCGGCGTTCTGGTCGGGACGCGGAATGTGCGCGGCGTTGGCAAGAAAATAGTCGAGCTCGATCCGCGTCGGCATCGCCGGAGCGCAGCCATGCCGCGAGACGACCAGCGCGCCGCAGGCATTGGCGTAGCGGCAGCACGCGTCGTAGTCCTCGCCGCGGACCCAGCCGGAAAGAAATCCCGCCGAGAACGCGTCGCCGGCGCCCAGCACGTTCAACACCTCGACATCGACGCCGCGGCCGTTGAACGCATCGTCGAGCGAGCACGGTATCGCACCGTCGATGACCGCGCAGCCGAGCGGCCCGCGCTTGACCAGCAGCACGGCGGGCGTGATCCGTCGCACCGCGGCGAGCGACTCGATGATGTCGGTGCTGCCGCCGGCGATGTTGAACTCCTCGATCGTGCCGACGACCAGATCGATCTTCGGCAGGATCGCCTGCAGGTGCGCGGTCACCGTGTCGGAGCGCACGTAGCGCGTCTCGCCGTCGCCGCGCGCGGTCAGTCCCCACAGCACCGGACGATAGTCGATGTCGAGGATGGTGCGCACGTCGTTGTTACGGGCGCGGTCGAGCGCCAGATGGCTGATGCGGTTGACATGCGCGGTCGAGAAGTGCGTGCCGGTGATCAGCAGCGCCTTGCTCTGCGCGATGAACGACTCGTCGACGTCGCTCTCGGCGATCGCCATGTCGGCGCAGTTCTCGCGCAGGAAGATCAGCGGGAACGTGTCCTTGTCCTTGATGCCGAGGACGACCGCGCCGGTGAGGCGCGACGGATCGATGCCGACGTGGCTCACGTCGCAGCCTTCGCGGGCAATCGTCTCGATCAGGAAACGGCCCAGGCCGTCGTCGCCGACGCGCGAGATCAGCGCAACGTCGAGCCCGAGGCGGGCGCAACCGAACGCGGTGTTCGCCGACGAGCCGCCGAGGTACTTGGCGAAGCTCGTCACGTCCTCGAGCCGGGCGCCGATCTGCTGGGCGTAGAAGTCGACGGCGAAGCGGCCGAGGCAGATGACGTCGAAGCGGCGGCGGGCGGCAAAGGAAGTGGCATTTCGCATCGGGAACGCTGGAGCGCGGGACGCGGGGAAGCGGAGCGCGATTGTCGCGTATCCGCCTGGGCAATTCAACTTCCACCCATCCGGGAATCTGGAATACTGTCTGCATCGGCGCCGGTGCGCGGTGCAGAACGAAGTGTTGCCGGCCGGGGTCGAAAGCAAAGAGGCGCAATCAATCGCCGCCGCGGATCGCCGCCGGGCCGAGACCGAAGGACTCAGGACATGCCGTTGACTGCCCGCTATGCCGCCGCACAGCAGGTCGCGCTCAAGGCGGGCGAGCTCGCGCGCGATCTTTTCGCCAAGCGCGAGTCGCTGATCGTCGAGAGCAAGGGCGCGCAGAATTTCGTCACGCGCGCCGACCGGGCGATCGAGGACCTGATCGCCAGCAAGCTTGCCGCAGCGTTTCCCGGCGACGCCTTCCTCGGCGAGGAATCGTCGGCATCGTTCCACGGCGCGCCCGATCGGATCTGGGTCGTCGATCCGATCGACGGCACGCACAATTTCCTGCGCGGCCTGCGCTATTACTGCGTGTCGATCGCCTACGTGGAGCTGGGCAAGACCGAGCTCGGCGTCGTCTACGATCCCGAGCACGACGAGATGTTCCACGCGCGGCGCGGCGACGGCGCCTGGCGCCGGCACGCGGGCGACCAGGCGCGCATCGCGGTCAGCGGCTGTGCGGCGCTCGGCGAAGCATTCCTCGCGATAGGGCACCACGATCGGTTTCCCGAGCCGCGCTATCTGGCGCTGCGCCACGCGCTGATGGACAGCGGCGCCGCGACCCGCAATCTTGGCGCGGGCGCCTTGCAGCTCGCCCACGTCGCCGCCGGCCGCCTGGACGGCTTCGTCGAATTGTCGCTCAACGCCTGGGACGCGCTGGCCGGGCTGCTGCTGATCGAGGAAGCCGGAGGCTACGTCGCGCCGTTCCCGGGACCCGAAGGCTGGCGCACGCCGGCGCCGGTCCTCGGCTGCGCGCGCGGCATCGCCGCTGCATTGCGAGGGCTCGTCGGAGCCTGGTAGCGCCCGGCCGCAGCCCGGGACGGCGATGGGCTGTCATCCCGGGCCAGCAAAGCGCGACCCGGTGTGGCGGCGGCTACGCCAAAGTCCGCCACCACTACTTTTTCGCCTTCGTGAAATCGCCGGCAAAGACGGTGGCGAAAGAGTCGGGCTTCAGGTACTTGCGCAGCGCCGCGTTGACTGCGGCGGCATCGAGCCGCTCGAGCGCGGCGTCGATCTCGGCCGAATAGGCGAACGTGCGCTCCAGGTACGACTGCCGGGTCAGCGCCGCCGCGAGGGCCGCGTCCTGGCTGCGCGCGAGGGCCCGTTGCTGGAGCAGCGCACGCTTGGCGTCGGCGACTTCCTCGGCGGTGAAGCCGTCGCGTTGCGCGCGTTCGAGCTCGTCCTGCACGCCGCTGCGCAGCCGTTCGAGATTCTCCGGCGCGAAGATCGCCGAGATCGAGATCGTCGTGTTCGCCTCGAAGCTGCTGGAATCCAGGCTGCTGCCGATCCCGTAGCTCAGGCCCTCCTTCTGGCGGATGCGGTTCCACAGCCGCGAATCGGTCGATCCGCCGAGGATGTAGTTGGCCAGTATCAGCGCCGGGTAGTCCGGGTCCTTGTCGTTCAGCGCGAACGCCGTCTCCCCGATCAGGAAGGCATTGGCCTTGTCCGGCGTTTCGATGGGCATCGCCGCCGCGCGCTTGGCGACCAGCGGATCGGGCACGCGCGCGTACCGGCTCGGCGACGACCACGCGCCGAACAGGCGTTGCAGATCGGCCCTCACGGCAGCGGGATCGAAATCACCGACGATGCTGATCTCGGCGGCGTTCGCCCCGTAAAAGCGCCGGTGGAAATCCTCGAGCCGATCGACGCCGGGCGCCTTGAGCTCGGCAAGCTCCTCGTCGAACGTCGGCGTGTAGCGGTCATCGCCCTTCGGATACGGATTGTCATAGCGGGCGAGCGCGCGCACGGCGATCGCGCGCGGATCGGAGCGCTGCTGCTCGATGCCGGCGATCTGCGCGCGCTTGAGCGTATCGAGCTCGGCCGCGGGGAACGCCGGATGCTGCAGCGCTTCGGCCAGCAGATCGAGTGTCGGCGCGAGGTTGGCGCGCACCGTCTGCCCGCGCGCGCTCAGCGCGGTTTGCGCGCCGCGAGATCGACAGCGTGGAACGCAGGCGGTCGAGGGTGTCCTCGATCTCCTGCCGGCTGTGCTGCGCCGTGCCGCGCAGGAGCATCGCGCCGGCAAGCTCGGCTTCGCCCTCGCGGCCCTTGATCGACGCCTCGTCGCCGTAATGCATCGACAGATGGAAGTGCACGGTCGCGCCGCGCGTCCTTTTCGGGAGCAACGCGACCTTCATGCCGTCGGCGAGCGTGAAACGCTGCGTACGCGCGTCCAGGTTGGCCGGTGTCGCGTCGAAGCTTTCCCCCGCCGCAACGGCCGGATCGCCCTTGTAATTGTCGACCATCGCCGCGATGTCGACGGCGGGCGGCGCCGGCGCGCGGTCGGGCTTGGCGTCGGGGATGAATTCGCCGACCGTCCGGTTGGACGGCTTGAAGTACGCGCTGGCGACGCGATCGACGTCGGCGGTGGTCAGCGCGCGCCAGCGATCGCGCTGCAGGAAAAAGAGCCGCCAGTCGCCCATCGCAATCGAGCTGGAAAGCGCGATGCCGAGCCGCTGCGGATCGTTGATCGTCTCGTCGATTCCCTTGAGCGTCTTGGCGCGCACGCGGTCGATCTCGCCTTTCGTGAACGGCTGCTGTGCGACGTCCTCGATCACCGGCAGCATCGCGGTGCGGGCGAGCGTCCAGCGAATCGCTTTCCGGCACCTGCGCGAGGAACATCGCGAAGCCGGGGTCGTGGCCGTCGAAGACGAAGTCGTCGACCGCGGCGGCTTTCCTGGTTTCGACCAGCGCCTTGTACAGGCGACCACCGGGACTGACCGTCATCGCGCCGACCGCGGCCTCGATCGCGACCGCGTCCGGGTGCGCGCCCGGAACGGTGTGATACATCGCCGACAGCCATTGCGTGTTCCCCACGCGGCGGAGCGTCACTTCGCGCGCACCGTCCTGCACCGGCTCGTCGGTGTACAGCGGCGGCAGCACGCGCGCCGGTTTCGGGATCGGTCCGAAGTATTTGGCGATCAGCGCGAGCGCCTTGTCCGCATCGAACGCGCCGGCGACGATCAGCACCGCGTTGTCCGGCTGGTAGTACAGGTGATAGAACGCCTGCAGGCGGCCGATGTCGACGCGCTCGATGTCGGTGCGCGCGCCGATCGTGTCCTTGCCGTAGTTGTGCCAGTCGAACCCGGCCGCGGTCGTGCGCTGGATCAGCATGCGCACCGGATTGTTCTCGTTGC
Source organism: uncultured beta proteobacterium (assembly GCA_963713125.1). Classification (GTDB taxonomy): domain Bacteria; phylum Pseudomonadota; class Gammaproteobacteria; order Burkholderiales; family Casimicrobiaceae; genus PALSA-1003. The sequence goes on along the minus strand of CAVQKL010000006.1, from coordinate 625,933 downwards.
GCTCCATTTCGTTGCGCACGACCGTCATCTCGCTGTCCAGGTCCTGCGGCGCAATACGGTCGAGTTGACCATGCGGTCGGCTTCCATGCCCAGCGCCCAGTCGAGGTTGGCGTCGGTTGCCGGGAACGTCTCGAAATAGTTGGTGCGGTCGTACCAGGTCGAGCCGTTGAACGCCATGCCGCGCTGCGCCAGCGCGGTCATCAGGTTGCCGCGCGTCGGTGGTGCCCTTGAACACCATGTGCTCGAGCAGGTGCGCCATCCCGGTCTCGCCATAGCTCTCCATGCGCGACCCGACCAGGTAGGTGATGTTGACGGTCACTTTGGGCTGGCGGCGTCGGGGAACAGCAGCACCCGCAGGCCGTTGGCCAGGTCGTATTCGGTGATGCCTTCGACCGACGCGCCCTGTTTGACCCCGGCCGGAAGCGCCGCGCAGGCGGCCGCGACGAACAGCGCCAAAGCCGCGCCGAGCAGGCTGCGGGTGAGCATCGATACGGACGGCAAGGCCATCGGGGAACCTCGTCATTGGAGCGCGGAAGGACGGCGAGTATAGCGTCGGCAGGACGACCGGAAACCGCCCGGGGCGGCGAGCCGTTGCCGTTCCTAAGACCGTCGCGCCGGCAGTGCGTTCCCGCGGTGCACCGAGGACCCCGCCTTGACGTTTACGTAAACGTAATATAGTGTTTGGCTGCCGGGCCCGCGGGAGTAAGCTCTTCGACACCGCGCGCGGCAGCGGACCGGGCGAACCGGTCCGGGATGCGCATCCGTCAGCCCGCCCGCGCGAACCGCGGGCCCGATCGCCGGAGCAGCCGATGAACGACCTCGCCATCGCCAAGAAGCCGCTGGTCTACAAGCCGGCGCACAAGATCCGCTTCGTCACCGCGGCGAGCCTGTTCGACGGCCACGACGCGTCGATCAACATCATGCGGCGGATCCTGCAGGCGTCGGGCTGCGAGGTCGATCCATCTCGGCCACAACCGCTCCGTCGACGAGATCGTCACCTGTGCGCTGCAGGAAGACGCGCACGGCATCGCCATCTCGTCGTACCAGGGCGGGCACGTCGAGTTCTTCAAGTACATGCTCGATCTCTTGCGCGAGCGCGGCGGCGCACATATCAAGGTCTTCGGCGGCGGGGGTGGCGTGATCGTGCCGGCCGAGATCGACGAGCTGCACGCCTACGGCGTCACCCGCATTTTCACGCCCGAGGACGGCCAGCGCCTGGGATTGCAGGGCATGATCAACGAGATCGTCGCCGCCTGCGATGCCGATCTCGCGCACGACTTGCCGAAGGACTTGAGCGCGCTGAAGGCAGGCGACCGAAATGCGCTGGCGCGCCTGATCACCGGGCTCGAGGCGGGCAGCGTCCCGGCGAAGCTGCGCGACGAGATGCTGCGCGCGGCCGAAGCGAGCAAGGCGCCGGCGCTCGGCATCACCGGCACCGGCGGTGCGGGCAAGTCCTCGCTGACCGACGAGCTGATCCGGCGTTTCCGCCTCGATCAGGACGACCGGCTCAAGATCGCGATCATCTCGATCGATCCATCGCGGCGCAAATCCGGCGGCGCGCTGCTCGGCGATCGCATCCGCATGAACGCGATCCAGCACCCTAATGTCTACATGCGGTCGATGGCGACGCGCGACTCATTTGCGTCACCTGGCAGCGAGGTATCGCAGGCATTACCCGACGCGATCGCCGCGTGCAAGGTCGCAGGCTTCGACGTGATCGTCATCGAGACCTCGGGCATCGGGCAGGGCGACGCCGCGATTGTGCCGCTGGTCGACGTTTCGCTCTACGTGATGACACCCGAGTTCGGCGCGGCGAGCCAGCTCGAGAAGATCGACATGCTCGACTTCGCCGACTTCGTGGCGATCAACAAGTTCGACCGCCGCGGCGCCGCCGACGCGCTGCGCGACGTGCGCAAGCAGTACCAGCGCAACCGCGAACGGTTCGCCGAGCCGCCGGACCGGATGCCGGTGTACGGAACCATCGCCGCGCGCTTCAACGACGACGGGGTCACCGCGCTGTACCAGGCGCTGGCGGCGCGTCTCGCGCAGGAAGGGCTCGTCGTTCCGGCCCCCGATTCAAGCATTCGGGGGCAGGCTCCGGCCGGGACCCAAGTTGGTTTGCAAACGGGAAGGATTCCCCTCGTCACCACCAAATCCTCCACCGGCGCGAACGCCATCGTCCCGCCGGCGCGCGTGCGCTATCTCGCGGAGATCGCCGAGACAGCGCGCGGCTACCACGCGTGGGCGAAGTCGCAGTCGCGGGTCGCGCGCGAGCGGCAGCAGCTGGCAGCGACAAAAGCGATGCTCCTTTCGGCCGTAACGGATGCATCCTCAGACTCGTCGTCCCCGCGCAAGCGTGGACCCAGCGTCGTTGCGACGTCGGAAACGACACTGGATTCCCTCCCCGCTTCCGCGGGGACTGAAGGCCGCGGGAATGACGACATTGTCCCGTCGCCCCGGCGCAGGCCGGGGCCCAATTTAGGTAACGAGTCGGAACAACCGAACTTGGATCCCGGCCCCCGGCTTCAATCATGCCGGGGCAGGCTTCGCCGGGATGACATTGTGGAGGAAATCGAGGCGCTGGAAGCGCATAAGAACGCCTGCCTCGACCCGCGCGCCAAAAAGCTCCTCGACATGTGGCCGCAGACCCAAGCCGCGTATTCGGGCGACGAATACGTCGTCAGGATTCGCGGCAAGGAAATCCGCTCGGCGCTGACGACGACCTCGCTGTCCGGCACGCATATCCCCAAGGTCGCGCTGCCGAAATTCGAGGACGAGGGCGAGATCCTGCGCTGGCAGCTGACCGAGAACGTACCCGGATCGTTTCCCTATACGGCCGGCGTCTTCGCGTTCAAGCGCGAAAACGAGGATCCGACGCGCATGTTCGCCGGCGAAGGCGACGCGTTTCGCACCAACAAGCGCTTTCACATGCTGGCCGACGGCATGCCGGCCAAGCGGCTGTCCACCGCGTTCGATTCGGTGACGCTGTACGGCAACGACCCGGACCTGCGGCCCGACATCTACGGCAAGGTCGGCAACTCCGGCGTGTCGATCGCCACGCTCGAAGACATGAAGGTGCTCTACTCGGGATTCGACCTGACCGCGCCGAACAACTCGGTGTCGATGACGATCAACGGCCCGGCGCCGACGATCCTGGCGATGTTCATGAACACCGCGATCGACCAGCAGCTCGAGAAGTTCCGCGCCGACAACAAACGCGAGCCAACCGACGACGAGGCCGAGAAGATCAAGGCGTGGACGCTCTCGACCGTGCGCGGCACCGTGCAGGCCGACATCCTGAAGGAAGACCAGGGACAGAACACCTGCATCTTCTCGACCGAATTCAGCCTGAAGGTGATGGGCGACATCCAGGAATACTTCGTCCAGCACGATGTAAAGAATTTTTACTCGGTGTCGATCTCCGGCTATCACATCGCCGAAGCGGGAGCCAACCCGATCTCGCAGCTCGCGTTCACCTTGTCGAACGGCTTCACCTTCGTCGAGACGTACCTCGCGCGCGGCATGCACATCGACGATTTCGCGCCGAACCTCTCGTTCTTTTTCAGCTACGGCATGGACCCCGAGTACGCGGTCATCGGGCGCGTCGCGCGGCGCATCTGGGCGGTGGCGATGCGCGAGCGCTACGGCGCCAACGAGCGCTCGCAAAAGCTCAAGTTCCACTCGCAGACCAGCGGGCGGAGCCTACACGCGCAGGAAATCGCGTTCAACGACATCCGCACCACCTTGCAGGCGCTGATCTCGACCTACGACAACACCAATTCACTGCACACCAACGCCTACGACGAGGCGATCACGACGCCGACCGAGGAGAGCGTGCGCCGCGCAATGGCGATCCAGCTCATCATCAACCGCGAATGGGGCCTGGGCAAGAACGAGAATCCGAACCAGGGCAGCTTCATCATCGAGGAGCTGACCGACCTGGTCGAGGAGGCGGTGCTGAAGGAGTTCGAGGCGATCAGCGAGCGCGGCGGCGTGCTCGGCGCGATGGAGACCGGCTACCAGCGCGGCAAGATCCAGGAAGAGTCGCTGTACTACGAGCACAAGAAGCACGACGGCAGCTATCCGATCGTCGGCGTCAACACCTTCCGCAACCCGCACGCCGATACGATGCCGCCGCAGAAGATCGAGCTGGCGCGCTCATCCGAGGAGGAAAAGCAGTCGCAACTCAAGCGGCTGGCGGAGTTTCACGCACGCAACGCGAAGGCCGCGCCCGCAGCGCTGGAGCGGCTGAAGCGCGTCGTGATCGAGAACGGCAATGTCTTCGCCGAGTTGATGAAGACGGTGCGTGTGTGCTCGCTCGGTCAGATCACCAAGGCGCTGTTCGAGGTGGGCGGGGAGTATCGGAGGAGTATGTAGCAGTAGGTGACGGGCAGGGTGGGTTTATTTGCTCGCCATTCAAGTAGCTGCTTTTGGTCTTACCCACGAACGGTGGACACCTTACCAGGCGATTTCATCGCCTCGAACGGTAGCGGGGCCTCGTAGCTAATCGATGAGTGCCGTCGCTGCCGGTTGTAAAACACTTCCATGTAATCGAACAAGCTGACCCGCGCATCGTCGCGTGTCTTGTAGTCGCAGTGCATGACCAATTCGGTCTTGAGCGTATGGAAGAAGCTCTCCATCGGCGCATTGTCCCAACAATCACCCTTGCGACTCATGCTCTGCCGGATGCCATAGCGGTTGACGATTTCCCGGTAGCTTCCGGTGGCGTACGTTGACCCCTGGTCGGAGTGCAGCGTTACCGGTGGACCCCGATGAGCGATCGCCATGTTCAACGCGTCCATCGCCAGCTTCGTGTCCAGAGTTCGGCTCATCGCCCAGCCCACCAAGGCTCTCGAGTACGCGTCCAGAACCGCCGCCAGGTAGAGCCAACCTTCCCTCGTCGGGATGTAGGTGATGTCGCTCAGCCAGAGGTCGTTGGGATGTTCTGACGTGAAGTCCCGGTTGATCAGGTTCGGCGATGCTTTGGTCTTGCGGGAGTCGGTGGTCACGCGGAACCGCCGGATCGCCTTGGGCAGGATCCCAGCCTTGTGCATCAGCTTGGCCACCGTGTTGCGGCAGCACGGCACCTCTTGGGCCAGCAGCTCGACGTGCACCCTGGGAGCGCCGTACGACTCGCGGCTGGCCTGGTGGATCGTCCTGATACGAGCGGTGAGGTCGACCTGGCGCTTCTGGCGGTCACTGGGACCGCGATGCCGCGCAGCGTAGTACCCGCTGCGCGAGACCTGCAGCGCCTCGCACAGGGCCGGCACGCCGTACTGCCGTCGATTCTTCTCGACGAAGGCGTACTTCACTTCGCTTCCCGAGCGAAGTAGATGGCCGCTTTTTTTAAAATCTCGATCTCCATCTTGAGCTTTGCGTTCTCGCGACGCAGCTGCTCAAGATCCTCAGCGGCAGATCGATCAGGCTTGGCGATGCCGGTCACCGCCTCCTTCTCGAACTCCAGCCGCCACGTTCGCAGCTGGCCGACGCGTACGCCCAGCTCCCGAGCCAGCTGGGCCTTGGGCTTCTCGCTCAACGCCGCCTGACGAACCGCTTCAAGCTTGAATTCCCGTGTCAATTTCCTGCGCGGTGTGTATTCCATCGAACACCTCCTCAAGTCAGTATTGCTCTAATTGAGGTGTCCATCAAACGTGGGTATCTTCAAATCGACCCAGACCCGACGTTGGCACCTAATGTAGTTCTGGGGGCTTCTCACAGAATCTCAACGATAGTCCACGAGCGACTGCGATGCTCCATGCGCATGGCAGTTAGTCCGGGTACGGTCAATACGATCCGGACAAGGCGAACGGCTGCAAGGGATGGAACCCGTGACCGTCGACGATCAAACCGGGTACGGCCAGTTCAAGGCGAACATACACCGCGTTCGAATCGGCCCAACCGCCTCACACCAGCCCCATTCGGCAGACGAACGGCCGCCAGCGCGGATCGGCGTGCAGCGGTCGCAGGATCGTGTCCACGGCCGTGTACACCACGCCAGGGTCGCGCTGCCGTACGCGGCTTCGAGCCATTCGAACGCCTTGTCCATCTCGCCCCGATAGGCGTACGCCTCCGAGACCTGGTACGCAGCGGTCCACGCAAACCCGTCGATCAACGTCTGCAATGCAGCATCCGATGCCGCCGGGTTTCCCAGCTTGTGCTGGACCATCGAGACGGCGAGGTTGCGGAAGACGTCGTGCGATTCGACTTCGGCCAGCGCGCAGCGCTTCCTCGACACGGCCCTGCAGCAAACGGATGATCGCCAGAAAGGCATGGTACAGGCCGCCGCTTCGGGTTCATGTCGAGCGCAAGCTGGAACGACGTCGCCGCTTCGTCGAGCTGATCCCCCACAAGGTGGATCATCGCGGCCTGACGATGCGTGGCGCGGAAAGTGGATCGAGCGCGATGCGCCTTCCCAATCAGCTCGAGTGCCTCGTCGTCGGCGCCCGAATCCGCGCAAGCCCGGCCGCCGCACGCAGCGCGTTGGCGTCACCGGGTGCAAGCTCCAGCGCGCGTCGGTACGATGCGTCGGCCGCCGCCCAGTTCCAGTCGTGCAGTTCTCGAACCCGTGGCCGAGCTCGATATGGCCTTCGGCCAGATCCGGCGCGAGGCGCAGCGCGCGCTGCGCGGCGTCACGGGCGCGCTCGTAGCCTTCGTCGATCGGCGCGAAGCCGTACCCCGCCTGCACCTGTGCACCCGCGACAACCCCGCCCATGCCAGTGCGAAATTCGGATCGATGCGCGAGCGCGCGCTGGAACAGCCCGATCGCCTTGTCGGTATCTGCCTGCGTGGTCCGCTCGCCGTAGAACTTCCCCTGCAGGTAGAGCTGGAACGCTTCGGGATTGTCGCCACGCCCAGCGGCGGCCTGGCGCACTTCCGCCACCGCCTCGTGCTGGCCGCGGCCGCGACCGGCTCGCCCAGCAGCGCGGCGCGCAGTTCCTTGACCACCGACTGCGCAATGTCGTCCTGCACGGCGAAGATGTCGTCGAGCTCGCGGTCGTAGGTCTCCGACCAGAGGTGCGAGTCAGACGCGACCTCGATCAGCTGCGCGGTGATGCGCACGCGTTTGCCGGACTTGCGGACGCTGCCTTCGAGCACCGTCGCGACGTTGAGCTTCTGCGCGACTGTCGGGATGTCGACGTCCTTGCCCTTGAAGGAGAACGCCGACGTGCGCGATGCGACGCGCAGGCCGCGGATCTTCGCGAGCACGTTCAGCAGTTCTTCCGACAACCCGTCGGCGAAGTACTCGTTCTCCTCGTCGCGGCTCATGTTGACGAACGGCAGCACGGCGATCGAAGGCATTTCCTTTTCCGACGGCGCAGCCTGGGACTTGAGCGGCGGAAAACTTTGCGGAAGGTCAGGATGGCAGACTTGGAACACCGGTTCCGGCCGCCCGAGGTCCTTGAGTCCATGTGCGCCGAGCGCCTTGACGCTCGCGAGCGGCGGCACGTGGTCGCGGCAGAGGTCATGCGTCGCCTCAGAGAGGAGCGTCTGCCCGCCGTGACCGGCAGCGAGGAGGCGTGCGACACGATTGAGCGACGCGCCGAAATAGTCGCCGTCGCGCATTTCGACAGCACCCGAATGAAGCGCCATGCGCACTCGCAGCTTCGCCGCCTTCAGGCCACGGCTCGCGAATGAGCGCGCGCTGCGCGTCGAGCGCCGCGGCAAGCGCGTCGGATGCCGTGTGGAACGCCGCGCAAAAGGCGTCGCCGCCCGTCTTGAAAACGTGGCCGTTGTGATCGTCAATGCAGTAGCGCAGCAGCGCGTCGTGGCGCGCCAGCGCCGCGCGCATCGCCGTAGCGTGCGCTTCCCATAGCCGCGTGCTGCCCTCGATGTCCGTGAACAGCAGCGTGACGGTACCGGTGGGAAGGGCGGACATCGCGTGGTGGGTACCAACAGGAGCGGGTTCCGCGAATGATACCCGGTATGGACGGCAACTAGGGCGTGGCCAGCGGCAGGGACCGGCACACTTGTGCGAGCGGTCCGAAGGCAGTTGTCAAGTTCTCATGTGTCGCGAACGACCGCTTCCCAATCGCCTTCAATGTCTGCAACGGCCACTGCAGCCGTTGGTCAATGTCTGAGATCGGGCCACAAGCGGTCGCTCGATGGCGATGGCGGTGATCGGGCCCACACTAGGCCGCATAGAACGGGGACAATCACGCTCGACTGCGACGGTGGGATTATCTGGGGCCGACCTCGACACCCTCCCACTCTAGTCTAGTCGCAATGCCCAGGTTAAGCGCGCGTTGGCCGTATATCCATTCGATGCTTTCGCAGGGAGTTCGCATGATCACGTTCATGACCTCATCGGCCTCTGCCGGGATGACCGACTTCAGATATGCCGACATGTCGCGCGCGGCGCTGCTATACGTCGTCGGGTCGCAGACACGATCCCGTCCGACTCCTCTAGCAGACTGATGTAATCCGATCTTTGCACGCGATCCCACGAGCATTCGCTCTGTGCCTCCCAGGAAGATCATCGCGCACGCAGAGGCGCACGCAGAGCGTGTGGTGGTTCGAAAGCCCGCACGTCGAACTTCGATGCCGAGGTCCAGTGCCTCAAAGAGCAGGCCGCCAGGCGATTCCAGGAGGAGCCATGGATTGCTGCAGCCCAAACTAGTGCCCTTCTGGATGACATCATCGAACCGCAACGCCGCATCCTTGGTAATGGTTCCTTGAAGGGCGACGACGCAGGCCCCGTCCGACGTTCGAGCAATGACGAATCGACCACCTTTGTACGAAATCACGTCTTCGGTCGCGCTCGTCAAACTGGCGAGACGTGCCCGCGCACGCTGTTTGATTTTCAAAGTTCCTGCATCAGTGGACGGATTGGCCATCACGGCGTCGTACCATTTCCGCGCCTCGTCGACGGCCTTTGCAACGCCTGTTCCAGTTTCGTAGAGCACGCCCAGGTTGTACTGTGCTTCCGTATCTCCTTGATGGGCTGCCTTGAGATACCACCGAGCGGCCGCCGCGGCGTCCGGAGCGACGCCCAACCCCTTCTCATATAGAACACCCACGTTGAACTGCGCCGTCCGGTCCCCCTGTTCGGCCAGTGGAAGCCACAACTCCAATGCGGTGGCGAACCGTTGCTGGTCGTACGCGGCAATACCGTCTTCGAACGGTCCTGCCCATGCGTGCGCCGTTCCCAGCAGAAGGCAAAACCCAAATCGGACGAGCAGGTTCATGGCACGTAACCTGGACATTGTTTGAAGCAGATTGTCGGGAATGCACGCCCGAACGAGGTCACGCTACGCGGCCGCCTCATGGTGATCAATAGGGAGTTGGCTCGCCGGGAAAGCTTCCCTCATCCTCTAACCTGGGGATGGAAGCAGCTTCGCCCGTCCGCTCCCATTGCCAGGAGGTTTAACTTGATTGCCGATCCCGGAGGTAAAGCGGGAGCGAGACCACGGCCTCGATGGAGAGTCCTGCATCGATCTGGCGATAACGGTAATCGGGGTCGTCGGATTGACGGGGCTGACGAGGAGGGTGATCGCTTCGAGGATTGTGGTCTTCCCCAGTCTCCACCCCCCAGAATGATGTTTACGACACGGGCCGGTCGCCACTTGAGCGAGGAGATGCCGCGGAAGCTCTCGATGGCGAGCGAGTAGATTGCCGCCATTGCTCGTTTGGCGGACGACCCGTCGATCATAGTCACTATCGTCCCTCCCTTCTGACACGGGACGGTCCACCGCCAATGGTAGCAGGCACCGGCTGAAGGACCGCTTCGGGTCGACTGCGGTAGTTACAGTAAATGAATGTGATCGGACGAGTCCAGGTCAGAACATCTGACGGTGCCACGGAAACGGCTGCGCTGCGTAACATCGACGTCACGCAATCCACGCGCTCGTTAGGTCGGTGCTCGCGCCTCACGATAGGAAATGTGATGCATCGGAAACCACTGCAGCAGCGTATCAATCGCTTTTGTCGTACTCAAGCCCCACTGATTAGTTAGCGCGTATTAGCACGTATGTCTTACCGTTAGCGTGTATCAGCGCGTCCTCGCCGACAAAATAGCGCCGAGGGTTAGTCTTGTTGCCTTGGCTAGTAAGGCTAGCGGCCAATGCCGTCCAAGCGATCGACGGGGCAGATAAATCGCGCGAACGCGACAAGCTAAATGCGGTTTGGGGCCGCCCTCGGATCACAGCAATCCATGCTGTAATTCTGAATGGTTCAGCGGAAAGCGCTAAATCCTCACATGGAAAACGAGTGAGGGGGCGCCTGCAGGGAACTGTTAAAACAGAGTCGTGCGCGCCCCACCAAACCAGCCGGTGCTGTGACATCCTGCTGAGGTGCTGTCGGCACTGAATCGTCCGCTGATAGCGGAAAGAGTTACCTGCATCTCGAACAGAAGGAATGAGCCAAGGTCTCCCGATGTGCAGCTGTAGGTGCCACCAATATTACCCATCTGACCGGACTGTTGCAGCGTCCCGGAATAGGTGCAGCTATCGCCGTTCACCACCATCAAACTCACGGCGGTACCGGTTTGACCGATAGTCACGACGCCCACGCTCTCCCGGATTCCGTTATCGTTTGTGTTAAAGCAGCCTGTGCGAGTCGAGTGCTGACCGAAACCGAATTTGCCGCTGTAGTTCTCGTTATCCACAGGTTCTCGAATGACGTTCTTGGTCACCGCGATTCCATCGACCGTATATCTCAGGACACCTGCGTTCACCAATTGCCCAAACCAGGTCATCGTGCCCACCTTTCTGCCGATGACGGCCGCCGGATTGAAGACTGGATTGCCGAACCATGGGCCCTGGCCCACGAACAGATCACCCGTCCACGTGATCCCGTCTCCAATCGGGGACATGGTTGCGACATACCATATCGGATTGCCCGCCGCGTCATACACAAACATGGTCGCAAAGATGGTGCTGCCGCGCTGAACAAACTGGATGCCCCATCCCGACTCGGTGGGAATGAACCAAAGGTCCGATTGATCGGTTGAATAGGATGTTGCGGAAGCTGTCCCTGCGAGCAGCGACAAGGCGAGCAGCGACGAAGCAATCAATAGGCGAAGTACGCGCATGGCAGATCTCCCCAGTTGGCTAGCTATTGAACCGCGTCCTGGATTTACACGCCGTGAGGGCTGAGCGAGGTTATCTGGCCTCCAGCTTATAGGAACCAGCGTCCGCGCGCTTGCGGCCGCGGACGCGATGACAACACTAGCGTGCTCCGTCTAGCCCGCAACCCTTGCACCGCACCCGACGCACATCGAGCTCCAGCAAGATGCGCGCGTCGCCACACGGCAGATCGCGAACACGCCGCGTGCGGCGGTCGTACCAGCCCATGTGCGCTCGACCACAGCAACCGAAGAGCGTTTTTTTGAGCGCCGCTTGAAGGTGATGACGCGCGCTTTCGGATCGTCGAACACGCCGCGCACCGTGGGGAGCGGACGAAACCCAGGGAACGCATACTCGTCCCAAAGTCGCCGCCGCCGCTTTGCTGGGTTGGCCATCCAAACATGATGCCAAATCCGAGGCTTCCGCAACGACTCTGCAACGTCGTCCAACTGCGCCGGTGTCGGTCCGACGAAACCGCCCGCCCTCTGCTAGCCGCTTGAGTAGGTGGAAGGCCTTCGTGCCTCTGCGCCACGGAGACGCGGCAGCCTTCGTGAATATTCAACTTGTAGCCTACGGTCTTCGGTGCTAGATTTTTAGGGCGCCTGTAGCTGCGCCGAGCCGCGCAGCCGCTCCCGCCGGGTAACGCGTTGTGAAGGGAAGGGCAACGGAGGTACTCGTCTGAATCGAGGAGAGATTTATGTCGATTCGACCTCTGAGCTTTATCGGGGATCGGGATGCTCCCGACCCGCTCAGCGCAGTGCATGCGCGCAGACCGATTCTGGGTTCGGGCAAGCTTCCAAAAGATCTGGTGGAGATCGCGAAGACGCGGTCCTACTACGTTCAGGCCAAAACCAAGCCCTTGGCGAGTATCGAGGCACTGGGCAAGGGAAACGAGCGCGTCTGGCAGGTATCGGTTCCGGTGAGATGATCTGCGCGGCGCGCGGCCGGGACTGACGCTCAAGCGGGAGAAGCCGGAAGTATTCCTCAAGGAAGCCGACAAGGCGGTTGCCTATTCAGGTCGCCGCCCCGACTGGGCCGACGCGCTGTTTGTCCCGCGCCGCGCTGCGATCGAAGCACCGCCTGTCCTGCGAAGATTCAACGGTCGGCGCGTGACGCCGCTATGGGTTTTCGGGGCCGACGATCGCTGGCAGTTTCGCGATCCGTCCTGGCCCTGGGGATTGGTCGGACGTGTATTCAACAATCGGGGGTTTAGCGGGACCGGGGCGTTGATCGGCGACCGGCTCCTGATGACCGCCGGACACATGGTTCCCTGGGGAGACAACCCCTGGTGGATGCGCTTCGTGCCGGCCTATTACGACGGCGCTTCCCTGCATGGTGCGGGGGTCGAATCGTACGTCTCGGACGCGCGCGGCTACGACGTGCAAGGCAATCTCACCGGCTACGATTGGGCAGTCTGTCGTCTGTACAACCCGCTCGGATCGTGGCTCGGATACTTCGGCTACAACGGCTACTCCGACTCGTGGGACGACCAAGCGTACTGGAGCATCATCGGCTATCCGGGCGCGATCGCGAATGCCGAGAGACCTTCGTTCCAGGGTGGCATTACCGTGACTGACACCGATGGCGACTCGAACGGCGGCGAGGAACTGGAATCGGAAACCGCCGACTTCGACGCCGGGAGACTCGGGCGGGCCGATGTTCGCCTGGTGGGGAAACGATCCGCGCCTCGTCGGGGTGGTCTCCGGCGAAGAGGAAATCGATTTCCTCTGGTGGACGATCGAAAAGGACAACGTGATGGCAGGAGGCAGCGGGTTCACCAGTCTCGCGGCGTGGGGACGGTCGAACTGGCCTCTATAGATAAAGTCGCAGGAGAACAGCATGAAGAAGATTTCAACAGCAGAACTCAAGAAGGCGATTCTTGCAGTCGAAGCCGAGCGGTTGAAGCATCCGGCCCCGTTTCGACCGGACCGCACTCAGCGTGCCGCGCTGCAGAAAAGCCGCCAGGCGTCGGACAAGATGGTGTCCGGATTCCTGAAGGAAGCGGGACTGGACCTCAAGAAGTTCCAGGCGCTGCAGGAACAGCGCAGCGTGGAGCTGGAGCGCATGGTCGCGCAACACAAGGCCGACGCGCTCAGGCTCGCAAAGCAGCGAAAGGACACGATTCACTCGAGCATCGCGGCGCAGAGCAAGGCGTTGGGCGATCTCGGCGCCCGAAGCGATTTTTTCCCGTATCCGACCTTCACCCTGGATACGCCCTTCCTCATCTGGACGATTCCGCTCGCGGACATCGCCGATTCCGCGGCGGTGCCGTTCGGCAGCTGGGCGAAATTCGACTTCAAGACGTCGAACTCCCTCACCCAGAAGGTGGGTTTCTACTTCTATTGGGCGAATCCCTACCAGGACTATGCGGTGATCAACGCCGCCACCTTCATGTCGGCGAGCGGTCATCTCAGATCGCACGCCCCGTGGGGGCTGGGGGTGAACACCAGTTCGGTGGAGGCGACTGCGCTGTTCAATCTTTGGTTCGGATGGCCTACCGGCGTGACGTCCAGCCACTATGACGGCGCGTGGCTGGGGGGCTGCGGGGCACTCTCTACCACCTTCATCGGCCCGGACGTCGAGGCAACCTCCGTCTCGCAGGGGGTGAGTCTCAGCACGACGATGTTTGCCGTCCCACCGGGCGACGTCGTGGTGTTCGAGGTCGCGCTTGCGCTCGATTGCGAGAACGACAGCGGCAATATCGACGCCGATTTCGCGAGCGGCGACTTCCAAATCGCGTGTCCGGTCGTGGTGTTCTCGTTATTGAACTCACCACCGGGTGTAATGGCCTGACGCACGAATCAACGGCGCTTTCTGGCCTTGGCCGATACCGGGATCGCGTCGATGACGGTTCTCCAAAGGTCAAGTGTCCCGTCCCTTGCGCACCAGTTCGCGCAGCGTGCTGCGCAGGTTGCGCACGACGGGTGTATCGCGATGCCGTGCCGCTGAGATGAGTCCCACGGGCGGCATGTCCAGCGGAACCGGAAACGGAAGGCACCGCACGGCGCCCAGCCGCTGAATGTCGTGCCCGGCGTCGGACGGAACGATGCTCAGCATGCGCGTGTTGACACGCAGCGTCAGGCAGATGATCTTGGTCGACGATGCCTCGACGGTCGCCACGGGCGGCGCCAGCATCGCCTTCGCGAAGACGGCGTTGATGGCCGCGCGCGTCGGCGTTCCTTCCGGTGGCAGCAGCCACGCGAACGCGCTGAGATCGGCAAGCCTGATGCGTTCCTTGCGGAGCAGCGGATTCTCCGGGTGCATCAGCAGACAACCGACCTGCCTTATCAGCGGCTCCTGCACAAGACCCGCCAGCGGCGCGGTCGAGCAGCGTCCGATCACCGCGTCGAGGTTTTGCAAACGCAGATCCTCCATCAACGCCGTCGTGGGCGCTTCCGTCACGATGACCGACATGCGCTGTCGTTCCCCGGTGAGCTCCGCGATCAGGCTTTCGATGAGCGCACCGGAAACGAAGGGGATGACGCCGAGGCGCAGGCGACCGCCGGTGCCCGCGCGATAAGCGTCGAGCTCGGCGGCGAGCGAGCGATAGTCCGCCAGCATCGCGCGTGCGCGGGCCAGCACGAGCTCGCCGGCCCCGGTGAGACTCATTCCCCTCGCGCGATCGCGATTGAACAGATGAACACGCAGGAGCTGCTCGATGTCGCGCAGCGCGCGGCTTGCCGCCGGCTGGGTGAGTCCGAGCTCGGCGGCCGCCGCCGTGATCGATTTGCACGCATGAATGGCCAGCACGAGCTCCATGTCGCGCGGGCGAAGCCTGTTCGCGACGGCTTCGCGCAGCGCGCTGGCAGTCCGGCGGTCGACGGTGCGAAGATTTGGGTCTCTCACGTGTATATACCAGAAATGGCATGAATCCATGCACCACCATCTCAGATAGATTATCTCCAGCCCATCACCCTGTCGAGTCGATCATGAAACTCTGGCTTCCTCGCATCCCTGGCCGCGCTGCTCGCCGTCGTCGCTATGATCGAGAACGTCGAGGCGCAGCCGTACCCCTCTCGTCCGATCAAGCTCGTCGTCCCCTATGGGCCGGGCGGCGCAGGCGACGTGATCGCGCGCATTGTCAGCGAGCAGCTCGCCAAGGACTTGGGCGTCTCGGTCGTCGTGGAAAACAAGCCTGGCGCCGGCGGCATGATCGGCGCGCAGGCGGTAGCAAGCGCGCGTCCGGACGGCTACACCGTCCTTCTGGGCAACACGACGGAGATGGTCGTGGGGCCGTACCTGCTGAAGTCGGCCAGCTACGAGACGCAGCGCGACTTTCGTCCCGTCGCGCTGGCCGGCTACCTGCCTCAGCTGCTCGTGATGAATCCCTCGATCAAGGCCACCACCTTGGACGAATTCATCGCCCTGGCGAAAGCCAATCCGGGCATGTATTCGTATGCGACCGCCGGCACCGGCAGCACGGCGCACATTGCGGGCGCACTCCTCGAGCGGCTGGCGGGGATCAAGCTCCTGAGCGTCCCCTACAAGGGCGGAGCGCAAGCGGTCACCGATGTCCTTGCCGGCAACGTCAGCATCTACTTCTCGGGCATCCCGCCGTCCATCGGTCACGTCAAGGCGGGCAAGCTGGTGGCGCTCGGCATCGCGGGAACCCACCCCGTTTCCTCGCTGCCCGACGTGCCGATACTGGCGACGGGTCGCGCTGCAGCGGCTGGACCTGACGGCATGGTTCGGATTCTTCGTTCCCAAGGACACGCCGAATGACATCGTTGACCTGCTGAGTCGGCAAGCTGCGCCAGATTATCGACTCGCCCGACGTACAGGCCCGCCTCATCGGCGTCGGCGTCGTGCCGGGAGCCATGAGCGGAGCGGAGTTCGAGCACTTCGTGACGGCAGAGCGCAAGAAATACGGCGATTTCCTGACCGAGCTTGCGATCCATATTGAGTGAGAGCGCGGCAATGAGACTCTGGCTCCTCGGTACTGGCACGCCAACGCCATCGATGCGGCGGATGTGCTCCGGGTACCTTGTACAAGTCGGCGCCGATTACCTTGTGTTCGATCACGGCTTCGGTGCGCACCATCGATTGCTGGAACTCGGGGTGGCGGCCACTCAGGTTTCGCACGCGTTCTTCAGCCACCATCACTACGACCACATCGGCGACTATCCGCGCCTGCTGCTCACGCGCTGGGATCAGGCTGCCGGGCGGGTGCCCGAGCTCGAGGTGTTTGGGCCCCCCGGGCATCGAGGCGATCACGCGACGCCTGATCGCCGATGACGGCGTGTTCGGACTCGACCTCATCTCGCGCACGCAGAACCAGGCCAGCCTCGACGTCTACCGCGCGCGCGGCGGAGAGGGCGCCCGCGCCCGGCCGCAGCCGGTGGTCCGAGAGCTTGCGTCCGGCGAGGTCGTGCAGCGCGCAGGCTGGACCGTCCGGGTCGTCGAGGTCCATCACTTCGCGCCGCACCTCGTATCCTATGGATACCGGCTCGACGCGGACGGTTGTTCCTTCGTCTATTCCGGAGACACGGGCCCCTGCCGCGCGCTGCAGACCCTGGCGCAGGACTGCGACGTCCTGGTCCACATGTGCCACTACCTGACCGGCACCGCGCCGTCCAAGGTCTTCGCCGCGTTCACCATGGGGCACCTGCGAGCTTGCGGAGCTGGCGCAATCGGCCAGCGTGCGTAACCTCGTGCTATCGCACGTAACCTCGCAGTTCGATCGGCCGGGCATGCGTGAGCGCGTCCTGCGCGAGATCGGCGAGGTATTCAAGGGCAACGTGTTTTTCGGCGAGGACCTGATGGAAATACCGTTCACTTCGCCGGCCGCGGTGAAACTCGATTAGGTGGCCAAAGGCTGTAATCGCTTTGGAATTCTCCAATGCGGCAACGGGCCGCCTGGGTATGGTCGTAGGGCGATAATAGCGACGGAAATCCGGCCTCAGCTTACGGTTGCGCTATTTCTCGACGACGAGCTTGGTCGACATGCCCGACTTGTAATGCCCGGGCTGATTGCACAACAGGAGGTACGTTCCGGCTTTGAGATTCAGCGTGAGCTTGCCGCGGGCGCCTGGCTTCAACTCTGAGATCTCGCCCAGCGAGTGCACGCGCTTTTCGATGATCGTGCCGGTCTTGGTGTCATAGGGCATTTCCTTTCCGTCTGGCGGGGCCGGAACCACCAGGACCTCATGCACGAGGTCCTTCGATCGGTTGACCGCCTCGAGCGTCACTCGGCCGGCTTTCACCTTCGTGACATCGGCTTTGATCACCATGTCCGAATTGAAAGGATCGACACTCGGGTCCTGAAGCGTGACGGCGACGATTTGTGCCGTGGCTGCATACGCAATGGACGAGAGCGCGGCGGACGACAGTGCAATGGGCAGCAAGGCGGTGATGAGTCGTTTGATCATCGTTACGTTCCTGAGCTAGGTATTTGGGCGACGTTATACACGAGATTGTCGCGAATACGCTAGTGGCGAATTACGTCCATCTCCCATTTCGTGAGAATGCGTCTGCTTGGCTTGCGCAAGATAGGCAGCGTACGAGGTGGCGTCGAGCAGCAGCGGGGAACGCGCCCCTCAGATGTGACCGGGCCGCCGAATGGCGACTGGGATTTGCCGGCTACTTCGATTGCACGTAAGCCGCGAGGGCCCGGATTTCGGCTGGAGCGAGATCCTTGACGATGCCGTGCATCACCGGCGCAGCGCGGACGAGCGACTGGATGTAATTCAGTTGCTTGACGACATACTTGGCGTGCTGTCCGGCGAGACGCGGAAAGTCGGCCACGCCCGCGGCATCGGCGCCGTGGCACGCCATGCAGGCCGGAATGCCGCGCCCAGGAACTCCCTTGTCGAACAACTCCTTGCCCCTGGCGACGAGCGCCGGGTCGTCGCTCCGGCCTGGTGCCGGCGGCTGGGCTGCATAATACGCAGCGATGGCGCCGACGATAGTCTCATCGAGATTGCCTGCAATCCCCCACATGAAGTCGTGGGCGTCTTTCTCGGCGCGCGTTCTCTTGCGGAAGGCGTCGATCTGAGCCTCGAGATAGCCGGTGCGCTGCGCCGCGAGGATGGGAAATTCCGGAGAGGTGCTGATCCCGCGCGGACCGTGGCATGTCGAGCAGAGATTGACGGCCTTCTCCTCCGCCGCCTTCGTGACGTTCGTCACATTGTCTTGAGCACCTGCCGAAGTAGCCGCTCCCGCCAGGAGCATTACCGCGAACGCTATGTCTTTGCGATTCATAGGGCAGCCTCCAGACTTGTCATCCATGTGCCCTGCCGGTGCACGCGTTTGGCGACAACTCGATGCACGTTCAAAATGCGACCCATACGTTGAAGAACGTAGTGTTGTTGTCCCGTGCATTGCGGCCGTTGCCGTCGTAATTGGTCGACGCTCCGTTGAATTTGTTGTACGCCGTATACTGGAGCATCAGGCGGACGTTCTGAATCGGCAGATAGTCGAGCTCGATGATGTAGCCGTTGCTGTCCGGCTTGATTGCATTACCGTCGGCATTCGTCCCGTAGAGCCCGCCGTCAGCACTTCCGGTCGTCGAAAAATAGGCTAGCGTCCCGCCATATTTGCGATCGTGGTAGTAAGTCGCCTTCGCCTTGAACGTATGCAGCTTGTCGGTCGGATTTGCTGGCGTCGGACCGGCACCGATGCCGGCGCCCGTGTCGGTGGTCACCGGGAAGCTCGCGTTGTACGACTGCCTCTCGTCGATGTACGTCACCTGCGCCGTGAACGTGTGGGGGTCGGTGATGTATTGGTATTGCGCATCGAGGGCAATGTCGCGGAAGCGATCGGTCGGCGTGGAGGCGTCGAAGTTGCTCGGATAACGATCAACGATCATCCCGTAGGTGCCGATCATGATCGAGTTCGGGCCCCAGTCGTGGCTGTAGGCGAAGCGCCAGTACGGGTTGTAGCCCTTGACGGCGGCCACGCCGCCATCGGTGTGGATGTCCTGGCCCTGGCGCAAGAAAGAAAACGCGCCGTCGGCGGTCCGGTAGAAAGACACTTCGCCGTAGAGCGTCTTTTTCCAGAAAACGTATCCGCCAAGCCCGGCAACCTGCTGCGCGAGCCCGCCGTCGATCAACGTCGCCGCGCTTGGCGTTTGCGCCAGAGATGACGCCGTGAAGGGAAAACCAAAGGCGGGCGTGCTGTTCCAGACGTCCTGCATCGTCGGATTGTTGTGCAGCGTGGCCCCATAAATCAGATCGGGCTCGCCCGCGCCTGCCGAGCTGTAGCTGCCGACAAGCCGAATGTCCATGTTGTCGGCACCGCTATGGCCTCCCAAGGTACCGTCGGCCGTCGTGGCCAGGTTGTCGTACGACCATTGGAGAAAGCCGCCGAGGTAATCGGTGACTTTGCCGGCGAGAAACACGCTCGCGCAGCAGAGCACAAAGCTGTTGTTGCGCTGATTGACCGATGTCGTCTCGCCCGTCGCGGGGTCGGTTGAATTGTTGTTCCTGGTCGAAGTGATCGATGCCTGCGCCATCACCGCAACCGGAACGTAGTTCATGCCTTCCGAAGAGAACGCGACCTTCCCGATCGTGTAGCCGGTCAGCTTGAAGTACCGCCCGTAAGGCGTCAGTTCGGGAAAGCTGACATGACAGGCAATACACTCCTGACCGGTTTGGCGAGCATAAGACGGTACCGCCTGGGCAGGAGGAGCCGCTCCGAACGTCGCAAGGAGCGCTGCGACGCTTACGAGCATCCGCACGTTTCGCCCCATCATCTTCGTCATCATCATCGTCCTCGCGGATTGCCAGCGCAATAAATCCCAGAATAGCAAGGTTTTCGCGCACGATAATGACGTAGATCAAGTTGTGCGCAGGCGATTTCGAGTCCGCTCGACGAAATGTGAAAGTAAGCTGACGGAATGCTTACAATGCACTAGCCTGTCTGCCGGAATCTCGCCATCGCCCAGCGCGGCTAGCCAGACCCTTTCCTGTTCTACCTGCCAAATTCGGAGCTGGATT
Source organism: uncultured beta proteobacterium (assembly GCA_963713125.1). Lineage (GTDB taxonomy): Bacteria > Pseudomonadota > Gammaproteobacteria > Burkholderiales > Casimicrobiaceae > PALSA-1003. The sequence goes on along the minus strand of CAVQKL010000006.1, from coordinate 605,934 downwards.
TTCGATAAGCAAATCGCCCGGGAGAAGGTGGGTGCCGCGCGAAACTTGACGATCGGTTTCGTTTCCTCACCGGCAGCGCCCGCGCGATGTCGCGGCATCAAACCTTGCTGGTCACGCTCCAATGGAGCTACGAACATCTCACGCCGGACGAGCAGCGGGGGTTCTGATTCCCCCGCTCTGCAACACGAGATTGGACCATAACGAAGACAGGTGGCGACTGGCGTTATTGAACTCGCCGCGCGTGCAATGGCCTAAGACACGAAGGTCACGCACGCGGCGAGGGGCTTCCGGAGAGGCCTCCACTCTTAAGGAGTCTGAAAATGAAAAAGTTTCTTGTCACGTATCTTGCGCCCGCCTCGGTAATCGACGACTGGAAGAAAACCGAACCCAAGCAGAGAAAGGAGGCCGAGGAGAAGATGCAGGGCGACTGGAGAAAATGGATGGGCGATCACATGAAGATGTTCGCTGACAAGGGAGCCGGGGTCGGAAAGACCAAACGCGTCACCTCGAAAGGCACGTCTGACGCAAGAAACGACATCATGTTGTATGCGATCGTCGATGCAGAGTCACACGAGGCGGCAGCAAAAACATTCGAAGGCCATCCGCACTTGCAGATTCCCCAATCCTCCATAGAGGTCATGGAGATTAATCCGTTGCCCGGGATGTGAGCGACGCGATTGGGGCAGCGGCGCGGTGTATCCGGGCTACTCAGTGCCGCGCCCTTCGCGGGATCGGCCCAATCGGTGGCGATGCTTTGCGGCGCGATGGACGCGGCAATCACCGCAAAGAGCGAGATTAAGGCGCTCCGTACCGGCATGAGCTTCTCGCTAGTGTGCTGAGTCAGAAGTTCCGAAGATAAAGGAGCGGATGGATTGGGCCGTCAGGCAAGGCGCAAGGCCGAAACCGTAGCTGGTGCTACGGTGAGGGCGAGCAACGCGGCATGGCCGCCCAATCCGCCGCGAACTATCGAGCGAATTTCTGACTCAGCACACTAGGGCACGAATGCAAAAAACAGAAACGCCGCGAAGACGACGAGATTCACGGCCCCCTGCATCATGTGAGTGCGGCCGGTTCCCAGCGTGACAACACTCAAAAGCAAGGTGACCGCAAGCATCACCAGGTCCTTCGCCCCCAGACCCAGAATCAGCGGTATTCCGAAAACGAATGCGGCCACGACCACGACCGGGATGGTCAGGCCGATGCTCGCCAGCGCCGACCCAAGCGCGAGGTTCATGCTGGTCTGAAGGCGGTTCGCATGCGCGGCGCGCACCGCGGCCCACGTCTCGGGCAGCAGGACCAGCATCGCAATCACGATCCCGATCACCGCCTTCGGCGCTCCCGCTTGCTCGACCACTTGCTCAATCAAGGGCGAGAGAAGCTTGGCGAGCCCAACGACCGATACGAGTGAGACGATAAGCAGTCCGAAGCTCATCGACGTTTCGCGGTTCGTCGGCGGCGCCGCGTGCGCGTCTGGGTTCGACAGGTCCGCAGGCGGAAGGAAGTAGTCGCGATGGCGCACGGTCTGAATGAAGACGTAAACCGCCCAAAGCACCGCCGACGTGAGGGCTGCGAAAGCAAGCTGCGCGTTGCTGTACGTGCCGCCAGGCGTGGTCGTGGTAAAAGCCGGCAGGACGAGCGAGAACGCAGATAAGGCGATGAGCGCAGCGAGCCCCGCGCTCGATCCCTCCACGCGGAAGGACTGCTCGTGGTGGACGAGGCCGCCCACCAGGACGCACAGTCCGACGACGCCGTTGCAGATGATCATGATCGCCGCGTAGATCGTGTCGCGCGGCAGAGCGGCGGCGCCGGGACCTCCGGCAAGCATCATCGAGAGAATCAGCGAGACCTCGATGATCGTCACGGCGACGGCGAGAATGAGTGTTCCGAACGGCTCGCCGACGCGATGCGCCACGACCTCGGCGTGGTGAACGGCCGCGATCACAGCGCCGATGAGAGCGGCCGCGCAAACGACGGCAATAAGCGAGCCCACTCCTGCGACCAGCCCGCCGATGAGCAGCGCGAACGAAAGCGCGGGGATGAGCCAGGTCCACGCAACCATGCTTATGCTCCTGCCGGCTTGTTTGGCACCTACGAGCCACCTCCGAGTCAGTTGCCGGGCGTCCAGATCCTCGGATCCCGTCCCCGCCATCTCCAGCATCAGCTCGTTGAGCCGCTTCACGAACGCCGCCGGGTCGTCGAGCTGGCCGCCCTCGGCCAGCAGCGCCTGGTCGAACAGGATGTGGCTCCAGTCGGCGAAGCGCGTCTCGTCGGATTCGTGCTTCAGCCGCTGCACCAGCGGATGCTGCGGATTGATCTCGAGGATCGGCTTGGTCGTCGGGCACCTTCTGGCCCGCCGCCTTGAGCAGGCGCTCGAGGTTCCTGCTCATCGCCGTGCTCGTCGGCGACCAGGCACGCCGGCGAATCGGTGAGGCGGTGGGTGACGCGCACCTCCTTGACCTTGTCGCCCAGCGCCTTCTTGATCTTGTCGGTCAGCGTCCTTGAACTCGCCGGCTTCCTTTCCTGCTCCTTCTTCTCCGCCTCGTCTTCGAGCTTGCCGAGATCGAGCTCGCCCTTGGCCACCGATTGCAGCGGCTTGCCTTCGAACTCGGTCAGGTTGCGACACGACCCATTCGTCGACGCGGTCGTACAGCAGCAGCACCTCGACGCCCTTCTTGCGGAAGATCTCCAGGTGCGGGCTGTTCTTCGCGGCGCGCGAAGGTTCGGCGGTGATGTAGTAGATCTTGTCCTGGCCTTCCTTCATGCGCGACGACGTAGTCGGCGAGCGACACGGTCTGCTCCTCGCTGTCGGCGTGGGTCGAGGCGAAGCGCAGCAGCTTCGCGATGCGCTCGCGGTTGGCGTGATCCTCGCCGATGCCTTCCTTGAGCACGCGGCCGAACTCCTTCCAGAACGTGGCGTACTTGTCCTGTGTCGTTCTCGGCGAGCTCCTCGAGCAGCGACAGCACGCGCTTGACGCGAGCCGGCGCGGATCGCCTCGACGTCTCGGACTCCTGCAGGATCTCGCGCGAGACGTTGAGCGGCAGGTCGTTCGAATCGATCACGCCGCGCACGAAGCGCAGGTACGCCGGCATCAGCTGCTCGGCGTCGTCCATGATGAACACGCGCCGCACGTAGAGCTTGACGCCGCGGCGCTGGTCGCGGTCCCACAGGTCGAACGGGCGCGTGCGCCGGGATGTAGAGCAGCTGCGTGTACTCCTGCCTGCCCTCGACGCGGGCGTGCGTGCAGGCGAGCGGCGCCTCGAAGTCGTGCGCGACGTGCTTGTAGAACTCCTGGTACTGCTCGTCGGTGATCTCCGACTTCGGCCGCGCCCACAGCGCCGACGCCTGGTTGACCGGCTCGTCCTCGTCCTTGAGCGACCTGCTCGCTCTTGTCCTTGTCCCATTCCTCCTTCTTCATCAGGATCGGGAGCGCGATGTGGTCGGAGTACTTGCGCAGGATCGCGCGCAGCCGGAACCCGGAGAGCAGCTCGTCCTCGCCTTCGCGCAGGTGCAGGATGACGTCGGTGCCGCGCGCTTCGCTTGTCGGCACGTCTCGAGCGTGTACTCGCCGCCGCCGTCGCTCTCCCAGCGCACGCCGTGCTCGGCGCCGCATGCCCGGCGCGGCGCGTGACGCAGCGTGACCCGGTCGGCGACGATGAACGACGAATAGAAGCCGACGCCGAACTGGCCGATCAGGTGCGCGTCCTTGGCCTGGTCGCCGGTCAGGCTCTGGAAGAACTCGCGCGTGCCGGACTTGGCGATGGTGCCGATGTTGCTGATCACCTCCTCGCGCGACATGCCGATGCCGTTGTCGGAGACGGTGATCGTGCGCGCCGCCTTGTCGTAGCTGACGCGGATCTTCAGGTCGGCGATCGCTCTCCGAACAGCGCGTTGTCGGCGAGCGCCTCGAAGCGCAGCTTGTCGCAGGCGTCCGAGGCGTTGGAGACCAGCTCGCGCAGGAAGATCTCCTTGTTGCTGTACAGGGAGTGGATCATCAGGTGCAGCAGCTGCTTGACCTCGGCCTGGAAGCCGAGGGTTTCGGGGGATCCGGCCTCGCTCATGCTCAGACTTCCTCAATTCGACGGTCCAAGCCCGTATTATCGTCGAGACGCGGCGTAGGCGTCAGACCACGCCAAGTACGCGGCAAATACGCTGCGTGCCGCGCGGAAGTGTATGTTCTGCTTGCGCGACGACGCCGCGGAGAGCCGGTTGCCGAAACCGATTTTCGGACCAGGCCGGCCAGTGGCCGACCGCCTAGGCCGGCTGCATCGGTTCCGGCGTGCCATCAATGGAGATCGACGGCGAATACTTCCACCGCGGCCGCCTTGCCCTTGAACGGCACCGGGCCGAGCGCTTCAACCACGACCCGTTCGCTCAAGGCCGCGCGCGTGGCGGCGTCGATCAGGATCGGGCGGTGCACGACCTTGGTGTGCGCCTCGAGCCGCGCCGCGAGATTGACGGTGTCGCCGACGCATGTGTACGTCGCCCGCTTGTGGGTGCCGGTGTAACCGGCGACCATCTCGCCGGAGGCGATGCCGATGCCGATCCTGAGCGGCGGCTTCCCGGCGGCTTCCCGCTCGACGTTGAACAGGTCGATCAACTCCAGCATCTCCTGCGCCGCGCGCACGGCATTCCCGGCGTGGTCGGGCATCGGCATCGGCGCGCCGAACACGGACATCAGCCCATCGCCCAGCATCTGCGTGACGACGCCGCCATGGCTGCTGATCGCGTCGAACATCAGCGCGTAAAACGTGTTGAGGAGCTCGATCGTTTCCTCGGGCGGCTGCGATTCCGCGAGCGAAGTGAAGTCGCGGATATCGGAGAACATCACCGAGGCATGCACTCGCTTGCCACCGAGCGAGAAACCGGAATTCTGCAGGTCCTGCGCCACCTCCGGGGTGGCGAAGCGACGCACAAGCTCTTTTTGCAGGTCCCGCAGGCGCTTTTTCTCGAGACTTGCCCCGATGCGGGCCTTCAGCAGCACTTCATTGACCGGCTTGGTCAGGTAGTCCTCGGCGCCCAGCTCGATGCAGCGGACAACGTTGGCGATGCCTTCGAGCGATGAGGTGACGATGACCGGCAGGTCGCGGAGCTGCCGGTCGTTGACAAGCTGCTCGAGCACCTGGAAGCCGTCCATTTCCGGCATTTCCATGTCGAGCAGCACAAGGTCGAAGGCTTCGCGCCGCAGCATTTCCAGCGCCACGCGGCCGTTCCCGGCGGAGGCCACGTCGTGGCCCTGCAATTCCACGCTGCGCGCGAGCAGCAGCCGGTTGACCTTGTTGTCGTCGACCACCAGCAGGCGGCCCGCCGCGCTACGCAGGTCACGCATGGCGCAATTCGGTCAGCGCCGCGGCAACGCGCGAGTATTCGCGATCCAGCGCGTCGAGCGAAGGCCCGCCGCTCTCGTTCGCCCTCTCCACGCCACCGAGTTCCAGTTCCCGGGCCATCGCGCCCAGGGCCAACGCACCGAAGGTGTTGCTGTTGGACTTGAGCGAATGCGCGGTGCGGCGGAACTTGTCGGCGTCCCGCGCGGCGAGTGCGGCGCGCAGATCGCCGAGCATGCGGGGCGCTTCCTGCAGAAAGGTGTCGACCAGCTCGAGCGCGAACTCGGCACCGGTGGTCTGCCCGAGCGCCTCGAAGGTCGCGCGATCGATCGCCGGTGGGCTCATCATCCGTCCTTGCGGGAAGGCACGGCGTTCAGCGCCTCGACCAGCCGCTCGACGCGGATCGGCTTGGCCAGGTAGTCGTCCATGCCGGCGGCCAGGCACATGTCGCGGTCTCCCTGCATGGCGTTCGCCGTCATCGCGATGATGCGCGGTCGCTCGTGCGGGCGCCAGCGCGCGTTGATCCTGCGCGAGGCTTCGAGCCCGTCCATGTCGGGCATCTGCACGTCCATCAGCACCACGTCGTAGGGCTGCCGTTGCACCGATTCGATCGCCTCGATGCCGTTCGACGCAACATCGGCGCGGTAGCCCATCTGCTGCAGCAGCCGCAGCGCGAGCTTCTGATTCACCACGTTGTCCTCGGCCAACAGGATGCGCAGCGGATGGCGCGCCGCCTGTGCCGGGTCGAGCTGCGGCTTGCCGGGCGCCGCCTCGACTTTGGGCACCGCGTTGCGCACGAGCAACCCGACCAGCGTATCGAACAGGTGCGACTGCCGGATCGGCTTGGCGAGATAGGCATCGAACAGCGCCTCGTCGGCGCCGACCTCGCGCCGGCCCAGCGAGCTGAACAGCACCAGCGGCAGCGAGGGATGGCGCTCACGAATGCGCCGCGCCAACGCCACGCCGTCCATCTCGGGCATGTGCATGTCGAGGATCGCGAGATCGAAGGCCTCCCCATGCTCGAGCCAGCGCAACGCTTCGAGCGGTGATTCGGTGGCGCGCGGCGACATGCCCCACTTGGCGGCCTGCAGATCCAGCACGCGCCGGTTGGTCGCGTTGTCGTCGACGATGAGCACGCGCTTGGTCCGAAGCTCGGGCTGGACGCCGACGAAGTCGCGCTGGCGCGCCGGCGGCAGTTCGGCCGTCGGCGCCTGGATGCTGAACAGGAACGTGGCGCCGCGGCCCGCGCCTTCGCTCTCGGCCCACAAGCGACCGCCCATCAGCTCGGCAAGGCGCTTGCTGATCGCGAGGCCGAGTCCGGTGCCGCCGTATTTGCGCGTGGTTGACGAGTCGGCTTGCGAGAATGACTGGAACAACCGGGCCGTCACCTCCTCCGACAGGCCGATGCCTGTGTCGCGCACCGAGAATGTCAGCTCGACTCTGCCTGCGTCGATCGGCCTGGATCTCGCTGTCAGCACTACCTCGCCGGCATCGGTGAATTTCACCGCGTTGGAAAGCAGGTTCAGCATGATCTGCCGCAGGCGAGTGACGTCGCCGACGACAGCCCGAGGGATGTCGCCCTCGAACACGTACGCCGTGTCCAGGTGCTTCTCCACGGCGCGCACGGTGACCAGGTCCAGGGCGGATTCGACGCACTCCCGCAGATCGAACGGCTGCGACTCGATATCCATGCGGCCGGCTTCGATCTTCGAGAAATCCAGGATGTCGTTGATGATGGTCAGCAGCGCGTCGCCGGATTCGCGAATGGTCGCCACATAGTCGTGCTGCTCGGGGTCGAGCTTGGTGTCGAGCAGGAGCCCGCTCATGCCGATCACGGCGTTCATCGGCGTGCGGATTTCGTGGCTCATCGTGGCCAGGAACGAGCTCTTGGCCTCGTTCGCCGCCTCCGCCGCGGCGCGAGCCTCCTGCGCCTCCCGGAACAGCCGCGCGTTCTGCAGCGCCACGCCGACGTTGGCGGCGATCGTCGAGAGCAGCCGCTCGTCGTCGGCGCCGTAGGCACCTTCGGTTTGCGTGCTCTGCACGCTGATCGCGCCCTGGCAGACGCCGGCGACCAGGATCGGCACGCCGAGGTACGACAGCGCCTGCCTGCCGACGACGGTCGAGGCGAGCTCGAGGGTACGGCGGTCCATCTCGCGGTTGATGATCAGCGGCTTGCCTGACTTGATCACCTTGCTCGTCAGGCCCTCGCCGTACATCAACGGCTTCAGCTCGTCGCCGAACTGGAACGGGAAATCGATGACGCCGGTTTGCCGGTCGTACAGCGCAACGTAGGCGATGTCGGCCTTGAACAGCGTGCGGATCCGCTCTCCCACCAGCTCGATCAGGTTGGCGAGGTCGAGCTTGCCCGCGAGCTGTTGCGATACGGTGTTGACGGTGTCGAGCTCGGCAGCGCGCTGTTGAGACTCGGCGAACAGCCGCGCGTTCTCGATCGCCACGCTCGCCTGCAACGACAGGCCGACCAGGAATTCCAGGTCGCTGTCGCCGAACGGCTCGCCCGCGGTGCGCCACACGGCCATGGCGCCCTTGACGGCTTGCCCGGCCAGCAGCGGCGCAACCATCAGCCGCTCGTGCTCGTCCTTCTCGGTGCCGGGAATCTGGATCGCGCGCGGGTCGGCCGCGGCGTCGTTGATCCGCTCCGGCTGCCCGCTCTGGACGAGGTTGCCGATGATCCCCTCGCCCACGTTGATCACCGTGGACTGGATGGCTTCGGCGATGTCGCCCACCGCGACGATCGCGCGGTAGGTCTGTCCGCCCGGCTCAGGCAGGAAGATGGCGCTGGTGCCGGCGTTGAGCAGGTTCCTGGCATGGCGGGCGATGCGATCCATCACCGTCGAGACATCCAGGGTCGACGAAATGTCGCGTCCGACCTCCGCCAGCGCGGCGGCCTCGCGCGTGCGCCGCTGCGTCTCGTCGAACAGGCGGGCATTTTCCAGCGCGACGCTCATGCTGTTGGCGAGCGTTTGCAGCAGGCGCACGTCGGAGTCGCTGAAGGCGTGCTCGCGATGCATGTCCAGCAAATTGAGGAGACCTCGTGCGCGGTCACCTGTGATTAAAGGAACGAAGACGCTCGATTTTTCCAGCGCGGGTCCGAGCACGCGCGAGCCGTATTTCACGATCGCGCCCGGCATGTCTTCGTTGATGACCAGCGGTTCGCGCGTGCGCAGCACGTGGGCGGCGATTCCCGTGTCTCCCACGGGATCCGGCGGCAGGTCCAATCGCATCCCATCCTTGAAAAAGTACGGATAGTGGATCAGGTTGGTGTGCGGATCGAAGATCCGGATGCCGATGTCGGCCTGTCGAAAGATCTCACGGATCTTGTCGCCGACGGCATCGTAGATGCCCTGGAGGCTGAGCTCGGCTGCGAGCGCTTGCTGGACGCTGTTGATGATCGCGAGCTCCGTGGCGCGCTGTTCCGTCTCCTTCAACAGGCGCTGCGTCTCGTCGAACAGGCGGGCGTTTTCCAGCGCGACGCCCATGCCGGCGGCGACGGTCATGAGGAGGCGCACTTCAGCCTCGCCATAGGCATTCTCACGCTCGTGGTTCTCTGTGAGGATCGCGCCGAGCACACGATCGCTGCCCAGGATCGGCACGAATACGGAGGAAAGACTCTGGTCGGTGCCAGGAATTACGCTCATCCTCAACGTCGCCATTTCGGCAGGGCTGTTCGCGATCACCGGCCGGCGCGTTTGGACCATCCTGAACCATGGCCCTCCCGGAGTTGGCGGCAGCGGCGGCGGGTGGAGCCGCACCCCGTGCTCGTATTCGTATAGGTAAAGAAGCTGGTGGGCCTTCGCGTCGTACCACCGGATACACAAGTTGCCGGTGTTGAACACCTCGCGCAGCTTGTCACCGACCAGGTCGATGATCGCCTGGAAGTCGAGCTCAGCCGCCATGCCTTCCTGAATGCGGTTGATTACCGCCAGCTCGGCGGCGCGCTGCTCGCTCTCCTTGAACAACCGCTGCGTCTCGTCGAAAAGACGCGCGTTCTCGAGCGCCACGCCCATGCTTGCGGCGACGGTGGACACCAGCCGCAGCTCGGCGTCGGCGTAGGCGTTCTCGCGCTCGTAGTCCTCGAGCACGATCGAGCCCAGCGTGCGATCGCTGCCGACGATGGGCACGGCCAGCGACGAGAGGCTCTGGTCGGTGCCTGGCGTCACGCCGAAGCCCAGCGCGGCGTATTCGGCGCGGTTGCGTACCAGCGCCGGCTGGCGCGTCTGGAAGAGACGCAGCGCGCCGGCCGACGGTTCCATCGGCGGCGTGTTCATGCGCGCGCCGCGCTCGTATTGGTACAGGAAATGCATCAGGTTGGTGTCGGCGTCGTACCAGCGGATCCCGAGGTCGCGTGTGTTGAGCACTTCGCGCAGCTTGTCCCCGACCAGGTCGACGATCGCCTGGAAGTCGAGCTCGGCGGCCAGCCCCTGCTGGATCGAGTTGATGATCGCGAGCTCGGCGTTGCGCTGCTCGAGGCTCGCGTTGGCCGCGGTCAGGTCCGCAGTGCGCTCTTCTACCTTGCGCTCGAGACCCGCAGACCAGTTCGCATTGTCGAGCGCGACGGCCGCCTGGTTGGCGAGCAGCCCCATCATGTCGCGGTCGGTGTCGTCGAAGCGGCCGTAGAGGCCGTCGATGTCGACGTACAGACAGCCGAGCAGCTTGCTCTGGGCGACGAGAGGCGCGACGATGCGCGAGCGCTGTTGCAGCAGCGGCGCGTTTTCCGGCGTGTGAACCAGGCTGGCGATGCCGGAGCGGCGAACGCCGGCGAGGTATGGCGCAACGGTGTCCATGAGCTTGCCCGCGTCCTCGGCCGCCGGCAGAAGCGATTGCGCGAGCTCTTGCCTGTCGTCGCGCTCGAGGACAAGCAGAACGCGCTCGGCGCCGCTCAATTCAGTCGCTTCCTCGACGACGAAGGCTTGGATCTGCGCCGCGGCGTGCAGGGCGTTGAGCCGCAGGCCCGTGTCAGCCAGGCGCCGGAATGGCTCGCGCACATCGGAGTCGATTTCGAGATGCGCCAGCAATCGCTTGCGCGGCAGCTTGCGCTTCGCACCGTCCGCGAGCCACGCCGCGATGATCTCGCGATTGACCTGGATCTTGTTCAGATAGTTGCGACGCAGACCCTCGTCGCGCAGGTTGCCGATGCGTTCGATCATCAATCCATGGGCGCGTTCCAGGGCCTGACGCGCGTCGCTGGGCCTTTTGCTGGCCGACAAGGCTTGCGCATGCCGCCACCAGATTTCCTGAGGAGCGAACGCGTCGGGCACGGCGAAGCCCTGGGCGCGGTGCATGGCCGTGGCCCTGGCGGTCGCCTTGAGTGCGGCGGCGGCGTCGCCATCGCGCAGGTGCGCCAGCGCGAGCATCGTCATATAGACGTTCTCGCGCCCCGAGCTCGCCCGATGCGCGATGCGCGCTGCCGCCCGGTGGCGCCGCACGGCCGTCGCGAAATCGCCCTCGGCCATGGCCAGATTGCCCTCGTACATCGCCAACCTCGCGTCCATGCTGGGATCGCCGAGTTCGGGAACGAGCCCGGCGAATTCCCGTAACAGCGACCGCGCGGCGTCGAGCCCCCCGAGCTCGAGATCCGCATGCAGCAGATTGGCCACCCCGTAGGTCACCTGCTGCTTCGCACCGATCGCGCGGTTGATCGCAAGGGCTTCGTGATACAGGCGCCTGGCATGATGCAGCAGTCCCATTTCGTAGTAGGTGACGGCGAGATTGTTCATCGGGACCGCCCGCCGCTCGACGTAGCCCACCGCTTCGAATGCCTGCGCGGCCTGACGAAGATGCTGCATCTCTTCGGCGATGCTCCCGTCGCTCTGGGACAGAATGACCAGCGCGTTGCCCACGCCATAGCGATCGCCGGCGCTCGTGCACAGCGTCAGCGCCTGCTGCGCGGCAAGGCGCGATTCCTTCGACCGGCCCATGCGTTGGCACGATGCCGCGACCACCCAGTGCGCGCGGCCGGCTGCGGAGACATCGCCCGCGGCCTGGAAAAGGTCGACGGCCTCTCGCCCGGCTTCGAGCCCCCTCTTCGGATCTCCCGCGCGGAAATGGGCTTCACCCAGGGTCAGCAGGCTCGTCCCGAGCAAAAGCCTTTGCCTCGATCGCCGCGCGGCTTTCGAAGCCTCGATCGCGGTCGCCAGCCCCGAATGCAAATCACCTCGCCGAATTTGCACGAGCGCCTTGCGGTTCAACGCCCGTGCCTTGAGCGCGAGCGATTTTTCGGCGGTCGCAAGCTCGAGCATCGCTTCCGCGTCGTCCGCGGCGCGCTCGAGGTTCCCCTGGGCGATGAGGCTCTCCGCGCGCAGGTCGAAGAGGGCCTGCCGGATCGACGCGCTCGCGCCAGCGGCGGACAGCGCGGTCGTGGCCAGCTCGATCGCTTCGGCATGCCGGCCCGCCCAGGCCAGGTCGCGCACGCGATCGGCGCGCACGTCGTCGGCTGCCATGCCGGGTGGCGCTTTTCGGGGTCGGGTCGGGCGCCGCTTGCCCGCACTCCTTTTCTTGCGCGAACCCGGTGCCAGCTGCTCGATGTCTCCACCCCGCTGCGAGGACCTTCTGCGACGACAGGCGCCGTGAGGAACCGATCGGCATGTGCATCCGGTGCGGGCCGGACCCGCACCAGGAAGCAGTGCACCGGATATTAATCCACCGGTGGTCCGCGTCAATCAGGCATGAGCTCCAGGGCCACGGCTGCTCGGTCGACGATCGCGCGCAATCCCGGACGCGCGGCCTGCCGTCTATCCCTGCACCGGGCCTGTCAACCGCTAAGGATACGTGCGCGCGCAATCGACTCGTACGCGTGACGGCGGCGACCGAAACAAACGAAACAAGATCGGCCTTCTGGTGAAATTTCTCTTGCCACGCTCGCCCAATAGACTGCCCGATGCCCGGTCGACGACGTGAGGACATGATCGGGCAGGAGCGAGCGACGCGCGGGCGGCACGCCGCGTGGCCCTTGCCGTCAAAGTGCGCCGTGGGACGGAGTCGCGCGACGCGCATCGCCGTTCGCAGCGGGGCCATTTTCGGATTTCCAACTCACCAGGAGAAGCGCCATGTTCAAACGTTCCGTCGTGTTCCTCTACGGATTGGTCTGTTATGCCGTGTTTTTCGGAACAATTCTGTATGCGATCGGATTCGTCGCCAATCTGTACGTGCCGCGTTCGATCGATTCACCGCGCGTCGGTGGTTTCGTCAGCAGTCTGGCTGTCGATCTGGTGCTGCTGCTCGCATTCGCCGTTCAGCATAGCGTGATGGCAAGGCAGGGTTTCAAACAGTGGTTGACGCGCTTCATCCCCGAGCCGGCCGAGCGCAGCACGTACGTGATCGCCGCCAGCCTCGCGCTGATTGTGTTGTTCGCCTTCTGGCGTCCGCTCGGCGGTACCGTCTGGGTCGTGAAGGAGCCGGCGGCGGTAGCGGTGCTCTACGGCCTGTGCGTTTTCGGCTGGCTGCTGGTACTGGTCTCCACGTTTCTCATCAATCACTTCGATCTGTTCGGGTTGCGCCAGACCTGGTTGTATCTGATGTCGGCTGCGTACCGGCCCATCGACTTCAGGACGCCCGGCCCCTATCGCGTGGTCCGTCATCCGCTCTACGCGGGATTTCTCTTCGCGTTCTGGTCGACGCCGACGATGACCGTGACGCACCTGCTGTTCGCCGCCGTCACAACCGCCTACATCCTCGTCGCGATCCAGCTCGAGGAACGCGATCTGATCGCGAATCTGGGCAATGCGTATCGCGACTACCGGCGGCGCGTACCGATGCTCATTCCGTTCACGCGCGCAAGGGGAGGGCGCAGCCTGTGAAAGAAGTCATCGGGGCCGCCGCGGCGCCGGGTGACCTCACCGCGCTCTCATAGGCAAGACCGCGGGGTGGCCTGCAGGAACCCCGCACCGGCGGGCAGAACGGGTCAGTCCCCGAACGACCGTCCGGCCGGGGGCCCCGTCGCGGTGATCCAGGGCTCGAAAGGTTCAGGATGAGGCATACTGACGCAAAGGTTCTCGGCGGTCCGGCTCGTCCGCGCCGCGGATCGATGAATAGCTCGCGTGCGTCCGCCCCGGGGCGCATCCGGTCCATTCAAGACCCGCCTCGACTCGCTCGGCCGCCTCAACACGGTCAGTCTCCGGACGGATGGAAACCCAGTCGACAGCCGGGCCATGGTAAGCAACGGCATGGAAATCGAAGTCAATTCCGGGCGCGCGCGTGGCGCGCCTCCGCCGCGCCTGATCGCGGCAATGCTGGCGCTTGCCGCGTGCGGACTGAGCGCGGCACCGCACGCACAGCCGGCGTATTCGGCGGCGTTCGTGTCGCAGACGGTGCCGTCCTTCATCGAGTTGCTGGCCCCGACGCCGGTCTCGGTAACGATGCAGAATACCGGTACCGCGACGTGGTACCAGGTCGACGGCGACGTCTTCCTGGCGACGCAGGAGCCGCAGGACAATTATTACTGGTGCATTCAGGCTAACCCATACGGCAGTCACAGCGGCAATCGCGTTCTCCTTCCGCACGACGTCGCGCCGAATCAGCAGGTGACGTTCAATTTTGTGGTGAAGCCGCTGGCTTGCCGGTTCTCGGCGCCGTCGCCGCTTCGCTTGCGCATGTTGTCGCAGTTGTACGGAACCTTCGGCGAGGAGACCCCCGATCCGAAAGTGGCCGTGTCGACCGCGACGGAATTCGTGTCGCAACAGGTTCCAGCAACCGTGCCCACCGGCGCCACCGTCCTGGTCACCGAGACTTTCACCAACACGACGACCACGACGTGGCAGACGACCGATGGCTACACCTTGGGGTCGGCGGGACCGACCGGCAACACGACGTGGGGAGTCAGCCCGGTTCCGTTGCCGGCAGCCGTGGCGCCGGGCGCAGCGGTGACTTTCACTTTCTATATCGTCGTGCCACCCACGCCCGGCACTTACAACTTCCAGTGGCAAATGAACAACCCCGACGGCGTACCTTTCGGCAGCGTGTCTCCTGCGACCGACGTGCAGGTGATTGCGGCGGGCCCCCCGAACTACGAAGGCCTGTGGTGGAACAGCCCGGCCGGATCGGAGTCCGGCTGGGGCATCAACTTCGCGCATCAAGGCGACACTATTTTCGCGACCTGGTTCACGTACGACCTCACGGGCAAGGCGTTGTGGCTGACGATGACCGCTGCGCTGACCTCGACCGGTGTGTACACGGGCACGCTGTTCGAGGCGACGGGGCCGCCCTTCGACTCGGTGCCGTTCGATCCGGCGCAGGTGCTCGGTACGGCGGTCGGCACGGGAACGCTCACCTTTACCGATCTCGATACCGGGACCTTCGTGTACACGGTCAACGGCATTGCGCAAACCAAGCCCATCACCCGCGAAGTATTCGGCCAGCTGCCGACGTGCACCTTCGGCATCCAGTCCGACCTGACGCTCGCCTACAACTACCAGGATCTGTGGTGGGCGGCGCCCGCGGGGTCCGAGGCGGGATGGGGCGTCAATCTCACGCACCAGGGAGACACGATCTTTGCGACGTGGTTTACCTACGACCTCGATCGGACGCCGCTGTGGCTTTTGGCCACGGCGCCGAAGACCGCCGCGGGCGTCTACAGCGGCACCCTCTATCGCACGACCGGGCCGCCCTTCAACGCCGTGCCGTTCGACCCGACGAAGGTGGGCGGCATCGCGGTCGGCACCGCAACCTTCACCTTCACCGACGGCAACACGGGAACCTTCGGCTACACGGTGAACGGCGTGACGCAGAGCAAGGCGATCACGCGCGAGGTCTTCGCCGCGCCCGGAACCGTTTGTCAGTAAGCTGTCGGGTAGTCTGAATCGTTGTGAAACGTGACGGTTGCGGCCGGAAGAAGACAACGTCGGGCGCGTAGTTTCACGTCGTCAGTTGTTCGAGACCGTTTCCACGCCGTCCTGCCGGACCAGACGCGCGACGGGGAACAGGCCTTAACATAGAGCGCAGTGGCACCTATGCGACAGCCTCTTGCGGTAGGCGTTATCGGTTGCGGCTGGTTGGCGCAGGCCGTTCACCTCCCGATCCTCAGGCGTTTGCCGGAGGCCGACGTAGTGGCGCTCGCGGACCCGGATCCAAATCAGCGCCAAGCGGCCGGACTTGGTGTCCCGGCGGCCCTGGTATATGCGGATTATCGCGACATGCTGAAAATACGAGGCCTCGATGCGGTCATCATAAGCGTGCCGACCGCGCTTCACGCCGAGGTGGCGATAACCGCAATGCAGCTCGGCAAACACGTCTATCTCGAGAAACCCATCGCTGCCAGCTTGCGGGAGGCCGACGAGATCGTGAGCGGATGGAAGCGGTCGGGGGTGGTTGGAATGGTTGGATTCAACTATCGCTTCAACGCCCTTCACCAAGCAGCATCGATGCAGATCCAGGCTGGGAAGCTCGGCCCCCTGGCATCTTCATCCCTCCATCGCCTGGCGCGGCGGCTGGGGTCCTTCAGGAGTGTTCCGTACCTAGTCAAGAAATTGCGCTCGCCCTGGCATGAACCGTCCTACCGCGCGTCGCTGTCGAGATTCGTCTCTGCCGCGCGTGGACGCGACACGGTCTCGCCCGACTTGCTGGACGGCTATCGCAGTCTCGAAGTTATTTGCGCGGCCGAAGAGTCTGCCCAGACGGGGCGATCGGTTTCGTTGGTGCCTTCGTGATGGCTTCATCGAAGAGTGCGAAAACGATGCTGGAGCGGTAGGATGAAACCGTGACCCGGAGCGCCTCTCCAGAAATGTCGGTGGTTGTGGTTTCGCTCGATCGCTATGAGCGAATTCGTCTGACCATAGCTGCGCTCAGAGCGCAGACGGCAAGGCGACGGCTGGAGATTGTCATCGTCGCTCCCTCGAGAGAGGTTCTCGATCTTGATGAGGGCGACCTCCAGGAGTTTTTCAGCTTTCAGGTGGTCGAGGTTGGGCCGATTCGATCAACCGGAGGAGCAATCGCGGCTGGCTTTCAAAGGGCGCACGCTCCTGTAGTCGCGTATGCAGAGGAGCATTCTTATCCTTTCCCTGCCTGGGCCGAAGCGCTGCTGCTTGCGCACGAGAAGGCGTGGGGAGCGGTCGGCGCCGCAATCGTCAATGCAAACCCGGGCACCATCATCAGCTGGGCCAATCTCTTTACCGACTTCGGGCCGTCGGTTGAGCCGGCGATCGCTGGGATTACATCTCATCTGGCCTGGCATCATGCCAGTTACAAGCGTGAGCTTCTTTCAGGCTACGGGGCGGAACAGCTCCAGAGTTACCTGGAAACGGAAGGACTTCTCCATCAAGCACTCCAGGACCGGGGATACCAGCTGTATTTCGAGCCGGCGGCGAGGTCGAATCATGTGAACGTGTCCACCACCGTTTCTCTCATACGATGTGAGTTTGTGGGCGGACGCTTGTTCGGGGCAGCACGCGCGCGTCACAATAACTGGTCGATAGCCCGACGGCTTCTCTACATCCTCGGGAGCCCTTTGATCCCGGTCCTGCGCCTGAGACGCACCTTGCAGGAAGTTCGTAGGGCCGGTCAGTTTGACAAGCTGTTTCCGCAGATCCTGCCGAGTATGGTTGTGGCCCTGGTGGCGCACTGCATCGGCGAGATCTTTGGATACGCCCTCGGGCCGGGAGACGCTGCTTGGCAGCGCGTTCCTTGTGAACTCAATCGTTGTCAGTTCCTGAGAGAATCCGAGCAAAAAGCGGCGAGCCGCTAAGACGTATGCGAAGAGCGCTGTCTCGTGATCCCGAGGCCGCAGAAGCGATGGCTCACTGACAAACGATGTTGCGCGACGGTTTCACTGGCGGCCGGGCGGCCGTGAAACGAGGCCCATGATGAAGATGGCCGAGACACCGTTCTTCTCGATCGTGATTCCGACCTACAACCGGCCGGCGCAGCTTGCCAGCTGCTTGCAGGCATGTGCTCGACTCGACTATCCGCATGACTGCTTCGAAGTGATTGCGGTAGACGACGGAGGAATCACGCCGTTGGATGACGTTATTGCCCGGTTTCACGGCCTGTTGCGGCTCAAGCTCTTGCGGCAGTCGAACGCCGGCCCCGCGGCGGCGCGCAATAGAGGAGCGTCCGAGGCCCGGGGAGAATTTCTGGCCTTTACCGACGACGACTGTGCGCCTGCGCCACAGTGGCTCCAGGCCATGGCAGCACAATTTGTCGCGTCACCGGATTGCGCGGTCGGCGGAAAAACACTTAACGCGCTCACGCACAATCGCTACTCCACGGCAAGCCAACACCTGATCTCCTATCTGTTCTCGTACTACAACGTTGTTCCCCATGCCGCGCAATTCTTCCCGGCCAACAATCTGGCATTCCCGGCCGGAGGGTTTCAAGCCATCGGGGGTTTCGATGTGACCTATCCCCGGGCCGCCGCCGAGGATCGCGAATTGTGCGACCGCTGGCTGTACCACGGCCATCGAATGATTTATGCCGCCGAGGCTATCGTCTACCACGCGCACGATCTGACGTTTCGGATGTTTCTGCGCCAGCATTTTCATTATGGCCGGGGCGCGTTCTGTTTTCATCAGATTCGCGCCCGACGCGGGCAGCATCACGTCAAAGTGGAGCCGCCGGCGTTTTACTTCAATATGCTTCGTTACCCCTTTGTCAACGCAAGAGGTGCCAACGCACTGATCCTGATGCTGCTGATAGCGGTGACGCAAGTTGCCAACGTGGCAGGCGTCTTGTGGGAGCGCACGAGGGAAAGGATGGTATGACAAATCGACGATGCCCCCGATGTCAGTGGAGAGAGGATTCCACCTCGATCGAAGCGCCGAAGCCAAGCCCAGAGGGTAATCCCGTGAAACGCCCGCCCTCGGCGTTGCTCATGCTCGCCGTAGCCCAAGCTACGGCTGCGCTTCGCGCCTTGATGGCGGGCGTTTCACGGGTCACGTGGGTACGCATTTAGTGTGAACAGGCCCTTACTTCTTCTTCGGCTTCCACAACCCCAGCATCGCGCCGGTCGGATCGACGATGATCGAGAGCCACCCCATGCCCATGACCTCGGTGACGCCCTTCATCACCTTGGCGCCGAGAGACGCGGCCTTCTTGGTCGAAGCGTCGATATCGTCCACCAGGACGTAGGCCAGCCACATCGACGGCGCGCTGGGCATCGGGTTTTTCATCATCCCGCCGGCGGTGCCGTCGCCGACGCCGATCATGGTGTAGGTGCCGGCGTCGCCCATCGGCACGTCTTCCAGCTTCCAGTCGAAGAGCTTGCCATAGAAGCTTTTCGCCTTGGCGACATCGTTGGTGGCAAGCTCGACATGAACGAAAGGGTTGGCCATTTCTGATCTCCAGTTGGTTTGGGTGAGTCAACGGGCAAGATAGCGGCCGAGGCGCTCCAGGCAGCCGTCCCAGCCATGTTGATGCTTGTCGCGCGTTTCCGTATCGGCGAAGCGCTGATGCGTGAGCAGCACCTCGGTACCCTCGCCGGAGGGCCTCAATTCGAGCGTGACCTGCGACTCGCGCTCGGGCGTGGCTTCCCAGGCCCAGGTGTAGACGAGCTTGCTGTCGGGTACGATCTCCTTGTACACGCCGCCGACGCGGTGCACCTCGCCATCCGGCGCGCGCATCACGATGCGATACCGACCGCCCACCCGAAGGTCGATGCTGACCTGCGCTTCGCCGAAGGCGTCGCTCGGCCCCATCCAGTACTTCATCTTTTCGGGGTCGGTGAACGCGGCGTAGACGGCGGCGACGGGGGCTTGGTAGACGCGCCGGATCTTGAGGCTGGTTTTTTCGTCGATGATGGTTTCCATGTCTGATTCTCCTGTTGCTCCAGAAACGCGCTCAGTCGGTCGAGTCGCGTGTTCCAGAATTCCTCGTGGCGCTCCAGCCAATCGAGCGCACTCTTCATCGCTCCGTCCTTGAGATGGCAGCTCACCACACGGCCGGTCTTTCGACGTTCGATGAGTCCGGCATCGGCCAGAATGCCCAGATGCTTGATGAATCCCGTCAGCGACATGCTGAAGGGACGCGCCAGCTCGCTCACCGAGCGCTCGCGGCGGCGCAGCGCCGAGAGCACGGCCCGCCGGGTGGGATCGGCCAGCGCGCCGAAGACGGCGTCGAGCCGGTGCCGCGAATACTGAACCATATAGTGCAGTGTGCGCCCTTGCGGCGGCCGTGTCAAGCGCGCCGGCTCCATTTCTTGTTGCGCGGGCTGCTAGCGCATCCCAAGCTTCGCATTCGCGATCGCGTTCGCGGCCTCGCGCGGCGCCGAGCGCCAGTACTGCCTGGGCGACTGAATCTGCGCGCCGAGCGCGGCGGCCGCGTGCCACGGCCAGCGCGGATCCCACAGCATCGCGCGCGCCATCGCCACCAGGTCGGCATCGCCCGCGGCGACGATCGCTTCGGCCTGATTGGGATCGGTGATGAGGCCCACGGCGATGGTCGCGATGTCAGTCGCACGACGGATCTCCCGCGCGAAAGGGACCTGGTAGCCGGGCCCGAGCGGGATCTTCTGTGCCGGCGAGATGCCGCCGCTCGAGGCGTCGATCCAGTCGCAGCCGGCCGCTTTGAGGCGCCGGGCGAGCGCCACGGAGTCATCGATCGTCCAGCCGCCGTCGACCCAGTCGCTCGCGGAGATGCGCACGCCCATCGGCTTGTCGCGCGGCCACGCGTCGCGGACCGCGGCGAACACTTCCAACGGAAAGCGGACACGATTGTCGAACGAGCCGCCATACGCGTCGTCGCGCCGGTTCGACAGCGGCGATAGGAATTCGTGGAGCAGGTAGCCGTGCGCGCAGTGCAGCTCGAGCGCGTCGATGCCGATGCGCGCCGCGCGCTTCGCGGCGGCGACGAATTCGCGCTTGATCTGCGCCAGGCCCGCGGCGTCGAGCGCGGCCGGCGGCGTTTCATCGGGGAGCTGCGGGATCGCCGACGGCGCGACCGGCGTCCACCCGCCCTGGGCGCCGGGAACGAGCTGCCCGCCTTCCCATGGCAAGCGCGACGAGCCCTTGCGTCCCGCGTGTGCGAGTTGGATCGCCACCGGCATCGGCGGCGCGAGCTTGCGCACGATCGCCAGCCGCTCGCGCAGCGCCTTTTCGCAGGCGTCGTCGTACAGGCCCAGGCAGCCGAGGGTGATCCGCCCGATCGCCGACACCGCGGTGGCCTCGATCGTGAACATCCCCGCGCTCGATTGCAGGAGCTGCCCCCAGTGCACGATGTGCCAGTCGGTCGCGCAGCCGTCGACGGCCGAGTACTGGCACATCGGCGACACGACGATGCGGTTGGCGAGCGTGAGCTTGCGGAGCGTGAAAGGCGAGAACAGGGTCATGGGGATGGCCGGATGAATGCGGTCCTACGACCGCCGCGGCGGGAGTGTCGCAGATCGCGCGCTATGGTGGGGTGAGATCGAGCGCGTTGGCGAGCTTCCCCGGCGTCTCGGGCCCGGCGTCGATGCAATGACACAGGGCCGGCCCCTTGCACATCGAAGCACCGTCGCAAATGAGCGGCGGTGGGCCGGCGCGCCGTCGCTACGAGCGCGACTCTCGTCTCTGGGCGCGGCGCTTGCGCAGCGCCAGCGCGCCGCATGCCGCGAGCAGGACACCCAGGGCAAGCAAAGCCTGCTCCGACAGCGTCGGGATCGCGGCCGCTGAGATGGCCCGGACCTGGGTCACCGAGATGTTGTCGATAAAGTACGACACGTCGGTGGTGCTCCCGGGTCCGCCCGGCGTGCGGGCATCCAGCTCGCCGGCGAAGATGATCGTCGCCGAGGTGCTGGTCGCCGTGAATTGCGTGCTGACGGTATGCCAGTTGCCATCCAGGAACTCGGTAAGGAGTAGCGGATTGTCCGGCTCGCTGTCCACGAAGATGCCGAAACTTTTTCCCGTGCCGCCGCCGGAGGAGTCGACGTGCAGATGAACGTCGACCTTGATCGTGTAGGTCGCCCCGACCGTCAGCCCGCCGATCGTCTGCGCCGCCGCCGGATCGGAATCGGGCTCGCCGCAGGCGTTCAGACGGATCGATCCGAGGGGATTGCCGTTCGACCCGTCCCACTGCTCGTCGCCGCAGCCGCCGCTGAGGCTCCAGCCGCTGGCGTCCGAGGTCAGCGCACCGTTGGTGATCAATTGCGCGTGCAGCGGGGCCATGCAGAGAAGCAGCAGGGCGGCGGTCATCAAACGCAGGACTCGGTCCATGGGATCCCCTGGAGACGGCTCGCGCGCAATATACCGCATCTCTGACGCAATTGCCTGCGTCGGCGATGGTAAGGCGAGCGCAAGGTGCCTTCTGCGCAACGGCGCGGCGAGGGTTGACGTTCAGGGCGTCCGGACCAGCATTTCGTGCCTTCGCCCGCGGGCTCCGGCGCCTGTTTTGACAGGCAATTGCGGTGCTGGCATGCGATATGCGTCGGGAAACCCGCCATGCCCAAGACCCAGCCGCGCAAACCCTATCTGGGCGTCGAACCGGCGCCGGAGTTCGCGAGCGACGCCGAGATCGCGCTCGCGGAACGCTTGCGACGTCAACTCGAGGAGCGATACTTCGGTCGAACCGCCACGCCGGTGCTTTCGCTGGTGCGGCCCGACAAAGAACGCTGATTTCGATCGACCGCGCGGGGTCATCATGGATCGTCGCCATCGTATCGCGCCGCTGATCGCCGGCTTGCTGGTCTCCACGGCCGTGGCTGCGCTGGACGTCAACGTCGTAGGGCTATTCCCGAACAAGGCGGTCGTGCAGATCGACGGCGGTGCGCTGCAAACGCTGTCGATCGGGCAGAAGACGCGCGAGGGCATCGTCCTGGTGTCGGTGCAGCCCGATGGCGCGACCTTCGACATCGACGGGCAGCGCATGGCGCTCGGACTCGGGCACGCGCGCATGAAGACGACGACGGCGGCCGCGGCTGCAATGCTCACCGCCGACGAGCGCGGCCATTTTTTCGCCGACGGCCAGGTTAACGGCATCGCGATCCGCTTCACCGTCGACACCGGCGCGACCTTCATCTCCCTTCCCGCAAGCGAGGCGCGCCGCCTCGGGCTCGACTACCGCAACGGCCAGAGGGCGCTGATGGAGACGGCCAACGGCATCGTACCCGCCTACCGAATCAAGCTCGACACCGTGCGCGTCGGGCAAGTCAGCGTGAACAACGTCGACGCGGTTGTCATGGAGGGCGAAACCCTGCCCGTCGCCCTGCTCGGCATGAGCTTCCTCAATCGCATGGACATGAAGCGCGAGGGGCAGGTCATGACGCTGACCAAGCGCTATTAGCCTTCGCTTAGCCCTCGCGCGTTCGCGCCCGCGATCGGACGCGGCCCGGTAGATGTCACGCGTCCGGCCGGACTTGCGGGCCGCCTTGGGGGGTGGTACTCCGATGGTCCCGCCCGTTCCCAAACCTTACGTCACGGCGCTGGGTGGCGCCCTCCTCAGCAGTTTCGAACCTTGAATTCGACGCGTCGATCGAGCGCATCGCGCAGATCATCGGTGCCGGATCCCACGAGGTTTTCCCGGAAGCCCATCCCGACCGATGTAAGGCGGCCTGTCGTCTCGGGGGCCAGAGCCTCGATGCGGCGCTGGATGGTGACCGCTCGTTGCAGCGAAAGCTTGTCGTTGAACTGCTCCGGCCCCGTGTGGCTCGTGTGCCCGACTATGGTGAGGCAGCTTTTCGATGCCGCGACTTCGCGCGCGACGAGGCGCAGCCACGTATTGTATGGGCCGCTGACTTTCGGGTCCGCCAGGAAATCGAGAGAGCCGGGGCGGAACAGGAATTTGACCGAGAGACTATTGGTCGCAAGACCGAGGGCGACGATTTTCGCGAATGCCTTCTCGGCTTCGTCGGTGCGTCCGAGCTGGGTGTTGGCGAGATAGAGACCATTGAGGACGCGCAATTGCTGGCCTTCGGGACGTGCCGCGGCCGCCTCGTAGTAGCGCAGTGCCTCGGCATAATCACCCGTTTCATACCGGGTGGAGCCTTCGGTGATCAAGGCGTTGATGGGTAGCCGCGACATGTAGAATTCGTCCGCTGCGCCGCCGGTCGGTGTCTGTGCCGTCTTGATCTGTCCTTCGACGGCCCGATCCTTGGTCAATGAAGGACTATCCCGATAAAAGGGTGTCGGCGTCGTGTCGACTCCATCGCTCCGGATCCTGGTTGCGGACTGGGCCACCACAAAGCCGGTCTTGATATCGGTCAGCGAAAGGCTTATCCGGAATACGCCGGCTGTTGCCTTCGCATCGAGTGAAGTCAAGGTCGCGGCCAGGAGATACTGCGCCTTGCCAAGAAGGCCCGGGTTCACCGCGGCGACGTCGAACTGCGAGAACTTGTCTGCAGCGCGTTTGAGCAGCCGCGAATCGAGGGCCTGCGATGCGATCGTCTGCTGCCCGGTATTCCCGTCGATAGCCGGGTCGACCGCGATGACGCCGCGCGGGACATCAGACTCTTTCTTGAGCAAGCCGGGCGCGACGTTGAATGCCGGCAGCCGCCGCGCCTGAACCAGCAGGTCGTCGATCGCGTAATCGACACCCGCGTCGAATGACAATTCGGACGACGGCGCCGGCGGGCGCTCGGGCGGCGGGGGCGTCGCACATGAAGCAAGCAACATCACAGCAGTCAGGCTGGCGGCGGTCAGCCCGTTCGTCATGCACCTCGGCAGATTTAGCGACATGAGCTTGCAAGCTCCTTCTTTTCTTCCGTGGTTAGTGTCTCACCCAGTGTTGCCTTTTCCATGATACGACTGCAACGCGGGCTGTTCCGGTCAGACGCGGTATTTGCGGGGACGGGTGCGGCCGGAGATACGTCGGTCTTCGGCTTGATCCTGGGATTTGTTTTTGCCGGCGCCGCGGCCGGGGCGGCCATCGGCGGCGTCGAATCGGGCGTCGGTGCATTTTCAGCAACGCCTGCGGCGCCAACCGGAGGCGCCACCTCGGGCTTGGACACGATGCCGGGCGGGCCTTGCGAATCGCCGACGGTCTTCTCCGATGTCGGCGGCGCGGCTGCCTGTTTCGGCGTGGTCGGAGGCGCCACGGTTTCGATCGCTGTTTGAGGATTCTTCGAGCCGTCAGGCGCGGTCAGTTTGTTGATCACGAATAGCGAAACCGCGCCAAGCGCGATCACGGCGATGACGGCAAACAGCGACTTGCGAGCGATCTCGACGGCACGGCTCGGCGTGGCGGGAGCATCAGTTGCAATCGCGCTCGCCGATTCCCGCTTCGGCGTGATCGGCGCGGAGCCCTTAGCGGTGGAGGATTCCGCAGGCTGGTAAGCGGCGGGCGCGAGATCGAGCTTGAGCTTCTGAAGGACCGCTGCACTCGGGGCGACCGCGTACAACTCGTGCGCCCGCCCATGCTTGTCGTCGGGGGCACCCACATGCCTGAACAGCTCGGCGTACGCGGAATCCAGGCTGCCGACGGCATCAAAGAAGGCCCGCGAAGCCGTGATCTGACCGGGCTCCGCAAAGTCCATGATCCGCTTGGCGGCGTTGATGCCATCGCCGACGAAATTGGGCCGCGCTTCGAGGTCCGTCGACTCTTTGACCGATCCGAGATGAAGCCCGGTGCGCAGGCGATTCGAAGGAAACCCCGCCTCGCCCGCAGCCCGTCCGAAATCCTCCGCGATCGCCAGCGCCATATAGAGCGCGTGCTCCGGACTGGACGTAAACGCGATCAACGCCCCGTCGCCTGTGTCCTTGATCCGGTAGTCGGCATCGAGGAGGGTTGCGAGATTCCTGCGGAGAACCGACGACAGCGTGGCCTTGGCAGCGTACTGCTCGGCCGCGGTCCCCTTCGAGTATCCGACAAGGTCGGTGAAGAGGAAGCTCGCGACGAGCGCGCGGCTCGTCGGATGCCGCTCGGTTTCGGTCACGGAGAATTCACCAATCGAACATGCGGGATAGGTTGAATCGTGCGTATGCGAAGAATCGCAGGTGACTATGCGGTCAGGAACGCTCTTTTTTTCCAACCGCTACCGAACGCCTGGCCAAGTGTCGCCTGCAAATTCACCGCAACGTGAAATAGTCTAGCGGAAAACCCAACTGGGAGCGACGACGTCAACGGCTAAGAGCCACCGCGGGGTTCAGGTCACGCCAAAGTGCCGGCGGTGCAGATCGTATAGTGCGGCATAGCGACCGTTCAACCCCATCAATTTTTCGTGCGAACCGTGTTCGACTATCCGCCCGGCATCAAGGACCAGGATGCGATCGGCCATGCGCACGGTCGAGAAGCGATGGGAAATCAGCAGGATCGTGCGTCCCTCCGCCACGGCACGATAGCGCAGGAACAGCTTGTATTCTGTATCGATGTCCAGATTTGCGGTGGGCTCGTCGAGTATAAGGATGCGTGCATCGCGGGCGACGGCCCGGGCGACGGCCAGCTGCTGCCACTGGCCTCCCGATGGCTCGTATTGACCGAAAGCTCGACCGAGCATGGTTTGGTAACCGCGCGGCATGGCATTGATCATTTCATCAACGCCCGCGGCACGGGCGACTTCCTTGATGCGCGCCTCGTCGTCCCGAAGGCGCTCCCAGTCCCCGAAGGCGATGTTGTCGCCCACGCTCGCGGCGTAGCGGCCGAATTGCTGAAACAGGCACGTCACATGGCGGCGCAGGTGGTCGACATCCAGATCGCGCGCATCGAAGCCATCGAACAGCACGGCCCCGTCGGTCGCGTAGTGAAGGCACGCGATCAGTTTCGCGATCGTGGTCTTGCCCGCTCCGTTGTCTCCGACCAGGGCGACGGTCTCACCGGGCTCGATGACGAACGAGACATCCGTCAGCGTCGGCGCGGCAGATCCGGGATAGGTGAACGCAACGTTGCGAAACTCGATGCCGCCAGAGATCGGCATCCGCATGGCAGCGGCACGCCCGGGTTCCTCGCGTGGCAGCGCGAGAAACGCACGCAAGTTGCCGATGTGCAGAATATCCCAGCGCAGGCCCGCAATCAGTGCTACGCTGCCTTCGACCAAACCGCGCAGCTGCGCGGCGGCGCTTCCGTAGATAGCGAGATCGCCGATGGTCAGTTTCCCATCGACGATCGAAAATGCCGCGCGGCCCATCCCGATATAGATCGCGACCACTGAGAACAGCGCAAAAACGAGGTTGCCTAGAAATTCAAAGCGCTGGTAACGCGCGCGCAAGTCGCGCAACGCCGCCATCCGGACGCGGCAGCGCTCAATGAAGAGCGGCCCGAGGCCGAGCACCTTGATCTCGGCAACGTGCTCCACGTCACCCAGCACGCCCGCGTGGTAATCGATCCAGCGCTGGTTCTCGGTCTGCGCATCGATCTCTTCGAACTGCCGGCGCGAAAGCCGCCAATGAAACAGCAGGTAGGGGATACCGACGGGGACCAGGAGCAGGAAAAGGGTCGGTTCGATGACGAACAGGATTGCCATCAGGGACAGGGCTTGCAACGCTTTTGTCAACAGTTCGAGCGTAGAGCTGAGACAGCGCGCGACGTGCACCTCGGGAATTTCCTGCGCGCGGCGCAACGCATCGTGGAAGTGCGGGTCCTCGAAACGGACAAAGGTCATTGCATCGGTGTGCCGCAGGATGTCGAGATGCAGGCGATAATGGAGATCGAACTCGAAGCGCAGGGCGAGGTGGCGGCTGGCTGACCCGACGACTACCGTGCCCACGGTCATCACGAGCCCCAGCAGCAGCCACAGATAGACGGCTTCCGGTTTGAACGCCGCCGAAGCTGAGAGACCCTCGTTCACGGCGTTGACCAGGCCGCGGACCGAGAGGGCGGCTCCGGCGGGGAAGACGGTGCCAACGAGTCCGGTGAGCCAGTACGCAGCGTACAGCGTGGGATTGGTCGTCCGACAGACGTCGAACGACCACCGAATGTGTCGCAATGTGTCGCGCATGCCGGCCCCAGGAGGAAATTGATCACTCATTGCGCAATTTGCCGTCAGCCCGCAGCAGCGGCATCCGATGCGGAAAGTGGACACTGGGTGGCAGCGCCGATAGCATCGCCCACGCACAATCGAGAAAATCGCTCGGTGCGCGCGGCGAGGCTCGATCGATAGCCGCTCACGTTACGCTGTATCTGCACTGGTAGAAGGCCACGAGCCTTCGGAGCCAACGATGCCACAGCACAGACGATAATGGACACTCGGCGTCTCAAGGTCCTTTTCATTACCAATTGGTATCCGAGCCGCGAGGAGCCCCTGAAGGCAATCTGGGTTCGCGAGCAAGCCAAATCGGTGCTACTCCATGACGACGTGGCCGTGCTGCACTGTATCGGGCCCGAGGCCAAACTGAAAGGGCGCTGGCGACTGGAAGCTGAGATCGACGAGGATCTGCTGGAGGGAGTTCCAACCTACCGTATGCGCTACCGGAAATCGTCCGCTCCGGGCGTCACGTATTTCGTTTACCTATGGAGCGTCTTCCAGGTATTTAAGCGCATCGTCGGGCAGGGATTTCGTCCGGATATTATTCATGTACATGTCTATGACGCCGGGGCGCCCGCGGTGCTTATCGCCAAACTCAGCCGGATCCCCGTTGTAGTGACTGAACACTTTTCGTCTTTTCCCAGAGGGCTTCTCGGACCCTTTGACCTCGCCAAAGCGTGGCTGGCATTTCGATGGGCCGATATGGTCCTTCCGGTTAGTCGCCACCTACAAAATGCGATTGAACGGTATGGCTTGCGCGGGTGCTTTAGAGTTATACCTAATGTTGTCGACACAAGCCTGTTCTTCCCTTCGCCGAAGCTTCGAACTGACTCAGACCTGAAGCGAATCGTGTTTGTAGGTCAGCTCGCGCCGGTGAAAGGTGTACCGTATCTCCTGAAAGCCGCTTCCCACTTGCGCGGCAAGCGTGCTGACTGGCATTTGGACATCGTCGGAGACGGAAAGCAACGGATGGAATATGAATGCTTGGCGACGGACTTGAAGCTTGGCGACGCGGTGACTTTCCATGGCTCCATCGGCAGAAGCGAAGTGGCGGAATTCATGCGACGGGCTGATTTATTTGTGCTTCCCAGCCTCGCAGAAACTTTTTCCGTTCCGGCTGCGGAAGCGTTGGCGTGCGGTACTCCCGTACTGTCCACACGCTGCGGAGGACCCGAGGAGTTTATTGTCGAAGACGTCGGCCTCTTGGTGCCTTCCCAAGATGCCGACGCGTTGTTCCGGGGGCTCGACCAGATGCTTGACAACCTTCACCTGTACTCGCGCCAACGAATTTCCCAGTACGGGGGGGAGCGCTTTTCGCCGGAAGTCGTTGGCGCGCAGCTGCACGCTGTCTATGAAGCTTTGATAGGGTCTGGCCGACTGGGAACACGCCGGCGACTCTCGTAGAAAAAGCCGGCGCAGTTTGCCACTTGCGTAACCGCCATTAGAGCCGTGATCGCCAGCGACGATAGCCGGGGCTCTTGTGTAAACGGAACGGTCGCCAACTGCCGGTAGAATTTCCAGTCTGGTTGGAAGCGTCCGTGACCATGTCGGTCGCGGAGCTGGTGAAAACGCCAGGCGCCGCGTCCGTACCCGAAATGCTGCCACCAAAAGCGGCGAAGATCGAGCGGATTCGCGTGGAACACGACCGCCTCCGGTGCGTAAGTGATCCGGCGACCTTTGTTCAACCAACGGTCGCACAGCTCACGGTCCTCCGATGTCGTGAAGCTGGCGTCAAAACCGCCGATGGCCGCGAAGCAGTCTGCCGCGAGCGCGAGGTTGTTACAGGCAAGGAACTGCGCCTCGCCAGGTCCCGCCCCGTTGAAGTGGCGGTACGCGACGTCGAGGATAAGCTGACTCGCCGCCGCGTATGGATTTCCAACGAGCGCGTTTATCGTCCGCCCCCCGATGATGTGATCCGGCGTAGTCGCAAATCGTGCCGCAAGCGCTGGCAACCATTCTGGCGCGGGGCGACAGTCGTCGTCGGTAAAGGCAAAGAAGCGGCCGGTCGCCCGTTGCGCGCCACAATTGCGCGCCGCGGCCGGGCCACCGTGGCGCGCCGTAACAAGGCTGATAGCAAGTCGGTTCTGAAACTCTTGCACGGTAGCAGCCGGCGGTGATGGACTGCCGTCATCAACGACGATCACCTCGAACGAATCGGCGGGAAATTGCTGACGCACCAGCGCCTCCAGGCAACCAGGCAATTCTGCGGGATGCGAGTAGGTCGGGATGATCACCGAGAAAAGCGGTTGTCGCGATGCCATCATTCGCGATGCCGTCCTTCGCGGTGAAATTCCAGGCGTGCCACCTTCTCTGCAGCATGTCCGGCCCCCATGGCGTAGCCAATCCCTTGGCCCACGGCGTCGATAACCAGGGCAAACAGCAGCGGCGCGTAGACGCCAGCCACCAGGTCCGGACGCGCGCGACGGAACCCAGGTGCCAGGCGCATAAACCGCACAAGCGGGATCAGACACGCACCGGCGCTATATCCCGCACGGCGCAGTGGCGCCCAATTGCGCCCGCGCTCCCCCGCGAACACACGTCCTGAATAAAACAAGTAAGGAATCCAGCGCGACAGTTCGGTGAAATTGGTGTGGAAGGCCTTGGCGGCTGGTTCCAGGTAAAGGCGATAACCCCGCGTCCGGAGGTCCTCATGGAGACTGCTTTCGGCGCCGAGCAGCGATTCGAGGCGCTCTCCGTAATTTAGGAGAAGGTCGCGCTTGTAGGAACTGTTGTGCCCGGGCAGCAGGTCAACTTCGTCCGCTTCGGGCGGACTAAACCACGGCCCGTATCCAAGGATAAAATCCGCCCAGCTAATCAGGCTCTTCGGATTGGCATTTTCCATGGCGGGACCAACTGCCGCCCAATCTCCGCGATGCGCTTCAATCAGCGCGTGCGCCCATTGCGGATCCGGAAAACAATGGTCCTCGGTCAGCACCACGACTGGAGCGCTTGCACACCGAATGCCCACAGCTTTGGCTTGTGCCACGGTGCGCAAGACCCCTAACTCCACGATGCGCCAGCGGCGGAAGCCCTGGAGGTCGGCGACACCGCCGCGTATCGCAGCCGCCGATGGCGCAACGATTACCAACTCGAGCGAATCGCGCGCCGTCTGCAAGCTCAAGGCCCGGACCAGCGGGCGAATAGTGTCGTAGGAGTCGGGCGTCGTTATGATCACGGACATTGCGGCGGAATGCGCAACGCCGGCGTGCTCCAGCGCGACCACGGCAGCGCAGTCACTGCGTTGATTCGGCAGGTCCACCTGAGTCACGGATCGCCGCCTTCACGTCGGGTCGCCCCGGTTGCGCGACGGTTAATGTGGAATTCAAATTCGCCGCCGCGCTGCGCTTCAGCGCCCGCACCTAAAAGGTATCCAGCCATTTCTCCGGCAGCATCACAGACAAGCAGCAAGATGAGCGCGGGAAATGCACTGGTCGGCAGCGTCGCACCGCGTCGGCGCCAGACCTGCGCAACGATGCGCCTTAGGCGGATCAGAGGAATGAGTGGCGCGGCGGCAGTATATGCAATCCGGCGCGCAAGCGGCCAGCGGCGGGCGCGCGAGGCACCGAACACCCGTCCGCCGTGGAAGCGCAAACGCATCGAAGGACCTATCGTGGTGAAGTTTAAGTGCAGGCTGGTGGCTGCCGGTTCCAGAAGCAGAGCAAAACCCTTCGTGCGCAGATCCCAATGCATGATGCTCTCGGTTTCGAGCATGGTTTCGAGCGCGGGACCATACTCCAACAGGACATTGCGTTTGTAACTGCTGTTGTGTCCCGGCAGATGCTCCGCGACCCCTGCTGTGGCCGGTTCCATCCAGGGCGAGTACTCGATCAGTAGGTTAGCCCGACTAACGGCGCTGTCCGGATTTGCGTTGCCAATTGCAGGACCCACCGCCGCCCACGGCTCGCGATGCGCGGCAATC
The DNA here is from genome assembly GCA_963713125.1 of uncultured beta proteobacterium. Lineage (GTDB taxonomy): Bacteria > Pseudomonadota > Gammaproteobacteria > Burkholderiales > Casimicrobiaceae > PALSA-1003. The sequence continues at coordinate 574,885 of CAVQKL010000006.1, read as the reverse complement.
AGCGCCGCGGCCCATCCCTGCTGGGGAAAACAATGGTCCTCCACGAATGCCACAATCGGCCCGCGTGCAGCCCGCACCCCCGCGGCTCGCGCCGCTGCCGTCGAGGATGCAGCGGCTCCAAATGCCTCCACGTGCACGCCCCAGAACCCTTGCAAAGCCGACTCCTGTAGCGATATCGCCTCAACCGCCGGTGCGACGATGACTATCTCCAGCTCGTCCTTGACAGACTGAGCGTGGACGTGACGCAAAACCGTGCTGATGGTGTCGTACCCATCCGGCGTGATCACCACGACCGACATCGTCGGCTGACCGTTTTCGGCCCTTTCGATCCGATCAATCACCCAGCCACCTTTAGCCACCGGGGGTGATAGCCGGGCCGGCCTCGGCAAGGGGCACGACCGCGTCCCCGGCTTCCGCGACTCTAACCGAGCGTCCGGTGCGCGCGGATTCCATCGCGGCCAACGCAATTTGAAGCGCGCTGCGCCCCTCTTCGAAGCTGGGTTTGATCGGCATATCATTTCGGATGGCGTCGACGAAAGACTGCCACTGGGTTCGATAGGAGTCGATGACGTCGCCACCGTCAAGCAGCCGCGCAATTGCTTGCGGCACATTTCGCAGGCGTCGAGCTGCGTCGCCAGGCCAATGCCGCACCGCGCCGCGTGGCGCGCCATTTTCGGACACCCGCAGACTGTCGAAGCGGTAGCAGGACAAGCCCAAGCTTGCCTTCGCACCGCAGATTTCCAACTCGTTGATGTCACTCACTCCATGAGAGAACGACGACGTGACGAGAACTCCATTAGCCATTATTGCGCTTACTGTGGCGCGCTCGTGACCGGGGCCGTCGGTGCGGCGGTGCACGAACAGCTCTTCGACCTCGCTTCCCGCCAGGAACCGCCACAGATCGAAATGGTGGATACCGAGATCGGATAACACGCCGCCCCAGTCGGGCCGCTGCCTCCACTCCGAATCCTCCTGTCGAAACGCGCTCGCGGTCGTGAACGTTGTGTGCATAGTGGCCAGGGGCCCGAGACCACCGCCTTTGATGATGCTCGACGCCCGGCGAATCAGGCGATGCCAGCGAAAATTGAAGCCGACGAGGGTTTTCCCCCCGGCGCCGGCGGTACGCTCCACCAACCGGTCCGCGTCATGGATGCTGAGGGCCAGGGGCTTTTCCATGAACAGGTGTTTGCCAGCATCGATTACAGCAAACCCAATCTCGGCGTGGAGTTGCGGCGGCGCGCAGACCGCCACCAGATCGATGCTGGAATCGTTCAGCGTCGCTCGATAATCCGTATGGCGTCGCGGCACCCCGGCGTGATCTGCAATCCGGTTAAGGCGCGTGAGGTCACGGTCGACGAGCGCGACCAACTTAAGGCCCGCAATCTTCCGCAGGGCCGGGAGATGGCACTGTTCGACCACTTGACCGCATCCGATTATGGCCAACCGTAAAGGAGGGTTCGCGGTTCCCACGCAGATATTGCCTTCACCACTCCACTTGACCAGATCTGGCCGTCAGTTCGGCCGCTTTCGATCGGCAAGCGCGACAGCGCGGTTCCACAACAAATCGCTGACGCTGCCACGCAGGGCAATATCTTATGCTCTTCCTTACGATTTGAGCTAGGGCCTGTTCATACTAAATGCATGCCCACGCTTGGAGCCAAGCCCGAAGGGTGATCCCGGCAAAGGCCCGCCCTCGGCGTTGCTCATGCTCGCCGTAGCCCAAGCTACGGCTGCGCTTCGCGCCTTGATGGCGGGCCTTTGCCGGGTCACGTGGGTACGCATTTAGCGTGAACAGGCCCTAGTACGGATCTACGGTTCGGACATCGTGATCGGCGCCGCACCGCGAACATTACAGCCGGTCAGCGTCGTCACCCAGATTCGACCAATGCGGTCGCAATACGCCGCCAAGGCGACGTTGTCGTCGGTCGACGCATGCTATCGGTCAAGCTCGGTCGCGGTTTCCTTCGAATATCCGACCAGGTCGGTGAATAGGAAGCTCAAAGTACATCTAGGTCCTTCTTAGAGAAAACAAGATCAACAGCTGCGCGCTCCTCGATAGAATTTTTCAGTCGAGTAGGTCTCTTGCCAGATAGCCTCGACAAGTAGCTTGCGTCGGAATAGTCATTGTCCAGTTCGTAGGCATTAAAACCGGTCATCTCGAACATTTGTAGAACCTCCTCCGCGCTCTTGCCAAGAGTTGCCAAGCGCCTCGGGCTGATTTCGATGACGACCTCGAGGGTTTCCGGGAACGATTTGAGTAGCGGCAACATGCCAGCCATGACCGCCCACTCCGCCCCCTCAACGTCTATCTTGATTATCTTGGCGCGTTGCAGATCTTCGGACGACAGAATGTCATCAAGGCGCCTGCATTGAATTGCGCATTCAACTTTTTGGTGGTCTGTTTTGAGCACTGTTGTTTGTCCGATGTTGACTTCCGGCCCTAGGTAGACGTTTGTAACGCCGGAGGAGTTCGAAGCTGCTAAATTGAGCGCGACCACGTTATCAAGATTGTTGTGTTTGAGGTTATTCGCCAATTTTGCAAAAATAGACGGCGATGCCTCTATGGCAAGGACCTTTCCCGACGTGCCAACGAGCTTGGCTGCCAATAGAGAAAAATAACCGATATTCGCTCCAACATCTACAAACAGGTCACCCGGGCAGAGACGCCTCATGAGGAATGCCGTCAAGTTCGGTTCCCAGGTACCGAAATAATAAATGCGCCGTTGAATGTGATCGATTGTATTTCCCGAAATGTCCATACCAAAGATGGTGCGCGCTTTGAACCGGTGATCTGCGAACTGAAAGAGGTGGCTGAGCGCATTCCAGACAAAAGGCTTACCGAGGGCGACTGGCGCATAGCGGATATATGCGCGAAAAACAGGTATTAATGGCGGACGTATCCACGTTTTGGCGACCTCGGAAGCATTCATCGTTCAACTCCAATAAGAACGGTCAATGTGTGAGACCCAAAGCCGCTCCCAAGAACGCGCAACGCCGACCAGAATTTCATCGCCGCCCTCGATCCGCGCCAAGCGGTGGAACATCTGTCGAGGTGTTCGAGCCAAGACTAGTGCGAGCCGAGGCGAATCTCGGGATGACCTACCAAGCAATGTCTGTAGAATATTAATCAATCTTGCGGCGGCCCGCTTTTAGAGAATTCTCACACATCAAGCCCTAGGAAGCCCATCATGAAATCCGGAATCGTCCTTGCTGCAACAGCCGCCATATTGCTGTCCAATTTGGCGAGGGCCGCGGAAATAAAAGTGCTCGCGTCCGGCGCGACCAAGGAAGCCTATGTTGAACTGGTCCCGGAGTTCGAGAAGAGCTCCGGGCATAAGGTCGTGACAACTTGGACCGGCAGCGCGAATATCAAGACGCAAATAGCGGCGGGAGAAGTCTACGATCTCGTGATAGTCGGGGGCCAGGTGATTGACGCCTTCATCCAGCAAGGCAAGGTGGTGCCAGGAAGCCGGGTCGATTTGATGAAATCAGGCGTCGGCGTAGGGGTGCGCGCAGGCGCGGCGAAGCCCGATATCAGTTCAAGCGATGCGCTGAAAAAGACGGTACTCGCCGCGAAGTCAATCGGCTATTCGACCGGGCCGAGCGGTGTATACGTGGTGAGCTTGTTCGAGCGCATGGGCATTGCCGATCAGGTTAAGCCGAAGCTGAAGCAAGTCCCTTCCGGTGTGCGGATCGGTACCTTCATCACCAGCGGTGAAGCCGAGATTGGGTTTCAGCAGATCAGTGAGCTCATTGACGTTCCGGGCGTCGATTACGTCGGACCGCTGCCCCCGGACGTGCAGAAGATCACGGTGTTCTCTGCTGGCATTCATAGCGGAGCGAAGCAGCCGGAAGCAGCGAGAGAATTGGTCAAATTTCTCACTGCACCCGCCTCCGCATCCGTGATCAAGAAGCACGGAATGGAACCCGGCTGAGGTGGCGAGCTGGCGGCATCACATGTCCGCCTCTGCCCAATAGCAGGCGTCGGCCGTTTCGTGTGCGAACCCAGTTAGTCGGGAAACGGCAGGGCGGAAATCCTTGCGCACTCCGCAATGAGCCGCCCCTGAATTTTCTCGTCCCTCGCCGCAGGCACCGCCGCCCGTCGCTTCCGATGATAGAAATGCTCTCCGCTGACCATCGCTTCGGGATCGTCGCTCGTCGCCAGCCACACTTGTGTCTCCGCCCCCGCATCGAGATCGTCCGGCGCGCCGCGACCGCCCATCTTGGTCGGCACCCAACCGGGATCGACCGCATTGGAAAGAACGTCCGGCCATTTACGCGCCACGGCGAACGCCAGGATCACGTCGTGCAGTTTGGAATCGGCGTACGCGCTCGATCCGTTCCACTTCCGCTCGCTCCAGGTCAGGTCTTTCAGGCTCGGGTCGCCGCTCCGGTGCAAGCCTGAGCTCAGGTAGACCAATCGCTTCGGCTTGCGGATCAGCGCGGTGAGGATGTAGGGCGCCAGCGTGTTGACCGCGAACACGTGCGGCAGCCCGTCCACGGTCGCGATCCGGCTCGGCTCCTGATAGCCGACGCCAGCGTTGTGAATGACGGAGTCGAACGCGCCGAGCGCGTTGACCCCCGCGGCGATCTGCTTGCACTCGGCTATGCTTGAGAGATCGCCGGCAACGGCGGTTTCCGCGCCGGGAATCGCGGCCAGCGCTTCCTTCGCGCGCTTCTCGTTGCGCGCGTGCAGGACGACGCGGTGGCCATCCTCAACCATGCGCCTCGCGGCCATCTGTCCGAGCCCGTCTGCCGAGCCTGTTACGAAGATGCGTGCCATCCTTTCCTATCTCGATGGAAGCTGACCATTTCCAATATACTTCGCCCGTTCGGTTCGTGTCGACCTTGCGGCAATCGGCGACAGACGCTTATCAATTTCATGGCCAACGACTCCACTGCGTCGCAACGGCTGCCCGATACCGGGCCGGAAGCCGCGCAGTCGCGCAGGCCGGTCATGAACATCGTGATCGACGTCGTGCGCCACCTGGTTCCGCTGCTGCCCCTGTATCTGCTCAACGGCAGCATCGCGAGCTACCTGATATTGACCGGGTTCGACCTGTCCCTGGGACTGATGTTGATCGTCGGCACGACGCGCGATCGCAAAGATCCGACGTCAGTCGACCCGCGCTCGCGGTGGTTGGTGATGCGTTTGCTCGCCGTGGTCTTCATAGCGATCTTTCTGGCCATTGTGGCGGCAATCATCACCCTGCCGATCGCCGCGCCCGCGTTTATTTTCGGTTTGGCGACCGGGGTCGATTGGCGGGGCACGGTAACCGACAAGCACTTCTGGATACCCGTCGCCGGCATGTCGCTGCTCGCCGCGGCCCGGGCGCAGGGCTTGTTCGAAGCGACGACGACCCCCGGACATCGAGGGCAGCCCACGCGCGCGGGGCCGGTCATCGGCGACCTGGAGGGCGATCGCAGGCGCTCGCTCGCGGACAACGCCGCGCAGGTCACCTTGATCGCGACATTCGTGGCGCTGTGCTACGTGTTGCTCAGCTTCGGGCGCTGGGGCTCGTATGCGCTCCCGATCGTCTATGCCGCCCTGCTGGTGTTCTACGACGCGCGACCGGACATCGCGCAGCGGATCTTCCCGAAGCTATGGCAGCAAAAGTGACAGACGCCCGTTAGTGACGGTCATCCTTACTTGCAGGCGCCGACCCACTTTGCCTCAGTCTTCGCGCCACCGGTGCTCGAACCCTCAGATCTGTCTCCGCGATAGTTAGTCGTCACGACATTCGGCGCACCGCCGCCGCAGACCGACGTGTAGATGACCTGGCCGCCGTTCACCTTGACGTCCGTCAGCTTGCAGATCGTCGGCGGGATGATTTTCTGCAGATAGGCCTGGACCGATTTGGCGTCGCCGTTCATTGCATCGGCGTCACTCTGCGAAATGCAGCTCGAGTTGGGGATCGTCCTGCCCGGTATCGTCGTGGTCCCGGTCCACTGGCCGGCGCGCATGCGATCCGCGGCCCCGGCGGGCAAGGCGACGCAAGCAACTACGCAGGTCAAGAGCAACGCTTTGTAATAGTTGGTCTTCATAAGACGGCTCACCTAACTCGGGATTGTTGTTGCACGGGATGACGGTATCACGTTCAGGGGTGCTGAATCGGACCCGTGACATCTCTTGTTCTGTTGCCTCGCCTTACGTTTCCTGGCGTACAGACGCCGATCTCGGCAAGCAAGATGATTTCTTGCTTTTGGTGCAGGGCTTTGCTTTCCTCAGCATCTGGAGCTGGTCGCGATGCCGCTCGGCCAAATCTTCTACGAACCCGGCGGCCACCTGCGAGCGGCCCGGATTGGAGGCTGACGCGTGCGAGTGCTACGCTGTCGTCAAGAAGGAATTGGCGCGCCTGCTGTCCGACGTGCGATACCGCCAGGACGCTTCCGCGATCGTCCCTTGACGGGCCCCGGCTTCGAGCAAACGGAATTGCAGCGCATCACGTATGAAACTCGCACTGAAGGTCGGCGCAAGCCTTTTGATCTTATTGGCCCTGTTGGTCGCTGGGGCGTTTACGACGCTGTATCTCAATGCCGCGACGCCGGAGCATCCCGTTGGCTTTGCGGAGATTGCGATAGAAGATCCTCAGGACAAGCCTCTCCAACTCGCCATCTGGTATCCGACAGACTCACGGTCCGGGCTAAGCGTCATCGGCCTCTCGGCACAAAGGGTTGCAACGAACGGATCCGTAGTCGGACGTGACCTGCCGCTCATCGTCATCTCCCATGGCAACGGCGGGCTGGCATCAAGTCATTCGGATACCGCGCTTGCCCTTGCCTCCGCCGGATTCGTTGTGGCTGCGGTCACGCACACGGGCGACAATGCGCGGGACGATCGCTACGTTGGAACGCCTCGCTGGTTGCTCGATCGTCCGCGCCACATCCACGTTGTGCTCGATTACATGCTGAACGATTGGCCAACGCATGAGCAAATTGACCATGCGCGGGTCGGCGTGTTCGGGTTTTCGGCCGGTGGATTTGCGGCGCTGGTATCGATCGGGGGCGTCCCCGATCTTGGACAAATCGCTCGGCATTGCACTGCGCAACCCGAATTTGCATGCGGGATGTGGAAGCAGTCTCCATCTGTATCGGTTCCCGGGACAGCTTGGGTGCATGATCCGCGCATCAAGGCGGCGGTCATTGCTGCTCCGGGCTATGGGTTCGCGTTCGAACCTGATGGACTTTCGCAGGTTACAGCGGCGGTGCAGCTATGGAACGGTGTTGAGGACCATAACGTGCCGTATCAGACAAACGAAGCCGTTGTGCGCCGTCTATTGCCGACGCCGCCGGAGTATCACGCCGTTCCGGGTGCGGCGCATTTCTCATTCCTGGCGCCATGTCCGTCATGGCTGTTTCCCCTGATCTGCGAGGACGCGAAGGGGTTTGATCGTGCGGCCTTCCATCGCGATTTCAACAACTCGGTGGTCGCGTTCTACGCGGAGCGACTCGCGGCACGCAAATGAAAAGGCCCGCTTGCGCGGGCCTTCATCGCTTGAATCCGATCAATCGAGCGACTTGATGTTCTGCTCCCGTTACTTCGGGTTTCGTGCGCGCCCGTGCTCGTCGACTCTCGCACGCGCGCGCGGCTCATTCTGACCTTTGGCACCGGCATGCGGCGGCGCCGGGTCCGGCATGGGAGGCGCGGGAGGATGATGACCGAGGCTCGGATCAACCGCGGGCGCGCCGTGCGCGGGATCAGGGTTTGCAGCCGGTTTGTCCGTCTGCACGCGTTTATCCATTGTCATAGTCCCCGTCGCCCGCTGAGAAGATTGACCACGATCATGATGAGGGCGACCACGAGCAGAATGTGAACAAAGCCGCCCAGGGTGTAGGAAGTGACGAGCCCGAGCAGCCATAACACAATCAAAACAACCGCAACCGTATAAAGCATGGAATTGCACCTTTTCGTTATTCGAAGTCCGGTGGTCGGGGGACTAACCACATCCTGACCGGTATCCCGTTCGTTGTCTGTTCGGCAACGAACACTATGCCTCGGCGCACCGCTGTCCCTTCAGCGAGGTGCGCTGGCAAAAAAACGGCGCCTGCCGGCGCCGCGATTTTGTACGGCAAGCCTGTTATTTGTCGTGTCCCCAACGTCCCTCGTCGAAATGGTAGCGACCGTCTTGTTTTTTGCTCCACGCAGACGCGACATAGTGCTCCCCGCGCCGCTCCTCTTTATTTCGCTGTAAGCGACCCAACGCACGGACTATCTTGGGGCAGCCGGTCATGATTGTCGGGATTGGAGTGAAGTATGAAGAAGGCCCTGGCAAGATTTCGGGACGCCGGTAGTTTCATCGCCGGCGTCTTGGTCGGCCTTTCAATCGTCGTGCCCGTGATCGCATTGACGGGGGCGAACCCCACGGCTTGGCAGCCGTTGATGGTGTTCGGAGCGCCCATCATCCTCGCCCTCGGAATCGCGCTGAAGGCGTCATTACGGCGAGATGGTCGTCACGATGCGAATTTGCAAACTAACGCCAGTAGGTCTTGGGTAGCCCCTTAACGAGAAAATCATGACCGATCTGAGAAACAGTGAGCATCGCGCGAAAGTACACCAGCGAGATGGGTATTACGGCGTAGCCAGCATGAAGGGCAGCGCTGCGGCAGCGGTGGCGGGCAGGACGGCGTACCGGGAAGAATATCAGCGCGACTACGGCCCGGACCGTGATGAGTCCTTGGACGGGACCGAATCCGGACACGAATTCTGAGCTACCCCAGCGTTTACGCAGCTCGTGGCCGCTCGCGCATGGGCGCAATCAGGGCTGGCCGTTGGTCGACGTGAACGCGAACGGAAAGGCCGTGCCGTCGGCAAACCGCCGAAACGCCTTGCGTTGCAGGCAACATGCGTGTATGCATGGACTGCAGGTTCGTCAAGTAAGTGAAAATACCGGTCGGTCGTTGCCGCTTTTGCGGTATTCCTCAGGTCTTCGTCTCTCTCCCTTGAAGTTCCGGCATTCGAGCGCAAGCCCGTCATTCGTATTCACAGGAGCAGCAGACATGGGTACAGGTACAGTGAAATGGTTCAACGACAGCAAAGGGTTCGGCTTTATCACCCCCGATTCCGGTGGCAAGGATCTCTTCGCGCATTTTTCAGCGATCGAAGGTGAAGGCCACAAAAGCCTGCGAGACAACCAGAAGGTCTCGTTCGACGTAACGACGGGTCCGAAAGGGGATCAGGCGTCGAACATCAAGTCGCTCGATTGATCGGATTCAAACGATGAAAGGCCCGCGCAAGCGGGTTTCCACGCTCGCGCTTCGGGTCCGGTGCCATGCCCAACGCCATCTAAGGATTGCTGGCTGATCATTGCCCCGCCACGGAGAAGAGAGCCTCCCCGTACGCTCCGCGGTCCTAGACGTTCATCTCCAGGAGCGCATAGCTGAGTGACTTGCCGTGTGCGTCGAGCCCGAGCGAGGTCGTGACCCCGCCGTTCAGCGATCGTTCGCACACGAATTGCAGCGCCCATAGACCGGGCAGCTCGTAGCGGCGGATGTCGCCTTGGACGATGCCCCGAAGATGCTTCCTCACGGCATCGACGGTCACGCGCTCGACCAGCAGCAGAAAATCCTCTTCCCGGTAGGCGATCAGCGACAGGATCGACGTGTCGCCCTTGTCGCCCGCACGGCAGTGCGCCAGTTCATGCAGCTTGGGCATCGCGCGACCACTCCCGCAGCGTCACTTTCGTCGCCACCCGCTCGCGCGCGATCAGCGTCGACACAATGCCGATCTGCTCCTGTACGTACTTGCGCGTGCCGCCGCCGCCCGCCGGCCCGTTGGTGTAGAGGGCCTCGACTTCCTCGCCAACCAGCATCGCGCGCTCCGGGGTCGTTGCGCGGGCGGCGACGCGCAGGCGAATCTCGTAGGGTTGCTCGCGGCTGTCGAACGACCTCCCATGCAAGGACGTACTGCCAATCAGGTCGATGCGCACGTCGGGAAATGCGTTGCCGAGTCGCTCGCGGACGATCTCGCCGGCGAGCCGGGCGCGCGCTAGCGCATTGGCGCCGCCGTAGCTGATCTCGCCCTCGCCGACATATCCGGCGAGATAGCCGACGCTCACCTTGAGCTGCGGCGGGCGCGCCCGGCCGGTGGCACCGCGTACTTCGACGCGGTCCGGTCCCGTCTGGCGCAAGGTCACCGTGGAAAAGTCGGCGACGACGTCGGGCGTCACATAGCCGAACGGATCGGTTACTTCGTAAAGAAGCTGCTCCTTGGCGGTGGCCAAGGTAATGCAGCCGCCGGTGCCTTCCACCTTCCCCACCGCCGCGTTGCCGTCGGCGTCGACGTCGGCGTAGGGAAACCCCAGACGCGCCATGTCGGGCACGTCCTTGCGGCCGGGCTCGGCATAGTAGCCGCCGCAGAGCTGCCCGGCGCATTCGAGCAGGTGCCCGATCGACGTGCCGCGCGCGAGACGCTCGACGTCGTCGAGCGCCCAGCCATATTCGTGCGCCATCGGCGCCAGGAACAGCGACGGGTCGGCGACGCGTCCGGTGATGATGATGTCGGCGCCGGTTTGCAGCGCGGGCAACAATGCCGCCGCGCCGAGGTAGGCATTCGCCGAGACCAGCTCTCCGTAGCCGGCGATCGGCGTTCGCGTTTCCAGAGTGAGCTCGCCGGGCTCGATCTTCGCCAGCACGTCGTCGCCGGTGACCACCGCCACCCGGATAGGCATCTTTTGCGTTCGTGCGATGTCGATGATCGCGTCCGCCGCGGCGATGGGGTTGGCCGCGCCCATATTCGTGATGAGGCGCACGCCGTGCCGCCGCAGCAGCGGCAGCAGCAGCTCGATGCGCCGCTCGAGCAGCGGATCGTAGCCGCGCGCTGGATCTCGGCGCTTTCGCATCTGCGCCAGCGCCACCGTGCGCTCGCCCAGGCATTCGAGCACGAGATAGCGAATGCCGCCGCGCTCGGCGAGCGCGGCAGCGGGCTCCAGGCGGTCGCCGGAGAAGCCGGCGCCGGCGCCGATGCGTAGCGTCTCGCGCATGGTCTGTCGGCCCGGGTCAGTCGCCCGGCAGGTTTTGCACTTCGGGGAAGAAGAGATCCTTCCACGACGCCGGCTTGGTCTTGATCGAGCCGATCTTGTACATGAAGTCCGCCGTCTTTCCGACCTTCTGCGGCGTCAGCGTGTAGGCATAGTCCGTGGCGCTGATCATCGCGTAGATGTCGTCGACGGTGTTCTTGGTGTCCTTTGCCTGCTCGAGATAAACCTTGGCAGCGGCGCGCTTGTCCTTGTTGATGATGTCGATCGCTTCGTTCAGGGCCTCGTAGAAGGCCTTGTAGCTTTTCGGGTTGGCTTCGCGATACCGGGTCGATGCGGCGATGACGAGCGCGGTTGCCGGCCCGCCGAGGATTTCGTAGTTGGTGGTCAGCGTCCGGATGCCGGGCACCTTCATTTCCTGCTCGTGAAACGGTGACGTGGCGAAGTGGGCGTCGACGCCGCCCGTATTGTTGGTGAATGCGATCAGCGCATCGGGATGCGACAGGCCGACCGTCCACGGGTCGAAGTGGGCGTAATTCTGCTCGCCGAATTCTTTCGCCGCGGCCATCTGCAGCATGATGGCCTGCGTCGAGATCTTGACCGAGGGCACGGCGATTTTGTCCTTGTCGCTGAAGTCCCGGATCGACTTGATGTTCGGATTGCGCACGTTGAGGTACAGCGGGTAGGTCGTCAGCGCCGACATGCCCTTGATCTGGACATTGTCCTTGGTCTTGTCCCAGAGCGTGATCAGCGATGGCGCGCCGACGGAGATGAACTGGAGCGCGCCGCTGATGATGCCGTCGTTCATCACGCTCGGGCCCGCGACCTTGATCCAGCCGACCTTGACCTCGCCGAGCCCCGCGGCCCTGGCATGTTTTTCGACCAGCTTGTCGCGCTCCATCAGCATCAGCGGTAGGAAGCTGACGCCGTATTGCTGCGCGACATTGATCTCGGCCATTTCCGCGCGCGCCGGCGCGGCGACGGCGGCGAGCAACAGGGTGAGCAGGCAACGTTTGACGATCGACATATCTTCTCCCGAGCGTTACGTGTTCATGCCGCGAAACGGCGGCGCCGCCCATTTTTGCACAGTTCGGCCTGTCCCGACGTCGCCGCTGTCCATGCCGACGCAGCGTCCACGTCTTTTCGGCTCGCGCCGGTTGAGCGACAATGGGGCCCGACGCAACCGCAAGGAGCGCCCATGAGCAGCGAAACCGACCACCATCCGTTCCCGACCGCCGTGCACGTCGACTCGCTCGACTGGGCGGTGCAGCGCTTCCCGGGGCAGACCTGCAAGATGCTGTTCCATCCGCGTCCGGAAAATCCCAACGAACCCAACGCCGGCCTCGTGCGCTACGAACCTGGTGCATGGCACCCGATGCACAGCCACGAGTTCGCGCAGCTGTGGTACATCCTGGAGGGCGAGTTCCAGTACGGCGACGCCAGGCACGGACCTGGCACGATGCTGTTCCACAGCGATCCGCACACCGAGCCGGAGCTCAAGACCGAGACGGGCGGCGTGATCCTCTATATGCAATACCCGGGACCGAACACCGGCAAGGCGCCGATCTACGACGGCCGCTTCAACCTCAAGGAACGCCGTCCGGTCGGCGAAGAGCGCACCGACGTCTGAAGCCCTGGCGAGGTTGCGCGAAACGCGATGCGTTGTGCGGCCGCCGCGACAGGCGCGACACGCTGACCTTTTTCAGATCGATCATTTGGTGCAGCACTGCGAGCGCAGCCGATTCTGGACGCCCCGTAGGTACGCGCGTGACTCGTTTGGTCCGCGATGCCTTGGACGCGAGCTGCCCGGCGGGCGTTTGGTACGGTGTCGGGAATGATTCCGCGATTCCGTCAGCGTTGCTCTTCGGCGCGGCGGATCCGCTCCTCGGTTGCTGGGTGACTGCTGAGATAGTGTCCGATCGCGGCGGCCTGTTGAGGTGCGTGTTTTTCGTTCTGAAGTCGGCGTAGCATATCGGCGAACGCCTGCGGCGAATGGCCGTGCCGTTTGAGCATTGCGAACGCATAGTCGTCGGCTTCGGTCTCGAATTGTCTGGAATATCGTGATCGCAGAAACACCGACGGTATCGCCGCAGCGAGAATCGTGGTGCCGACCGCGTCGCCAGCCAGTGCAGTCATCAATATCGCGAGCCCGGAGTTCTGCAGCACCAATCGCATGGCATGGCGGCCGCGGACGTGGCCGATTTCGTGGGCGATGACGGCCAAGAACTCGTCGTCCGTTTCGGTGTTATGCACCATTTCGTCGCTGACGACGATGATGCCTCCCGGAAGTGCAAATGCGTTTGCCATCCCTGCCTTGCGAAACTCGAGCCGGTATTGCGGGGCATCCGGCTCGCCGGCGACGAATGACTTGAAATTCTTGGTGAGTGCCTCACGCGTCTGTTCGGGCAGTTGGGAAGGTTTGAAGGCGATCCGGTCAAATGTGGCCAGCGATTGCTCGCCGATAATGCGCTCGAACTTCGGGCTGACAAGGCGCGATACGGGGTTGGCGGCAAGCGGCAACAGGTAAGCCACAATGATCCATACGGATACCGCGGTCAGTGCGAGACCAGCCAGGGTGGTCCACCACCGCGATTCGAGCATGAATGCGGCTCGGGCAATGCCGCTACGCGATGGCCAGAGCGCTTCTACGGCCGTGTGGTCGTCTGTTTCGATGAGTTCGCCTCCAGACAGACGCAGGAGCCGCCGCACGCCCGGAATGGGTGGGTCGACAGTAACTTGATCATGGCGCAGCCGGCGCGACGCTCCGTCCGAATCGGTGATCGCAATCCCGTCGTCACCGGCCTCAATCTGGACCGCCGTCCGAGTCGCCCGTACACCGTCGAACAGCGCTCCTTGAAAGCCTTTCATAAGGACACATCGACGTCGAAAAGGTCGCTGACCTCGGAACCGGTGGCGCTGCTTGTCCCCTTGACGACCCCGGCAAACGTCTCGGGGGTCGCGTTGCCGGCCAGGTACAGATTGCTGGCGCGGTAGCGCGCCATCCGCACGGTCACCCAAGCCGCTGCCAAACCGAGCGTGGCCAGCACGACGACGACGTTGCTGAGGTAGAGCCACGCCATGTAGCGCTTCCGCAGCGTGCTTCGGCAGCGCAGGGGACCGGCGACGATTGCGTTCATAGTCAGGTTGCCAACACTGGCGCTGACACAGGCATATATCGCGATGTAGGCAGCATAGGAAAGGCCCGTGGACACGAGCATGACACCAGGTAATCGCGCCGCTTGCGGCGACGCGCGCGATGCCATCAGCATGCCAAACGCCGCAACGCCAACCAACACCATGACGCCGAGAAGAGCCAGAAATGCAAGCAGATACGTGACAATGAAGCCGCCGATCGTCATATCGGCCTGAAGTTGCGTCCTCCCGAAGCTGTGGTGCTCGATAATAAAGCGCGCTCGCCGCATCCTGTAGTACGGATAGCCACACCCGAGCGTCACGACTGCAAGCGCTCCGAACCCCAGAAATATCTTGCTGGCTTCACGGATCGTGCCATTGAAACCAAACGTGATGTTGCGCCAGGCAGAATTGCGAGCGTTGAACCGCGCAGCCCCCACGACGATCCAGGGCAGCAGAACAAACAAGAGGAGAACAAACGCGAGGCGCAGCGCGGGGACAACATGCCCGCTCAGCGCGAAGCCGCCGAACAGAACGACGGCGATCACCCTTCCCTTGAGAATCGCCAAGGGCGAGGCTCGGAACTCCAACCCCGTGCCATCAAGGGTGGTGTGGGCGTATAGGTAGCGCTTCTTGCGTACCTTGCCCCATGCGGAATAGATGCCAAGGGTAATGACCGACAGGAACAGGCTGACGGCCCAGATGCGGAAATATGGGCCTGCCCGACCGGTGAAGGCAAACCGGTTGCTCGTCAGCGGAACTGCCACGCCGTCGTTCACGCGCCTCCCAGCAAATCGGCCGCGGCAAGTGTACCGGAATAAGGATCGTACGCCTTCGGTTGGCAGGATAATTGCATTACGATACAGATGCGAGCAATCGCTCGATTGGGTCGGAGCAGTGCCGCGGGCCGTCACATGTTGATGCTGCGCGCCTCGATGAGCACTCGCGATATCGTCGTCGTGCCGTTTCGTGACACCACCCGCGGGACGGGAGAAAAGCCGGCCCGCAAGTCCCTGTTTCGAGTTCCTGCGGCGCCGATTCCCGGATCGCGCCCGCGAGCTGAGGTTCGTGCGCCGCATCCATCGCATGCGCACGCTGGGGCTCGCGCTGGGCTGCCTGTGCGTCGCGTCCGTCCTGCGCCTGCAGCAGGCTTCGCTGGCGTGGTGGATCCTGTTGGCAGTGCACGCCCTCCTCTGGCCGCACGTGGCTCGCCTGCTGGCGATGCGCAGCGCGAATCCGCAAGGTGCCGAGATTCGCAATCTGCTGGCCGACTCCGCGCTGGGCGGCGTCTGGATTGCGGCCATGCAATTCAACCTGCTGCCTAGCGTCGTGTTGGCGACGATGCTTTCGGTCGACAAAGTCGGTGTCGGAGGGATGCCGCTGCTCGCCCGGACTTCGTCGCTGCTGCTTGCGACTTGCGTGCTTACTTCGGCGCTGCTCGGCTTTCCGGTGCAGATCGCGACGCCATCGGACGTCATGCTGGCGTGCCTGCCTTTGCTGGTCGTGTATCCGCTGGCGATCGGCACAGTGACGTACTCTCTCGCGAGCAAGCTGGCGCGGCAGAACAGGCGGCTGGACGAGCTGGGCCGCACCGACGGACTGACGGGACTTGCCAATCGGCGCGAGGCCCTGGCGCTGGCGGAAGGCGAGCTCACGCGTCACCGCCGCAGCGGCAGGCCGGCGGTGCTGGTGATACTGGACATCGACCGTTTCAAGGGCATCAACGACCGCTACGGCCACCCGATCGGCGACGAGGTGCTGTGCACGGTGGCGGCGATTCTGCGCGAATCCTGCCGCAAGAGCGATACGGTCGCGCGTTACGGCGGCGACGAATTCCTGATGGTGCTGGCGGACACCGACTTGCGCGGCGCCGAGGAAGCAGCCCGGCGCATCCGCGCATGCCTGGAAAGCGTCGCCTTAAAGCGCGCCGCCAACCTGCGCTGCACCGTCAGCCTCGGCGCGGCCGAGGCGAGCTCCCAGACCATGGACATCGACGCCTGGATACAGCAGGCGGACGCCGCGCTGTATCGCGCCAAGCTGGCGGGACGCGATCGCTTCGTGGCCGCAACGCCGGCAGCCGCTGCGAGTCGCTGACCGTTGGCCTTCGCGCCGCGCCCCGGCCTCACGGCGCGGCTGCAAGCAACGCCGCGGTTCGGCTATCCCTTCAAGCTGATCCGGGCCGCGATCGACCAGCTCCAATTCCGATCCGGGAGCTTTGCCCGGGCCGATGCTGCCCCGGCATCCCGTCTTGGCTCCGGCCGGGCCAGGACGCGATAAACTTGCACCTTGTCGTGAGCCGCGAATCCGGCGAGGGAGAAAAACATGGCCGTTCCTTTGATGCGCATCGGCGCCGTGGCGGCGATGCTTGCGGCGTTGTGCGTGGCGAGCCTGGCGGGCGCCCAGGATATCGGCCAGATCAAGGCGGCGAAGGGCGAGGTCACGATCGAGCGTGGCGGGCAAGCCCTGCCCGGACCGGTCGGCACGCGGCTGCAGGCTGCCGACGTGGTGAAGACCGGCGCCGACGGCTCGGTCGGGATCACGATGGACGACGATTCGCTGTTGTCGGCCGGGTCCCGACAGCGTGCTCTCGCTCGACCGCTATGCGTTCGATCCGACCACCAACCAGGGCCGGTTCGACGCGTCGCTGAACAAGGGCACGCTCGCGGTCATCTCCGGCCGCATCGCCAAGCAGCTCGCGCGACGCGATGACGGTGCGCACGCCGACCGCGATACTCGGCGTGCGCGGCACCGAATTCGTGGTCAGCGCCGATGACTGACTCTGCGCGCGCCGCCGGCGGCGCGCTCGCGTTCAGCCTGATCTGCGCGCTGCTCGCCGCCTGCGCAAGCCGGGGGACCGTGGTGCTGCTGCCGGAGAAGAACGGCCGCCAGACCGCGGTTACGGTCAAGCAGGGCGACAAGGAGATCGTGCTCGACCAGCCGTATGCGGCCGCCAACGTGACGCCGCTCGGGCCGCGCGCTATCGCTCCAGCCCGCAGGAAGTCGAGGCGCAATTCGCGGCAGCGCTCGCGGCGCAGCCGAGCCGCGCGGCGGCGTTCACTCTTGTATTTCGTCGAGGGCAAGGACGAATTCACCGACGAGTCCAAGCTGGAGGTCGACAGGATTCTCGCCGAGATCGCCAAGCGGCCCGTGCCGGACGCGCTGGTCGTCGGGCACACGGACGCGGTCGGCAGCGACCAGGCCAACGATGCGCTGGGGCAGCAGCGCGCGGAGGCCGTCCGCGCTGCGTTGATTCGCCTCGGCGTTCCGGCGGGCGACATCCGGGCGATCTCGCGCGGCAAGCGCGCGCCGGCGATCCCGACGGCGGACGGCGTGGCGGAACCGCGCAACCGTCGCGTCGAGATCCTCGTGCGCTGACCCGGTTGCGAACGGGCGACAGCGTCGGGCGCGCGGCGCGGGATGCGCTACGCGGTCGCTCGCGGGCCCAGCCAGCGCAACGCCAGCACGGTGACATCGTCGGCCGGTTCCGCGCCGGCGGCAAACGATTGCACGTCCGCGGCCAGGGCGTCGACCAGCTCGTGTGCGGTCTTCCCGGTGGCGTGCAAGCGGCCGAGCCGTTGCTGCAGGCGCCAACTGCCGTAACGTTCGCCGGCGGGATTCTGCGCATCGGCCACACCGTCGGTGACCAGGCAGAGCATCTCGCCTGGCTGCATGCAGGCGGCTCGCGCTCTCGTAGCCGAAACCCGTCGACCGTGCACAGGGGCGGGCCGGCGCCGTCGACGAGCCGCACGATGTCGCGCTCGGCGCGAGCTCAGCAGATACGGATTTTCGTGGCCGGCGTTGCAATAGGCGAGCTCGCCCGACTCCAGATCGAGGACGCCGGCGAACGCGGTGACGAAAAACATCTCCGGATTGTCGCGCGAGACCTCGTCGTTGGCGGCGCGCATCAGCTCGCCGATCGTCGCGTCCGGATTGCGCGAGCGTCGCGCTCTTGTACAGCGCCTTGCTGACGGCCATGAACATGCTCGCCGACAGTCCCTTGCCGGCGACGTCGCCGATCAGGAAGAACAGCCGATCGTCGCCCAGCAGGAAAAAATCGTAGAGGTCGCCGCCGACCTCGCGCGCCGGAGTCATCACCGCGGCGAGATCGACGCGGCGGTCGTCGCGCAGGAAGTCGGCGCGCGGCAGGAATCCGGTCTGGATGCGCTTCGCCGCCTCGAGCTCGCCGGCGATGTAGGCGGCCTGCTCGCGCTGCGCCTGCACGATGCTGCTCGAGCGGCCTGCGCTGCCGGTTCGCTTCGCGCCAGCGTCAGCACCAGCAGCATGCCGAACAGCACCAGCAGGCCCAGCACCGGCGCCGCCGCGTCGAACAGCAGCCGCCGCGAGTAGAACGCCGCGACGCCGGCGGCGATCGGCAGCGCCATGCACGCGGTCGCCAGCAGCGCGGCATTGCGCGGCTTCCATCGCGGCGTGGCCGCAGATCAGCAGCAAGCCGAGCAGCACGAACAGCGCGAGCTCGAGCCGTGCGCGCCCACGACGGCCGGCTGCAGCCAGCGTCTGGTCGTACAGGTTTTCCAGCAGCTGCGCCTGGATTTCGCTTCCCGGCATGCGTTCGCCGAGCGGCGTGTTCTGGTAGTCGACCAGCGCCGAGGCCGGTGGTGCCGATCAGCACCAGCTTTTGCTCGAAGCGCAGCGCGTCGACCTTGCCGTCGAGGACGTCGATCGCCGACACGAAGCGCCGGGGATCCGCGCGGCGAATAGTAGATGCGGAGTGCCCGTCGCCTTCCGTGGGGGCGACGAAATCGCCGACGGCAATCGCTCTCGACCGTCGGGCCGTCGACGAACAGGCGCAACGCCGGGCGCGCGCAGCGCGACGCGCAGCATCTCGATCGACAGCGACGGCACGAGCGTGCCGTCGATGCTGGCCGACCAGCGGAACGCGCCGGATGACATCGTCCGGCTGCCGACCGAGATGAGCCCGTGGCCCGCCGCGGCCCGATCGAGCACATCGATGCTGGTGAGCGCGCCGGCGAAGTGCGGCAGGCCGCGGCACCCGGCGTCAGATGGCACGATCCCGCGGTCCGCGGTCGACGACGACGAACGGCGGCGCGCGCAGCCTCGCGTCCGGTCGGGTCGAGCGTGCCGGCGAGCGCCGAGCACGACGGGCGCATCCGCGATCGCGTGCGCAAGCTCGGCTGTCGTTCGACGGCAGCGCCGCCGAGGCGACTCGCGAGCACCGGGATCGGCCTGTCGCGTGCGCGCGAGCAGGCGCTCCGGCGACAGACGGTCCGGCTCCGGCATCAGGATGTCGATGCCGATCGCCGCCGGCCGTTCGCTGCGCAATGCGCGCGGATCAACTCGGCCAGCACGGTGCGCGGCCATGGCCACTGCCCGAGCCGCGCGAGGCTCTGGCTCGTCGATCTCGACGACCGTGACCGGCGTCGATACGATGTCCCGCGGCTTAAGCAGCCTGGTAGGCATCGAACCACGCGGATTGCAGGCGCGCGTTCCAGCGCGGCTGCGACCAGATCAGCACCGCCAGCGCGACGAGCAGGACCAAACCGACGGCCCAGATGCGGCCGTAGCGACGATGCCGTCGGCGCCGTCGACGCCGCAGCCGAACCGCTCACAAGGCGATTTCCATCCCGTCGTAGGCGGCGCGTGACCCGCAGCGGCTCGCCGGTGCGCGTGATCTCCTCGAGGCGCCGCGTTTCCGCGAGCACGCGGGCGATCGCCTCGTCGTCGTGCATCGGCTCGTGATGGAACAGGCACAGATGCCGCGCCCCCGCCATCTGGCACAGCTCGACGCCGACGATGTTGCTCGAATGTCCCCAGTCGGCCTTGACCGACATCGCGTCGGCCAGCGAGTACATCGCGTCGAAGATGACCACGTCGGCATCGCGAAAGAACTCGACGAAGCGCGTCCGTCTCCGCGACGTCGGTCGAGCTTGTGCTCGGAATCGGTGGAGTAGATCGACGGTCCGTCCGTCCGACGCGAAGCGATAGCCGTACGAATCTCCGCCGTGGCGCTGCAGCATCAGGCGCGACCGTGCAATGCCGGCGATGTCGTATTGCGTGCCCGGCTCCAGGCGCACGAACTCGATGTCCGCGCGCAGCGCCGAAAAGTCCACCGGAAACGACGGCGCGGCCCTGCTGCCGCCGCAACGCCTCTTCGAGCTCGGCGTGACCGCCGTAGATGCGGATGCGGTTGCCGGGGATGTAGGCCGGCGTGAAAAACGGGAACCCCATGATGTGGTCCCAGTGCACGTGCGACATGAAGATGTGATAGCTCTGCGGCGACGCCGGCCCGTGGCGCGCCATGGCCTGCTGGCCGAACGGCCGCACGCCGGTGCCGAGGTCGCACAGCACATACTCGGGCCCGCCGGTCTCGATCTCGACGCAGGACGATGGCCGCCGTAGCGTGCCGGACACGGGCATGCCGAGGCTGTCGACGTAGGCGTTCAGCTCGCCGTCGGACGCGAACGTGCGGCCGGCCGCGCCGCGCAACGCGGCGACCAGCTTTTGCGCGGACGCCCGCCGCGGTCAGCGCGACCGGCAGCGATCCGCGCGTGCCCCAGAAGCGGACGCACTTCATCGCGCGCCGGCTGCGCCGTCGTACGCCGCCAGCGCCGGCGCCGACAGTGCCTGCAGCGCCGCGCGCACGCGACGGAAACACTTCGAGCACGTGGTCGAAGCGGCGATGTCGAAGATCTCGGCGACGACCGGCTGCAGCGCCGCGACGGCGATCCTGCGCGCCTTGCGACGCGCATCTGCTTGGCGGCGATCATCAGCACGCGCAGCCCCATGCTGCTGATGTAGTCGACGCCGGAGAAATCCAGCACCAGCGCGCTCTGCCGGCCGACGCTTCGGCGAGCATCGGCGCCAGCGCCTGCTGCAACCGCTGCCGCGTGGGGTGATCGATCTGTCCCACCGGCGCGGCCACGACGACGTCGGCAAATCGCAGACTGGAGAATTCCACGCTGTCCCCTAATTACTGCTGCCGCGATTATAGACGCGCGGGCCGCAGATTACGGCGTCGTTTCCGGCCCCATGACATCGTTGCCGCAACTGCCCGCGGCACTCGAAGCGTTTGCCGGCGGTGCAGCCGTCAGGCCGCTTTGCGCAGCGTGAGATTGATGCGGCTGCCGCCGAGCGCCGCGTGGTGTCCCGCCTTCAGCGGCAGTACGCCGTGATAGTGGAGCCGCGCCGGGCCGCCCCAGACGACGACGTCGCCATGGCGCAGCGGCACGCGCAAGGTCTTGTCGGAGCGCTTCGAGCCGCCGAACAGGAACACGGCCGGAACGCCGAGCGACACCGAGACGATCGGCTGCTCGAAGTCGCGCTCGTCCTTGTCCTGGTGCAGCGTCAGCCTGGCGCCGGCTTCGTAGCGATTGATCAGGCAGGCATCGGGAACGAAACCGTCGAAGCCGGCCGCCGCCGCGGCATCGCGCGCGAGCCGCCGGAACGCATCGGGCATCGGCGGCCAGCGGCTGGCCGCCGTCCGGATCGATCGGCGTCGTAGCGATAGCCGGTCCGGTCGCTGACCCAGCCCAGCGCGCCGCAGTTGGTCATCGCCACCGACATGCGAGAAGCCGCCCGGCGTGACCATGTGGCGAAGCGGCGCCTGTGCGATCACCCGGTGCAGGGCGGCGAGCAGCGCCGCGCTCGTCGGCGACCGCGAAACCGCGCAGCAGCACGGCGCCCGGCGCCAGCGGCAGCCGGCGCGGCTTCGGCGTCGGCCGCATCGTCGAACAGGTCCATGGTCATCGAAGCCGCGCTCAGGCCGCGTCGTGAAAGATGATGCCGAGCGTGTGGCGCTGCCCCGACCGCACGCGGCTCACGCCGTGGCGCAGAGTTGACCCGGTAGATGCCGCGCGTGCCCTGCACCGGACGATGGTGCACGGCGAAGACCGACCGCGTCGCCCTGCCGCAGCGGCACGACCTCGGGCCGCGACTGCATGCGCGGCCGCTGCTCGGTGAGCACGAACTCGCCGCCGGTGAAGTCGCGCTCCGGCTCCGACAGCAGGATCGCCACCTGCAGCGGAAACACGTGCTCGCCGTAAAGGTCCTGGTGCAGGCAGTTGTAGTCGCCGGCGCCGTATTGCAGCAGCAGCGGCGTCGGCCTCACCTGGCCGGCGGCGTGGCAGCGCGCGAGGAACGCCGCATGCTCGGCCGGATAGCGCACGTCGATGCCCATCGCCGCGTTCCAGCGGTTGGCGATCGGCGCGAGCCGCGGATAGAGCGCAGTGCGCAGTTCGCCAACCAAGTCGCGGCAGCGGATAGCAGAAGTACTTGTACTCGCCGCGCCCGAAGCCGTGGCGCGCCATCACGACGCGGCTGCGGAAATGACGATCGTCCGGCATAGAGCGCGGCCAGCGCCGCGCATTCCGCCGGCGGTGAGCAGCCGCTCGATCAGCGCGCAGCCCTGCGCGTCGAGGTCGCTTGCGACGTGCTGCCAGTCGCCCGCCGCCACGCGCGACGACGTCGTCCGCTGCGGTAGCGATGGGCGTGACGCCGCGCATCGCGCGCATTCATCCGCGCGCCTCGCGCTCGAGCAGCGCGCGCTTGCGCTCGACGCCCCAGCGATAGCCCGACAGCGCGCCGTCGTTGCGCACCACGCGATGGCAGGGAATCGCCACCGCCAGCGTATTGGCGCCGCAGGCCTGCGCGACGGCGCGCACCGACTTCGGCGCGCCGATGCGCCTGGCGATCTCGGCGTAGCTCGCGGTTGCGCCGGCCGGAATCTCGCGCAGCGCCTGCCAGACGCGCTGCTGGAACGCGGTGCCGCGCACGTCCAGCGGCAGGTCGAGCCCGAGCCCGGGCGCCTCGACGAACCCCACGACCCTGGCGACGAGCCGCTCGAATCCGGCATCGCCGCCGATCAGCCGGGCGCGCGGAAAGCGGTCCTGCAGGTCGCGCGCCAGCGCAGTCGGGATCGTCGCCGAGCAGGATCGCGCACACGCCGCGCTCGCTGGCGGCGACCAGGATCGAGCCGAGCGAGCACTCGCCGATGGCGAAGCGGATGTCGGTATCGGCGCCGCCGGCGCGATAGCTGGAGGGCGTCATGCCCAGCACGGCGTTCGATTGCTCGTAGAAGCGGCCGTTGGAGTTGTAGCCGGCGTCGTAGATCGCCTCGGTCACCGTGTCGCTGCGATCGAGCTCGGTTCGCACGCGCCGCGCGCGGTGCGCCGCGGCGTACGCCTTCGGCGTCAGGCCCGTGACCGCCTTGAAGACGCGATGGAAGTGATAGACGCTCATCCCGGCGCGAGCCGCCAAGCGCCTCGAGGCCGGGAGCCTGCTCGGCGCTCTCGATGAACCGGCAGAGCTCGGCCACCTTCCGCCGCATGCTGCTCGGCCAGCGACGGCTGGTCCGGCCTGCAGCGCTTGCAAGGCCGGAAGCCCGCGCGCTCGGCATCGGCTGCCAGTCGCGTGGAACGCGACGTTTTCGGGCCGGGCCCGGCGCGCCGCGCAGGAAGGCCGGCAGTACACGCCGGTGGTGCTGACCGAATAGAAGAACCGCCCGTCCGCTTGCGGGTCGCGGCCGGCGACGGCCGCCCAGCGCGGGTCGGCCATCGTCGCCGCGGCCAGTGATGCGTTTTTCGAGCGTCATGTTCACTTTGCGTCCTTTCAACTCATCGTCATCGATGGTTGAAATTTAGCCTTGTCCCGAAGGTCCTGCACTCCGGGTCTTGCTTTTGAATTCGCACGGGGCGACATGAAGCTGTAGATAGGGATGAGATCGGGCAAAACGCGGAGCACTTGCGCCCGGCCCGTCAGGAGGGTGACGGGGCATCGATCAGAGGCGGAGCGAGGCCGGCCCTGGCGAGGCATTCTACGCTTTCGCCGACACCGGAAGCATCCGGGCGAACGCTGTCGGCGATCCGCGCTTACTCGGGCAACATCCTGCTGCTCGGCCTGCTGCTGTTGTGGACCTGGGGCCACGCGACGCGCGCCCGGCTGATCAAGGACGATACGCCGCCCGACGTAGTGGCTGCGATCTGCCGCCGGATCGTCATCGCGCAATCGCTATACGCGCTCGCGCCGCCCTGGCCGTTCGGGCGCAGACCCGCTTGAGGCCAGCGAGAGCTTGTCGAGACCCGCCGGTGGCGCGGACGGCGAACGGGGCCTCCCTTGCTCGACGATCCTCGCGCGCCGGAGTAATGTTGAATCCGGTGCTGAGGTACCCAGCGCCGCATTGCGGAGGAGCCATGCACAAGGACGCGACGGCGAAAGAGCGGGAGCGGGAGGCGGCGACGCGGGCGCTGCGCGATTCCGAGGCGGGCCAGCTCGCGGCGAATCGCAACGACCCGGCATCGGCGTATTTCACCGGCGATCCGCGGGCACGACTCGATCGCAGGCGTTTCCTCGCCGGATCGCTCGCGGCCGCCGGGATCGCCGGCGGCCTGTCGCGCGCGGCGCTCGCTGCGCCGCCGCTGGGCGCCGTGGAGCACGAAGTGCCGGCGGATGCCAGCAAGGTCCAGGGCTATGCGCTGGACGACACGAGCTATGGTTCCCGCTCGCAGTTCGAAACCGAAGTGCGGACCCGGTTCAAGACGGCCACGCCGCAATCATCGTGGACATTCACGCCGCTGGAAAAGAGCTGCGGCGTCATTACGCCCTCGGGCCTTCACTTCGAGCGAAGTCACGGCGGCACCGCGGTCATCGATCCGGGCAAGCACTTTCTCTATGTGCACGGGCTCGTGCGCGAGCCGAAAAAATTCTCGATGCGCGACATCCGCCGATTTCCCGCGATGTCCAGGATCATGTTCCTCGAATGCTCGGGCAACGGCCTGACCGAATGGTCGAAGCCGACGCTCAAGACCGTGCAGGGAACGCACGGCCTCACGTCCACGTCGGACTGGACCGGCGTCCGGCTTTCCACCGTGCTCAACGAAGCCGGCGTGCGCTCCAACGCCAAGTGGCTGCTCGCCGAAGGCGGCGATGCGGCGGCGATGACGCGCAGCATTCCGATGGCCAAGGCGATGAAGGACTGCTTTTTGGCCTACGGCCAGAACGGCGAAGCCATCCGGCCGGAACAGGGTTATCCGCTGCGGCTGATGGTCCCCGGGTTCGAGGGCAACATGAACATCAAGTGGCTGCGGCGGCTGGAAGTTTCGGATGCGCCGTTCATGACGCGCGAGGAGACTTCCAAGTACACGGACTTGCGGCCGAGCGGCAAGGCGGTGCAGTTTTCGTTCGAAATGGAAGCGAAGTCGGTCATCACTTCGCCCTCCGGCGAGATGATGCTGGACGGCCCGGGCTTCTACGAGATCACGGGTCTGGCCTGGTCGGGTCGCGGAAGGATCAAGCGTGTCGAGGTATCGACCGATGGCGGCAAGACCTGGCGCATGGCGGCGCTGCAGACGCCGGTGCTGCCGATCTGCCACACACGGTTTCGCATGCCGTGGACGTGGGACGGCAAGGAGGCCGTACTGCAGAGCCGGTGCATCGACGACACCGGGTACGTCCAGCCGACGCTCGGACAGGTGATCGCGCTGCGCGGCCTCGACGGCCCGCTCGGATCGATCTACCACTTGAACGCAATCCAAAGCTGGCAGGTTGCGAGCGACGGGAGGGTTTCCAATGTCCACGACTACTGAGCGCGTGCTCGTCGCAATCGCGGCGACCTTGCTGTGGGCGGCCAGTGCAGCCGTCTCGGCACAGCAGCAGCGTCTACGGATTCGGATCGACGCCCGCAGCGGGCGAGCTGGAGAAATTCACCTCGCCGCTGCCCGATGGTCGCGGGCTGCCGCAGGGTTCGGGGACGGTCGAGCAGGGCAAGGCGGTCTACCAGGAGCAATGCGTCGCCTGTCACGGCCAGAACCTGCAGGGCGGCATCGGCGATCGTCTGATCGGAGGCCGCGGCACCCTGGTCAACAGCGATCCGGCCAAGGCGCCGGTCAAGACCATCGAGAGCTACTGGCCTTATGCGACGACGATCTTCGACTATGTGAAGCGCGCGATGCCCTTTGCCGCGCCCGATAGTCTTACCAACGATCAGGTGTACGCGGTGACCGCGTACATCCTCTCGGAGGCGAAGATCATCCCGCCGGATGCGGTCATGAACGTAAAGACGCTGCCGGCGGTGAAGATGCCCAATCGCGACGGCTTCATCCCCGACCCGCGGCCGGAAAAATTTCCGCGGGCCGCGAGTTCGCCGCATCAGCTCCTGGCGCTTCCGGCGGCGAAGTGACGAACTGGCGGCGATCGATGCATCTATCCTCGCCGAACGGCTGAATATCGGACATTGACTCCGCGGCGGCGCGCTACCAGCGGCAGCCGCCGTCGCCGATCGTGCTGACCACCAGCGCGGGAACTGCGAGCAGACCCATGCCCGCGTAGGCGGTACGGCAGTCGGGCTTGATCGCTTTTTCCAGCGCCAGACTCTCCTTTCGATTTTCGCTCCGCCGGCGGCGGCAGCGCGGGCAGGATGCCGCGCGTGCTGCTGGTCTCGCTCGCGATCTCGCGCGCGCGCTTGCGCACCGCGTTCATGTCGACGCGCGGCGCGACGCCGGGCTCTGCCGACGGCACCCCGACATCGCGCCGCGGCCGGAAGATATCTTCCTCGGCGGCCGGTGCGTCGAAATGCAGCCGCGGCAGCGCCGTCGCGGGAGACACGGCACGCTCGATATCCGGCGCCGCGGTCGCGGGGGATGCAGGTACCGGCGCGGTCGGTGCGCCTGGCGCGATGACGCTTGCTGAAGGTGCGCGCGGCACCAGTTCGATCGGCGCCGCGAGCGCGCGCTGCGTCGCCGGCGGGGCGAGGCGCTCGACCGGTGCGATGGGTACGAGCGTTTCCGCACGCGGCGCCAATTCGACCGGTGCCGCGAGCTCGCGCTGCGTCGCCGGCGAGGCGAGGCGCTCGACCGGTGCGATGGGTACGAGGGTCTCCGTGCGCGGCACCAATTCGACCGGTGCCGCGAGCTCGCGTTGTGATGCCGGCGATGCGAGGCGTTCGACGGGTGCGATGGGTACGAGGGTCTCCGCGCGCGGCGCCAATTCGACCGGTGCGGCGAGCTCCCGTTGTGGCGCCGGCGAGGCAACGCGCTCGATCGGCAGGGCGGGAACGACCGGCGTTTCGCGCGGCGCCAATCGGGCTGCCGGTGCAAGCGCGCGCTGCGTCGCCGGCGAGGCAATACGCTCGATCGGTGCGGCGGGAGTGATCGGCGGTGCGATCTCGAACGGTGCAGCCATCTGTGCCGGGGCCGGCAACGGCGGGAGACGCTCGATGCGTGGTGGCGCGATCATCGACGGCGCGAGCGGCTTGTCCACTTCCTCCGGGGCGCGCAGATCGATGCGCGGCAAGGCCTCGCTCGCCTGTGGGCGGGGTGAGAGCGGCTCGGCCTGCATTGGCTGCGGCTCGATCGGTGCGGCTGCCGGCGGGGTTGCGCCGGTTGCCGCCGGCGCGCTCGTCGGGCCCGTTTCGCTTCGCTCCGGCGCGGCGGGCGGCGGCGGCACCTGATCGATACGCCGCGACAAGTCCCTCCCCACAGCGGCGCTGGCGTCCGGCAGCGGGTGCCTGCCGGCGTCCGATTGCACGGCAAGGCGACCCAGCGTCACGTCGAGCACGTCGTCCAGCGCGCGTTCGCCACGACCCGCGCCGCCGCCATGCGACGTACCAAAAAGGACGATGACGGTTGCATGCAGCAACATCGACAGCAGCACGAAACGGGTGAGCGTCGCCTGCCCCGGCCCGGCGCGGGTTTGTGCGCGTTGCAGTGCGTAGCGGGGCGTGATCACGGAGCGCGCGGATCGGTGTCATGTCGAATGACAGAGGTTGTAGCTTACCGCTTCCGCGCCGCCGACAGTCGCGTGTAAGGCGCCACCAGGAGGCAGGGCCGGACGCCGGGCACGGGACTTGCGACAGGGCTGGCGCGGACTTGTCGGCCCCGGCGGCTTTGAGCCGAAGTATCCGCGGCGCCGGTCGGGGCGGACGCTGGACAGTGTGCTGAGCATGACCATAAAAGGATCGAAGCAGAGGAATTTCGTGGACGACCCGATAACGGAAACCCGGCACGGTGACGCGTTGCGTCGCAATGGAGCGCATTTGGTTAGCGCCGGGCTATTGCCCCGAATCGACGCGGCGCATGACGCAGGCGACGCCCACGGCCAGGCGTTCTTCGACCTGGCCGAACCCGCGCCGGAGGAAGACCTCGATCAGGCGGTGGAAGCAAAAAAAAGGGACAACCTGCTGCTGGGAGAAACGATGGTGAGCATCGGCTTGCTCGGATGCCACGAACTGGCCGCGGTGCAGACTGCCCAGGCCCGGAGCAGCGACACGGTGGCCTCGTTGCTGGTCGCCAGCGCGATACGAAGCAGGCTCGGTGAAATTCTTCTGAACACCAGACGGATCACTTCGAGCCAGCTCGAAGCCGCGCTGACGCTGCAGCGCGAGGATGGCGGTTTGCTCGGCGAGATACTGCTTGGACAGGGTTGGCTGGATAAGGACACACTCGATGCGGCACTCGCTCTACAGGCGACACGCGCAGCTGCTTGATCGCTGGGCAGGCGGCGGCAACGGCAGGACCGCCATGGCCCGCGTTCTCGGCACGATCGGCTCGCTCAAATCGGCCCGCGACCGCGCGCTACCGGCCAGGCCGCGCGAGCTCTCGGCTGGGACGTTTCAAACCAGGCGGCTCGAAGCCGATGCTCCGAGCCGCCTTCGCTGCTTGCGCCGCGACCGCGGGCGCATGTCCTGCGTCAACGCAGACTTGTCTTGGCGCCGCCGGCCGCGCGGCTGATCGCGTCGGCCAACTGATCGCCTTGCGCCGCTATCGGCGCGGGGCTGATTTGGCTGTAGGACGCGCGGCGACACGGTGCAAACGCGCCCGATGCGTCGCTACCTTCCCTGCGGCATCGTGAGCCGCGCCACCACCGGCAGGTGATCGGACGCCGCCCGCGCGGCGGGGCCGGCATGGACCCACAGCCGCTGCAGCAGCGCCGGCGGCTGGACCCAGATTCGATCCAGCGCCAGCATCGGGCCACGTGCGGGAAAGCTCGGCGGCGACGGCGTGGCCTGGAAGTGGGTGTGCAGCCAGCGCATCGGCCTGCCCCAAAGGAACCACTCGTTCAGGTCGCCCATCAGCAAGGTCGGGTGCGGGGTCTCGGCTTCGAGCACCTTGAGGAGGTTGCGCACCTGGGCCCGTCGCTCGGCGGGGCGCAGGCCCAGATGCGTCGCCAGCACGCGCAGCGGCGAGCCATCGCAATCGATCACCGCGTCGAGCGCGCCGCGGGGCGGGCGGGACCCGAACGTCAGATCGATTCGGTTGCATTCGGTGACCCGGTGCCGCGACAGCAGGAAGTTGCCGCAGGCGCCGGTCCGGGCCGACTGCATCGGCCCCGGGACCGCGTGAAAGCCCGTGGCATCGCGCAGCCGGGCAAGCGTATCGACGCCGTCCCGCGGCGCGCCGACTTCCTGCAGCGCGAAAAGGTCCGCGTCGATCTCGGCGAGCACGGCCGCGATACGCTCCGGCGCGAACCTTCCGTCGCCGCCGACCGCATCGTGGATGTTGTAGGTGGCGACGGTGAGCGGCGAGGACGTCATCGACACCCGTCAATTGGCGTGCGGCGAAGGCTGCTCAGCCGCAGCGGCATCGTCAGGCGGTTGCAGGCGGGCGCGCAGCGCCAGAGTGCCGCCGATGGCAACGCCGGCGACCAGCGCCAGCAGCGCGAACGACAGCAGCCCGGGATGCCGCACCGCGGCAACGATGCGATCGACGAAAAAGACGATGATGATCGTTCCCGGCATGAGGCCCAGGATCGTGCCGATGACAAAGTCGCGAAAGGCAAGGTGCGATGCGCCCGCCACCAGGTTGATGATCGAGAACGGTGCGATCGGAACGATGCGCACGAACAGCATGGCAAGCAGTCCGCGCCGGGCAATGCGACGACTCAGATCGTTGATGCGGCGGCCGGCAACGCGCCGCACCGCATCGCGCCCGAGCTTGCGGCCGATGGCGTAGACGAATACCGCGCTGAGCGTCGCGCCGGCCAGCGAATAGAGCATGCCCAGCCACGGCCCGAACACGATGCCGGTCGCCGCGATCAGCATGGTCACGGGCATGACGACCAATCCTCCGAGCACGAAGCCGCCGATGACGATCAGCGGCGCGAACGGGCTTGCGTCGAAACGGTCGCTCATGTGCACCAGCGAGCCGACGTTGATCCATTCGTGCAGCGGCGTGTAGCGCCAGGCCAGCGCCAGCGCGCTCAGCGCGAACAGGATCAGCGCGATGGCCACGATGCGGCCGGCAGCGGGCTTTCTTTCGCTGCGGGCCACGACGTCGGACAACAGGCTGTCGACGTCGACGGGCTCTTCGGGGTCGATCATCGGCTGATCGGCGAGCACTGCGCTCCACTCGTCTTCAGCCGCGACGCCCAGCGACCGCAGCGACCGGCCGCCGTCGCGCAGGGCTTCGATCGCTCCGATCAGCGATCCTTCGCGCTCGATCGCGGCCGCGACGAGCGACGGCTCGCGGTCGAGGTGCTCGCCGAGGAGCCTCGCGCGGAACGCGGCGATCGCGGCGCGCACGCGCGGGTCGGCTCCGGCCTCGATCGCCAGATTGCACTCGGTATCCAGGCTCATCGAACGCGCGCTCAGGTTGGCCGAGCCCACCGAGAGAATATGGTCGTCGATCACCAGCACCTTGCTGTGCACGTTAAGGCAGCGCGCGGAGGGCGCCGCGGCGTCACCCAGCCAGGGGCAATACAGGCGGTAGCGATGGCGCGCATCGGCCTGCACCAGACGCCGGTGGATCCGCGCACGCAGAACGCCCATGGTCGAGCCCTCGAGCCAGCCGCTTTGCGTCATCGGCGAAACGACGACGACTTCGGGACCTGCGGGCTCGGCGAGGCGCGCCTCGAACGCGTCGGCGATCAGACGCGACGTGAAGTACTGGTTTTCGGCGAAAATCGATGCCTTGGCCGCAGCGATCGCGTCCAGGTGGAGCTGCCGCACTTCGGCAATGGCGGGCGCACCGTCGAACGCCGGCTCGGTGCGTACGATCGCGACGTCGATGTCGGTGAGCGCGACCTGGACCGGAGCGGGCCACGCCATCTGCTGCGAGGCCGCTGCCGGCGCGCGCGGCTGCCGTCCGGTTGCACGGTGCCAGCGCTCGCGGGCAATCTCGCCCAGGGAGCGCGCTGCGTCGGCGTCGACCAGCGCGCCGACGTCGTGGAAGGGCGCATACGCGCTGCCATCGGCGTTGCGCCGCGCGGGATCCGCCGGCAGGTGGCGCGGCGTGTCCCAGCGGTTCCGCGTCAGGTCGAAGCCGCTGACGAACGCCAGGGCGTCATCGACGACGACGAGCTTCTGGTGATGCGATGCGCCGGTCGGATGATGATCGTCGAACTGGAAATGCAGGCGCCGCCGCGTGCGCCAGCCGAACCTCAGGCGCCCTAGCCATTCGCGCTCAAGTGCGAACAGCAGCGCGTAGTCCCAGCTAAGCACATAGACCTTCAGTCGTGGTCGTGCCTCGACCAGCGCGTTGAGGAATTCGCTGAGCGGCTCCGGAAAGCCATCATTCGCGCCGGCGGGGACCAGCCACATGCGGCTGTCGATATCCCAGCCAAGGATGAATATTTCCCGTTGCGCGGCGGCGAGCGCTGCGCGCACGGCGGTGAAATACTCGCTGCCGTCGATCAGAAATCCAATGCGCGCGGCGTGCGCGATGCGCCAGCAGTTTCGGCCGGGAACGAGCAGCCCGCCGGCTTCTCTACGCGCGCGTGGCTTCGACTTCTCGCTGGTCTCAGCAGGCGTCGAGCTCGCCGGCGTTTCGATCACGCAGCCATCCTGCGCCATCGTTCATGGTACGGGCCGCGGCGTCGTGCGGCTGTCGGATCGTGGCTAGGCGGTGGCCGGGAGATGGCTGCTCCGCGCCCGCTGCATTGCGGGCGTCGGGCAGCGCCTGTGCGGAATGGCGGCAAGTTCGATCCTGGGTCCGGTAACAAGGTCGCCTCGCAGCGAACGAACACGGGGCGCTGGAATGCAAGCAAGGAAGGTGCCGCCATAAAATCATTGTTTATAAAGTGCAAGTGGAGTCGGTCGCCCTGCGGTGCGTGCAAGAACTGCGTGCACGGGTAAGAATTTCCCGCGGCTGCACAGGCACAATCGGCGTGACGCGCTGCCGCGCCCGACCACGCGTCCATGATATCGCACCGGCCGCGCGAGGACCGCCACTCGCGGGCAAGCGAACCGATGCCTGGGGACGCGTTTCGCAGACAAAAAAAGACGGGCCGGTAGGCCCGTCGTCAATTGCTGCCGGTTTTGTGCGTTATCGCGAGGCTATGCGCATCGGCCGGTCGATCCGGCCGCGGCCGACGCCGGCGAATGCGACGGGTGCGATGGCGATCGGCAACATCGCACCCGTGACCGCCCGGGCTAGACGGTAGCCCGCATGCTGGCTTTCCATGCCGTACCCTCCCGGGACTGCAACGTGCAAGTTCCGAGCCACCAAAAAAGCTATGTAAAGTCAGTAGGTTACAGTTGAAAAGTACAAGGACTGTAAAGGGCGCCGACAAAACCGGCCCAGGCGAACGTCGATCGCCCGTCCGGACTAGGTGCGAGGCGACTCACATCCCGGCGCGTGAGGCGCACGCGTAGATTCGCGCGCCGAAGCTACGCCAACACTGCCTTCGTGCGCGGCGATGCGTCGTATTCGACGCGGATCAGACCCCGCCTTTACCAGCGCTGCAGGGACGCGGTTGCACCGCAGCCGCGGCGCCCGGAGAGATTGCCCGTCTCTTCCTGCGAGATCGGGTAGCGCTTGGTTGCACCCGCGCCGGCGCCGGGTATTATGGCGCGACAAGACGAACCGGCATTTGCAAGCCAGGTTCGAGGAGGATCGACAGCGGCATGGAGGCCACGGAACAGGCGCACGGCACGACGTTTCCCCGTTTGCTGCTCGAGCACGCGCGCTTGCGCGGAGATCGTCCGGCGACGCGCGAGAAGGACCTCGGCATCTGGCAGACCTGGACCTGGAGCGAGGTCGCCGACGAAGTGCGCGCGCTCGCCTGCGGCCTCGCGGCGCAGGGTTTCCGGCGCGGCATGCACCTCGCGATCATCGGCGACAACCGGCCGCGGCTCTACTGGTCGATGATCGCGGCGCAGGCGCTGGGCGGCATCCCCGTGCCGATGTACCAGGACGCGCCGGCCGCCGAATTCGTGTTCGTGCTGAACGACGCCGAGATCGCCTACGCGGTGGTCGAGGACCAGGAGCAGGTCGACAAGATGCTGGAGGCGCACGCCGCAGGTGCCCGCGCTTCGGCACATCTACTACGACGATCCGCGCGGCCTGCGCAACTACGCGCGGCGTGACGAGCTTCGATCGAGCTGCAGGCGATCGGCCGCGAATTCGACCGCGCGCATCCCGGCTTCTTCGCACGCGAAGTGGCGAAGGGCCGCGCCCGACGACGTGTCGGTGATGCTGTACACGTCGGGCACGACGGGCAAGCCCAAGGGCGTGTGCCAGACGCACGCCGCGTTCATCGCGGCGGCCGCAGGCGGCTGCGCGATTCGACCAGCTGACCGCGGACGACAGCATCCTGTCCTACCTGCCGATGGCGTGGGTCGGCGACCACCTGTTCTCCTACGCGCAGTGCGCTGGTCGCCGGATTCACGATCAACTGCCCCGAGTCGGGCGACACGGTGATGACCGACCTGCGCGAGATCGGGCCGACGCTACTATTTCGCGCCGCCGCGCGTGTTCGAGAACCTGCTGACGCAGGTGATGATCCGCATGGAGGACGCGAGCGCGCTCAAGCGCTGGCTGTTCCGCCACTTCATGGCCGTCGCGCGGCGCTGCGGCGCCGAGATCCTCGACGGCAAGCCGGTCGCCGCTCGCTCGACCGGCTGCTCTACGCGCTCGGCAACCTGCTCGTCTACGGCCCGCTGCGCAACGTGCTCGGGATGAGCCGCATCCGCGTCGCCTACACCGCCGGGCGCGGCGATCGGGCCCGACCTGTTCCGCTTCTACCGCTCGATCGGCATCAACCTGAAGCAGCTCTACGGCTCGACCGAGACCTGCGCCGTACGTGTGCCTGCAGCCGGACGGCGAGATCAAGTTCGACACCGTCGGCAAGCCGGCGCCGGGCGTCGAGGTGAAGATCGCCGACAACGGCGAGGTGCTGGTGCGCGGGCCGATGCTGCTGAAGGAATACTACAAGCGGCCCGACGCGACCGCCGAGTCGATCGACGCCGAGCGGCTACTTCCACACCGGCGACGCCGGCGTCTTCGACGACGACGGCCAGCTCAAGATCATCGACCGCGCGAAGGACGTGGGCAAGCTCGCGAGCGGCGCGATGTTCGCGCCCAACTACATCGAGAACAAGCTCAAGTTCTTCCCGCACATCAAGGAAGCCGTCGCCTTCGGCGAACGGCCGCGACAAGGTGTGCGCGTTCATCAACATCGACATGGGCTCGGTCGGCAACTGGGCCGAGCGGCGCGGACATCGCGTATTCGGGCTACGCCGACCTCGCGGCCAAGCCGGAGGTGCTACGCGCTCGATCCGCGACTGCGTCGAGAAGGTCAACGCCGAGCTGGCGCACGAAGGCGCGCTCGCCGACTCGCAGATCCATCGCTTCCTGGTCCTGCACAAGGAGCTCGATCCCGACGACGACGAGCTGACGCGCACGCGCAAGGTGCGCCGCGGCTTCGTCGCCGAGAAGTACGCGGTGCTGATCGACGCGCTGTATTCGGGCAAGACGGTGCAGCACATCGAGACGCAGGTGAAGTTCGAGGACGGGCGCAGCGGCATCGGTCGCGCGCCGACCTGCAGATCGCGGAGGCAAAGACGTTCGCCGGCGCAGCGCTGAGCGAGAGCGGCCGCGTGAGCGCATGACGCGGACGTCCGCGCTACCGGCGCACGCCGGTGCTGCGACCTCGAGAACATCTCGCTTGTCGTTCGGCGGCGTCAAGGCGCTGACCGACATCAGCTTCGACGTGCGCGAGCACGAGATCCGCGCGATCATCGGGCCCAACGGCGCCGGCAAGAGCTCGATGCTCAACGTGATCAACGGCGTCTATCACCCGCAGCAGGGCACGATCACCTTTCGCGGCAGAGCGCGGCACGACATGGACCCGCACGAAGCGGCGGCGCACGGCATCGCGCGCACGTTCCAGAACATCGCGCTGTTCAAGCGGCATGACGTGCTCGACAACATCATGACCGGCCGCAACCTCAAGATGAAGGCGAGCTTCCTCGAGCAGGCGATCTGGATCGGGCGCGGCGCGGCGCGAGGAGCTCGAGCAACCGGGCGCAAGGTCGAGGAGTCATCGACTTCCTCGAGATCCAGCACATCCGCAAGACGCCGGTGGGCCGGCTGCCCTACGGGCTGCAGAAGCGCGTCGAGCTGGCGCGCGCGCTGGCCGCCGAGCCGACGCTGCTGCTGCTCGACGAGCCGATGGCCGGCATGAACGTCGAGGAAAAGCAGGACATGTGCCGCTTCATGCTCGACGTCAACGAGCAGTACGGCACGACGATCGTGCTGATCGAGCACGACATGGGCGTGGTGATGGACATCTCCGACCGCGTCGTCGTGCTCGACTACGGGCGCAAGATCGGCGACGGCACGCCCGACGAGGTGCGCCAGCAGCAAGGCGGTCATCGACGCCTATCTCGGCGTGGCGCACTAGGTAAAAGGACGGCGATGCAGTTCTTCTTCGAAGTGCTGATCGGCGGCCTGCTGGCCGGCGTGATGTATTCGCTGGTCGCGCTGGGCTTCGTGCTGATCTACAAGGCCTCGGGCGTGTTCAATTTCGCCCAGGGGTCGATGGTGTTCTTCGCCGCGCTGACCTTCGTCGGGCTTCACGGAGCATGGCCTGTCGTTCTGGCTCGCGCTGCCGGTCACCTTGCCGGTGATGATCGCTGCTCGGTCTGCTGATCGAGCGCTTCGTGCTGCGGCCGCTGGTCAACCAGCCGCAGATCACGCTGTTCATGGCGACCATCGGCTCTCGCTTCTTCATCGAGGGCGCTGGCGCAGCTCCTGTGGGGCGCCAACGTGCGCGGCCTCGATCTCGGCATCCAGGACGAGCCGATCGCAGTGGATCGCCGACGCGACGGGCATCAACGTGTCCAAGTTCGACCTGGCGGCCGCCGGCATCGCCGCGGTCCTGGTCACGGTGCTGGCCCTGTTCTTCAACCGCACGCGCATCGGCCGCGCGCTGCGCGCGGTCGCCGACGACCACCAGGCGGCGCTGGCCGTGGGCATCCCGCTGCAGCAGATCTGGGGCATCGTGTGGGCGGTCGCCGGGTTCGTCGCGCTGGTCGCCGGGCTCCTGTGGGGCGCGCGCAACGGCGTGCAGTTCGCGCTGACCTTCGTCGCGCTGAAGGCGCTGCCGGTGCTGATCCTGGGCGGCTTCGACTCGATCCCGGGCGCGATCGTCGGCGGCCTCATCGTCGGCGCCTCCGAAAAGCTGGCCGAGGTCTACCTCGGGCCCTACGTCGGCGGCGGCATCGAGGGCTGGTTCCCCTACGTGCTCGCGCTCGTGTTCCTGCTGGTCCGGCCCGAGGGCCTGTTCGGCGAAAAGATCATCCGCCGCATCTGACCAGACCCTCCGATGCTCTATCGCGAAGCCGGACAATTCAAGGAGCAGCTACGCCGCCGACTCGGCGATCTTGCCCATCCGGCAGGACCGCATCGCGATCTGGCGTTGATCCTGCTGATCGCCTTCGTCGGTCGATCCCGTTCGCTGCAACGCCGTACCTGTTTTCGGCGATCCTGATTCCCTGCCTGATCCTCTCGCTGGCGGCGCTCGGCCTCAACATCCTGACCGGCTACGCGGGCCAGCTCTCGCTCGGGACCGCGGCGTTCATGGCCGTCGGCGCCTTCGCGTCGTACAACTTCGTGCTGCGCGTGCCGGGCATTCCGTTGCTGCTGGCGTTCGCCGGCGGCGGCGTCTGGCGGCGGCTGTCGGCATCGTGTTCGGCCTGCCGAGCCTGCGCATTCGCGGCTTCTACCTCGCGGTGGCGACGCTCGCCGCGCAGTTCTTCATCCTCTGGTGCCTGACCAAGGTCGGCTGGTTCACCAACTACAACCCGTCGGGCGTGATCACCGCGCAGGCGATCGTGATCCTCGGCTACGCCTTCGACACGCCGCAGGCGAAATACCTGCTGGTGCTGTCGATCGTCACGCTGATGGCGCTTGCCGCGAAGAACATGGCGCGCGGCAACATCGGGCGGCAGTGGATGGCGGTGCGCGACATGGACGTCGCGGCCGAGGTGATC
The DNA here is from genome assembly GCA_963713125.1 of uncultured beta proteobacterium. Classification (GTDB taxonomy): domain Bacteria; phylum Pseudomonadota; class Gammaproteobacteria; order Burkholderiales; family Casimicrobiaceae; genus PALSA-1003. Next base: position 537,598 of record CAVQKL010000006.1, on the reverse strand, counting down.
GGCATCCGGCTGATGCGCGCCAAGCTGCTGGCGTTCGCGGTCAGCTCGTTCTATTGCGGCGTCGCCGGCGCGCTCTTCGCCTATGCGTATCTCGGAACCGTCGAGCCGGAAGCCTACAACCTCGACCTGTCGTTCCGCATCCTGTTCATGATCATCATCGGCGGCGTCGGGCACCGTGCTCGGCGCGTTCCTCGGCAGCGCATTCATCATCGTGCTTCCGATCCTGCTCAACATGAGCGTGTCCTTCCTCGACAATACGCTGCATCTGAAGATCCCGAGCAGTGTCGGGTCGAATCTCGAGTTGATGGTGTTCGGCGGGCTGATCATCTTTTTCCTGATCGTCGAGCCGCACGGACTGGCGCGGCTCTGGCAGATCGCCAAGGAGAAACTGCGGCTATGGCCGTTCCCGCATTGATTGCGGCGCGGGTTCCCCGCCCCGGATCGTGTCCCGCCCGGGGGTTTCCCCTTATCGGTAGCACGAGCATCTGGCCAATTCCTGGCCTGGAAGTCTTTTTCGACCCGGATGACGGGCTGGTGATGGAGCAAAGGAGGAAGTCATGAAGTGGTTCTTGCGAGCATTGGTGGGCATGGTAATCGCGGCCGCGGCAAGCGTCGCGACCGCCCAAAGCGAGCAGTTCATCCCGATCCTGTCGTATCGCGTCGGGCCGTATGCGGCGGGCGGCTCCGGCTACTTCGGCGGCGCCATCGACTATTTCACGCTGGTCAACCTCAACGGCGGCATCAACGGCGTAAAGATCGTGTGGGAGGAATGCGAGACCGAGTACAACGCGTCGCGCGGCGTCGAATGCTACGAGCGGCTGAAGACGCACCACGGCGGCGCGACCACTGTCGAGCCGTTGTCGACCGGCATCGCCTACGGCCTGTTCGAGCGGGTCGCACAGGACAAGATTCCGATGACGACCTTCGGCTACGGCCTGGCGATCGGCGCGGACGGTCGCGTCTTCCCGTGGGTGTTTCCGCTGGGCACGACGTATTGGGACCAGGCTGCGGCGATGATCGCCTACCTCGGGCAAAAGGTCGGCGGCGAAGCCAAGCTCAAGGGCAAGAAGATCGTGTTCATGTATCACGACTCGGCCTACGGCAAGGAGCCGATCCCGGTGTTCGACGCGTTGGCCGCCCGCGACGGCTTCGAGTCTCACCAAGATCCCGCTGACGCCCCCCGGCACCACGCAGGAATCGCAGTGGCTGCAGGTCCGGCAGCTACGCCCGACTACGTCATCCTCTGGGGTTACGGGCGTGATGAACCCGGTCGCGCTCAAGACCGCGGCGAAGATGGGCTTCCCGCGCGACCATATTCTCGGCGTCTGGTGGGCGGGCTCCGAAGAAGACGTCATTCCGGCGGGCGACGCGGCCAAGGGCTACGTCACCGCCGCATTTTCGGCGCACGGCACCAACTTCCCGGTCATGCAGGACATCATGAAGAAGGTCTATGGCGCGGGCAAGGGCAACCTCGAGGACAAGACGCGCGTTGGCTCGATCTATCACACCCGCGGCGTCATCTACGCGATCATGATCGTCGAGGCGATCCGCCAGGCGCAGAACCATTTCGGCAAGGGCAAGGTGATGACGCCCGAGCAGGTGCGCTGGGGCCTCGAGCATCTCGATCTCACCGAAGCGCGTCTGAAGGAGCTCGGCGCCGCCGGCCTGTTCCCGCCGGTCAAGACGAGCTGCGCCGACCATGAAGGCTCGGGCATGGTCAAGTTCGAGCAATGGGACGGGAAGGAATTCAAGACGCTGACGCCGTTCATGGCGGGCGACCGCGCGCTGGTGCACAAGATGGTCGAGCAGGGCGCAGACAAGTACGCGGCGGAAAAGAAGGTCACGCCGCGCGACTGCGGCAAGGAAATGTAATGCGCCGCGAGGTCCAGGTGACCTCGATGACGGCACAACCCGTACCGGCAGCGCGGATCGCGCTTTCGGTCAACAACATCGAGGTCATCTACGACCACGTGATCCTGGTCCTGAGCGGCGTGTCGCTGGAGGTGCCGGAAGGACGCATCGTCGCGCTGCTGGGCGCGAACGGCGCGGGCAAGACGACGACGCTCAAGGCGATATCGAATCTGCTGGCGGCCGAGCGCGGCGATGTGACCAAGGGCACGATCGAATTCCGCGGACAGCGCGTCGACAAGCTGACGCCGAACGAGCTGGTCAAGCGCGGCGTGTGCCAGGTGATGGAGGGCCGTCATTGCTTCGCCCATCTGACGGTCGAGGAGAACCTGCTGACCGGAGCCTTCACGCGCAAGGGTTCGCGCGGCGGAAATCGCGCACGGCGCTGGAGAAGGTCTATCACTATTTCCCGCGGCTCAAGGAGCGTCGCGGAGAGCCAGGCCGGCTACACCTCCGGCGGCGAGCAGCAGATGACCGCGCTCGGCCGCGCGCTGATGGCGCGGCCGTCGATGATCCTGCTCGACGAGCCGTCGATGGGGCTCGCGCCGCAGATCGTCGAGGAGATCTTCGACATCGTCGGCGACTTGAACCGGAAGGAAAGCGTGAGCTTCCTGCTGGCCGAGCAGAACACCAACGTCGCCCTGCGCTTTGCCGACTACGGCTACATCCTGGAGAACGGCCGCGTCGTGATGGACGGGGCCGCGCGCGAGCTCGCGCAGAACGAGGACGTCAAGGAGTTCTATCTGGGCCTTTCGACCGCGGGCCGCAAAAGCTTTCGCGACGTCAAGCACTACCGCCGCCGCAAGCGCTGGCTGGCCTGATCGATCGACGTAAAGCTACTGCGCGTCCCGGCTGCTTTGTTGTGTCCTCGCTCGACCCTCGCTGTACATCGTCTGTACTATCTCGGGTCTCGCTGCGGGACCTCAGTTGGCAAATGAGGCAGCCGGGCCTGCTCGTGACGCTTTCCGTTCGATCGATCCACATAGACGGCTCCAAAGCGCGATGAGCGACCACTTCGACACGCTCGAAACACGCGATCCGGAGCTGCGCGAGCGCGCGCAGCTCGCGGCGCTGCGCGAGCAGGTGGCGTACGCCCAGGCCCATGCGCCCTGGTTCGGGCGCACGCTCGGCGGCATCGATCCGCGCGGGACGTGACGTCGCGCGCGGCGCTGGCTCCGCTTCCGGTCCTGCGCAAGTCGGAGCTGCTGGAGCTGCAGAAGTCGGATCGCCCGCTCGGCGGCGTTGCCGCGGCCGGCTGGGGAAAAAGCCGCCGCCGCGCGCGACTGGTGTTCGCCTCGCCGGGACCCGATCTACGAGCCCGAGGGCGATCGTCCCGACTACTGGCGCCTCGCGCGCGCGCTCCATGCGGCGGGGTTCCGCGCCGGCGACCTGGTGCACAACTGCTTTTCGTATCACTTCACGCCCGCAGGCTCGATGCTCGACACTGGCGCGCATGCGCTGGGCTGCACGGTCTTTCCCGGCGGGACCGGACAGACAGAGCAGCAGGTGCAGGCGATGGCCGAGCTCGGGCCCGACGGCTACGTCGGCACGCCGTCGTTCCTGAAGATCATCCTGGAAAAGGCCGACGAGCTGGCCGTACGGCTGCCGAGACTCAGGAAGGCGCTGTTGTCGGGCGAGGCGTTTCCGGCCGCGCTGCGCGATGCGCTGCGCGGCGCGCGGCATCGACGCCTATCAGGTCTACGCGAGCGCCGACCTGGGCTCGCTCGCCTACGAATCGATCGCGCGCGAGGGCTTGATCGTCGACGAGGGCGTCCTCGTTGAAATCGTGCGCCCGGGCACCGGCGACCCGGTCGCGCCGGGCGAAGTCGGCGAGGTCGTCGCCACGCCGCTGCACAATGCCGACTACCCGCTGATACGGTTCGGCACCGGCGATCTGTCGGCGATCCTTCCCGGTGCGTCGCCGTGCGGCCGGACCAACATGCGCATCCGGGGGTGGCTGGGCCGCGCCGACCAGGCGACCAAGGTGAAGGGCCTGTTCGTGCACCCGTCGCAAGTCGCCGACATCGTGCGGCGTCACCCGGAAATCTTGCGGGCGCGACTCGTCGTCGACAATCCCGACGGGAACGACACGATGACGCTGCACGTCGAAACCGCGGGCGGCGCGACGCCGCAAACCGACGCCATCGTCGCATCGATACGCGAGGTCACCAAGCTGCGCGGCGACGTGGCGCTGCGTGCGCCGGGCGAGCTCGCCAACGACGGCAAGGTGATCGACGACATCCGCAAGTACGACTAGGCGCGAAGGAGAGCGCTGCCGCGGCGCGCGTGCTACGATTGGCGCTGGAGCATGGATCGCGAGATGACCAGGACGACATCGGCAGTCGACCCGCTGGCACCGCTGGCCGAGCAGACGCTGCGCGACATCGCGGCGACGGGCGTGGTGCGCAGCTTCCCGAAGAACGCGATCCTGATCAACGAGGGCGACACCGCCGACTCGCTCTACATCGTCTTGTCCGGCCGGGTGAAGGTCTTCGCCAGCAACGAAGCCGGGCGCGAGATCGTGTTGAGCTTTTTCGGCCCCGGCGAATACGTGGGCGAAATGTCGCTCGACGGCAGTCCGCGTTCCGCGTCGGTGATGACCGTCGAACCGACGACCTGCGCGATCGTCAACCGCGCCAGCGTTCGCGAATTCCTGCTCGCGCATCCCGACTTCGCGCTGCACCTGGTCGAGAAGCTGATCAAGCGCGTGCGCTTCGCCACCGAGAACGTCAAGAGCCTCGCGCTCACCGACGTCTACGGCCGCCTCGTCCGCCTGATCACCACGCTCGCCGTCGAGCGCGACGGCGTGATGGCGGTGCCGGAAAAGCTCACCCAGCAGGACATCGCCGAGCGCGTCGGCGCGTCGCGCGACATGATCAGCCGCCTGCTCAAGGACCTGGTCACCGGCGGCTATCTCAGCGTGGTCGACAAGAAAATCACGATCCTCAAGAAGCCGCCCACCGCCTGGTAGGCGCGCGAAACGGCCGGGGCAGGTCTGCCGCGCCGTGAATTTTCCGTTGTTTCCACGACGAACGCTCCGACGCACTCCAGCCGTCTGTCGACTACGATTCGCTCATCCGGCGGCGAATGGTTCGCCGGCCGGGAGAAACGGCGAAGCCGTATCGGAGGGCGGTGGGGCCGAAGCAAGCGTCGAAGGAGACCGCAATGTTCACACTGCACAGTTCGAAATCGATCACGACCCGCATCGGCACGTCGTTGAAGGTCGGCGTGCTGCTGGTGCTCCTCGGTCTCATCGCGGTGGCGACCGAGCGGCCCACGTTGCTGGCCCCGGCCGGCGCGGTGACCAGGGCAGAGGAGATGTCCGGCGTCGCCCAGCACGCCAAAGCCGCCGCGGTCGCGCCGGCGGCAGCCGCGCCTGCTACGGGCGAAATCGAGTACTTTCCGTCGCGCTTCCCTGCCCCCAACGGGCCGGTCGAAGACCTGCCGCCGCAGTTCTGACGCGACAGCGACCGAGGCTACCTCGGCCGCAGCGTCACCAGGACCGACCCCGGCGAGAACCAATGCCGCCCCGGCGAGCTGGATCCAGCGCACCGGCTCGTCCAGTATCCACGCCCCCAGCCAGATCGTGAACACCGGTCCGAGCGAGCCGAGCAGCGAGGTGCGGCTGGCGCCCATGCGCTTGATCGCCTCGGCGATCAGGTAGGTCGGCAGCACCGTCGAGAACACCGCCATCGTCAGCGACAGCAACTGAATTCGCGGCGGCGCAAGGAGCATGGCAAGCGGCCGCGTCAACAGGAAGTGCGCGAAGATGAACAGCGCCGAGGTCAGCATCGCCAGCGCGATGAAGCGCATGCTGCCGAGGCGGGCGATGACCGGTCCGGCGCCGACCAGGTAGCACGCGTAGAGGAACGAGCTCGCGAACACCAGCGCGCCGCCGAGCCAGAGCGCGTCAGGATCGCCGGCGAACTTGAGATCGCGCGCGAACACCAGCAGGATGCCCGCATACGACAGCGCCAGCGCCACGATGATCCGTCCGGTGATTCGCTGCTTGAAAAACAACGCCGACAGCACGACGACGATCGTCGGATACAAATAGAGCATCAGCCGTTCGAGCGCCGCAGTGACGTACTGCAGGCCCATGAAATCGACCAGGCTCGAGACGTAATAGCCGATGAACCCGAGCCAGGCGATCGCGAACCAGTCGCCGCGGGCGAGGGGGCGCACGTCGCGCGCCCGCGCTGCCCACCATGCCATGAGCGCGAAAAACGGTGCCGAGTAGATCATCCTCAATGTGAGCAGCGTCACCGCGTCGATCGCGGTCCACGCATAAGCGAGCTTGATCAGGATCGCCTTGAAGGCGAAGCCGAGCACGCCGACGACGGCGAACGCAGGGCCGAGGAGGTCGGTTGCGCCGGCGCGGCGAAACGCGGCTAACAGGACCCTAGTCCCACTGCACGAGTCCGGCGTAGGCGGTACCGAGGATCACGAGCCCGAAGGCGATCCGGTACCAGGCGAACGGGACGAAATCGTGATGCGCGACATAGCGCAGCAGCGCGCGTATGGTGAAAAAGGCGCTGACGAAGGCGACGGCGAAGCCGACGCCGATCATCGACAGGTCGCCGTCGGCCAGCAACTGCCGGTTCCGGACGAATTCGTAGCCGGTGGCCGCGAACAGCGTCGGTATGGCGAGAAAAAACGAAAACTCGGTGGCTGCCTGCCGCGACAGGCCGAACAGCATGCCGCCGATGATCGTCGCCCCGGAGCGCGACGTGCCGGGAATCAGCGCGAAGGCCTGCGCCACGCCGATCTTGAGCGCGTCGGTCCAGCGCAACTCGTCGACGCTGCGGATGCGCACGCTGTCGGGCCGGCGTCGCTGCCGCCGCTCCGCCCAGAGGATGACCAGCGCCCCGGCGATGAACGCGCCGGCGACGGGGACGGGCGCGAACAGGCCCGCCTTGATCGCGCTGGCCGAACGCGAGACCCAGCACGGCGGCCGGCAGGAACGCGATCGCCAGGTTCAGCACGAACCGCTGCGCTGCACGCTCCCGCAGCAGCCCGCGCGCGACCGCGGCCAGTCGAACGCGGTATTCCCAGCACACTGCAACGATCGCCCCGGCCTGGATCACGATCTCGAATAATTTCGCCCGCTCGCCGGTGTAATGCAGCAACGATCCGGCGACGATCAGGTGGCCGGTCGAGGACACCGGCAGGAATTCGGTCAGGCCCTCGACGAGGCCGAGGATGGCGGCAACCAGGATATCGGGCGCGGTCATCGGATCCGGACAAAAAAGGCCGGGCGGCTAAGCGCCGCCCGGCCGATGCATGCTGAAGCGAACGCCGCGGTGCGCGATCGCCGGCGCCCGATCTTCAGACCTTGTTCCGCGCCAGCGCAGCCATCGCCTGCGAAAGCAAGTCGCCGTGATTGTCCGGGACCTGGTCCGCCGGAGTCAGGTGGTTGATGATCTGCGGAAGCATCTGCGCCAGGCCGCCGGCGGCCACCCCCGGCGACACGCCGCATTGCTGCGCAATCTGGCCGATCGCTCCGCTCCCCAGGACCTGTGACAGCTTGTCCCCGCTTCGAGCAAGCCCATCGCGCGCGCTCTCCTTTCCAAGGGCCTGCGGAGAGGCCTCTTGCATTCGTCATGGCTCCCGCACGGATTGTACGCTTTGGCGATGTTGCAGTCAGGCCCTGGACCTTTCGGGGCGCGATCCGACGCGCGCTGTCGCCGGCGACGATGCCGGCAGGACCTCGTCGACGCCGGCAACCTCGCCCGACTGCGTGGCGCGATAGCCCGGAAGCGCCGCGATCAGCTCGCGGCAGCGCGCGCTTCTCAGGTAGTCGATCAGCGCGACAACGCGGGCATCGCGCAGACGGTCGCGGCGCAGCGCGAGGCAGTATTGCTCGCTTGCCAGCGGCACGAATGCGAGCTGGTATTGCGCGGCCGCGGCCTCGATGCCGAAACCGGCGTCGGCCTGGCCCGCGGCGACCGTCGCGGCGACCGCCAGATGCGTGAACTCCTCCTGGTCGTAGCCATCGAGTCGTCCCGCGTCCAGCTTCGCCGTCCGCAGCAGGCGATCGAACAGCAGACGCGTCCCCGATCCGGGCTGGCGATTGACCAAGCGCGCACCGCGCGCCAGGTCGGACAGCGCGCGGATTCCCAGCGGGTTTCCACGCGCCAGCAGTAGCCCCTGCCGTCGCTCGGCAAAGCGGATGATCGCGTGTCGATGACCGTGCAGCAGCCGACGGTACGGCGCGACGACTTCGGCGCCGGCACGGCCATCCACGTGGAATCCCGCGAGCTCGCACCGGCCGGCCAGCATCGCCTCGATGCTGTCGATGCTGCCGCGAAATTGCAGATCGATCTGCAGAACGCCGGCATCCATGATCGCATCGCGCACCGCCGCCAGCGCGAGATCGTGGCTCGCGCTGAGGCTGAGCCGGCCGGCACCTCCGGGCACCAGGCCGAGCTCGCGATCGAAGCGTTCGCGCAATTTGGAGAAATGCGGTTCCAGGGCGGCGCGGGCCTCGTCGTCGCAGCGCAAAAGCGCTTCCCCCAGGACGGTGAGCCGCGTGCCGCGCCCGCGCGTCTTCTCGATCAGCGGCCGCGCGAGCTCGCTGCTCCAGCTTTCGAGCAAACCCCAGGCGTTGCGGTAGGAGATTCCCAAGGCTGCACTCGCGCGCTGGATCGAGCCCAGGTCGCGAATCGCGCGCAGCAATTGCAGCAGCAGCGGCGCGGCGCGCGACCGCTCGCCTGCCAGCCATGCCACCGAGACGTCGATCTTCGCCATGGGTGCGGCGCCGCGCGCGCAACCCGCCGTCACGCAGCGGAGGCTGCGGGCGCCGCGAACACCCAGAGGTCATCTGGCGGAAGCTCGAGAAAGCAGTCGTTGCCGCCGGCCGCGGGCACCGGTGTTCCGTAGCAGCGCAGGCGCACGGCGCCGAGCTTGAACAGGTTCTCCTTGCGGTCGCCCAGAAACATGCCGGTGACCAGCTCGGTGCGCAGGCGATTGTCGCCCGCCGCGGCGGCGATGCGGGTCCGCTCCAGCCGGATGATGCCGGTCGCCGCATCGCCGGCCTTGAGCGCACCGCGCACGGCGCCCCACAGCCGCCAACCCTCGCCTTCGAGCAGCGCGCGACCATCGATGACCTGCGTGACCTTCCCGGAAAGGTTGTTGTTGCTGCCCATGAACTCGGCGGTGAACTGGGTCTGCGGGCGGTTGTACAGGTCCTCCGGCGTTCCCTGCTGCTCGATCCGGCCGGCGTTGAGCAGCAGGATCTTGTCCGACATCGCCATCGCCTCGGTCTGGTCGTGCGTGACGACCAGCGCCGACAGCCCCAGCCGTACGATCAGCTCGCGCAGCCAAGCGCGCGCTTCCTCGCGCAGCTTGGCGTCCAGGTTGGACAGGGGCTCGTCCATCAGCACCACCGGCGGGTTGTAGACCAGCGCGCGTGCGATCGCGACACGCTGCTGCTGCCCGCCGGAAAGCTGATGCGGCAGGCGGATAGCCAGCGCGCCCAGGCCGAGGTTATGCAGCGCCTGATTGACGCGGGTGTCGATCTCGCTCGCCGGCGTGCCGCGCAGGCGCAAGCCGTAAGCGATGTTGTCGAACACGCTGCGATGCGGCCACAGCGCGTACGACTGGAAGACGAGGCCCAGGTTGCGCTTTTCCACCGGCATGTCGATCCTGCCCGCGCTGTCGTAGAGCACGGTGTCGCCGATCGCGATCCGGCCGCGGCTCGGTTGTTCGAGCCCGGCGACCGAGCGCAGCAGCGTCGTCTTGCCGCTGCCCGAGGCGCCCAGCAGCGCGACGACCTCGCCGGGATTGAGCGTCATCGAGACGCCCTCGAGGATCTTGTTGTCGCCGTACTGAAGGTGCAGATCGTCGACGACGAGCTTGCTGGCGGGCTTATTCATGGAGTCTGCACTCCGAAGCGCAGGGCGGCCGCCAGACCGACGGCAACCAGCGCGATGTTGATCAGCGACAGCGCCGCGACCTGGTCGATCGCGCCGGCGCCCCACAGCGAAACGAGCATCGAGCCGATGACTTCGGTTCCCTGCCCGAGCAGGTATACGCCGGTCGAGTACTCGCGCTCGAAGATCATGAATACGAGCAGCCAGCTCGCCAGCAACCCGAAGCGGATCAGCGGCAAGGTCACCTCGCGCATCACCTGCGCGCGCGATGCGCCGGCGGTGCTTGCCGCCTCCTCGAGCTCCGGCGCGATCTGCAGCAGCGCGCTGGAGATGAGCCGCAGGCCGTAGGCCAGCCATACGACCGTATAGGCGAGCCACACCGAGAACACCGTGTTGCGCAGCTCTTTGAGGCCCGGCACGAACAGGAAGATCCACAGGAACGCGAGGCCCGCCAGCAGGCCGGGAACCGCGCGCGGAATCAGCACCAGGTAGTCGAGCACCCGGGCGACGCCGCCCTGCTGGCGATGGCCGGCGAGCGCGATCACCGTGTAGCAGGCGACCGCGAGCCCGCCGCCGATGGTGCCGATCAGGAACGTGTTGATGATCGCACGCACCTGATCGGTCTGGTCGAACACCTGCCGGAAATTGGCGAGCGTCAGCACATCGCCGAGCCTGATGCCTTCGCCCCATTGCTCGACGAACGCCCGCAATGCGATGCCGGAGATCGGCACGACGATCGTGAACGCGAGCCACAGCGCGACGATCGCCAGCGCGACCCACCTCCAGCCGCCGAGCGGCAGGAGCTTCTGCCGCGTCGCCTTGCCCTTGACCGAGACGTATTTGCCGCGCGGTCTTCAGCAGCCAGCGCTGCAGCAGGACCAGCGGAAAGGTGATCGCAACGATGCAGACCGCCACGGCCGCCATCAGGTGATACGACGGCGTGCCGAGCTTGTTGGTCAGCTTGTAAAGATACGTCGACAAGACGAGGTGGCCTTCGGGATCGCCGAGCACCAGCGGCAGGCCGAACAGCTCGAAGCCGAGGAAGAACACCAGCACGCCGGCATAGAGCAGCGCCGGCATGGTCATCGGCAGGCTGACGTTGAGCGCGACCTTCAGCGGATTCGCGCCGACGACGCGCGCCGCCTCCTCGACGTCGGAGCCCAGGCTCTTCAGCGCCGCCGAGGAATATAGGTAGACGTACGGAACATGCGTCAGGCCGGCGATCACCGCAATGCTGGTGAGCGAGTAGACGTTCCACGGCACGGCGCCGACGAGGTCCTTGGCCCACAGCGAATAGAATCCGACCGGCCCCATCGACACGACATAGCCGAAGGCAAGCATCATCGGCGAAACGAACACGGGAATCAGGACCAGCACTTCGATGACGCGCTGTCCCGGAAGGTCGGTGCGCGTCAGAAGAAACGCCAGCGCCGCGCCGAGCGGCAGCGCGATCAGCACCATCCCAACCGCGATCACGACCGAATTGAACAGCGCGCTCCAGAAATCGGGGTCCGCGAAGATGAACGCGTAGGCGTCGAAGCCAAGATGCTTCGCCGGATTGAAGAACGGCGCGTTGAGGAAGCTCTGCCAGAAGATCAGCGACAGCGGCGCCAGGACGACCAGCGCGGTGATCGCGACCACCGTGGTGCGCGGCAGGCTGAAGCTGCGGGCGGTCATTCTATTCGCGGACCTGGCTCATCTGGATAGTCAGCCGGGATCCATGTTTCTGCCGTCGTCCCGGCCCCCGATCCAAGCATTCGGGGGCAGGCTCCGGCCGGGACCTAAGGTGCGTTGCAGCAAGTGTGCAATGCGCGACTTGATCCCGGGCCTCGCTGCGCTCGCCCGGGATGATGCATCCGTTGCCAATCGCTGCGATGCTTCGCATCTTGCTCTTGGACCGATGGCTCACTTGCGGCCGAGCGCGGCCTGCCATTGCTTGAGAAAGGCCAGGCGCCTGGTCTGGTCGAGCCCTTGCAGCAGATCGGCGCTGACGGCGATCGGTTTGACCGCGCTGCCGAGCTCCTTAGAGAACCCGATCCCGGAGTCCTTGCCGGTCATGTCGGTGCGAACCGAGTACAGCTCCGCCTGCTCCGCCGTGATGGTCTGCCCGCGCCTGGACAGCACGTAGTCGAGCCACAGCCTGCCGGCGTTCGGGTTCTTCGCGTTCTTCGACACGAAGATGAGCCGCGACAGCACGAGGTTGTAGTCGGTGGTGAACGCAACTCCCATCGACGGATCCTTCTTCGCCCGCGTCAACGCATACGAACCGAGCACGTTGTAGCCGATCAGGTTCTCGCCCGACGAAACGCGCTCGAGCATCGTTCCGGTCGAGGACTGGACCTTGAGGCTGCGCGCGCCAAGCGCCTTGACCAGGTCCCAGAACTGGGGATCGAGCTTGGCGTCCTGATTGGCCAGCATGAAGCCGAGGCCCGACTTTTCCGGGTCGTAGGCGGTGACCTTGTTCTGGTACTTGTCGGCCTTGGTCGTCAGGAGCTTGACCAGGTCGGCGTGCGTCTTCGGAACGTCCTCGGCGGGGACCAGGCGCTTGTTGTAGACGATCGCGATCGGCTCGAAGGTCGTCGCATAGATCGTGTCCTTCCAATGCGCCCACTCCGGCAGAGCCGTGATTTCCGGCGATTTGTAAACCGCCGCGAGACCGTCGGCCGCCAGCTTCATCTGCAGGTCCATCGACGAGCTCCACACCGCATCGGCGGACGTCGCGTTCGCCGCGCTCTCGCTGATGAACCGGTTGTAGACTTCGGTCGAATTGAGATCGGTGTACTCGACCTTGACACCGGGGAATGCGGCTTCGAAATCCTTGATCAGCGGCGTGACCAGCTTGGCGTCGGTGGTCGCGTAGACGACGACCTTGCCTTCCTTTTTTGCACCGTCGACGATGGACTTGTAATCGGCCGGATAGCCGGCGGGAACCTGCGCCTGCGCGGCTTGCTGCGAGCGCGACGGCGCAAAGACGAGCGACAACACTCCGGTCAAGCGCATTGCGACTCCTCCTGGCGATGGGTGACGGCGCGGCGCCACTAATCGGCGGCGGGCGGCACTGGCGGCCAGTTTACACCGTTCCGGGCCGAGCGGCACTCTGCCCCGGGCGCGCGGCGTCGGGCGCGTGAGCCGTTCGCATCGCCGCGCGCGCATTCAGGCGTCGTCGCTTGCCGGCGCGCGTGCGCAAGCGGACAACGGCCGCCTTGAGCGCGGCGATCTCGCTCGCGCAATTCACTGACGCTGGCCTTGAGCGCGGCGATCTCGGATCGCATCGTCGCATCATCCCGCGTGGCCGGTGCAGCGGCATCCATGCGAGGCGTCGGCCGTCCGGCGTGCCCGACAGCAGATGCATCCAGCGATTTTCGCGCGCGCCCGCCGCTCGCGGCAGCATGACGACCAGCGCGCCGGCCTCGCGCTGCGCCAGCTCGTGCAGGAACGCTTCGACCGCCGAGCCGTCGGCGAACCTGTGCATGCGGTCGCAGTTGATGCGCAGCTCACCGATGGTTTGCGGTCCACGCAGCATCATCGCGGCGAGCAGCGCGACCGCCTGCGAAGGCAGGCCAAGCACGCGCTCGACGTTGTGCGCGTAGCGCATTACCCTGCCGCCGCTCGATTCGATGATCAGCGAGAACTCGTTGAGCCGGTCGATGCCGGCCTGCACTTCGCTCTCGCTCGCGTTCAACACCGGATCGCGGCTGGTCTTCTGGTTGCAGCCCGCGGCCAGCGCGTTGAGGGTCAGCGGATAGGTGTCCGGCACCGTGTGCTGCTTCTCGACCAGCACGCCGAGAATGCGGGTTTCGAGAAGCGACAGCGAAGGAAGATTCACTGCCATCGCGCGATCCATCTGATTCAACCGCGTTGGCAATCGATCGGTACCGCACAAGTCGGGCATTTGTGTCAGCGGAAGCGAGCGCATCGAACGGCGAATTCTACTCCCCGGTCTCCGGGTTTTGGCGCGAGCTGCGCTATAGTCCCATGCGCCGCATCCCTTCCGACTCGCACGCATACGCATGCCCCTTTCGTGGAACGAGATCAAGGACCGCGCGCTCGCGTTTTCGCGAGTGGAAGACATCTAGAGAATATTCCGGACGTTCCATTGCTACTTTTTCGGAGAGACATTCGTCCGGGACGAGGCAGTTCGTGCCGCTGGGGCGCAGTCGACGCGGCATAGGTGCCAACCGGTGGCAAGCGCCTGCGGCGAGCGATACAGAGCGCGTTGCATCCCTGTTCACGCACGCGCCAGAAACACACCGGCCTGCTGCCGGGGACGGTCGGAGCCGATCAGGGCCGCAGTCGCCAAGCCAAAGTATAATTTATTGACAAATATACGTTTTTCTCATAAACTGTTGTTTATATAAATTATGAGAAAATACATTGCAATTCAATGATGAACAGCTTCGCACTGCCGCCAACGTCCGCCAATACTACGATGTCTGGATGGCGGCTCGCAGGGAGCTGTATCGACTCAACTATCGCCTCTACTGGAAAACCACGTCGGGCCGCGATTATCTGGTCAAGCTGGTCAACAATCGCAACGACGGGCGATCGCTCGGTCCGCGTTCGGCGGACACCGAGCGCCTGCACGCGGCATACGAGCGCGACAAGCGCGAAGCGCAGGAACGCTCGGAAAGCGCGGGGTCGGCGCTGGCGATCGCAACCCGCATCTATCGCACGCTGCGCCTGCCCGCGATCGCGAGCGAAGCCGCAGCGATCTTGCGCGCGGCCGACGAGCGCGGCATGCTCGACGGCGATCTGATGGTCGTCGGCACCACGGCAGTGGCAGCCTACGAAATGGAAGCGGCCTCCCGGTTCGCCATCGGCATGGACGCCACCGAGGATTTCGATCTTGCCTGGTCCGAGCCCACCACGGCGCTCGCCACGTCGCGAACGCCGCCGGCGCCCATCATCTCGATGCTCAAGAGCGTGGATTCGACCTACACCGTCAATACGGAGCGACCGTTTCAGGCGCGCAACGCCAAAGCTTACGAAGTCGAGATCCTCGTTGCGCCATCCGTCACCGCCGCCTATCCATCGAGCGAGCCCTTGCATCCGATCGCGTTTCCGGAACAGGAATGGCTATTGCTCGGCAGGCGCGTCGACCAGGTCGTGTGCGGGCGCGACGCGACGCCGGCGCGCGTCGTGGCGCCGGACCCGCGGTGGTTCGCCCTGCACAAGCTATGGCTCGGCGGAAAGGCCACGCGAAATCCCCTGAAGCGCGACAAGGACATCGATCAGGGCCGCG
Source organism: uncultured beta proteobacterium (assembly GCA_963713125.1). Classification (GTDB taxonomy): domain Bacteria; phylum Pseudomonadota; class Gammaproteobacteria; order Burkholderiales; family Casimicrobiaceae; genus PALSA-1003. Next base: position 522,574 of record CAVQKL010000006.1, on the reverse strand, counting down.
CAGTACTCAAGGCAGTGCGCGAAACGATGCCGCAGTTTCCCTTGGACGCTGCGTTCGAGGCGGCGCTTCCGGCGGAGCTACAACCCGTCTACACGGCGCAGCTTGCGCTATGATCCCTCATTGAGCACTGCTCTCCCAACCATCGTTCCAAACCTCATGGCCAATTCCCCCGAAGTCACCAACATGGCGCTGTTCTGCGACTTCGAGAACGTCGCGCTCGGCGTGCAGGACGCCAAATACGAGCGATTCGACATCGGCAAGGTGCTCGAGCGCCTGCTGCTCAAGGGCAGCATCGTCGTCAAGAAGGCGTATTGCGACTGGGAGCGCTACAAGGCGTTCAAGGCCCCGATGCACGAGGCTTCGTTCGAGCTGATCGAGATCCCGCACGTGCGCCAGTCGGGCAAGAATTCCGCCGACATCCGGATGGTGGTCGATGCGCTCGACCTTTGCTACACCAAATCGCACGTCGAGACCTTCGTGATCATCAGCGGCGATTCCGATTTTTCGCCGCTGGTCTCCAAGCTGCGCGAGAACAACAAGGTGGTGATCGGCGTCGGCGTCAAGAATTCGACATCCGACCTGCTGATCGCGAATTGCGACGAGTTCATCTTCTACGACGACCTGGTGCGCGAGCAGAAGAAGGCCGAATCGCGCAAGGCGGGCGCGAGGAAGACGGCGGGCGCGGGCGGCGCGAGGAAGAAGGCCGCCGAGACGGCCGCGACGCCTTCCGACCCGACGGGCGCGTCCGGGCACACGACCGCGACCCGGCCGGAGGCGAAGCAGATCGACGCCGGTGGCCGGCAGCAGGAGGCGATCGACATCATCGTCAGCACCGTCGAGGCATTGGTGTCCGAGCGCGGCGGCGACGACAAGATATGGGGCTCGATGGTCAAGCAGGCGGTCAAGCGCGTGCGGCCCGGCTTCAACGAATCGTATTACGGGTTTCGTTCGTTCAACGGCATGCTCGAAGCCGCCGCGCAGGCGGGCAGCCTGAAGCTCGAGCGCGACGAGAAATCCGGCGGCTACATCGTCCGCCTGTCCGCGCACGAAGATTGATGACCCTGCTTCGCGCCGTCGTTGCATGTCTGCTTGGCCTCGCGCTCGCCCGCGCGGTAGCGGCCGCCGAGCCGGAGCTGACGGTCACCATCGGCGGACGCGCGACGACCTACGCACCGGCGGCCCTGCTGGGCATGCCGGCGGCAGCGAACGTCACGATACCGAACGACGTCGCGTACAAGCACGACATGACCTTTCGCGCGGTGCCGCTGGCGACCTTGCTCGGGGGGGTCGCGCCCGACGACACGCTGCGCTTTGTCGCCAGCGACGGCTTCGTTGCGACGATCCCGGCTGCACCGCTGCTCGCGCGCGGCGGCGGTGCGGTCGCGTACCTGGCCATCGAGCCCGCCGATGCGCCCTGGCCCGCGCTCAAGCCGGAGGCGAGCGCGACCGCCGGTCCGTTCTATCTGGTCTGGATGCACCCGGAGCGCGGCAACATCACGCCGGAGCAGTGGCCATACCAGGTCGCGCGCATCGAGGCCGTCGCACCGTTGCTCAAACGCTATCCGATGCTGGCGCCTGCGGCGTCCGCGCATGATGCGGTCCGCCGCGGCTACGCGGTGTTCGAAAAAAACTGCTCGGTGTGCCACACGCTGAACCTGGGCGGCGACGCGACCATCGGCCCGGACCTGAACGTCCCGTACAACCCGACCGAATACATGCGGGTCGATGCCTTGCGGCGGCTGATCCGCAACCCGCAGTCGCTGCGCCGGTGGCCGGCGGCCAAGATGCCCGCATTCGATGCGAAGCTGTTGAGCGATCGCGACCTCACCGATCTGCTGGCCTACCTGCGGCACATGGCCGACCGCAAGGCGACGCTCCCCGCCGGCAAGTAGGGTTCGCGATTTGTTGGGGCGCCGCGTCCGCGGCCGGTGCACCAAATTCGTTGCCCAGGCTCGCATGCCCTACCGCTTCGCCGCCGAAATCGCCCTGGCGGCGCATCTCGCCTTCGTACTCTTTGTCGTTGGCGGCGGGCTGCTGGTGTTGCGGCGACCAATTCTCGCCTGGCTGCACCTTCCGGCAGTGGCGTGGGCCGCCTTCGTCGAATTCAGCGGATGGATCTGCCCGCTGACGCCGCTCGAAGTTGCGCTGCGGCGCGCTGCGGGCGAAGCCGGGTACGGCGGGGGCTTCGTCGAGCACTACTTGACGGCGCTGCTCTATCCGGCCGGCCTGACGCGCGATCTGCAGGTGCTGATCGGGGTTCTCGTGCTCCTGATCAACCTGGCAATCTATTTGCGCTCATGGCGACGCCGGCGGCTTCGTCCGCGGTAACAGGGCCGGTCAGGCCTTGCTGTAGATCTCCGCGCCCTTTTTCACGAACTCGACCGCCTTCGCTTCCATGCCCTTTTCGAGCGCGGCTGCCTCGTCGACGCCCAGCTTCGCCGCGTAGTCGCGCACGTCCTGCGTGATCTTCATCGAGCAGAAATGCGGGCCGCACATCGAGCAGAAGTGCGCGAGCTTGGCGCCGTGCTGCGGCAGCGTCTCGTCGTGGAATTCGCGCGCCTTGTCCGGATCGAGGCCGAGGTTGAACTGGTCCTCCCAGCGGAACTCGAAGCGCGCCTTGGACAGCGCGTTGTCGCGGATCTGCGCGCCCGGATGGCCCTTGGCGAGGTCGGCGGCGTGCGCGGCGATCTTGTAGGCCATGATGCCGTCCTTGACGTCGGCCTTGTTCGGCAGGCCCAGGTGCTCCTTCGGCGTCACGTAGCAGAGCATCGCCGTGCCGTACCAGCCGATCATCGCCGCGCCGATCGGCGCTGGTGATGTGGTCGTAGCCCGGCGCGATGTCGGTGGTCAGCGGGCCCAGCGTGTAGAACGGCGCCTCGCCGCAGAGCCGCAGCTGCTCGTCCATGTTGTACTTGATCAGGTGCATCGGCACGTGGCCCGGGCCCTCGATCATCGTCTGCACGTCGTGCTTCCAGGCGACCTGCGTCAGTTCGCCCAGGGTCGCGAGCTCGGCCATCTGCGCCTCGTCGTTGGCATCGTAGCCCGAGCCCGGCCGCAGCCCGTCGCCCAGGCTGAACGAGACGTCGTACGCCTTCATGATCTCGCAGATTTCCTCGAATTGCGTGTAGAGGAACGATTCCTGGTGATGCGCGAGGCACCACTTCGCCATGATCGAGCCGCCGCGCGAGACGATGCCGGTCATGCGCTTCGCCGTCAGCGGGATGTAGCGCAGCAGCACGCCGGCGTGGATCGTGAAGTAGTCGACGCCCTGCTCGGCCTGCTCGATCAGCGTGTCGCGGTACATCTCCCAGGTCAGCTCCTCGGCCTTGCCGTCGACTTTTTCCAGCGCCTGGTAGATCGGCACCGTGCCGATCGGCACCGGCGAATTGCGGATGATCCATTCGCGCGTCTCGTGGATGTTCCTGCCGGTCGACAGGTCCATCACCGTGTCGGCGCCCCAGCGCGTCGCCCAGGTCATCTTCTCGACCTCCTCCTGGATCGACGAGCTGACCGCCGAGTTGCCGATGTTGGCATTGATCTTCACCAGGAAATTGCGGCCGATGATCATCGGCTCGGCTTCCGGATGATTGATGTTCGCCGGGATGATCGCGCGGCCGCGCGCGACTTCGTCGCGGACGAATTCCGGCGTGATGAATTCGGGAATCGCCGCGCCGAAGCTCTGCCCGGCGTGCTGGCGAGTCACCAGCTCCGGCAGCGTGCGCAGCGTCTCTTCGCGCTTGAGGTTCTCGCGGATCGCGATGAATTCCATCTCCGGCGTGACGATGCCACGCCGCGCGTAGTGCATCTGCGTGACATTCGGCGCCGGCCTTCGCGCGCCGCGGCTTGCGCTGCAGGTCGAAGCGCATGCCGGCGAGCTCGGCGTCGGCGAGACGCGCTCGCCCGTAGCGGAAGTGAGCCCGCCCAGCTCCTCGCTGTCGCCGCGCTCGGCGATCCAGCGGCACGCGCAGCGGCGGCAAGCCGGAGCGGATGTCGATTTGCGCCGCCGGGTCGGTGTACAGGCCCGACGTGTCGTAGACGACGATCGGCGGATTGTTCTCGGCACCGAAGGACGCGGGCGTGTCCGCTTGCGCGATCTCGCGCATCGGCACGCGCAGGTCGGGGCGCGAGCCTTCGACGTGGATCTTGCGCGAATTCGGCAGCGGCTGCACCGCCGCGTCGTCGACGTGCGCGTCGCGGGCGAAAAACTGGTCGTTGGCGTTCATGGAACTACTCCTTGCGAGTGAGATCGTTCGCAAGGGGCTTCGGAGGCGCTTCCCTGCGCCAGCATTATCCGCATCAGGTTCGAAGGGTCTCTCTCACCCGGCGGCGCGGCATGCGCCGGCCAGGACCCCCAGCACGCCCATTGTCGGCCAAATCGCGCGCCGGTTCAATGGCGCGCTTCGTGCGCGGTCAGTCGGCCGCGGCCGGCGCCGGCGCATGGGCGGCGCGGCGCGCCATCACCCGCTGTGTAAGATGCTCGAAGTAGATGTAGATGACCGGCGTGATGTAGAGCGTCAGCGCCTGCGACACGACCAGACCGCCGACCACCGCCAGGCCCAGCGGGCGGCGCGCTTCGCCACCGGCGCCGAGCGCCAGCGCGATCGGCAGGCTGCCCATCAGCGCCGCCATCGTCGTCATCATGATCGGCCGGAACCGCGTCATGCATGCCTGAAAGATCGCGTCCTCCGGCGACTTGCCCTCGTTGCGCCTGCGCCTCGATCGCGAAGTCGATCATCATGATCGCATTCTTCTTGACGATGCCGACCAGCATGATCATGCCGACGAAGGCGTACATGTTGAGATCGATGTGGAAGAGCCACAGCGTCAGCAGCGCGCCGAAGGCCGCGGTCGGCAATCCCGAGAGGATGGTGACCGGGATGGATGAAGCTTTCGTACAGGATCCCGAGCACGAGATAGATGACGAAGATGGCCAGCGCGAGCAGGATGCCCATTCCGGCGAGCGACGATTGGAACGCCTGCGCGTTGCCCTGGAACGTGCCGTTGATCGTCGGCGGCAGCCGCATCGCCGCGGTCGCGCCCTGGATTTCGTCGATCGCCTGCGACAATCGCGACGCCGGGTGTCAGGTCGAACGAGATCGTTACCGACGGGAGTTGACCGAGATGCGTGATCGCCAGCGGACCGATCGTCGGCTTGAGCGCTTGCCACGGAATTCAGCGGCACCAGCGCACCGGTGTTCGAGCGCACGTATAGCAGCGACAGCGCCGAGGGATCGGTCTGGAAGCGCGGCAGGAGCTCCATGACCACCCAGTATTGATTGGTCGGCGCGTAGATCGTCGACACCTGGCGCGAACCGTACGCGTCATAGAGCGTGTTCTCGATCGCCTGCGCCGATACGCCGAGCGCGGAGGCCCGGTTGCGGTCGATCTCGACCGTCACCTGCGGCTGAGTGATCTGCAGGTCGCTGGTCACGTCGACGAGGCCGGGCAGCGCACTGCAGCTTTTCCTCGACCTTGGGCGCCCACTGGTAAAGCTCGGTCGTGTCGGTCGCCTGCAGCGTGTACTGGTACAGGCTCTTGGTCAGCTGGCCGAGGCGGATGGCCGGCACGTTCTGCACGAACGCCTTGATGCCCGGCACGTCGCGAGCGCCGGCCGCAGCTCCTGCACGACGACGTCGGCGGTTGGGCGTTCCTCGCGCGGCTTCAGGGTGACGAACATGCGGCCGCTGTTGAGCGACGAGCCCGAGCCTCCGCCGCCCACGAACGACATGACGCTCTCGACGTGCGGATTGCGGCGCACGATCGCGGCGACCTGCCTCTGCAGCTTGGACATCGCGTCGAACGAGATGTCCTGCGCCGCTTCGGTGAACACGAACAGCTGGCCCACGTCGTCGCTGGGCAGGAAGCCCTTGGGCATGTAGGTGAACAGCACTCCGGTTGCGACGAACAGGGCGCCGAACGCAGAGCATCGACGAGCCGCCGATGTGCGAGCACGAAAGTAAGGCTCGCCCGGTATCCCTGCCAGCAGGCGGTCGAACATGCGTCCCGGCAAACGCGTAGACACGCCCGTGCGTCCTCGTCGTGCTCGATTCTCAGCATGCGGCTGCACAGCAGCGGCGTCAGCGTCAGCGACACGAAGCCCGAGAGCAGCACCGCGACGATGATCGTCACGGCGAACTCGTGCAGCAGACGGCCGAGGATGCCGCCCATGAACAGCACCGGGATGAACACCGCGGCCAGCGACGATCGTCATCGACACGATGGTGAAGCCGATTTCCTTCGAGCCGTCGAGCGTCGCCTGCATGCGCGGCTTGCCCATCTCCATGTGCCGCGTGATGTTCTCCAGCATCACGATCGCGTCGTCGACGACGAAGCCGACGCACAGGGTCAGCGCCATCAGCGAAAGGTTGTCGATGTTGTAGCCGAACACGTACATGAGCGCGAACGTGCCGACGATCGACATCGGCAGCGCGAGGCTCGGGATGAGGGTCGCGCGCGCGCTGCGCAGGAACACGAAGATGACGCCGACCACCAGCGCCAGCGCGAGCAACAGCGAAATTTGCACGTCGCGCACCGACTCGCGAATCGACTGGGAGCGGTCGTAGAGCACCGACAGCTTGATCGATGGCGGCAGCTGCGCCTGGAACGACGGGAATACCGCTCTTGATCGCGTCGACGACCTCGATGGTGTTGGTGCCCGGCTGGCGCTGGACGGCGAGGACGACGCCGCGCGTGCCGTTGTACCAGGCGGCGATCTTGTCGTTCTGCACGCTGTCGAGCACGCGGCCGATCTGGTCGAGCCGCACCGGCGCTCCGTTGCGGTAGGCGACGATCAGCGGGGCGTACGCCTTCGGCGTCGTTCGAGCTGGCCGGTGGCCATGACCGAGGTGGCGCGGTCGCGGCCGTAGAGCGTGCCCGGTGGGCAGATTGACGTTGGCATTGCCGATCGCCTGCTCGACGTCGGTGAGCGCGATGCCGCGCGTCGCCAGGGCGTTCGGATCGAGCTGGATGCGCACGGCGTATTTCTGCGACCCGAAGACCTGGACCTGCGCCACGCCGCTGATCGTCGAGATCCGCTGCGCCAGATTGTTCTCGCCGTAGTCGTCGACGACGGAAAGCGGTTGCGTTTCCGAGGTGAGCGCGAGCAGCAGGATGGAAAAGTCGGCCGGGTTCACCTTGCGCAGCGTCGGCGGCGTCGGCATCGACGACGGCAGCTGTCTGCGCCGCCGCCGCGATCGCCGACTGCACGTCCTGCGCCGCGGCGTCGATGTTGCGGTCGAGCGCGAATTGCAGCGTGATCGACGTGCTTGCCGCTGGTCGATGTCGATGTCATCGAGTCGATGCCGGCGATCGTCGAGAATTGCTTTTCGAGCGGGGTCGCGACCGCCGACGCCATCGTATCGGGGCTCGCGCCCGGCAAGCTGGCCGAGACCTGGATCGTCGGGAAGTCGACGTTGGGCAGCGCGTTGACCGGCAACAGCCGGTAGCCGATCAGGCCGAAGATCAGGATGCCGATCATGACCAGCAAGGTCATCACCGGCCGGCGGACGAACAGCGCGGCGATGTTCACGAGGCCTAGCCGGCGGAACGTTGGTTGCGTCGACCCGGGCGCCCGGCGCGAGGCGGAGCTGGCCGACGGTGACGACCTGATCGCCGACGTTGAGCCCGCTGGCGACGACCGTATCGTCTCCCTCGGCGCGCGCGACCTTGATCGGGCGCATTTCGACGGTCTGATCGGCTTTGACGACGAATACGTACTGGCCGTTCGGACCGTTCTGCACCGCTATCGAAGGCGCGACGATCGCATCCTTCTGCTCGTAAAGGGTCAGCACGACGTTGACGAATTGGCCGGGCCACATGCGTCTTGTCCCTGTTGGGAAACGTTGCCTTGAGCTTGATCGTCCCGGTCGTAAGGTCGGCGCTGTTGTCGATGAAGATCAGCTTGCCGTCGATCGGCGTCGCGATGTGGGGAACCGTGGCCTGTACGCTGAGTTCACCCTTGGCCTGGTGCAGGCGCACGTCGTTCAGGTTCTGCTCGGGGACCGAAAACGAGACGTAGATCGGCACCACCTGGTTGATCGTCACCAACCCCGTTGTGTCGTTCGCCTTGACCAGGTTGCCGTGCTGAATCGCGATTTTGCCCGCATAGCCGGTGACGGGCGACCGGATCGTGCAGTAGTCGAGCTGCAGCTTCGCGCTTGCCATTGCCGCCTCGTCGGCGCGTAGTGTAGCCGCGGCGGTTTCCATGTTCGTCTTTACCTGCCCGTAGGCGTCGGGCGAGATGAAGTTCTTCTCCAGCAGGTCCTTGTAGCGCTTTTCCTGCTCCGCGGCGCGATCGAGCAGCGCCCTGTCGCGCAGCACATTGGCCTGCGCCTGCTGCAGCGCGGCGGCGAAAGGGCGCGGATCGATCTCGAACAGCAGCTGGCCCTGGCGGACTTCCTCGCCTTCCTTGAAATGCACGCTGTCGATCTGGCCGTCGACGCGGGCCTTGACCGTCACCGTCGTGAACGGCTCGACATTGCCGATCGCGTACAGGCGCACCGGCACCGTCTTGGCAACGACGGGGGCGTCTGTCACCGGCACCGCAGGCGGCGTCTTCCGCACCGCGGCGCGCGACTCCTTGTTGTATTGCGCGACCAGGCCGATGGCCACGGCCAGAACGGCCAGCGCCGCGACTATCGCGAAGAGCTTCTTGCGTCTTGCCATGTGTATGTTGTCGTCGGTCAGTGCGTCCGCGAGCGTCCGGCGGCGCCATGCATTGCTCCATTGCCGCAATCCATCGACCCGGCGAAGCTCGGCAGGTTCATGTCTGGCGGGCAGCCTTCCATTGTCGCGCAATTTGGCGCGCCCCGTGCAGTCGCGAAACATCCTGTAACACCACGCGGCGCGCCGGCAGGCGTGTAGCCTACGGGCGTCCGGGGCGCATTCGCTATAATCCTGCCGGCTCGGGCGTGAACAGGCCCTAGCTCACCAGCGGCGCGACGAGACAAACCCGGGCGGGTGTAGCTCAATGGTAGAGCAGAAGCTTCCCAAGCTTACGACGAGGGTTCGATTCCCTTCACCCGCTCCAACGATTGACCCAACCGTTCCCTTCACCCGCGCCAGTCCCGAACGGTGCGCGCCGCGGCTCGGGATCCGATGGAGGCCCCACCATGTCCCACGCCAGAGCCGCCGCCATCGCCGCCGCAACCGTGTGGTTCGACGCCGGGTCGCTGCTCGCCCAATTGCGGCGCCGGGTCGCCTTCCGGACGGAAAGCCAGGACGACGCGCGAAGCGATGCGCTGACGAGCTATCTGGCCGACGACATCGGACCGAGCGTCGAGCGCTGCGGGTTCGACTGGTCGATCTGGCCCAATCCGGTCGCTGGCGCGCCGCCGTTCCTGTTCGCCGAACGCCACGAGGATGCCGCGCTGCCCACCGCGCTGGTCTATGGCCATGGCGATGTGGTCGCCGGCTACGACGAGCAATGGGCCGACGGCCGCTCGCCCTGGGACCTGTCGGTCGCGGGCGGCAAGTGGTTCGGCCGCGGCACCGCCGACAACAAGGGCCAGCACACCATCAATCTGGCCGCGCTCGCCCGGGTGATCGAGAGCCGCGGGCGGCTCGGCTTCAATGCCAAGCTGTTGCTGGAGATGGGCGAGGAGGTCGGCTCGCCGGGGCTGCGCACGGTCTGCCAACGGCATGCGCGAGCATTGCATGCCGACGTATTGATCGCCTCGGACGGGCCGCGGCTGCGCGCCGCGCTGCCCACGATCTTCCTGGGCTCGCGCGGCGTGTTCAACTTCGATCTGGTGGTGAGCTTGCGCGACGGCGCGCACCATTCGGGCAACTGGGGCGGCCTGCTGGCGAATCCGGGAACGATCCTCGCCGGCGCAATCGCGGCGCTGGTCGATGCGCGCGGGCGCATCCTCGTCGACGCTTTGCGACCGCCGGCGATACCCGCGTCGGTCAAGGCTGCGCTGGCGGGGATCGAACCGGGCGAGCCGGGCGGTCCGGCGATCGACCAGGCGTGGGGCGAGCCCTCGCTGACGCCGGCGGAGCGCGTCTTCGGCTGGAACGCGCTCGAAGTGCTGGCGTTTCGGACCGGTAACCCGGACCGGCCGGTCAACGCGATTCCGCCGCGCGCGATCGCGCACATGCAGTTGCGGTTCGTCACCGGCTGCGACTGGCGTGGCTTCATTCCGGCGCTGCGCGCCCACCTCGACCAGAAGGGCCTGGCGGCGGTCGAGGTCCTGCAGGCGACGATGGAGCCGATGGAGGCGACGCGGCTGGATCCCGCCGATCCCTGGGTGCGCTGGGCGAGCGCCTCGATCGAGGCGACCACCGGTGCGCCGCCGGCGATCCTTCCCAACCTGGGCGGCGCACTGCCGAACGATTGCTTCGCCGGCGTGCTCGGCCTGCCGACGATATGGGTGCCGCACTCCTACCCAGCGTGCTCGCAGCACGCGCCGGACGAGCACATGCTGGCCGCGGTGGCGCGCGAAGGCCTGCAGATCATGACCGGCATGTTCTGGGACCTGGGCGAGGCGGGAACGCCGCGGGCACGGCCGGCGGCCGCGGCCTCCTCGTTGGCTTAACGCGAACGACGGCCATCTCGCGTCGGCCGCCAGCGTCGACTCGCCTCGCGCGATCCCCACGCGTTGCGTGGGGCCCCTCGCCACGGGCTCGCGCCGCGGCCTCCTCGTCGGTTAACCGCGAACGACGGGCATCTCGCGTCGGCCGCCAGCGTCGACTCGCCTCGCGCGATCCCCACGCGTTGCGTGGGGCCCCTCGCCACGGGCTCGCGCCGCTAGGGCCGAATGTAAGCCCAGCCCTGCTGCTGGCGCTGCATCAGCTCGACCACGCCGGACGGCACGTACCCGATGCCGTTGAGCATGTCGGCATGGGTAAGCTTCTGTGCGCGCATCGTGTTCTCGCAGGCGACGACCTTGACGCCCGATTTGCCGGCTTCCTCGATGCGGTTGCCGACGACCGAGTCGGCCTTCAGTATGCCGATACCCGGCCCGTACGCGACGAGCTCGACGTCGACGTTGGCGGCGCCGAGGTCGCTCTGGATGTTGCGCGCATTGTTGAGCGCGAGATTCCACCTGGCCGGATCGGCATCGCTTACCTGGATGACGACCTTGCTGCGCTGCGCCGCGGGCTGCTGGCCCTGCGCGGTCGCGATACCGCCGCTCAGGAATACTGCAGCGACCAGCACGGCGAGGAACCAGCTCGAATACCTGATGATCATCGTGTCTCCTGGATGCGGCCGCCCGGGAGTGCGCCGGGCAGGATGCACGGAGCCCATTATCGGCGTTTTCGTCTGTTTGGGTGCGTCTGGCGGCTGCGGGCCGCGCCGGTTAAGATAGCAAGGTTCAATCGGCGCGCGCTCGCCGGCCTGTTTTGCAGGAACCCAACGCAATCGCGGTTCCGCCCCTTTCTTTGCCTGGACGAGCATTCGTGCAATCCTCCGATGCGGATGTCGATGGCGCGCCTCTCCCCGGTGCATCGGCCGCGAGCGGCACGATGACGCGGCCGGCGCACATGCCGATCGCCGCGGTCGTGCTGATCGTCGCCGCATCGGCCTGCTTCACCGGCATCGATGTCACGGTCAAGCATCTGAGCCAGCGCTACCCGGTGCCGCTGCTGGTGTGGGCGCGGTGGGGCGTGCAGGCGCTGCTGATGTTCGCGCTGCTGGCGCCGACGATGCGCTGGAACCTGGTCCGGACAACGAGGCCGGGACTGCACCTGGTGCGGGGAACCGTGCTGATCGCGTCGTCGCTGTGCTTCTTCAGCGCGGTCAAGTATCTGCCTCTGGCCGAGGCGACCGCGCTCAATTACACCAGCCCGATCCTGGTCACGCTGCTCGCGGGCTGGCTGCTGCGCGAGCGCATCACCTTGCCGCGATGGGGCTTTGCTGCCGCCGGATTCGTCGGCATGCTGCTGATCGTTCGGCCCGGCACCCGGATGCTCGACAGCGCATCGCTTTTCGCGCTGGCCGCAGCGGCTGCCTACGCCAGCTACCAGATCCTGACCAGGAAGCTCGCCGGCGAGGACCTGCGGGTATTGCTGTTCTATCCGTCCATGTGCGGCGCGGTGCTGATGTCGATCGTGGTTTCGTTCTACCATGATGACGCCTGGTACCCGACATCCGACCTGGCGCTGTTCCTGGGCATCGGCGTCATGGGCTCGTTCGGCCATTGGCTGTTCACGCGGGCATTCAGGCTTGCCTCGGCCTCCGCCATCGCGCCGTTCACGTACGTCCAGCTCGTCTTTTCGACCATCGCGGCATGGCTCTTGTTCGGAACCTTTCCCGACCGCTGGGCGCTCACCGGCATGATCGTGATCGCCGGCAGCGGCGTCGTCCTCACCTGGTACGAGCGCTGGCGCGCGAGCCTCGCGCCCGCGGAGCCGGCCGCAGTCGACTGAACGCGGGTCGATGGGCTAGAATTGGCCTGACCGCCTTACCAGTTGACGGGCGTGTCAGCCGTCCACTCCCGAGGAAAAGCAACATGAGGAACGCATCATGAGCAACGCCGCGCCACGCATCGGCTTCATCGGTCTCGGCCTCATGGGCCACGGCATGGCGAAGAACATCGTCGCCAAAGGTTTCCCGCTGACGGTGCGCGTGCATCGCAACCGCAAGCCGGCCGAGGACATTCTCGCCGCCGGCGCCAGGGAGGTCAAAACCAATGCCGAGGTCGCGCGCGCGTCGGACATCGTGATCCTCTGCGTCACCGGATCGCCGCAGGTCGAGGAGATCGTCTACGGGGCCGAGGGCATCCTCGGCGCCGCGCGCGACACCCTGATCGTGGTCGACACCTCGACCGCGGAGCCGTCGTCGACCGCAAAAATCCGTGCCGATCTCGCCGCGAAGGGAACGAAGTACGTCGACGCCCCGCTGGCGCGCACGCCGAAGGAGGCCGAGGAAGGCCGCCTGAACACCATGGTCGGCGCCGACGACGCGACGTTCGCCCAATTGAAGCCGGTGCTGTCCGCGTACTGCGAGAATGTCGTCCACGCCGGCGGCCCGGGGCACGGCCACACGTTGAAGCTGATCAACAATTTCATGGCGATGTCGATTGCGACGACGGCGGCGGAAGCCTGTGCGGCCTGCGCCAAGTCCGGGGTGTCGATCGGCAAGCTGCACGAGATCATCTCCGCCGGCGGCGTCAATTCGGGCATCTTCCAGATGATGGTCGGGAAGATGCTCGAAAGCGGCGACCTCTCCGGGCTCAAATTCACGCTGGTCAACGCGATGAAGGATTTGCGCTACTACACGCACCTGGCGGAGTCGCTGCCGACGCCGGCCATCGTCGGCGAGGCCGTCCACCAGAGCCTGGTCAACGCGAACCTGCTCGGTTTCGGAGACAAGTACGTCGCATCGCTGATCGAGGCGCAGGAAAAGCTTGCCGGCGTGCACATCGTGCCGCAGCGTTAGCCCGGGTAGAGCGCCCGACCGCGCGCGCAGCGGTATCCTTGAACTCATCAGCGATCCGGCAGGAGACGTTGGCCATGGCCGTGCCCTCCCTCTGGGACAATCCGCTCGGGACCGACGGCTTCGAATTCGTCGAGTACGCCGCGCCGGATCCGGCGGCGCTGGGACGGCTGTTCGAGCAGATGGGATTTTCCGCCATCGCCAGGCACCGGTCGAAAAATGTGCTGCTGTACCGGCAGGGCGACGTGAACTTCATCGTCAATGCCGAGCCGGGCAGTTTCGCGCAGGGATTCGCCCGGGTGCACGGGCCGTCGATCTGTGCGATGGCGTTCCGCGTCAAGGATGCTGCCCGCGCCTACGCCAGGCTGATCGAGCAGGGTGCCTGGGGCGTCGAGGCGCATCCCGGCCCGATGGAGCTCAACATTCCCGCGATCAAGGGCATCGGCGACTCGCTGATCTATCTTGTCGACCGTTATCCGGTCGACGGCGCCGGGGTGTCGATCTACGACATCGACTTCGTGCCGATCGCCGGCGCCGGGCAGCGTCCGCAAGGCGCCGGCCTCGTGACGATCGATCATTTGACGCACAACGTGCATCGCGGCCGGATGGACGAATGGGCCGGCTTCTACGAGAGGCTGTTCAATTTCCGCGAAGTCCGCTATTTCGACATCGAGGGCAAGCTGACCGGCCTGAAAAGCAAGGCGATGACGAGCCCCTGCGGCAAGATCCGCATCCCGATCAACGAGAGCGCCGACGACAAGAGCCAGATCCAGGAATATCTTGTCGCTTATCACGGCGAAGGCATCCAGCACATCGCGCTCGGCACCGGCGACATCTACGCAACCGTGCATGCGCTGCGGCAGCGCGGCGTCGCGTTCCAGGACACGCCCGACACCTACTACGAAGCCCTTGCGGCGCGACTGCCGGGGCATCAGGAAGACACCGTACTGCTCAAACGTGAGCGCATCCTCCTGGACGGCCGAACCGCCGCTCAGGCCGGTGAAATGATGAGAGAGGCCGTTGGCGGTTCGACGATCGCTTCCGGGGTCGCATCGCCGTCCGCGGACGGGGCCCCTGCTCCGCCCTCCGGCGGTCCCAGCAAAGACGAAATGCTGCTGCAGATCTTTACCGCCACCGTGATCGGGCCGATTTTCTTCGAAATCATCCAGCGCAAGGGCAACGAAGGCTTCGGCGAAGGCAATTTCCGCGCGCTGTTCGAATCGATCGAACAGGATCAGATCCGGCGCGGCGTGCTCAAAGGCTGAATCCGGCCTGCGCTTCAGGCGCTGGTCCGGGAAAATCGCGCTGACACCAAACCCGTGCTTACTCCTCTGGGCTTCCGACTGCTGCGCCGTCTCGCCGACGGCGAAATCCACTCCGGCGAAGCGCTAGCGAGCGCGGTCGGGATGTCGCGTGCCCGGGTGTCGCAAGTGCTCAAGGAAGCCGACACTGCCGGACTCAAGCTGGAGCGCATCCGCGGCCAGGGCTATCGCCTTCACGATCCGGTTCCGTTCCTCGAGCGCGACGCCATTGTCACGGCGCTCGGCGCGGCCGCCAAGACGCTGAAGATCGACGTGGTCGACGCGGTCGATTCGACCAACAGCGAGCTCAACCGCCGCGCCGCGCGCGAAGACGTGCACCGGCGGCTGCTGATCGCCGAATGGCAGACGGCAGGGCGCGGCCGCCGCGGCCGTGGCTGGACCGCGGTAGCCGGCGGCAGCCTGACCTTTTCGCTCGGCTGGCGATTCGAGCAGGGCGCGGGCTTTCTCGCGGGGCTCTCTCTCGCGGTCGGCGTAGCACTGGCGCGCGCTCTGGAGATTGCAGGCATCAGCGGCGTCGAGCTCAAATGGCCGAACGATCTGATCCATCGCTATTGCAAGTTCGGTGGCATCCTGATCGAGCTTTCCGGCGACGCACTCGGCCCCTCGCTGGCGGTAATCGGCGTCGGGCTCAACGTGCGGCTGCCGCCTGCCGCGCGGCGCACTATCGCCCAGCCGGTCACCGATCTGGCGACGGTCGCGCGGGGACGCACGATCGACCGCAATCTGCTGCTCGCGACACTGGTGCGGGAACTGACCGTGATGCTCGAGCGCTACGCGATCGACGGCTTTGCCCCGTTCATCGCCGAATGGCAGCGCCGCAACGCCTTCCGCGGCAAGTCGGCGAAGGTCCTCCTCCCTGACGGCAGCACCGCGTCGGGCGAGGTGGTCGGCGTCGATGCGAGCGGTGCGCTGGTGCTCGATCAGCGCGGCCGGCGGCTGCGCTTCGTCACCGGCGAAGTCTCGCTGCGCCGGCCCTGACCAGGCGCATGCATCGACCGCTTCGTACGCGGGCTTCCGGCGCCGGGGCGGCTCGTGGATAATCGGCGCATCGCACCGGCTCCCGCTTCGGCAAGGCTCTGATGAGAACGCTGGTCTTTTTGCTGCTGCTCGCCAACCTCAGCCTGTTCGGCTATATCAAGCTCGACAGCCTCGGGACCGGCGAAGGCGTTCGCCTGGCGCAGCAGGTGCAGCCCGACAAGATCAAGCTGCTGACGCCCCAGGAAGTGGCCGCGCTGGGGCCTGCGAAGGCCGCGTCGCTCGCCGATGTCTGCGTCGAATGGGGGCCCTTGTCGGACAGCGACCGCAGCCGCGCGATGGTGAGCCTCGAGCCGCTGGACCTTTCCCGGTTGATGAGCCAGAAAAAGGTCGAGGTCATCGCCAACTACTGGGTCTACCTGCCGCCCGCCGCGAGTCGCGCCGTCGCGGATCAACGCCTGGCCGAACTGAAGGCGAGCGGCATCAAGGACGTGTCGGTCATTGACGCCGGACCGCAGCGCAACGCGATTTCGCTCGGCGTGTTTCGCGGGGAGGACGCGGCCCGCAGCCGCCTTGCTGCGCTGCAGGTGCAGGGCCTGACCAATGCGAAGCTCGAGCCCCGCACGCAGTCGGTGCAGCAGACGGTGCTGGTGGTGCGCGATCCGACCGCGCAGGCGATGGCGCGCATCAAGGAACTGCAGAGCGAGTTCCCCGGCAGCGACACCAAGATCGGTTCGTGCGACAAGCAGGCCTGAGCACCGTGCCGACAGCGTCCACCGCCGTCTCGATACGCACGGCAACGACGCCGGCTGATGTCGAGCTCGCGCGCGCTCTTTTGGTCGAATATGCGGACTGGCTGAACGTCGACCTTTGCTTCCAGGGTTTTGCCGAGGAATTGCGAACGCTGCCCGGCGCCTATGCCGCGCCGCGCGGGCGCCTGCTGCTCGCCGGACGGGACGGAGCGGCGTTCGCGTGCATCGCGCTGCGGCCGCTCGCCGAGCCGACGGTCGGCGAAGTCAAGCGACTCTACGTGCAACCCGACCGTCGCGGCGAAGGCTGGGGCCGCCGGCTTGTCGGCGCGCTCCTCGCGGATGCCCGCAACATCGGCTACGACGAGCTCAAGCTCGACACCCTGGCCTGGATGAAGGCCGCGCGCGCCCTGTACGAGCACGCGGGGTTCCGCAGCTGCGGCCCGTACTACGCCAATCCGCTGCCCGGCGTCGTCTACATGTCGCTGCGGCTGCGCGACGCCAACGAGCGCGACTGATCGCCTGCGCTGATGCGCGGCCACGCGTTTCTGGATCACGCCGAGTCGGCGGCGCTCGAGACGCAGATCGCCGTGCTCGAGGCGCAAACCGGCATCCAGCTTGTCGCCGCGGTGATCGGCAGGGCGACAGCTACGTCGAGCTGCCGTGGAACCGGGCAACGTCAGGCGCGCGCCAGTAGCGCGAAGTGCCGCGCCGGCGCGCTGTCGTGCTGCGGAAACGATGGCAACGCCTCGCAGCGGATGTCGCGGTAACCGGCATCGCCGACGATCTCGACCACCTGATCTTCTGTGTACCAGATGCTTTCGCGCACCTCGTCCTCGCGCGCCGTTACCTTCGCGCCTCGCCGCCGCTCGAAGCGGCTGCGCACCGTGCTGCGCCGCGCGTCCGCATCGATCACGGCCTCGGACCGGCGCGCGATCTGCGAGCCGTCCGGCAACGGAAGCGTGCGCAGTTCGACCACCGGCGCTCCCGGCGGATGCGCGGCTTCCTCGGGCACGAAAAGGTCGAGCAGCAGCAGCCCCGGATCGATCAGGTGGGCGCGAATGCGCAGCAGCGCGTCGAGCGCGCGCACGCGGCCGGTCAGCCGCTGGAACGCGCCGGCCGCGAAAAACGCCGCGGCGTAGCGGAACGGCAGGTTGAGCGCGGCGACATCCTGCCGGAACAACTCGGCGCGCTGTCCGGCGATGTCGAGCCGAGCCGTGCAGCGCGCAAGGCAGGCGGCGGAAGAGTCGACGCCGTGCACGCCGAACCCCGCCTCGAGCAGCGGGATCAGCAGGCGACCGTGTCCTGCATTCGCCTGCAGCACCGCGCCGGCGCCGCGCGGCAGCCTTGTCTCGTACCAGTCGATCTCGATCGCATCCGCGCGCGGTGCGGTGGTTTCGTCGAACAATGCGCGCAACGGGCCGTCGACGGACATATGCGCCGGCGCCACGACCACCGCAGCCCACCGACGTCGCTGCCGTGGCGAGCGGTTCAGGTTTGCTCCCACGGCAGATTTTCCTTGCGCCAGCCGCTCAGGGTGCTGCGCCGGTGCTGCTCGTTCAACGGCCCTTCGAAACCTTCCAGCACGTTGATCACGTCGCCGAATCCCGCCGCCTCGAGCGCGAGCCCGGCGTCGACCGAGCATTGTCCGCTGCGGCAGATCAACACCTGCAGAAATTGATGCGCTTCGCCAGGCATCAGGTGTTTCATGGGAATGGTCCTGACGATGGATGCGATGCGCCCGGATCGGTCACGCGCTTGCGCCAAGCGCTGCGCCCGCCGCCGCGGCGATGGCGGCGATCCAGCGCTGTGCCGCCGGCACCTCGCCGGTCCAGCGCAGGAAGCCGTGGATCATGCCCGTGCAGCGAATCAGGTGCACCGGGACATTCGCGGACCGGAGTCGCGCCGCATAGTCCAGCGCGTCGTCGCGCAGCACGTCGCTCTCGGCCACCGCGATCACCGCCGGCGCCAGCCCCGACAGATCGGCGGCAGCGAGCGGCGAGAGCCCGACCGCACTCTTCGCTGCGCCGGCGCGGTAGGCGTCCCAATACCACGCCATCTGCACCGCGGAAAGGTTGTAGCCGGTGGCGAACTCGCGATACGACGGCCGCGAGCACGCAGCATCGAGGGCAGGGTACAGAAGCAGTTGCATGTTCGGCTGCGCGGCGCCGTCCGAGCGCAGGCGCAAGGTCAGGGCCGCGGCGAGATTGCCACCCGAGCTGTCGCCGGCGACGGCGAAGCGCGTGCCGTCCGCGCCCAGCGACTTGGCTTCGGCGCGGCCCCAGCGCCAGGCCGCTTCGAAGTCATCGAGCGCCGCAGGATAGACGTGCTCGGGCGCGCAGCGGTAGCCGACGGCCACGAGCACGGCGTGGAGGCGATTGGCCAGGATGCGGCACAGCCGGTCGTGCGAATCGAGCGAACCGGTCACCCAGCCGCCGCCATGGGCATAGACGACGAGCGGCAGCGGAGCCGGCGCCGCGGGCCGATACACGCGCACCGACAGCGCACCGCTTTCGCCCGGCGCTGCCGCGTCGACGATCGATGCGACCGGCTCAGGCTCGCCGCCCAGGAGAACCGGCGCTTCCTCTGCGGCCGCGCGCAGCTGCGCGATGTCGGGAGCCACGGCTCCGGCCGGCCCGGTCAAGACCGTGTCCAGCAGGCGTTGAATATCAGGGTCGAGCATCGCCGCCATCATTGTGACCCGGGTCGAGAATATTACCCGAATCGCGCCGTGCGGTTGACAACGGCGCGCCCAACCCTTACCTTTGACCCAGCGCCGATTTGATTCGGGGGTGACTCCGCAGCTTGCGGGCGCTATACAAATCCAGCTAAAGCGGCTTTCGCCTGAAACCCGCTCGGCGGCAAGCTGAACGGGTTTTTGTTTTTTTGGCGGCACAATGACGACAACCGACAAGACTGCGCTGCTGCAACGGCTGCTGCGCGAACGCATCCTGATCCTCGACGGTGCGATGGGCACGATGATCCAGGCCGAGAAGCTCGACGAGGGCGACTTTCGCGGTCCGCCGGCGTGCGGGCTCAGCGACCATACGCACGATCTGAAGGGCGACAACGACCTCCTGGTGCTGACCCAGCCCGGGGTCGTCGCCGCGATCCACGACGCATTCCTCGAGGCCGGCGCCGATATCATCGAGACCAACACATTCAACGCCACACGTATCGCGCAATCCGACTACCGGCTGGAGGCGAAAGTACGCGACATCAATTTCGCCGCGGCCCGGATCGCCCGCGAACGCGCCGACGCCTGGACAGCGAGGACGCCCGACAAGCCGCGATTCGTCGCCGGCGCGCTGGGGCCCACCAACCGAACGGCGACGATCTCGCCGGACGTCAACGATCCGGGCTTTCGCAACGTGAGTTTCGACGAACTGGTCGCGGCGTACGGCGAAGCGGTCGACGGTCTGGTCGACGGTGGCGTCGACCTGTTGCTGGTGGAGACGGTATTCGACACGCTCAATGCCAAGGCTGGGCTGTTCGCGATCGACGAGGCGTTCGAGCGCCGGGGGAAACGCTTGCCGATCATCGTGTCGGGCACAATCACCGATGCATCGGGACGAACGTTGTCGGGTCAGACGACCGAGGCGTTCTGGAATTCGGTGCGGCACGCGCGCCCGCTCGCTGTGGGCTTGAATTGCGCGCTGGGTGCGGCGCTGATGCGCCCCTATATCGAGGAGCTTTCGCGCGTGGCTGACACCTTCGTTTCCTGCTATCCGAACGCCGGCCTGCCGAATCCGATGAGCGATACCGGCTACGACGAAGCGCCGGAGACGACGGCGGCGCTCGTGGCCGATTTCGCGGCCAACGGCTTCGTCAACATCGTCGGCGGCTGCTGCGGCACGACGCCGGCGCATATCCGCGCGATCGCCGAGGCGGTCAAGAATCTGCCGCCGCGCATCGTCTCCCATCGAGGAAACCGCCGACGCGGCCGCGTGAGATCGACGCTCCCCGACGCTGGGGAGACGAACAAGAACAACAGGACAAATTTCCCCATGCCCCGCGCAATGCGCCTGGCCGGCCTCGAGCCGCTGACGATCGGCGACGATTCGCTGTTCGTCAACATCGGCGAGCGCACCAACGTCACCGGCTCGCGCGCATTCGCCAAGCTGATTCTCGCCGGCGACTATGCCGGCGCGGTCGAGGTCGCCCGGCAGCAGGTCCAGAACGGCGCCCAGATGATCGACGTCAACATGGACGAGGCGATGCTCGATTCCAGGGCGGCGATGGTCAGGTTCCTGAATCTGATCGCCGGCGAACCCGACATCGCGCGCGTGCCGGTGATGATCGACTCGTCGAAATGGACGGTGATCGAGGCGGGCCTCAAGTGCGTGCAGGGCAAGCCCGTCGTCAACTCGATCTCGATGAAGGAGGGCGAGGCCGAGTTCCTGCGCCAGGCGCGCCTGGTCCGGCGCTACGGCGCCGCCGCGATCGTCATGGCTTTCGACGAGAAGGGCCAGGCGGACACGTTCGAGCGCAAGGCCGACATCTGCCGGCGCGCGTACGACCTCCTGATCCGACGAGGCGGATTTTCCGCCCGAAGACATCGTCTTCGACCCGAACATCTTCGCCATCGCGACCGGCATCGAGGAGCACAATAACTACGCGGTCGATTTCATCAACGCGACGCGCTGGATCAAGCAACACCTGCCGCACGCCAAGGTGTCGGGAGGCGTGTCCAACGTCAGCTTTTCGTTTCGCGGCAACGACCCGGTGCGCGAGGCGATCCACACGGTTTTCCTCTACCACGCGATCAAGGCGGGCATGACGATGGGCATCGTCAACGCCGGTCAGCTCGGCGTGTACGACGACATCGATCCGGAGCTTCGCGAGCGCGTCGAGGACGTCGTGCTCAATCGCAAGCGCGCCGACGGCGAAAGTCCGACCGAGCGCCTGGTCGCGTTCGCCGAGACGCTACAAGACCACCGGCAAGCATGTCGTCGAAGACCTGGCGTGGCGCAACGCCCGCGGTCGAGGCGCGGCTGTCGCATGCGCTGGTCAAGGGCATCACGACGTTACATCATCGCCGATACCGAGGAAGCGCGACGCAAGATCGAGGCGCAGGGCGGCAAGCCGATCCAGGTGATCGAGGGGCCGCTGATGGCCGGCATGAATGTCGTCGGCGACCTTTTCGGCGCCGGCAAGATGTTCCTGCCGCAGGTCGTCAAGAGCGCGCGGGTGATGAAGCAGGCGGTCGGCCACCTGATCCCGTTCATCGAGGCGGAGAAGGCGAAGTCGGGCGACGCCGGCAAGCCCAAGGGTACGATCGTGATGGCGACGGTCAAGGGCGACGTCCACGACATCGGCAAGAACATCGTCGGCGTCGTCCTCCAGTGCAACAACTTCGACGTCATCGATCTGGGCGTCATGGTGCCGGCGCAGAAGATCCTCGACATCGCGCGCGAGCGCGACGTCGATCTGGTCGGGCTTGTCCGGGCTCATCACGCCTTCGCTCGAGGAAATGGCGCACGTGGCGCACGAGATGCAGCGGCTCGGCATGGTGCAGCCGCTGCTGATCGGCGGTGCGACGACTTCGCGCGTGCACACCGCGGTCAAGATCGCGCCGAACTACGGCGGGGTCACCGTCTACGTGCCCGACGCTTCGCGCGCGGTGGGTGTGGCCAGCAATCTCCTCTCCGGCGAGCTCAAGGACGGCTATGTCGCCGAAGTCGCGGCCGACTACGAAAAGATCCGCGTCCAGCACGCCGGCAAGAAGGGGCCGCCGCTGATCTCGCTGGCCGCTGCGCGCGCCAACGCGCTTGCGTATCGACTGGCCGCACTACGCGCCGCCGCGGCCGGCGCTGATCGGCCGGCGCGAGATCCGCCGCGCCGACCTCGCCGAGCTCGCCCAGATTCATCGACTGGGGTCCGTTCTTCCAGACCTGGGAGTTGTCCGGTCCGTATCCGGCGATCCTCGACGATCCGGTCGTCGGCGAAGCGGCGCGCAACGTGCTGGCCGACGGCCAGGCGATGCTGAAGCGCATCGTCGAAGGGCGCTGGCTGACGGCCAACGGCGCGATCGCGCTGTTGCCGGCAAACGCGGTCGGCGACGACATCGAGCTCTACGCCGATGAGGCGCGCGCAGAGCGTCGCGCTGACGTGGCACAACCTGCGGCAGCAGAACGAGCGGCCGTCGGGCAAGCCCAACTACTGCCTCGCCGATTTCGTCGCGCCGAAGGATTCCGGTGTCGCGGACTACCTGGGCGCGTTCGCGGTCACCGCCGGTCTGGGCATCGAGAAGAAGCTCGCGCGAGTTCGAGGCGGCGAAGGACGATTACAGCGCGATCATGCTGAAGGCGCTCGCCGACCGCCTGGCCGAGGCCTTCGCCGAATGGCTGCACAGGAAGGTGCGGCGCGAATACTGGGGCTATGCGAGGGACGAGCATCTCGACGCCGCCGCGCTGATCCGCGAGGAATATCGCGGCATCCGTCCGGCGCCCGGCTACCCGGCGTGCCCGGACCACGCGGTCAAGGCGCCGCTGTTCGACTGCTCCGGGCCGGGGAGATCGGCATGTCGGTGACCGAGAATTACGCGATGCTGCCGGCCGCATCGGTGTCGGGCTTTTATTTCGCTCATCCTGAAGCGACCTATTTTGCCGTCGGCAGGATCGGCGACGACCAGGTCGCCGATGACTTCGCGCGCCGCGGGGGTTGACGGCGGCGCAGCGCTTTAGTTAATCCGCCGGGGTGGACGCGGATGCGGCGTCGTGCCGCATCAGCGTCGCGGCGACTGCCCGCCCGGCGGCATAGGTGACGAACGCGAGCGACGATGCCGAACGGCAGCGACGCCGCGATGCCGGCAACGTCGCTCCATGCGGATTCGCCGTCGAAGTCTGGTCCGGCAATCGCGACGACGTCGTCGCCGCGCCAGCTCTCGACCGTCTCACGCCAATATCGCGCAGCGCGCGAGACAGCGATCGACCCCAATTCGTAGAAATCGCCGCCTATCGCGAGCATCGGCGCCCATGCCAGCGGCAGAACCATGCCCAAAAGCAATGTCGACCCGACGCCGGGCAGGGTCGCCCGTCGCGACGCGTAAGAGCAACGGAACGCCGATCGGCAATGGTCAACACGAATGGAAAGAAGACCGCCAGCGCATACGTCAAGTCGTTGCCGTGGGTGTCGAAGCCGGCGAGCTGCCCGGCATAAGCCGAGCCCGACCTGCACGTACGGAAACATCCGCTGCAGCAGCCGCGCGCCGTACATCGGATCGATGTCGAGGCGGTCACCGTCGCGCCGCCGAGCTGCGCTCCCCAGGCATGCATCAGCTCGTGGAGCGGCACGTAGAGCCACCAGCCGGCAACGCAGGCCACGAGCAGCAAGCGGCAGTGCCAGCGCACCGAGGCTGGCGATGACCCGCCGCACCCCGGCGTAGAGATCGGTGAAAGGCGTCACGAAAAGCAGCCGCATCCGGACAATCCTGTGCACGTTGCCGTGCAAATCCTGATTTCAGCACGGCGCGGTCTGGCGGGCAAATCGCCGCTCGCGCACGCGTCAGTCGACCTCGCCGGCGGCGGAACGGCGCCTCGTAGTATGCTGCGCGAATGCGCGACCGAATCGATCACTTGCCCTCGCCACTGCCATGATCGTCGTTTGCCTCTGCGCCGCCTGGTGCGATACCTGCGCCGAATTCCGCGTCGCATTCGACCGCATCGCCGCCGCGCGGCCTGACATGCGATTCGTCTGGCTCGACATCGAGGACGATAGCGACTTCTGCGGCGACATCGACGTCGAGAACTTTCCGACGCTGGCCATCTACCGCGGCGAGACCCTGCTGCACTTCGGCGTGTCGCTGCCGCAGGAGGGAACGGTGGCGCGGCTGATCGACGCGATGGCGGTGCGCTCGGCGGCAGCCGCCACGGCGACACTTCCGTGCGCCTCAGCGGTCGCTGCGCTGCCGCAGCGACTGCCGCAGCAGCGCTAAAGCGAGCCATCCGGGTCCCGGCTACTTCCAGGCGCCGACGGCCTGCCTCGCGGCCTCGTTGAGCGGCCGCGCGACCAGCCCGCTTTGCGAGACGACGACTTGTAATGCGCGCCGTCGCCCATCGGCACGTAGACCGCGCTGCCGTAGAGCGCGTCGACCCAGGGCACGTAGCGATGCCAGGTGCGCAACAGCGTCCAGACGTCGATGCGATCCTGCGGGTTCAGCGCGTAGACGGTGCGCTCGGCGCTCGCGTTCGCGCGCGATGTCGGCGTAGCGCCCGCTGATGCGCTCTAGGCGGTACGCGGTGTCGAAGCCGACCACGCTGGCGAGCGGCCGCCACTTGAGCACGCGCGCGTCGATCTGCCATTCGTCGCCGGAGAGCGCGAGCTCGCTGCGTCGCGCCCGACGGATAGGTGAGCAGCGCGTCGATAGCGCGTTCGCCGGCTCGCGTGAACTGCGCTTCGACCGCAGGCTGCTCGTGCGTCAGGCGCTGATAAGTGAGCAGGTTGACGCCGACGAGGCCGATGGCGACAGCGATCAGGAACAGCACCAGCGATGAAGCGCCGTGCAGCGCGCAGGCGCCGAAGCGCCGCCCCCGCAACCGGCGCAGACCGCGAGCATCAGGAACAGCAGACCCGTGCCAGCAGCAAACGCTGACCAGCGCACCCAGCAGCATGCTAAGCCTCGCCCGTCCTTCAGCTCGCCGCATTATCCCATCGCAGTCTCCCGGCGGCGGACCGAATGCCCGCCGTCGGCACCGCGCTTTTGGTAAAGTACGCCGGCCCGGGGCGCGGCTATTTCAGCTGCCCCGGACCCTGCCACGCTGCCACGAGAGGTGCCGATGAACGGCAACATGATGCAGATGCCGCTGCTGATCTCGGCGCTGATCCGCCATGCCGACCGCTACCATGGCGACGTCGAGATCGTCTCCCGTCCGGCGGCGGATCGTATCCACCGCTACACGTACCGGGACCTCATCGCCGGTCGCGTCAGCTCGCCAACGCGCTCATCGGCCCTCGGCGTGCGGCCTTCCTCGCGGGTCGGGACGCTGGCGTGGAACACCCATCGGCATCTGGAGTTGTATTTCGCGACGCTCCGGCATCGGCGCCGTCATCAACACCGTCAATCCGCGGCTGTTCCAGGAGCAGATCGAGTACATCGTCAACCATGCCGAGGACGAGATCGTGTTCTTCGATCTGCCGTTTCGTGCCGCTGGTCGAGAAGATCGCGCCGCGCTGCCGCGGCGTCAGGGCATGGGTCGCGCTGTCCGACCGCGCGCACGTGCCGCCCTGCGCGTTGCCGCTATCTGTGCTACGAGGAGCTGGTCGGCGGCACGAGCGACGACTATGCGTGGCCGCAATTCGACGAGAACACCGCGGCATCGCTGTGCTACACGTCAGGCACGACCGGCAACCCGAAGGGCGTGCTGTTCGCGCACCGCTCGACCGTTGCTGCACACGTTCGGCATCAGCCTGGCCGACAGCCTCGCCGTTTCATCGCGCGATGTGGTCCTTCCGGTCACGCCGATGTTCCACGTCTTCTCGTGGGGGCTGCCGTACGCGGCGTGCATGGTCGGCGCCAAGCTGGTGCTGCCCGGCGCGCAGCTCGACGGGGCGAGCCTGTATCAGCTGTTCGAACAGGAGGCCGTCACCTTCACCAGCGGCGTGCCGACCGTCTGGCTTGGACTGCTGCAATTTCTGGAAGCGCAGAAAGTCGCGCCCAGCACGCTCAAGCGCGTCGTCATCGGCGGGTCGGCCTGTCCGCCGGCGATGATCGACAAGTTCGCGGCGCTGGGCATCGAAGTGATCCATGCATGGGGCATGACCGAGACCAGCCCCGTGTCGACGACCAACCAGCCCAAGGCCAAGCATCTGACGCTTCCCGCCGACGATCTGCGCAAGCTCCGCACCAAGCAGGGCCGGCCGGGATTTGGCGTCGACCTGAAGATCGTCGACAGCGAGGGCAAGGAGCTGCCGCGAGACGGCGTCGCTTTTGGCGACCTGATGGTGCGCGGCCCCTGGGTGGCCGCCAGGCTACTTCAAGGGCGACGGCGGCGACGTGCTGCGCGACGGCTGGTTTCCGACCGGCGACGTCGCGACCCTGGACGCCGACGGCTTCGTCCAGATCACCGACCGGTCGAAGGACGTCATCAAGTCGGGCGGCGAGTGGATCAGCTCGATCGACATCGAGAATTTCGCCATCGCCCATCCCGCCGTGGCCGAAGCGGCGGTGATCGGCGTTCGCGCATCCGAAATGGGACGAGCGGCCGCTGCTGGTGATGGTGCGCAAGGAGGGCCAGGACGTAAGCCGCGACGAGGTGCTCGACTTCCTGCGCGGGAAAGTCGCCAAGTGGTGGCTTCCGGACGACGTCGTGTTCGTCGACAGCCTGCCGCACACGGCGACCGGCAAGCTGTCGAAGCTCACGTTGCGCGCGCAGTTGCAGGACTATCGCTGGCCGGCGGCTGATAGCGCCGGGACGTGACGCCGGCTCAATCCACCTTGCCGATAAAATCGCTCTTGCCGAGCTCGATGCCGTTGTGGCGCAGGATCGCGTACGCGGTCGTCGCCTTTTCATTGCGCTCGCTCCCGACCATAATGCCCGTTGGCAGACAGTGATGGAGGTCATGGTGCAAGCGCAAAGCGAATCGAAGTGGCGCCTGCACGGCGTTCGCGTCGTGCACGGTGGCGAGCTCGACGTGAATACCCCGCAGACGCCGGGCATGAATCGCGCGGCGGCGATCACCGCCGCGCGCGCCGGCGCCGAGAAGCTCTGGGCGGGCACTGTCGTCATCCACCCCAGAGCCAAGACGGGTGCGCATCATCATGGCCCGGTCGAAAGCGTCATCTACGTGGTCAGCGGCAAGGCCCGCATGAAATGGGGCGACCGGCTCGAGTTCACCGCCGAGGCCGGACCCGGCGATTTCATCTACGTGCCGCCGTTCGTCCCCCACCAGGAGATCAACGCTAGCGACGAGGTGCCGCTGTCGTGCGTGCTGGTGAGGAGCGGCCAGGAGCCCGTGGTCGTGAATCTCGACATCCCCTCGGTCGAGCCCAATCCCGAGCAGGTGCACTGGGTCGACAACATCCACCCCGCGCCGAAAACGTAGGGCATCGGCCGGCGGCCATGAGCGATTTCTATCCCGAGGCAAGCCGGCATCTGCAGGACCAGTTCGATACGCGTCGTCTGGCGGACCGTATCGAGCAGCACCTGGTCGCGGATCGCGTCGGCGATTCGGACCGCGCCTTCATCGAGGCGGCCGACATGTTTTTCCTGGCGACCGTCGACGAAGCCGGGCAGCCGAGCTGCTCGTACAAGGGCGGCGCGCCGGGATTCGTGCGCGTCGTCGATCCGTATACGCTGGCATTCCCCAACTACGACGGCAACGGCATGTTCCTGTCGATGGGGAACATCGCGCAAAGCCGAAAGGTCGGCATGCTGTTCATCGACTTCGAGCGGCCGCGCCGGCTGCGGCTTTCGGGCGACGCGCGGATCTCGCCCGGCGATCCGCTGATGCGCGACTATGGCGAGGCCCAGTTCATCGTCCGTGTTGCGGTGACACACGTGTTTCCGAATTGCCCACGCTACATTCACCAGTACCGCCTGGTCGAGCGCTCGAGCTACGTGCCGAAGGCCGGCAGCGTGACGCCGATCCCCGCCTGGAAGAGGAGCGACTGGGCCTGCGACGTGCTGCCGGAAAAAGACCCGGCTCGCGGTTAGCCGCGCTTTCCGCCGCCTCCCGCGCGCGGGTCGCGCCTACCGGACCTCAAGCCCGTGCTTCTTATGCCAGTCGGCGATCGATTCGTTCGGGTATTCGCGGAACTGCCTGTGGCCGCGGCCCTTCAGCACATCGACCCACGGCGCGGCGTAATCGAGCATGATCGAAACGTCCGCAGACGGCTTCGGCAGCGGCGTGTCGATCGCCGACGCGAACGGATAGACCCACTCCGACCAGCGCGGATCCCACACCCACAGCGCACTCGCGCATTTGGCGCAGAAGTGCCGACGCGCCTTCGACAGCGTGGGCTTTCTCGCGCCTTCTTCCTTGACGCGCGCCCGGTAGACGGCGACGTTCTTCGTTCCGCGAACCTTGAGCGTCCCGGTGTCGCCCATGATGTTGATCGCGTAACCGCCGCCGCCCGCGGTCTTGCGGCAGATCGAGCAATAGCAGCGCATGTAGGGCTGCGGCGTGTGCGAGTCGACGCTGAACGTGACAGCGCCGCAATGGCAGGATCCTTTGAGCTTCATTTTGGCCTTTCGTGGACCGGTCGTCCGATCATAGCTCGACTGCTGCGCGCTTCCCATACGCCTCGCCGGGACTTGGCCGGCCGGGCTACCTGTGCCGCGGGTCGAGCGCGTCGCGCAGGCCGTCGCCCAGCAGGTTGAACGACAGCACCAGCAGGAAGATCGACACGCCGGGCCAGATCGCCATCCATGGCGCGTTGTCGATGTAGTTCTTCGCCGTGTTGAGCATGCTTCCCCATGATGGCGCCGGCGGCTGCTGGCCCAGGCCCAGAAACGACAGGCTCGCCTCGGCGATGACGGCGGCGGCGATCGCCAGCGTCGCCTGCACGATCAGCGGCGGGACGACGTTCGGCAGGATGTGCCGCAGCGCGATGCGCAGGTGGGAATTGCCGACCGCGCGCGCCGCCTCGACGTAGTCCTCGACCTTGACCGAGAGGACCTGCGCGCGCGTCAGCCGAATGAATACCGGCGTCGCCGAAATCCCAATCGCGATCATCGCGTTGGTGAGGCTGGGTCCGAGAAATGCGGCCAGTGCGATCGCGAGGATCAGGAAAGGGCAGGCGAGCATCGCGTCGGTCAGGCGCGAGATCAGCGCATCGGTCCAGCCGCCGGCATAGCCGGCCAGCAGGCCCACGGGCACGCCCAGCGACAGCGCGATGGTCACCGAAACGAGCCCGGCGAGGAGCGATGCGCGCGTCCCCCAGATGACCCGGGACGCCACGTCGCGGCCGATCTCGTCGGTGCCGAAAATGTACAGCGCGCTCGGCGCCTTGCGCACCGCGCTCCAGCTCGTCTGCAGCGGGTCGTGCGGCGCGACCCACGGCGCGAACAGCGCGAGCAATATGAAAAATGCGACCACGCCGAGGCCGACCATCGCGCCGCGCCGGTGCATGAAGCGCCGCAGCACGCGTTGCGCCGGCGTCAGCTCGCGGTAGACGGGCAGCTCGGCGGCGATCGTGGCCATCGTTCGGACCGTCCGCTCAGCCGCGCAGGCGCGGATTCACCGCAAAATAGGCGAGATCGGCAAAGAGGTTGAGCAGGATGTACGTCGTCGCGGTGAACAGGACGACACCCTGCACGACCGCGTAGTCGCGGTTGAACACGGCGTCGACGATCAGCTTGCCGAAGCCGGGGATGGTGAACACCTGCTCGGTGAGCACCGCACCGGAAAGGAGCGTGCCGAACTCCAGCGCGCCCAGGGTGATGACCGGGATCAATGCGTTGCGCAGCGCGTGCTTGAGCACGACCACGCGTTCGTCGAGGCCCTTGGCGCGCGCCGTGCGCACGTAGTCGGAATTGAGCACCTGCAGCATGGCGCTCCGCGTGTGCCGCATCAGCACCGCCGCGATCGCATTGCCGAGGACGAACGCCGGCATGATCATCGACGCCAGATTGGTCTTGAGATCCTCGAAGGGGCTCACGTAGCCCGATGCCGGCAGCCAACCCAGCGTGACCGAGAAGAGCAGGATCAGCATGATGCCCAGCCAGAAGTTGGGCGTCGACAGCCCCCACAGCGCGAACACGTTGGCCGCGTAGTCCCACACGGAATCCCGGGCAACCGCGGCGACGATGCCGGCCGTGATGCCGATCGACAGCGCGATCACCATCGCCAGCGCGGCGAGCTCGAGGGTGACCGGGAGCTTTTCGAAGATCAGCTCGCGCACCGGCTTCTGGATGCGCACCGATTCGCCGAGATCGCCACGCAGCACGCCGCCGACCCAGTACAGGTAGCGGGTCGGCAGCGGCTTGTCGAGGTGCATCGTCTCGCGCAAGTGCGCGATCACCGTGGGGTCGCGCTCCTCGCCGGCCAGGATCATCGCCGGGTCACCGGGCAGGAGCTGCTGCAGCCCGAAGATCAGGATCGAGACGAAGAACAGCGTCGGCACCAGCGTGCCGAGTCGCTGTACGAGGTAGTTCAGCACGGCAGCGGCGTGGTCAGGTTCCCGAGCCCATCCGCAGCCCCTGCGGCCGCACCAGTCCGTCGGGCACGGCGCGCAACCCTGAGAGCTTGTTGGTATACGCCCACAGCCAATGCCGATGGAACAGGTAGACGATCGGGCGATCGTTGAGCACGATCGCCGCGATATCTTCGAACACCTTCTTGCGCTCCGCGGTGCCCGGCGTCGTGCGCGAGCGCTTCAGGAGCTCGTCGACCTCGGGCTTGCAATAGCCGGCGTAGTTGAGCGGCTGCTTGCAGGCGTCGAAGCTGTACAGGTTGCCGTCGGGGTCGGCGCGGCCGCTCCAGGCCAGGATGTAGGCGTCGAAATCGCCCTTGTCGGCCATGTTGAGCGAGGTGGCGAACTCGGTCGACTGGATCTTGATGTCGAACCCGGCATCCTTGACCATCGCCTGGATGACCTGCGCGATCTTCTGCGCGTCTGTCGTCGTCGCCGTCATCAGCGTGACTGACGGATTCGGCACGCCTGCTTCGTTGAGCAGCGCCTTGGCGCGCGCCACGTCGCGCTTGGGGATCGGAACGTTGTGCGCATAGAACGGGTTGGTCGCGGCGACCCATTGGTTGCCGACATCGGCCTCGCCGTCCATCGCCACCTGCACGATGCCGGCGCGGTCGAGCGCAAGCTCGAAGGCTTCGCGCACCCGCGGGTCCTTGCCCAGCGGATTCTGCTGCGCACGCTCGCTCTTGCCCACGTTGATCGTGATGCCCTGGTAGCCGATCTCGGTGATCTTGGAGATCTTGAACCGGCTGTCGTTCTCGAGCTTCGGAATGTCGGACGCCTGCACGCGCTCGATGAAATCGAGCTGGCCCGACTGCAGGTTGGCGAGCCGCACCGTCGCATCGGGGATCGGCAGGAAGACGATCTTGTCGAGGTGGATCTCGCTCTTGTTCCAGTAGTTCGGGTAGCGCTCGAGCACGATGCGATCCTGCGCGACCCGCTCGACGAAGCGGAACGGCCCGGAACAGACCGGCTTGCTGCCGAACTTGTCGCCCTCGGCCTGCGCCGCCTTGGGCGAAACCATCATCCCGGCGCGGTCGGCCAGTGCCGCGAGCAGCGGCGCAAACGGCGCGGACAGGTTCAGCCGGATCGTGGAATCGTCGACCACGTCGACGCTGGTCACCGGCGCCAGCTCACCGCGGCGGTTCGAGCCCGCCATCGTCTTGTGCCGCTCGATGTTGAATTTGACCGCAGCGGCATCGAATTTCTCTCCGTCGTGGAACGTGACGCCCTTGCGCAGCTTCATCGTCAGCGCCTTGTGGTCGGCCGACCACTCCCAGCTGGTCGCGAGCTGCGGCACGATGTTGAGCTTCTCGTCGATGTCGACCAGCTTGTCGCACAGCGACGCGAACACGATGCGACCGACGAAGGTGCGGGCGAGCGTCGGGTCGAGAATGTCCGGGTCCTCGGCCAACCCGAAACGCAGCGTCTGCGCGGATGCCGCGACGGCGGCGAGCGCCGTCAGCAGCGCCACGCCCAGTCGCACGATCGATGATTTCATGTCGTCTCCTCCAGTTGCCGGTCTACGGATGCCGGATCGGTCCAGCCTGCGATCTTAGCGCTAATCGAGCGGTTTCGGCGACCGTTCAGACGGCGGCAATGATCGCGGCCGGCGCTTTAAGCGGTGCCGCGGAATGCCTGCTGCAGGCGGACGAGCCGCAGCGTGCCCTCCGTCGGCGCGGCAACCGGCGCCGCCGCGCCGACCGGCATGATCTCCCGCCAGAAATGACAAGCGACGGCATGACCATTGTCGGTGACGAGCGGCGGCGTTTCCGCCGCGCAGCGGGCGCGGGCGTGCGGGCACCGGGTGCGGAAGCGGCATCCGGACGGCGGATCGATCGGACTGGGCACGTCGCCTTGCAGGATCATCCGTTGCGAGCGTCCGCCGGGGACGGGCACCGGAATCGCCGAGAGCAGCGCTTGGGTGTACGGATGAAGAGGTCGCGCGAAAAGCTCGCGCGCCGGCGCGTACTCGACGATGCGGCCCAGATACATGACGGCCACGCGCGCGGCGATGTGCTTGACCACCGCGAGATCGTGCGCGATGAACACATAGGCCAGGCCCAGGCGACGCTGCAGGTCCATCAGCAGGTTGATCACCTGCGCCTGGATCGACACGTCGAGCGCCGACACGGGCTCGTCGCAGACGATGAGCCTCGGTTCGACCGCCAGCGCGCGCGCGATGCCGATGCGCTGCCGCTGCCCGCCGGAGAATTCGTGCGGATAGCGCTCGGCGTGCTGGGGTGCCAGGCCGACCAGTCCGAGCAGCTCGGCGACGCGCTCGCGCCGCCGGCCGGCCGCCAGGCCATACAACGCCGAGCGGCTCGGCGACCGTCTGTCCGACGGTCATGCGCGGATTGAGCGACGCGTACGGATCCTGAAATATGATCTGCAGCGCGCGGCGCTGCGCCCGCATCGCCTCGGCATCGAGTGCGAACAGGTCTTGCCCGTCGAATCGCACGCTGCCGGCCGTGGGCTCGATAAGGCGCAGCAGCAGGCGGCCGGTGGTCGACTTGCCGCAGCCCGATTCGCCGACCAGCGCCAGGGTTTCGCCGGCGGCGAGCTCGAAGTCGATGCCGTCGACCGCGCGTACGAAGCGCGCATCGCGGCGCAGGAACCCCCTGCGCAGCGGGAAGTGCTTGACCAGCCCCGCGACGCGCAGCAGAGGCGCGGCGGCGAGCGCGGCTCGCGTCACGCCGGCACCAGGACGTCGGCGTCGAGCGGCGCGCGCCAGCACGCCGACCGGTGGCCGTCGCCGAGGTCGAGCAACGGCGGGTCCTCGCGCCGGCAGCGCTCGAACGCGAACGGGCAGCGCGGATGAAACCGGCAGCCGGCCACCGGCGCCGCCGGGTTCGGCACCTGGCCTTCGATCGCGGCCAGGCGCGATTGCTCGAGGTCCAGGCGCGGGATCGAGCCCAGCAATCCGACCGTGTAGGGATGCTGCGGCTCGGCGAACAACGCCGCGACGCTCGCGCTTTCGACGACGCGCCCGGCGTACATGACGACAACCTCGTCGGCGAGCTCGGCGACGACGCCAAGATCGTGCGTGATCAGGATGATCGCCGTGCCGGTTTCTTCGCGCAGCAAGCGCATCAGGTCGAGGATCTGCGCCTGCACGGTCACGTCGAGCGCCGTCGTCGGCTCGTCGGCGATCAGGAGCGCCGGCTTGCAGGCCAGCGCCATGGCGATCATCACGCGCTGCCGCATGCCGCCCGGAGAGCCGGTGCGGATAGTCGTCGAAGCGCTCTTCGGGCGACGGGATGTGCACGCGGCGCAGCATCTCCAGCGCCAGAGACTTCGCGGTCGGGCCGCTCGCGGCACGATGGCGGACGATGCCCTCGACGATCTGCTCGCCGATGGTGAACGCCGGGTTGAGCGAGGTCATCGGTTCCTGGAAGATCATCGAGATGCGATCGCCGCGCAGCTCGCGGAGCGCCGAACGCGGCAGTTGCAGCAGGTCGACGCCGTCGAAGAGAATCGTGCCGCCGCCGATCCGCCCCGGCGGCTGCGCGACCAGCCCCATGATCGACAGTGCGGTGACGCTCTTGCCGCATCCGGACTCGCCGACGATGCCCAGCGTGCGTCCGGCGTCCAGCGTAAAGCCGACGCCGTCGACCGCCGCAAACTCGCCGCCGCCTTCGACGGCGAAAAGCGTGCGCAGATCGCGCACTTCGAGCAGCGGCGTCATTGCGGCCGGCGCGCGGCCTGGAAGCGCTCGACCTCGGCTTCGATCGCGGCCCGATCGGTGATGCCCGAGGGACGCGCCGCGCTCGGCAGGCAGGCGACGAAGGGCTGATAGCGCTCGAGGCTCTTTTCGTACAGCCGCGCGAGCTCGGCGATCGGCTCCGGATGATCGTCGACCCGCAGGTCGAGAAAGGCGTAGGTTTCCGTGGTGTGGATCAGCAGCGCCGCCGCCTGCTTGCCGCGCTTGTCGCCGCCCGCCGCTTCACCCGCGGCCATCGCCGCGAGCAGGCGCGCGGCGAAGGGGACGCCGGCGCCGGCCTCGTAGGCGCGGGCGGTGTGGTCGAGCACGTCCGGACCGGCCAGCATGTTGCCCGCGACCGAAAAGCCGTCGCGCGTCAACTGGCCGCACCAGTCGATGCACGCCGAGCCGGTATGCGCGGCGCTCCGTCCGCTGCGGTCGATCAGGTGAAGCTGCCGATGCTCGCGTCCTTCGTCGCCGGCGACCAGCAGCGCAACAGTGTCGGCGGCGGCAAGGCCCTGGGAGAGCAAGGCCAGGCCGCGCGGGCCGTAACCCGGGTTGACCAGCGCCTGCGTAGAGAGCGCGCCGACGCCGCTCCGTGCATGCGGACACAGCGCGCCGACGGCGAAAAAGCGGCTTGCGACGGCCACGCCCAGCGCGCCGTCGGCGTCGCGCGCAACGATCGACCAGGTCAAGGCCGGGTTCCGCGCGGCCGGCCGCCGGCTGCAATGCCGCGGTCGCTCGTTGCAGCAGCGGGCGCCGTCCGGTGGCGTGCGCGCAGATGCGGCGACAGGGCGAGGCGAATCAAGCGAGGCAGGAAAAAGCGAGAAACTCGGCGGGATCGTCGGCGTAGGCGTGCCCGAAGCTGACGCGACCTCGCCCCCGCAGCATCAGTTCCTCGCGGCGGATCATGATCTCGGGCTCGCCTTCGATCGTTATCCAGCTTCCGTTGGAGCTGTGATCGATGAACACGAACTTGTCGCGCCGCCGCTCGATGCGGGCATGCATGCGCGAGGCCTTGCGATCGGCGATGACGACGTCGCTTTGCAGGTCGCGACCCAGGGTCAGCACCGAGTGCGCCTCGCCCAGCTCGATCTTGCGCAGGCCGTGGACGAGCTTGACCATCGCCGGTGCCAGCGCAAGGCGCGGCGACATCGACGTCAGCTCGTCTTCCGAGTCCTGCCAGAGAATCTCGAACAGCGCGACATCGCGCTCCTTGCCCTTCAGCGTTTGCGCCGCGTGGTCGCGCGTGCGGCCGCGCAGCACCGGCGAGAGCTCGGCGACGGTCTGCGCGGTGGTGAAAATCTGGCCGCCGGTGGCGAACGAGGTCATTCGCGCCGCGACGTTGACCGCGTCGCCGAAGACGTCGCCGGCGTCCTCGATCGTCGGGCCGGCGTGAATGCCGATGTGCATCGCGATCGGCGTGCCGCGGCTGGTCCGCTGAGTCGACACCCGCATCTGGATTTCGATCGCGGCCTGCGCTGCGGCGTCCGGGGTCGGGAACGTCGCCAGCACTTCATCGCCGATCGTCTTGACGACGCGGCCGCCGGCGTCGCTGCAGACGCGCTTGACGACCGAGAGGCAGCGCTCGATGGTCTCCTGCGCGTCCGCGTTGCCCAGCAGTTCGTACAGCTTGGTGCTGCCGGAAATGTCGGCGAAAAGGACGGCGAGGTTGCGCGTGTTGGCGGTCATGCGGCTATGCGCGGGGCGGATCGGCAAGTATAAGGCAAGAGATCGGCGGCGGCCCCGGCCCCGAGGCTTGTGCGGAGTATTCACGTTGACTTGGACGGGGGCGCGGCCTAGTATTGCCCGTTCGTCGCCACCGCTTTGCCCATCGGCCCGACGGACCCCGCAATGAAACGAATCTTGGACCTGGCTTGCGTGCTGTCTGTTCCTCGTCGCCGCGCCCTGTATCGGCGCCGAGACCAGCACGGTCACGCTGCTGTTCGGCCAGCCGAAGCTTCTCCGCGGGACCACCTGGTTCAACCTTAAGGAAGGCGTTCGCCTGCGCGACGGCGACGTCATCGACCTGCCGCAGTCGGGTCAGCTCCAGCTCGAATTCAGCGACGGCGGCGCGGTAAGCCTGGTCGGACCCGGTGCGGTCTACATCGCCGCCGCGACAGCGCGCGATGCCAAGCAGCCGGGATCGGTGGAAATCCTGCTCGCCCGCGGCTGGGCTCAAATTCGAGACCAAGCCGTCCGGCGCCGCGCCTGCGCGTGCGCACCGGGCTGGGCACCGTTGCAGCGTCCGATGCCACGGCCGTCGTTCATGGCAGCGGCGAGGCATTCGAAGCCTTTGTCGAGACCGGAACGGTCCGCCTGTCGGAAGTCGGCAAGCTCGTCGAAGGCGCGAGCGGGGACATCAAGGGCGGCGGATTCGCCAGCCGCGCCGCGGGCAAGGCGCTGACGTCCGAGCGGCGACCGCCGGCGCAGTTCGTCGCCGCGCTGCCGCGGGACTTCATGGACCCGCTGCCGTTGCGCGCGGCACGATTCGCGTCGGCGCGCGTCGAGCCGATTGCCGATCGCGAGGCGACATTCGCCGAGGCGCAACCCTGGCTCGACCGGGCCGTACCGCACCAGTTTCCTCAAGCGCTTCCAGCCCAGGCTCGACGATCCGGCCTTCCGCGACGCCATGGCGACGAGCGGCAAGGCGCCCCCGGAATGGAACGCCGCCGCCGCCGTCGCGCCGACGAAGGCGGAGGCGCCGGCGCCAGCCGCCAGTGCCGCCGGCAGCCAAGGCGGAGCCCGAGCGGACCTTCCGCTGGCCATGGGAAAAATCGAGCAAATAGGCGGCCACACGTGAAGCTGATCTGGAAATTCAACCTTGCCCTGGGGGCGGTCGCGGCCGTCGCGTTCCTCCTGGCGGCGATCGTCTCGTACACGGTGCTGCACGCCAACGCCCGCGACGAAGTGCTGCAGAACGCGCGCGTGATGATGGAGTCGGCGTCGGCGTCCGGCGACTATACCAACGCGCAGGTGCGGCCATTGCTCGAAACGCAGCTCAAGTACAAGTTCATTCCGCAATCGGTGCCGGCGTTCGCGGCGACCGAGCAGTTCAACGAGCTGCGCAAGAACTATCCGGACTACACGTTCAAGGCGGCGACCCTGAACCCGACCAATCCGCGCAATCATGCGACCGACTGGGAGGCCGACATCGTCAACCAGTTTCGCCAGTCGCCGACCAAGACCGAGGTGATAGGCGAGCGCGCCACGCAGAGCGGGCGCTCGCTCTACCTGGCCCGGCCGATCCAGATCAAGGATCCCGCCTGCCTGACCTGCCATAGCACGCCCGATGCGGCGCCGCGGACGATGATCGACACCTACGGTTCGGCCAACGGCTTCGGCTGGAAGGTCAACGAAATCGTCGGCGCGCAGATCGTTTCGGTGCCGACATCGGTCCCGGTGCAGCGTGCGAACTACACCTTCCGTGTGTTCCTGCTGTCGCTGGTCGGCGTGTTCGCGTTCACCATCGGCATGCTGAACCTGATGCTGTACTGGTTCGTGATCCGCCGCGTCAAGCGCCTGTCCAAGCTGGCCGACGAAGTGAGCCTCGGCAACCTCGATGCCGGCGAGTTCCAGACGCAGAGCAAGGACGAGATCGGCGTGCTCACCGAAGCGCTGGGCAGGATGAAGACCAGCATGGTGCAGGCGATCAAGATGCTGGACGCGCATGGCTGAGGGCACGCCGGCGACGAGCCAGGCGAGCCGAAATGAGCGAACCGACCCGCATCGGCAAGTACACGATCGAGAGCGTGCTCGGCAAGGGCGCGATGGGCGTCGTCTACAAGGCGTTCGACCCGGGTATCGAGCGGGTGGTCGCGATCAAGACCGTGCGCAAGGACCGGGTCGACCAGGACATGATCGAGCAGTCGATGGCGCGCTTCAAGAACGAGGCCAAGGCGGCCGGCCGGCTGCTGCACCCGAACATCGTCAGCGTCTACGAATACGGCGAGGACGAGGCCAACGCGTTCATCGTCATGGAGTACGTCGAAGGCACCGGCCTGCGCGAGTACCTCTCCCGCAAGGCAAGCTTCGACCTGCCGCACGTGGCGTCGATCATGACGCAGCTCCTGCGCGCCCTCGACTTCGCACACGAGCGCGGCGTCATCCACCGCGACATCAAGCCGGCGAACCTGATCCTGACCGCCGACGGGACGCTCAAGGTCGCCGACTTCGGCATCGCCCGCATCGACACGTCGAACCTCACCACGCTGGGCATGGTGATGGGGACGCCGTCGTACATGTCGCCCGAGCAATGCCAGGGCCAGGCGGTCGACCGGCGCTCCGACCTGTTCAGCGCCGCGGTCGTGCTCTACGAGCTCCTTGCCGGCGAAAAGCCGTTTGCCGGCGCGACCGAGACGATCGCCTACAAGATCTGCCACGAAAATCCGCGCCCGGCGTCGAGTGTGTCGCGGCTCAACCTGTCGCCCACGATCGATGCCGTGCTCGCGGTCGCACTGGAAAAGAGCCCGGAGGCGCGCTTCCAGAACGCGCGCGCGTTCAGCCGCGCCCTGCGCGAAGCGCTGAATGCGCCGGTGCCGCAGCACCCGGACGAGACGGCGGCAACGCAGATCAATCCGGCCAGCGTGTCGATGCAGCCGTCGGTCGCCGCCCCCCCGGTCTGGGAGGACACGATATTGCGCACCGTCGAGCGGCAGCTCGCGCATTACGTCGGCCCGATGGCCAAGGTGATGACGCGCAAGGCGGCCACGCAGACGACCGATCTGACTCAGCTCTACGCGCTGCTTGCGGAGAACATCAGCGATCCGGCGACCCGGGACCGCTTCGCCGCCGGCATCCGTGGCGCGGCCGGACCGGACGCGACCTCGCCGGGCGCCATCACCGGCACCGGCACCGGAACGCAGTCGCAGATCAGGCAGTCACCGCTCGAGCAGAGCTTCGTCGACCAGACGAGCAGTCGGCTCGCGGTTTATCTCGGACCGATCGCCAAGGTCGTCGCCAGCCGGGCCGCGCAAAAGGCGACCAGCCGGCAGGAATTCGTCCGGCTCGTCGCCGGCCATCTCGGGACGCAGGAACGCAGCGCTTTCCTGAAGGAAATCGGCTTCGAAGAAGCCTGACGCGCGGCGAGCGCCTGGAGCGCGTCTGCGGAACAGGACGCTACATGCGCTCGATGACCGCCGCGATGCCCTGGCCGCCACCGATGCACATCGTGATCAGGGCGTAGCGCGCGCCGGTTCGCTGCAATTCGTACATCGCCTTGATGGTGAGGATGCATCCGGTCGCGCCGATCGGATGCCCGAGCGCGATCGCGCCGCCGTTCGGGATTGACCCTCGCCGCGTTCATGCCGAGCTCCTTGCTGACGCCCAGCGCCTGCGCGGCGAACGCCTCGTTCGATTCGATCACGTCGATCTGATCGAGCTTGAGCCCGGCCTTGCCCAGCGCCCGCTTGACCGCGCCGACCGGGCCCAGGCCCATGACCTTGGGATCGACGCCGGCGTGGCCGTAGGAGACCAGCCGCGCCATCGGCTTGAGCCCCTTGTTCGCCGCCACCGATTTTTCCATCAGCACGACCGCTGCCGCCGCATCGTTGATGCCCGAGGCATTGCCCGCGGTGACCGTGCCGTTCTCCTTGGCGAACACCGCCTCGAGCTTGGCCATGCCTTCCCGCGGTCGCATCGCCGCGCACGTGCTCGTCGGTGTCGAACACGACCGGCCCTTTCTTGCTCTTGAGCTCGATCGGCAGGATCTGGCTCTTGAAATGGCCGGCGGCGATCGCCGCCGCGGCGCGCTTGTGGCTCTCGACAGCGAACGCGTCCTGCTGCTCGCGCGTGATGCCGCAGCGGCTGGCGACGTTCTCCGCGGTGACGCCCATGTGGATGGTGTCGAACGGATCGGTCAGCGCGCCCGACCATCATGTCGATATCCTTGGCGTCGCCCATACGCGCTCCCCAGCGCTGCGTCAGGTTGGCGTAGGCGGCGCGGCTCATGCTCTCGGCCCCGCCGGCAACCGCGGCGTCGGTATCGCCCAGCAGGATGTACTGCGAGGCGCTGACGATCGCCTGCAGCCCGCTGCCGCAGAGTCGGTTCAAGGTCAGCGCGCCCGTCTCGTGCGGCAGGCCGCCGTCGACGCAGGCCACGCGCGACAGGTACATGTCCTTCGGCTCGGTATGGATCACGTTGCCGAAGACGCACTGGCCGACGTCGCGGGGCTCGACCCTGGCGCGGCTCAAGGCTTCCCTGACGACCCTGGCCGCCAGCTCGGTGGGCGGCATATCCTTGAGGCCGCCGCCGTAGTCGCCGATCGCGGTGCGCGCGCCGCTCAGGATGACGACCTCTCGTTGCTCGCTCATGGCTTGCCTCCGTGACGGGAAATCGATTATCCCGCCAATACGACCGCGCCGCATGGCCGGCGGTTCACCGCATGCGGACGGCTCGCTTGCGTTGGCGCCGGCGCAAGCGCGTATCGCGCCGGCGCGCGCGCGCCGTGGAACGTCATCCTGCGGCCAGGGCCCGGCTGATGCAGTACAGGCCCTCGAGCACCAGATTGTCGTGCAGCTCGAACGGTATCGTCAGCCGCGGCGAGAGTGCACGCGCCGCGCCGCCCGAGATGCAGGCAGACGAGGCCGGGCGCCGTCGCCGCGTGCATCCGGTAGACCCGCTCGATCGCACCGGCCTGCGCGTGCTGGCAGCCGCTGGCGATCGCATCGACCGTCTGCAGCGGGTTTTCGACGTATTCGCCGTCGGCGTCGGGCAAGGCGGCCGTGTGCTGATGCAGCGCGCGCAGCATCAGGCCGACGCCGGGCAGGATCACGCCGCCGTTGAATTCGCCCGTCGCCGTCAGGAAATCGATCGTCGTCGCGGTGCCGCAGACGACGACCAGCGCGGGGCTCGCGGC
This sequence comes from uncultured beta proteobacterium, assembly GCA_963713125.1. GTDB lineage: Bacteria > Pseudomonadota > Gammaproteobacteria > Burkholderiales > Casimicrobiaceae > PALSA-1003. The sequence continues at coordinate 481,456 of CAVQKL010000006.1, read as the reverse complement.
CGATGAGGCTGCGCGCGCCGATCAGCGCCGCCCAGCGATCGCTGCCGAGCTGCGCCGGATTGCGGTAACGATTGATCACGCCGCACTGCTCGGCCTGCGGGATCAGCCAGTGCGGCGGCGGCGCGTCGGGCCAGGTCTCCAGCACCCGGATCATGGTCGAGCGCACGCGCGTGCCGGCGACATTGGAAATGACGATTTGCGCCGGCGTGCGGAACTTCGCGAACTGCGCCGCCAGCCCCGAGATTTCCTCGAGCAGCACGTGGCCGGACTCGAGCCGGTTCTCGCGCGCTTCGCCCGCGCCGCGCGCGCGGAACAAGTCCCCATTTGAGGAAGGTGTTGCCGATGTCGACCAGCAGGTCGTAGTCGGGCGTGCGGGCGGGGCTCATCGCGGCACGGTCGAGGTCGGCGGTCAGATCGGGTCGAGCGGAAAGATCGGCCGCGTGAGCTTCCGGTAGCGATACACCGACAGGTCCGCATTGGTGACGCCCGGCGCCCGCGCATTCGACGATGTGCGCGGCGATCGGCTTGAAGCCGGCGCGGTAGTGGATGCGCGACTTGAGCATGATGTAGCGCTTGCGGCGCGGGTCGATGCCGCAATGGGTGAACACGCCGACGTCCATCGGCTCGTGCGCGCGCTCGGTGACGACGATCTCGACCTTCGCGCCGGCGTTGTCGATGTCGAGCACCGCGGTGCGGCCGAGGAAAGTGCGGATGCCGGTGTACATCGGCCCGGTGATCGTGAACTCGCCGTCGGTGATCGCGCCGACCTTGCCCGACACCTCGAGCGGCTCGCCCTTGCGGCCGATCGCCGGCATGTCGGTCTTGCCGCCGAGCGCGAGCGTGACCGGATTGCCCGCTGCCGGCGGCGATCATCTGCGCCACCGCCGCCGGATCGCGGATCGGCGCGATCGCGACGTCGTCCAGTCGCTGCCGCAGTATCTCCGCGACGACCGCCATCACGTCCTGCGCGCCGCCCGAGCCGCAGTTGTCGCAGTGATCGATCAGCAGCACCGGCCGGCCGGGCTCGGCTTCGCCCAGCTTGCGCGCCGCGCGCGACCGATTCGGCGAGCGGCGGCGCGGTGAACGCGTATTCGGCGCGCCGCTCCCAGGCGATCTCCAGCATGCGGTCGCAGACCTCGCGCGCCGCGGCGGCGCCGCCGCGCTTGGCGTCGCCGACGACGATCGCCGACACGCCGGTGTACGGCGTGTCGGCGTGCGGAAACGACGGCAGCAGCGTCGCCGCGAGCACCGTTGCCGCTTCGCCTCCATCTCGCGCGCGTAACGCAGGATGTCGCCCGACGGCCCGTCCTCGGGCGCGTGGCGCATGATCGAGGCGAGCAGCGGCAGCCAGCCCCAGGCCATCACCGGCTCGATTTCGCCGCCCAGCGCGCGCAGCAGGATCTCGCCGGCGAGCTTGCCGACCTCGTACATGTCGACGTGCGGATAGGTCTTGTAGCCGGTGATCACCGTCGCGTTGGCGACGAGCTCGGCCGACAGGTTGGTGTGGTAGTCGAGCGTCACGGCGATCGGCAGCCGCGGCGCGATGGCGCGCAGCCGCCGCACGATCTCGCCTTCGGCGTCGTCGCAATCCTCGATCACCATCGCGCCGTGCAGGTCGAGCAGCGCCGCGTCGCAGCCGGCGCGCACCGCATCCTCCAGCGGACGCACCAGCGCCTCGAACGTCGCGCGCGAGGCCTTGTTCGACGGCCACGCTTCGGCGGCGACCGGCGTCACGATCTCGGCGCCTTCGCGCGCGCGCGAGATCGAGATACGCGCCCATCGGCGTGTTGGTGCCGGCGAAGCGCGCGCGCGCCGCCGCGCCGAAGGCGGGGCCGTTGCCGTGGCCGAACGCTGTCGAGCGGCGTCGGCAGCGGCGAGAACGTGTTGGTCTCGTGCTTGATCAGCGCGATGACGTAGCGGCGCGGCATCGAGCTTCCGAGTCGCTTCAGGCCGGCCGGAAGGCGGGACCCAGCGGCTTCAGCCGCAACCCGGCGCGCAGCCGCCGCCACGGGAACATCGTCGGATCGGCCTTGGCGGGACCGGGCGCCACGACGACCAGCACCTCTTGCGCGATCGGCTCGAAGTCGGCGCGAAAATGCACCGAGCTCTTCAGCGCCAGAATGCGCTCGCGCCGTGGCTCGATGCCGACGTGGCGGAACATTTCCTGATCGGCCGCCTGGCACTTGCGCGAAGCCAGCACGACGCGCACGCCGTCCTTTGCCAGCAGCGCCATCGGCCCCAGCTCCATGCGGAAGCCGTGGAACATCGGGCCGGTGCAGGTAAAGCGCCCGTCGCCAAACGCAGCACGGTGAACTCGCCGCCGAGCGGCGCGTGGCCGGGCACGCCGGAGGTCTCGCCGAGCGCGAACATCGGCCTTGCGCCCGATGCCGACGGCGTGCGCCTGCGCCGCCGAGACCGGATCGATCAGCAGGCCGAGCACCGCTCCGGGCGCGCGACGGGCGAGCAGCGCCGCGAGCAGCCCGGTGGTGTCGCCGTTGCCGCCGGCGCCCGGATTGTCCTGCGTGTCGGCGAGCACGACCGGCGCGCCGGGCTCGCCGCGCTGCATCGCGCGGAGCACCGCCGCATCGGGCTCGAACAGCTCCATCGAGAAGTCGCCCTCGGCGTCGGCGACCGCGCCGCGCCAGCGCTCGACGCCGCGGTTGCGACGCGGCCCGCGTCGGCGCCCGTAGCCGAACACCGCCATGCCGCACTCGGGAAAGTCCGCCATCGGGAAGCCGGGCGCGAACGAAAGCGACGGCATCGTGCTCGTGCTCGAGGCGCTCGAGCAGCGCGTACAGGCTCTTGGCCGGCTCGATCAGCGTGCACTGCGACGGCAGCCCGGTCAGGAAATCGAGCGGATGAAACGATCTAGCGGCCGGCTTGCCCGAGCGCAGCGTGCGATCGAGCAGCCGCGCCGCGCGCTCGCCGGTCTCCGCCATGTCGACGTGCGGATAGGTGCGATACGCGACGAGGCCGTCGCAGCGCTCGATCATCGCCCGCGTGACGTTGGCGTGCAGGTCGAGGCTGGCGACGATCGGCGTGCGCGCGCCGACGATGCCGCGCACGCGCGCGAGCAGTTCGCCTTCGCCGTCGTCGAGGTGCTCGGCTGACCATCGCGCCGTGCAGGTCGAGATAGACGCCGTCGACGGGACCCGCCTCGCGCGAGGCGTGCTAGCATGTCGCCGACGATGCGTTCGTACGCGTCGCGCGTCACGTGCGCCGAGGGCGACGCGGCGCCCCAGACCAGTCCGACGGTCTTGTGCCCGAGCGCGTGCAGTGCCGCGATCGCGCCGGCGGCGGGGATGTTGGCGCCGGCGACGCGCGGCGCGATCTGCCGCGCCCGAGGTAAGCGGCGGCCAGCCGCCGCCGTGCTCGAACGCCGCGTAGTCCGCCTTCGACGGCGCGAAGGTGTTGGTCTCGTGCTGGAAACCGCCTACCGCGATGACGCTCACCGGTTCTCCCGCGCAGCGTCGCCCGCCGCCGGGCGAGATTAGCCGGAATCGCCGACGCGCGCAAACCGCGCGCTGCCGCCGACGCCGTGCAGGAGAGGCAGCATGAGTGAAGCAATCTGGCGCTGGAGCGCCACGCGCATCGCCGCCGCGATCCGCAGCCGCGGCATTTCCGCGCGCGAAGCGCTCGACTCGTGCGCCTCGCGCGATGGCCGCCGTCAACGGCAAGCTCAACGCGATCACCGTCGATCTGTCGGAACGCGCGCGCGGCCGCCGCGGATCGCGCCGATCGCGCCGTCGCCCAGGCAAGCGCGGATTCGCCGCTCGGACCGCTTGCACGGCGTGCCGGTGACGATCAAGGAAAACGTCGACCAGCAAGGCTGCGCGACGACCAACGGCGTCGTCGCCTTCCGCGATCTCATCGCGCCCGCCGACTGCCCGGCCGTCGCCAACCTGAAAAGGGCCGGCGCCATCATCATCGGCCGCACCAACACGCCGGCGTTCAGCTTTCGCATCGACACGGTCAACGACCTGCGCGGTCGCACCTACAGCCCGTGGTCGAACGACGCATACGCCGGGCGGGTCTTCGAGGGCGGCGCCGCGTCGTCGGTTGCCGCCGGGCATCACGCCGCTGGCGCACGGCAACGACATCGCCGGGTCGATTCGCTTTCCCGCCTACGCCTGCGGCATCGCCGGGATTCGGCCGTCGTTCGGGCGCGTGCCGTCGTACAACCCGACGCAGGCAGCGGAACGCTCGCTGTCGTCGCAATTGATGTCGGTGCAGGGGCCTCTGGCGCGAACGGTGCCGACCTGCGGCTCGGCCTCGGCGCGATGGCGGCGCGCGATGCGCGCGATCCGTGGTGGGTTCCGGCGCCACTCGACGGCCCGGCGCCGCCGCCGCCCATCCGCGTCGCCGTCGTCACTGCCGCGGCGGACCTCGCCGGGGCGACGCTGCATCCGCATGTCAGCGCCGGCATCGCGCAGGCGGCGCGCTGGCTCGCCGATGCCGGCTACGAAATCGTCGACGAACGCACGCCGGGCTTCACGCGCGCCCAGCAGTTGTGGTTCGAGATGCAGCTCCCGGAGTTCCGCGAGTACATGCTGCCGGCGATAGAACAGGAAGGTGACGAGGGTATCCGGACGGCGATGCGCTACATGCTCGAAAACCTGCCCTCGCCCGATGCGTTGCCGTACATGAAGGCGCTGGCCGAGCGCGCACGCCTGGTACGCGAATGGGCGCTCTTCCTCGATCGGGTGCCGCTGGTGCTGGCGCCGGTATCGTCGGCGCCGGTGTACGAGCAGGGATTCGACGTCGAAAGCGCGGCGCGAACCGCGGCGGTGTGGCAGGAATGCGCGACGCTGATGGCGATTCCGGTGCTCGGCCTGCCGGCCGTGGTGGTCACTACCGGCACGGCCGGTGGTCTGCCGATCGGCGTGCAGTTGATCGGGCCGCGCTTTCGCGAGGATATCTGCCTTGCCGCCGCGGAAGCGATCGAGGCGCGCGCCGGCGCGCAAACGCCGATCGATCCGCAATGGTAAGTCATCGCCCCGGCGCAGGCCGGGGCCCAAGTTGCGATCGATCCAGGCAACGCGAACCTCGCGTCGCGTCGGCGAACTTGGGTTCCGGCCTTCGCCGGAACGACAACATCACCCCCGCTTGCGGCGGCCATTGCCATGCCGGGCACGGTTCGGCTATCGTGGGCGTTTCCGCCGCGCGGTCGCACCGGTTTCAAGCACAGGAGAACCCGATGTCGATTTCCCGTTTGCTCAAGACGGCTGCCTTCGCGGCAGCCGCCACCCTCGCTGCTCTGGCAGCGGCTCCCGATGCCGGCGCCGAAGTCACCGTGCGCGCCGTCATGCATTCCGACCTGAAGATCCTCGATCCGATCTGGACCACGGCGTACATCCAGCGCAACTACGGCTACATGGTCTACGACACGCTGTTCGCCACCGACGCCAACGGCGAGATCAAGCCGCAGATGGTCGACCACTACGAGGTCAGCCCCGACCAGCTCACCTATACGATGACCTTGCGCGACGGCTTGTTGTGGCACGACGGCAAGCCGGTGACCGCCGAAGACTGCGTCGCGTCGATCAAGCGCTGGGGCGCCAAGGACACGATGGGGCAGAAGCTGATGACGTTCGTCAAGGACATGCCGGTCGTCGACGCCAGGACGTTCAGGATCGTGCTGTCCTCGCCGACCGGCCTCGTGCTCGCGGGCCTCGGCAAGCCGTCGTCGAACGTGCCGTTCATGATGCCCAAGCGTGTCGCCGAGACCAGTCCCAACGAGCAGATTTCCGATACCACGGGCAGCGGTCCGTTCGTGTTCAAGCGCGACGAGTGGAAGCCCGGCGACAAGGCCGTGTTCGTGAAGTTCGACAAGTACAAGCCGCGCGCCGAGCCGCCGTCGGGCCTGGCCGGCGGCAAGGTGGTCAAGGTCGACCGGGTCGAATGGAAGGTCGTCGCCGATCAGCAGACCGCGATGAACGCGCTTTTTGCCGGCGAGATCGACTACATCGAGCAGCCGCAGCACGATTTGCTGCCGCTGATGAAGGCGGATCCGAACGTCAAGCTCGTCGACGTGAACCCGCTCGGCAACCAGTATGCGCTGCGCTTCAACGTGACCGCCAAGCCGTTCGACAACCCGAAGATCCGCCAGGCGGTCCTGCTATGCGCTCAATCAGGAAGACTTCCTGAAGGCGACGATCGGCGACCCGCAGTATTACAAGGTCTGCAAGGCGATGTTCGTCTGCGGCGCGCCGCTGGCGTCGACCAAGGGCATGGACGGCCTGCTCGAATCCAACTTCGCCAAGGCGAAGGCGCTGCTGAAGGAAGCCGGTTACGACGGCACGCCGGTCGTGCTGCTGCACTCGACCGACCTGCAGGTGCTGACCAATCTCGCGCCGGTGGCCAAGTCGCTGCTGGAAAAGGGCGGATTCAAGGTCGACATGCAGTCGATGGACTGGCAGTCGGTCGTCGCGCGGCGGGCCAAGAAGGATCCGCCGTCGCAGGGCGGATGGAACGCGATGATCACGTCCTGGGTGTCCGCCGACATCCTGAATCCGGTGTCGACGGCGTTCCTGAACGCGAGCTGCGACAAGGCGCCGTTCGGCTGGCCGTGCGACGCCGAGCTCGAGCGGTTGCGCGACCAGTACGCCCGCGAAACCGACCCGGCGAAGCAGAAGGCGATCGCCGAGGCGGTACAGGTGCGCTGGACGCAGTATCCGACGCACGTCTTCCTGGGGCAGTGGTACCAGCCTTCGGCGGTGCGCAAGAACATCAACGGCATCATCGTTGCGCCGGTCCCGGTCTTCTGGAACATGACCAAGTCGGGCACGTAATCATCGGTTCGCGCCTGCGCTCCGCTTCGTCTGCTCCGGCGATCGCCGCGCTCCTGCTCGCGCCGGCGAGGGACGGCGCGAGGGCCGACGCGCTTCGCCCACCGCGCGGCGGCCACGCACGCCGCTGATATCGCCGGCCGCGCCGCGCGGCCCCAGCCCATGCTCGCCTACATCGGTCGACGCCTGCTCGCGACGATTCCGGTCATGGCGATCGTCGCCGTCTTCGTCTTCATGATGCTGCGGCTCGCGTCGGGCGACCCGGCGGCGATCATCGCCGGCAACGCGGCGACGGCGCAGGACGTCATCGACATCCGGCAGAAGCTCGGGCTCGATCAGCCGATCGTCACGCAATTCTTCATCTGGCTGGGGCACGTGCTGACCGGCGATTTCGGCGAATCGTTCTTCTACAAGAAGCAGGTGGCGGACATCATCGCCGATCGCGCCGGCCCGACGCTGGCGCTCGCCGCATGCACGCTCGCCCTGTCGGTGCTGATCGCCGTGCCGCTCGGCGTGATCGCCGCGTACCGGCAGGGCACGTGGCTCGACCGCATCGTGATGGGTTTTTCGGTGCTCGGCTTTTCGGTGCCGGTCTTCGTCATCGGCTACGCGCTGATCTACGTGTTCGCGATCCGCTTGAACTGGCTGCCGGTGCAGGGCTACCAGCCGCTCGCCGAAGGCGTCGGCGGCTTTTTCGCGCGGCTGGTCCTGCCGAGCCTCACCTTGTCGGTGATCTACATCGCGCTGATCGCCCGCATCACCCGCACCAGCGTGCTCGAGGTGCTGGGCGAGGACTACATCCGGACGGCGCGCGCGAAGGGGCTCTCCAACCGCGCGGTGCTGATGCGGCACGCGCTGCGCAACGCGGCGGTGCCGATCGTCACCGTGATCGGCATCGGCGTCGCGCTGCTGATCGGCGGCGTCGTCGTCACCGAAAGCGTGTTCAGCATCCCCGGGCTCGGGCGGCTTACCGTCGACGCGGTGCTGGCCAGGGACTATCCCGACCGTGCAGGCGGTGATCCTGCTGTTCTCGCTCGCCTACGTGCTGATCAACCTGCTGGTCGACGTCGCCTACACGCTGCTGGATCCACGGATCCGCTATTGATGAATGCCGTCAGCGATCCCGTGGCCATCGACGACGCCGTCCCACCGCTGCTGTCCGCCGGGATCGGCTGGCGCCTGCTGCGCAATCCCGGCGTCACGATCGGCGCGGCGATCCTCGCCGTCATCCTGCTGCTCGGTTTGGCCGCGCCGTGGCTCGGCACCGTCGATCCGGCGGCGATCAATCCTTCGGTGCGCAACAAGCTTCCCGGCTTCGAGGAGATCGTGCGCAACGGCGACGGCAGCACCACGAGGATCGTGCACCGCATGGGCACCGATACGCTCGGCCGCGACGTCTACAGCCGGACGCTCTACGGCGCGCGCGTGTCGCTGCTGGTCGGCGCGGCCGTTGCGGTGATCAGCATCGCGGTGGGACTGGCGATCGGCCTGCTCGCGGGGTACCTGCGCTGGCTCGACGGCCCGGTCATGCGCCTGATGGACGGGTTGATGGCGATCCCCGCGATCCTGCTCGCGATCGCGCTGGTGTCGCTGTGGACGGCGGGACTAGCGGCCGTGATCGTCGCCATCGTGATTCCCGAGATACCGCGCGTCGTGCGGCTGGTCCGCTCGATCGTGCTGTCGGTGCGCGAGGAGCCGTATGTCGAGGCGGCAATCTCGGTCGGCACGCCGACCTTGCCGCTGGTGCTGCGCCACATCCTGCCCAACACGCTGCCGCCGCTGATAGTCCAGGCGACCTACATCGTGGCCTCGGCGATCCTGGTCGAGGCGATCCTGTCGTTCCTCGGCGTCGGGATTCCTCCGGAAACGCCGACCTGGGGCAACATCATGGCCGAAGGGCGCGCGCTGTTCCGAATCTTTCCGCACAACATCCTCTACCCGGGGATTTTCCTGGCCCTTACCGTGCTCGCGGTCAACATGCTCGGCGACGGCCTGCGCGACACGCTCGATCCGCGCATGAACCTGCGGCGATGACGGCCGCGGCGCCCGCGCTGCTCCAGGTCGACGGGCTGCGCATTACGCTGCCGGCCGGGGCGGAGCGTGCGCGCGCCGTCGACGGCGTGAGCTTCGACGTCCGCGCCGGCGAAATCGTCTGCCTGGTCGGCGAATCGGGCTCGGGCAAATCGGTGATCGCGCAATCGACCATGGGACTGCTCCCGCGCGAGCTCCGCCCGAGCAGCGGCAGGATCCTGCTCGATGGCGAAAGCCTGCTTTCCGCCGGCGAAGCGAGGCTGCGCGAGCTGCGCTGCACTCGCATGTCGATGATCTTCCAGGAGCCGATGACGGCGCTGAATCCCGTGATGCGCTGCGGCGAGCAGATCGACGAAGTGCTCGCGGCGCACACGGCGATGAGCAACGCCGAGCGGCGCGCGCGCGTCGCGGCGATCATCCGCGATGTGCAGCTGCCCGATGCGGAACGGATGATCGCGTCGTACCCGCATCAGCTGTCCGGCGGCCAGCGCCAGCGCATCATGATCGCGATGGCACTGGTGCTCAATCCCAAGCTGCTCATCGCCGACGAGCCGACCACCGCGCTGGACGTCACGACCCAGGCACAGATCCTCGCCCTGATCCGGGAGATGCAGCGCATGCACGGTACCGGCGTGCTGTTCATCACGCACGATTTCGGCGTCGTCGCGGAGATCGCCGATCGAGTCGCGGTGCTGCGGCGCGGCGAGCTGGTGGAATTCGCGCCGGTGCAGGAGCTGCTGGCGCATCCGCGGCACGAGTACACGCGCATGCTGATCGCCGCGGTTCCTTCCGTCACGCCGCCCCGGCGCGAGACGCGGACCGGGCCGATCGTGCTGGCGACCGAGGGGCTTGCCAAGACGTACTCGCGCGGCGGGTGGCTCAAGCGGCGCAAGGCGGGCGTCGCTGCCGCTGCCGACGTGACGCTCGAGATCCACCGCGGCGAGACGCTGGGAATCGTCGGCGAGTCCGGATCGGGCAAATCGACCGTCGCGCGTTGCATCGCGCGGCTGATCGAGCCCTCCGCAGGGCGCATCCTTCTCGACGGGGAGGACATCGCGCAGCTGGGCCGCGATGCGCTGCGCCCGCGGCGGCGGCGCGTGCAGATCGTGTTCCAGGACCCGTACCGTTCGCTCAATCCGCGCCGCACCGTAGGCGAAGCCATCATTGAAGGTCCGATGAACTACGGCGCGACGCGCGGCGAGGCGCTGAAGACCGCGCGCGAGCTGATGGGGCTGGTGCGCCTGGATGCCCGCGCGCTGGACCGCTACCCGCACCAGTTTTCGGGCGGCCAGCGTCAGCGCATCTGCATCGCGCGCGCACTGGCGATCGGGCCCGACCTGCTGATCGCCGACGAGGCGGTGTCCGCGCTGGACGTTTCGGTGCAGGCGCAGGTGCTGGCGCTGCTCGACGAGATCAGGCTGCGACTCGACCTCGCGATGCTGTTCATCACGCACGACTTGCGCGTCGCGGCGCGGGTCTGCGACCGTGTCGCCGTGATGCAGCGCGGACGGATCGTCGAACAGGGTCCCGTCGCCCAGGTCTTCGGCGCGCCGCGGCACGAGTACACCAAGGCGCTGTTCGCCGCAGTCCCGGGGAAGCGTTGGGCGTTCGCCAGCGATTCCAGGCACGACGGCGCGACCGGCGACGGCTCCTCCGCCTAGCGGCGGCGATCCACGTCGTAGTACTTCCACTGCTGACGCAGGAACGGGTTCTGCTTGTAGCCCTTGAGCCAAGGCTGCGCGAGCACGCTGACGTAGACGTTGAGGTCCAGCATCCACGGCGCGTAGTTCAGCACCGCCTCGGTCATCGAGCGGTAGAGGGCGGTGCGCGCCGGACCGTCGGGAAGCTTCAGCGCGGCCTCGTAGGCGCGATCGTAGGCCGGGAGCCGGAAACGCGCATCGTTCGACGTGCCGATGTTCTTGCTGTACAGCGGGCTCGCGAAGGCGTCGCCATCGGGCGAGTTCGATATCCACGACAGCCCCCACATCTGGAGCTGCCCCGCCTCGGACATCTTGTTGAGCTCCGGCCATTTCTGCGTGAAGAACGCCACGCGGATGCCGATCGCGTCCATGCTCTTTTTCCACAGCTCGTTGTCGACCCGGTCGATCGCCGCGGGCGTGTTCGCCTTGGTGATCAGCAAGGGCTTGCCGTCGGGAGTCTCGCGGTACCCGTCGCCGTCGCGATCCTTGTACCCGAACCTCTCGAGGAGCGCGCGCGCCCCGGCCGGGTCGTACGGATTCGTCGGCGCCAGCGTCGGGTTGTGGCCGGCGAGCCCGGGCGGCACGAGCTGCGAGGCCGGCTCCGCCTGGCCGTGCCGCAGGACTTCGATTTCGGCCTTGCGGTCGTACCCCATGATCATCGCGCGACGCAGCGCGATTTTCGCCGGCGTGTAACCGCCCACGACCGGATCGTCCATGTTGAAAAAGACGAAGCTGAGCGAAGGCTCGGTCTGGCGGTGAAGTCTGATGCCGCGCTTGGCGTACGTCGGCTTGAGCTCGCCGCGAACGAGGACGTTGTCGGCGAGCGCGCGCGGCAGCTCGAGGTAGTCGAGCTGCCCGCTGTCGAAAGCGAGCAGTCGCGGCTGGTCCTCTTCGATGATGCTGACCTCGATGCGGCCGACGATCGGCAGCTTCCTGCCGGCGTTGTCGCGGGCGATCGCCGCGTCGCCCGGCTCACTGCCTTGGCCCGGCACCGGGTAGGTCTCGTCGCGAAAATCGGGATTCGCCTCGAGGACGATCTTCTGTCCGCGAACCCACTCCTTCAGCCGGTAGGGGCCGGTGCCGACCGGATGCTCCATCACGCGGTTCGACGAATCGGCGTGGGCTTCGACGACCTCGCGCGCAACCGCGGACAGCGCGGCGTCGGCGAGCCAGTGCACGAACGTGTAGTTTGGTTCCTTGAAGCGCACGCGCAGCGTGTAGCGATCGATCGTCTGCAGGCCCTCGATCCTCGCGTCGTAGTCGAAGCCGCCGGCCTTCCGCGCGCGCGCAAGCACCTCGTCGAGCCCGAGCAGCCGGTGATCGAACACGTACAGCCAGTACGAGCGCACCTTCGGGTCGAAAATCCGCTTGACGCTGTAGACGTAGTCCTCGGCAGTCAGCTCGCGCCGCTTGCCCTTGAACGCGGGGTCTGCGGCGAAATAGATGCCGGGCTTGACCTTGACCGTGTACGTCCGGCCGCCGTCGTCGATCTGCGGCATGCCGTCGGCCGTGTTGGGGACCATGCGCACCGGGCGCGCGAAGTAGTCGTAGGTGTACAGCGAATCGAAAATCGACCGGCAGATGTCGAACGAGTACGAGTCGCTGATCGCCTGCGGATCGAATCCCGATTCGGCGACCGACTGGGCGACGTGGATCGTCATGGTCGTGTCCGCCGCAGATGCCGGCGCCGACAGCAGGCACGCCGGCGCGAGCATCGCCGCGAATGCCGCGAGCCGCGCATTCCGCACGATGGCCGGACCGCCGAGCCTCCGCTGCGCGATGCGCATCAGCGGGCCGTGTCCGGCCGGGCAAGCGCGCGCCGCAGCCGCGCGACGCCCTCGGCCAGCCGCGCGGTCGTCGGCGGCGAAGCACCAGCGCACGAATCCCTCGCCCTCCGGACCGAACGCGCTGCCGGGCGCCAGGCCCAGGCGGGCGTCGCGCACCAGATGCTTGCAGAATTCGAGGCTGTCGGTGACGCCGGCGACGCGGAAGAAGACGTACATCGCCCCTTGCGGCGCGGCGGCCGTGACGCCCGGAATAGCATTCAGCTCCCGGACCAGGAAGTCGCGCGCGCTGCGGTAGCGCGCGAGCGTCTGCGCGATGGTCGCTTCGCCGTCGTTGATCGCGACCACCCCGGCGCGCTGCACGAACGCCGGCGAGCACGAGGTGTTGTATTCGATCAACTTGCCCAGATCGGGGAGCAGCGCTGGCGGGGCGACGATCCAGCCCAGCCGCCAGCCGGTCATCAGCCAGGCCTTGGAAAAGCTGTTGGTGCTGACGACGCGCTCGCCGGCATCGGCGAGGTCGAGAAACGAGGGCGCGCAGGCGCGCGCCGCGGGAGCGTCGTAGTACAGGCGCTCGTAGACGTCGTCGGCGACGATCCAGATGCCGTGCCGGCGGCAATGATCGAGAATCGCCTGCTGGCTTCGCGCGGTCGAGCGTCCAGCCGGTCGGATTGTTCGGCGAGTTGACCAGAACCGCGCGCGTTCCCGGCGTCAGCGCGCCCAGCAGGCGATCGAGGTCGAGCGTCCATCCATCCGCGCCGAACGACAAGCGCGACGCGAACGACGTCGGCGCCGAGGATCTTCGGGATCTCGGTCAGGTTCGGCCATAGCGGCGTCACGCAGACCACGCGATCGCCCGGGTCGACCAGCGCTTCGACGGTCAGCATCAGCGCCGACATGCCCGATGCGGTGACGGCGATGTTGGCGGCGGGCACCGGCGCGTGCCAGCGCGACACGTACGCGGCGATCGCCTCGCGCAGCTCGGGAATGCCGAAATTCTGCGTGTAGAACGTCTCGCCCGCGGCGAGCGCGGCGACTGCCGGCGTCGCGGATGTATGCCGGCGTCACCTGGTCGGGCTCGCCGAACCAGAACGCCAGGATGCCGGCGTCGCCCAAGCCCGACGTTGGCGACTTCGCGGATCTGCGAGGCGACCAGCGAGCGCACGGCGTGGCGTGCTCGGGCATCGATAGCGCGGAGAGTGTCGGTCATCGCGAGCGGCAGCCGCGGGCGGAGGCGCGCAGCGCAGCGCCTTTATACTGTGCGCCCGGCGCGAGGGCAAGGATGCGCGTCCTTGCTATAATTCCAGCGGTGTCGTATTCCCCTGCATCGCCATGAAGTACGTCGGCAGCGCCATCGTCATCAGCATCTGCGGGGGTCTCGGCGCCTTGATCGGGTGGACCCTGGTCTCGTCGCTCGATGTCGACGGCGTCGGCGCCGCCCTGGCGATGGTGTTCACCGCGATGGTCGCCGCGACGGCGCTGTTCGCGGCCGCGGTCGCCCTCGGCCGCGCGCTGCACCTGCTCAAGTAGCCTCGCCGATCCGCGCCCGCATCGCGGCGCGACCGCCGCAGCTCGTCTGGCTCGGCAGCGCAGTCAAGCTGGCGACGCCGACCGGGGAAGACTCGGCCGGCTTGCGGTGCCGGGACGGCTCCCGCGTCCCGCGCGCCTGAAGCGACCGAAAGGTCCTCCCCGCTCGGCGCCGCTTCAGTGCACCGCGGCCACGACCACGGGTGCGGTCGGCGCGGCGAAGCGCTCGTCCGGCCGGGCGCGCGCCATCACCAGGACCGCCAGCGCCAGCAGCAGGCTGAACAGCACGCCGATGGCGAGCGCCTCCACGGCGAGTCCGGCGAGGTCGCGCCAGACGCGGGAGGCGATCGCGTTACCGGTCTTGCTCGTCTGCATCCTTCGCTCCTTGCCAAGCCGCAGCGAGTTTCGCCGCACGGTCATTGAAGCCGCGCGCGGCGGCGGCGGCGGGCGCGAGCGGTGGCGCGGTGACGAACAATCATGGCGAAACAAGGGCAGGCGCGAGCGCGGCGGGCGGCGCCGCGCGCCTGCGGTATAGTCGAAAAGCCATGAGCCGCCGCATCGCCATCGTCGAGGATGAGCCCGCGATTCGCGCCAACTACGCCGATGCGCTGCGCAAGCACGGGTACGAGGTCGCCGCGTACGGCAGCCGCGGCGAGGCGCTGGCGGCGCTGCGCACGCGGCTGCCCGACCTCGCGCTGATCGACATCGGCCTGGGCGACGAGATCGACGGCGGATTCGCGCTATGCCGCGAACTGCGCGCGCTGTCGGAGACCCTGCCGATCATTTTCCTGTCGGCGCGTGATTCCGATTTCGACATCGTCGCGGGCCTGCGGCTCGGCGCCGACGACTACCTGACCAAGGACGTAAGCCTGCCCGCACCTGTCGGCGCGCATCGCCGCACTGTTCCGGCGCAGCGACCTGCTCGCTGCGCCGCACGCGGTCGAGGAGCGGATCGAGCGCGGCAAGCTCGAGCTCGACCTCAAGCGATTGACGGCGTTCTGGGCGGGACGGCGCGTCGACCTGACGCTGACCGAATTCTGGATGGTGCATGCGCTGGCAAAGCATCCGGGCCACGTCAAGGATCGCGACAGCCTGATGCGCGACGCCAGCATCGTCGTCGACGACAGCACGATCACCTCGCACATCAAGCGGATCCGGCGCAAGTTCGTTGCCCTCGACCCGGCGTTCGACTGCATCGCGACGGTCTACGGGATGGGGTACCGCTGGAATGCCGGGGAGCGATGAAGCACGTCCGCGTCGCGCTGGGCATCCGGGCACAACTGCTGCTGGTGTTGACGGTGTTCCTGACGATTCCGTGGCTGGGCTACGAATACGTGCGCGAGCTCGAGCGCTTCCTGCGCGACGCGCAGCAGAAGACGCTGGCCGGCACCGCGCAGGCGGTGGCGACCGCGCTGCACGACCGGCCGCGGCTGTTCGAGTCGCCGGCGTCGACGCGCGAGTCGCTGGTGGCGCAGCGCACGCTGGACGGCGCGCCGGAGGCGGATGTGGCGCCCGAGCCGGCGCGCGCCGTTGCGAGCGCCGTCGGGCCGTCGGCGGAAATCGGACAGATCATCCAGGGCCTGTCGCGCACGACGGCGCGGATCTGGGTCATCGATCGCCAACTCGACGTGCTGGCGCGGGCGGGCAGCCTGAAGCGGGCGCCGCTGCCCGAGACCGAAGCGTCCGACTCGGCGATCCCGCGCTTCTGGCGCTGGATCGAGCGCGAGACGCTGCACCCGCTCTACACGCTCGTCCTGCGGCAGCCGACCGACGATTTCGT
Source organism: uncultured beta proteobacterium (assembly GCA_963713125.1). Taxonomy (GTDB): domain Bacteria; phylum Pseudomonadota; class Gammaproteobacteria; order Burkholderiales; family Casimicrobiaceae; genus PALSA-1003. The sequence continues at coordinate 465,846 of CAVQKL010000006.1, read as the reverse complement.
CGACGAGCTCGCGGCGCACGTCGCGATACCCGCGCGCGAGGTCGACGGCGCGCTGTCGGGGATCCTCACGACGGACAGGAGGCTGACGGGCGACGGCAAAGCGGTCATCGTCTCGGCGGCGCATCCGATCTGGGTCGGCGACCAGGTCAAGGGCGCGGTGATCGTCGAGGAAACCACCAATGCGGTGCTGGCCGAGCGCAACCGCGCATTCGAGCGGCTGTTCAACATCGTGCTCGCGGCGCTGCTGGTCGGATCGGTGGCGCTGACCTTGTACGCGTCGCGCCTTACGGCGCGCATACGGCGGCTCCGCGACGAGGCGGAGGCCGCGATCGACCTGCAGGGCCGCATACGCGGTGCGATGACGCCGTCGGCCGCGGGCGACGAAATCGGCGACCTGTCGCGCAGCTTCTCGAGCGTGGTCGCGCGGCTGTCGCAATATGCGAGCTATCAGCAGAACATGGCGAGCAGGCTGTCGCACGAGTTGCGCACGCCGGTCGCCGTCGTCCGCTCGTCGCTGGACAATCTGCGCGCGGCGCCGCTGCCGGACGACGCGCGCGTCTACATGGAGCGCGCACAGCAAGGCCTCGCCCGGTTGACGCACATCCTGACGCGAATGAGCGAGGCGACGCGGCTGGAGCAAAGCCTGGGCGACGCCGAACGCGAGCGCTTCGACGTCGGCAGCGTCGTCGCGGATGCGTCGACGGCTATCGTGCCGCGTATCCGAACGCGGTGTTGGCGCTCGCAGTTGCCGCCGGACCCCTTAGTTTTCGACGGCGCGCCGGAACTGATCGCGCAGATGCTCGACAAGCTGGTCGCCAACGCCGTCGAGTTCGGAACTCCGGGAGCGCCGATCGTCGATCGGCCTCGAGCGCGACGGCGGCAGCGTGCGCCTGCGGGTCGAGAACGAAGGCGCGCCGCTGCCCGCGGGCATGCACGAGCGGCTTTTCGATTCGATGGTGTCGGTGCGCGCCGAGCAGAAAGGCGACGAGCCGCACCTCGGCCTGGGCCTTTACATCGTGCGCCTGATCGCGGAGTTTCACGGCGGCAGCGTCGGAGCGCAGAACCGCTCCGACCGCCACGGCGTCGTCGTGACCGTGACGCTGCCGCTGGTCGCGTAGCGCCAGCGGTCGGGCCGCGGGCGCGTCCTGCCGCCGCGGCACATCGGCGATAATGCGCCCTTTCGCCGCCCGCCGGATTCGTCATGCCCACCAATCTGCTCCAACACCCGGTGCTCGCCGCCGCGGTGATGTTGACCGGGTCGAACCTGTTCATGACCTTCGCCTGGTATGCGCATCTGAGGAACATGCAGGGACGCGCCTGGTGGATCGCCGCGCTGGCGAGCTGGGGTATCGCGCTGTTCGAATACCTGCTGCAGGTGCCGGCCAACCGCATCGGCTACAGCGTGCTTTCGCTCGGGCAACTCAAGATCATGCAGGAAGTCATCACGCTGTCGATCTTCGTTCCGTTCGCGTTCTTCTACATGAACCAGCCGCTGAAGCTCGACTACGTCTGGGCGGCGATCTGCATGATGGGCGCCGTGTATTTCATTTTCCGCGCATGACCGCGCTGCGCGACCTGCTGGCCAGCGCCGCGAAGAACGCCGCCGCCGGGCGGGTCGACGACGCGCTCGCCAAGTACCGCGGCGCGCTAAGGCGCTCGCCCGCGCTCGCCGAGGCGCACTACAACGTCGGCGTCCTTCTCGCGCGCAAGGGCGATCTGGCCGCCGCCGAAAGGAGCCTCGGACGAAGCGGCGCGGCTGAAGCCCTCGTGGGCGCAGGCGCACCTTGCGCTCGGCCACTTCTATTTCCGGCAGAAGCGCTTCGCCGACGCCGAGCGCGCGTTCGGTCGGGCAGCGATGCTCGCGCCGGATTCGGTCGAGGCCTTGTTCAACCTGGCGACCGCGCGCGACCGGCAGCGGCGCTGGAACGAAGCGTTGCCGCCGCTCAAGGAAGCGCGCGAGCTGGCGCCGGACAACGAGGAAATCTGGTTCGCGCTGCGCGGGCATCTGTTGCTTTTTCATCGCGACGAGGAAGCGTTCGACGACTTTCGCCGTTTCGAGCCGCACGCGACCCCTTCGGCGCGCGTGGTGGCGGCGGGACTGTTGTCGGCACGCATCGCACCCGGTGCCGACTACGAGAGCAAGTACCTGCCGCTGGCGCTCGACTGGCCCTACAAGGCGGGCGAAAGCGCGTACGCCGCGGTCGCGGTGGCGCAGGCGCAGTATTTCGACGTTGCGCGCGACGCGCTGCTGCGCGTCTACCAGGCGCACGACCGGGTGCGCCAGGCGGAGCGCGGCTCACTCGCCGATTTCGCCGCGCCGCGGGCAGTCGCAGGCGGGCCGGTCCGCATCGGCTACCTGTCTCCCGACTTCCGGTCACACGTGATGGGGCGCCTGATGCTCGAAGTCGTGCGCCGGCACGATCCCGGGCGCTTCGCCGTGCACGCCTATTCGCTGGCGGTGCGAGAGATCGAGGACGACGTCACCGCGCAGTTCCGCCAGTGCTGCGCCGGCTTCACCCGCCTGGACGACGGCGACGACGTGCGGGCCGCCAGGGCCATCGCCGCCGACGGCCTCGATATCCTGATCGACCTGACGGGGCATTCCGGCGCGTCGCGCCCGGCGATACTCTCGTACAAGCCGGCGCCCGTCATCATCACGCATCTGGGCAATCACGGCGCGATCGGCATGCGGCAGGTGGATTTCAAGATGACCGACCGGCACGCCGACCTGCCGGACGCAGCGGCTTACCAGATCGAAGCGCCGCTGGCGCTCGACGGGTGCGTGCTGCCGTTCCGCCGCGTTGCGCCGGCGCCCGAAGCGCCGGTCACGCGAGACGATCTCGGAATCGCCCGTGACGCGACGGTGTTCGGCGTCTTCGTCAGCCTTCTCAAGCTTTCCCCGCGTTGCCTGGCGCTGTGGCGGCGGATTCTCGACGCCGTGCCAGACAGCGTGCTCGCGTTTTCGCCCCGCAGCCAAGCGCAACACGCGCTGTACCGGCGTCGGCTCGAAAGCTTCGGAATCGCCGCCGAACGTGTCGCGTTCATTCCCTGGGCGATCGACGACGCGGTCGATCGCGCGCGCTATCGGCTGGTCGACGTCGTGCTCGATACCTTGCCCTACACCGGCGGGGATACCACGGCCGCCGCGCTCGACATGGGCGTGCCGGTCGTCACGCGCGTCGGGGAACGTCAGGCCGAGCGCATGGGATACAGCATCCTCACCCATCTCGGTGTCACGGCGACGATCGCGCACAGCGATGACGATTACGTCGCGATCGCGTGCCGGCTGGCGCAGGATCGCGCCTGGCGGAACACCATCGCTGGGGAAATCGTCGAGGCCCTGCCGCGATCGGGGCTTGCCGACGTCGACCGCTACACGCGCAGCCTGGAGAGCGCCTACGAGCGCGCGCTCGACTTGCGCGGGCAGCGGCGAGGCTGAAGGGCGGACGATGCACCTGCACATCCTCGGCATCTGCGGCACGTTCATGGGCGGGATCGCCGCGATCGCGCGCCAGGCCGGACACACGGTCACCGGCTGCGACGCCAACGTCTATCCGCCGATGAGCACGCAGCTTGCGAATCTCGGCATCGCGCTGACCGAGGGCTACGACGCAACACAGCTCGACACGGTTGCGGGGGACGCCGACGTGTTCGTCGTCGGCAACGCGATCTCGCGCGGCAATCCGCTGCTCGAGGCGATTCTGGATGCGAACCGGCGCTATATTTCGGGACCGCAGTGGCTCGCCGAAAACGTCCTCACCGACAAATGGGTGCTCGCCGTGACGGGAACGCACGGCAAGACGACGACCAGCGCCATGCTCGCCTGGATTCTCGACCATGCGGGATTGCAGCCGGGTTTCCTGATCGGCGGCGTCGCGCCCGACCTGCAGGTATCGGCCCGGCAGTCGGACAGCGCGTTCTTCGTGATCGAAGGCGACGAGTACGACACGGCTTTCTGCGACAAGCGCTCGAAGTTCGTCCACTACCGGCCGCGCACCGCGATACTCAACAATCTCGAATACGACCACGCCGACATCTTTCCCGACCTGGCTGCGATCGAGACCCAATTCCATCACCTGGTGCGCACGATCCCGCACGCCGGGCGGGTGATCGTCAACGGCGGCGAAGCGAGCCTGCAGCGCGTGCTCGCGCGCGGCTGCTGGAGCGAGGTCGAGCGCTTCGGATTCGCGGCGGTCATCGATACGGGGTCGGACTGGACGATCGCCGTCGACGGCACGATCAAGGTCGGCGGCGCGCCGCAGGGCGTGCTGGCGCCGCTCGCGCTGCTCGGCCGGCACAATCAGCTCAATGCGCTTGCCGCGATCGCCGCCGCGAGGCACGTCGGCGTGCCGGTCGCGGTGAGCCTCGCCGCACTGGCGGCGTTTCGCGGGATCGCACGGCGCCTGGAAGTGCGAGGCAAAGTCAACGGTGTCACCGTGTACGATGATTTCGCGCATCACCCGACCGCGATCGCCGCAACGCTCGACGCCTTGCGCCGCGCGGTCGGCGGCGAACGCATCGTCGCCATCGTCGAGCCGCGCTCGAACACGATGAAGCTGGGGACGATGAATGCGCGCCTGCCAGCGAGCCTGGAACACGCCGACCGCGTCTATTGCTACGCGGCGAACCTGGGATGGGATGCCGCGGCGGTGCTGTCGCCGCTCGGCGCGCGCGCGTCGGTAGCCGGCGATCTCGACGCGCTGGTCGATGCGATCGCACGCGACGCGCGGCCGGGCGATCATCTGCTGGTGATGAGCAACGGCGGCTTCGGCGGGATTCACGGCAAGCTGCTGGCGCGACTCGCCGGCTGGAGTTAGCGGCTCGCCGCGGATCGCTCCAAGACCGGCATGCACCGGTAGCATCGCCGCGACAGCGGCATTGGTGCGTCTGCAACTGCAGCTATCGCGAGCGCGTCTGCAGTCCTTTTGTGCACCGCAGCGGGCCTCGCCGGGCATTCGAGGGTAGAATTCGGGCCATGTCCTGGCGAAGTAGCCTCGCTTCCCAATCCTGATCGCGCCACCCGGCGGCGAGCCGGGTCGGTGCTGCGATATCCGGACAGTTCCGCTGGTCAGCGCTCCCACCAGGAGTTTGCGACGCCGCGGAACCAAGACGACCGAGCGAACCTCCGGTCGCGAGAAAAGGAGTCAAATCATGAAGAACCGTATTGCCAACGCGGCGAGACCGCAAAACGGCGAATCGATCGCGGCATTCATCGACCTCGAGAAGAGCTTCGGCGCACGCAACTACGACCCGCTGCCGGTGGTCGTCTCGCACGGCGAGGGCGCGTGGCTGTGGGACACGCACGGCCGGCGCTTTCTCGACATGATGTCGGCGTACTCCGCCGTCAGCCACGGTCACGCCCATCCGCGCATCGTCACGGCGCTGGTCGCGCAGGCGCAACAGCTCGCGGTGACCTCGCGCGCATTCCACAACGACAAGCTGCCGCTTTTTCTGAAACGGCTGACCGAAGTCACCGGGCTCGCGCGGGCGCTGCCCGCGAACGGCGGCGCCGAAGCCGTCGAGACCGCATTGAAGGCGGTGCGCAAGTGGGCGTACAAGATCAAACGCGTTCCCGAGGGCCAAGCCGAGGTGATCGTGTGCGCGGGCAACTTCCACGGCCGCTCGATCACCATCGTCGGATTCTCGTCGGAAGCGCAGTACCGCGACGGCTTCGGACCGTTCGCGCCCGGGTTCAGGGCGATTCCGTTCGGCGATGCGCAGGCGCTGGCGGACGCGATCACGCCGAACACGGCGGCGTTCCTGGTCGAGCCGGTGCAGGGCGAGGCGGGCATGATCGTCCCGCCGGCCGGCTATCTCGCCGAATGCGCGCGGATCTGCCGCGAGCGCCGCGTGCTGCTGATCTGCGACGAGATCCAGACCGGCATGGGGCGCACCGGCAGGTTTCTCGCCTGCGAGCACGACGGCGTCAAGCCCGACGGCGTGATCCTCGGCAAGGCGCTCGGCGGCGGCATGCTGCCGGTGTCGGCGTTCGTCGCGACCGACGATGTGATGCAGGTGTTCCAGCCGGGTGACCACGGCAGCACCTTCGGCGGCAATCCACTCGCCGCCGCGGTCGGGCTCGAGGCGATCTCGGTGCTGTTCGACGAAAAGCTGATCGAGCGCTCGGCGGAGCTTGGCGCCTACCTGCTGGCACGGCTCAAGACCGTGCAGAGCTCGCTGATCCGCGACGTGCGCGGCAGAGGGCTGTTCATCGGCCTCGAGGTCGACGCGCGCAAGACCGACGCGCGGGCGGTGGTCGATCGGCTGCTGGCGCGCGGCGTGATCTCCAAGGACACGCACGGCACCGTCGTGCGCTTCGCCCCGCCCCTGGTGATCGACCGCGAGCAGATCGACTGGGCGGTGGAGCAGGTGCGCCTGGTGTTTGCCGAGCTGGACAAGGGACTGCGCCGAGCGGCGTAGCACGGCGTCCCGGACCCGGGCGCGGCGCTATACTGGCACGGTGCCCAAGCCCACGCTCGCGGACAAGCTGGTCGTCGCGATTTCGTCGCGCGCGCTGTTCGACCTGACCGAGAGCCATCGCGTCTACACCGAGGCCGGCGTCGACGCGTACCAGCGCTACCAGATCGAGCATGAGGAGCAGATGCTCGCGCCCGGGCCGGCGTTCGTGCTGGTCCAGAAACTCTTGCGGTTGAACCGCGCCGACAAGCAGTACGTCGAGGTCATCCTGCTGTCGCGCAACAGCGCCGACACGGGGCTGCGCGTGTTCAATGCGATCAAGCATTACGGGCTGGACATCACTCGCGCCGCGTTCACCAAGGGCGAGCCGACGTCGCGCTACGTGCCGGCGTTCGGCGCGCACCTGTTCCTGTCCGCCGACACCGAGGACGTCAAGCGCGTGCTGAACGACGGCTACGCCGCGGCGACGATCGTGCCGTCTGCCGTGGGCAAGAACGAATCCGACGAGCTCAGGATCGCCTTCGACGGCGACGCCGTCCTGTTCTCCGACGAGGCCGAGCGGGTCTACCAGGAAAGCGGGCTGGCGGCGTTCGCCCAGAGCGAGACCGACGCAGCGCTTCGCCCGCTTTCGGGCGGGCCGTTCAAGGAATTCCTGGCCGGACTGCACCGCATCCAGAGCGACTTTTCCGACGACGCGAGCCCGATCCGCACGGCGCTGGTCACCGCGCGCAGCGCCCCGGCGCACGAGCGCGTGATCCGGACGCTGCGCGCCTGGAACATCCGCATCGACGAGGCGCTGTTTCTCGGCGGGCTCGACAAGGGCGAGTTCCTGCGGGCCTTCGGCGCCGACATTTTTTTCGACGACCAGCGCACGCACGTCGAGTCGGCGGCAAAGCACGTTGCCACCGGGCACGTGCCGCACGGCGTGGCGAACGAATAGGCCTTCCCCCGGGGGCGTCTCCGCGCGCGCGGACGTCGGAGCAGTCGGGCCGCCGGCCGGCCGCGGACCCTCGGGTTCTAGTCGACGATCCGCCCGTAAAACGGATACTGCGGATCGTTGTATCCGGGCGTCGATGGATGCCCGGGCGTGACCAGCGAGTCGATCAGCGCCTCGTCGTCGGCATCGAGCGTCTTGCCGGCCGCAGTCAGGTAATCGTCCCACTGCTCGAGCGTGCGCGGTCCGCAGACCGCCGAGCTGACAATGCGATTGTGCAGCACCCAGGCGAGTGCAAATTGTGTCGCCGTCAGCCGTTTTTTGTTCGCGTGCGCCTTGATCGTCTGCGCCATGACGATCGATTCGTCGCGGAACTCGGTTTCCATCATGCGCCGGTCCTTGCGTCCGACGCGCGAGTCGGGCGGCGGCGCGGCCCCCGGTGCGTACTTGCCGGTGAGCACCCCGCGCGCCAATGGGCTGTAGGGAACCACGCCGATGCCGTAGTAGTCGCAGGCCGGCAGGATCTCCACCTCAGGCATGCGGTTCATCGCGTTGTAGTAAGGCTGGCAGACGACCGGCTGCGCCACGCCGAGCTCGGCGCACAGGCCGACGATTTCGGCGATGCGCCAGCCGCGGTAGTTGGACACGCCGAAGTAGCGGATTTTGCCGGCGTGCAGCAGGTCGCCGATCGCCTCGATCGTTTCGGCGAGCGGCGTCTCGGTATCGTCCTTGTGCAGATAATAGATGTCGATGTAGTCGGTCGCGAGCCGCTTGAGGCTGTCCTCGCAGGCCTGCATGATCCAGCGTCGCGACAGGCCGCCGTCGTGCGGCGACTCGGTCATCACGTTGCCGACCTTGGTGGCGAGGATCCATCGGCGCCGGTTCGCCGCGATCGCCGGGCCGACGATCGTCTCCGACGCGCCCTTGGCGTAGACATCGGCCGTGTCGATGAAGTTGACGCCGGCATCGAAGGCGGAGGCGATGATGCGCTGCGCGGCCGCTGCATCGGTGCGATCGCCGAACATCATCGTGCCGAGGCACAACACCGATACTTCGAGGCCGCTGTCGCCGAGGCGGCGAAATTCCATCGTTGACTCCCGTGATTGAAATGCTTCGTCATCGTGCAGCAAAGCGCGCGGTCCTGCAACCTGCGCGCCGCCGCGGTATAATCCGCGCCTCCCTCCGCAGCAGTTCCCGCTTCCCATGCATGTTTTTTTCGAGGACGACGGCGCGTTCAAGGCCGGCACGGTCCTCGCCGACAACGATACGTCGCTGCAGGTCGAGACGGCATCGGGCAAGCGGATGAAGATCAAGGCGGCGAACGTGCTGCTGCGCTTTGCCGACCCGACGCCCGCGACGCTGCTTGCTGAAGCGCAGGCGCTTGCCGGCGGCATCGATCCCGCGTTCCTGTGGGAAGTCAGCGGCGGTGGCGAGTTCGCGTTCGCCGATCTCGCCACCGAGTATTTCGGGCGCGCGCCGCGCCCTTCCGAAGCCGCGTCGCTGGCGCTGTGCCTCCACGCGTCGCCGATGCATTTCTACAAGAAGGGCAAGGGCCGCTACAAGGCGGCGCCGCCCGACGCGCTGAAGGCGGCGCTGGCGGGGGCCGAGCGCAAGCGGCGCGAGGGGCAGGAAATCGCCGCGCTCGCCGCGGAACTCGAAGCGGGCCGCCTGCCGCAGGCGATCCGCGACCAGCTGCCGATGCTGCTCTACCGGCCCGACAAGCAGGCCATCGAGTCGCGCGCCCTGGCCGCGGCGTGCGAGGCGCTGCATACGAACCCTCTGGCATTGCTCGCGGCGTGCGGGGCGATCCCCTCGACCCACGACTATCACTTCGATCGCTTCCTGTCCGAGGCATTTCCGCGCGGCATCGATTTTCCGGGCCACGGCGCGGTGTCGGACGAGGCCGAGCTTCCGCTGGCGCAAGCCGAGGCGTTCTCGATCGACGACGCGGCGACGACCGAAATAGACGATGCGTTCTCGGTGCGGCCGCTGCCGGACGGCAACATCGAGATCGGCATTCACATCGCCGCGCCGGCGATCGCGATTCCTCGCGGCACGCCGCTGGACGCGATCGCGCGTGCCCGGCTGTCGACTGTCTACATGCCGGGACGCAAGATAACGATGCTGCCGGAGGAGGTGATCGGGCGCTTTACGCTCGCTGCCGGCGCGCCGCGCGCCGCGTTGTCGCTCTACGTCGAGACCGCGTCCGACGGCACGCCGCTCAGGCAGTCGACGCGGCTGGAACGGGTGTCGGTGGCCGCGAATCTGCGCCTCGATGCGATCGGCGAGCATTTCGCTGCCGCGGCGTCGCCCGGCGAGCCGCGCTGGACCGACGAGTTGCGCGCGCTCTGGCGCGTGGCGCAGAAGCTCGAGGCAGCGCGCGGCAAGGCCGACGTGCCGCGCGTCGACTATACCTTCCTGGTCGACTGGGACGCGACGCCCGAGGGCAGAATTGCCATCGTGCCGCGGTCGCGCGGATCGCCGCTGGACAAGCTTGTCGCCGAATTGATGATTCACGTCAACAGCAGCTGGGGCAAGCTCCTGCAGGACGCCGGCGCCCCGGGGCTGTACCGCACGCAGCAGGCGGGCAAGGTGAAGATGAGCACGAGGCCCGAGCCGCATCAGGGCCTCGGTGTCGCGCACTACCTCTGGGCGAGCTCGCCGCTGCGCCGCTACAGCGATCTCGTCAATCAGCGGCAGCTGATGGCCGCGATCGCGGGCGACCGGCCGCCGTACGCCGAGGGCGACGCCGAGCTCTTTGCCGTGCTCGCCGATTTCGAGCTCACGTACGCGCAGTACGCCGAATTCCAGAACCGGATGGAGCATTACTGGTGCCTGCGGTGGCTCGAGCAGGAAAAGCTCGTCGAGGCGACCGCGAGCGTGGTCCGCGACAACCTGGTGCGCTTCGACGCGCTGCCGCTGTACGTGCGGGTCGCCGATCTCCCGGCCGCGAGCGGGCCCCGCATCCGCCTTTCGCTCGGCCGCATCGACCTCCTGGCGGCGACGATCGAGGTCCGCTACGCCGGGGAGGCGCTTGACTGAGAGCCGCTGACGATATACTTCCAGGTTATGCCCAAGGGCACGCGAAGCAGCGCGGCCGTCAAGCCGCAGGTCACCGCGAGGAAAAGACCAGCGGCGCGACCGCGCGCACTGGTCGTGCACACGGAAGCGCGCACGATGTCGCTGCCGTTCCTGGTCGCCGATGCGGCACCGGCCAATCGCCTGCTCGCGACGGCCGTCGGCGCCTCGGTCCTGGTGCACCTTGTCGCGCTGGCCCTGCACTTCAGCCCGCTGGACCTGGCGAAGTTCGACCGCAACGGACCGCCGCTGGAAGTCGCGCTGGTCAACGCCAAGTCCGCGTCCAAGCCGACCAAGGCCGATATCCTTGCGCAGGCGCATCTGGACGGCGGCGGCAACACCGATGCAAACCGCCGTGCGAAGAGCCCGCTGCCGGTGCTGCCGAAGGAAAGCGCCAGCAACCAGCTCGCGGTGGCGACGCAGAAGGCCGACACGCTCGAGCAGCGGACCAGGGAGATGATGGCTCAGCTCAAGGCCGCGGCGCCGGTCACGCTGCCGCAGCCCAAGCCGAACGACACGCCCGACAGGCCCGAGCTTCCGACCGCGACCGAGATGATGCAGCGCACGCTGGAGTCGATGCGGCTCGAAGCGCAGATCGCCAAGGACATGGACGCCTACCAGAAGCGGCCGAAGCGGCGCTTCATCGGAGCGCGCGCCGAGGAATACCGCTTCGCGCGCTACGTCGAGGACTGGCGACTCAAGGTCGAGCGCATCGGCAATCTCAACTATCCCGAGGCCGCGCGCGCGCAAAAGCTCTACGGCAGCCTGCTGCTGACGACCGGCATCCGCGCCGACGGCAGCGTCGAAAGCGTCATCGTCGAGCGTTCGTCCGGACAGCGGATCCTCGATCTGGCGGCCAGCCATATCGTGCAGATGGGCGGCCCCTACGCACCGTTTCCCCCCGACATCCGGCGCGATACCGACATCCTCTACATCACGCGCACCTGGACGTTCGCGCCGGGCGATTCGCTGACCTCGCAATGAGCGAAGGCGAAGCGGCGGGCGCGTGACCGGCGGCCAGCGCGCCGGACTCCCGCTCTCGCCGCCGCGCCGCTCCGACCTTCGTCCTTCCCGTTCCGTGGACCGCTACGCCGTCATCGGAAACCCCGTCGCGCACAGCAAGTCGCCGCTCATTCACGCCGCCTTTGCGCAGGCGACCGGCCAGGCGATGCGCTACGAGCGCCTGCTCGCGCCGATCGACGGCTTTGCCGCCGCGGTGCGGGACTTCGTCGAGACGAACGGCCTGGGACTCAACGTCACCATCCCCTTCAAGGTCGAGGCATTCGCGCTGGCGCGCGAGCACAGCGAGCGGGCGCGATCGGCGCTCGCCTGCAACACGCTGGCGTGGCGCGATGATCACTGGCTCGCCGACAACACCGATGGCGCGGGCCTGGTGCGCGACCTGGCGCACAACCTGGCCGAGACGATCGCCGGCCGCGACCTGCTGGTGCTCGGCGCGGGGGGCGCCGCGTGCGGCATCGTCGGGGCGCTGCTCGCGGAAGCGCCGCGCCGGCTGGTCGTCGCCAACCGCACGCACGCCAGGGCGACCGAGCTCGCGGCGCGATTCAGCGCGCGGGGCCCGATCAGCGCGCAACCGCTGCCAGCGCTTGCGGGCCGGCGTTTCGACATCGTCGTCAACGCGACCAGCCTGGGGCTGGGCACCACCGTGCCTCCGGGCCTGTGGCCCGAAGGCCTGTTCGCGGCGAACGCGCTCGCCTACGACCTGGTCTATGGCGACCGGACGACGCCGTTCCTGCGCTGGGCCCGCGCACACGGTGCGCGGCGCGCCGCCGACGGCCTGGGCATGCTGGTCGAGCAGGCGGCGGAAAGCTTTTTCCTGTGGCGGGGCGTGCGGCCGGACACCGCCCCGGTGTTCCCGCTGCTGCGCGCGGGCACGGAACGCTGAGCATGGGCTCCGGGCTGCGGCGGGTAATGTGGGTGATGCTCGTGCTTCTGGGCGCGTTCCTGCTGCTCCAGGCATGGTACGCGGTGCACATCTGGTGGTGGCGCGATCACGCGCCGCGCGAGACGGCCTTCATGGCGATGCGCCTCGATGAGATCAGGGAAACCAGGCCGCGCGCGCGCCTGCAGTACACGTGGGTGCCGTACGAGCGAATTTCGGCGCACCTGAAGCGCGCAATGATCGCGGCCGAAGACGCGAGATTCGTCGAGCACGAAGGATTCGACTGGGACGGGATCCAGCGGGCAATGGACAAGAACCTGCGCAAGGGACGCGTCGTCGCCGGCGGATCGACGATCTCGCAGCAGCTTGCCAAGAACCTGTTTCTGTCGGGAGAGCGCAGCTACTGGCGCAAGGGCGAGGAAGCGCTGATCACCGTGATGCTGGAAGCGATCCTGGACAAGCGCAGAATCCTCGAAATCTATCTGAACGTCATCGAGTGGGGCAATGGCGTGTTCGGTTGCGAGGCCGCCGCGCGCCACTATTTCGGCACGTCGGCGGCACAGCTTGGCGCGGAGCAGGCGGCACGGCTGGCCGCGATGACGCCGAATCCGCGCCGCTACGAGCGCAACCCCGGGTCGAAAGCGCTGGCGCGCAGGATTCCGATCATCATGGCGGGCATGCCGGCGGCGGAGTTGCCCTGACGCGCATTGTGGGGCAGGATGCGGGCTCCGGCGGATGCCTTGCGCGACGCGGCGCCGCAACAAGCGGTACCGTACAAAGGGAGAATGACGACGATGCGCCCGCCAGTCTTGGCACGATGGCCGTCCGCGGCGGCGAACCGCAATTCGCGCGCGCCGGCGGCGTGCGGCAAATCGATCCGCCGCTGACAGGCCTTCGCCGGTGCCGCCCACCTTTCGCGCGCTTCCAATATTGCTGCGCTTCTGCGCGGACATCGACAGGCTGTTCGTGGTCGAGGTCGGGCCGTTCGGCAGGCAGCTTGCCGAGGATGCGCGCGCGGTGTGGCTCGCGACCGGCAACAAGACCAAGCCATCGGATGTGGAAGAGTATGTTGCGCTGCTGGCACAGCACATCGAGGACGGCGAGCGGCGCGGCACGTTCAGCAGCGAAGCGCGAGCCTGCATCCACTTGTAGCCGCGCCGCGTATCTGCCTGAGGCAGAAAGGGGAATGGCATGTTTCTGAACCGTTCGATTACGACGCAATTCACGATCGTCTTTGTCGTCGCGCTGCTGCTGATCGTCGGCTCGTTCTACCTGGTGCTCGAGAGCGTCTATCGCAGCCAGCTCAAATCGCAGGCGGAGACGGTCGCCGACAACGTCGATGCCTTCGGCAGCTGGGTCTCGCAATACGGCCGCGTCTGGGTCAGGGACGACGACAAGAGCTACCTCGGCCAGGTGACGCTCATCAGCGCGCCCGATCCGGCGCAAGGCGCAGCGGGCGCCTCCCCGGGCGCTCCCGCCGCCGCCCCCACGCTCTGGCATTTCTATTCGAAGAATCCGGCGCTGGCGCAGCGCGAGTTTTCCGAAGTCGTCGAGAAATCGGCGTCGCCGGCGAAGTTTCGCGTCACCTCGCACAATTTCATGAACCCGGTCAACAAGCCGGACGCGTTCGAGGCCAAGGCGCTGGACGCGATCCGCAGCAAGCATCTCGCCGAATACTACGAGATGCTGCCCGACACTTATCGTTACGCGCGCACGCTCTACGTCAAGGCGTCGTGCCTTTCCTGCCACGCCAGCGCGGAAAACGCGCCGACCGACGTCAAGGTACGCTACGGCACCGAGCGCGGCTTCGGCTTTCGCGAAGGCGAGGTCGCCGGCATCATCAGCGTGCGCTTGCCGACGCGGTCGTTCTGGTCGGTCGCGACCGGCGTCATCGGACCGGTGCAGATCGCGCTGCTGCTCGGCGCGTTCGTGATTGCTGTCGTGTTCATTCAGTTTGCCGTGGTGCGGCCGGTCCGTCGCCTGCACAGCCGCTGCGGGGCGGATTTCGGTCGGTGAGCAGGCGGACCTGGGCGTGGCCCGTATCGCGCGCAAGAGCGGCAACGAGATCCATCAGCTGATTCTCGCGACCGAGCGCCTCCGCGCGAGCCTGGTGCTGGCAATACAGCGCAGCAGCAAGCGGCAACCGCCGCCGCCACCACCGGCGTGAGCCGGATGTCGCGGCGTCGTGGGGAATAAGGCGGCGCAACGCGTGTTAGCGCTGCCGTGGTGTGATCGAAAGCTTTACTCATCAACGACCCAAGGGGATTTCATGAAGATTCGCACGATTGCAGCCGGCTTGATCGCGGCCATCGCGGTGTCGGGTGTCGCGCTCGCACAGCAACCGCCCGGCAAGATGGCCGGCGGGATGATGACCGACAGCGGCGGCATGACGCTGTACACGTTCGACAATGACACGGGCGGCAAGAGCGCATGCAACGGTCCGTGCGCGGCGATCTGGCCGCCGCTCACCGCCGGCGGCGACGCCAAGGCATCCGGAGACTGGACGATCATTGCGCGCGACGACGGCAGCAAGCAGTGGGCGTTCAAGGGCAAGCCGCTCTATCACTGGTCGAAAGACAAGAAGCCGGGCGACATGACGGGCGACGGCTTCAACGGCGTCTGGCACGCGGTCAAGGGTTGAGACTGATTGGCGCGCCGGGAAGCCAGGCGCGCCACCGCACCGGGGTTCGAGCGAGGGAATACCTCCGCCTGCCTGCCTGTTTCCCCTGGCATGCAGGCGGTTGCCAGCCGTAGCGAGGGTGGCCGGGAAGAGGCGGCGCCCGGAGTGGTCTGACATACAGGGAACCGCGGATGCCCGACACGTTGCCTCACCCGGATCTGGTCGCGGCACTGCCGCGGCTGCGACGTTATGCGCGGGTGCTCACCGGCGATCTCAATCGTGCCGACGATCTGGTGCAGGACACGCTGGCGCGGGCGTGGGAAAAGCGGCGGCTGTGGCAAGCCGGCAGCGATCTTCGAGCATGGCTGTTCACGATCATGCACAACGTGCACGTCAACCAGTTCGCGATGCGCCGGCGTGAGCTCTCGGAAAGCTCGCTGGACGCCGACGATGGCCCGGTCGCCGGGTGGGAGATTCCGGTGCGCGCGACGCAGTCGGATCGCCTCGAGCTGGCCGAGGTCTTCGCGCAGATTGGCCGGTTGCCGGTCGAGCAACGTGAGGTGCTGATCCTGGCCGCGGTCGAGGAGTTGCGCTACGAGGACATCGCGCGGGTGCAAAGCGTGCCGATCGGCACGGTGATGTCCCGTCTCAATCGCGCGCGGGAGAAGCTGCGGCGCATGGCCGACATTCCGCCGGCGCCGCTGAAGGTGATCAAATGAGCTCCAACCTGCCCTTGTCCGACGATGACGTGCATGCGTACGCCGATGGCAAGCTGCCGGAGGAGCGCCGGGCCATGCTCGCGGCTGCGCTCGAGCGCGAACCGGCGCTCGCTGCCCGTGTCGCCGGGATCCGAAAGCAGAACGCGGACCTGCGCCACGCGTTCGATCCTTGGCTGGCCGAGCCGCTGCCGCGCGAGCTGATTGCGGCGGCGAAACCGCCGCAAGGCACGAAGCTGCTGCCGCGCCTGCGCTGGGCATGGCCCGCGCTTGCCAGCGTCGCCACGCTGATCATCGGTATTGGTCTGGGATGGATGAGTCGCGATGAGACGCTGCGGCTCGAGGGCACGCCGACGACATTTCAGCGGCAGGCCGCGCTGACCCATGCGCTGTATGCCACCGATGTCAACCGGCCGGTCGAGATCTGGGCCAACGAAGAAGACCGACTGGTGCGGTGGCTGTCGAAGCGGTTGAGCTTCCCGGTGCACGCGCCGAATCTGCACGCGGTGGGCTACGATCTCGTCGGCGGCCGGCTGGTCGCCGGCAATGAAAAGCCGGGCGCGCTGTTCATGTACGAGAACGCCGACAAGCAGCGCATTTCGCTTCTGGTACGCAAGGACAACGAGCACACGTCCGAGTCGGCGTTCCGCTACGCGCTGGAGGACGGCGTCGGCGTGTTCTACTGGATAGACGATACCTGCGGCTACGCGCTGTCGGGCAGGCTCGACAAGGCGCAGCTTCTGGCGATCGCGCGCGTCGTCTACGGCGAGCTTGCGGCCGCCGACGCCGCTCCGCCGAAGCCCTGATCGCGCGCCGCGGGCGAACTACAGCGTGACCTTGCCCCGCGGCGTGGAGAGCATCGCGGCCAGCCGCGGTGCCGCAGCGAAAGTGACTTTGAGGGTGTCGCCAAGGCCGAGTGCGGCGAGCACTGCGCGCACCGACGCCGGCTCCGGATGCGCTGCGGCAAGTGCGGCGACGCGCAAGCCGGCATCGGGCAACTCGTCCGCCGGATGCCGCGCATCATCCCACTGAATCAAGGTCGGCAGCACGCCCTCCCCGGGGCGCCTTCCGTCGTCGGGAATGGTGATGCGCCAGCGAAAGTTGCCGCGCGCCATCGCGTGCACCGGCCCGGGATCGATCGGGATTGCGCGCCGCGCGGCCTCGATGTCGTCGGTTCGGCCAACCCAGTGGATCAGCCGCGGTTGCTGGGCCAAAAGCGCGCGCATCGCCGGACGATCGAGATCGAACCAGCGCGGCCGCGCCGGCGTCGTTGCGTCGGGGTCGATCGCGATCAGCTCGAGAAAGCAGCACTCGCCCAGCTTGAGCAGGCTGTTGTGCGTGCCCATCGCGGCATGCTTGCCTCCGCGCTGCGGCCGGACGCCCAGCAGCGACTCGAGATGGTCCTCGCCATTTTCCAGCGTATCGGCGGCGACGACCAGATGGTCGAGCGTCGCGTGCGCGGCGGCGGTCAAGCGCTCGCGCGCTCGGTCGCCGCGAAATCGAGCTCGATCTTGGCGCCGTTGGGATCGAGAAAAAACACCTGCCACAGGCCGGTATCGACCTGCTGGCGGCAGTCGTGCGCGATGCCGCGCGCCTTCAACGCCGACAAGCTTGCCGCGAGATCGCGGCCGGTAAAAGCCATATGGTCGATCACCCCGGGCCTCAACTCTTTTCGGTCGCGCCCGCCCACGATGTGCAGTATCGGATGGCCGTCTGCATACAGCCATGCGCCCGGAAATTTGAGTTTCGGGCGAGGCCCCGGCTCGAGGCCCAGCAGATCGCCGTAGAAGCGAACCGTCGTGTCGACGTCGTCGGTCAACACGGTGAAATGATTCATTCCCGCCACTGCCATGGGATCACTCCTCACTGCGTCTCACCGAATCTCCTCGGCGACGAATGCGCCTAGCAGGGTCGTCGCGTCCGGCGGCTGAGGATCATTGTACGGGAACGCGGCGTCGCCACCACTCCAAGCGTGGCCCAGGGCATCGACGCGCACCATCCGCACGAGCGTGCGGCTGCCATCACGATACTCGATCGTCGTCGCGGTGCGTCCCGGCGCAACTTCTTGCGTTGTCTCCCGGTCGGGCGGCGGGAGTTCGTCCGGCGGCATGGTCTGCGCGTCGAGACGGCCGTTGAGAACCAGGTACTGGCGAACCAGTTGCCGCGCGTTGCGCAGCGCGACGATGTGGTCGTCGCCGCCGTGAACGACCAGCAGCGGGACAGGGAGCGCACGCCTGGGCGCGACCTCGCGCGCGGTCGCTGCAATCCGCTCGATGGCGGTATCGGCCCCGTGAGAGAGCACCTGCATGGCGGCCATTGGCCCCGACGCGGCGCCGCCGGCGACGGCGGAGTGCACGGCCACGCCGGCGAACAGCGCCGGGTAGCGCAGCCCCAGCACGGCAGCCAGACAGCCGCCGGCGGACATGCCGGCCGCGAATATCGCGGCGCGGATGAATGCGATACGCACGGCGCAGGGCGCGCACCTGCGCCGCGACGATCGCTGCCTCGCCGCGCCCGTCGCTGGTCGCCTTGTCGAACCAGTTCCAGCACGCCCACGCATTGGCTCGGGTCGTCTGGCGCGGCAGCAGCACCATCCATCCGTGCTGGTCGGCAAGCGCCGCGATGCGTGTCGCCGCGGCGAAATCCTCCGGGGTCTGCTTGCAGCCGTGCAGCAGCACCAGCAGCGGCCGGCGCTTCCAGCCGCCGTACCCGCGCGGCACGTAGACCAGGTATTCGCGCGACGGCCAGAGCCATGGCGTGACCGCCAGCCAGCCGCGCCACGAGAACTTGCTGCCGGCGACGAAGCGGCCGGGCTCGGGCGGCTTGCGGCGGAAAAGGCGCGCGAGGAATTCGCGCGCAGCGGACCAGAGTCGTTCGATCACGCAGCGCCGCATGCGCTCATATGATCCCCGTCGGCGCTCTCATATCAGCACGATGTCGTACTGCTCCTGCGTGTAGATCGACTCGACCTGCAGCGAGATCGGCTTGCCGATGAAATCGCCGAGCTGGGCCAGGCTCTGCGATTCCTCGTCGAGGAACAGGTCGATGACCGACTGCGCGGCGAGGATGCGAAACCCCCGCGCGTTGAATTGCCTGGCCTCGCGCACGATCTCGCGCAGTATCTCGTAGCAGATCGTCTGCGCCGTCTTGACTTCGCCGCGACCGCCGCAGGTTACGCATGGCTCGCACAGCACGTGGGCCAGGCTTTCCCGCGTGCGCTTGCGCGTCATCTCGACCAACCCAAGCTGCGTGAAGCCGTTGACCGTGAGCCGGGTGCGGTCGCGCTCCAGCGCCTTGTTGAATTCGGCGAGAACCGAGGCGCGGTGGTCGGCGTTCTCCATGTCGATGAAGTCGATGATGATGATACCGCCGAGATTGCGCAGGCGGAGCTGTCGCGCAATCACCTGCGCCGCCTCGAGATTGGTCTTGAATATCGTGTCGTCGAAGCTCCTGCCGCCGACGAAGCCGCCGGTGTTGACGTCGATCGTCGTCATGGCCTCGGTCTGGTCGATGATCAGGTAGCCGCCCGACTTCAGGTCGACGCGGCGCGCCAGCGCCTTCTGGATCTCGTCCTCGACTCCGTGCAGGTCGTACAGCGGTCGGTCGCCGGCATAGTGCTCGATGCGATCGACGATGTTCTGCGTGTACTGCGCGGCGAAATCCAGCATCTTCTGGAACGTCTCGCGCGAATCGACCAGGATGCGCGAGGTTTCCTCGGTCGCCATGTCGCGCAGCACGCGTTGCGCCAGGTTCAGGTCCTGGTAGACCAGCGACTGCGCCGGTACCGTGCGCGATTTTTCCGTCAGGTCGCGCCACAGCTTGGTCAGGTACTCGATGTCGTTCTGCATCTCGCGTTCGCTGGCGGTTTCCGCCATCGTGCGGATGATGAACCCGCCGGCGAGTCCTTCCGGCAGCAGCTGCTGCAGCTTTTCCCGCAGGCTCTCACGCTCGGCCTCGTCCTCGATGCGCTGCGATATACCTATGTGAGAGTCCTGCGGCAGGTAGACCAGCAGCCTGCCGGCCAGGCTGACCTGCGTCGACAGGCGCGCACCCTTGGTGCCGATCGGATCCTTGATCACCTGGATCAGCAGCGACTGGCCCTCGTGCAAAATGCGTTCGATCGGCCTGTTTTCGTTGCCGTTCTGGCGGTGCTCCCAGATGTCGGCGATATGGAGGAAAGCGGCGCGCTCGAGGCCGATTTCGATGAATGCCGATTGCATCCCGGGCAGCACGCGCGCGACGCGGCCGAGATAGATGTCGCCGACCAGGCCGCGGGCGCTGGCGCGCTCCATGTGCAGCTCCTGCACGACGCCCTGCTCGAGCATCGCAACGCGCGTCTCCTGCGGCGTGACGTTGATGAGGATGTCGTGACTCATGGCGGGGGCGCGCTGCGAGGACGCCGCCTGGTTCCCGGCCGAGGCCGGCCGCGCATGCGGGGCGGCAGAGGGCTCGGCCGTCGGCGCCGGACGGGCAAGCGGAGTGTACAGCAGGTCGTCGGGCGGGTTCATATCACGTGGAATCCGATCTTGGCGAGAATCTCCGCGGTCTCGTACAGCGGCAGGCCCATCACCCCCGAGTAGCTGCCCTCCAGGCGGCTGACGAAGATCGCCGCGCGGCCCTGGATCGCATACGCTCCGGCCTTGTCGAACGGCTCGCCGGTCGCGATGTAGCGCTCGATCTCGTCCTGCGCGATGGCGCGGAAACTGACTCGCGACACCGACAGCCCCAGCACGATCTGCGCGTTCCAGCGGATGGCGACGGCGGTCATCACCTCGTGCGTGCGGCCGGACAGCCGCGCCAGCATCGCGCCGGCGTCGGCGGCGTCGTCGGGCTTGCCGAGCACCGCGCCATCGACGACTACCTCGGTGTCGGCTGCGAGCACGGGCTTCGGCGGCAGTTCGCGGCGGCCCATGCGATGCCAGCCCACAGCGGCCTTGGTGCGCGCGACCCGCTTGACGTACTCGACCGCAGCCTCGTCCTTGCGCGGTACCTCGACGATGTCGCGCCGGCGTCCCGGCGCCTCGCGCAGCAGGAGCTCCTCGAATTCGACGCCGATCTGGCGCAGCAATTCCTGCCGGCGCGGGCTTCTCGAAGCAAGGTAGACCGAGGGACGCTCGGTCAGCATGAACAGCGTGCTCATTCGCGGTGGTAGGGATGCCCCGACAGCATGCTCGCGGCGCGGTACAGCTGCTCGGCCAGCAGCACCCGTGCGAGCCCGTGCGGCAATGTTAACGCGGAAAGCGCCATGACGGCATCGGCGTTGCGCTTGAACCCGGGGTCGAGTCCGTCGGCGCTGCCGATGACAAAGGCGACGGCGAGGCCGCGGTCGCGCCAGTCGGCAAGCTTCGCGCCGAGCTCTCCGGACGTCCAGGATTCGCCGCGCTCGTCGAGCGCGACCAAATGATGGCCGCGGGTTGCCTCGCCAATGCGCGCTGCTTCGGCGGCGAGAATCTGCGCCGTGGTCTTGCCTCGGTTGCGCGGCTCGGGCTTGAGCTCAACCAGCTCCAGCGCAAGCTCGCGCGGCAGCCGGCGCGCGTATTCGCCGTACCCGGCGACGATCCAGGCGGGAAGTCTCGCGCCCAGCGCGACGATGCGCAGCTTCATCGCGCGTCCGCGCTGCACCGCAATCGGGCGGCCGCCCGCAGCGGCCTGCCGGGCGCCGCGCGTCGGAACGGCGCTAGGCCGCGACGGAGCGCGCGCGGCGCCGCAGCGCGGGCGGCGTCCAGAGCTCCTCGAGGTTGTAGTAGGCGCGCACCGCCGGTTGCATGACATGCACGACGATGTCGCCTGCATCGACCAGCGCCCATTCGCCCGATTCTTCGCCTTCGACGCCGATGATGGTCGCGCCCGCCGCCTTGAGGGAATCGCGCACGTGCCGCGCCAGCGCGCCGACCTGCCGGCTCGATTCGGCGGTGGCGATGATCAGCGTATCGTACAGGCTGGTGAGCTTGCGGACATCGAGTACGGTGATGTCGCGCGCTTTGATATCTTCGAGAGCGGCAATTGCGGTCTTTTGAATCTTATTAGCGCGCATCCGGGACGGATCGATAGAGTTGGTTGCGTTCAATATAAGCCAGAACCGCGGCGGGAAGCAAACCGCGAGCTCGCGCCCGCTCTTTCGGGCCGCCGGCGAGCTCCGCGCGCAGCGCAGTCGCCGAGATCGGCTGCGGTGTCACGGCCTGCCGGATGATCGCGCCGGCGAGCTGTCGCGACAGCCGCATCGGATCGGTGGTCAGCCGCCGCTCCCATTGTATCTTCAGCGGCGGACCCAAGGCGTCGAGCGAAAACGGCCGGCCGGGGCGATCGACGACGATGAAGTGCGCGAGCGTGAACAGTTGCTCCCAGCGATGCCAGGCCGCGATGCCGGCGAAGGCGTCACTGCCGATGATCAGCGCCAGCGGTCGCGCCGGATAGTCGTCGTGCAGTTCCTGCAGGGTTTGCACGGTGTAGCTCGGCCCCTGCCGCCGGATCTCGCGACCATCGGCATCGAGCCCCGGAAATTCCGCGCAGCCCAGCACGGTCATCGCCAGCCGCGCTTCCGCCGCCGCCACCGGCGGTGGACGGTGCGGGGGGAGCCGGCGGGAATCAGGTGCACTTCGCCCATGCGCAGCGCGGCGCGCACCTCCGCCGCGAGCCGCAGATGCCCGTAATGAATCGGGTCGAAGGTGCCACCGAGGATGCCGATCGGCCCGCTCATCGGCGTCGCGTTCCCCGCCGATGCGCTGGCGTGCGGCGTGCGTCGCGGCATTCAGCCCGCATTGCGACCTGCGCCGACGATCCGCGTTTCCTCCAGATCGAGGTCGACCTGAAGGCGCCGCAGTACTTCGTCGTTGATGACGTCGGTTTCGCGCATCTGCATCAGCTCGGCGCGCTCGGCGGCGATGGCCGCGAGCCATATCCTGCGCTGCGTTGCGAATTGCGCGTCGAGTCGTGTCCTGCGCTCGGTGTTGGCCGAGTAGCGCTCGAGTCGCTGCTCGTACTGCCCGAGCAGCGAATTCGCGAACGCGGTCTCCTCGCTTGTCCTTAGCGCCAGCACGCGCTTGCGCAAGGCATCGATCGCCGCCTGCGCGGTGGCGATGCGGGCCGCCCGCTCCTCGCGCTCGGCGATGCGGTCGCCGTGAATGTCCAGCCAGCGAATCAGCAGCGGCAGGGTGAGCCCGTTGACCAGCAGCGTGATGATGATCACGCACGCCGCAAGCAGGATGATGAGCTCGCGTCCGGGGAACGGCGCGCCGGCCGACGTCGCGAACGGAATGGACAGCGCGGCGGCCAGCGTGATCGAGCCGCGGATGCCCGCCCACCCGGTCAGGAACACCGCGCGCGGGCTGTGAATGCCCTCGCGCTCGCGGATGCGCTTGGACAGAAGCAGCGGCAGGTACGCAGCCGGGAATACCCAGACGATCCGCAGCACGATCACCGCCGCGGACAGCGCGAGCGCGAAGCCCGCAAGCTCGAGCGCGCCGGCGCGCGACAGGGCGCCGATGATCGAATGCAATTGGACGCCCAGCAGCACGAACACGACGCCGTTGAATGCGAACAGCACCATCCGCCACACTTCCCAGGAATGGGCGCGCGTGGCGGCGTCCAGGTGGCGCATGTCGTGCGCGCCGGCGTAGAGCCCGGCGCCGACGACGGCCAGGATGCTGCCGATGCCGAGCGCATCCGCGGCGAGGTACGCTGCATAAGGCGTCAGCAGCGAAATCACCGTCTGGATCGTCGGATCGTCGGCGCAAAAGCGGCGCAAGCCGACCCGCGCCTGGCCGATCGCCCAGGCAATCGCCAGCCCGAGCAGGAATCCGCCGCCGGACGAGACGAAGAACTCCAGTACGGCGCGATTCCAGCTGAACGCGCCGGTCGCTACCGCGGCGATCGCGAACTTGAACGCGATCAGCCCCGACGCATCGTTGATCAAGCTTTCGCCATCGATGATCGTCGAGACGCGTGAGGGAATCGACAGCCTGCTGGTGATCGCCCGGACCGCGACGGCGTCGGTCGGCGAGATCACGGCGCCGAGCGCGAACGCAGCCGCCAGCGGCAGATCGGGAATCAGCCAGTGCATCAGGTAGCCGACGACCAGGACCGTCAGGAACACGAGGCCGAAAGCCAGCAGAAGCACCGGCCGCATGACCTTGAGCAAATCGCGCTTGGGTATCAGCCAGGCGTCGGAGAACAGGAGCGGCGGAATGAACAGCAGGAAAAAAATATTTGGCTCGATGCGCAGCGAGCGAAATCCGGGAAGGAACGACAGGCACACGCCGCCGGCAACGAGCAGGACCGGCAGCGGCGCGCCGACCCACTTGCCGATCGCCGCCACCGCGGCCACCGCGAGCAGCAACGCCAAGGTTATGTCGATCAGCTCCATACGGCAATGTTAGCCCAGGCCCTAATGTCGTGGCCGGAGAATCGGACGCGACACTCAGAATCTGCTGCCCGGTGTGGCGAGGAAGGCGGTTTCCTCCGGCGTCGATGCCCGGCCGAGCAAGGCATTGCGATGCGGAAAACGGCCGAAGCGGCGGATGACGTCGGCGTGCTTCTCCGCCCATTCCAGCGGACCGCCAAGCCCACCCTCGTCGCGCAGGCGCGTGAACAGCGCCAGCGAACGTTGCTGCGCCGCGACCGACTCGGCGTGCTGGAACGGCATGTACAGGAACCAGCGCTCGACCGGGATCAGCTCGCGATCCTGCCCCTGCTCGACCGCGGCGCCGGCGGCCGCGAGCGCCAGCGCGTCGCCGGCGAACGCGCGCCCCGAGTCGCGGTAGCAATTGCGCGTGAACTGGTCGAGCACCAGCACCCGCGCGAGCGCGGCGCGTGGTGACGTCCAGTCGGCCATGTCGCCGGCGAGCGCGGCTTCGAGCGCGGCGCCGAAGCGTGAGCGAATCTCGTTGTCGAAAGCGGGATCCTTGCGAAACCATGGCTCGCGGGTCGTGCCGTAGACCGGGGCCTCCGGCGCGCCGAACCAGAAGTCGAGTATCGCCTGCTGCGTGGCTTGGGTCATGGTGCGCTCGTCGTGGGTTGGAAGCGCTGATATAGTGCCGAATCGCGCGCGATGCAAGCTCGCGACGATACCCGCCTCCGTACCGATCTTCCGCCGCCGCAATGCGAACCTCCTATCGCGATATCTCGCTGCTCGCATGCTGCCAGGGACTGCTGCTGGTCAACAACTCCGGGCTCACCGCGATGAGCGGCCTGGTCGGCTACGCGCTGGTCGCCGACAAGACTTTTGCGACGCTGGCGCTCACGACCTATGTGATCGGCTCGGCGTGCGCCGCGATGCCGGCTGCGCTGTGGATGGCGAAAGTGGGGCGCAGGCGCGGATTCATGGCCGGAGCGACTTTCGGAATGGCAGGCGTCGCGACCTGCGCGCTGGCGTTGTGGCTGCACAGCTTCGCGCTCTATTGCGCGGGCACCGCGATGGCTGGCGTCTACACGGCATTCGGGCTGCAATACCGTTTCGCGGCTGCCGAGGTCGCCGCGCCGGCGTTCAAGTCGAGGGCGATTTCGCTGGTGCTGGCAGGCGGCGTCGCCGGCGGCTTTCTCGGACCGGCTGCGAGCAATCTTGCCAAGGATCTCTTCCCGGTGCATTTTCTCGGTTCCTTTGTCGTGCTGGTCGGCGTGGCGCTGCTCGCGCTTGCCGTCCAGTCCCTGGTCGAAGTGCCGGCGCCGGCGCCGATCGAGCGCGGCGGCGGGGGTCGGCCGCTGTCGCAGATCATGCGGCAACCGGTGTTCATCGTCGCCGCATTGTCCGGCGCGCTCGGCTACGGCGTGATGAACCTGCTGATGGCGGCGACCCCGCTGGCGATGAGCTTTTGCGGCCATCCGTACTCTGCGGTCGCGATCGTGTTCGAATGGCACATCGTCGGCATGTATGCGCCGGGCTTCGTCACCGGTTCGCTGATCGCGCGCTTCGGAGCGCTCCGGGTGATCGCCGCCGGTGCCGCGTTGATGGCCCTGTGCATCGCGATCGCCTTGTCCGGCGTCGCGGTGTGGCAATTCTGGGCAGCGCTGCTGCTGCTCGGGATCGGATGGAATTTCATGTATACGGGCGGCACGGCGCTTTTGACCGAGTCCTACGCACCGGCGGAAAAGGCGAAGACGCAGGGCGCCAACGATCTCCTTATCTTCACGGTGATGGGCGTTTCGTCCTTTTCGGCGGGCGCGCTGGTCAACGCCGCCGGCTGGCAGAAAATGAACGTCGGGTCGCTGCCGGTGGTGCTCATTGTCGTTGCCGCCGTGGCGTGGCTCGGATGGCACCGCCGGGCGGCGCTTGGCGCAGCGCAAGCGGATTAGACTTGCCGGCCGCCCGCCGGGGCCAGCGCGAATTTCCAGTACACCTCGTCGATGGTCTTGCCGGCGTTGGCGACCATGTGCGCCTTGAGGGTCTCGCCCAGCGCGTACGAGTCCGACGTATCGAACGGCCGGGTGCTGCCCGGCAGCGCCCGTACGAACACGACGGCGTGATCGTCGTCGAGAACGACCGAGCTCACCACGGTGCGTACGCCCTGCCGGGCGAGGAACTGGCGCGCGGCGGCGTCCAGCTCGACGTCCGCGGTATCGATCAGCAGCCTGCGGTTGAGCGAGGCGAGAAACAAGGCCATGGCGCCGAGCAGCGCACCCACGGCGATGGCGACGATGGCGTCGAACGCCGGGTGTGGTCCCCAAGCGAACGAGACGCCGGCCACGACGAGCGTCAGCACGATGCCCAGCAGCGCGACCGTGTCCTCGAGGACGACGGCGAGCACCGTCGTGTTGTGACGGTTGGCGAGCACGCCCTTCCAGCCGCCGATTTCGCGCACCGCGATACCCAGCGTGAACGATTCCAGCGCAAACGCGAACAGGAGGAGCCACAGCACCAGCGCGGTGAAGGGCTCGACCGGCGCGCGCTGGGTCAGCGCGTGCACGCCGTGGTAGACATTCAAGCCGCAGCCGACAAAAAAGACGCTGACCGCCGACACCAGCGCCCAGAAGTACTTTTCCTGGCCGTGCCCGAACGGATGCTCGCGGTCGGCGGGTCCCTCGCCGCGCACTTCGCCGATCTTCAACAGAACCTGATTGGCCACGTCGGCGATCGAGTGGATCGTCTCCGCAAAGAGCGTCGGCGACCCGGTCACGAACCAGCCGAAGGCCTTGGCCGCGGCGATCGCGGTGTTCGTCCCGATCGAGATCGTGACCGACGACGACATCGTCAGGCGGGGCACGCCGCGGTCGGCGGCATCAGCTGCGGATCTGCCCGCTGCCGAGCACGACCCATTTCTGGCTGGTCAGCCCTTCGAGCCCCACCGGGCCGCGCGCGTGCAGCTTGCTGGTCGAAATCCCGATCTCGGCGCCCAGGCCGTACTCGAAGCCATCGGCGAATCGCGTCGATGCATTGACCATCACCGAGCTCGAATCGACTTCGCGCACGAAACGCATCGCGTTGCCGTAGTGGGCGGTAACGATCGCGTCGGTGTGCTGCGAACCATAACGGGCGATGTGCTCGATGGCCGCATCGAGGCTCGCGACGACGCGGACGGCGAGGATCGGCGCCAGGTATTCGGTCGTCCAGTCTTCCTCGCTCGCAGGCTTCATCGCCGGCACGAGCGCGCGCGCCGCGGCATCGCCGCGCAACTCGACGCCCTTGGCGGCATAGATTCGCGCCAGCGGCGCCAGCACGCGACCGGCGATGCGCTCGTGGACCAGCAACGTCTCCATGGTGTTGCAGGGGCTGTAGCGCTGCGTCTTGGCGTTGTCGGCGATGCGGATCGCCATGTCGACGTCGGCGTGCTCGTCGATGAATACGTGGCAGACGCCGTCGAGGTGCTTGAGCACCGGCACCGTCGCCTCGTCGGCAACGCGTTGTATCAGGCTCTTGCCGCCGCGCGGAACGAGCACGTCGACGTAGCCATCCATCGTCGCGAGCATGCCAACCGCAGCGCGGTCGCTGGTCGCGATCGCCTGCACGGCGTCCTCGGGCAGCCCTGCCGCTGCGAGGCCTTCGTGCATGCACGCGGCGATCGCCTGGTTCGAGCGCATCGCCTCGGAACCGCCGCGCAGGATCGCCGCATTGCCGGATTTGAGACATAGCGCGGCGGCATCCGCGGTGACGTTCGGCCGCGATTCGTAGATGATGCCGATCACGCCGAGCGGAACGCGCATTCGTCCGACCTGGATGCCGGTCGGCCGGAACTTGAGCTCGCTGATTTCGCCCACCGGGTCGGGCAATGCGGCGACCTGGCGCAGGCCCTCCGCCATCGCCGCGATCCGCGCAGCGTCGAGTGCCAGCCGGTCGATGAACGCCGCGTCGTCGCCGGCCGCGCGCGCGGCCGCGACGTCCGCTGCATTCTCGGCAAGGAGTCGCTCGGAGTCGCGGACGATCGCTGCCGCGGCGGCTTCCAGCGCCGTGTCCTTCGCCTCGGTCGGGGCGCGGGCGAGCAGGCGCGCGGCGGCGCGGGCGCGCTCGCCGACCTCGCGCATGTACGCTGCGAGGTCGAGGCCGGGAACGCTCAGGTTGGTCATGGCCGCATTCTAGGGCCTGTTCACGCTAAATGCATGCCCACGCTTGGCTCCAGCGGGGCACAGGGCAAGGCACCCGGCGAGGCCGCGTGCTCGCCCGCACGCAACGAGCCGGCAACGAAGCCCTGTGCCCCGCCGGAGCCAAGCCCAAAGGGTGATCCCGTGAAACGCCCGCCCTCGGCGTTGCTCATGCTCGCCGTAGCCCAAGCTACGGCTGCGCTTCGCGCCTTGATGGCGGGCGTTTCACGGGTCACGTGGGTACGCATTTAGCGTGAACAGGCCCTAGCGCGAGCCAGCGCAAAACGGCGCTAGAAGCGATGCGCGTCGAGCGTCTTCACACCGGTCGGCGTTCCCACCAGGATGACATCCGCGCCGCGATTGGCGAACAGGCCGTTGGTCACTACGCCGACGATGTTGTTGATGCGCATCTCGAGCTCGGTCGGGTTCAGTATGCGCAGGCCCTCGACGTCGAGGATCACGTTGCCGTTGTCGGTCGTGAACCCCGCGCGCAGCTCGGGCTGTCCGCCGAGCTTGACCAGCTCGTGGGCGACATGGCTCTTGGCCATCGGAATCACTTCGACCGGCAACGGATAATTGCCGAGCACGCCGACCAGCTTGGACTGGTCGACGATGCAGACATACTTCGTCGCGACCGCGGCCACGATCTTTTCCCGCGTCAGCGCACCGCCGCCACCCTTGATCATTGCGCCGTGCGCCGTGGTTTCGTCGGCGCCGTCGATATACACCGGCAAGGTATCGACACCGGTGAGCTCGACGACCGGGATGGCGTGCTTCCTCAGCCGCTCGGCGGTCTTGATCGAGCTCGCCACCGCGCCCTTGATGCGACCCTTAATGCCGGCCAGCTCGTCGATGAAGAAATTGGCGGTCGAGCCGCTGCCGACGCCGATGTAGGCGTCGTCCTGCACGTACTTGATCGCTTCGCGGGCGACCATCCGCTTCAGTTCGTCCTGGGTCATCACTCGCATCACTGCCATGGTCGAACCGTCATCGTAGCAAAATCGAGAGCCGTCGGCGGCGCGGCAACCGCCGGTTCCGGCACGGCGATCGGAGCGGCGGCGCCCCACCTGCGCCAGCGCCGATCCAGCGGGTCGAACGACAGTGTGCGGCGCTCGGGATTCCAGCGAAACGGCCGGCCGTCAAACGGGTTCTCGATGGCGGAGCCTTCGTGCTCGAGGAAATGCGGAACCTGCGCGATCGGCACGCCGATCAGCCTCAATTCGAGCTGCGCGCGCACCAAAGCGACGTATGCGGCGACGCCATGCGCGTGCGCGATGTAGTCCACCTGGAAGGGTATGTGCTTGCCGAGCAACAATTTGCCCAACGGATTGTAAATCCACCCGGGCCCGAGCGAAGAAAGGTCGCTGGTCCGGTCGAGAAACTCGCTTCTGGCGGCGGCAAAACGCAGCGTTGGAGCGGCGGCAAGCGCTTCGAGGTCGGTAAAAAGTTGCGCGCAGCGGTTGATCGATGCATTGCGCCGGTAAAACAGATCGTAGACCGGCGTTTCCTTCAGATGCCTGTCGGGCCAGGATTCGGGTTCGACACTGGTCGCCGGATCCGGCCAGGCCGTCAGCAAGCGCACTGCCGGCAGGAACGCCATCCGGAAGGCATTCGCAAGGCTGATTTCGTCAGGGCTAAGCGGGCTGAGCAGTGCGCGGAACGACGGCGCACAGGCGCCGGCGTCGAAGCTTGTCGATGCGATCATCTCGCTGGCGAGGCGCACGTCCTCGCTCAGCGCGCGAAATGCGGAAAGCTTGTCGCCAAGTGCGGTGTCGCCGGACAGGACGCGCCGCCAGAACAGGCCGTCGGTCAGAAGGAAGTCGCAGGCGTGCGCAGCGTTTCGCTCCTGCACATCGAGCGCGGCGCTCGTCAGCAGCAAAGCGTGCACTCGGCCCAGATTGCTGCGCTCGACGTCGGCGCGCCGCTGGTCGGCAATGGCAATGCTGGCGAATGCCGGCAGCGCGCGCGCGTGCAGGTAGCGCTCGGTCAGCAGCGCATTGTCGGCGAGCAGGGCCCGGATGGCGTCGGCGCGCGCTTTGGCGAACGGCAGGCATGGCTCGTCGAAAATATCGCAGGTGAGCTCGCGATCTCCATTGACGGCGATCCGATCTTCGGCGGGAGCGTCGCGGTCGTATTCATCGTGCGGCGCGCGCTCGCGCGCCAAGGGATCGCCGGTCAGCGCGTCGTCCCGCTCGGCGATCAGCCGCGCACCCTCGGCGAGCGGGGCGATGTTTGGCGGCGCGGACAGCCCGAGCAGTGCGACATAGGCATTGCTTTCGGCGGCCACGGCGGGCGGTGCGAAGCTCGCCATCGCGCGCGCCTGGGGCGAAATATCCTGGTCGCGCAGGTTGATCAGGATCGCCGCCACGAGTGCGGCCGCCGCTGCCGCGGCCAGACACGTGGCGGCCACGGCGGCGATTCGCGTCACGCCCGTTGCCATGCGCTCAGCACCCGGAGCTGGCGGTCACGGGCCTACTTTTTTTTAGGGATGTACAGATCGGTGATCGTTCCGGCGAATGCTTCGGCGGCCATGCCGATGGTTTCGGACAGCGTCGGATGCGGATGGATCGTCCTGCCGATGTCCTCGGCATTGCAGCCCATCTCGATCGCCAGGGTGACCTCGGCGATCAGGTCGCCGGCGTTCGGGCCGACGATGCCGCCGCCGATGATGCGATGGGTCTCCTGGTCGAACAAAAGCTTGGTCAAGCCTTCGTCGCGCCCGAGCGACAACGAGCGGCCGCTGGCCGCCCAGGGGAAGGTCGACTTTGCGTACTTGATGCTTTCCGCCTTGGCCTGTTCTTCGGTCACGCCGACCCACGCGACCTCGGGGTCGGTGTAGGCGACCGATGGAATCACGCGGGCGTCGAACCAGGACTTCTCGCCGGCCGCGGCTTCGGCGGCGACATGCGCCTCGTGCACGGCCTTGTGCGCCAGCATCGGCTGTCGGGCGATGTCGCCGATCGCAAAAATATGCGATACG
This sequence comes from uncultured beta proteobacterium, assembly GCA_963713125.1. Classification (GTDB taxonomy): domain Bacteria; phylum Pseudomonadota; class Gammaproteobacteria; order Burkholderiales; family Casimicrobiaceae; genus PALSA-1003. The sequence goes on along the minus strand of CAVQKL010000006.1, from coordinate 434,691 downwards.
TTGGTCCGCAACTGGTCGTCGACCGGAATGAAGCCTCGCTCGTCGACGACGACGCCGGCGCGCTCGGCACCAATTTTCCTGCCGTTGGGCGAACGGCCGACCGCGACCAGCACGCTGTCGTAGACCTGCGGTGCGGCGGGCGCCTGCTCGCCCTCGAACCAGACCTTGAGGCCGTCATCTCGCGCCTCGACCCTGGTGACGCGCGTCTTCAGCATGATCTTTTCGTAGCGCTTTTCCATCCGCCTGGCGAACGGACGCACCAGATCGGCGTCCGCGCCCGTCATCAGCTGGTTCAGCATTTCGACCACGGTGATCTTTGCGCCGAGGGCCGAATAGACCTGGGCCATTTCCATGCCGATGATGCCGCCGCCGATGACCAGCATGTGCCCGGGCAGGCCGCCGAGCTCCAGCGCGCCGGTCGAGTCGACGACGCGCGGATCGTCGGGGATGAATGGCAGCTTCACGGCCTGCGATCCTGCGGCGATGATGCAATGCTCGAACTTGACGACCTGCTTCTTCCCGCCCGACATGCTTGCTTCGACGTGGTGCGCATCGAGGAAAGCCGCGACGCCGGTCACGACGCTGACCTTGCGCTGCCTGGCCAGCGTGGCGAGGCCGCCGGTCAGTTTCCTGACTACAGACTCCTTCCAGCCGCGCAACTTGGCCAGATCGATCGCAGGCTTGCCGAAGGTCACGCCGAAATGGCTCATTTCCTCCGCTTCGTCGATCACCTTCGCCGCGTGCAGCAGCGCTTTGGACGGAATGCAGCCGACGTTGAGGCACACCCCGCCCAAGATCGGATAGCGCTCGATCAGCACGGTCTTGAGCCCCAGGTCCGCGGCCCGGAACGCGCCGCTGTAGCCGCCGGGTCCGGCACCGATGACGAGCATCTGGCACTCGATGTCGACCGTGCCGCGATACGTTTCGGCGCCCGGCGCGGCCGCCGCCCTCGGTGGGGGTGCGGTCGGCGGCGGTTTTTCGGGCCCGGCCGGGGCGGCTGCGGCCGGCTGCGCCGGCGATGCAGGCGAGGTCGCGGGCGCTTCGGCCGCGGTGGTCGCGAGCGTGACCAGCAGCGCGCCTTCGCTGACCTTGTCGCCCAGCTTGACGGAGATCGACTTGACGACGCCGCCGGCGGGCGCGGGGACGTCCATGGTCGCCTTGTCGGACTCCAGCGTCAGCAGCGAATCCTCGGCCTTGACGGTGTCGCCCGGCTTGACCAGGATCTCGATCACCGGGACGTCCTTGAAGTCGCCGATGTTCGGGACCTTGACTTCGATTGTGCTCATCGCGACCTCGATGGGATAGCTGACCGCCCTAGTTGATCTCGCGCGCGAAGTCGCGACTGAGCATCCAGTTCCTGATCGCTTGCGCCGTCGGCGCTTCGCGCCCGAGGTAGCCGTGCTGGGACATCGCGTCGCAGGGCTCGCTCTGCGGCGGATCGCCGCCGCTGACGCTGACCAGCGGAAATCTTTTCGCCAGGCGCTGGGCGCCCGAATACGGACTGGTGCGGCAACCGTCGTCGTGGTGGTGCACCAGCAGGACCGGCGCCTTGATCGAGCCGAAATCGAAGCCCGACAGCGCGGCGCCCGTGCGATCCGCATTGGTCACCGTCGAGGTGAGCACCACGCCCTGAACGACATCGGCGAGGCTCGCCCCCAGCGCAGCCGCCGAGATCGTGCCGCGGCTCGTGCCCAGAAGAAAGACCCTGGCACCGGGGAAGCGCTGCTCCAGATCGCGTATCAGCGCGCGGATGTCGGCGGCATGATCTTGCCCCAAGCGGAAGGCGTCGCTCATGCCGCCGGGCAGCTGGTCCGACGGCGAATCGACGATGACGTCGGCCATGTCGGCATCGGTCATCTGGTCCTTGATGCGGACCAGGAAGTTGGCGCCGGGCCCGAACTTGACCGGTCCTTTCTGCGCGCGCTTTTCGAGGTTGATCGCGCCCAGTCCGCCGACGAACGAGATGACGACGACCTTGGGCGCCGCGGCCTTGTCCTGATCGAGCAGGTACGACAGGGTGACGCCGCTCCGCGTCGTAATGCTGACCAGTTCTTCGGCGGCAAGGCAGGCCGGCGCCAGGATGGCAAGCAGCAGTGCAGCAAACAATTTTCTCATGGCAGACTAGGACCTAATCACAGCATCGTGCGCCGCAAGTCGGCCAGCAGCGCCGCGAGATAACTGTTGAAGCGCGCGGCGGCGGCGCCGTCGATCACGCGATGGTCCCACGAAAGCGACAGCGGCAGGATCAGCCTCGGTGCGAACTGTTTGCCGTCCCACACCGGCCGCGTGCTCGAACGGCACACACCGAGGATCGCGACCTCCGGCGCGTTGATGATCGGCGTGAAGTAGGTGCCGCCGATGCCGCCCAGGCTCGAAATCGAAAAGCATCCGCCCTGCATGTCGGCGGGGCCGAGCTTGCCTTCGCGCGCTTTTGCCGAAAGCTCCGCCATTTCGCCGGCGATGCCAAGGATGCCCTTCTGGTCGGCGTTCCTTATGACGGGGACGACAAGGCCGTTCGGCGTGTCGGCGGCAAAACCGATGTGGTAGTAGCGCTTGACGATCAGATTGTCGCCGTCGAGCGAGGCGTTGAAGTCGGGAAATTTCTTCAGCGCCGCGACGCACGCCTTGATCAGGAAGGCGAGCAGCGTGACCTTGACGCCGCCTTTCTCGTTTTCCTTGTTGAGCTGAACGCGAAATGCCTCGAGCTCGGTGATGTCGGCGTCGTCGTGATTGGTGACGTGCGGTATGAGCACCCAGTTGCGGTGCAGGTTGGCACCCGCGATCTTCTTGATGCGCGACAGGGGCCGCGTCTCGATCGGGCCGAACTTGGCGAAATCGACCTGCGGCCAGGGCAGCAGGCCGAGTGCGGCGCCCCCCGCACCGGCAACGGCGCTCGCGACCGAAGCGCCGCTCATCACGCGCTTGACGTGGTTTTGCACGTCCTCCTGCAGGATCCGCTCGCCCGGGCCGCTGCCCTTGACCTTGGCCAAGTCGACGCCGAGGGCGCGGGCGTACGCGCGCACTGACGGCGACGCATGCGCCTTCCTGAACGCTTCGCCGTCGATCGGACCGGTCGCGGCCGCTGCGGGCTGCGGAGCGGGCGGCGCGACAGTCGGTGACGCTGGCGCGGCGGACGGCGTTGCGGCCGGCGCCGCGGCATCGGGCGGCCGGGCCGCCTTGCCCGGTGCGGCGGATGCGGCGCGCCGGCGCTGCCGCCGCGACGGATGCGGCCGCGCCGCCCGCGTCCAGCGTCAGGATCAGACTGCCTTCACTGACCTTGTCGCCCGCCTTGACGCCGACCGATTTGACGACGCCGCCGGCGGGAGCAGGCACGTCCATCGTCGCCTTGTCCGACTCGAGCGTCACCAGCGAATCCTCGGCCTTGACCGTGTCGCCCGGCTTGACCAGGACCTCGATCACCGGCACGTCCTTGAAGTCGCCGATGTCCGGGACCTTGACTTCGATTGTGCTCATCTGCGACCTCAAAGGCTTAACAGCGCAACGACCGGCTCAACGCAAGCTCAGACGGTCCACGGCGCCGGCTTCGCCGCGTCGACGCCGTACTTCCCGATCGCTTCGGCCACCCTGGCGGCCGGTACGGTGCCCTCGTCGGCGAGGGCTTTCAGCGCGGCCACGGTGATGTAATGGCGATCGACCTCGAAAAAGCGCCGCAGCTTCTCGCGCGTGTCGGAACGGCCGAAACCGTCGGTGCCCAGGACGACGTACCGGCGCGGGACGAATTCCCGGATCTGCTCGGCGAAGGCGCGCACGTAGTCGGTCGCGGCGATGACCGGCCCCTGCGCATCGGCGAGCCGCGCGGTCACGTGCGGGATGCGCGGCGTGTCGGTCGGGTGCAGCGTGTTCCAGCGTGACGCGGCATGGCCGTCGCGGGCGAGCTCGGTAAACGACGGACAGCCCCACAGGTCGGCGTCGACGCCCCAGTCCGCCTTGAGCAATTCCGCGGCGGCAATGGCCTCGCGCAGGATCACGCCGGAGCCGAGGAGCTGGACGCGCGGCGCGTCGGCCTTCGCCTTGGTCCTGCCCGCCCCGGCCTTGAACAAGTACATGCCTTTGAGGATGTCCGGCGCCACGCCTTCCGGCATCGCCGGCTGCGCGTAGTTCTCGTTCATCACCGTCAGGTAATAGTAGACGTCTTCCTGCTCGGCATACATCCGCCGCAGCCCATCCTGGACGATGACGGCGAGCTCGTAGCCGAAGGTCGGATCGTAGGCGATGCAATTCGGGATCGTCGCCGCGTAGACGTGCGACTGGCCGTCCTCATGCTGCAGGCCTTCGCCGTTCAGCGTGGTCCGCCCGGCGGTCCCGCCGAGGAGGAAGCCGCGGCAACGCATGTCGCCGGCCGCCCACGCCAGGTCGCCGACGCGCTGGAAGCCGAACATCGAATAGAAGATGTAGAACGGGATCATCGGCACGCCGTGCGTCGAATAGCTGCTTGCCGCCGCCATCCAGTCGCACATCGCCCCCGGCTCGTTGATGCCTTCCTGCAGGACCTGTCCTTCCTTGGACTCCTTGTAGAACATCAGCTGGTCCTTGTCCTCCGGCGTGTAGAGCTGGCCGAGCTGATTCCATATGCCGAGCTGGCGGAACATGCCCTCCATCCCGAACGTCCGCGACTCGTCGGGGACGATCGGCACGATGTGCTTGCCGATGCTCTTGTCGCGCAGCAGCGTCTGCAGGATCTGCACGAACGCCATCGTCGTCGAGATCTCGCGCTCCTCGGTGCTTTTCAGGAATCGATCGAGCACCGGGAGCCCGGGCACCGCCAGCGAGGCGGCCTTCCGGCGACGCGCCGGCAGATAGCCACCGAGCTCCATGCGCCGGGCCTTCATGTACTCCGCTTCCGCCGAGCCCGGCGGAAAGTTGATCAACGGCACTTCCTCGAGCTTGTCGTCGGGCACGGGAATCTGGAAGCGGTCGCGAAAACGCCGGATCGAATCGCCCGACATCTTCTTCTGCTGATGCGTGATGTTCTGCGCCTCGCCCGACTCGCCCATCCCGTATCCCTTGATCGTCTTGGCGAGGATGACCGTGGGCTGGCCCTTGTGGTTGACCGCGGTCTCGTAGGCGGCGTAGACCTTGTGCGGGTCGTGGCCGCCGCGGTTCAGGTTCCAGATGTCCTCGTCCGAGAAGTCGGCGACCAGCGCCTTGAGCTCGGGCGTGTTGAAGAAATATTCGCGCACGTAGGCGCCGTCCTTGGATTTGAACGTCTGGTATTCGCCGTCGACGCATTCCATCATCCGGCGCATCAGGATCCCCTGCTTGTCGCGCGCGAGCAGCGCGTCCCAGCGCGAGCCCCAGATGACCTTGATCACGTTCCAGCCGGCGCCGCGGAATTCGGCCTCGAGCTCCTGAATGATCTTGCCGTTGCCGCGCACCGGGCCATCGAGCCGCTGCAGGTTGCAATTGATGACGAAGATCAGGTTGTCGAGCGTCTCGCGCGCAGCCATGCCGATCGCGCCCATCGATTCGGGCTCGTCCATTTCGCCGTCGCCGCAAAAGCACCATACCTTGCGGCCGTCGGTCTTCGCCAGGCCGCGGTCCTGCAGATATTTCATGAAGCGCGCCTGGTAGATCGCCATCAGCGGTCCGAGGCCCATCGACACCGTCGGGAACTGCCAGAAGTCCGGCATCAGCCAGGGATGCGGGTACGAGGAAATGCCCTTGCCGTCGACTTCCTGGCGGAAGTTGTCCATCTGCTCGCCGGTGAAGCGGCCGAGCATGTAGGCCCGGGCGTAGATACCGGGCGATGAATGGCCCTGCACGAACACCAGGTCGCCGCCGTGCTCGGGCGATGGCGCGTGCCAGAAGTGATTGAAGCCGGTGTCGTAGAGCGTGGCCGCCGACGCAAAGCTTGCGATGTGGCCGCCGACGTTGGTGTGCTTGTTCGCGCGCACGACCATCGCCATCGCGTTCCAGCGCACGTACGAGCGGATGCGATGCTCGATCGCCTGGTCGCCGGGAATGCGGACCTGCTTGTCGACCGGAATCGTGTTGATGTACGCGGTATTGGCCGAAAAAGGCATGTGCGCGCCGGATCGCCGCGATTTGGCGATCACCTGCTCGATCAGGAAATGCGCGCGATCCGGGCCTTCGTGCTCGATCACCCCGTCGATCGCATCAAGCCATTCGCGCGTTTCCTGCGGGTCGAGATCGGGTTTGATGTCCATGGGGCGCTCCTTCGAACGACGCATCGCTTCTGCGACCGGGGATTTTCGATTGTAGGCGCGGCAGCATGGCGTCGGATCGCTGCGACGCCACATCGGTCGCGGTCAGGGCCTTAGCCGAGGATACCACATCGTGGAAGTCATTTCCAAAACTACTTATACCGGCCGCGGCTCAAGCTATAGACCACGCCTAGCGCGCGATGTGCAAGCTGCGGCTTTCCAGTACGAGCGCCTGCACCGCCACATCGTGCAGCGCTGCCGGAACGCTGTCGACCAGTTGCAGCTCGAATGCGCCCGCAAGGCGCACGGCGTGCGGGCGCAGCGAGGGCAGCAGCCGGTCGTAATAGCCGCCGCCGTAACCGAGTCGGCGCCCGGCGGCGTCGAAGGCCACGCCGGGCACCAGCACCCAATCGATCGCGGACGCCGCGATCGCCGCGCAGTGCGGCCGCGGCTCGGGTATGCCGCGGTAACCCGGGAGCACGTCGCGACCGGGGTCGGTCAGGCGGCACAACTCAAGCGTCCGCGCCGCGGTGTTGACGCGCGGCAGCGCAACGGTCTTGCCAAGGTCGAGCGCCGTCAGCAGCAGCGGGAGCGAGTCCCACTCGCTGCCGAAAGGCAGCGTCAGCAGAACCGTCCCCGCCGCGGCAAAATCGGCGCGCGCGGCGATCGCTTTACCGATTCCGGCGCTCGCCCGAACGCGCGCCTCGGACGGCATGCGATCGCGCGCGGCAAGCACGCGCTCGCGCAGCGCGCGCTTGGCCTCGCGCAGCGCATTTGCCGTCAGCGGCGAATCAGCGGAGGGAGACTGCGCCACGAACCGCATGTTACCGCAAGCTCGGCGCCGCGCCCCACCGCGCCTATAATGGCGCCTTCACCCGCGCGCTGCAACGCCAACGATGAATCACGCTCACCAGCATCACCGCGCGCGCCGCGCGCGCCTGATCGCAGAGATGCGCCGCCACAGCGGCGGCGGCATCGCCGCGATCCCGACGGCGCCCGAAGCCATCCGCAACGCCGACACGCACTATCCGTACCGTCCGGACAGCCACTTCTATTACCTGTCGGGATTTCCCGAAGCGGAGGCGGTCGTCGTGCTGCTCGCGGGACCCGAAGAGGGCGATTCCAGGCAAGTCCTGTTCTGCCGCGACAAGAATCCCGAGCGCGAGATCTGGGACGGCTTTCGCTATGGCCCCGACGCCGCACGCGAGATCTTCGGCTTCGACGAGGCCCGCTCGATCGGCGAGCTCCAGCCCCGGCTCGCCGAATGGAGCGGCGACCGGCCCGCCGTGTTCACGCCGATCGGCGCGCATCCGGCGTGGGACGAGTTGGTGACGTCGACGCTGAACGAAGTGCGCAACCGCGTCCGCACCGGCGTGGCCGCGCCGGAGGTCGTCATCGACGTGCGCGCGCCGCTTTCCACCATGCGCCTCACCAAGGACGAACACGAGCTCAAGCTCATTCGCCGCGCCGCGGAGATTTCTTGCGGCGGGCACCGCCGCGCGATGGCGCGCACGCGGCCGGACTGGTACGAATACCAGGTCGAGGCGGAACTGATGCACGAGTTCCTGCGCTCGGGCGCGCAGGCGGTGGCCTATCCGTCGATCGTCGCTTCCGGGCCGAATGCCTGCGTGCTGCACTATCGCGACAACAACCGGCAGATGCAACCGGGCGATCTGCTGCTGATCGATGCCGGCTGCGAGTACGAGGGCTACGCCTCCGACGTCACCCGGACATTCCCGGTCGGCGGGACGTTCAGCGGTCCGCAAAAGGACGTCTACGAGCTGGTCCTGGCCGCGCAGCTCGCGTGCATAGACGCGGTGGCGCCCGGCCGGCCGTTCCACGCCTATCACGAGGTCGCCGAGCGCGTGCTGGCGCAGGGCTTGATCGATTTGAAGCTGTGCGAGGGCTCGCTCGACGCGGTGCTGGAATCGGGGGCGTACAAGCAGTTCTACATGCATCGCGCCGGCCACTGGCTTGGGCTCGACGTGCACGACGTCGGCCTGTATCGCGTCAACGGCGCGTCGCGCCCGCTCGAGCCGGGGATGCTGCTTACCGTCGAGCCGGGATGCTATATCCGGCCGGACGACAAGGTGCCCGAGGCATTCTGGGACATCGGCGTGCGCATCGAGGACGACGTGCTGGTGACCGCGTCGGGCAACGAAAACCTGACGGCGGCGGCGCCGAAGACGGTCGCCGACATCGAAGCCGTGATGCGACGCTGACAGCCGCCGCTCTTCGCGGGGTCGTCAACGCAGAAGCTGCCGTCAAGTCGCCCAAGCCATGTTGAACGACGTCGTCATCGTCGGCGCCGGCCCGGTCGGCGCGACGCTGGCGCTCGCGCTGGCCGGCGGGGACCTCGACGTGGTCGCGCTGGACGCCCGTGCGCGCGATACGCCGGCGCGCGGCGACCGATCACTCGCGCTGTCGCACGGTGCACGACTGATTTTCGAGCGCCTCGGCGTGTGGAGCGAAGTGGCGGCTGTGCCGGGCGCGGTGACTGCGATCGCCGCGGTCGATGTCTCGCAGCGCGGCGGCTTCGGCGCGGCGCGCCTCGACGCGCGCGAGCAGGGCGTGCCGGCGCTCGGCTACGTGGTCAGTTATCGCGCGCTGCAGGCGACGCTCGATGCGGGGCTCGCGCGCGCAGGGTTGTCGACCGAACACGGCGTCAACGTGACCAAGGTCGACGCGACCCCGGCGTATGCGCGCATCCGCGGCGAGCGCGACGGGGCGGTGCGGGAGTGGACCGCGCGCGTCGCCGCCATCGCCGACGGCGGCGGCGATCTCGTTCCCGGCAACGCGCGCCATCGCCACGACTACGGGCAGGTCGCGCTGGTGGCAAAGCTGTGGCTGGCCGAACCGCATCGCGGCATCGCTTACGAGCGCTTCACGCCCGAGGGGCCGATGGCGCTGCTGCCGGAAGGCGATCACTACGGCCTGGTATGGACGACGACGCCGCAGCAGGGCGAAGCGCTGGCCGCGATGCCGGAGGACGAGTTCCTCGCCGCGCTGACGGCGCGCTTCGGCGCGCGCGTCGGCGGGTTTCTGAGGAGCGATGACCGCCGCACGTTTCCGCTGACGCTCGAATTCGCCCGCGGTGTCACAGGGGCGCGCACGGTGCTGCTGGGCAACGCCGCGCAGGCCCTGCATCCCGTCGCCGGCCAGGGTTTCAACCTGGGCGTTCGCGATGCGTACGAGCTGGCGCAGGCGTTGCTTGCGATGCCGCGCGATCAGATCGGCACCGGCGGCCGCCTCGCCGAATACGCGCGCCGGCGACTTGCCGATCGCTGGGCCGGAATCGCATTCACGCACGGCTTGCTCGGCATGTTCGGCAGCGACGCCGCGCTGCTGCGCTGGCCGCGCGGGTTGGCGCTCACTCTGGTCGATGCGGTGCCGCCACTGAAGCGAATCTTCGCGCACGCCATGCTCTACGGTTTGCACTGAGCGGAAAATCATCGCGGCCGATGTCAAGCAAGAATGATTCCCGCACGTCGAACGGCGCGACGTGTCGCAACGGCTTGTGGGGTGCGTTGCGGTGTCGGTCGATTTGCGGTGACGATCGCGGGACAAAGTCGGTATAATCCGTTCCCCGCCGCAGCTTCCAGCAACGACTCCATCGTGCAGATCGGCCCGCATCACATCTCGAATCCGTTGGTCGTCGCGCCAATGGCCGGCGTCACCGACCGGCCGTTCCGCCAGTTGTGCAAGCGCCTTGGCGCGGGCCTGGCTGTGTCGGAAATGGTCGCGTCGAACCCGAAGCTGTGGAATACCGCGAAGTCGCTGCGCCGCACCGATCATTGCGGCGAGGTCGATCCGATCGTCGTGCAGATCGCCGGCGCGGATCCGGCGATGATGGCCGACGCGGCGCGCTACAACGTCGATCGCGGCGCACAGATCATCGACATCAACATGGGCTGCCCGGCGAAGAAGGTGTGCAACGTCGCGGCCGGGTCGGCGCTGCTGCAGGACGAGCCGCTGGTCGCCGCGATCGTCGCCGCCGTCGTCGCCGCGGTGCCGGTGCCGGTGACGCTCAAGATCCGGACCGGCTGGAACCGGCAGAACAGGAACGCGATTCGCATCGCGCGCATCGCGGAGGATGCCGGCATCGTCGCGCTGTCGGTGCACGGACGCACGCGCGAATGCGGGTATGTCGGGCCGGTCGAGTACGAGACGATCCGCGCAGTCAAGCGCGCGGTCGCAATTCCGGTGACCGCCAACGGCGACATCGACTCGCCGGAGAAGGCGCGCGACGTGCTCGACCGCACCGGCGCCGACGCGATCATGATCGGGCGGGCCGCCCAGGGGCGGCCGTGGATCTTTCGCGAGATCCGGCATTTTCTGGACAGCGGCGAGCATCTGCCGCCGCCCCGGGTCGACGAGATGCATCGGCTGATCCTCGATCATCTTGCCGATCACTACGCGTTCTACGGCGAGTGCGACGGCGTGCGCATTGCGCGCAAGCACCTCGGCTGGTACGCAACGAGCCTTGCCGGCGGCGACGCTTTCCGGGCCGAGATCAATCGGCTGGAAAGCTCCGCTGCACAGGTCGCCGCGGTCGACCGGTTTTTCGACCGGCTCGCGGCCGGAGGCGAGCGCCTCGTCTACGCGGCGCCGGCATCGGCTTCGTGGGAGGAGGAGGCCCTCGCAGCGTGAAACGAGCCATCCGCATGAATGGCGGCAACGAGATCTGCCGCAGCGTCGAGAAGTCGCTCGACGAATATTTCCGCAAGCTCGACGGCGAGCAGCCGCACAGCATCTACGAGATGGTGATCGCGAACGTCGAGCGTTCGCTGCTGGCGTCGATCATGCATCGCGCGGGCGGCAACCAGACGCAGGCGGCCGACATGCTCGGGCTGAATCGCAATACGCTGCGCTCGAAGCTGTCGAAGTACAAGATACAGTAGTGTCGGCCGCGTGCTGAAGACGGCGCCCGGGCCGGCATTCCTGCGCCGCGCTGCCACGGTGCGGGCAGCGCCCGTGTGCTCGTCGTGATCCCACCGATTGGCCAGGCGCTGCTGTCGGTTTCCGACAAGACCGGTATCGTCGAATTCGCGCGCGGGCTGACTGCGCTGGGCGTGGCGCTGCTCTCGACCGGCGGCACCGCCAGGGTTCTTGGCGATGCGGGCCTCGCGGTCACCGAAGTCGACGCCTACACCGGTTTCCCGGAGATGCTCGACGGCAGAGTCAAGACACTGCACCCGAAGGTGCATGCGGGTATCCTGGCGCGGCGCGATTCGACCGAGCACGCGGCGACGCTCGCGGCGCACGGCATCGCCCCGATCGATCTCGTCGTCGTCAACCTCTACCCGTTTCGGGAGACCGTAGCGAAACGGGGCTGCACGCTCGACGATGCGATCGAGAACATCGACATCGGCGGGCCGGCGCTGGTCCGGGCCGCGGCGAAGAACCATGCCGGCGTCGGCGTCGTCGTCGACCCGTCGGACTATGCTGCGGTGCTGGCCGAGCTGCGCGGCAATGCCGGCAGGCTCACCGCCGCGACGCGCTTTCGCCTCGCGCAGAAGGCCTTTTCGCATACCGCCGCCTACGACGGTGCGATCAGCAACTACCTGACCGCGCGCGATGCAGGCGGCGCGGCGCGGCCTTTCCCCGACCGCTTCAACTGGCAGGGCGCCAAGCTGCAGGACCTGCGCTACGGTGAGAATCCGCACCAGCAGGCGGCGTTCTACCGCGACCAGACGCCGGCGGCGGGGTCGATCGCGACGTATCGCCAGCTGCAGGGAAAGGAGCTCTCGTACAACAACATCGCCGACGCCGATGCCGCGTGGGAATGCGTCAAGACGTTCGCCGAGCCGGCATGCGTGATCGTCAAGCATGCCAACCCCTGTGGGGTCGCAGTCGCGGCGTCACCGCTGCCGGCCTACCGCAAGGCGCTCGCGACGGACCCCACGTCGGCGTTCGGGGGGATCATCGCGTTCAACCGCGAGGTCGACGGCGAAACCGCCGATGCGGTCGGCGCGCAGTTCGTCGAAGTGCTGATCGCGCCGGGCTACACCGCCGATGCGCTCGAGCGCAACGCGAAAAAGGCAAACGTGCGCGTGCTGGAGGTGGCGCCGGCCGACGCGCCCGGCGGCTGGGATGCGAAGCGCGTCGGCGGCGGCATGCTGATTCAGACGCCGGACGCCGACGCCGTCGCGGCGGCAAACCTCGAGGTGGTCACGCGCAAGGCGCCTACGGCGGCGCAGGTCGCGGACCTGCTGTTCGCCTGGCGCGTGGCCAGGTTCGTCAAGTCGAACGCGATCGTGTACTGCGCCGACGGCAGAACCCTCGGCATCGGCGCCGGGCAGATGAGCCGCGTCGATTCGACGCGCATCGCCGCGGTCAAGGCGGCCCATGCCGGTCTGTCGCTGGTCGGGTCGGTCGTCGCGTCCGACGCCTTCTTTCCGTTTCGCGACGGGCTGGACGTGGCGGCCGACAACGGCGCGATCGCTGTGATCCAGCCGGGCGGCAGCATGCGCGACGCCGAGGTGATCGCCGCGGCCGACGAGCGCGGTATCGCCATGGTTTTCACCGGCGTGCGCCATTTCCGCCACTAACCGCGGAGTTTCCTTGCCAATCGTTGCCGCGACGCGGTTGCCCCGGGCGCGATGAACCTGCTGGTCATCGGCTCGGGCGGTCGCGAGCATGCGCTGGCGTGGAAGATCGCGCAGTCGCAGCGCGTGGGTCAGATCTTCGTCGCACCGGGCAACGCCGGCACCGGCCGCGAGCCGGGCGTCGTCAATCTCGCGATCATTCGATTCCAGAGCTCGTGGATTTCGCCCGGCGCGAGCGCATCGCGCTGACCGTCGTCGGGCCCGAGGCGCCGCTCGCGGCCGGGGCGGTCGACGCGTTCCGCGCCGCGGGGCTGCGGATATTCGGGCCGACGCGAGGCGCAGCGCAACTGGAAAGCTCGAAGGATTTTGCCAAGTCGTTCATGGCCCGGCACCGCATTCCGACCGCAGGCCATCGCACCTTCGGCGACGCGTCCGAGGCGCATGCCTACGTCGACGCGCATGGCGCGCCGATCGTCGTCAAGGCCGACGGACTGGCGGCAGGCAAGGGCGTGGTGGTCGCGGCAACGCTGTCCGAGGCGCATGCAGCGATCGACGCGATGCTGGTCGAGCATCGCATTGCGGTCCAGCACGCGGCGGCAGGCGCCCGGGTCGTCATCGAGGACTTTCTCGACGGCGAGGAGGCGAGCTTCATCGTCATGGCCGACGGCAAGCACGTGCTGGCGCTCGCATCGTCGCAGGACCACAAGCGACTGCAGGACGGCGACCGCGGTCCGAACACCGGAGGCATGGGGGCGTACTCGCCGGCGCCGGTCGTGACCCCGGAAATGCACGCGAGGATCATGCGCGAGATCATCCTCCCCGCGGTCAACGGGATGGCCAGCGACGGAATACCGTACACCGGCTTCCTCTACGCTGGCGTGATGATCGACGCCGCGGGCAACCCGTCGACGCTCGAGTTCAACTGCCGGCTGGGCGATCCGGAGACGCAGCCGATCCTGATGCGGCTCAAGTCGCGACCTGGTCGACCTCCTGGAGCACGCGGTGAACGGCACGCTCGACAAGGTCGAGGCGGAATGGGACCGGCGGGTGGCGCTCGGGGTCGTGCTCGCCGCTGCGGGCTATCCCGAGACCCGCGCCGGGGCGACGCCATCTCCGGGCTGGACGCGGCCACCGATGACTGCAGGATTTTCCATGCCGGCACCGCGGCGATCGACGGCAGGGTCGTGACCAGCGGCGGACGGGTGCTTTGCGTTACCGCGCTGGGAGACACCGTGCGCCAGGCGCAGCGCATTGCGTACGGTGCGGTCGAACGCATCCATTTCGACGGCATGCAGTATCGCACCGACATCGGCCATCGCGCGCTGGCGGCGCGCCGCGGCTGACTGGGGCGCCTGCCGCCACCCGCACGATGGACATCGACCGCGCCGGCGAGTACTTCGCAGCCCTGCAGGATCGCATCGTGGACCGGCTGGAGGCGATCGACGGCACGGCCTTCCGCCGCGATACCTGGCAGCGGCCCGAAGGCGGCGGTGGGGTCAGCCGGATCATCGAGCGCGGGTCCGTGTTCGAACGCGGCGGGGTCAACTTCTCGCGCGTGTTCGGCGAGCGCCTGCCGCCGTCGGCGAGCGCGGCGCGGCCGCAGCTCGCGGGCTGCGCGTTCGAGGTCGATGGGCGTGTCGCTGGTGCTGCATCCGCGCAACCCTTACGCGCCGACGGTGCACATGAACGTGCGCCTGTTCGTGGCCAGGACGGAGGGCGCCGACGCGGCCTGGTGGTTCGGCGGCGGCATGGACCTGACGCCGTACTACGGCTTCGAGGAGGACGCCGTGCATTTCCACCGCTGCTGCCGCGATGCGCTGGCGCCGTTCGGCGACGACTACCATCCGCGCTTCAAGCGCTGGTGCGACGAGTATTTCCTGCTCCGGCACCGCGGCGAGCCGCGCGGCGTCGGCGGCATCTTCTTCGACGACCTGAACGAGCCGGACTTCGCGCACTGCTTCGCGCTGACCCAAAGCGTCGGCGACGCCTTTCTCGGTGCGTACGTGCCGATCCTGCTGCGCCGCACGGATCTGCGTTACGGCGAGCGCGAACGCGAATTCCAGACCTATCGCCGCGGCCGCTACGTCGAGTTCAACCTGGTCTACGACCGCGGCACGCTGTTCGGGCTGCAGTCGGGCGGCCGCACCGAGTCGATACTCATGTCGCTGCCGCCGGTCGTCAGCTGGCGATACGACTGGCGCCCCGAGCCGGGAACCGCGGAAGCAAGGCTGTACACCGACTTTCTGATCGCGCGCGACTGGCTGGGAACGCCGGGCGGAAACTAAGGCCTAGGACGATGAGCGCCGATCCTGAGCATCCGGGCCTGCGTGAAATCGGGCTGGACTCCGAAGACGTCTTCCGCGGCAGGCTGCTGCACGTCAAGCGAGACACCGTGCGTCTGCCCGACGGCAGCGGAGCGACGCGCGAATACATCGTTCATCCGGGTGCGGTGATGATCATGCCGCGCCTGCCCGACGGCAAACTCCTGTTCGAGCGGCAATTCCGCTATCCGCACCAGCGCGTGTTCATCGAGTTCCCCGCGGGAAAGATCGATGCCGGCGAGGACCCGCTGGCGACGGCGCAACGCGAGTTGCGCGAGGAAACGGGTTACGCCGCCGCGCGCTGGCGCTACGTTGCGACCATGCATCCGCTGATAACGTACTCGACCGAGCAGATCGCAATCTATGCCGCGGACGGGCTCACCTACGTCGGCGCGCGACTCGATGCCGGCGAGTTCGTCGAAACGTTCACCGCGAGCCTGGAGGACGCGCTGGACTGGCTCGATCGCGGCGAAGTCACCGACGCCAAGACGATGCTGGGGCTGCTTTTCCTCGCGCGCGAGGCCCGGTCGGCTGGAGAGCGATGAGCGCCGCGGCGGTCATCGCGCGCCGTCTGCTCATCACGGGGCGTGTGCAGGGCGTCGGATTTCGCTACGCGTTCGCCGACGAAGCGCGGTCGCGCGATCTGGCGGGTTGGGTGCGCAATCGGCGCGACGGCTGCGTCGAAGCGGTCATCAGCGGCCCGGCGCCCGCAGTCGAGGCAATGGTCGCCTGGGCGCGGCGCGGTCCGCCCGCCGCGCGCGTCTCGGCAGTCACGGTCGAAGACGCGATTGGCGCGCCCGGCGCGTTCGAGATCGTCGCCACGATCTGATCGCTGCTGCCAGGACGGGACCCTAGATCGCCTCGCCCAGATACGCGGCGCGCACCTTCGGATCGGACAGAAGCGCTTTGGCATCGCCGGACAGCGTGATCTTGCCGCTTTCCATCACGTAGCCGCGGTTGCTCACTTCCAGCGCGAGCTTGGCGTTCTGCTCGATCAGCAGGATGGTCACGCCTTCGCCGGCAATCGCAAGCACCGTCTCGAAGACCTTCTGCACCATCAGCGGCGCGAGGCCCATCGACGGCTCGTCGAGCAGGAGGAGCTTCGGCCGCGACATGATCGCGCGTCCCATCGCCAGCATCTGCTGCTCGCCGCCCGACAGCGTGCCCGCGGTCTGCCGCCGGCGTTCCTTCAGCCGCGGAAAAAGGCCGAACACCCGCTCGATGTCCTGCCCGATCGCGGCGCGATCGCTGCGGCTGTACGCGCCCATCTGCAGGTTTTCCTCGATCGTGAGCGCGCCGAACACGCCGCGACCCTCGGGCACCATGGACAGGCCCTTGCGCACGAGCTGGAACGCAGGCCTGCCGGTGACGTCGCTGCCATCGTAGACGATCGTGCCCGCCTTGACCGGTTGCAGGCCGGTAATGCCCTTGAGCGTCGTCGTCTTGCCGGCGCCATTGGCCCCGATCAGGCAGACGAGCTCGCCCTGGCGCACGACGAGGTCGATGCCCTTGACCGCGTGGATGCCGCCGTACGCGACTTCCAGCTTCGTCAACTCGAGCAGTGGCGCCGCAGCCACTACGGCGATTCCCTGGCGTGCAGCGAGATTTCGCCGCCCAGATAGGCGGCAATCACATTCGGATCGTTCTGCACCGCCGCCGCGCTCCCTTCGGCGATCTTCCGGCCATAGTCGAGGACCAGCACGCGATCGCAGACGCTCATCACCAGCTTCATGTCGTGCTCGATCAGGAGGATCGTCGTGCCGTCGCGCCGGATGTCCTGGAGCAGGCTCTTGAGTGCCTGCGTTTCGGTTGCGTTCATCCCGGCCGCGGGCTCGTCGAGCGCCAGCAGCTTGGGCTCGGTCGCCAGCGCCCGCGCGATTTCCAGGCGCCGCTGGTCGCCGTAGGCCAGATGCTTGGCCAGGTCGTTCGCCCGCGTGGCGACGCCGACATAGTCGAGCAATTCGTACGAGCGGCTGGCGATCGCCGCTTCTTCGGCAAGCGTGGCGCGGTCGCGCAGGATCGCCCCGAAGACACCGGCGTGCGTGCGCACATGCCGGCCGATCATCACGTTCTCGATCGCCGACAGATTCTGGAACAGGCGGATGTTCTGGAAGGTGCGTGCGATTCCCCGTTTGGCGACTTCGTTGGGCTTCAGGCGATCGAGCGGCGCGCCGTCGAACGTGAAGCTGCCGCGGTCGGACGTGTAGATGCCCGTCAGCACGTTGAACAACGACGTCTTGCCGGCGCCGTTCGGGCCGATCAGCCCGTAAATCTCGCCGTGCCGGATGCTGAAGCTCACGTCCGACAGGGCGTGGACGCCGCCAAAGCGCTTGCCGATGCCCTGTGCCGCAAGCAGCGTTCGCTCGCTCACGCGTCGGCCTCGTCGTCCATCTTGTCCGAAGGCATCTGCCGGCGTGTCGGCCGTTTGCCGCCTTCGCGGGTCGCATCCCCGCTGCGCGGGGCGGCCCGCGAGGCCGAGCAGGGGCCCCATCGATTCGATGGGGATGCGACCCGAGCGCGGACGCACGAAACCGCGCGCGGCCCAATCCCGCCTCCGCGGTCAGATCCCCGGCTTTCGCCGGGGCCCCTCTTCCGCGCTCCGGCGGTTTCTGCTCCGCCGCTCATGCGTCTACCGCCTTGGCCACCTCGAGCTCGCGCTTGCGCACCGCGGAGGGCCAGATTCCCGCCGGCCGGAACAGCATGATCGCGACCAACGCGATGCCGAAGACCAGCAGGCGGATGGTCTCGGCGGCGATGAGCACGCGACCGAACAGCGCGAGCTGCAGCGGCTCCATCGTGTAGCGCAGCACTTCGGGCAGCAAGGTCAGTAGGACGGCGCCGAGAATCACCCCCGGGATGTTGCCCATGCCGCCCAGCACGACCATCGCCAGCACGATGATCGACTCGAACAGGCCGAAGCTTTCCGGGCTGATGAATTGCTGCGTTGCCGAAAATACCGCGCCGGCGATGCCGGCGAAGGACGCGCCCATGGCGAACGCCAGCAGCTTGACGTTGCGCGTGTTGATCCCCATCGCCCTGGCCGCGATCTCGTCTTCGCGTATCGCTTCCCAGGCGCGGCCGAGCCGCGAATTCTGCAGTCGAAGGTTGATGACGATCACCCCGATCGTCAGCAGCAGCAGCATGTAGTAGTACTTCTGCGGGCCGCTGAAGGTGACGCCGAACAGCGAGTCCGTGCCCGCGAACGACAGGCCGTCGATGCGGAACGGATCGATGATGTTGATGCCCTGCGGCCCGTTGGTGATGTTGATCGGCGAATTCAGGTTGTTGAGGAAGATGCGGATGATCTCGCCAAAGCCGAGCGTGACGATCGCCAGGTAGTCGCCGCGAAGCTTCAAGGTGGGCGCGCCCAGCAGCACCCCGAACAGGCACGCAGTCGCCGCACCGATCGGCAGAATCACCCAGAACGGCAGGTGGAGGCCGAACTGCGGCGACGCCAGCAGCGCATACACGTAGGCGCCGACGGCATAGAACGCGATGTAGCCCAGATCGAGCAGGCCGGCGAAACCCACGACGATGTTGAGCCCGAGCGCCAGCATGGTGTAGATCATCGCGAAGTTGAGTATGCGCACCCACGCCTGGCCGGCAAGCGCGGCGACGAAGGGCAGCAGCGCCAGCGCGATCGCGACGAGGGCAACGCCGGCCCAGACTTTGGGCGGAATCGGCTTGCGGTCGCCGCGGCTCATGGCCCCCCCACGCTTGCGACTGACGCCGCTGCGCTGCCCCCAGCGGGGGCGCGATTCGCGCCTTGGAGCGGTCCGGCGGCGCTTGCGACGGCCTCTTCCGCTCCATCCGCAGACATCCCGCGGCGGACGGGCCGCCTGCCGTCTTCGCGGGTCGCATTCCCGCGCCGCACGGCCCGGCTCATGCGCGATCGGCGACTTTCTCGCCCAACAGGCCCGACGGGCGGAAAATAAGCACCAGGATCAGGACGAAGAACGCGAACACGTCCTGGTAGTTGCTGCCGAAAAGACTCACCTGCCCGTCATTGGCGGCGCATTGCTGCTGGAGCGTATCGCTCAACGACGACAGGCCGCAGACGTTGGTCACGTCGCCGATATAGCCGGCGCCGAGCGCCTCGATGATGCCGAGCAGTATGCCGCCCAGCATCGCTCCGGCGAGGTTGCCGATGCCGCCCAGCACCGCGGCGGTGAACGCCTTCAGCCCGAGCAGGAAGCCCATGTAGTAGTGGGCGATGCCGTAATAGGCCATCACCATCAGCCCGGCGACGGCGGCCAGCGCCGCGCCGATGATGAACGCCGCCGAAATGATGACGTTGATGTCGATGCCCATCAGTCCGGCGACCTGCGGGTTTTGCGCGGTCGCGCGCATTGCCATGCCGAGGCGCGTTCGCTGCACGATCAGCACGAGGCCGCCCATCAGCAGGCCGGCCAGGACGACGATCAGCATCTGCAGGTCGGTCATCGACGCGCCGAGGACATTGTGCGGCGTCGGCTGGATCAGCGTCGGAAACGTGCGATAGTTGCGGCCCCAGACCATCAGCGCGACATTCTGCAGAATGATCGACATGCCGATGGCGGTGATCAGCGGCGCCAGCCGCGGCGCGCGCCGCAACGGTCGGTACGCGATCTTTTCCATGCCGTAAGCGATCGCTATGCAGACCAGGATCGCCACGAAAAGCCCGGCGAGGATGATGACGACCGCCGGCAGCGACCCGTACGCTCCCAGGAGCCCGGTGATGACCGACAGCGCCACCATCGCGCCTATCATCACCACTTCGCCGTGCGCGAAATTGATCAGGCCGATGATGCCGTAGACCATCGTGTATCCGAGCGCGACCAGCGCATAGATGCTGCCGAGCGTGAGCCCGTTGATGATCTGCTGCAGGAAAATATCCACGTAACATCCTCCTTGTCGCGCGGTGGCGGCCCCGGCCTGCCGATGACGGATTCTCCGCTGTGCCCAACGCGGCGGCAATCCCCGGGAGCGGCGTCGGGCGGTGGAAATGAAAACGGCGCCCCGTGGGGCGCCGTTGGGCATTGCCGAAGCGCGCTTGATTCGCGCGATGCCTTATTTCTTTGCCGGTGCTTCGGGAGCGGCGGCCGCCAGCTTCTCGGTCTTGCCGCCGACGTTCATCGCCATCGGCACCAGTGCGCCGTCCTTGACGGTATAGAGCGTGATCGCGCCGTTCTTGGTGTCGCCGTGCTCGTCGAATTCCACCTTCGCGGTGATGCCGTCGTACGAAATCTTGGCGAGCTCCGGCAGATACTTCGCCGGGTCGGTCGAGTTCGCCTTCTGCATCGCCGCGATCAAGGTCATCGCCGCGTCGTAGGAATACGGGGCGTAGACCTGGATCGGACCGTACTTGGCGGTGAACCGCGTCACGAAGTCCTTGGCGTTGGCCATCTTGTCCGGCGGGGCGCCGGCCTGCGTGCAGTACTCGCCTTCGGCGGCGCCGCCGGCGAGCTTCGGCCATTCCGCCGAGCACACGCCGTCGCCGGCGATGAACTTGGCCTTGATGCCGAGCTCCTTCATCTGCTTGACCATCGGGCCACCCTGCGCATCCATCCCGCCGTACATGATCAGATCGGGGCTCTTGGCCTTGATCTTGGTCAGGATCGCCTTGAAGTCGGTCGCCTTGTCGGTGGTGAATTCGTGCGCGACGATGGTGGCGCCCGCGGCCTTGGCGGCCTTCTCGGTCTCTTCCGCCAGCCCCGAGCCGTACGCAGTCTTGTCGTCGATGATGGCGATCTTCTTGGCGCCCAGCGTGGAGACGGCTTCCTGGCCGATGACGCTGCCCTGCTGCACGTCGTTGGCCATGACGCGGAATGCGGTCTTGAAGCCCTGCAGCGTGTATTTCGGATTCGTTGCCGACGGCGAGATCTGAGGAATCCCGGCATCGCTGTAGAGCTTGGATGCGGGAATCGTCGTGCCCGAGTTCAGGTGACCGACGACGCCGGCGACCTTGGCGTCGACCAGCTTCTGCGCCACGATCACGCCTTGCTTCGGATCCGCCTGGTCGTCTTCGGCGAGGAGCTCGAACTTGACCTTCTTGCCGTCGATCATGATGCCCTTGGCGTTGGCATCGTCGATCGCCATCCGGGCGCCGTTTTCGTTGTCCTTGCCCAGATGCGCCTGCGGACCGGTCGTCGGGCCCACGTGGCCGATCTTGACCACCACTTCAGGGGCGGCTGGCGCCGCCGCGGGCGCCGGGGCCTCGGCGGTCTTCTTCGGCTCTTCCTTGCCGCAGCCGTAAGCGGTCATCAACGCTGCGGCGACGAGGGTCAGACCGAGCGCGCGATTGAATCTCATGGAATTCCTCCACTAAAGGGGGGTGATCGGAAAAACGGCGAGCCCGAAATTATCGTCGGGGCGGCGTATGCTGTCAATCGCATTCGTGAGGTGCGAAGAGCATCTGCGCGGGGTCCGCGCCTTGTCGCCGCTTGCGACGATTGCTGCCCCCGTGGAGGCGTTTTGTCGGCGCCGGCTTGTCTTGCCACGCCGAAGCGGCCTAGACTCGCCCTCTTTTTGAATCCGCCGCCGCGGTCGGGCGCATCCAAGAGGCAGGAACCGGCTGGCGGCCGCGCTGCCCGCCTCCATCCGGGTGTTCGACGGGAGACAGATCGCTTATGACACGCTGGTTGACCCGGCGCCGCACGATCGGCGTCCTGGCTGCATTGGCACTGATCGGTGCGCTCGTCACGGCAGGCGCCTTGCGCATCAGCAAGCGCGCCGCTGCGTCCTCGGCCAACGGACCGCCGGTGACGCTGCAATTCGCCGCCGCCGACGTTGCCGCCGTCGAGGACCGGGCGATGACGCGCTGGCTGCCGGTCTCGGGAACCTTGCAGCCGGTCAATCAAACGACGGTCAAGTCCAAGGCGTCGGGTGAAATCCGCCAGATGATGGTCCGCGAGGGCGACGCGGTGAAAGCCGGACAGACGATCGCCCGGCTCGACACCGCCGACCTCGAAGCCAGACTCGCCGACCGGATCGGTGCGCTCGAGTCCGGTCGCGCGCAACTCGCGCTGGCTGAGAAGACGCGGACGCAGAACCTGGCGCTGCTCAAGCAGAACTTCATCTCGCAAACCGCATACGACAGCGCGGAAAGCAATCTTGCCGTGAATCAGGGCCTGCTGAAGTCCAACGAGGCGCAGGTGCAGCTGGCGCGCAACGCCCTGCGCGATGCGGTGGTGACCGCGCCGCTGTCGGGCACGATCGCCAAGCGTCACGTGCAGCCGGGCGAAAAGGTGAATTTCGATTCACCGTTGTTCACGATCGTCGATCTCGACCGCATGGAGCTGCAGGCGATGGTCCCGGCCAACGACATCCCCGAGATCATCGTCGGCATGCCGGTGGAGCTGTCGATCGACGGTTTCGGCAAGCGCAGTTTCGCCGGCGCCGTCGAGCGGATCAATCCGACGACCGAGCCAGGCACGCGCGCGATCCTGGTATTCGTCCGCATCCCGAATCCGGATGCGGCGCTCAAGGGCGGCATGTTCGCCACCGGCAGGATCAGCCTGGCCGCGACCGCGCCGGCGCCGACCTTGCCAGTGGCGGCGGTGCGCACCGAAGCGGGACAGACGTATGTCTGGACCATCGAGAACGGCAAGCTCGTCCGGCGCAACGTGATCGTCGGACGCAGGGACGAAGCGACCGCCAGGGTCGAGCTCAAGAGCGCGCTGCCCGCGGGCGCGACCGTGCTCGCCGCGCGCTTCGACAATCTCAAGGATGGCGCGCCCGCGCTGGTGCGCGCGCCCGGGTCCGCGCCGGCCAGCGCGGTCGCGAACGGCGCCGGCTGACGCCGCGCCGACAGCGAGGCGGCCCTCGATGTTGATCACCAACGTATCGATCAGGAATCCGGTGTTCGCGACCATGGTCATGGTCGGAATCACCGTGCTGGGCGTTTTTTCGTACGCGCGGCTGCCGGTCGAGCAGATGCCCGACGTCAACCTGCCGTTCATCTACATCCAGACCAATTATCCGGGCGCGGCCCCCGAGGCGGTCGAGTCCGACGTCACCAAGCCGATCGAATACGCGGTCAACCAGGTCGCCGGCGTCAAGCTGATCCGGTCCAATTCCACCGAAGGCCAGAGCGGCGTGTTCATCGAATTCCGCCTCTCCACCGACGTCTCGCGTGCGATCCAGGACGTGCGCGACAAGATCGCGACCGTGCGGCCGGGCTTTCCGAAGGACGTCAAGGATCCGCTGGTCGTACGCGCGGACAACGAGAACAACCAGCCGGTCGTCTCGCTCGCGGTCATGTCGCCGACGACCGGGCTGCGCGAGCTGTCGTCGCTGACCGACCAGACCATCGTCAAGGCGCTGGAGAATCTGCCGGGCGTCGCGCGGCTCGACGTCAACGGCAGGCTGACGCGCCAGATTCTCGTGCAGATCAAGCCGCACGCCCTGACTGCGCTCGGCATCGGCGTCGACCAGGTGATGAACGCGATTCGGGACGCCAACCAGGACGTTCCCGCCGGGCGCATCACGCGCGGCGATACCGACGCCGTCGTTCGCGTCGAGGGCAAGATCAAGGAGCCGATGCAGCTATCGCGGATCATCGTCGCGCAGCAGGGCGGCGCGCCGGTGTACCTCTCGCAGGTCGCCGATATCATCGACGGCGAGAAGGACCAGGATTCGATCTCGCGCGTCAACGGTGCGCCGGCGATCACCATCGACATCCAGAAGGCGCAGGACGCCAACATCGTCGAGACCGGCCGGAACGTGCGCGCGGCGGTCGCGGCGCTCAAGGGACGGCTGCCCCCGGACGTCGAGGTGCGGGTCAGCTACTCGGCGGCCGATCAGGTGGAAGCGAGCGTAAACCGCGTCAAGCAGACGATCGTCGAAGGCGGCATCCTGACGGTGCTGATCGTCTTCCTGTTCCTGCATAGCTGGCGCAGCACGATCATCACCGGGCTGACCTTGCCGCTTGCCGTGATCGCGACCTTCATCGCGCTGAACGTGTTCGGCTTCACGCTCAATTTCCTGACGTTGATGGCGCTCTCCCTTTGCATCGGCCTGCTGATCGACGACGCGATCGTCGTACGCGAGAACATCGTCCGGCACCTTGGCATGGGCAAGGACCACGTCACCGCGGCGCGCGAGGGGACCGGCGAGATCGGCCTGGCGGTGATGGCGACGACGTTCGCGATCGTCGCCGTGTTCGTGCCGATCGCGTTCATGAGCGGGGTCATCGGGCGCTTTTTCTTCCAGTTCGGGCTGACGGTCGCGGTGGCCGTGCTGGTGAGCCTTTTCATCAGCTTCACGCTCGACCCGATGCTGTCGTCGGTCTGGCACGATCCGCCGGGCTCCCGCTTTGCGCGCGCGCCGTGGCTGGGGCGCTTCATGGAAGCCGTCGAGCGCGGCATCGAGGCGGTCCACACGCTCTACGACGGCATCCTGAACTGGGCGCTGGGACACCGGAAGACGGTGCTCGCGATCGCCTTCGTGAGCTTTATCGCGAGTTTTTTCGTTGTCCCGCTGGTCGGAACCGAGTTCATTCCGGAGACCGATCAGAGCTTCATCTCACTGCGCCTGAACGCACCCGTCGGATCCAGTCTCGAGTACACCGACGGCAAGGTGCGCACGGTCGAGGAGACGCTCAAGCGATTCCGCGAGATCGACATGGCGATGACGACCGTCGGCACCGACGAAGGCCGGAACTACGCGCGCATCAACCTGCGCCTCACGCCGCGCAGCGCGCGGCAGCTCTCGCAGAAAGACCTCGAACGACGGATCCGCGATGCGCTGAAGCCGATTCCCGGGATCGAGCTTTCGATCGGCTACGACAAGCCGATCTGGGTCAACCTGCTCGGCCCCGATCCGGAAACGCTGACCCGGTTGATCAACGAGTTCGCCGCCAGGGTGGCGAAGGTGCCCGGCATCGCGGACATGGAGACGTCGGAAAAGGCGGCCAGTCCCGCGCTGTCGATCCGGCTCAACAACGACGCTGCCTCCGACCTCGGCATCTCGGTGCAGCAGGTGGGCGCCACGATCCGTCCGCTGCTGGCGGGCGACACCGTCAGCTACTGGCTCGCGCCCGACGGGCAGAACTACGAAATCAACGTCCAGCTGCCCAGGGACGGCCGCCGGCTTGCCTCGGACCTGGGGAATCTCTACATCACGACGGGCAGGCGAGGGCCGGACGGCGCGTTGCGCATGGTGCCGCTGCGGCAGGTCGCGGACATCGTCGAGTCGACCAGTCCGCAACTGATCAAGCGGCAGGACCTGCAACGGCGCGTCGCGCTGTACGCGAACGCCGAGGGCCGGCCTTCGGGCGACGTGGGCAGTGACGTGCAGAAGATCATCGACGCCACGCAGCTGCCGCCCGGTTACCGCTTCGACGTCGGCGGGCAGCAGAAAGACATGAACGAGTCGTTCCAGGCGGCGCTGGCCGCGCTGGGCCTGGCGATCATATTCATCTACCTGATCCTCGCATCGCAGTTCGCGAGCTTTACGCAGCCGGTTGCGATCATGGCGTCGCTGCCGTTCTCGCTGATCGGCGTCTTCCTCGCGCTGCTGCTCACGGGCACGACGCTCAATATCTTCTCGATCATCGGGTTCATCATGCTGATGGGCCTGGTGACCAAGAACGCGATCCTGCTGGTCGATTTCGCCAACCGCATGCGCCGCGGCGGAGCGAGCCTTCACGACGCGCTGCTGCAGGCGGGCCAGGTGCGGCTGCGGCCGATCCTGATGACGACCGCGGCGATGATCGGCGGCATGACGCCGCTCGCGCTCGGACTGGGCGAGGGCGGCGAAACGCAGGCGCCGATGGGTCGCGCGATCATCGGCGGCGTCATCACCTCGACGCTGCTCACGCTGGTCGTCGTCCCGGTGATCTATACCTACCTGGACGACTGGGCGGAAAGGCGCAAGGCGAAGCACGCCGCACGCGCCGCCGCCCTGCCGGCCGCCGGCGATTGACGTGCGATAATGACCGACGCCGCGGCCGCCGCCGCGGGCCCGAACAACGAACCAGCCGTTCGACCGGCGCATCGACGCCGGGCGGCGGCGCTGGAACCCCGGACCCTCCGATGGACTTCGAGCAAGCTCGATTCAACATGGTCGAGCAGCAAATCCGCACCTGGGAGGTGCTGAACCAGGGCGTGCTGGACCTGCTGTTCCAGGTTCGGCGCGAGGACTTCGTGCCGCTCGCGTACCGCGCGCTCGCGTTCGCCGACCTGGAAATTCCCTTGGGCGGCGATGAGCGCATGTGGGCGCCGAAACTCGAAGCGCGCGTGCTGCAGGAGCTCGAGCTGGATCGCAACGAATCCGCGCTCGAGATCGGCACCGGCAGCGGCTACCTGACGGCATTGCTCGCCCGCTCCTGTGCCGCCGTGACCAGTGTCGAGATCAACCCGCGACTGTCGGCCGAAGCCCGCAGCAAGCTTGCGCGCGCCGGCATCGTCAATGCGCATCTCGACCTTGGCGACGGTGCGCTCGGCTGGGGCGATCAGCAGTACGACGCCATCGTGCTCACCGGCTCGACGCCGGAGCTGCCTGCGTCGTGGCGCCGGCACCTCAAGCCCGGCGGCCGTCTGTTCGCCGTCGTCGGAGACGCTCCCGTGATGACCGCCCGCCTGATGCGATGGACGGCTCCCGGAGCGATCGCGACCGAGGATCTCTTCGAAACGGTGATCGCGCCGTTGCGCAACGCCGCGCAGCCGGCGCGCTTCGTGTTTTGAATCCGCTCGGGGCGAAAAAGTCATCTCCGCTTCCGGTGGCGAGCCGCCGACCGGTTTCATCCTCGATCGACTGACTGGACCGCCAAGATGGTGAAAAGATTGCTTGCGCTTGCGCTCGCCGCCGTTTGCGGCGGAACGCTTTGCCCCGCGTCCGCCGACGACCTGTTGCAGATATACCGCGATGCGCTGGCCAACGACCCGGTGCTCGCCTCGGCCCGTGCGAGCTGGCTGGCGACACAGGAAAACGTCCCGCAGGCGCGCGCCGGCCTGCTGCCGGCGGTCGGTCTCGCCGCCAACGCGGGCGGGCAGGACTACTACGCCAACGTCCACGTCGATCCGGCGGAGAAAATTCGCGAAAGATTTCCGCAGCTCGCCTATACGGTTTCGGCGAGCCAGCCTTTGTACCGCCCGCAGAATTCGATTTCGCTCGACCAGGCGAAGCAGCAGGTCGGACAAAGCGACTTCGTGCTTTCGTCGGCGCAACAGGACCTGGTCGTCCGCGTCACCCAGGCTTACTTCGACGTGCTGCTGGCGCGCTTCAACATCGAGCTGACCGAGAGTCAGAAGGCGGCGGTCAGCGAAAACCTGGCGCAGGCCAAGCGCAATTTCGAGGTCGGCACCGCGACGATCACCGACACCAACGATGCGCAAGCCAAGTTCGACCAGATCGTCGCGCAGGAAATCGCGACGCGTGCCGATCTCGACAACAGGCTCGCGGCGCTGCGCGCGATCGTCGGCCGGGTTCCCGGCGAGCTCAAGCGCTTCGGCCGCAAGCTCGAGCCGCGACTGCCGGCGCCGAACGCCCTCGAGCCCTGGGTCGAGCAGGCGTTGCGGCAGAACTACCAGGTGCGCATCGCGCAGTCCAACTTCGATATCGCGACGCTCGAGGTCGAGCGGCAGCGGGCGGCGCACTATCCGACCGTCGATCTGGTCGCGAGCTTCAACCAGGGCTACGCCGGGGGCTCCGCGTCGACGTCGTCAGTCTCCTCGGCGAGCTTCGATTCGCGGCTGGCGCTGTTCGGCGTGCAGCTCAACGTCCCGCTGTACGAAGGGGGCGCGATCGACTCGCGCGTGCGCCAGGCGATTGCCAACCAGGACCGTGCGCGGCAGGACCTCGAAGCCGCCCGGCGCAGCGCGCAGCTGCTTGCACAGACGTCTTTCTCAGGCGTGACCAGCGGCGTGGCCCAGGTGAAGGCATTCGAGCAGGCGCTCGCTTCGGCGCAGGTTTCCTACGACTCCAACAAGCTCGGCCTGGAGGTCGGCGTGCGCACCAACCTCGACGTCCTGAACCAGCAGCAGCAGGTGTTTCAGACCCGCTTCAATCTCGCGCAGTCGTACTACAATTTCCTGATCAGCGAGCTCAGGCTCAAGCAGGCGGTCGGCACGCTGACAGACGTCGACCTCGAGCAGATCAACCGCGATCTGAGCGGCTGAGCCGGGACTGCGCTACGGCGTCGAGTCGCGGCGCGAGCCACGACCACAACCGCCCGGCGGCGCCCTGATGCGCCGCATGGAAGGCGCGCGCCGCGGCGCGCATCGTGTCGCGGCGCGCGGGGCTCGACAGGATCTCGCGCGCGGCCGCAGCCAGCGCGTCGGCGTCGGCCACGACCTGCGCGGCGCCCGCGGCGACCGCGCCGGCGCTCGCTTCGGTGAAATTGAACGTGTGCGGCCCGATCAGTACCGGCGTGCCGAGCGCGAGCGGCTCGATCAGGTTCTGCCCGCCGAACGGCAGCAGGCTCCCGCCGACGAACGCCAGATCCGCCGCCGCGTAGTAGGCGAGCAGCTCCCCCATCGAATCGCCCAGAACTACGCCGATGTCGGGGGGCACCTGGGCATTGTCGCTGCGCCGCACGAACGGTACGCCGCGTCCGCGCAGCAGCTCCGCGACTCTGTCGAAGCGCTGCGGATGGCGCGGCACGATGACCAGCAGCGTGTCCCGCGGCAGCGGCGTTCGCTCGAGCGCATCGAGAAGCAGCGCTTCCTCGCCTTCACGTGTGCTCGCCGCGATCCATATCGGGCGAGCCGTGCCGAAGCGCTGCGCGAATTCCGCGCCGAGCGTTCGCGCCGAGTCCGGAATGCGCACGTCGAACTTGAGGTTACCGGTCACGATCGGCGCCGGCGCACCGAGCGCTGCGAGGCGTTCCGCGTCGGCGGTGGACTGTGCGGCCACGCCCGCAAGACGCTCGAGCATCGGCCGCGTCAGCGCGGCGAAGCGGCGGTAGCCGGCGGCAGAACGCACCGACAGGCGCGCGTTGACCAGGTACACCGGCGTGTGCCGCGCCCGGGCGCGCGCGATCAGGTTGGGCCACAGCTCGGTCTCGAGCAGGAACCCCGCTGCCGGGCGAAAGTGCGCGAGGAAGGCGTCGACCGCGAACGGCAGGTCGTACGGCAGCCAGGCCTGCGTGACGGTGTCCCCATACAGCGCGCGGCCGGTCTCCCGGCCGGCCGCGGTCATGTGCGTGAGCACGATGCCGAACTCGGGATGGCTGCGTTGCAGATGCTGCAGCAGTGGCAGGGCGGCGCGGGTCTCGCCGACCGAAACCGCATGCACCCACCAGACGGCTCGCTCGGGCGGCGCGCCGGCATAGCGGCCGAAGCGCTCGCCCCACGCGCGGCGGTAGCCGGGTTCGCGCCGCCCGCGCCACCACAGCCGCAGTGGCAGCAGCGGCAGCAGCGCCGAGCCGGCAAGCGTGTAGAGCGCGCGCGCGAACTCCATCAGCAGCCCGGAAACTGGCGCAGCAGTTCACCGACCGCGGCGATGACTTCGGCCGGCGCGGGAACGCTACCGGGGTTGCCCAGATCCCGGGCGCGCTGGCTGGCGCGTGCGACGCCGGCGAGGGCCGGATCGGTGGCGACGAACAACGCGACCGTCGGCGTGCCCAAGGCCGCTGCCAGGTGCACGAGTCCGGTGTCGACGCCGCAGACGACCTCCGCCCCGGCCAGCAGCGCCGCCAGCTCGGGCAATTCGCGGCGCGGATCGACGGCGGCTCCGGCGATGCCTGCCGCGAGCCGGGCGCTGCGCTCGGCCTCGTCGCTCGTTCCCCAGGGCAGCAGGACCGCGAGGCCGGCCTGGGTGAAATGCGCGACCAGGGTGCGCCAGTGCGCGTCGGGCCAGAGCTTGTCGGCGCGGCTGGTCGCGTGCACAAAGACCGCGTAAGGCGTCTGCGGTGCGGCGAGCAGGGGCGGCGGGACCAGGTCGAAGTGCGGCGGTCCCTCGGGCGCGTAGCCGAACGCGCCGGCGGCAAGCTGGCGGCAGCGGTCGATCAGGTGTTGCGCGGGATCGATGCGATGATGGTGCCGGTGGGCCAGCGTCGCGGCGGGCTCGCGGATGCTGGCGCGGTCCGGTCCGTGCACCGGGCCGCGGGCCAGCCATCCGATCAGCGCGCCCTTGACCTGTTCCTGCAGGTCGAGCACGGCGTCGTAACGATCGCGCGCGAGCTCGCGGCGGAACGCGCCCGCCTCGCGCCACGTGGCGCGGTCGAAAACGTGATGCCGCCAGCGCCGCAGCGCGACGGGAATGACGCGATCGACGCCGCGATGCATCGCCACCAGCGCGGCAAAGGATTCCTCGGCGATCCAGTCGATCGCCATGCCGGGCCGATGCCGCCGGATGTCGTGGACGATCGGCAGCGCGTGCACGATATCGCCGAGCGACGACGGACGGATGATCAGCGCGCGACTCATCGGATGCGTCTCATGCGGAGCGCGAAAAGCAATGCCGCGGACGCATCGAATGCGGCCGGCCGGCGGATGGCTTGCGGGTGCGTTTGCACGTAGAATGGGCGGCGCCCTCCGCCGCGTGCCGCATCGGAGTCGCTCTCGTACCCCGACGTTCGACGCGTTGTCCGATCCCAGCCGCGCTTGCCCCTACCTGAATTCAGCCTCGTGGTGATTACGCGCGACGCCGGCGCGCAACTCGCCGCTTGCCTCGATTCCGTGCGCTTTGCCGCAGAGACGCTGGTCGTCGATTCCGGCAGCCACGATGATACCGTAGAAATCGCCCGCGCCCGTGGCGCGCGGGTGCTCGAGCAGGCCTGGCTTGGATTCGGGCCGCAAAAGCGCTTCGCGGTCGCGCAGGCCGCGCACGACTGGGTGCTCTGCCTCGATGCCGACGAACAGGTCTCGCCGGAGCTTGCCAGCGCGATCCGCGCGGCGCTGGAGCAGCCGCATTGCGCGGCCTACGAGATGGCGCGGCGCAACCGTTTTTTCGGGCGCTGGCTGCGTCACGGCGAGGGCTATCCCGACTGGACGCTGCGCCTGTTCGATCGCCGCCATGCCCGCTGGAGCGACGACGCCGTCCACGAGCATGTGCTTGCCGACGGCCCGGTGGGGCGGCTCGACGGCGACCTGCTGCATGCGTCGGCCGAATCGCTCGATGCCTATCTCGCCAAGCAGAACCATTACACGACGCTGCAGGCGAGGGCGATGCACGCGCGCGGTGAACGCTTCTCCTGGGCCCGCATGATCGGCTCGCCCGTCGTGCGCTTCGTGCGCTTTTACGTGCTGCGCGCGGGATTTC
The DNA here is from genome assembly GCA_963713125.1 of uncultured beta proteobacterium. GTDB lineage: Bacteria > Pseudomonadota > Gammaproteobacteria > Burkholderiales > Casimicrobiaceae > PALSA-1003. The sequence continues at coordinate 403,452 of CAVQKL010000006.1, read as the reverse complement.
TCGACGGCGCAGCCGGGCTCGTGCATATCGCGATCGGATGCTTCGCGAGCTTCAGCAAATACGCCAAGCTGCGCGCGCTCGAGCGGCCGGCGGAGCTGCCATGACCACGCTGGTCACCGGCGCCGCCGGCTTTATCGGCATGCATCTCGCGCTGCGGCTCGCGCGCGACGGCGACGACGTGGTAGGTGTCGACAACTTCGATCCGTACTACGACGTGGCTCTGAAGCGGGCGCGCGCGGCGCTGCTCACGCGCGCCGGCGTGCAATGTGTCGAGCTCGACCTGGCCGACGCGCAAGCGACCGCGGCGCTGTTCCGCGACGGCCGCTTCGGCCGCGTCGCGCACCTCGCCGCGCAGCCGGGCGTGCGGTATTCACTGCTGAATCCGGCGGCGTATATCCGGAACAACATCGACGCGTTCGGCAACGTCATCGAGGGCTGCCACCACGCCGGCGTCGAGCACCTGGTATACGCGTCGAGCTCGAGCGTGTACGGGGCCAGCCATTCGCTGCCGTTTTCCGAGGATCAGAGCGTCGACCATCCGGTCAGCCTGTACGCGGCGACCAAAAAGGCCGACGAGCTGATTGCGCACAGCTACAGCCACCTGTACCGGCTGCCGACGACGGGACTGCGCTTTTTCACCGTCTACGGACCCTGGGGCCGACCCGACATGGCGGCCGCCCTGTTCACGCGGGCGATCCTCGACCATACGCCGATCGAGGTGTTCAACTTCGGTCGCATGCGCCGCGACTTCACCTACGTCGACGACGTCGTCGAGGGCGTCGTTCGCGTCATGGCACGGCCTCCCGACGCGCAGTCGCCCGGCACCGCGCCCTACGCGATCTATAACATCGGCAACCATATGGCGATCGATCTCGAGTCGTTCATCAGCGAGCTCGAGCGCCTGCTCGGCAAGCGCGCGATAAGGCAATACCTGCCGCCGCAGCCGGGCGACGTGCCGGCGACGTTCGCGGCCATCGACCGCCTCGCGGCGGCCACCGGCTTTGCGCCGACGACCCCGCTCGCGGCGGGGCTGGAACGCTTTGTCGCGTGGTATCTCGACTACTATCGCGCCGAGGGAACGGCGCGCGCGCCATGATAGAATCCGCGGCCCCGAGCAAGCGCCTCGCTCGCCGGACGCGCATGGAGCTCGCATGATTCTGGTCACCGGCGGCGCCGGCTTTATCGGCGGCAATTTCGTGCTCGACTGGCGCGCTCAGGTCGACGAGCCGGTCGTCAACGTCGACAAGCTGACCTACGCGGCGAACCTCGGCAACCTGGCGGCGCTGAAGGACGATCCCGGCCACCTGTTCGTGCGCGGCGACATCGGCGATCGCGCCGCCATCGACGCCCTGCTGGCGGCGCATCGACCGCGGGCGATCGTCAACTTCGCGGCCGAGAGCCACGTCGACCGATCGATCCACGGCCCGCCGCCTTCATCGAGACCAACGTCGTCGGCACGTTCGCGCTGCTCGAAGCCGCGCGCGACTACTGGTCGGCCATGGCAGAGCCCGAACGCTTGCGCTTTCGCTTCCTGCACGTCTCGACCGACGAGGTTTACGGCTCGCTCGCGCCCGACGCCGCCGGATTCAGCGAGACGACGCCGTACGCGCCGAACAGCCCGTACGCGGCGTCCAAGGCCGCGGCCGATCACCTGGTGCGCGCCTATCACCACACCTACGGCCTGCCGACGCTGACGACCAACTGCTCGAACAACTACGGCCCCTCCAGTTTCCCGAAAAGCTGATCCCGCTGATGATCCTCAACGCGATCGCGGGCAAGCCGCTGCCGGTCTACGGCGACGGCAGGAACGTCCGCGACTGGCTGTTCGTCGGCGATCATTGCGCGGCGCTCCGCACGGTGCTGGCGCACGGCGTGCCCGGCGAGACCTACAACATCGGCGGCAACGCGGAAAAGACCAACATCGAGGTCGTGCACGCGATTTGCGCGTTCTCGACGAGCAGCATCCCGGACGCGACTACGCGGCGCTGATCACGTTCGTCAAGGACCGGCCGGGGCACGACCGCCGCTACGCGATGGACGCCTCCAAGATCGCCGCGAGCTCGGCTGGGCGCCGCGCGAGACCTTCGACACGGGCTGCGCAAGACCGTCGCTGGTATCTCGACAACCCGGCGTGGGTGCAAGCGGTGACGCAGCGGCGACTACCAGAAGTGGATTGAGAAGAACTACGCGGGCGTAGCGGCATGACGACGCGCAAAGGCATCATCCTGGCCGGCGGCTCGGGCACGCGGCTCTATCCGGTCACGCAGGTGATGTCCAAGCAGCTGCTGCCGGTCTACGACAAGCCGATGATCTACTACCCGCTGTCGACGCTGATGCTGGCCGGCATCCGCGACATCCTGGTGATCTCCACGCCGCAGGACATGCCGCGCTTCCGCGAGCTGCTCGGCGACGGCGCGCGCTGGGGGATCGGCTTCGAGCTACGCGGTGCAGCCGAGCCCGACGGGCTCGCGCAGGCGTTCCTCATCGGCCGCGACTTCGTCGGCGAGCGACGCGTGTGCGCTGGTCCTCGGCGACAACATCTTCTACGGCCACGACCTGCGAGCCGATGCTCGAGCGCGCCAGCGGCGCGCCGACCGGGCGCGACGGTCTTCGCCTATCGGGTGCAGGATCCCGAGCGCTACGGCGTGGTCGAGTTCGACGCCGCAGGGCCGCGTGCTCAGCATCGAGGAGAAGCCGCAGCAGCCCGAAATCGCACTACGCGGTCACCGGGCTCTACTTCTACGACAACCGAGGTGCTCGACATCGCCGCGGAGCTCAAGCCCTCGGCGCGCGGCGAGCTCGAGATCACCGACGTCAACCGGCGTATCTGCGAGCAGGGCGAGCTTGCGCGTCGAAGTGATGGGCCGCGGCATCGCCTGGCTCGACACCGGCACGCACGAGTCGCTGCTCGAGGCCGCGCAGTTCATCGAGACCATCGAGCGCCGGCAGGGGCTCAAGATCGCCTGCCCCGAAGAGATCGCCTACCGGCATGGGCTTCATCGACGCCGCAGCGCTGGAGAGGCTCGGGCAGGCGATGGCAAGAACGGCTACGGCCAGTATCTGCTGGCCTGCTGCACGGGCCCGCGGTGCGCTGAACCGGAGCGCATCGTGAAGGTCACACCCACCGAGCTGCCCGACGTGCTGCTGATCGAGCCGAAGGTCTTCGGCGACGACCGCGGCTTTTTCTTCGAGAGCTGCAACGCCGCGCGCTTGCGCGACGCCGGGCTCGACGCCGACTTCGTGCAGGACAACCATTCGCGCTCGGCAAGCGGCGTGCTGCGCGGCCTGCACTACCAGATCGAGCACGCGCAGGGCAAGCTGGTGCGCGTGACTGCGGGCGAGATCTTCGACGTCGCCGTCGACATGCGCCGCAGCTCGCCGACCTTCGGGCGCTGGGCCGGCGGCGCATGCTGTCGGCGGAGAACCGCAGCATGCTGTGGATTCCGGCCGGATTCGCGCACGGCTTTCTGCGTCTCCGACAGCGCGGAGTTTCTCTACAAGACCACCGACTACTGACCCGCAGCACGAGCGATCGCCTGCTTTGGAACGATCCGGAGCTCGGGATCGACTGGCCCCTGTCCGGCGCGCCGAGCTCGCGGCCAAGGACGCCGCCGGCACTGCACGCTGGCGCACGCCGAAGTCTTTCCGTGAAACGGCTGATCCTCCTCACCGGCACGAACGGGCAGGTCGGGTGGGAGCTCGCCCGCATCCTTCGGCGCATCGGCGAGATTGTCGCTTTCGACCGCGCCGCGCTCGATCTGGCCGACCTCGACGCGATGGTCGGCACGGTGCGCGCGCTCGAGCCGCAGCTCATCGTCAACGCCGCGGCCTATACCGCCGTCGATCGCGCCGAGAGCGAGCCCGCGCTCGCCGACGCGATCAATGCCGGGGCGCCGGAGATCCTCGCCGAGGAAGCAAAGCGCCTGGGCGCGCTGCTCGTTCACTACTCGACCGACTACGTCTTCGACGGCACGACCGGCGCGCCGTATGTCGAGGACGCGCCCGAATCCGCTCAACGTCTACGGCCGGAGCAAGCTCGCAGGCGAGCGCGCGATCGCCGCCGCGGGCGCGCGCGCACCTGATCCTGCGCACGAGCTGGGTCTACGGCGCGCGGGCAGAATTTCCTGCTGACCATGCGCCGGCTCGCGCAGAGCGCGACGAGCTCCGCGTCGTCGACGACCAGTTCGGCGTGCCCAACTGGAGCCGCGTGCTGGCCGAGGCCACCGCGACGCTGCTTCGCGGTGGTGGGCCGGCACTGGCGAAAAAGAGCGGCATCTATCATCTGAGCGGCCGCGGGCGCGCGAGCTGGTTCGATTTTGCGCGCGCGATTGTCGACGGCGCCGAGCGCCCGCGCGTGGTGCCGATCACCACGGCCGAATATCCGACCGCCGCCAGGAGACCGGCATCGGCGGTGCTCGCCACCGCCAAGTTCGAGCGGACCTTCGGGTTCGCGCTGCCGGAATGGCGCGAGATGCTGGCCGCGTGCAAGGCGGCCGCCTGACCGGCGGCACGGCCACCGCATCGGCAACCCGGCGCCGAACGCGTTGGGCCACGTGGGTACGCATTTAGCGTGAACACGCGCGCGGCCTCCTCATCGGTTAACGCGAACGACGGGCATCTCGCGTCGGCCGCCAGCGTCGACTCGCCTCGCGCGATCCCCACGCGTTGCGTGGGGCCCCTCGCCACGGGCTCGCGCCGCGGCCTCCTCGTCGGTTACCGCGAACGACTGGCATCTCGCGTCGGCCGCCAGCGTCGACTCGCCTCGCGCGATCCCCACGCGTTGCGTGGGGCCCCTCGCCACGGGCTCGCGCCGCTAGAAACGGTACGAATGCGCGACCGGCGCGGCGCGAGCGACCATCGCACCGGCGCCCGCCGTGACGATCGCGTTCATGCCGAACGCCACGCCGTCCAGCACGGCGTTGTGGCGATACCCGGCCAGTGTGCGCAGCGGCTCGAGTCCACGCTCCAGCGTCTGCTGGTCGATCGTCGTCACCTCGCAGCGCGTGCAGGGCTTGACCATTTTCAGCGCGACTTCGCCGCAGCATATTTCGTCGATATAGTCCTCGTCGTAGGCATCGACGCCCGAGAGCAGCAGATTCGGGCGGAAGCGATCGACCGGCAGAGGCGCTGCAAGTCGCGCGTTCAGGTCGTCCAGCGAGGCTTGCGACAGCACCAGCAGCGGATAGCCGTCGGCAAAGGCGGTATGGGCGCCGGATGTGCCCGCGAACGCAGGATTGCAGCGGCGCCGCGCGGTGGGATCGAAGCGAACCAGCCGGTATTCGCCGCCGAGTCGCGCCGACAGCCACGCGGCCGCAGCGCGTCCCTGATCGATGCCGGGGACGGTATCGCGCCATACGGTTACCGGCCCTGCGATCCCGGCCTGGTCCAGCGGGACCTGCAGCGGGTCGGCGCCGGCCGCGGCGAGCTCGAGCGAAGTCGCGGTGATCGCGGTCGCGATCGACGCGAGCCGGGGCTCGGTGCGTTGCGTGACAAACCGCCCGGCAGGGTCGACCACCATCCACTCGCGATCGTGCTCGAGGCCGCGCTCGGTGACCCGCGCCGACGGCAGCGCGATGCCGCGGCATCCCTTGACCGGATAGATGAACAGCCCGGCTATCGCGCCGCCCATGTCAGCGCCGACAAAAAAGGCGGCGCAAGCGCCGCCTCGATCGCCGGCGCGGGCGCGCGCTCAGCGCAGCCCCGCGGCGTATTGCGCGACCGACGCGATCTCGTGCTCGCTCATCCTGCCGGCTATCTGCGTCATGATATTGCCGTTGACGTCCTTGCCCTCCTTGTCGGCGCCGCGCTCGCCTGCCTTGAACGCGCGGAGCTGCGCGAGCGTGTAGTCGGCATACTGACCGCCGATGCGCGGGTAGCGCGAGGGAATCCCCGCCCCGTCCGGCGAATGGCAGGCGGCGCACGCGGGAACGCCGGTGGCGGCGTCGCCGCCACGGAACAGCTTCTGCCCGGCGGCGGCGAGCTCGGCGTCCTTGGCCACCGACCCCTTGGGTTTCTGCCGCTCGAAATACGCGCCCACCGAGCGCATGTCTTCGGGCGTCAGCGTTGCCGCCATTCCCGCCATGATCGCGTTGTTGCGGACGCCGCTTTTGAAATGCGCCAGCTGCAGCGCGATATAGTCCGCATGCTGTCCGGCCAGGCTCGGGTTCGCCGGGGTGGGGCTGTTACCATCGGCGCCATGGCATGCGGCGCATACCTGATTGACGATCTGCTCCGCTTTGGCGAGGTCGGGCTTGCCGGCGGTTTCGGCGGCCCGCGCCGGCGCGACGCCCAGCGCGACCGCTACGGACATCGCCGCCAGCACCAACGCGCATTTCATGTTTTGACGCTCCCAAGATTCGGCGGCCCGGCGGGCCTGTCCGCGCGACAGGCATCCACAGCGTATGCATTCGACGCAAGCCAGCCGCGTATTGTACCGAATCGCTCGCGGGCGGCCAAAACGCGGAGCATCGGACGACGATCGTGAGCCACCCGTTTCTCAATGCAGAATTCCTGACGACGGCCGCCGACTGGCATCAGCTTCCGGTCGATGGCGCACCCGAAGTGGCGTTTGCCGGACGATCGAACGCCGGCAAGTCCTCGGCGATCAATGCGCTGGCGCAGCGCACGCGCCTGGCCTTCGTCAGCAAGACGCCGGGCCGCACGCAGCAACATCAATTTCTTCCGCTTGCGTCTCGGGAGCGCTGCTGGCCGATCTGCCGGGCTATGGCTACGCCGAGGTTCCGGCCGCAATGCGCCGCCACTGGCAGCAGTTTCTCGCGCGTTATCTCGGCGAGCGCGTGCCGCTGGCGGGCCTGGTCCTGGTGTGGATGCGCGGCTGGCCGTCGACCGAGCTCGACCGGCAGATGCTCGACTGGTTCCTGCCCACGCTCCGCCCGATGCTATCCTGCTGACCAAGGCCGACAAGTTCGGCGCCGCCGGAGCAGCGACGGATCGCCGCCGTGCGACGCTCGCTCAGGGATGCACTGCGTTTCAGCGCACGCCGACCGGATCAGCGTGCAGCTTTTTTCGGCGACGCGGAGGCTCGGGATCGAGGAAGCCGAAGGGAGCTGTCGGTGCATGGCTCGCGCCCAACGCCGCTCACGAGCCCCGGATGACTGCGGCACAAAAAGAAAGGCCCCGGCATCAAGGGGAGTGAGTCGGGGCCTAAGAACGCCCTGCGATCGGTAGGGTTACGCAACCGAAGGGCACCCGCTCAGGGAGGAAAGCGGGAGACGTTGCTACCGTCCGCTGGTTATGACCGCCGCCTCTACGAGAGTTCCGTGCGGCGCAACACGCGGACTTGCTCGATCGTCGCGGGATCGTGCGCCGCATGCGATGGCAATGTCGCTCGGTTGCCTCGCGCGCAATTGCGCGGCGTGCGCCACAGACACCGATGGCATCGCGATCTGCGCATGACTTTCGCGCTATGCGATGAACTTTCCGGATTTCACAGCGGCATGCGCCGAATGCGCCGCGACGATTTTTCGCGACGCCTGATGCGCGAGCATCGCCTGTCCAGCGACGATCTGATCTATCCGGTCTTCGTGCTCGACGGCAGCCGCCGCGAGGAGCCGGTCCCGTCGCTCCCGGGGATTTCGCGCAAGAGCATCGACCTGCTGCTCGACGACGCCGAGCGCTGCGTCGCGCTCGGCATTCCGGCGATCGCGCTGTTTCCGGTCATCCCGCCGGCGCAGAAATCGCCGGATGCGGCGGCGGCCTGGAATCCGCGAGGGCCTGGTCCCGCGCGCCGTGCGCGCGCTGAAGGCGCGCTTTCCCGCGCTCGGGCGTCATCACCGACGTCGCGCTCGATCCTTACACCAGCCACGGGCAGGACGGCCTGCTCGACGAGACCGGCTACGTCGCCAACGACGCCACGGTGGCGGCGCTGACCCGAAGCAGGCGCTGTGCCACGCCGAAGCCGGCGCCGACGTCGTGGCGCCCTCCGACATGATGGACGGCCGCATCGGCGCGATCCGCGCCGCGCTCGACGGCGCAGGCCACGACGAGACGCGGATCCTGGCCTACTCCGCGAAATACGCGTCGGCGCTTCTATGGACCGTTTCGTGACGCCGTGGGCTCGGCGGCAACCTTGGCGGCGGCGACAAGTACACCTACCAGATGGATCCGGCCAACGGCGACGAAGCGCTGTGGGAGGTCGACCTCGACATGCAGGAGGGCGCCGACATGGTGATGGTGAAACCAGGGCTGCCCTACCTCGACATCGTGCGCCGGGTCAAGGACAGCGTTCGGCGTGCCGACCGCCGTGTATCAGGTGAGCGGCGAATACGCGATGCTCAAGGCCGCCGCAGCCAACGGCTGGCTCGACGAGCGCGCTTGCGTGATGGAGACGCTGATCGCGTTCAAGCGCGCCGGCGCCGACGCGATCCTGACCTATTACGCGCTCGCCGGCCGCAGCGTGGCTGAAGGAGTGATCAGGGCACGCGCGAGTCCGGGTGCGCCCGCAGCGCGGCTACCAGCGACCTGAGGCTCGGCCAGCGACAAGCGTTCATCCGTCGTTGCGGCGCGGACGGTTGCGGCGCTGCTGCGGCGACACGATGTCGAGCCGCACCGCGGCCGGGCCGCGTCCGGCGTGCAGGCGCGCGCCCGACGCAATCCGCGCCCTGCGGCGACGCGCGCGGTGTACTCGATCCCGGCGTTGATCAGCGCCAGCTCGACGGACTTGGGGTCTTCGGCCTCCAGCTCCACGCGGACGTCGCTGTGCTCCGTCGCCCAGCCGGCGGCGACTCCTCCGACCAGCAGCGGCTGCCACTGCGCCAGGCGCTCCATCCAGTCCAGGGCGGCCAGGCGCTGCGCGCGCAACGATGCCGCCTGGGCCTGCGGCTGATACAGACTGTTGTAATCGCGCAACGCCTGCTCGATCTCTTCATTGGCCGGCAGGCGCTCGCGCTCGCCAAAGCCCAGTTCGCGGCAGGCTTTGCGCCTGGCCGCCGCCCAGTCGGTGAGGCCGTGCTCGGCGATCAGCCGTGCGGCGACCTGCGCGATTCGTGCCCGGTTGCGCTGGCCCTGCGACGATGCCGGGTGCGATGCCACGGTTCAGAAGAGCTGGTTACGCACCTCGGGCGGGGCCTGGCCGCCGTCGGTGGCCAGGGCGTCCTCGCGCTTGCGCGGCATGAATTCCGCGTAAAAGTACTCCGGGATACCGGCGCGGTCATCGCTTTCCCGCAAGCCGGAATCCGGGTTGATGCGCGCGACGACGACGCCGTCCGGCTGCTTCAACGGCACCTCGGCCACACCCTTGAGCACCTTGGCCATGAAGGACATCCATATCGGCAACGCCGCGACCGCCCCGGTTTCGCTGTTGCCGAGCGTCCGCGGCTGGTCGAACCCGATCCAGGCGACGCCGACCATCGCCGCATTGAAGCCGCAGAACCAGGCATCGACGTTGTCGTTGGTCGTCCCGGTCTTGCCGGCGAGGTCCTGGCGCCCGAGCTGGTCATCGCGCGCGCGGCGGTGCCGGCGCGGACGACGTCGCGCATCATCGTGGTCATGATGAAGGCGTTGCGCGGGTCGATCGCCAGCTCGGCGTTGACGCCCGCCACCGAGCGGCGCCGCCTGCGACAGCACATTGCCGCGGCTGTCGACCACCTTGTCTATCAGATACGGTGCGACGCGATAGCCGCCGTTGGCGAAAACCGCGTAGGCGGCGACCATCTGCAGCGGCGTCGCGGCGCCGGCGCCCAGCGCCATCGTCAGGTACGGCGGATGCAGCTTCGGGATCGAAGCCGAAGCGCGCGATGTAATCCTGCGCATACTGCGGGCCGATCGCCTGCATGACGCGCACCGTCACCAGGTTCTTCGATTTCATCAGCGCGGTGCGCAGGCGCATCGGCCCTTCGAACTTGCCCTCGTAGTTCTTCGGTTCCCAGGGTTCGCCGCCGGTCTGCGTCGCGTCGAAATACAGCGGCGCATCGTTGACCACGGTGGCGGGGCTGAAGCCCTTTTCCAGCGCCGCCGAATAGATGAACGGCTTGAAGCTGGAACCCGGCTGGCGGTAGGCCTGCGTCACGTGATTGAACTTGTTGCGATCGAAATCGAACCCGCCGACGAGCGACAGGATCGCCCCGTTGCGGGGGCGGACCGAGACGAAGGCCGCCTCGACCTGCGGCATCTGCGCGATCTGCCAGTTGCCCTTGTCGTCGCTGGCGATGCGGATCAGCGCGCCGCGCCGGATGCGGCTGGTCGCCGGGGCCTTGTCGGACAGCGCGCGCGCCGCGAACTTGAGGCCGTCGCCGCTGATGGTCATGGCCTCGCCGTCGCTGCGGACGACCTTGACCGCGGACGGGGACGCCTCCAGGACGATCGCCGCGTCGAGATTGTCGGCGTCGCTCACATCCTGGAACGCGTTGTCGAGCGCCTCCTCCAGCTTCGACGGGTCGGCGGGGAGGCTCACGAATGCCTCCGGCCCGCGATAGCCATGCCTCCGGTCGTAGTCGAGCACGCCGCGCCGGACCGCGGCGTAAGCGGCCGCCTGATCGTCCTTGCGCAAGGTCGTGTAGACGGTCAGCCCCCGGGTGTAGCTGTCCTCGCCGTAGCTGTCGAAAACGATTTGACGGGCCATCTCGGCCGCGAACTGGGCATGAGTGTCGTATTCCTGCAACGCCTGGTGGACGGCCAGCGGGGTGTTCTGGGCGACGGCGAACTGATCGTCGCTGATGTAATGGAGCTCGTGCATGCGCCGCAGCACGTACACCTGGCGGCCGCGGGCACGCTTGGGATTGGCCACCGGGTTGTACGCCGACGGCGCCTTCGGCAGGCCGGCAAGCATCGCCGCCTCGGCGATGGACAGCTCCTGCAGCGGTTTGCCGAAATAGATCTGCGCCGCGGCGGCGAAGCCGTAGGCGCGCTGCCCGAGGAAGATCTGGTTGATATAGAGCTCGAGTATCTCGTCCTTGGAAAGGCTGGACTCGATCTTGTACGCAAGCATGACCTCGCGAACCTTGCGAGTAAGCGTTCGCTCACGTGTGAGGAAGAAGTTGCGCGCGACCTGCATGGTGATCGTGCCTGCGCCCTGTGGCGCACCGCCGGTGACGTTGGCCAGCGCTGCGCGGATGACCGACAGGTAGTCGACGCCCCCGTGCTGGTAGAAGCGCTCGTCCTCGGCGGCCAGGATGGCATGGCGCATGACATCCGGGACATCCTTGATCTTGACGATGGCCCGGCGCTCTTCGCCGAATTCCCCGAGGATATCCCCCTCGGCGGAGACAATTTTGAGGGGGATCTTCGGCTGATAGTCCGTCAGCGTGTCAAGGGACGGCAAAGTGGGATAAAGCAGTGCTAAGACAAAGGCGGCCAGGAGGGCTCCGACCAGCCCCAAGCCCACCAGCACCGATGCAAGGTAGATCAGCCACCGCTTTAGCATGGGGGAATTAAAGTTGCCGGGGGGCGGCCCGGGAGCCGCGATTATATGCAGGGTTAGGAACCAAGATAAACTTGAAAAAACAGTTTTACATGGATTATATTTACTGCTAGTGTTTAATGTACTTTATATGAATTGCGCCTAAAGCCGCCATGCTGAAGGAAAATCTCGATTCCGCCTTTGCCTTTTTACAAACGAAGGCGCCGCCGCTTATCGGCGTCGACATCAGCTCGTCGGCGCTGAAGCTAGTCGAGCTCTCCGAGACCGGGAAGGGGGCCTACCGGCTGGAGCGCTACACCATCGAGCCGTTGGCGAAGGACCTGGTCACCGACGGCAATATCGTCAACCTCGATCAGGTCAGCGACGCGCTCCGGCGGGCGCACAAGCGCCTCGGCAGCCGCAACAAGCATATCGCAATGGCGCTGCCGACGGCGATGGTCATCACCAAGAAGATCATCGTGCCCGCCGGCCAGACCGAGGAGGAGCTCGAGCTCCAAGTCGAGGCCGAGGCCAACCAGTACATCCCCTTCGCGCTGGACGAGGTCAACCTCGACTTCCAGATTCTCGGCCCCGCGCCGAACAGCGCCGAAGACGTCGAAGTCCTGATCGCCGCCTCGCGCAAGGAGAAGGTCGACGATCGCGTCGCCATCGCCGACAACGCCGGGCTGCGGCCGGCGGTGATGGACGTCGAATCGTATGCGACCGAAGAGGCGTTCCGCATGATCGCGCCGTCGCTGCCGGCGAACGGCCGCGACCAGAACGTGGCGCTGGTCGACATCGGCGCGCATGTGATGCACTTCTACGTGATTCGCAACAACCAGATTCTGTTCTCCCGCGACCAGGCCTTCGGCGGCAATCAGTTGACCCACGACATCCAGCGCGCGTTCAACCTATCGCCCGAGGAAGCGGAATCGGCGAAGAAAAATGCCGGTCTGCCGGAGAATTATGACGCCGATGTGCTGCAGCCCTTCATGGAGACCCTGGCGCTCGAGGTAACCCGGGCGCTGCAGTTCTTCTTCACCTCGACCTCCTACAGCCAGGTCGACCAGGTGATCCTCACGGGCGGCTGCGCGCTCCTGTCCGGGCTCGACGAGCTGGTCGGCAAGCGCGCGGGCGTCAGCACCATCGTCGGCAACCCGTTCGCCAGCATGACGGTGTCGGATAGGATCCGGCCGCGCCAGCTCGCCGTCGACGCGCCGTTGCTGCTGATCGCCTGCGGCCTCGCGCTGCGCGGGTTCGAATAGCCATGGTCCGCATCAACCTTCTGCCGCACCGCGAGCAGAAACGCCTGGCGCGGCAGCGTCAGTTCATCTCGATGGCGATCGGCCTTGCGGTGCTCGGGGTCGCGATCGTCGGCCTGGTGCACATCGTCATCGCCGCGCGCATCGAGAACCAGAACGGGCGCAACACGCTGCTGAAGACCGAGATCGTCAAGCTCGACGACCAGATCAAGGAGATCGACAAGCTGCGCGAGCAGACGCAGGCGCTGCTGGCACGCAAGCAGATCGTCGAGACGCTCCAGTCGAATCGCACCGAGGCCGTGCACCTGCTCGACCAGCTCGTGCGGGATTTGCCGGACGGCCTGTATCTCAAGTCGGTCAAGCAGGTCGGTGCGAAGGTGACGCTGACCGGGTACGCGCAATCCAACGCCCGCGTCTCGACGCTGATGCGCAGCATCGAGAGCTCGCCGTGGCTGACCGCACCGGAGCTGATCGAAATCAAGTCGGTGCCGCTGGACAAGCAGAAGGTCAACGAATTTACCCTGAGCCTGCAGATGAAGCGTCCGGTCGAGGCGACTTCCGCGGCGGCCAAGGGACCGACCGGCGCGCCCGGGGCGGCGAAAACGCCGGCTGCGAAAGGGCCCAAGGCATGACACTCGACGATATCCGCCGTCTGAACTTTCGCGACGCCGGCAACTGGCCGCTGCTGCCGAAGGTCGTCGTGCTCGGCCTTCTGGTCCTGCTGATCCTGATTGCCGGCGCGTTCTTCGACTGGAAGGACCAGCTCGACACGCTGGATCGCGCCCAGGACGAGGAAGCGAAGCTGCGCGTGTCGTATTCGGAGAAGAAGGCCAAGGCCGTCAACCTCGAGCTGTACGTCCAGCAGCTCAAAGAGATCGAGCAGGCGTTCGGCGCGCTGCTGAAGCAACTGCCGAACAAGAGCGAAATGGACGCGCTGCTGACCGACATCAACCAGGCCGGCCTCGGCCGCGGCCTGCAGTTCGAGCTGTTCCGGCCGGCGACGCGCGAGCGCATGGCGGATTTCTATGCCGAGCTGCCGATCAGCGTGAAGGTGACCGGCACATATCATGATATGGGAGCATTCGCCAGCGATGTCGCGCAGCTTCCGCGAATCGTTACGCTGAATGACATTGGCATCGTCAACGACAAGGGGACGCTGGTGATGGACGCGACGGCGAAGACGTTCCGCTACCTTGACGAGGACGAGATCGCCAAGCAGCGCAAGGCGGCGAAGGACGCCAAGGCCAAGAAATGAAGCTGCGAATCGCCGCCTGTGGCGTCGTCGCGCTCCTCGTCGCCGCGTGCGGCGGCGAAAGCCATCAGGATCTCCGCGCCTGGATGCAGGAGCAGGGGAAAGGGGTGAAGGGCAAGCTCGACCCGCTGCCGCAGGTCAAGCCATACGAGCCGTTCACGTACAACGCGTTCGACCTGGCCGATCCGTTCAAGCCGCGCAAGATCGAGCCGGTCAAGGGAGGCAGCAAGCTTGCGCCGGATCTGAACCGGCGCAAGGAGCCGCTCGAAGCGTATCCGCTGGAATCGCTGCAGATGGTCGGAACGCTCACACGGGGCAAGAACACGTTTGCGCTGGTTAGAACGACCGAAAAAGACGTCTATCAGGTCAAGGTCGGGAACTACATGGGGCAGAACTTCGGCGTCATCCTGAGCATCGGTGACGGCGACATTCGGCTCAAGGAACTGGTGCAGGACGGTGCCGGCGACTGGACGGAACGAACCAGTACGCTCCAGCTCGCCGAAGCGGACACAAGACAGGAGCGACGCAGATGAGGGCCATGCGATCCACAGAAGCGAAACGCTGGGGTTGGCTGAAAGGCGCCGGCATTGCCGCCGTCGCCTCCCTCTTCCTGCTCGGTGTCGGCCAGGCGCTGGCGCAGGCCGCGAACAGCATCGAGGGGCTCACGGTCTCCAAGGCAAGCTCGGGGCGCACGATCGTCAGGGTCCAGATGAAGGCCCCGCTGGCCAATCCGCCGGCGGGCTTTGCGATCAACAATCCGCCGCGGATCGCGCTCGATTTTCCCGATACCGGCAACGGGCTCGGCCGGGCGGCGCAGGACGTCGGTGACCCGGCGCTGCGCAGCGTCAACGTGGTACAGGCCGGCAATCGAACCCGCGTCGTCTTCAACCTGAACAAGCCGCAGTCGTTCGAGACCCAGCTCGAGGGCAACGCCGTCATCGTCACGCTGACCGAGACCGCGGCCGTTGCGTCCGAGGCGCCGGCCGTGTCGCGCTTCGCCGAGGCGCGTCCGGGAGAAGCCACGCACGTGCTGCGCGATATCGACTTCCGGCGCGGCCGCAATGGCGAGGGTCGCATCATCGTCGACCTGTCCGATTCGACGACCGGCATCGACATCCGCCAGCAAGGCAAGTCGCTGATCGTCGACTTCATCAAGACCTCGCTGCCGCGCAACCTCGAGCGCAGGCTGGACGTCGGCGACTTCGCCACCCCGGTGATGACGATCGACACCTTCGAGCAGGCCGGCAATACGCGCATGGTGATCGAGCCCAAGGGCCTCTGGGAGCATTCGGCGTACCAGACCGACAACCGCTTCATCGTCGAGGTCAAGCCGATACAGGAGGATCCGAACCGGCTGACGCAGGGCACGCGCGCGGGCTACAAGGGCGAGAAGCTGTCGCTCAATTTCCAGAACGTCGAAGTGCGCGCGGTGCTGCAGGTGATCGCCGACTTCACGGGGCTCAACATCATCACCAGCGACACGGTGACCGGCAGCCTCACACTGCGCCTCAAGGACATTCCCTGGGACCAGGCGCTCGACATCATCATGCAGACCAAGGGCCTCGACATGCGCAAGAACGGCAACGTCGTCCTGATCGCGCCGCGTGAGGAGCTCGCCGTCAAGGAGAAGCAGCAGCTCGAGTCGATGCAGCAGATCAACGATCTGGAGCCGCTGCAGACGGAAATGTTCCAGCTCAATTACCAGAAGGCCGACGCGATCAAGGCGCTCTTGTCCGACAAGGAGGGCAAGTTCCTGTCCAAGCGCGGCACTGCGGTCGTCGATGCACGGACCAATATCCTGTTCGTGCAGGATACGGGCTCGCGCCTCGAGGAAGTGCGCCGGCTGATCCGCCAGATCGACATCACGGTCCGGCAGGTCGTCATCGAAAGCCGCATCGTCATCGCCGACGACAAGTTCGGGCGCCAGCTCGGCGTGCGCTTCGGCATGCAGACCGGTTTCACGCTGAACAGGCGCTATGCGGGCGGCATCGGCGGCAGCCTGAATACGCAGCCGGTAGTCAGCAGCACCACGGGATCGACCACCGCGACGCGGGACACGCGCACGCAAACGCCGTTCGAGCTTGCGTCGGGGATCGCCAGCGCCGGCTACTCGGATTCGCCGCAGCTCAACGTGAACTTGCCCATCGCCAACCCGGCGGGCCAGCTCGCGCTGACCTTGATCAACCTCGGCAGCGGCAACCTGATCAATCTCGAGCTGTCGGCGCTCGAAGCCGACAGCCGCGGCAAGGTCGTATCGAGCCCGCGCGTCGTGACGGCGGACAATCAAAAAGCGCACATCGAGCAGGGCACCGAGATTCCCTACATCATCCAGGGAACCAACAACACGGTGCCGACCGTCCAGTTCAAGAAGGCCGTTTTGTCGCTCGACGTCACGCCGCAGATCACGCCCGACAATCGCATCATCATGAATGTCGAAGTTCGCAAGGATACGGTCGGACAGACCGTCGTTATCGCCGGCAGCCAATATCCGGCGATCGACACCAAGAGCGTGACCACGCAGATCGCGGTCAACAACGGCGACACCGCGGTCATCGCCGGCATTTATGAAGAAACGGTCACCAACGACGTCACCAAGGTTCCATTCCTCGGCGACATACCCTACCTCGGCTACCTGTTCAAGACGACCAACAAGAACGTCGACAAGACCGAGCTCTTGATCTTCCTGACGCCGCGGATCGTCAAGGAATCGGTTACCGCGGTGCGCTAGCGGCACACCCGGCCGCGAAGGTGGCGGCCGCGAAGGAACGGATCGGCCGCGACTCACGCCCAAACCCGGGTATGCACTAGAATGCCCCGATGCAGATGCATCGGGGCAATTTGTTTCTGGTGGGCATGCCGGGCAGCGGCAAGTCGACGCTCGGGCGCCTGCTGGCCAAGCGGCTGGGGAAAGCCTTCTACGACGCCGACAGCGAGCTCGAGCGCCGGCTCGGCGTCTCGATTCCGGTGATCTTCGAGCTCGAGGGCGAGGCGGGATTCCGCGACCGCGAGCAGGAGATCGTCGCCGAATACGTGACGCACACGCACACCATATTCGCGACCGGAGGCGGCGCGGTGCTGCGCGAGGTCAATCGCATCTGCCTGAAGCAGAACGGTACGGTGCTCTACCTGCACGCGACGCCCGAGACGCTATGGGAACGGACCCGCCGCGGCAAGCACCGGCCCTTGCTTCAGGGGCCGGATCCGTTCCAACGACTGCAGGAGCTCTACGCGGCTCGCGACGCGCTGTACCGCGGCACCGCGGACTTCGTCGTCGAATCCGACCAGGAGCAGGTCATCCGCCTGGCGCAACGGCTAGAGCAGCAGCTGCGTGCCGCAGAGCAGGCTTAGTGGCCTGCAGCGCGCGCTTCAATCCCCGGCTTCACAGGCCGCCCAGCGCATGCCGACGCTGAACGTCGCGCTCGCCGAGCGCAGCTATCCGATCCATATCGGCAGGGGCCTCCTCGCCCGCGCCGGCGAGCTGCTCGCGGCGCCGCGGCCCGCACGCGCCATCGTCGTCACCAATCCCATCGTCGCCGCGCATCATCTCGCGCCGCTCGAGGCGGCGCTGTCGCGGGTGGGCATTCGCTGCGACGCCGTCGTCGTGCCGGACGGGGAAGTGCACAAGGACTGGGCGACGCTGTACGACCTCCATACGCGCCTGCTCGAGTTGGGCGCCGAGCGCTCGACCTTGCTGATCGCGCTCGGCGGGGGCGTCATCGGCGATCTCGCCGGCTTCGCTGCCGCCACCTATCAGCGCGGCATGCCCCTGCTGCAGGTGCCGACGACGTTGCTCGCACAGGTCGATTCGTCGGTCGGCGGCAAGACGGCGGTCAACCATCCGCTGGGCAAGAACATGATCGGCGCGTTCCACCAGCCCGCGGCGGTCGTCATCGACACCGCCACGCTCGCCACGCTGCCGGAGCGCGAATACGTCGCCGGGATCGCCGAGATCATCAAGTACGGCGCCGCGTGCGATGGTTCGCTGTTCGCGTGGCTCGAGGCCCACATCGCGCGCCTGCTGGCACGCGACGACGAGGCGATCGAGCACGCCGTCGGCGAGAGCTGCCGCATCAAAGCCCAAGTCGTTGCCGCAGACGAGCGCGAGTCGGGCGCGCGGGCGCTCCTCAACTTCGGGCATACGTTCGGACACGCGATCGAAGCCGCAGCCGGCTACGGCACCTGGCTGCACGGCGAGGCCGTGGCGGCTGGAATGGTTCTCGCAACGAAGCTGTCGACGCGAATCGCCGGATTGCGGCAAGACGATGCCGACAGGGTTATGCGCCTGATCGAACGCGCGCGGGCTGCCCGTGCAGCCGCCGTCCCTTGCGTTCGAGCGCTGGATCGAGCTGATGTCGCGGGACAAGAAAGTCCAGTCCGGCACGATGCGTTTCGTGGTGCTGGACGCGCTCGGCCGGGCATCGGTGGCAGCGGAATCGGCGAGGCGGATCTGCGCGCGGTGATGGCTGCGTAACCCTCAAACAAAAGCGGCGCCCGGAGGCGCCGCTCGATATTAACAGATGCATCCGGCTTAGATCGGGTTCGAGCCAGATTGACAGGTAATCCGGAATCCGTCCGATGTTGCCAGTGAATCAATCTACCGTGAAATCATAGCGATTTTGATGCGACGCATTCGGGAAGCCCGGTCGATGAAGACCGCTGACCTGGACTATACCCACCGCCGCGAGGGTTTGAGGACTGGGTACCGGCGCCACCTTGTTCGTGCCAAAAGTTCCGGTCGCAATCATGTTGTAGGGCGGTGTTCCTCCGGCGATAACGAAGTTGAATGTTTGCCTTCGCAAAGCGTGACCGTGGCGTCTATGGAACCTGGCGTTGCGAACACATTCGGCGGGGTCACCGGTGGGGGCGTTGGCGTTGCAGTCCCAGGCAGATTTATCAACGTAGCTGTTGTCTGCAACCCGCTCGCGTCGACGATCGAGAAGATCGCCGGATTGACGCACGCCGTCGTAGTGATGGCTCTGAATGAGCCGCCGCTGACGCAGACGGTGGTATTGACCAGCGTCACGGTGGTCGGGAACGTATTGCTCACGTGGTAGGGAGGCGTCCCGCCAAAGATGAAATAGTCGACGGCGAAACCTCCGAGACATTCATTCACAAACGCACCCGTGATCGTCGCCGTCGGCGGAACGACGCTCAGCACCGCGGAGCCGTTGTTGGTCTGCACGATGGTGAACTGCCCGGTGACGTGGTTGCCGCTGATAAGCTCGGTCGCGCGGATGAACGCTGGCTGCGTCGCTACGCCGACGTTGGCCTGGATCACCACCGTCGCGACACCGACGCCGTCGGAGACGACCGTCAGCGTCGACACCAGCGGCGTCGCCGGATTGTTGCTCTGGATCGCGAAGTCGCCGTCGACCACCTCGAATTGCACCTGGCGATTGGGGATGCCAACGCCGCCCGGCCCCGTAACGGTGACGGTTGCGGTCCCGGTCTGGCCCGAGCAAATCGTGTTGGCGCCGCAGGCGGCCGAGCTCGGCTTGATCACCAGCGTGTTGAAAATCGGCGCTGCCTTGACCGTTACCGTCGACGAGGCCCTTTGACCGATCGCGTCCTGTGCGGTGATCAGCACCACGGTATCCGCGGTGACGTTGCCCGGAAGCAGCACGACGTCGCCGTTGATCGAGTTCTGCGCGACCGGAAGGACGGCGGTGTTGCTCGAGACGATGAAGAACGGTGCCGCGCCGCCGGTGATGGTGAGCGTCGTCGGCGTGTTCGAGTACACGGTCGCGGCCGCCGGCAGGATGAACAGCGGCCCCGGGGCAGGCGGCGGCGGATTGAAGGGATTGTTCGGGGCGCCGCTACCGCCGCCGCAGCCGCCGAGCGCGAGCAATCCGCCGAGCGCGACGAGCGCGAGTACCGCTTGCAGCCAGCGAGCAATCATTCGGTTTGGCGCCATGACGGATTCCCTGATGATGATGTCCTAAACATTTTACCCGGGCCGGCTTTTTTGAACGCTGCTACAAGCATATAGCCCACTTTGTTCAGATTAAAGCGCAAGTTCAGGGCCGGCGCAAGTGCTTTTGGCGGGCGGGGCATGCCGGGGCGTCTGGGAGGCCCCCGGCGGTTGCCGCAATGCAACATTATGGCTAGTATGAAAAGGTGTCGCCGCCCGCCTGCGGCCTCGGGTGCGGCGACCCGCGCCCGAGGGCGCGGTTTGCATCGTTTACCGGCGAGGGATGACGTGGAACGACAGCGACAGCTTGCTCGACACCTGCCCCCGGCGAGGCAGGGGATGTACGACCCCGCGAACGAGCACGACGCCTGCGGCCTCGGGCTTCATCGCGCACATCAAGGGCAAGGCCAGCCATGCGATCGTCAGCCAGGGCCTGCAGATTCTCAAGAATCTCACCCATCGCGGAGCGACCGGCGCCGACCCGCTGCAGGGCGACGGGGCGGGCATCCTGGTGCAGCTTCCCGACGCATTCCTGCGCCGCGCCTGCGGCCGGCAGGGACTCACCTTGCCGGCGCTGGGCCAGTACGGCGTGGGCATGGTGTTCCTGCCGAAGGAGCCAGCCTCGCGCATGGCCTGCGAGCAGGAAATCGAGCGCGCCGTCGCCGGTGAAGGCCAGGTCCTTCTCGGCTGGCGCGACGTGCCGACCGACCATTCGGGCCTGTCGGAGCGCACCAAGGACGTCGAGCCGGTCATCCGGCAGGTCTTCATCGGACGCGGATCGAATCGACATCGACCAGGATGCGCTGGAGCGCAAGCTCTACATCATCCGCAAGAGATCAGGTCACGCGATCCAGGCGCTGAAGCTCCGGCACGGCAGGGAATTCTACGTGCCGTCGATGTCGTCGCGGACGATCGTGTACAAGGGCATGCTGCTCGCGCATCAGGTCGGCGAGTATTTCCTCGACCTGCACGATCCGACGATGGTGTCGGCGCTGGCGATGGTGCACCAGCGCTTTTCGACCAACACCTTCCCGACCTGGGACCTCGCGCATCCGTTCCGCCTGGTCTGCCACAACGGCGAGATCAACACCTTGCGCGGCAACGTGAACTGGATCCGCGCGCGCCAGCAGGCGCATCGCAAGCACGGTGCTTGGCGATGATCTCGACAAGATCTGGCCGCTGATCTACGACGGCCAGTCCGACTCGGCGTCGTTCGACAACTGCCTCGAGCTCCTGCTGATGGGCGGCTATCCGCTCGCGCACGCGATGATGCTGATGATCCCGGAAGCGTGGGCGGGCAATCCGCTGATGGACGAGGACCGCCGCGCGTTCTACGAATACCACGCCGCGCTGATGGAGCCCTGGGACGGCCCGGCGGCGATGGCGTTCACCGACGGCCGCCAGATCGGCGCGACGCTCGATCGCAACGGACTGCGACCCGCGCGCTACATCGTCACCGACGACGATTTCGTGATCATGGCCTCCGAGGTCGGCGTGCTCGACATTCCCGAGCGCAAGATCATCAGGAAGTGGCGGCTGCAGCCGGGGAAGATGCTGCTGGTCGACACCGAGCAGGGCCGCATCATCGACGACGACGAGCTCAAGCGCACGCTCGCGACCGCCAAGCCGTACCGCGCGTGGATCGACCGCTCGCGCATCGCGCTGGAGGACCTGCCGGCGCCGGCGCCGCCGCCGCGCTCGAAAGTGCCGCTGCTCGACCGCCAGCAGGCGTTCGGCTACACGCAGGAAGACCTGAAGGTGATCCTCGCGCCGATGGCGGCCAATGGCGAGGAGGCGGTCGGCTCGATGGGCAACGATGCCGCGCTGCCGGTGCTGTCGAACCGGCCGAAAGTGCTTTACAACTATTTCAAGCAGCTTTTCGCGCAGGTGACGAATCCGCCGATCGATCCGATCCGCGAAGAGCTGGTGATGTCGCTCGTGACGTTCATCGGACCGCGGCCGAACCTGCTCGCGGTCGATATCGCTCCGGACAGCGCCGATCCGCCGATGCGCCTCGAAGCCGAAAAGCCGATCCTCACGGCCGACGAGATGGAGAAGATCCGCCACATCGCGCTGTTCACCGGGGCCACGTTCCGTTCGCGCGAGCTCGACATCTGCTATCCGGCGGCATGGGGCGCCGACGGCATGGAGGCCGCGCTGGCGAGCCTCGCCGCGCACGCCGAGGACGCGATCCATCTCGGCTACAACATCCTGATCGTGTCCGACCGCAAGGTCTCGGCCGACCTGATGCCGATCCCGGCGCTTGCTCGCGACCGCCGCGGTGCACCAGCATCTGGTGCGGAAGGGTCTGCGCACCAGCACAGGCCTCGTGGTCGAGACGGGGTCGGCGCGCGAGGTGCATCATTTCGCGCTGCTCGCCGGCTACGGCGCCGAGGCGATCCATCCGTACCTCGCGCTGGAAACGCTGGGAGAGCTGAACGACATCGTGCCCGAGGTCTCGCCCGAGGAATCGGCGAAGCGCTTCGTCAAGGCGATCTGCAAGGGGCTGTACAAGGTGATGTCGAAGATGGGCATCTCGACCTACCAGTCGTACTGCGGCGCGCAGATCTTCGAGGCGGTCGGCTTGAACAGCGCGTTCGTCGACAAGTATTTCACCGGCACCGCGAGCAATATCCAGGGCATCGGCCTGTTCGAGGTCGCCGACGAGGCCTATCGGCTGCACCAGCTTGCGTTCGGCGACAACCCGCTGCTGCGCGATGCGCTCGATGCGGGCGGCGAATATCAGTACCGCGCCCGCGGCGAGGAGCACATGTGGACGCCCGACTCGATCGCCAAACTGCAGCACGCGGCGCGAGCGAACAACCATTCGACGTACCAGGAGTACGCGAAGCTGATCAACGACCAGAGCCGCCGCCTGATGACCCTGCGCGGCCTGTTCGAGTTCAAGGCAGCGGCCGCGCCGGTCCCGCTCGACGAGGTCGAGCCGGCGGCCGAGATCGTCAAGCGCTTCGCCACCGGCGCGATGAGCCTGGGATCGATCTCGACCGAGGCGCACACCACGCTCGCGATCGCGATGAACCGCATCGGCGGCAAGTCGAACACCGGCGAAGGCGGCGAGGACGCGCGGCGCTACGCGCCGATAGGCAAGGGCGAGACGCTCAAGTCGCGGATCGACAGCGTCGTCGTCGACGTCCCGGTCAAGGAAGGCGATTCGCTGCGCTCGCGCATCAAGCAGGTCGCGTCGGCGCGCTTCGGCGTCACCGCCGAGTACCTGGTCAATGCCGATCAGCTGCAGATCAAGATGGCGCAGGGCGCGAAGCCCGGCGAAGGCGGGCAGCTGCCCGGGCACAAGGTCTCCGAGTACATCGCCAAGCTGCGTTTTTCGGTGCCGGGCGTCGGGCTGATCTCGCCGCCGCCGCACCACGACATCTACTCGATCGAGGACCTGGCGCAGCTCATCCACGATCTGAAGAACGCCAACCCGCAGGCATCGATCAGCGTCAAGCTGGTATCCGAGGTCGGCGTCGGCACGGTCGCCGCGGGCGTGGCCAAGGCCAAGGCCGACCACGTGACGATCGCGGGCCACGACGGCGGCACCGGCGCGTCGCCTGAATCCTCGATCAAGCACGCCGGGACGCCGTGGGAGCTGGGGCTGGCAGAGACGCAGCAGACGCTGGTGCTCAACCGCTTGCGCGGCCGCATCGCGGTGCAGGTCGACGGCCAGATGAAGACCGGCCGCGACGTCGTCGTCGGCGCGATGCTCGGCGCCGACGAGTTCGGCTTCGCGACCGCGCCGCTGGTCGCCGCCGGCTGCATCATGATGCGCAAGTGCCACCTCAACACCTGTCCGGTCGGCATCGCGACGCAGGACCCGGAGCTGCGCGCGAAATTCGACGGCCAGCCCGAGCACGTCGTCAATTTCATGTTTTTCGTCGCCGAGGAAGTACGCACGATCATGGCGAAGCTCGGCATCCGCCGCTTCGACGAGCTTATCGGCCGCTCGGACCTGCTCGACACTCGCCCCGGCATCGATCACTGGAAGGCGAGGGGCCTCGACTTCTCGCGCGTCTTCTACCAGCCGCCGATGCCGCCGGAGGTCGCGCGCTTCAAGTGCGAGGAGCAGGATCACCGGCTCGACCGCGCGCTCGATCACCAGCTGATCGCCGCCGCGGCGGCCGCGATCGAGCAGAAGACGCCGGTGCGGCTCGAGTACAAGATCCGCAACGCGCACCGCTCGGTGGGCGCGATGCTGTCCGGCATCGTCGCGCGGCGTTACGGACACGCCGGGCTGCCGGACGACACGATCCACGTCGCGTTCGACCGGCACCGCCGGCCAGAGCTTCGGCGCCTTCCTCGCGCGCGGCATCACCTTCGAGCTGCAGGGCGCGACCAACGACTATGTCGGCAAGGGTCTGTCCGGCGGACGCATCGTCGTCTATCCCGATCCGGCGTCGCCGGCGAAACCCGAGGAGAACATCGTCATCGGCAATACCGTGATGTACGGCGCGATCGCCGGCGAAGCGTACTTCCGCGGCATTGCCGGCGAGCGTTTCTGCGTGCGCAACTCCGGCGCGACGGCGGTCGTCGAGGGCACCGGCGACCACGGCTGCGAATACATGACCGGCGGCACGGTCGTCGTGCTCGGCCGCACGGGTCGCAATTTCGCCGCCGGCATGAGCGGCGGCATCGCGTACGTCTACGACGAGGACGGCACGTTCGCGGCAGCGCTGCAACCCGGCGATGGTCGCGCTCGAGCCGGTGCTGGGCGAAGCCGAGCAGGCGAAGGCCGAGGCCGAGCTCGCCGCCGCCGGCAACGGGCGGCTGCGCCACGCCGGCCGGACCGACGAGGCATTGCTGCGCGGCATGATCGAGCGGCATCTGCGCTTCACCGGCAAGCACCCGCGCGCTGGCCATGCTCGACGACTGGGATGCGACGCGCGGCAAGTTCGTCAAGGTCTTCCCGAACGAATACAAGCGCGCGCTCGGCGAGCTTTACGCGCGGCGAGCCGCGAGGCCGGCGACGGCGGAGCGGCAGCGCGAGGCGGTCTGGCCAGATGGGCAAGATCACCGGTTTCATGGAGCTGCAGCGCATTGCCGAAGTCGCGCTGCCGATCCGCGAGCGCGTGCAGAACTATCGCGAGTTCGTCTTCGCGCTAAAGGACGACGAGGCGTCGAAGCAGGGCGCGCGCTGCATGGATTGCGGCATCCCGTTCTGCCAGTCCGGCTGTCCGATCAACAACATCATTCCCGACTGGAACGACCTCGTTTACCGGCAGCAATGGCGCGAGGCGCTGGACGTGCTGCACTCGACCAACAACTTTCCCGGAATTCACCGGCCGCGTCTGCCCTGCGCCGTGCGAGGCCGCCTGCACGCTCAACATCAACGACGATCCGGTCGGCATCAAGTCGATCGAGCACTTCATCATCGACAAGGGTTGGGAAGAAGGCTGGGTCGCTCCCGCAGCCGCCGCAGCGAAAGACCGGCAAGCGCGTCGCCGTCGTCGGCTCGGGGCCGGCGGGGCTGGCGTGCGCGCAGCAGCTCGCGCGCGCCGGCCACGACGTCGTGGTGTTCGAAGAAGGCCGACCGCATCGGCGGCCTGCTGCGCTACGGGATTCCCGGATTTCAAGATGGAGAAGCGCCACATCGACCGGCGAATGGAGCAGATGCGCGCGGAAGGCGTCGAATTCCGCGCCAACGCGCATGTCGGCGGAACGGGAAAGACCGGCGTCGCCGCCGCGCGCCTGCTCGAGAAATTCGACGCGCTGGTCGCATCTGCGGGCGCGGAGCATCCGCGCGACCTCGCCGTGCCCGGCCGCGATCTCGACGGCGTGCATTTCGCGATGGATTTCCTGCCGCAGCAGAACAGGCTCGTCGCGGGCGATGCCGATGTGCCGCAGCTGACTGCGAACGGCAAGCACGTGGTCGTGATCGGCGGCGGCGATACGGGCTCCGACTGCGTCGGCACGTCGAATCGCCACGGCGCGCTGTCGGTCACGCAATTCGAGCTGCTGCCGCAGCCGCCCGAGCACGAGAACAAGCCGCTGGTCTGGCCGTACTGGCCGGTGAAGCTGCGCACGTCCTCGTCGCAGGAAGAAGGCTGCGAGCGCGACTGGGCGGTCGCCGACCAAGGCGTTCAAGGGCGCGGCACGGCAAGCTGGTCGCACCTCGTCGCGTGCCGCGTCGAATGGAAGGACGGCAGAAGATGGTCGAGGTGCCGGGCAGCGAGTTCGAGATCAAGGCCGACCTCGTGCTGCTCGCGATGGGCTTTCTGCATCCGGTCCACGGCGGGATGCTCGACGCAGCTCGGCGTCGAGTACGACGCGCGCAGCAACGTCAAGGCCGACACCGAGCACTACCGGACGTCGGTGCCGAAGGTGTTCGCCGCCGGCGACATGCGCCGCGGCCAGTCGCTGGTCGTCTGGGCGATCCGCGAGGGCCGGCAGTGCGCGCGCGCGGTCGACGAATTCCTGATGGGCGCGTCCGAGCTGCCGCGCTGACCGGTGCTCATCACCGAGTCGGACGTTACGGCCGCAGACGATGACCGACGTCGTTACGCTCGATCTGACGAGCTGGCGGCCCGCGCTCGGCCGGACGCGCAGGACCTGGCGTCAGCGCGCTCGAAGGCGGCGGGGTGCTGATCCTGCCGCAGCTCGCGTTCGCGCTTGCCGCCGATGAACAGCGCTTCCTGTCGCCGCGCTGGTCCGACGGCAGGGCCAAGAACATCAGCTTCGATGGCGGCAGGCTCAAGGGGGCGCGCGGCGCGGCCGACGAGCTCGCGGCGCTGTCGAGCATGGTCGCGCGCTTCGCCGCCGACGCCGCAGACCTCGTCACGACGCTGTTTCCCCGCTACGCACCGTATGTCAAGCGTGCGCGGACCAGCTACCGGCCGCAGCCTGCCGTCGGTCGCGCCGTATCGTGGCGCAAGGACGATTCGCGCTTGCACGTCGACGCGTTTCCGTCGCGACCCAACCACGGCGAGCGCATCCTGCGCGTGTTCGCAACGTGAGCCCGAACGAGGATCGGGTCTGGCGTGTCGGTGAACGCTTCGAAGCGGTGGCGAGCCGGTTCCTGCCGCGGATTCGCCCGCCGCTGCCGGGCGAGCCGCGGCTGCTGGCGGCGCTGCGCGTGACCAAGGGCGTGCGCACGGCATACGATCACCTGATGCTGGGGCTGCACGACGGCGCGAAGGCGGACCTCGCCTACCAGTCGAATTGCGAGCAGCAGATCGTCCGCTTCGCGCCCGGCACCACGTGGCTCTGCTTCTCCGACCAGGTGATGCACGCGGCGGTGTCGGGCCAGTACATGCTGGAGCAGACGATCCATCTGCCGCTGGCGGCGCTGTACGACCCCGAGCGCTCGCCGCTGGCGATCCTGGAGCGGCTTTGCGGCCGCACGCTCGCGGCCGTGGCCTGAGCGCGCGCGCCGCATCCGCGAGCCGATCGCCGGGCGTCCCGGGCACCTCCGGGCACGAGCGCCGGACCGGCCTCGATCGGCTCTACAATGACGATCTTGCGCTGTCAGAATCGATCGCCGCCGCCGCAATCCCGGCACGGCCCCGACGCCAGGCCTTCCGGATGAACCCGCCGAAAAACGACACGCTGCTGCGCGCGCTCAGGCGCGAGCCGACGCCGTACACGCCGGTCTGGCTGATGCGCCAGGCCGGCCGCTATCTTCCCGAGTACAACGCGACGCGCGCGCGCGCCGGCAGTTTCATGCGCGCTGTGCACCGATCCCGGGCTTGCGACCGAAGTCACGCTGCAGCCGCTCGAGCGCTATCCGCTCGATGCGGCGATCCTGTTTTCCGACATTCTGACGGTGCCCGATGCGATGGGGCTCGGCCTCCATTTCGCCGACGGCGAGGGCCCGCGCTTCGCCCGGCCGCTCGCCGACGAGCAGGCGGTCGCGCGGGCTCGCCGTGCCCGATCCGGAGCGACTGCGCTACGTGTTCGATGCGGTGCGCTTCGATCAAGCGTGCGCTCGCGGGCAAGGTGCCGCTGATCGGTTTCGCCGGCAGCCCGTTCACGCTCGCCTGCTACATGATCGAAGGCGGCGGCAGCGCGGATTTCGCGCGCGTGCGGCAGATGCTCTATGCGCGGCCCGATCTGCTGCATCGCATTCTGTCGATCAACGCCGAAGCAGTCGCCGCCTATCTCGCCGAGCAGATCGCACACGGCGCCGATGCGCGTGATGCTGTTCGATACCTGGGGCGGCCTGCTGACGTCGGATGCCTATGCCCGGTTTTCGCTCGCCTACATCCGCGACCGTGCTGGAGCGGCTACGGCAGGTCTCGGGGGTCGCGACGCCGACCATCGTGTTCACCAAGGGCGGCGGCCAATGGCTGGAAAACATCGCCGACACCGGTTGCTCGGCGATAGGCATCGACTGGACGACCGATATCGCGGCGGCGCGCGCCCGGGTCGGATCGCGCGTCGCCCTGCAGGGCAATCTCGACCCGCTGGCGCTGCTGGCAACGCCGGACGTGGTGCGGACGCAAGCCGCGGCGGTCCTGGCCGGCGCGGGGCCCGCGCCCGGACACATCTTCAATCTGGGCCACGGCATCGTGCCATCGACGCCGCCGGACAACGTCGCCGCCTTGGTCGAATATGTGCATGCGGCCTCGCGGGCACGTCAATCGCGACCGCCGGCGCCCGCAGGAGAAATGGCCACAACCCGCGCCGGGCTTGAATCTCCGAGGTTTTGACAAACCTCGGAAACCTGCTCTCCATCGCCGTACTTATGCACAATCGCGGGCGGCGGCGCAGCTCCCTGGAGACCGGTCGCAGCGTTGCCGGGCGCGATGTCGCAACCCCATGATGCATAAGCCATTATTTTGCCATGTCACACGGCGGGAAAGATGGTGCGCTCGCCTGGGCTGGACGGGCCTTCCGGGCCGGCCCCAGTTATTCACAGAATTGTCCACAATACGCAAGCGCAGCAGTGAATGCTGAAAAAAGAACCACTTGGCGCCGAATCTTGCAAGCGATGCTGATGATTCAGAAGCCTACAAATTGTAACGGCGCTTAAGCTTCGCTCACCCACTGCCATGCGCACGGAGTAGCTCTGGCCATCGTTCGCGTCGCGCTGCCGGTCGCAGCGCACCAGCTATTCGACTACTGGTTGCCTGCGGGCCTCGCGGTGCGGCCAGGCAGCATCCTCGTCGCCAGGCTCGGCTTGCGCGCGCTGACCGGCGTCGCCGTTGCGTTGGCGGACAGGAGCGACGTCCTCCCGGAGCGCTTGCTGCCGATCGAGCAGATCGTCGCCGGCCTCCCACCGCTGCCTGCCGAGCTCATCGACCTGGCCTCGTTCATCGCCACATACTA
Organism: uncultured beta proteobacterium; assembly: GCA_963713125.1. Taxonomy (GTDB): domain Bacteria; phylum Pseudomonadota; class Gammaproteobacteria; order Burkholderiales; family Casimicrobiaceae; genus PALSA-1003. Next base: position 374,389 of record CAVQKL010000006.1, on the reverse strand, counting down.
CCAGCAACCGATCGGACTGTGCCTCGCGCAGATGCTCCCGCCGCTGGTCGCGCGGGGCGCCGCGCGCGTGCCTATGGCGCAGCGCCACCGGCTCACTGCGGCGGGACGCGATGCGTTGGCGGGCGCGCAGGGACGAGCGCTGGCGATGCGGTCGTTGCTGCAGTCCGCGCAGGGCGCATCGACGGCCGAACTTCGCGCGCTGGGCGGCTACGCCTGGCGCCTGCTCGGCGCCTGGCGGCGCGACGAGTGGGTCGAGCCGGTGCGAACGGTCGCGGGCGCCGCGGCCGGCGCGATGGATCTCAACGCCGATCAGCGCGCCGCGCTCGCCGAGGCAATTCCCGAGCGTCCGGGTTTTCGCGCGTCGCTGCTGCAAGGCGTCACCGGCAGCGGCAAGACCGCGGTCTACCTCGAAGCGGCCGACAAGGTCATCGCCGCCGGCGGCCAGGTCCTGCTGCTCGTGCCGGAGATCGGCCTCACGCCGCAGCTCGAACAGCGAATCGTCGACGCGCTGCCTGGCGCGCGCGTGGCGATGCTGCACAGCCGGCTCGGTGCGGCGGAGCGGCGCCGCCACTGGCTTGCGGCGGCGAGCGGCGAAGCGCGACTGATCGTGGGTACGCGGCTCGCCGTCTTCGCGCCGGCACCCGATCTCGGCCTGATCGTCGTCGACGAGGAGCATGACGGATCGTTCAAGCAACATGAAGGCGTGCGCTACCACGCGCGCGACGTGGCGATCTATCGGGCCAGCCGGCGCGACGTCCCGGTGATTCTCGGCAGCGCGACGCCTTCGCTGGAAAGCTATGCACAGGCGTCGCGGGGCCGCTATCGCTGGCTCAGGCTGCCGCTGCGGGCCACGGCGCAAACGGCGCTGCCTCCGGTGCGATTGGTGCCGAATCGCGCGGCCGGGACGATCGAAGGCGTCGGACCCGCGATGCGCGAAGCGATCGGCGCGCGCCTGGACCGGCGCGAACAGTCGCTGCTGTTCATCAATCGGCGCGGCTACGCGCCGGCGCTGCTGTGCGCCGGCTGCGGTTGGAAAGCGCAGTGCCCGCGCTGCGCGGCGAGGCTGGTCGTCCACCGCGAGACCGCGGGCCTGCGCTGTCATCATTGCGGCCATGCGCAAAAGCTGCCGCGCGCCTGCCCGGATTGCGGCAACCAGGATCTGCTGCCACTGGGCGCCGGCACACAGCGCCTGGAGCGCGCGCTGGCCGAGCTGTACCCCGCGGCCAGGATCCTGCGCATCGATCGCGACAGCACTCGCGGCAAGGGCGCGTTTGCGTCGATGCGCGAAGCGGTCGATGCCGGCGACATCGACATCCTGGTCGGCACGCAGATGCTCGCCAAGGGACACGATTTCGCGCGCCTGACGCTGGTTGGCGTGCTGGGCGCCGACAACGCGCTGTACAGCGGTGAATTTCGCGCCACCGAGCGCCTGTTCGCGCTGCTCGAGCAGGTGGCGGGCCGGGCCGGCCGCAGGGACCTGGCCGGCGAAGTGCTGGTGCAGACCGATTTTCCGCAGCATCCCTTGTACGCCGCGCTGGCGGCGCACGATTTCGATCGCTTCGCGGCCACCCTGCTCGCCGAGCGAGACAGCCTTGCGCTGCCGCCGTTCGCCCATCTCGCACTGTTGCTGGCCGAAGCGAGATCGTCCGGACCCTTGCAGGCATTCCTCGGCGCGGCGTCGGAACGGGGCCGGGCGCTCGCCGCGGCCGGCGCCCATGCGTGCGAAGTGTATGCCCCGGTTCCCGCGACGCTGCCTCGCCGCGCCGGCCTGGAGCGCGCGCAGGTGCTGGTGCAGAGCCGCGATCGCGGCGCGCTGCAGGCGTTCCTGCCGCGCTGGCGCGGCGAGCTCGAACGCTTGGCCGAGCGCAAGGTGCGCTGGAGCCTGGACGTCGATCCGCTGGGCTTCGGCTGAAGACCGCGCTGCGCCTGCGTACACCGGCGCGCTATAATTTGCGGTTTGCCGAAGCATGGTCGCAGCGGTTTGGCCCAACTCAAAACAGAACTGTCGGAATTGCTCGCCGCGGGCCTCGCCCAGGTTGCGCCGGGCGTAACGCTGCCGGCGGTCGCGCTCGAGCGGCCGAGGCAGGCCAGGTACGGCGACTATTCGACCAACGCCGCGTTGCAGCTCGCCAAGGCGCTGAAGCGCAATCCGCGCGAGCTGGCCAGCGCGCTGGTAGCGGCGCTCGATCGCTCGCCGCTGCTCGCGCGCGCCGAGGTCGCCGGCGCCGGCTTCGTCAACCTGTTCGTCTCCGACGCCGCAAGGCAATCGGTGGTGCCCCGGATTCTCGACGAACGCGATCGCTACGGCTGCACCGCGCAGGGAAGCGGCGAGAAAGTAATCGTCGAATTCGTCTCGGCCAATCCCACCGGTCCGCTGCATGTCGGCCACGGCCGCGGCGCGGCCGTCGGCGATGCGATCGCGCGGCTGCTCGCGGCGCAAGGTTTTGCCGTCCATCGCGAGTTCTACTACAACGACGCGGGCGCGCAGATCATGAATCTCGCGTTGTCGGTGCAGGCGCGGATCCGCGAGGCGCAAGGCGTCGCCGCACCTTTTCCGGATGACGGCTACCAGGGCGAATACATCCGCGAGATCGCGCGCGATTACGTGGCCGCCCATCCCGAGGACCGCGACGGCGGCGACGTGGAGGCGATCCGCCGGCTTGCGGTCGCGATGCTGCGCCGCGAGCAGGACGCGGACCTCGCCGCATTCGGGATCCACTTCGACCATTACTATCTCGAATCGTCGATCTACGACGATGGACTCGCCGACAGGACCGTGCAAGCGCTGATCGCGGCGGGCAAGACCTACGAGCACGAAGGGGCTCTCTGGCTGAGGACTGCCGAATACGGCGACGACAAGGATCGGGTGATGCGCAAGTCCGACGGGAGCTACACCTATTTCGTTCCCGACATCGCCTACCACGTCACCAAGTGGCAGCGCGGCTTCACCCGCGCGATAACCGAGCTGGGCGCCGATCACGCCGGATCGCTGTCGCGCGTGCGCGCCGGCCTGCAGGCGTTGGGCATCGGCATCCCTCCCGGCTACCCCGACTACGTGCTGCACCAGATGGTGCTGGTGATGCGCGGTGGCCAAGAGGTGAAGCTCAGCAAGCGCGCCGGCACCGGCGTGACCTTGCGCGAATTGATCGATGAAGTCGGTCGCGATGCGGTGCGCTTCTTCTTCCTGCTCCGCAAAGCCGATTCGCAGCTGACTTTCGACGTCGACCTGGCCCGCGCGCAGAGCGAGGAAAACCCCGTCTACTATGTGCAGTATGCGCATGCGCGGGTCTGCAGCGTGCTCGCCAAGGCAGGCATCGCGGTCGCGGCGGCGGCCGCGACGCTGCGCGATGCGGACCTGGCGCCGCTGACGAGCCCGTATGAGCAGGCGCTGCTGCGCCGTCTCGCCGATTTTCCCGAGGAGATGGCGGCGGCGGCGCGCGATCTGGCGCCGCACCTCGTCACCTTTTATCTGAAGGAATTGGCGGCTGAATTTCACAGCTACTATAATGCTGAGCAGTTCCTCGTCGACGACCGTGTCTTGCGCAGGGCGCGGCTGGCGCTGGTCGTCGCCGTCGGACAGGTGATACGGAACGGGCTCGCGATCCTTGGCGTGAGCGCGCCACAGGAGATGCGCAAGGAAGTCCCGATGAACGAAGACGCTGAACGATGAATTCCCGATACTCCAGGCCGGGCGGCGCGCGCACGGCGGCGCGCCGGTCGCTGCGCGGCGGCGTCGTCCTGGGCATATTCGTCGGCCTCATCCTGGGTTTGGCGATCGCCGCCGCGGTTGCGTATTACCTCGGCAGAGTCGGGACTGTCCTCGCCGCTGCCGGGCACCGGCGCGGCAAGGGACGCGGCAGCGCGCGGCAGCAAGACCGACACGGCGGTAGCCACGGCGACGCCGGACAAGCCGCGCTTCGACTTCTACAAGATCCTGCCCGGCGCCGAAGAGCCGAAGATCGGCTCCGAACGCAAGACGCCGGACAAGGCGATCGAACGCCTGGGCGACAAGGCCGTGCCGGAGACGATCGCCAAAGCCGCCCCTGCTGTCACGGTCAAGCCTGCGGATCGCTTGTGGCTGCAGGCTGGCGCCTTCGCCAGCGAGTCGGACGCCGAAAGCCTCAAGGCGCGGCTCGCGCTGTCCGGATGGGAGGCGGCCATCCAGTCCGCGGCCCTGCCCGACCAGGGCGTGCGCTATCGCGTGCGCCTTGGCCCTTACGACAATACCGACGAAGTCAATCGCGTCAAGACCGATCTCGGCAAGAGTGGGTTCGACGCCGCGGTGATCAGGAATCAGTGAGTCGGGACCCGTCGCATCGGTTGAACTTCCAGCCCGTCGGCCAGCCCAACAGCCGCTTTCCGATCACTTTCCGCAGGAGTAGCAATGAGTCGTTTCGCGCAATGCCTGGTCGGCCTTCTGGCCGCCTTTTCGCTCGCGGCCGCGGGCGCGGCCGATCTCGTCGAGGGCAAGAATTACGCCCGGCTGAAAATTGCCCAACCGGTCGAGACCGGCAAGAAGATCGAGGTCATCGAATTCTTTTCCTACGGCTGCCCGCATTGCAGCGATCTCGAGCCCTACTTGCAGACCTGGTTGAAGACGATGCCTGACGACGTGCAGTTTCGACGCGTCCCGGTGATGTTCCAGGAGCGGTGGAAGGCCCTGGGCAAGATCTACTACACGCTCGGCGCGCTCGGCGAGGAGCGCCTGTCACCGGAAGTCTTCCAGGCGATCCATGGCAACGGCCAGTCGCTGTGGGACACCAAGACGTTCCTCGACTGGGCTGCGGGCAAGGGCCTCGATCGCGCCAAGGTCGCCGGCGTTTTCAGCTCGTTCGGGGTCGACAGCAAGGTCAAGCGCGCGATGGCGCTGGCGCAGGAGTACAACATTCAATCGGTTCCGACGGTCATCGTCGACGGCAAGTTCATCACCGCGTCGGACAGGGTCGGCGGCCACGCGGCGATACCCGCCGCGCTCGACGTGCTGATCGCGAAAGCCCGGGCCGAGCGACCGAAGACCTGATCGCGCGGCGGCTCCCGCGCGTGAACGTCTTCCTCACGGGCGCGAGCAGCGGCATCGGCGCCGCGCTGGCCAGGGTCTACGCCGAGCAGGGCGCCATGCTCGGCCTTTTCGCCCGGCGGCCGGAAGCGCTGGCGGCATTCGCAGCGACGCTTGGACGGCTCGCGTTGCGCCTGGTACGCGGGCGACGTACGCGACGCGGCGGCGCTGCGCACCGCCGCCGCGGATTTTGTCGCGCGCTTCGGTTCTCCCGACATCGTCATCGCCAACGCCGGCATTTCGTTCGGGACCTCGACCGAGCACGCCGCCGATAACGAGCCGTTTCGCGCGGTGGTCGAAACCAATGTGCTGGGCATGGTGCAGACGTTCCAGCCTTTTCTTGCCGGCATGCTGGGCGCGCACGGCGGCAAGCTGGTCGGGATCGCCAGCGTCGCGGGCTTTCGCGGCTTGCCGGGCGCAGGCGCCTATTCGGCGTCCAAGGCGGCCGCCATCAGCTATCTCGAAAGCCTGCGCGTCGAGCTTTTCGGCAGCGGTGTCGCGGTCATCACGATCTGCCCCGGGTTCATCGCCACGCCGATGACCGCGAACAATCCGTATCGGATGCCGTTCCTGCTCGCGCCGGACAAGGCGGCGCGCCTTATGGCGCGCGCGATTGCCCGCGGCCGGCGCTTCTACGTGCTACCCTGGCAGATGGCATGGTTCGGCCGTGTCCTCCGGGTGCTGCCGCGGCCGGTCTACGACAGGCTGCTCGCGCGCCGGCCGCGCAAGCCCCGCGCCGCGGCCTGACGCGATGCCCGATGACGATGCGCGGCGCGACGCGGTCGGCGTCGTGCATCCGATCGCGCCGCGCGATGCGCGGATCGTGAGTCTCGTGCCCAGCCTCACCGAGCTGCTGTTCGAGCTCGACCTGGGTGCGCAGATCGTCGGCCGCACCGGTTTCTGCATCCATCCGCGCGACGCGGTGCGACGTGTGCCGAAGGTCGGCGGCACCAAGGACGTCGCGGTCGACAGGGTGCGCGCGCTGGCGCCGACGCATCTGGTCGTCAATATCGACGAAAACCGCCGCGAGACCGTCGACGCGCTGGCGCGCGACGCTCCGCACGTCATCGTCACGCATCCGCTGGCGCCCGATGACAACCTGCACCTGTACCGGATGTTCGGAGCGATCTTCGGCCGCCGCGAGCAGGCGGATGCGCTGGCCGCGCGCTACGTCGCGGCCCGGGATGCGTTGCGCGCGGCGGTCGCCGCCATGCCCGACGAGCGCGTCCTCTACCTGATCTGGCGCAAGCCGTGGTACACCGTTGCCCGGTCGACCTACGTGTCGGCGATGCTCGATCTCGCGCGCTGGCGGACGGTGCCGGCGGTGTCCCTGCCGCGCTATCCGGTGCTGGCCGACGACGCGCCGGAATGGCACGACGCCGACCGCGTCCTGCTCTCGAGCGAGCCGTACGCGTTCCGGCAGCGCGACGCAAGTGCGCTGGCCGCGACCTTGCGCAACCGCGGCGGCAGCACGCCGGTGACGTTGATCGACGGCGCGATGACCTCGTGGTACGGCAGTCGCGCCGTTGCCGGCCTCTCCTATCTCGCCGATCTCCGGCGAAACATCGCGAGGCCATGAAAGAAAGGCCGCAACGCGCGGCCCTTTTAAAGAAAGGTCGCAACAGCGGCCCTTTTAAAGAAGCGCAACACGCGGCCCTTTTCCGAGCGGGGCGGCGATCAAAGCGGCAGGCGCACGCCGACGGTCACCGCCTGGTAATTGCCGTCGTCCTTGCTGGCAGTCGCATTGACGCTGGCAAAGCCGATGAGCCGGTTGCCGAGATCGGTGCTGCCGCCGACGCTGAAGAGCACGTAGCTGTCGTCGGGGCGCAGCGCCGGCAAGCCGAAGCCTACGCCGCCGGTTGACACCAGTCCCGCCCGCACCGTGCGCTCGCTGTCCTGGTATTCCTTTTCCCAGGTGACGCGCCCAAACGGCCGCAGCCAGCCCAGAGTCCCGCTCGCCTGCCAGCCCAGGCTCGACACCAGCGACTCGCGCTTTTGCTCGCCGAACGCCATCGCCGTGCTGCTGGCGCCGCTTTCCGACCACGCATCGATCGTGTTCTGCTGATAGGTGAGACGAGCGAACGGGCCATGCAGCCAGTTCGTCGTGGTGTTGAACCAGTAGCCGCCCAGCAGGCGAGCGGTCAAATTCTTGCCATGCGTGTCTCCGGCTTCGGTGCGGCTGGCCGCGCCCAGCGCGAACGTGCGGTGGACATTGCGGAAATCGAGGTCGCCGCCGCCGAGGCTCGCGCCGACATACCACGGCCCCTGGCCGTAGCCGACATAAGCCGTGAGCGACGCTTCGTTGAGCTTGAAGCCGCCGCCGTTGTCGCCGAACGAGGCCTTGTCCTCGGAATAGCCGAACGCGATGCCGGCGAGCAGGCGCTCCGACAGCTTCATGTCGCCGCCGAGGGTCACGGTGTTCATGTGGTCGCTGCCGCCACCGAAGTCTCCGCTACGGTCGTAGTTGCCGTAGTCGTAAACGGCGTAGGCGTCGAACTTGTTCTGCGCTCGCGCCGTGTTCAGCGTCGACCACATCCGATCGTCGATCGCGCGAAAATTCGCCTGCTCGACCTGCAGTGGCGCTTCCGCCAGCAGGCCGATCTTCTGCGGCGCTTCGATCACCGAGGCGGCGTAGTCGGCGATCACCTGGTGTCCGGCCGTCGTCGGGTGCACGGCGTCGGCGAACACGTAGGTCTGCGCGGCGTCCGGCGCAACCAGGGTCGATGCCGTGCAGAGGAGCGAGGCGACCGTGCATGCAGGCGACGACGCGTTGGAGAAGCCGTATGCCGCCGGATTGGCGACGATTTCGTCCAGCAGCGAGAAAATGTTCAGGCGGATGACGTCGATGTGCAGGGAATCGAGGCCGGCGCTGAGCGTGCTGTTGTAGAACGAAGACAACGCGGAGATGGTCGCGCCCTGCCCGGACGAGCGGCCGAACGGCGTGCTGCCCATGTCAGGCAGGTTGAACACCATGATGTGGCGTGCGCCGGCGGCATTCAATACGCCGATCTGCTGCACGAGCTGGGTTGCCGCGGTGGCAAGGTTGGTCTGCACATCACCCGGCGTGATGGTTCCCGCCTGGGCAAGGCCGAGTTGGACAAACAGATCGTTGGCGCCCGCCCACACCGAATACAGCGCGTTGGAATTGACCGCGCCCTTGTTCAGGAAATTCTGGATCTGAACCGCCACCGGCGTGGCAGTTCCGGTCGGAGGCGATGCCGGAAAGCCGGGCAGCTGCGTGACCCTCGCGCCGCCCTCGGCGTAATCGTTGCCGCCCTGGTTCGCCGGCGTCGCCGTCGAGCCGTAGCGCTGCGCGAGAACCTCGGCCCATATCGGGCCCCGGGTTGGTGGTGAACTTGCCGGTGCCGGGTGGAAGCGCGGGCTTGAACGACCCGGCGTCGGTGAGACTGTCGCCGAAAAAGTAGAACTGGTTGAACTGCGCGGCGGCCGGGCCATGCGACAGGTACAGGCCCGTGGCCAATGCCGCGGCCAGAATCGATTTCGTCATCGTCCGCATTGGCGAAGCTCCTCCGTCAGGATGTTTTTGCCCAGACATGATTGGCGTGAACAGGCCCCAATTCAATTCCCCGCGCCCAGCCGGCCATTCGCCGATGACCGCACACCGACTCGCACGTGGCAGGCAAAAGGCCCGGACCCGTGCGACCGATCGCTCGTTCTATTTCGCGAGCAGCGCAAGCCGGTTGCCGTCGACGATCTTGACCCGATCGCCTTCCCGGAACGGCGGGTTCAACCCCTGGGTGAACGAGCGCTTGCTGCCGTTGTCGAGCTGGACGTTGATCACGTAGTACGCCTTTTTCTTGGCGTTCTTCTCGACTTCGTTACCGGCGTAGGCGCCCACGCCGACGCCGGCGATCGTCGCCGCCGTGTTGCCGCGTCCAGATCCGAGCTGGTGACCGAGTACGCCGCCGACGACGCCGCCGACCACGGCGCCGGCGCCGCTGCCCTCACCCTTGCGCTCGACATAACGCACCGAAGCGACGACGCCGCAACTGGCGCAGACGGCCGCGGGAGCATTGGCCGGAGCCTGCGCCGCGGCGGTGCCGAGCGCGAGATGCACGGCGATCGCGGCTGCGGAAACGAGTGACAGCTTCATGCGAGGCCTCCTTGCAGGTCCTGTCCGCCGGACTATAGCAAAACGACCGGGATCTCGCGCCGGCGTTCGCCCGCGCCGCGCTCAGCGCGCGTCCGCACGCAGCCGCGCATAACTCCCGGGTGCGGGCTCGATGATTTTCAGGCGTCCCTTGCCGCCGCTTCTGCCGACCTCGCGCGCCGCGACCTCTCGGCCCAGACGCGGCTTGAGCCAGCTCAGCCAGTCATTCCACCACGAGCCTTCGTGCTGCTGTGCGCCCGCGAACCACTCATCCGCCGCGGCCGCCAGGCGGTCGTTGGTCCAGTAGCCGTACTTGTTGGCGGCGGGCGGATTGATCATGCCGGCGATGTGCCCGGAACCCGACAGCACGAAGCGGGATTTGCCGCCGAGGAGCTTCGGGCCGGCGTACGTCGTTTTCCACGGCGCGATGTGGTCCTCGATCGCCGACACGAAATAAGTCGGCAGGGACACCTTCGACAGGTCGATCGGCACACCGGCCAGCGTGATGCCTTTCGGCTCCCTGAGCGCGTTGCGCAGGTACATGTTGCGCAGATAGAAGCTGTGCATCTTCGCGGGCATGCGCGTCGAATCGCAATTCCAGTGCAGCAGGTCGAACGGAAACGGATCGCGGCCGAGCAGATAGTTGTTGATGACGAACGACCAGATCAGGTCGTTGCTGCGCAGCATGTTGAACGAGTTGGCCATTTCGGAGCCGTCGAGATAGCCGCGCGCGTTCATCCGTTTTTCCAGCGCCTGCACCTGGCTTTCGTCGATGAAGACCTCGAGCTCGCCGGCGCCGGTGAAATCGATCAGCGAGCTCATGAAGCCCGCGGCTACGATGCGCTTGTCCTTTTTCGCCGCCATGTAGCCCAGTGTCGCCGCGAGCAGCGTTCCCCCCAGGCAATAGCCGAGCGCGTTGATCTCGCTCTCGCCCGTCGCCTGCTCGATCGCCCGAAGCGCGGCCAGCGGACCGTCGAGCATGTAGTCGGCGAAGTCCTTGCCGGCGAGCTCCTTGTCGGGGTTGACCCAGGAGATCACGAAGACGGTGAGGCCCTGCTCGACGCACCATTTGACCAGGGAATTCTTTTCGCGCAGGTCGAGGATGTAGTACTTGTTGATCCACGGCGGCATGATCAGCAGCGGCCGCTGGTAAACTTTTTTCGTCGACGGCTCGTACTGGATGAGCTGCATCAGGTCGTTCTGGAACACGACCTTGCCCGGTGTGGTCGCGATGTTGACGCCCAGCTCGAATGCCTTGCTGTCGGTCATGGATATCTTGAGTTGGCCGTTGCCGCGCTCGATGTCGTCGAGCAGGTTGTTCAGGCCCTTGACCAGGTTCTGCCCGCCGCTCGTCACCGTCTCGCGAAACACCTCCGGGTTGGTCAGCGCGAAATTCGATGGAGCCAGCGCGTCGATGTACTGGCGGGTGAAGAAGTCGACCTTTTTCTGCGTTTGCTCGTCGAGCCCTTCGACGCTCGCGACGGCGTTGTGCAGCCAGCGCGCAGTGATCAGGTACGACTGCTTGACGTAGTCGAACAGGAAGTGCTCCTGCCAGTCCTCGTGGCGAAAGCGCCGGTCGCCTTTGGCCGGTTCGGCGACCGGCGTCGGCGACCGGCCCAAGAGCTTCAACATCGACGACTGCCACAGCGCGGAATAATCCCACCAGAGATTCATCTGCGTCTCGGCGAGCCGGTAGGGATTCGACAGCATCTTCGCGGTCAATTCCAAGAAAGCCTTGGTCACGCCGAACTCATCGGCGGCGAGCGATGCGCCCCCCTTGGGCTGGCGGCCGAGGAATTCCCCCAGCAGCTTCGCGCTCTTGTCGGCGGCGCTGGCGAGCGATGCCGCCAACGCCACCGGGTCGTAGCCCTGCGTGCTCAAGTTCGCGGTATCGGTTTTACTCATCGCAAGTCTTTCGTGATGGGGTCATTGTAGCCCGGCCGCGCGCGTGAAGCGGATCGTCCCGTCGCCACCGACCGAACGCTCGAGGCGGCCGCGATGCCACAGATGGTTCAGATGCGCTATCGCCTCGCCCATCGCGAAAAACCGCTGCTGCAAGTCGAGCTCGCGGCGGAACAGCACCGGGACGATGTCGGCCGCGGTCTTCGGCGTCGCCGCCGCGCCTTCGAGCTCCGCCAGACGCGCCGCATGATGCTCGCGCAGCTGGTCGACCCGGGCGCCGGCGCCAATGAATGGCAGCCCGTGCGACGGAAGGATCAGCGTCTCGCCCGGCAGCTCGGCGAATACCGAGATCGAATCCAGAAACCGCCGCAACGGATCGCCCTCCGGCTCGACCGGCCACACGCTGACGTTGGTGCTGATCCTGGGCAACAGCATGTCGCCGGAAATGCACACGTCGAGCGCCCTGCAATGGAGCGCTGCGTGCTCGGGCGAATGACCGTAACCGGGGATCACGCGCCAAACATGCGCGCCGACGCGAATTTCGTCGGCGGCGGCCAGGCGCTGGTAGGTGAACGGCAACTCGGGCACACCGCGGCGATACGGGTTGCCGCGGGCATTCAGCGCACCCAGGTGCCCGGCGGACAAGCCGTGCGCGCGGAGCAGGGCGCTCATCGGCGCCGCGCCGTAGCCGCTGTGCTCGAAGGCGACAGCGTGCGCGGTCAGATATTCACCCTGCGGCATGACCACCGGGCAGGCGAACTGCGATGCAAGCCACGCCGCATTGCCGAGATGGTCGGGATGGAAATGCGTTGCGATGACGCGCGTCAGCGGCCGGCCGGCCAATGTCCGCGCGAAATGCGCCTGCCACAACTCGCGCGTCGCGGCATTGCCGTAGCCGGAATCGACCTGCGCCCACGCGTGGCCGTCGGCCAGCAGCCACAGGTTGATGTGGTCGAGCGCAAAAGGAAGCGGCATGCGCAGCCAATGGATGCCCGGCGCGACCTCGCGCGTCGTGCCCGGGGCGGGGGCATCGGCAAACGGATAGCTGAGCATTGGAGGTGGCGGGGCGTTCATCTCAACCGGCAGCGGCCGCAGATCGGCGCGGCTCGATGTTTTGTGCGACGCAGCATCGTCATCGAATCGCTCTGGACTGTCAAGTTTTCACCCCGGCTTCGATCGCCAGCCGGACGACGGGCTTGTGGTATCTTGATCAGGCCCATCGCATTCGACATTCCGTTCGGCGCAATGCCCTCGCACCCGGATTCGGCCACCTTCCGCATCTCCCAGCTCGCCCAGGAATTTGCGCTGACGACGCGCGCGATACGCTTTTACGAGGACGAAGGGCTGTTGACGCCGCGCCGCGTCGGACAGACGCGCATCTACGGCGAACGGGAGCGCGTGCGCATCAAGCTCATCCTGCGCGGGAAGCGGCTCGGCCTGTCGCTGACGGAGATTCGCGAGCTGCTCGACCTCTACGACGTCAGCAGGAGTGAGCGCCCCCAGCTCACGAAGTTCCTGGCGGTGCTGGCGGCGCGCCGCGCCATGCTCAAGCAGCAGCAGGAGGACATCGCCATCGTGCTGGCTGAAATCGAAACGCTCGAGCGGCAGTGTCGCAAGCGCCTGCGCAGGAACCCCAACGGTGGCGCGCCGTGACGCGGACCGGCCGCGGCGGCGGATTGATTGACGTTTACGTAAACGTAATATAGAGTTGCCGGCTTTCCGCAGGTTGCGTTCGGGGGATGACCATGGCTGCAACGCAGGCAGGCTTCAAGGGGCGCCCGGACCTCGTGCCGTCGGACCCGGGCTACGCGGCACGCGTGCGGGCGAGCTTCGACCGGCAGAACGCGATGCGGCTGATCGGCGCGCGGCTGACCCGGGTCGCGCCCGGGTGCTGCACGGTCGAGCTGCCGCATCGCGACGACCTGACACAGCAGCACGGCTACATTCATGCCGGGATCGTCAGTGCGATCGCCGATTCGGCCGGCGGCTATGCCGGATTCACGCTGTTCCCCGCGGATGCGACCGTGCTGACCGTCGAATACAAGCTTAACCTGATCGCCCCGGCCGCCGGCGAGCGCCTCGTTGCCGAAGCCGAAGTCGTGAAGGGGGGCAGGACGCTGGTCATTACCCGCGGCGAGGTCTACGCCGAGCGCGCAGGTATGCGCACGCTTTGCGCCATCATGCAGCAGACACTGATCGTGCTGGTCGGCAAGCCCGACCATTGACCAGCACAAACCGGGAGCGAAGATGCCCGACTTTCCGTCGCTCAATTTCGCGCATGGCGAGACGATCGACATGCTGCGGGCGACCGTTCAGGACTTCGCCGCAGCGGAAATTGCGCCCCGGGCCGCGGCGATCGATCAAGACAACCGGTTTCCTTCCGACCTGTGGCGCAAGATGGGTGATCTCGGCCTCCTCGGCATCACGGTCGAGGAGGAATTCGGCGGCACCGCGATGGGCTATCTTGCGCATGTCGTCGCCATGGAGGAGTTGAGCCGCGCCTCGGCCGCGGTGGGGCTCTCGTACGGCGCGCATTCGAATCTTTGCGTCAACCAGATCCGGCGCAACGGCAGCGCCGAACAGAAGCGGCGCTTCCTGCCGAAGCTGGTATCCGGCGAGCACGTCGGCGCGCTGGCGATGAGCGAGCCGGGAGCCGGCTCCGACGTGGTCTCGATGCGGCTCGCCGCCGCCCATCGCGACGGACACTATGTGCTGAACGGCACCAAGATGTGGATCACCAACGGGCCCGACGCCGACACGCTGGTCGTCTATGCCAAGACCGACGTCGACGCGGGCCCTCGGGGCATCACCGCGTTCCTGATCGAAAAGGGCATGAAAGGCTTTTCCACTGCGCAGAAGCTCGACAAGCTGGGCATGCGCGGGTCGAATACCTGCGAGCTGGTGTTCGAGGACTGCGCCGTGCCGGAACGAGAACGTTCTCTCCGAAGAAGGCCGCGGCGTTAACATATTGATGAGCGGACTCGACTACGAGCGCGTCGTGCTTGCCGGCGGCCCGCTGGGAATCATGAGCTGCCTGCATGGACGCGGTGCTTCCGTATGTGCACGAGCGGCGGCAATTCGGCCAGCCGATCGGCGAATTTCAGCTGATGCAGGGCAAGATCGCCGACATGTATACGACGATGAACGCGTGCCGGGCGTACGTCTACGCGGTGGCGCAGGCCTGCGATCGCGGCGAGACCGCTCGCAAGGACGCCGCAGGTGCGATACTGTATGCGGCGGAGAAGGCGACGTGGATGGCCGGCGAGGCGATCCAGGCGCTCGGCGGCAACGGCTACATCAACGAATATCCGGTGGGTCGGCTGTGGCGCGATGCGAAGCTCTACGAGATCGGCGCGGGGACATCAGAAATTCGACGAATGCTGATCGGCCGCGAGCTGTTCAACGAGACCAAGTAACCGGAGAGACGATGGCCCTGGAAATGCGCGAACGCTGTGAGCGATGTGCATGGCCGCTTGCCGCCGACGCCGATGGCGCATACATCTGCAGCTACGAAAACACGTTCTGCGCAACGTGCGCCAACGCGCTGAACGGTGTGTGCCCGAACTGCGGCGGCGAACTCGTGCGCCGGCCGCGGCGGGTGCAAAAACCCGCTGGCAAGGCGGCGCCGCCGGCGTAGCGCCGGGCCGCGGCGCGCGGCAGATTGTCGAGGAGCGAGTACACTTTGCAAAACGATCCGATAGTCATCGTCGCTGCGGCGAGAACGCCGATCGGCGGCCTGCAGGGCGACTTCGCGTCGCTCTCGGCGAGCGATCTCGGCGCCGTGGCGATCAAGGCCGCGGTCGAGCGTGCCGGCGTTGCGCCAGCCGACGTCGACGAGTTGATCTTCGGCAACTGCCTGATGGCCGGCCAGGGCCAGGCGCCGGCGCGCCAGGCGTCGCTGAAGGCGGGACTGCCGCTGTCGACCAACTGCACGACGCTGTCCAAGATGTGCGGCTCGGCGATGAAGGCGACGATGCTCGCCCACGACGCGATCATCGCCGGCAGCGCCGACATCATGGTCGCCGGCGGCATGGAGAGCATGACCAACGCGCCGTACCTGCTGCCGAAGGCGCGCTCCGGCATGCGCATGGGCCACGGTACGATCTACGATCACATGTTCGTCGACGGGCTCGAGGACGCCTACGACAGCGGCAAGCTGATGGGCGTGTTCGCCGAGCAATGCGCGGACAAGTTCGGCTTCTCGCGCGAAGCGCAGGACGAGTTCGCGCTGCGCTCGCTGGCGCGCGCGCTGGCCGCCAACAACGACGGCTCCTTCGGCTGGGAGATCGCGCCGGTCACCGTCATGGGCCGCAAGGGCGACGTCGTCATCGACAAGGACGAGCAGCCGGCGAAGGCCAGCCCCGACAAGATTCCCGGCCTCAAGCCGGCGTTCAGCAAGGACGGCACGATCACCGCGGCCAATTCGAGCTCGATTTCCGACGGCGCCGCGGCGCTGGTGCTGATGCGCCGCTCGCCGGCCGAGCGCAAGGGTCTGAAGCCGCTCGCGGTGATCCTCGATCACGCGACGCATGCGCAGGAGCCGGGCTGGTTCACGACCGCGCCGGTCGGCGCGATGCGCAAGCTCTACGCCAAGGTCGGCTGGAAGCCCGAGGACGTCGACCTCTACGAGATCAACGAGGCGTTCGCCGTCGTGACCATGGCGGCGATGAAGGAGCACGAGCTGCCGGCGGACAAGGTCAACATCCACGGCGGCGCCTGCGCGCTCGGCCATCCGATCGGCGCATCGGGCGCGCGCATCGTCGTCACGCTGCTCGGCGCGCTGCGCAAGCACGGCAAGAAGCGCGGCATGGCGAGCCTGTGCATCGGCGGCGGCGAAGCGACCGCGCTGGCGATCGAGCTCGCCTGACGACAAGGCGATGGCCGACAAGCTCGTCTTCGAATCGCCGCGCGTCACGTTGCAGCTCGGTCGGCGTCCGCGCGGCCCGCTGCGGCGCGCGTGCGCCGCGCGAGCCGTTTCCGGTGATCGTCGGCTGCCCGCGCTCCGGCACCTCGCTGCTGGCCGTGATGCTCGACGCGCATCCGCAACTGGCGATTCCGCCGGAGACGTCGTTCCTGCCCAACGTGATGGGCCTCGACGGCGACCCGGCTTCGCTGCGGCGCCGTTTTTTCGACATCGTCACCGCCGACCGGATGACGATTTCCAACTGGTCCGACTTCGGTCTGGACAAGGAAGCTGTTCCGCCGCCGGCTGCAGGCGATCCCGGCCTTTACCGTCGCCGCCGGCACCAGGACGTTCTACGCGCTGTATGGCGAAGGCCAGCGCAAGCCCCGCGCCGGCGACAAGACGCCGGGCTATGTCTTCACCATGCAGCACATCCAGGCGCTGCTGCCCGAGGCGCATTTCATCCACGTGATCCGCGACCCGCGCGACACGGCGATGTCATGGCGCAAGACATGGTTCGCACCGAGCCAGGACTACAGGCTGCTCGGCCGGCACTGGCGGCAGAACGTCGAGGTCGGTCGGCGCACGGCGCCGAAGTTGCGTCACTACCAGGAGCTCCGCTTCGAGGACCTGGTGCTGCGGCCGGAAGCGGAGCTCAAGCGCCTGTGCGTGTACCTGGCGCTGCCGTGGGCGTCATCGATGCTCGATTCCGCCGCCCGGGGACAGGCGCGGCTTGCGTTGCTGCAGGGGCGGCCGCACGCCGACGGCAGGATGATTGCGCGCGAGGAGCGAACCCGCATCCACGCCAATCTTGCCCATCCGCCTATGGCGGAGCGCGCCGCGGCGTGGCGGCGCGAAATGACCGATGCCGAGCGGCGCCAGGTGGAAAGCGGCGCCGGACCGCTGCTGCGCGAGCTGGGATACGAGGACGCCAATTGAAGCCGCTCGCGTCGGATCGACATTGCGGCGCAGTGCGCGCGCGAGCCGTGCACTCCGGGATCGGCGTCGCTCGCGGACACGAACCGGATGCCGGCTGATGCCTGCGCCGCAGAATCTCGCACTGTTTGCGCTCGCAAGTGCGCTCCTCGCGCTGACGCCCGGACCGAACCTGCTCTATCTGGTATCGCGCACGCTGTGCCAGGGCCGGCGCGCCGGGGTCGTCTCGCTGGCCGGAACCTCGCTCGGCTTCGTGTTCCATGTCTTCGCGGCCGCGCTCGGCCTGTCGGCGATCTTCCTGACGGTGCCGGTGCTCTACGACGCGGTACGCTATGCCGGCGCCGGCTATCTGCTTTGGCTCGCCTGGGATGCGCTGCGACCCGGCGGACGCGGCGTGTTCGCGCCGCGCAGCCTGCCGCGGGATGCGCCGGGCAGGCTGTTCCGCATGGGCTTGCTGACCAGCGTGCTGAATCCCAAGGTGGCGATGTTTTACCTTGCGCTCTTCCCGCAGTTCATCGATGCGACGCGGGGAAGCGTGTTCACGCAGGGGCTGGTCCTCGGCGCGCTGCAGATCGCGATCAACGTCGCCAGCGACCTGGTCTTCGTTCTTGCCGCCGGCGCGATCACCGGTTGGCTGGCCCGGCGCCCGCTCTGGTCGGCGGTGCAGCGCTGGGTGCTCGGCGTCGTGCTCGCGGGCATCGCGGTACGGCTCGCCTTCGACACGCGCCGCTAAGCGTTCGCCGATCGATGCTGCTCAACGATTCCCAGCAGATGGTGCGCGACACGATGCGCAGTTTCGCGCAACGGCGCCTCGCGCCCTTCGCCGCCGCGTGGGATCGCGAGCACACTTTTCCGCGCGATGCGCTGCGGGAGCTCGGCGGGCTCGGGCGCCTGCGGCATCGTCGTGCCGGAGAAGTACGGCGGCGCCGGCCTGGACTATGTTTCGCTCGCCGTCGCGCTGGAGGAAATCGCCGCCGGCGACGGGGCGACGTCGACGATCGTCAGCGTGCAGAACTCGGTCGTCTGCGGTCCGATATTCGCTTTCGGCACGGCGGCGCAGAAGGAGCGCTATCTCAAGCCGCTGGCGAGCGGCGCCAGGATCGGCTGCTTCTGCCTGACCGAGCCGCATACCGGCTCGGACGCGGCGGCGATCATGACGCGGGCGGATCTGTCCCGCGATGGCGATGGCGGCCACTATGTGCTGAACGGCACCAAGCAGTTCATCACCTCGGGCAAGCACGCCGACGTCGCACTCGTGTTCGCGCTGACCGACCGGACCGCCGGCAAGAAAGGCATCTCGGCGTTCATCGTCGACACCGATACGCCGGGGTACGACGCAACGCGGATCGAGGACAAGCTCGGGCAGCGAGCGTCTGACACCGCGCAGATCGTTTTCAGCAACTGCCGCGTTCCCGCGGCCAACCTGCTCGGTCGCGAAGGCGAAGGCTACCGCATCGCGCTCGCCAACCTGGAGGCGGGTCGGATCGGCATCGCCGCGCAGGCGGTCGGCATGGCGCGCGCCGCGTTCGAGGCGGCGCTGGCATACGCGCGCGAGCGGACGAGCTTCGGCAAGCCGATCGTCGAGCATCAGGCGGTCAATTTCCGGCTGGCCGACATGGGCACGCAGATCGAAGCGGCGCGGCAGCTCACCTGGCACGCGGCGAGCCTGCGCGACGCCGGGCAGCCATGCCTGAAGGAAGCCTCGATGGCCAAGCTGTTTGCATCGGAAATGGCCGAACGCGTATGCTCGGATGCGATCCAGATCCACGGCGGTTACGGCTATGTGACCGACTTTCCGGTCGAGCGCATCTATCGCGACGTCCGCGTCTGCCAGATCTACGAGGGCACCAGCGACATCCAGCGCCTGGTCATCGGGCGCGCGCTCGCAGGCTGATGGAACGGAAAGCCCATGCCTGCCGCCATCGAGTTCTATTTCGACTTCTCTTCGCCCTACGGCTTTCTTGGCTCGGAAAGGATCGAGGCGCTCGCGGCGCGGCACGCGCGCAGCGTCAACTGGCACCCGGTGCTCCTCGGCGTCGTGTTCAAGCAGACCGGCGCCGTGCCGCTGACGCAGGTGCCGCTGAAGGGCGATTATGCGAAGCGCGACTTCGCGCGCAGCGCCCGGCTTCACGGCATCGCCTTTCGCATGCCTTCGGTGTTTCCGATCGCGACGCAGGCTCCGGCGCGCATCGTGCTCTGGCTGCAGCGCGGACAGCCTGCCCTGGCGGTCGCGGTGCTGCACGCGCTCTACCGCGCGTTTTTCGTCGACGACGTCGACATATCGAGTCCCGACCGCGCGGCGGCGATCGCCGCGCAATGCGGCGTCGACGGAGCCGCGGCGCGCGCAGCCATCGATGATCCGGCGATCAAGGACGCGCTCAAGCTGGCAAACGAGAAAGCGATCGCCGCCGGCGTGTTCGGTTCGCCCTTCATCATCGTCGACGGCGAGCCGTTCTGGGGCATGGATCGGCTCGAGCAGATCGACCGCTGGCTGACGACGGGAGGCTGGTGACGTGACCGATCGAACGCCGGAATACACGCTGCATTGCTTTGCGCAGTCCGGCAACTGCTGCAAGCCTGCGCTGCTGCTGCAGCTTGCCGGTGCCGACTCGGCGCCGCGCCTGGTCGACTATTTCGACGGCGAAACGCGCTCGGCCGCGGGCTGGGTGCATCCGTACCGGCTGATGCCCGGGCATCCGCGGCCGCAGGACCTTTGAGCGATGCCCGCGATCGAGACCCGGCTCGACCCGCGCGACGCAGTGTTCGTCGCCAACCGCAGCGCGCTCGAGACGCTCGTCGCCGAGCTGAAGAACACGGTGGGGGCCATCGAGCAGGGCGGCGGCGAAGCCTCGCGCAGCCGTCATACCGGCCGCGGCAAGCTCCTGCCGCGCGATCGCGTCCGTGCTCTGCTCGATCCCGGCTCGCCGTTCCTCGAGCTTTCGCAGCTTGCGGCGCACGGCATGTACGACGACAACATCGCCGCGGCCGGCATCATCACCGGCGTCGGCCGCGTGTCGGGACGCGAATGCGTGATCGTCTGCAACGACGCGACGGTCAAAGGCGGCACCTACTACCCGATGACGGTCAAGAAGCACCTGCGCGCGCAGGACATCGCGCGCGAGAACCGGCTGCCCTGCATCTACCTGGTCGATTCCGGCGGCGCCAACCTGCCGAACCAGACCGAGGTCTTTCCCGACCGCGATCATTTCGGCCGCATTTTCTTCAACCAGGCGACGATGTCGGCGGAAGGCATTCCGCAGATCGCGGTCGTCATGGGGTCGTGCACGGCTGGGCGGCGCTTACGTCCCGGCGATGTCGGACGAGTCGATCATCGTTCGCGAGCAGGGCACGATCTTTCTTGGCGGGGCCGCCGCTGGTCAAGGCGGCGACCGGCGAGGTCGTCAGCGCCGAGGAGCTGGGCGGCGCCGACGTGCATACGCGGATCTCCGGCGTCGCCGATCATTTCGCGCTCGACGACGCGCACGCGCTGGCCATCGCCCGCCGCATCGTCGGCAACCTGAATCGGGTCAAGCCGGCGCCGGCCGATGTCGTTCCGCCGCGCGAGCCGCTCTACGCCGCGGACGAGCTCTACGGCGTCATCAATGCCGACATCAAGAAGCCGTACGACGTGCACGAGGTGATCGCCCGCATCGTCGACGGCAGCGAGCTCGACGAGTTCAAGGCGCGCTACGGGACGACGCTCGTCACCGGCTTCGCGCGCCTGTCGGGCTACCTGGTCGGCATCGTCGCCAACAACGGCGTGCTCTATTCGGAATCGGCGAAGAAAGGCGCGCACTTCATCGAACTGTGCAGCCAGCGCGGCACGCCGCTCGTCTTCCTGCAGAACATCACCGGATTCATGGTGGGCCAGAAATACGAGGCGGGGGGCATCGCCAGCGACGGCGCCAAGATGGTGACCGCCGTTTCGTGCGCCAACGTGCCCAAGTTCACGGTGATCATCGGCGGCAGCTACGGCGCCGGCAACTACGGCATGTGCGGGCGCGCCTTCAACCCGCGCTTCCTGTGGATGTGGCCCAACGCGCGCATTTCGGTGATGGGCGGCGAGCAGGCCGCCACGGTGCTGGCGACGATACGGCGCGATGCGATCGAGGCGAAGGGGGACGCCTGGAGCGCCGACGACGAAGCCGCATTCAAGACCCCACTGCGCGAGCAGTACGAGCGCGAGGGCCACCCGTACTATGCCAGCGCGAGACTGTGGGACGATGGCGTGATCGATCCGGCCGATACCCGCCGGGTGCTCGGTTTGGCGATCTCGGCGGCGCTGAACCGTCCGATCGAGCCGACGCGCTTCGGCGTGTTCAGGATGTAGCCCCATGGCAGGCAAGTCCAGCGCAGCCGCCGGCAAGACCGGCTCCCGTCCACGAAAGCCCCGAACCGCGGCGGCATTGACGCGCATCGACGTCGATCTGCGTCGCGAGATCGCGGTCGTGACCTTGAACCGGCCCGAGGTGCACAACGCCTTCGACCAGACGCTGATCCGCGAGCTGACCGCCGCGCTCAAGCGGCTCGATCGCGACCGCAGCGTGCGCGCGGTGGTGCTGGCCGGCGCGGGCAAGAGCTTTTGCGCCGGCGCCGACCTCAACTGGATGCGCGAGATGGCAACGTACTCGCGCGCGCGGAACCTGGCCGACGCCAACGCGCTGGCGCGGATGCTCGCGACGCTGAGCCGGATGTCGAAGCCGACGATCGCGCGGGTGCACGGCGCGGCATACGGCGGCGGGGTCGGCCTGGTCGCCTGCTGCGACATCGCCTTCGGTGCATTGGAGTCGACGTTTCGCCCTGTCGGAGGTGCGGCTGGGCCTCATCCCCGCGACGGTCGGCCCGTACGTGGTCGAGGCGATCGGCGCACGCGCGGCGCGGCGCTATTTTCTGACCGGCGAGCGCTTCGGCGCCGAGGAAGCGCGCCGCCTGGGCTTGCTGCACGACATCGCCGCGCTGCCGCGAGCTCGACGCGCGCATCAACGATGTTCTCGGCGCGTTGCTGATCACCGGTCCGGTGGCGCAGGCCGAGTGCAAGGACGCTGATCCGCGCGGTGGCGCGGCGGCCGATCGACGCCGAGTCGATCGCCGACACCGCGCGCCGCATCGCCCGCGTACGCGCGTCGCCCGAGGCGAAAGAGGGCGTCGCGGCGTTCCTGGGCAAGCGCAAGGCATCGTGGGTGCCACAGGGCGAATAGCGGCGCGAGCCGATGGACCATTTCGACACCTGGCAGTTGGTCGCGCTGGCCGCGGCGCTCGGCTGGGCCAGCGGCATCCGGCTCTACGCGGTGCTGTTCATCACCGGCGCCGTCGGATTTGCCGGCTGGTACGAGCTGCCCGAGCATCTGCGTATCTTGTCGCATCCGATGGTGCTCGCGGCCTCGGGGTTCATGGTCCTGGCAGAATTCTTCGCCGACAAGATCCCGGGCTTCGATTCGGTCTGGGACATCGTGCACACCTTCGTGCGCATCCCTGCCGGGGCCGCGCTCGCGGCGAGCGTCTTCGGCAATTCGCCGCCGGCGTGGACGCTGACCGCGGCGATACTCGGCGGAACGCTGGCTGCCGGCAGCCACTTCACCAAGACCAGCGCGAGAATGGTGATCAATACGTCGCCCGAGCCGGCGTCGAACTGGGCCGCATCGTTTGCCGAAGACGCCCTGGTCGGCGTGCTGATCTATCTCGCGCTGGCGCACCCGATCGCCTTTTTCGTCGTGCTGGCGCTGCTGATTGCGCTCACGATCTGGATGCTGCCGAAGCTTGTGCGTTTCCTCCGCGCGATGATCGAAAAGGTCCAGCACTGGTTCGGCGGCACCGCCGGGCGGCCGGGCGGGTAGCTTGTTCACCAGGATCCTGATCGCCAACCGCGGTGAAATCGCCTGCCGCGTCGCGCGCACCGCGCGGCGCATGGGCCTGTCCACCGTCGCCGTCTACTCCGACGCCGATGCCGGTGCGCTGCATGTCGAGGCCTGCGACGAAGCGTACCGTGTCGGCCCGCCGCCGCCGCGCGAGAGCTACTTGCGCGGCGACCGGATCATCGCGGTCGCGCTGCGTTCCGGCGCGCAGGCGATCCACCCCGGCTACGGGTTCCTGTCGGAGAACGCCGAATTCGCCGCCGCCGCCGCCGCGGCCGGACTCGTGTTCATCGGCCCGCCGCCGGCGGCGATCCGGGCGATGGGATCCAAGGCCGAGTCCAAAACGATCATGGGCCGCGCCGGCGTGGCGCTGGTGCCGGGCTACCACGGTGCCGATCAGGACGACGCGCTGCTTGCGCGCGAGGCCGAAGCGATCGGCTACCCGGTGCTGATCAAGGCGTCGGCCGGCGGCGGCGGCAAGGGCATGCGCGTCGTCGAGCGACCCGGGGATTTCGCCGCGGCACTGGCCTCGGCCCGACGCGAGGCGCAAGGCGAGCTTCGGCGACGACACGGTACTGCTCGAGCAATACCTGATCGCGCCCAGGCACATCGAAATGCAGGTGTTCGCCGACATGCACGGCGGCTGCGTGCACCTGTTCGAACGCGATTGCTCGGTGCAGCGGCGACACCAGAAGATCATCGAGGAAGCGCCCGCCCCAGGCATGACCGCGGCGCGTCGCGCCGACATGGGCGCTGCGGCCGTCGCCGCCGCGAAGGCGATAGGATACGTTGGCGCCGGCACTGTCGAGTTCATCGCGGAAACCACGGGCGCTCGCGCCGGTGCGTTCTACTTCATGGAGATGAACACCCGGCTGCAGGTCGAGCACCCGGTCACCGAAATGATCACGGGGCTCGACCTGGTCGAGTGGCAGTTGCGGATCGCGGCGGGAGAGCCGTTGCCGCGTCGTCAGGCGGACATCGCGATGCGAGGCCACGCCGTCGAGACGCGCATCTACGCCGAGGATCCGGATCGCGGCTTCCTGCCGTCGACGGGGCGTATTGCGCACCTGGGCTCGCCGCCGACCTCGGACCACGTCCGCATCGACACCGGCGTGCGCAGCGGCGACGACATAAGCCGCTTCTACGATCCGATGCTTGCCAAGCTGGTGGTCTGGGGCGCCGACCGCGCCGGGGCGTTGCGCCATCTTGCCGACGCGCTGGCGCAGTACCGCGTCGTCGGCGTCGCGACCAATGTCGCGTTTCTGCAGCGCCTGATCGCGCACCCGGCATTCGCCGCCGCAAAGCTCGACACCGGACTGATCGCGCGCTACCAGGCGGACTTGTTTCCGCCCGCAGCCCCGCCGTCGGCGACGGTGCTGGCCGTCGTGGCGCTGGCCGAGGTCTCGCGTCTGCGCGCGCGCGCGGCTGCTGCCGCGGCGTCATCGACGGACCCCTATTCGCCGTGGCACGAGATCGGCAGCTGGTGGCTCAATAGCGACGAGCACGCAATCGCCCTGACCTTCGCGACGCACGAGACCGAATATCCGGTCGGCTTGCGCGCCGACGGTGATGCTTGGCGGGTCGAGGCGCTCGGCCAGCGCATGGCCGCGTCGGCGACGGGCGCCGACGCGCGCCATGTCGATGACGATCGACGGCGTGCAATTCGCGGCGGAAGTCATGGCGTTGGGCGACGAGCGACACGTGTTTTGCGCCGGCGGGGTCCACCGGCTGCGCCTCGTCGACCCGCTGGCGCACGCCGGCGACGAGCCTCACCACGGCGGACATCTGACCGCACCGATGTCGGGGACTGATCATCGCCGTCATGGTCAAACCGGGTGACGCCGTGGCAAGAGGCGCACCTTTGCTCGTTCTCGAGGCGATGAAAATGGAGCACACCATCGCCGCGCCGGCGGCGGGCACGGTCGGCATCATCCACTACCGCCAGGGGGACCAGGTGCGCGAAGGCGCGGACCTGATCGAGGTCCATGCGGCGGAGTCGCCCGACGCTTGAATCTGCTGTTCTACAGCGCGGGCAGCGACGACGCGGAGTGGCTCGCCGCACTGTCGCGCACGCTTCCGGCGGCGCGCGTGCGTGCCTGGCGCTGCGCTACCGACGATGCGGCGCGGCCGGAGCCGCCGCATGGGATCGACTATGCTTTGGTGTGGAAGCCCCCGTTGCGATTGCTGCCCGAGCTCAAATCGGTGAAGGCGATTTTCAATCTGGGCGCCGGCGTCGACACGCTGGCGGGAATGGACGACCTGCCGGCGGGCGTGCCGGTGGTGCGGCTCGAGGACGCGGGGATGGCGGAGCAGATGGGCGAGTACGCAGTCCATGCGGTGCTTCGCGAGTTCCGCGAATTCGGCGCGTACGCCGCGGCGCAGCGGGTCGCCGCGTGGCGCCCGCTGCCGCGTCAGGACAAGCGTGCCTTCGGCGTGGGAATGCTCGGCATGGGCGTGCTCGGCACCGCGGTGGCGGCGGCGCTGGCGCCGTTCGGGTTTCCGCTCGCCGGATGGAGCCGGACGCGCAAGAACGTTGCCGGCGTCGAAAGCTACGCCGGCGACGAGGAGCTCGCCGCCTTTCTCGGTCGTTGCCGCATGCTGATCTGCCTGCTGCCGCTGACGCGCGAAACTCGCGGCCTGCTCGATCGCCGGGCACTGTCGCACCTGCCCGCGAGGGCGCATGTCGTCAACGTGGCGCGCGGCGCGGTGATCGTCGACGAGGATCTGCTCGCGCTCCTCGATAAGGGCAGGATCGGCGGCGCCACGCTCGATGTCTTTCGCGACGAGCCTTTGGCGGCGACGCACCGGTTCTGGCATCATCCGCGGATCACCGTCACGCCGCATATCTCGGCGGTCACCCTGATCGACTCTTCGATCGCGCAGATCGCCGCCAAGATCACAAGGCTCGAGGCCGGGCTGCCGATCACCGGAATCGTCGACCGCGAACACGAATACTGACCGATGTCATGACAGAGCGAGCAAGCGACCGCAGGCTGCCGCAACGCGTGCGCATCGTCGACGTGGCGCCGCGCGACGGCTTGCAGAACGAAACGGCGATGGTGCCGACCGAGGTCAAGGTCGGCCTGATCGACCGCCTCACCGACGCGGGCCTTCCGGCGATCGAGGCGACCAGCTTCGTCTCGCCCAAATGGGTGCCGCAAATGGCCGACAATGCACAGGTGATGGCGGCGATCCGGCGCAAGCCCGGTGTGCGCTACCCGGTGCTGACGCCGAACGTCAAGGGGTTCGACGCCGCCCTCGCCGCGGGCGCCGACGAAGTCGCGGTGTTCGTTGCGGCGTCCGAGACGTTTTCACAAAAGAACATCCATTGCTCGATCGCCGAAAGCCTGGCACGCGCGCGCCCGGTCGCCGATGCCGCCATGGCGCACGGCATTCGCGTACGCGGCTACATTTCCTGCGTGCTCGACTGCCCGTACGAAGGCGCGATCGCCCCCGCCGCGGTGCGCGAAGTCGCGGCAGCCCTGGACGCGATGGGCTGCTATGAGGTCTCGCTGGGGGACACGATCGGCACCGGGACCGCGGGCAGGACCCGGCGATTGATTGCGACCGTCGCCGACGCGGTGCCGGTCACGGCGCTGGCCGGACACTTTCACGATACCTACGGCCAGGCGATCGCCAACGTCTACGCGGCGATGGAATCGGGCGTCGCGACCTTCGACAGCTCGGTGTCGGGTCTGGGCGGCTGTCCCTACGCCAGAGGCGCGACCGGCAACGTCGCCACCGAAGACCTGCTGTACCTGCTCGACGGCCTGGGTATCGAAACCGGCGTCGACATGACGCGCCTGCGCATCGCCGGCCGGTACATTAGCGACTTTCTCGGTCGCGAGCCCGCCTCGCGCGTGGCGCGCGCTCTCGACGCCCGACAGCCTTTGCCGGCGGCGAAATGAGCTCGGACCCTGACGACGCCGTTATCGCATCGCCTTGCACCAGCGTCTGCGCGATCGATCGGCCGACGGGCCTGTGCGTGGGATGCTATCGGACGCTCGCCGAAATCGCCGGCTGGATCGACTTGCGGCCGGCCGAGCAACGCGCGCTGTTGGCGACGCTTGCCATGCGGCGAGCCAGATTCGGCGCGGCGATCGGCGCGCGCCATGCGATGGATGAGGCACGCGATGGCGGTCGCTGACTGGTATTTCGATTTCGTGTCGCCGTTCTCGTACCTGCAGTGCGAGCAGCTGCATTTGCTCGAACGCTCGATCCGAGTGCGCTACAGGCCGGTGCTCTTCGCTGGCCTGCTCAAGGCCAACGGGCACAAGGGCCCGGCCGAAATTCCTGCCAAGCGGCGCTTCACCTACCGATTCGTCGCCTGGCAGGCGAAGCGCATGGGCGTGCCGCTCAAGTTTCCCGCCGCGCATCCGTTCAATCCGCTGCCGCTCTTACGGCTGGCGGTCGCGGCCGACGCCGACCCCGAGGTCATCCGGCGCATCTTCCGTTTTGTCTGGCGCGACGGCAGGCTCGGCGACCTGCCGATCGAATGGGCCGAGCTGATGACGCAGATCAACGTGCCGGACGCGGTCGATCGCATCGCGTCGGCGGAAGTCAAGGACGCGCTGCGCCGGAACACCGATGAGGCCGTCGCGCGCGGCGTTTTCGGCGTGCCGACGCTGGCAATCGGCGACGAATTGTTCTGGGGCGCCGACGCGACGGCGATGGCCACCGACTATGTCGCGCAGGGTTGTCGTTTCAGCGACCCGGAGATGGCGCGGGTCGCCGATCTGCCGGTAGGCGTCGAGCGCGAGGCGCCCAGGCAAAAGTGAGAAGCGGATCGCCTGTCGGCGCCCGCGCCCGAACTCCTGCCGCCGAAAGGTCTGCTTGAAAAGCCCCTCCAAAGGGCATAGAGTTTTTGGCGCCGACGAGGGTGTGAGACTTCTCGGCAATGGCAGGCATTGCCGCGCGGCTCGGCAGCACGCACTACCGCAACATCGGCATTTCACGCCACCACACTCAACGGAAATCCAACGGGGGGGAGAAAGCACACCATGAAATCCAGAATCCTGGCCTTGTCAGCCCTGTCAGCGGCGCTCGCCGTGTCCGCGGCATTCCTTGGCGGCTGTCTCGCCGAGGGCGACACCCCCGTCTTCACGCTGGCAAGCTCCGACCTGGCAAGCGGATCCTTTGACACCAAATTCATCCTCAATGGATTTGGCTGCTCGGGGCAGAATATCTCGCCTGAGCTTCACTGGAGTAATTTACCGGCCGGCACCAAGTCGCTCGCGCTGCAGCTCTACGATCCTGATGCTCCCTCGGGCAGCGGGTTCTGGCACTGGGCCATTTACGACATCCCGCCGGATACCAACGGGCTGGCTCAGGGGGCGGGGAACAACGTGACCAAGCTGCCGCTCGGCGCGTTCGGCGGCAACACCGACTTTCTCGACACGGGCGTGACCGGAGTCAATGGCAACTACGGCGGCCCATGTCCGCCGCAGGGGGATGCACCCCATCATTACACTTTCACGCTGTTTGCGCTGTCGGTCGACAAGCTGGAAGTGGCGGGGGGCGTACCGAAAACGGGCACTGCCGGGCTGTACGGTTTCGTGCTGAACAAAGGCATAGGCACCGCCTTGCTGGGCAAAGCGACGTTTACCGCCACCTACGGCAGGTAGCAGATTTGCAGTCGATGCGGTCGTGATCCGGTCTACGCGCCCGGGATCTTGACGACCTTGATCTCGATGGCGGAGAAATAAGCGGCGAGATCTTCGATATCCTTGTCCGAGAGCGCTTGGGCGACCAGCGACATGGCGTCGTTCTTGCGCGCCCCGGATTTGAAAGCTTGCAGTTGCATCGCCAGGTAGGGTTCTGGCTGGCCGGCGATGTTCGGTGCCTCCGGAACTTTGGAGATGCCATCGGTCCCGTGACACGCCTGACACATCAGCGCCTTCCCGCGACCGGCCTTGACATCACCCGCGGCGCACGCCGCGCCAGCGGCGCCACAAAGAGAAGCGCGCAAGAAGAACACGACCAGCCGTGCAGCCTTCCGCCGCGCAGGATTCACCTGGCACCCGCTGACGACCGGGCCATGCAGAAAAGCGGGATGGCCCGGCAGTCACCGGGGCCATCCTCAGGCGACGACGAAATCACTTGCCGTCGTACCAGATGCGATAGAGCGCTCCAACGAGATCGTCCGAGACGAGGATCGAGCCGTCGTGCAACTCCGCCACGTCCACCGGCCGGCCCAGGTAGTAGCCATTTTCGTTCCAGCCCTCGGCGAACGGCTCGGACTTTCCTGCCACGTGACCGTCTTCCTTGAGGAACGTCACCATCACGCGGGCGCCGACGGGCACGGTCCGATTCCACGATCCGTGCTGCGTGGAAAAAATCGCACCCTGGTATTTCTTGGGAAACATCGTCCCGGTGTAGAACATCAGGCCCAGGTCCGCCGCATGAGCGGCCTGCTCGACCTCCGGGAACACCGCGCCGGCGGGCGGAGTGTCGTTCTTATATTCGTTGGTACGCGTATGGCCGCCGCCATACCATGGAAAGCCGAAGTCCAGTCCCGGCCTTGGCGATGCGATTCATCTCGCCCGGCGGCTGGTCGTCGCCCATGCCGTCCACTTGATTGTCGTTGCTCCAGAGGGTCTTGTCCTTCGGGTTGAAGTCCATGCCGACGGCGTTGCGCAGTCCGGTGGCGTAGACCTCGCGGTTCTTGCCGTCACGGTCCATGCGGATGATGCCCATCATGCCGACCTTGTGATAAAGGCCCAGCTTTTCCTTGGCCGGCACGTTGTAGGGTTGGCCCAGTTGAATGTAAAGCTTGTTGTCCGGCCCGATGCGGCAGGGGCGTGCAGTGTGGTTGTAGCTTTCCTCGTCCTTCGGGATCAAATCGCCCTCCGCGACGACGGCTCCGGCCACAACGTCGGCGCTCTCATAGAAAAACTCGGCCGCCGGGTATTCCAGCACGCGATTCTGCTCGACGACGTAGAGGAAGCCGTCCTTGGAAAAGCACGGCCCGTTGGGTATTTTCTTCGGCAGCGTCGGCGCGAACTCCTTCACCTCGTCCCCCACCCCGCCGCGCGCGCGGTCGGTCACCGCCCAGATTTTCGATTTGCGCGTGCCGACGAACGTCACCACGCCCTGCGGCCCGACCGCGATGTGGCGGGCGTCCGGGACGATGGCGTAGAGAGCGATGTGGAAGCCCGGCGGAAGCTTGATCTTGGTAAGGTTCTGCTTGATCTGGTCTGCCTTGGGTCCCGTCTGCGGAATCAGCGGCCAATCCACCGCGACACCGGTCTGGTGCATCGCGCCCAGGGTTTCGAGTTCGGCGGCCTGTCCGACGACCGGCCAAGCGGCCAATGTCAGCAGGGCCAGAGCTGCTTGGAATCGAGTTCTCATCATGCCTCCTGTTGTGGTCTCACCTGCCTACCCGGCTTTGCTGCCGATCTGCCTACCCCGTCACGGGATAAGGATGTCAATGCGCACCCTTCGCAAAACTGTAATCCGTCAGAGGCAAAACGGCAATGACGGTGTCGGGGTCTGCTTTCCGCACGCCACGCTTTCGCCTCGCGTCGCCGGTCGCGCGCGAGCGCAATCCGCTCCTGAGCCGCCATGCTCAGTCCATACCGCCGGGCTCGACGACGGCACGGCCGGTCACGAGTGCGGCAACCTCCTGGGCGCTGAAGCCGGCTTCGCGCAGGACCGCCGACGAGTGCTCGCCCTGCATCGGCGCGGCGCGCGCAATGGCGAATTCGTGCCCGCCGAGGCGAAACGGCGGCGCGTATTGCCGGCCGCCGTCGGGCGCGGTGACGACCATGCCGCGTGCGCGTACCTGGGCATCGTCCATTGCCTCGTCGGGCGTGAGCACCGGCGTGACGCAACACTCGACGCCGGCGAGCCGTTCGACCCAGTGGGCCTGCGGCCGGCGCGCAAAAACCGCGGCCAGCTCCTGCCGCACCGCGGCGCCCTCGCGGCCCGTGGCGAGGTGTCCCGCGACCAGGTCCGGTCGTTCCAGCGCATCGCACAGCGCTCGCCAGAACTTGGCCTCGAGCGCGCCGACGGCGAGGTAGCGGCTGTCCTCCGTCGCGTACACGCCGTAGCAGGGCACCCCGCCGGTCAGGAGATCGCGGCCGCGCGGCTGCGCATGACCCATCGTCTCGATCGCGTGCAGCGCGAAGATGTTGTGCGCCAGCGCGCCGTCGGTCATCGCGATATCGACGTGCGCGCCGCGCCCGCTGCGCGCTGCGCCGAAGAGCGCGGCGAGAATCGCCGTGGCCGCGTTCATCGCGCCGCCCAGCAGGTCGGCCACCTGCAGGTTCGACAGCGCCGGCGCTCCGTCGGCCGTTCCGGTCTGGTCGAGAACACCGGCGTAGCCCAGATAGTTGATGTCGTGTCCGGGCCGGTCGCGATACGGACCGGTCTGCCCGTAGCCCGTGATCGAGCAATACACCAGGCGTGGATTGATCGCCGCCACGTTCGCGTAGCCGACGCCGAGCCTGTCGATCACGCCGGGGCGGAAGCTCTCGACGATCACGTCGGCGCGCTGCGCCAGCCGCAGGAACGCGTCGCGGCCGGCGCCGGCCTTGAGATCCAGCGCCAGGCTGCGCTTGTTGCGATTGACCATGCGGTAGAACGCCGACACCGCGCCCGATGCGGAGCCGCCGGCAGCACCCGGCGCGATGCCTAGCGAGCGCGCATAGTCGCCGCGGCCGGTGTCCTCGACCTTGACCACATCGGCGCCGAGATCGGCCAGATGCAGCGTGCACACGGCCCCGGGCAGCAGCCGCGAAAGGTCGAGCACGCGGATGCCCTCGAGCGGCGCACTCACAGCTCACCGTCGTCGGGGATGCGCAAGCGCTGCCTGATGCCGCGCGCCGCCGCCATCGCCTCGGCCAAGGTCGGCGCAACGCAGGTCACGTGACCCATCTTCCGGCCGCGCCGCGGGTCGCTCTTGCCGTACAGGTGCAGCTTGGCCTCGGGCGCTTCGAGCACCGCGCGCCAGTCGGGCTCGCGCCGGAGACCTTCCGCGCTGCCGGACGCGGGCTCGAACCAGATGTCGCCGAGCAGATTGACCATGACCGCGGGCCCGTGAGCGCGCGTGTCGCCGAGCGGCAAGTCGGCAAGGACGCGCACCTGCTGCTCGAACTGCGAGGTGATGCAGGCGTCGATCGTGTAGTGCCCGCTGTTGTGCGGACGCGGCGCGATTTCGTTGACCAGCAGCCGGTCCCCGGCAACGACGAACAACTCGACGCAGAGCACGCCGAGGTAGTCGAGCGCCGCGGCGACCTGCAGCGCGAGGCGCGCGCCTTCGCCGCCAGCGCCGGCGTGATGCGCGCCGGCACGATGGTCAGGTCCAGGATGCCGTCGCGATGACGGTTCTCGGCGACCGGCCAGGTGACCGAATCGCCGCGGTCGTTGCGCGCGACGATCACCGACAGCTCCTGCGTCAACGCACGACCCGCCGTTCGAGCACGCAGGGAGCGTCGCCCATGGCAGCAAACGCCGCAGGGACTGCGGCCGCCGTGTCGACGCCGATCTGGCCCTTGCCGTCGTAGCCAAAACGCGCGCTCTTGACGATGCCCGGCAGCAGCGCCGGGTCGATCGTCCGCGCGTCGGCGTCGCCGGCCAGCACCGCGAACGGGGCCACCGCGAAACCGTGCCCGCCGAGGAACCGCTTTTCGCGCATGCGATCCTGCGCGATCGCGACGCTGTCAGCCGCCGGCGAGACGCGCGCGCGCCGCCCGAGGTACTCGAGGCTCGCCGCCGGAACGTTCTCGAATTCGGTCGTCGCCGCCGCGACCAGCGCAGCCAGCGTCGCAAGGCCATCCCGGTCGCCGTAGTCGGCGCGGATATGGCGGTCGGCAACCGATGCCGGCCGGGCTCGTGTCGCCCGGATCCAGCACCGCGACCCTGTAGCCCATGCTTTGCGCGGCCATGCAGAACATGCGGCCGAGTTGTCCCCCGCCGAGCAGCCCCAGCCAGGAGCCGGGGACGATCACTTCGCGACGCGGCTCTCGGGCGGCAGCGTCATCGCGCGCACGGCCAGGGTCTGCGTGGCGCGAAAGGCGGTGAGCTTTCTCGCGCAGCGCGGCGTCGCCGCGCGCAAGCATCGCAACCGCGAACAGGGCCGCATTCACGGCGCCGGCCTCGCCGATGGCGAACGTGGCCACCGGCACGCCCTTGGGCATCTGCACGATCGAGAGCAGTGAATCCTCGCCGCGCAGATGGGGCGTGGGTATCGGCACGCCGAGGACCGGCAGCACAGTCTTGGCGGCAAGCATGCCGGGCAGGTGCGCCGCGCCGCCGGCGCCGGCGATGATGCAGCGCGAGCCCGCGCGCGGCCGCGCCGTCGGCATAGGCGAACATCGCGTCCGGCGTGCGATGCGCCGACACCACCCTGGCTTCGTAGGCGACGCCGAACGCGGCAAGCTGGGCAGCGGCATGCTGCATCACCTCCCAGTCGCTGTCGCTGCCCATCACGACGCCGACCAGAACGGACTTTCGCTGTCGAGCCATCTTAGGTGTCCTGCCCTTCGCTTGCGGCGCGCCGCCGGCCGACCGCGATTTTACCATCGGCTCCCGCGTCCGCCGGCGGTCTTGCACGCTCACCAAGGCCGGGGCGTCGACGGACGGCGACAATAGGCGATAATCGCGTTCATGCGACTACCCATGATTTCGGGAAGGATCCTGCGCTGGCTGGCGTTCGCTGCCGTCAGCGCAGCCGCGAGCGCCGCGCAGCCGGCACCGTCCGACGCCGACTTTCTTGCCGCGCGCGAGGCGTTCCTGGCCAACGACGCCGCCGCCCTGGAAAAGGTCGCCCCGCGCCTCAAGGGTCATCTGCTCGAGGCCTACGTCTCGTACTGGCAGCTGCGCCTGAAGCTGGATGACGCAGAGCCCGGGCGCGTGCGTGCGTTCCTCGAGCGCTACAGCGGCACGCCGCTGGCCGATGCGCTGCGCGGCGAATGGCTCAAGTCGCTGGCGAAGCGCGCGTTGTGGACCGATTTCGCCGCCGAATATCCGAAACGCAACGGCGAGGACACCGAGCTCGCGTGTTTCGCGCTGCAATGGCGTCGCGAGCAGGAAAGCGACGCGGCGCTTGCCGAAGCGCGGCAATACTGGTTCAGCGGTCGCGACCAGCCCGAATCGTGCACGCCGCTGTTTGCGCAGCTCAAGGCGAATGGCAGCATCACGGCGGCCGACATCTGGAGCCGGTTCCGCCTGGCGCACGAGGCCGGCAATGGGCGCCTGGCGGCCCGGGTGCTGGCCGAGTTGCCCCCGGCCGAGCGACCCTCGACCGCTGACTACGATGGCGCCGAACGCAGGCCTGGTGCGGCGCTCACCAAAGGCGACTTTCGATTCGCCGCCCGCAGTGGCCGCGAGCTTGCGCTTTACGCGCTCGACCGCGTCGCGCGCAGCGACGCCGAGGCGGCGCACCAGGCCTGGCTGCGCTGGCGAGCGCGCCTGCCGGAGTCCGATCGGCGCTACGGCAACCTGCTCATCGCCTACAACGCGGCGAGGCAATTGCTGCCCGAGGCCAACGCCTGGTATCGCGACGCCGAAGGCGCGGCGCCGAACGAGGCGCAGCGGGAATGGCGCGTGCGTGCAGCACTGCGCGCGCTTGCCTGGCAGGATGTAGCGCGCGCGATCGACGCGATGCCGGAATCGGAAACGCAGGAACCGGCATGGCGTTACTGGAAAGCGCGCGCTTTCGAGGCCGTGGCGCGCAAAGAGGATGCGACGCGGCTGTTCGGCAGCCTCGCCGCCGAGCCGCATTTCTACGGCTTTCTCGCCGCCGAATCGATCGGTGCCTCGATCATGCCGGTCAGCGAGCCGCTGCCGATCGACCCCGAGGCGCTGGCCGCGTTCGGGGCGCTTCCTGCCGTGCAGCGCGTGCTCCGGCTCAGCGCGCTCGACATGCGGCCCGAGGCGCAGCGCGAGTGGGCCTACGTCGTCCGCGGCAGCGACGACGCCTCGCTGCTGCTCGCGGCGGAATTCGCCCGCCGCAGCGGCTTGTACGATCGCTCGATCAATGCCGCGGAACGCACGCAGCGACGGCACGATTTCGGCCTGCGCTACCAGACGCCTTACCGGGTGGAAATCGCTGCGGCCGTGCGGGCCAACGGCCTCGACGAGGCGTGGGTGCTCGGCCTCACCCGGCAGGAAAGCCGCTTCGCCGCCGACATCGTGTCCAGCGCCGGTGCGGTCGGCCTGATGCAGCTCATGGCGCCGACCGCCCGCTGGATTGCGCAGCAGACCCACCGCAACGACTATCGCATCGCGCAGCTCGAGCAACCCGCGATCAATGCCGAGTTCGGCACCTACTACCTGCGCCACGTCCTCGATCTCCTCGACGGCTCGCCGGTTCTCGCCACCGCGGCGTACAACGCCGGCCCCCGCCGGGCGCAGAACTGGCGGGGCAAGGAGCCGCTGGAGGGCGCGATCTATGCCGAGACCATCCCGTTCAACGAGACGCGGGACTACGTCAAGAAGGTCTTGTCGAACGCGATGTTCTATCAGGCGCAACTCGGCCTGCCCTATGTGACGCTCACCGATCGGCTGGGCATCGTCGCGCCGCGTGGGACGGCGGAATCGCCCGCCGTGGCATCCGCCGATCGGCCAACGACCCCGCCGTGAATGGCATGCAGATTCTGGTCCTGGGCGGCAGCGGCTTTGTCGGCCGGCACCTGGTCGCGCGGCTGGCCGCCGATGGGCATCGCGTCGTGGTCCCCACCCGCAGCCGCGAGCGCGCGCGGCACCTGATCCTTCTGCCGACCGTCGACGTCGTCGAGGCCGACGTGCACGATCCGGCGGTCCTCGCGACGCTTGTCCGCGGCGCCGCCGCTGCCGTCAATCTGGTCGGCATCCTCAACGAATCGCGGCGCGGCGATTTCGATCGCGTCCATGTCGAGCTGCCGCGCAAGCTGATCGCCGCCTGCCGCGCCGCCGCCGTCCCGCGCCTGCTGCACATGAGCGCGCTCAATGCGGACACGCAAGGACCGAGCAACTACCTCCGCAGCAAAGGCGAAGCCGAAGCGCTCGTTGCCGCATCCGGCCTGCAATGGACGATTTTCCAGCCATCGGTCATCGTCGGCCGCGAAGATTCCTTTCTGAACCTGTTCGCGAAGCTGCAGCGGCTGCTGCCGGTGATCGCGCTGGCGTGCGCCGCCGCGCGCTTCCAGCCTGTCGGCGTCGACGACGTCGCGGCGGCGTACGTACGCGCGCTCGGCGACGACGCCACGCATGGTCAGCGCTATCGCCTGTGCGGCCCGAACGTCTACACGCTGCGCCAGCTCGTCGCTTACGTCGGCGAGCTCACCGGCTACAGGCGGCCGATCGTCGGGCTCGGTCCGGGATTGTCGACGCTGCAGGCGCGTGTGCTCGAATGCCTGCCCGGCAAGCTGATGAGCCGCGACAACCTGGCTTCGATGCAGCGCGACAGCGTGTGCGATTGCGCGTACCCGTCGCTGCTCGGCGGGCCGCCGAACGCGCTGGAAGCGATCGCGCCCGAGTACCTCGCGCCGGCCGCGCAGACAAACCGCTACGTGCGGAGCCGCCCGCCACGCGGCGATTGATCCGTGCCGACGCCCGGCCTGGCAGCCCGATCCTGCTCGCACGCCGGCGCAACTCCGCGGCCGGCATGCCGCCCGAGTGGCGCAACCGCGCTGCGCTCGGGCCGTCCCGGATGAAGGTTTACCGCGTCGGCGGCTCGGTGCGCGACGAGCTTCTCGGCGCCCGGCTCGGCGATCGCGATTTCGTGGTCGTCGGCGCGACGCCGGAGGAGATGACCGCGGCGGGCTACCGCCCGGTCGGCCGCGACTTCCCGGTGTTCCTGCATCCGGAAACCAACGAGGAGTACGCGCTGGCACGGACCGAGCGCAAGAGCGGCCGCGGATACCACGGTTTCGTGTTTCATGCGACGCCCGACGTGACCCTCGAAGCCGACCTGGCGCGCCGCGACCTGACGATCAACGCGATCGCACGCGGCAGCGGCGGCGAGCTTATCGACCCGCACGGCGGCATTGCGGACCTGCGGGCCGGCATCCTGCGCCACGTCAGCCCGGCGTTCGCCGAGGATCCGCTGCGCGTGCTGCGCATCGCCCGTTTCGCCGCGCGCTTCGGCTTCGACGTCGCCCCGGAAACGGAAGCGCTGCTGCGGGAAATCACGGCCTGCGGCGAGCTCGCGACGCTGACACCGGAGCGCGTCTGGCGGGAGATTTCCCGGGCGTTGATGGAAGCCAAGCCATCGCGCTTCCTCGAGGTGCTGCGGCGATGCGGCGCGCTCGCAGCGCTGCTGCCCGAAGTCGATGCGCTGTTCGGCGTGCCGCAGCCTCCGCTGCATCATCCTGAAATCGACACCGGCGTGCATCTGATGCAGGCGCTGGATTTCGCCGCCGCCGCCGGCGACTCGCTGCCGGTGCGCTATGCGGTGCTCGCGCACGATCTCGGCAAGGCGACGACCGCGCCGGAGCTCTGGCCGCGTCATATCGCCCACGAGGCGCGCAGTGTCACCCTGGCGCAGCAGCTCGGCGCGCGTCTGCGCGCACCGGCCGACTGCAGCGAGCTGGCGCGCGTGGTCGCCCGGTATCACGGCAACGTGCATCGCGCGCACGAGCTCCGCGCCGCGACCTTGCTCGATCTCTTGCTGGCGGCCGACGCGCTGCGCCGGCCGGAACGGCTCGAAGGCTTGCTGCGCGCGTGCGCGGCCGATGCGCTCTCCCGGCCGGGGCGAGCCGGCGGCAGCTACGCGCCGGGAGAGCGCATTCGCGCCGCGATCGAGGTCGTGCGCGGGGTCGACGCCGCGGCGGTCGCTGCCGCGCATGCCGGTGCGCGCGACCTGCCGCAGCGCATTCGAGCCGCGCGAATCGAAGCGCTGCGGGCTTGGGAAAGCGCGGACGAAGCCGCCACGCCGGGCCGCCACGACCCCGATGCCTAGCGGCTTCCTGCGCCGGCAGGCTTCGCTTCGAGTCCGCGGAGCGCTGCGGCGCCGTCAGAAGAAATGTGCGATGCCGAGCACGATGCCGCCGGGCTTGGCGCCGGGCGCAACGGGATAGGGATTGATGTTGAACGTGTAGGTCGCGTTCGGGCGATTATCGATCTTCACCCATCCGGCGTAGAGCATCGTGCGCAGCGACAGGCTGTAGCTGTACGACAGTTCCCACTGCTCGCTTGCCGTGTCCGGCCCCTTGGCGAGCGCACCGATCGTCGTTCCGTCGACCGCGCCGCCCTTGCCGTCCCCCGCCCTGCCCCAGAAAGCGTAGATCGTGCCGTCGCCGACGGCGAGCGTGGTCGACAGTCCGTAGAAATCGCGCGTCAGGCTGCCGGTCGGCGTGTCGTACTTGAGGCGCTCGTACACGCCGGCAACGCGCAAGCCGACGTTGCTCGCGACCGCGCCGAAGTCGTAGCCGCCGGTGATCGACAACGCGTCGTCGCTGGGGCCGGTCGGGCGTATCCGGTAATTGCGTTCGTAGGCGATCCCCAGATCGAGCGGCCCGTTGTTGTAGAACGCGCCCGTCGACAATACGCTTGCGCGGCGCAGCTCGGACAGATGGTCGCCGTTGTCCCCGCCGTTCGGATCGCCGGAGGTATCCCGCGTCGCGAACTGCAGCGCCGCGGAGAAGCCCTGCAGCGGCGGCGTCTCGTAGCGCACCGAGTTGCCCAGCCGCGCGTCGAAGCCGCCCTCGGCCTTGGTCAGCGCGCCCTGCGCCCAGAGCGCCGCAGTGGAAAGGATCGAAGTCGTCAAGGTCGGCGAGTTGCCGAAAATCGTATGGATATCGTCGTACGGCGTCAGGAAGCTGCCGAGCTTGAACGTGCCCCAGTCGCCCTGCAGGCCGACCCAGGTCTCGCGCGAGGCAAGCGCCGACCCGCCGGTGTCGCCCAGGACCGACGATTCGAGCTGGAATATCGCGACCAGCCCCCGGCCCAGGTATTCGTGGCCGCGCAGGCCGAAGCGAGACGAATTGCTGGACACCCGCGCGACCGACGCATTGGAGCCGTCGCGTTGCGCGCCGTCGACGAGCTCCAGGTCGAGATTCAGGCTGCCGTAGAGGCTGACGTTGGCGAATTGCGCGTGTGCGATCGGCGACAGCGCGACACCGCCGACCAGCAGCAGCATGACCAGGCGATCACGCACGGCGCTCTCCCGTCTGCGCAAGCTTGTGCGCATCGCTCACCATGTCTCCGCACCATCGGAACAATGGACGGAAGTGTACCGCAGGGGCCGCGGCCGTCGCCTCAGACGCGATAGGCGGTTGCCGTCATCAGCTTCGCGGTTGCGCGCATCAATGTCCTGATCGGCAGCGGGAGCTCGCGCGCACCCGCATCGCTCGCGGCCATGCCGTGGCGGATTTCATCGTCGCGCATCGCGGCGACGATTGCGCGGCTCCTTGCGTCGCCGGCCGGCAGTCGATCGATGTGCGAGGACAGATGCTCTTCCACCTGGCGCTCGGTCTCCACGACGAAGCCGAGATTGCTGCGGTCGCCGGCCAGCCCCGCGGCCAGCCCGATCGCGAACGAGCCCAGGTACCACAGCGGATTGGCGAGGCTCGCGCGATCGCCGAGCTCGGCAAGCCGATCCTGCGTCCATGCGAGGTGATCTTCCTCCTCGCGCGCGGCGGCGGCGAAGCGCTCGCGAATTTCCGGATCGCGCGCCACCAGCGCCTGCGCCTGGTAGAGCGCCTGCGCGCAGACCTCGCCGGTGTGGTTGACACGCATCAGCCCCGCCGCATGGCGGCGCTCGTCCGGGGTGAGCTCCTCGCCCTGTATGCCCGCAGCGGGATTGGGCCGCGCGGCGGATGCCGCGCCGGAAAGCGTGCGCAAGGCGCGGTCGAATCCGACGATCAGCCGGTCGATAGTGTCAGGCATCGCACACCGGAATGGATCCGATCGCAGGGTTGGCGGAGCAGCGCAACGAGCTTCGGGCCGGGAAAAAAACGGGCGTCCAGAGGACGCCCGAGCGATCACTTCAAACCCAGATACGTTGAATAACCGTTGCCGGACGCTGGTTAGAAATTGTGGATGATGCCCAGCACGAAGCCCTGCGGATCGCCGCCCGGCGACACGGCATAGCCGTTGACGTTGAACGTGTACTTCGCCCTGGAGTCGTTCTTGATCACCACATAGCCGGCATTCAGGCTGGTGCGCTTCGACAGGTCGTAGCGATAGCCGAGTTCGAAGTTCTGCGCACCGGTATCCGACCCGTGGGCCAGAGAGTTGATGTATGCCTCGCTGTCGGATGCCCCACCCTTGCCGTCGCCGGCCTTGCCGTAGTACGCGTAGACACGGCCCCCGCCGACCGGGATGTCACCGGTGACGCCCCACATGTCGCGCTTCAGGTCGCCAGTCGCCGTTTCGTATTTCAGGTGCTCGTACATCAGCGCGACGCGAGCCACGCCGAAGTCGTAGCTGCCGGCCAGCGTGAAGGCATCGTCCTTCGCCGTCGCGTTGCGGAACTTGTCGTGGCGCGCGTAGGTGAAGCCGGCCTGGATCGGACCGTTGTTGTAGAACACGCCCGGAATGAACGCCCAGCCGTGACGGGTGTTTTCCTGCGTGGCGACCTGCACTTCCGCGGTGAAGCCGGACCAGGTCGGGCTGTTCCAGCGCACGCTGTTGCTGTAGCGGTCGTCGTAGCTGCCGCTGGAGGGCTCGCCGCCGCCGTTGGAGTTGTTCGCCCACAGGCTGGAGTTGTTGAACAGACCCGTGTTGTAGTTGTACGGACCCGATGCCCAGATCGGCGTCGTGTCGTCATACGGTGAAAGCGAGCGGCCGAGCCATATCTGCCCGTAGCTGCCCTGCAAGCCGACGAAAGTTTCGCGGCCGGCGATGGTGCCGCCGTTGCCGTCCCAGTTCACCGAATTCTCGACCTGGAAAAATGCGGTCAACCCGCCGCCCAGCGATTCCGTGCCGCGCAGCCCGAAGCGCGACGAGTTGCTCGCCACGCGCGTAACGGTCGCCGTCGACCCGCTTGCCGCATCGCCGGCCCCCGAGGCCTTGACGAATTCGAGGTCCATATTGGCACGGCCGTAGAGCGTGACCTGTGCGGTTTGCGCTTCTGCCGCCAGCGGCAGCGCGAGCGCGCCGGCCACGGCAAGAGCGACGAGTTTCTTATTCATGGAATCTCTCCTCTAACGATAAGATTGGCAAGTAGTGCGATTGCGCCTGCCACCGGAACCTTCTCAGGTGCAGCGGAGAAGTTGCCCCAATTGTGCCAAACGCGTGATTCCATTGGCAAGCTAAAACCCGTAGCCCCTTAACCCCCTGTCAACCATGTTGCTTAATTGCAACAAGGAATGCCTTTTGGGAGAGCGTCGCCCGAGCGTGCGAGCGCGTATAATTCATGCTCCGCCGTCGTTGCGGCGTTTGGTGCGCGAGGCGGGCAAAAAATGGGTGCAAACAACGGCTTGCCGGCCGGATTTCCCGATGCGCGCCGTCTTTGCGCGAACTGCGACGAATGGCGACGCTGTTGCCTGCGCTGATCGCCGCCGCGGTGGCCGGGATAGCGCTCGCCTGGCTCCTGCGCACCGGACGCCTGCCCGTCGATCGGCCGAACCCGCGCTCACTGCATCGCGACGCCGTGCCTCGCGGTGGCGGACTCGCAATCTGGCTGGGATGGTGCGCCGGCATCGCCTGGCTGCCGGGCCCGCGCCCGTGGCTCCTGCCGCTGCTCGCGATCGTCATCGTTTCGCTGATCGACGATTGGCGCGGTATGCCTCTCACGCTGCGGCTGTTTGTGCAACTGGCGGCTGCGCTCGCCTGGCTGTGGCTCGCGGGTCCGGTGCCGGAGGTCCCCGTGGCCGCCGTGACGATCGTCGCCATTGTCTGGATGTCGAATTTGTACAATTTCATGGACGGCAGCGATGGCCTTGCCGGCACGATGACGCTGGTCGGTTTCGGTGCCTATGCGCTGGCGGCTTCGTGGGCCGGAAGCGAGCGTGCGCCGGTCCTGCTGGCACTTGCGGCGGCGGTCGCGCCGTTTCTGCTCGCCAACTGGCCGCGGGCGCGGATTTTTCTCGGCGACGCCGGTGCCGTGCCTTTGGGCTTCCTCGCCGGCGTCTTCGGGATCGAGGGCTGCAGGCAAGGGTGGTGGCCGGCGTGGTTTCCGCTGCTGGTTTTCCTGCCGTTCATCGCCGACGCCACCGCCACCTTGCTGCGGCGGCTGCTTCGCGGTCAGCGCATCTGGGAAGCCCACCGCGACCACTACTACCAGCGCCTGGTGCGGCTGGGATTCGGCCATGCCGGAACGCTTGCGCTCTACGGCGCGCTGATGATCGGCACGCGCGGTGTCGGCGCTGGCGGCGCTCTCCCGCGCCCCGCAAACGGGGCTCTACCTGCTGGTCGAATGGGGTGCGGTCCTGGCCCTGCTGTTCTGGTCGATCGGGCAGCAATGGCGAAGCAGGATCGGCTCTCTCGATGACAGTAAGCGCTAACTGGCGAGCGTTGTTGGCGTTCGCCCACGACGTCGTCGCGGCGGCGATCGCGTGGACCGGCCTGTACTGGCTGCGGTTCAATCTCGACCTCCACCAGCCGCAGCTTTCGGACATGACCCGGACGCTGGCCTGGGTGCTGCCGCTGCAGGCAGGCATCTTTCTCGCGTTCGGCCTCTATCGCGGGCTCTGGCGCTTCGCGAGCGTCCCCGACCTGCAGCGCATCGTGCTCGCAGTCGGGCTTGGCGCGGTGGCGATACCGGTGGTGCTGGTCATGCTGCGTCTGACCGCCGTCGTGCCGCGCAGCGTGCTGATCCTCTATCCGCTGATCCTGATCTTCCTGATGGCGGGCAGCCGCTTCGCCTATCGCATCTGGAAGGAGCACCGGCTGTACAGCCCGCTGGCGGCTCTCGGCGAGCCGGTGCTGATTCTCGGCGCCGGCGAAGCCGGGGCCCGGCTGACCAAGGAGCTGGCGCACAGCCGCCAGTGGCGCGTCGTCGGATTGCTCGACGACGATCCGGCGCAAGCAGGGGCGGCTGCTGCGCAACATCAGCGTGCTGGGGCCGATCGCCGAGCTGCCGCTGTGGGTCAAGCGCTTCGGCGTGCGCACGGTCATCATCGCGCTGCCGGCGGCGGCGCACGCCGTGCGCCGCCGCGTCGCCGAGCTCTGCGCGGCAGCCGGCGTCGAGGCGCTGACGGTGCCCTCGTACGACGACCTGATCAGCGGCCGCTCGCAGCTCACGACGATCCGCCACGTCGAGCTCGACGACCTGCTGGCGCGCGACCCGGTGGTGCTCGACAGCGCGGGCTTGAGCGACTGGCTCGGCGGCAAGGTGGTGATGGTCACCGGCGCCGGCGGCTCGATCGGCGCCGAGCTCTGCCGCCAGATCGCGCGCTTCCGCCCGGCGCGCCTGGTGCTGTTCGAGCTGTCGGAGTTCGCGCTCTACCAGATCGAGCAGAAGCTGCAGGACGAGTTTCCCGGCCTGCCGCTCGCCACGCTGGTCGGCGACGTCAAGGACCGCTCGCTGGTCGAGCAGATGCTCGCGCGCGAGCGCCCGAGCGTGGTTTTCCACGCCGCGGCGTACAAGCACGTGCCGCTGATGGAGGAAACCAACGCCTGGGAGGCGGTGCGCAACAACGCCTCGGCACCTGGACGCTGGCGCGCGCGCGCGGCGGCGGCGAGGGTCGAGAAGTTCGTGCTCGTGTCGACCGACAAGGCCGTCAATCCGACCAACGTGATGGGCGCCTCCAAGCGCCTGGCCGAGATGGTCTGCCAGAGCCTGCAGAACGGCGCGCACGCAGTTCGTCATGGTGCGCTTCGGCAACGTGCTCGGCAGCGCCGGCAGCGTGATCCCGAAGTTCCGCGAGCAGATCGCGCGCGGCGGGCCGGTCACCGTGACCCATCCCGAGATCACGCGCTACTTCATGTCGATTCCGGAGGCGGCGCAGCTCGTGCTGCAGGCGGGGCTGATGGGACGGGCGGCGAGTTCTTCGTGCTCGACATGGGCGAGCCGGTGAAGATCGTCGACCTCGCGCGCGACATGATCCGCCTTTCGGGCGCCGATCCGGACGACATCCGCATCGTGTTCACCGGCCTGCGCCCGGGCGAGAAGCTCTACGAGGAGCTGCTCGCCGACGACGAGCCGACGCTGCCACGCCGCACCCCAAGCTGCGCATCGCGCAGGCGCTGCCCGGGCCACCGCGACGACGTCGGGCAGATGGTCGACTGGCTCGAGCGCGACCGCGCCGCGGGTGACGCCGAGGTCCGCGTGTGGCTCAAGACCTGGATTCCGGAATACGCGCTGCCGGGCGAGGCGCCGGTGCCGCTGGCCGGCGCCGTGCCGCTGTTCGCGCGGCGGCGCGGCTGAGCTTCCCGGCGTCGTTCAGGCGGCGGCCACGCCGAGCTCGACGATCGCCGCGCAGCAGAGTGCCAAGTCGATCGCTTCCATGCAGCGCGGCTGCGGGCATTCGGCGATGTCCGCGACCGCAGCGGCGCACCCATGCGATCTCGCGCTTGAACAATACGCTGCTGGTCGCGGCAGGGAAACGGATCGACGGTCACCGCGCGAAACGGCGCGTCGCGCCAGAATTCGCCCGCGCCGCTGATCACCGCCGAGCCCGGCCCGAACAGCGCCACCGTGGGCACCGAGACGACGCGCCCCAGATGCGCGACGCCGGTGTCGGGCGCGACCAGCAGCGCGGCGTTCGCGCAGCAGGCGCCAGAGTTGCGGGAGGTCGAGCACGCCCGCGTACGAACGATATCGCCCATCCGGATCGCAGTCGCGCACGATCGCTTCCTCGCCGCGCCCGGCGGACCAGACCGGCTCGATGCCGCGCTGCGGCGAGCCATCGCGGCGAGCGCCCGCCACTCGTCCGGCTCCCACTGCTTGAGCGGCGTGCTCGCGCCGACGTGCAGCACCGCGTACGGCCGCGGCGGCAACTCGAAAGGCGTCTGCCGAGGGATCGGCCCAGTCGCGGCTGGCGTACGGCGCCGGCGGCGGGCCGTCGGCGAGCGTCGCGACCATGTCGCCTCCACGCCGCAGGCGCGTCCGGATAGGGATGCAGCTCGTCGATCGGCCAGCTCTTGCGTGCCGGGCCG
Organism: uncultured beta proteobacterium; assembly: GCA_963713125.1. GTDB lineage: Bacteria > Pseudomonadota > Gammaproteobacteria > Burkholderiales > Casimicrobiaceae > PALSA-1003. The sequence goes on along the minus strand of CAVQKL010000006.1, from coordinate 329,660 downwards.
GTCGCCGGCGAAGCGCGACGATCCAGCGGCTGCCGAGCGCCAGCGCGAGCCAGCTGAAGCGGTTGTCGCCGGGAACGAACGCGAGGTCGAATGCGCGCTCGCGCCAGAGCGCCGAACGGGCGGGTGCGCGCGGATCCCAGCCAGCGCCCGCACGCCGTACGGGCGCGCTCGTAGAGCGGCGCGAAGGCTTCGGGCAGCGCCATGACGATGTCGGCGGCCGGATGCCGCGCGCGCAGCTTCGCCAGCAGCGGCGTGAGCATCAGCGTGTCGCCGAGCAGCAGGTGATGCGCGACCAGGATGCGCCGCGTCGCCGGGCGCCGCGCGGCGGCCGTGCGTCGCCAACGCGCGGCCGAGCGCCCGCGCGACGACCGCGGCGCGCGCCCGCGAAGCGGTGTCTGCGGTCTAGCTGCCGGCGTGGCCATCGACGGCGCGGCGGAACACCGCTTCCATGCGGTCGAGCATCGCGGCGAGGCCGAACCTCGAGCAGCGCGCGCTCCCGCGCGGCGGCCGCAAGCCGCCGCGCCAGCGCCGGGTCGCCGAGCAGGCGATCGATGCCCGCGGCCAGCGCGACCGCGTTCTGCTTGGCGACGACGATCGCCGGTGTCATCGGCGATCGCGATCTCGCCGATCGCGCCGGCGTCGGTGGTCACGCAGGGCAGCGCGACCAGCATCGCCTGCATCAGCGCCTGCGGCACGCCTTCGTTCGCGTACGAGGGCAGCGCGAACACGTCGAGCGCGGCCAGCCACGGCGCGACGTCGTGCTGGTTGCCGGCGAAGCGCACGCGCTCGCTCAGCGCCGAGCGCGGCGACCTGCGCTCGCAGCGCCTCGCGCTGCGGCCCGTCGCCGACGATGACGAGCTGCGCATCGCGATGCGCGAGCAGCGGCCATCGCGTCGAGCAGGAAGCGATGGCCCTTCCAGCTGCGCAGCGTCGCCACGATGCCGACGAGCGGCACGCCGGCGGGCAGGCCGAGCGCGCGCCGCGCGCCGTCGCGGTCGCCGGGCGCGAAGCGCGCCGGATCGATGCCCGGTCGGAATCGAGCTGACGCGCGCCGGCGCGACGCCCGATCTCGCGGATCAGCTGCGGCGCGGATCGCTTCGCCGGTGGTGACGATCTCGTGCGCGTCGCCCGGCGTGTACAGCCAGCGCGTGGCGCATTGCGCGGCACCGGCGCGGAGATGTGGCGCGTGCGCACGAGCGGCGGCGGCCGGCGCAGTCGAGCGCGCAGGCGAGCGCGGCGAGCCAGGTGTCGGTCGAGCTGTGGGTGTTGACGACGTCGACCTGGCGCGCAGGCGAGGAAGCGCCGCAGCGCGAGCACGCCGCGCGGCCGCTTGCGCCCGATCGGCAGCGCGCGTCGCCGGCACGCCGAAGCGCGGCGCCTCGGCGAAGATCCGCGCTTCGCGCGGGCACGCGAGCACGACCTCGATGGCCGCGGCGCGATCATGCCGGCGGCCTCGGTGAGGATGCGGATTTCCTGCCCGCCCCAGCCGAGCGAAGACTCGGTGTGGAGGATGCGCACGCGTGCGATCAGCCTGCGACCGGCGCCGCGGCCGCGAACTGGATCCGATGCAGCTTCGCGTACAGGCCGCCGCGCGCGAGCAGCTCGGCGTGCGTGCCCTGCTCGACGACGCGGCCGGCGTCGAGCACGACGATGCGGTCGACGCGCTCGATCGTCGACAGGCGATGCGCGATGACGATCGTCGTGCGCCCTCGCATCAGCGCGTCCATCGCGGCCTGCACGTGCGCGCTCCGATTCCGAATCGAGCGCCGAGGTCGCCTCGTCGAGGATCAGGATGGGCGCGTTCTTCAGGATCGCGCGCGCGATCGCGACGCGCTGCCGCTGCCCACCGGAAAGCCGCAGTCCGTTCTCGCCGACCAGCGTGTCGAAGCCGTCCGGCAGCGCGTGGATGAAGTCCAGCGCGTGCGCGGCGAGGCGCCGCCTTTTCGACGGCGTCGCGCGAGGCGTCGGCCATCGCGCCGTAGGCGATGTTCGCCGCGACAGTGTCGTTGAACAGCGTGACATCCTGGCTGACCAGCGCGAGGTGGCTGCGCAGGTTCGCCAGGGTCAACGCGTTGACGTCGCGGCCGTCGAGCAGGATGCGGCCGGCGCTCGGTTCGTAGAACCGCGGGATGAGGCTCACCAGCGATGTCTTCCCGCTTCCGGACGGGCCGACCAGCGCCACGCTCTCGCCCGGCGCGATCGTCAGGTTGACGTCCTGCAGCGCGTCCCTCTCGGCACCGGCGTAGCGCGACGACACGTGCTCGAATTTGAGCTCGCCGCGGACAGTCGCGATCTCGACGGTGCCGAAATCGGGCTCGGGCTTTTCGTCGATCAGGCCGAAGATGCTTTCCGCTGCGGCCAGGCCGCGCTGGATGTTGGCGTTGACGCCCGACATCGAACGCAGGCGGTCGAGCAGGGTCAGGAGCGCGATCACATAGGAGGTGAAGCGCGCGGCGTCGAAGCCGCCGGTCTCGCTCTGCTTCAGCGCCAGGTAGACGATCAGGCCGACCGCGCAGGCGCCGACGAACTGCAGGAACGGCGAGCTGGCGGCGCTCGCTTGCGACTGCTTGCTCATCGACTGCCGGAGCTGGTTCGCGCCCGCGACGGCACGCCCGCGCTCGTAGGCCTGGCCGCCGAAGATCTTGACCACGCGCTGCGCACCGACGATTTCCTCGAGCACGTGGCTCAACGAGCCGGTGCGCTTCTGGACGTCGCGGGCGACGCGGCGCAGCCGGCGGCTGAAATAGCGGATCACGACCGCGACCAGCGGCATGACGACCACCGAGACCAGCGTCAGCTGCCAGTTGAGCCAGAACAGGAGCCCGAGCGTCCCGGCGATCGTCAGGGCGCTCCGCACCGCGGTGGTGATCGCCGACGACGTCGCCGCGGCGAGCTGGTAGGCGTCGAAGGTGAACTTGGAGATCAGCCGGCCCGACGACTGCGCGTCGTAGTACGGCGTCGGCAGCGACAGCAGGCGATCGATCATCTCGCGCCGGAGATCGAAGACGACGCGATGCCCGGTCCACGCCATGCCGTACTCGGACACGAACGAGCCCAGGCCGCGCAACAGGAACACCGCGACCACCGCCAGGGGAAGCTGCACCGTCATCGCCGGGTCGGGGTTCTGCAGCTTCTGGACGATCGGCATCACCATGTACGCCATCAGGGTGTCGCCGGCCGCGACGATGATCATGCCGACGACCGCCAGCCCGAACGCCCACCAATAGGGGCGGACGTAGTGCAGCAGACGCCGGTAGAGGGTCAGGCTGGGCGACACGGCGGGCGGGAGCGGCCGGCGCGCGGTCGCCGGCGTGCGGATGAACGGGCCGCGATTATAGCGCAGCGGCCTTCGGCTGCTCGGTCCTTGCCGCATGTGCGGCGGCGAGCAAATCGCGATAGAGCAGCACGAGCTGCAAGGTCATTGCCGCCGGCGTCAGCGGCAGCACGGCTTCGCGCGCGCGGACGCCACGCCCGACACGCGCCTCCGCATCGGTCAACGTAGTCATGTGCGCGGCCAGCGCGGCGATGTCGCGCGCGTCGCAGACGAACCCCGCGTCATGGTCGGTGACGAGCTCGGCAACGCCGCATTTGGTGCTGGTGACGACGGGAAGGCCGCAGGCCATCGCCTCGAGCGCGGCGTTCGGACAGGGGTCGTACAGCGTCGGCAGCACGAAGGCGTCGGCGGCGCCGAAAAAGGGCTTCGGATCTTCCTGCGCTCCGACCAGCGCGACCCGCGAAGCCACGCCGAGTTGCCGCGCCAGCCGCTTGTAAGACCCGCGCGACTTGTCGCGACCGACGACGAACAGATACGTATCGGCCGGCAGCCGCGACAGCGCGGTAATCGCAGTCGCGACACCCTTGCGCGCGTAACCCGATCCCACCAGCAGGAATACTGTCGCGTCCTGCGGCACGCCGAGCTTCTTCCGTACCGGGTCGCGATGCACGCGAAGCTCGGGCGAGAACGCCTCGCTGTCGACGGCGTTGTAGACGACGGGCAGCCGGTCTTCGGCCACGCCGAAGCGAGCGTGGATTTCCTCCCGCACCATCTTCGAATTGCATATCACCGCTTTCAGCAAAGGGCTCGCGAACAGGCGGCGCTCGATGGCGAGCACGTAACGATGGTAGGGGCTCGCTTCGGTCACCCAGCGGCGCAGCGTCGAGCCACCGCGTTGGCGCTCGTCGAGCCATGCCCGATGCACGCCGTCGCCGGCGCGGTAGACGTCGCAGCACAAGAGCCGCTCGTGCGACTGCACCAGCTCCGGCGCTTTCCTGGTCACCGCGCGGCACACCGCCCGCGCGAAGCTCCAGTCGCGCCAGAGGCGCCCGATGTGGAAAGGATTGCACAGCACCGGCTCGATCAGCTGCAGCCGCGTCTGCGGCCACTCGCGCGTGTACAGCGAGATCGCGACGCCGCGCTCGAGCAGCGCCTCCAGCGCCGCCTCGACGAATCGCTCGGCGCCGCCGTAGGGCGTGTAACGCTGCCGAATGATCGCGAGCCGGAGCATCGAGTCAGCCCCCGGTTTCGGCAAGGATCGCGGTGAGCGCCGCGTGCACCCGCGCGACCGGCAGCGTCGTCAGGCATTCCGAGATCTTGCCGCCGCCGCAGCCGTCGTTGCCGCACGGCCGGCACGGATGCTCGGTCGAGGCGACGATGCGATGCGGCACCCGCCACGGACCCCACTCGATGTCGCCACTCGGCCCGAACAGCGCGACGGTCGGCGTCCCCATCGCCGCAGCGATGTGCATCGGCGCCGAATCGACGCCGATGAAGGCGCGCGCTTCGCGCGCAAGCGCGGCCAGCTCGGTCAGGCTGAGCTGCCCGCCGAGATCGGTCACGCGGCGCGCGCCCGCTCGCTCGTTCCGCCGAGGATCGCGTCGACGAGCGCCCGCTCGCGCGCGTCCGGCGCGGCGGTCAGCACGACGCGCCAGCCGTCGGCGGCAAGCGCTCGAGCAATCCCGCGTAGCGCTCTGCCGGCCAGCACTTGAACAGCCAGCGCGAGCCCGGATGCAGCTGGATGAAGCGCTTGCGCCTCGATGCCGTGCTGCGCGAGCAGCGCCGCGCGCGCGCTCGCTTGCCGCGGCGTCGGGCACGAGCACCAGCGCCTTGTCACCCGGCGCGGGTTGCAAGCCGATGCGCCGCAGGGCGTCGAGGTTGCATTCGACCGTGTGCCGCGGCGTTGTGCGCGGCAGCCGGTAGTAATGGGTGAAGCTCGTTCGCCACAGCCAGTGCGCGCGATCGAGATGGCGTGCGACGCTGTAGCGCGGACGCAGCAGGCGCGAGAGCCACGCGCCGCGCGGATGCTCGGTCAGGTGCACGATCAGGTCGTAATGGCGCGCGCGCAAGCGTCGACAGCAGCGCGCACTTCGGCACCCGCCTGCGCTGACGAGTCCCTGACGCTTCCAGTTCGCGATCGATCGTGTGCACGCGATCGATCGCCGGATGACCGGCGAGCATCGCCGCGGTTTCCGCGTACACCAGCGCGTCGATTTCGCGCGGCCGGCGCTGCGTGCGCCGAGCACGGTGAACACCGGCGAGGTCGAGCAGCACGTCGCCGTGATGGCGAAGCTTGGCGACGAGCGCGCGGCGGACGAGACCAAGGTCGACGGGGTCCGGCAGCGGGCTCGGCATGCAGGCAAGATAGCAAAATGCGTTGTTCGATACAAACGCGCGAGCCGTCGCCAGTTAGGGCTTACTCGTTGGTACAGCGGCGCGCATGTTCTATTCGCAACAGCTTCGAGTACAATCGCGGCAACCCGTAGCGTCCGATGAAATCCGCGTCGATCGAGGTCGGCTCGTCTGCCCTCAAAGCGCAAATCCTGGCCGAGGCGCTGCCCTACATCCAGCGCTTTCACGACAAGGCGATCGTCATCAAGTACGGCGGCAACGCGATGACCGAGCCCGCGCTCAAGGCCGGCTTCGCGCGCGACGTCGTGATGCTCAAGCTGGTCGGCATGAATCCGGTGATCGTGCACGGCGGCGGACCGCAGATCGGCGATCTGCTCGAAGACGATGGGCATCCACAGCGAATTCCGCCAGGGCATGCGCGTCACCGACGACAAGGTGATGAATGTCGTCGAGATGGTGCTGGGCGAGCTCAATCAGGAGATCGTCGGGCTGATCAACCAGCACGGCGGCACGCGCGGTCGGCCTGACCGGGCAGGACGGCGCGTTCATTCACGCCCGCAAGCTGCTTGCTGAAGAGCGAAACCGATCAGGGCGAGATTCGTCGACATCGGCCTGGTCGGCGAGATCGAGCGGATCGACCCGGAACTGATCAACCTGCTCGATTCGCGCGACTTCATCCCGGTGATCGCGCCGATCGGCGTCGGCAACGAGGGCGAGGCCTACAACATCAACGCCGACCTGGTCGCCGGCAAGCTGGCCGAGACGCTGAAGGCGGAAAAGCTGGTGCTGATGACCAACACCGCCGGCGTGCTCGACAAGGACGGCAAGCTGCTGACCGGCTTGACGCGCCAGCGAGATCGAGGCGCTGTTCGCCGACGGCACGATCCACGGCGGCATGCTGCCCAAGATCGGCTCGGCGCTGGACGCGGTGAAAAACGGCGTCAAGAGCTCGCACATCATCGACGGGCGCGTCGAGCACGCGCTGCTGCTGGAAGTGCTGACCAACGAAGGCGTCGGAACGATGATCAGCGCGGATTGATCCGCAGGATCAGGCGCAGGTTCGTGGCGAGCCTGAACGTCGCAATTCGGCGGCAATCGGCAATCGATGTCCGCGATGGCCGCCGGTTTGACCAGGGAGCAGACGATGGCGAGCAAACCCGGAGAGCGACGGCTGCAGATCCTGCAGACGCTCGCCGCCATGCTGGAAACGCCGCGCAACGAGAGGATCACGACCGCCGCGCTGGCGAGCCGGCTCGACGTGTCGGAGGCGGCGCTCTATCGGCACTTCGCCAGCAAGGCGCAGATGTTCGAAGGGCCTGATCGAATTCATCGAGACGACGCTGTTCTCGCTGGTCAACCGCATCACGGCGGAGTCCACCGACGGCGTCGCGCAGGCGACGCAGATGGTGGCCGTGCTGCTCGGCTTCGCGGAAAAGAATCCCGGCATGACCCGCGTGCTGATCGGCGACGCGCTGGTCAACGAGGACGAGCGACTGCAGGCGCGCATGAACCAGCTCTACGATCGCATCGAGGCCGCGCTGCGGCAGTCGCTGAAGATCGCGCAGGCGGGAGGCGCCTGGCCCGGCGATCCGATCGCCGAGGCCAACGTCCTGCTGGCGTTCGTCTCGGGCGCTGGACGCTGTTCGCCAAATCGCGGCTTCAAGCGCCTGCCGCAGGATGGCTGGGACGCAGCCAGCGGAAATTCCTGTTCGGGCCTGAACCGGCCGGGCCAGCTCGAGCCGCCCGGCGAGCCGGACGCGGATGCGAAACGCTCTACGCCGCGTGCACCGTCGAGGGCGCGATCTGGCAGCCCGAGATGCGCCAGCGACCGTCGGCCTGTTTCTCCATCGCGTACAAGGCGACGCGCACCGTGTTGTCGGTGTCGACGAGCCGCAGCGGCTGCACGACGATGCCGTCGATGACCGCGCCTTCGAGAAACTCGACGTAACGCGCGCGATTTGAGCGCGCCATAGGCGGCATCGACCATCGCGATGAACGATGCGGCATCGCCGAACTGCCGACGGATGTCCGGTGAGGCGTAGGCGAACGCCTTGTCCGCTTCGCCGGCGATGATTGCTGCGCGCTGGGCTGCGATCACGCGCTGGATTGCCTGCCACTCCGCGGCAGGCAGCGTTGTTTCGGCAGCGCCCGCCGCGCTCAGCCATGCGGCGCCGAGGACGGCCAGCCACAGCCGGGCCCGTCGTTGCCGATCGCCCGGCGCAATGCGACTCACGGCGCGGCCGTGCCGCAGACCGGGCACGCCGGATCGCGTCGAGCACCCGGACCTCGCGCCATTCCATCGTCAGCGCATCGAGCATCAGCAGCCGGCCGCAAGCGAGTCGCCGACGCCGGCGATGAGCTTCAGCGCCTCGGCCGCCTGCGTGGCGCCGATGATGCCGACCAGCGGCGCGAACACGCCCATGGTGGCGCAGCGCGTCTCCTCGAACTCGTCGCCCTCGCCGAACAGGCAGTGATAGCAGGGCGCTTCGCGCCGTCGCGCGGGTCGAACACGGCGATCTGGCCGTCGAAGCGGATCGCCGCGCCCGAGACCAGCGGCTTGCCGCGGCGACGCAGGCGCGGTTGACCGCGTGGCGGGTGGCGAAGTTGTCGCAGCAGTCGAGCACGACGTCGGCGCGCCGCGACCAGCGGCGCCAGCTCGCCGCACCGACGCGCTGCGCGACGCGCTCGATCCGCACTTCGGGATTGATCGCGGCGAGGCGCGCCGCCGCGGCGTCGACCTTGGGCTGCCGATGTCGTGCGGTCGCGAACAGGATCTGGCGCTGCAGATTGGTGAGGTCGACGTTGTCGGCGTCGACCAGCGTCGAGCGTGCCGACGCCGGCGGCGGCGAGAAATTGCGCCGCCGGGTAGCCGAGGCCGCCGACGCCGACGATCAGCGCATGCGCGCCGGCGAAGCGCCGCTGGGCGTCGACGCCGAGCTCGGGCAGCAGCATGTGGCGGCTGTAGCGCAGCAGTTGGGCGTCATCCATCGGGCGATCTTTCGTTGCGGGCCGCAGTCGCTGCCCCAGGCAAAAACGCCCGGCATGCCGGGCGTTTCGCCTTGCCGCGATGCGTGCGGCTTACTGCGGCGTCACTCGCCGCCACCGCCTTGGTCGATGCGACGACCGGCTGGCCCTTGAGCCGTTCAGCGCCTGCGCGAGCTGGAAGTCGTCGGCCGAGCCGAATTCGATGCGCGGCTGCGGCGCGTCGCCGGCCTTGGGCGATTGCCGCCGGCTTTGCCTGCGCTCTTGTCCGCCGGCGTCTTGATGGCGAGCGCAGCGGCGCCGCCGGCGCTCGCGATCGGCATCCTGCCGTCGAGCAGGTGATGCTCGAGATTGGCTTCGCGCAGGCGCGGTGAGTCGCGCCCGTCGTCGACGGCGATGTCGGGCTCGATGCCCTTGGCCTGGATCGAGCGGCCGCTCGGCGTGTAGTAGCGCGCCGTCGTCAGCTTGAGGCCGGCGTTGGGGCCGAGCGGCAGGATGGTCTGCACCGAGCCCTTGCCGAAAGTCTGCGTGCCCATGACCATGGCGCGCTTGTGATCCTGCAGCGCGCCGGCGACGATTTCGGATGCCGACGCCGTGCCGCCATTGACCAGCACGACCATCGGCACCCTCTTGATCGCAGCGGGCAGGTCCTTCAGATAGTCGTCGCCGCGGCCGCGCAGATAGTCGCTCCTTGTTCGACGACAGGCGCATGCGCGCGTCGGCGGTGCGGCCGTCGGTGTAGACGACCAGCGAATCCGCCGGCAGGAACGCCGACGCGACGCGCGACCGCAACGTTGAGCAGGCCGCCCGGGTCGCTGCGCAGGTCGAGCACGAGACCCTTCAGGTCGCCCTGCTTGTAGAGGTCGCGTATGCGCCTTGGCGACGTCCTCGCCGGTGTGCTCCTGGAACTGCACGACGCGGATGTAGCCGTAGCCAGGCTCGATCATCTTGGCGCGAACGCTGTGGAAGCTGATGTCCTCGCGCGTCAGCGTGAACGTGAGCGGGGCGTCGGCATCCTTGCGCGCGACCGTCAGCACGATCTGCGTGCCCGGGCTTGCCGCGCATCTTCTCGACCGCCTTCGACAGCGGCAGGCCGCGCGTCGCGGGGTCGTCGATCTTGACGATCAGGTCGCCGGACTTGATGCCGGCGCGAAACGCCGGCGTGTCCTCGATCGGCGAAATCACCTTGATGAGGCCGTCTTCGGCGCCGACCTCGATGCCCAGGCCGCCGAACTTGCCCTGCGTGTTGATCTGCAGTTCCTTGAAGGCGTCGGCGTCGAGGAAGTCGGAGTGCGGGTCGAGCCCGTGCACCATGCCGTTGATCGCTTCGCGGATCAGCTTGTCGTCGGACACCGGCTCGACGTAGTCGCTCTTGATCCGGCCGAAAACCGCCGAGAAGAGCTGCAGGTCCTCGTAGGGAATCGGCAGTCTCGTCTCGCGCTCGGCCAGCGCCGAGAAGTTGAGGCTGAGCAACAGCCCCAGCACCGCACCGATGCCGATCAATCCCGCCTTTTTCCAGCCGTTACCCATGTTTGCCTCGTCGTGTCGCGATCACGCGCATGGCGCGCAACCGTTCGGAAAGTATACGCCCGTTTCTTCGCCGCCACCGTTCGCGCCGGGCCTGCGCAGCCATTCGGTGTCGACGCCCTGACCGGCGGCCGGTCACGCCTCCCGCCGCGGAAGCTGTGGACTGCAAACCGACCCGCAAGTTCCCGCGCGCGGCAGCCACCTATCCGTTCAGTCGGACGCGGCTGGGCTCGCGATGTCGAACAGCGCGTGCCCCGTCATTTCCGGCGGTAACGCCAGGCCCATCATGGCGAGCAAGGTCGGCGCGATGTCCTGCAGCGCGCCCTTGCCGCGCGGCGTCGCGGCGCGGCCCACGTACAGGCAGGGCACGAGATTGAGCGTGTGCGCGGTGTGCGCCTGCCCGGTCGCGTCGTCGCGCATCTGCTCGGCATTGCCGTGATCGGCGGTGACGAGCACCTCGCCGCCGCGCGCGCGCTGCGCGGCCACGACGCGGCCGACGCAGGTGTCGAGCGCCTCGATCGCCCGCATCGCCGCCTCGAGATTGCCGGTATGTCCGACCATGTCGCCGTTGGCGTAGTTGCAGACGATCGCATCGTAGCTGGCGGGTTTCGATCGCGGCGACCAGCTTGTCGGTGACTTCGAACGCGCTCATCTCCGGCTTGAGATCGTAGGTCGCGACCTTCGGCGACGGCACGAGGATGCGGTCTTCCCCCGGGTACGCGGCTTCGACCCCGCCGTTGAAGAAATACGTGACGTGCGCGTATTTCTCGGTTTCGGCGATGCGCAGCTGCCTTAAGCCCGCGGGCCGCGATGACGGCGCCGAAGCTGTTGGTTATCGTCTGCGGCGGGAACGCGGCGGGCAGCCGCGCGAACTCCCGGCCGTAGCTCGTCAGCGTGACGAACGCGCCGAGCCCGGGCACGCGCGTGCGCGCGAATCCGTGAAAACGCGGGGTCGGTCAGCGCGCGCGTCATCTGCCGCGCCCGATCGGCGCGGAAGTTCATGAACACGACGATGTCGCCGTCCTCGATGCGCGCGCCACGCGCCGATCGTCGTCGGCTTGACGAACTCGTCGTTTTCGCCGCGCGCGTAGGCCGCCGCCAGCGCTGACGCGGCATCGGGCGCCGAATACGGCGCGGCGGCGTCGACGATCAAGTCGTATGCCGCCTCGACCCGGTCCCAGCGCTGGTCGCGATCCATGGCGTAGTAGCGTCCGACGATGTCGGCGATGCGGCAACCCGCGCGGCCGGCGCAAACCTCGTTCATGTACGCCAGCGACGCCCTCGCGCTGCGCGGCGGCGTGTCGCGACCGTCGAGGAAGGCGTGCACGGCGACGCGCGGCGCGCCGCCGCCGGCGGCCATCTCGACCAGCGCCGCAATCTGCCGCTCGTGGCTGTGCACGCCGCCCGGCGAAAGCAGGCCGAGGACGTGCAGCGTCGCGCCTGCGTTCCGTGCGGTCGCCACCGCCTCGAGCAGCACCGGGTTGCGGGCGAAGTCGCCGGTCTCGATCGCGCGATCGATGCGCGTGAACTCCTGATAGACGACCCGGCCGGCGCCGATGTTCAGGTGACCGACTTCGGAATTGCCCATCTGTCCGGTCGGAAGCCCGACCGCGCGCTGGGACGCGTCGATGGTCGTGTGCGCATGCTCTCGCCACAGGCGGTCCCAGCTCGGCTTGGCGGCGCGGCTGATCGCATTGTCGGGCGCATCGGCGCGGCAACCGACGCCGTCGAGTATCAGCAGCACGACCGGAACGACCGGCGCCGCGGCTGGATGTGGGGTCATCGGGAAATTCGGCGATTGCGGTCGAGGTTGGAAAATTTACGCTATCATTTTACAGTTATCATTCTACTGTGGCCCGCGCCGCCGGCCCTGACGCGTCGTTCCGATGATCCAATTCCTGCACAACAACTGGCCGCTCGTCCTGGTGATGCTCGTCTCGGGGTCGATGCTGGTATGGCCGCTGGTCCAGGGGCGGCTGTCGGCGATGCGCGAAATCGGCGCGCTGCAGGCGACGCAGCTGATCAACCGGAAGGACGCGCTGATCCTGGATTTGCGCGAAGCCAAGGAATACGAAGGCGGCAAGGTTCTCAACGCGATGCACATTCCGCTGTCGCAACTGGCCAGCCGAGGCAAGGAGCTCGGCAAGTTCACCGGGCGCCCGCTGATCGCTTATTGCGGGCGCGGCAAGGGCAGCCGGAGCGCGGCCTCGGCGCTGGCGAAGCTCGGCTTCAAGGAGGTCTACGCGTTGCGCGGAGGCCTCCGCGCGTGGACGGAGGCGGGGTTGCCGCTGGAAAAGGGTTCCTGATGGCGGTGGTCACGATGTACTCGACCGCCAACTGCCCATTCTGCATCCTAGCCGAGCGCCTGCTTCGCGCCCGGGGCGTTGCCGACATCGCCAGGATTCGCGTCGATCTCGAACCGGCGCGGCGAGCCGAGATGATCGAGCGGACAGGGCGCCGCACGGTGCCGCAGATCTACATCGGCGAGCATCACGTCGGAGGCTACGACGACCTGGTCGTGCTCGATCGTGCCGGCGATCTCGTGCCGCTGCTCGGCGGCGACCCGCGAGCGGACGCCGCCACCCGCGCTGCGTTATAATCCGCGGCTTAGCGCTTCCCGGGAAATCGCATGGCCGACCAGCAAGCTCAACCCACCCCGTCGCTGTCCATCGAGAAGATCTACGTCAAGGATCTTTCGCTGGAGAATCCCGGCGCCCCGAAATCGTTCACGACCGCCGAATCGCCGCAGGTCGAGGTCGGGCTGCGCACGCGCGGCGAGCAGATCGAGGAAAACGTCTTCGAATGCGTGCTGACGATCACGGTGACCGCGAAAGCCGCCGACAAGACGCTGTTCCTGGTCGAGGCGGCGCAAGCGGGCATTTTCCGCATCGTCGGCGTCCCGCTGTCCGACATCCAGCCGCTGATGGGCATCCATTGCCCCACCGTGCTGTTCCCGTACATCCGCGAGACCATCGCCGACGCGATCTCGCGCGCCGGCTTTCCGCCGGTGCACCTGGACCCGATCAATTTCGAGGCCCTGTACCAGCAGCAACTCGCCAGCATGCAGCAGCAGGCGGCCCCGGCGGCGGCAAAAACCAGCGCGTGATGAAGCGCGCCCGGCTGCTGCTGGCCGCGTCGATCGCGCTCAGCGGCGGCGTGGCGGCGGCGGATTTCCAGTCGACCAGCGAAGCGGCGATACTTTACGACGCGCCGTCGCTCAAGGCCAAGCCGCTGTTCGTCATCGGCCGCGACACACCGTTCGAGGTGATCGTCGGCGTCGAAGGCTGGCTCAAGATTCGCGACGCCAGCGGCACGGTCGCCTGGATCGAGCGCAAGACGGTATCCGACCGGCGCATGCTGATCGTGCGCGCTCCGGTTGCCGACGTGCTCGCCGCACCCGATGCCAACGCGCCGGTGGTCTTCAAGGCCGAGCAGAACGTGCTGCTGGAGCTCGTCGATCCGGCCTACGTCACCAGCACGCCCGGATGGGCGAAGGTCCGGCATCGCGACGGGCAGCAAGGCTACGTTCGCATCGCGCAGGTCTGGGGGCTGTAACGGCGCCGAGCGAGCTGCGCTGCCGAACGGAAGCGGCGGAACGATGAGCGATGCGGTCGCGATCATCGGCGCGGGTGCCTGGGGGACGGCGCTGGCGGTGCATCTGGCCGGCGCCCGCTCGCCGCCGGCGCTGCGCCTCTGGGCGCGCGATCCCGACAGCGCGCGCTCGATCGCGGCCTCGCGCGAGAATGCACGCTACCTGCCGGGCGTCGTCCTCCCGCCGCAGATCGACGTCGCAACGGACCTGTCGCGCGCCGTCGCGGGCGCGACGCTGATCGTCGTGGCGGTGCCGGTCGGGGCGCTCGCCGGCGTGGTGCGGACCTTGCGTGCGCACACGAGCGCGCCGCTGGTCTGGCTGGGCAAAGGCTTCGTCGCCACGGACGATCCGCCCGGCGTCGCACTCGCACACCGCGTCGTGGCGCCGGTCTGGCCGGCGCCGGTCGGCGTGATCTCCGGTCCCAGCTTCGCCGAAGAAGTAGCCCGTGCGCTGCCGACCGCTGTCGGCGTTGCGGCGACCGACGCCGATTTCGCGCAGGCAGTCGCGCAGCGATTGCGCAGCGGCGCGCTGCGCGCCTACGTCAGCGACGACCTGACCGGCACCGAGGTGGGAGGCGCGGTGAAGAACGTGCTGGCGATCGCCGCCGGCGCGAGCGACGGCCTGGGGTTCGGCAACAATGCGCGCGCCGCGCTGATCACGCGCGGCCTGGCCGAGACGGGCCGGCTCGCGATCGCGCTGGGAGGCCGGCGCGAAACCCTGACCGGCCTGTCCGGCCTGGGCGATCTGGTGCTGACCTGCACCGGCGACCTGTCGCGCAACCGGCGCGTCGGGCTCGGCTTGGCGCGCGGCGAGCCGCTGGCCGCCATCCTGGCCGGGCTCGGCCACGTCGCCGAGGGCGTCTTCGCCGCGCGCGCGACGCGCACGCTCGCCGGCGCGCTCGGCGTCGACATGCCGATCTGCGACGCGGTCTACCGCGTGCTTTACGAGGGCATGGCGCCGCGGCGCGCGGTCGAGGCGCTGCTCGCGCGCGAGCCGGGACCCGAGTTCCAGTGAGCCGAGGCGCGCACTACGACGTTCGACCCGCGTCAGCGTTCAGCGGCAGCGCCGGCAAAGCCGGCCTGTCGCCACGCCTCGTACACGGCGATCGCGACGGCGTTGGAGAGATTCAGGCTCCGGATCGCCGGCCGCATCGGAATTCGCAGCCTTGCGGCGGGTGCAAATTCGTCGAGAATCGCGGCGGGCAAGCCGCCGGTCTCGCAACCGAACACGAAGACGTCGTCCAGCGAAAGCCTGCTCGCGAACAGCGACCGCGCAGCCCGCGTCGTCAGCGCATAACGGCGTGCGGCCCGCAAGCGCGCCGGAGCACGCGGCCCAGTCGCGATGCACGAGCACGCGCGCGTATTCGTGGTAGTCGAGGCCGGCGCGCTTCAGTTCGCGATCGTCGAGGCGGAAACCCAGCGGCTCGACCAGGTGCAGCTCGGCGCCGGTATTGGCGGCAAGCCGGATCACGTTGCCGGTATTCGGCGGAATCTCCGGATGCACCAGGACGATGGCCAGCATGGGGCAGCCGCGCGCGTCAGTTCGCCTGCGCCGACGGCAAGGTCCGCGCGACAACCCAGTTCTCGACGCCCGTCGCACCCGCAGCTTTGAGCGTGCCGGCGAATTCCGCGAGCGTCGCGCCGGTCGTCATCACGTCGTCGATCACCGCCAGTCGCAGCCCCGACAGGTCGATCACGCAGGCGAACGCGCCGCGCACGTTGCGCTCGCGCGCGCTCCACGGCAACACCGCCTGCGGCGGCGCGGCGCGGACGCGGCGCACGCCGCCCGAGAGCGAGGGGACGCCGGTCCGGTCCGCCAGCAGGCGCGCGATTTCCGCCGCCTGGTTGTAGCCCCGCTCGCGCTGACGCTCGAGCGACAGCGGCAGGGCAACGAGCCGGTCGGGAGCGCGGACGCGGCAGCCGCCCGCGCTCGACCAGGATGGCGCCCGCGCACCACTCGGCGAGCGCGAGCCGGCCCTGATACTTGAACGCATGGATCAGCCGGTCGACGGGGAAGGCGTAGGCGAAGGCGGCGATCGTTGCATCGAAGGCCGGCGGCCGGGCCAGGCAGGCACCGCAGACCTCGCCGCTGCCCGTCGGCAGCGCGCATACCGGGCAGGCCGGCCCGAGCCGCGGCAGATCGCGCATGCATGCAGCGCAGACGAGATCGCCGACCGACGGCGCGGCACAGAGCTCGCAGCGCTGCGGCAGCGCGACGCGCGAACCGCGCCGATCGCGCGCCCGAAGGCGCGGTCAAATGCGCCGGCCAGAAAATTTGACAACGCGATGTCCCTCCCCGACACTCGGAGTCATTGTAACCAGCCGGTGCCCGCGCCATGCAGCCGATTTCCATTGTCCGTCGAGCCGAGGGCGCGGCCCGTGCCGGGCCGAGCCTGCGCTGGACGGTCGATGCGGTCGCGGCGCTGCTGGCGCTGCCGATGAACGATCTCGCTGCATCGCGCGCAGCAGACGCATCGCGCGCACCACGATCCCAACGCCGTCCAGCTTTCGACGCTGCTGTCGATCAAGACCGGCGGCTGTCCCGAGGACTGCGGCTATTGCCCGCAGGCCGCGCGCTATCACACCGGCGTCGACAACCAGGCGCTGCTCGCGCTCGACGCCGTCACCGCCGCGGCGGTCGCAGCCAAGGCCGCGGGCGCGACGCGATTCTGCATGGGCGCCGCGTGGCGCGGCCCGAAGGAGCGCGATCTCGAACCGGTGCTGGCGATGGTGCGCGAGGTCAAGGCGCTGGGGCTGGAAACCTGCGCGACGCTGGGCATGCTCAAGGACGGCCAGGCCGAGCGGCTGCGCGATGCCGGGCTCGACTACTACAACCACAACCTCGACTACCGCGCCGGAGTTCTACGGCGAGATCATCACCACGCGCGACTACCGCGACCGGCTCGACACGCTCGAGCGCGTGCGCGCGGCCGGCGTGCGGGTCTGCTGCGGCGGCATCGTCGGCATGGGCGAATCGCGCGCGCAGCGCGCCGGCCTGATCGCGCAGCTCGCCAATCTCGATCCCTATCCCGAGTCGGTGCCGATCAACAATCTGGTGCAGGTCGAGGGCACGCCGCTTGCACGGCACCGAGGCGATCGACCCACTGGAATTCGTGCGCACGATCGCCGCCGCGCGCATCACCATGCCGCGCGCGATGGTGCGCCTTTCGGCAGGGCGCCAGCAGATGGGCGACGGCATCCAGGCGCTGTGCTTCCACGCGGGCGCCAACTCGATTTTCTACGGCGAAAAGCTGCTGACGACCGGCAATCCCGATGTCGCCGAGGACCGGGCATTGTTTGCACGCCTGGGGCTGCACTCGAGCGGCGACACGGCTTAAGCCGGCTTTCGCCGCTCGTTCGCAACGATGTCGCGCCTGATCGCGGAGCTCGATGCCGCGCTCGCGCGGCGCAGCGGGCAGGACCTGTCGCGCCGCCGCCGGATCGTCGAATCGGCGCAAGGCGCGCGGCTCTCGGTCGACGGCCGCGAGATTCTGCATTTCGGCAGCAACGACTATCTGGGCCTCGCCGGCCATCCGCAAGCGTCATCGCCGCCGCGCAGCAGGGCGCGGCGCGCCATGGCGTCGGCGCCGGGGCCTCGCACCTGATCTCCGGCCATTTCCTGCCGCACGACGCGCTCGAGCGCGAGCTGGCGGCCTGGGTCGCGCCCTGCGCCGGCGCGCGCGCGCTCCTGTTCTCGACCGGTTACATGGCGAACCTGGGCGTCGTCACCGCGCTGGCCGGCCGCGAGGACGCGGTGTTCGGCGACCGGCTCAACCACGCGTGTCTGAACGACGCGGCGCTCTTGTCGCGCGCCGAATTCGTCCGCTATGCGCACGCCGACGTCGGCCACCTTGCCGCGCGGCTCGCGGCCAGCCGCGCGCGGCGGAAGCTCATCTGCACCGACGCGGTATTCAGCATGGATGGCGACCTGGCCCCGCTGCCGCGGCTGCTCGAGCTCGCCGAAGCGCACGACGCCTGGCTCCTCGTCGACGACGCGCACGGCTTCGGCGTGCTGGGCGAGGGACGCGACGCCGGGACGCGGCACGCTGGCGCACTTCGGCCTCGACTCGGAGCGCATCGTCTACATGGGCACGCTGGGCAAGGCGGCAGGCGTCGCCGGCGCGTTCGTCGCCGCGCATCCGGCGGTGATCGAAACGCTGCTGCAGACCGCGCGCAGCTACATCTACACCACGGCATCGCCGCCGCTGCTGGCGAGCGCGCTGGCGGCGAGCGTCGCGCTGCTGCGCAGCGACACCGCGCGGCGCGACGCACCTGTTCGCGCTGATCGCGCGCTGGCGCGGCCTGGCGGCGAGCTTGCGCTGGCCGCTGCTGCCGTCGCCGACCCCGATCCAGCCGCTGCTTGTCGGCGAAGCCGGCGAGGCGCTGCAGGTGAGCGAGGCGCTGTGGGCAGCGCGGCATCTGGGTGCCGGCGATCCGGCCGCCGACGGTGCCTGCCGGATCGGCACGGCTGCGCATCACGCTTTCGGCCGCGCACACGCACGCCGACGTCGATGCGCTGGTCGCGGCCCTGGCGGCGGTCGGCGCCGAAGCGGCGCGATGAGTCTGCACGTCGAATCCGCCGGCAGCGGTCCGCCGCTGGTGCTGCTGCATGGCTGGGCCATGCACTCGGGGCTCTGGGCGCCGGTGCTGCCGCAGCTCGCGGCGCGATTTCGCGTGCACCTGGTCGACCTGCCGGGCCACGGCCACAGTGCGCCCATCGAGCCGTACACGCTGAGCGGCATGGCCGCCGCGGTGGCTGCACAGTGCGCGACGCTACCCGAGCCGCCGACGGTGCTCGGATGGTCGCTGGGCGGCGCGGTCGCGCTGCAATGGGCGCTGGACCGGCCCGATGCGATCGCCAGGCTGGTGCTGGTGAGCACGACGCCGTGCTTTGTCGTCCGCGACGACTGGCCGCACGCGATGCGCGCCGAGACGCTGCAACGCTTCGGCGACGAGCTCGCGGTGTCGTACCGGGCGACCTTGCAGCGCTTTGTGAGCCTGCAGGTGCAGGGGAGCGCGCACGCTCGCGCCGTGCTCGCCCAGTTGCGCGCGCAGTTGTTCGCGCGCGGCGCGCCATCGCGGCAGACGCTGCAAGCCGCGCTCGATCTGCTTGCCGCGACCGATCTCCGCGAGCGCGTCCCCGCAGTCCGGCACCCGGCGCTGGTCATCGCCGGCGAGCGCGATACGCTGGTTCCGGCCGCGGCCGGCGCCTGGCTCGCGGCGAGCCTGCCCGCGGGCCGCCATGCGCCGATCGCCGGCGCCGCGCACGCGCCGTTCCTGTCGCATCCAGAGGCTTTCTTCGCGGCATTGACAGGATTCTGCGATGGTCGATGAGCGCGGCCGCGACGGTGCCGGCCTCGACCGCGGCAGCGTGAGGCGTGCGTTCGAGCGCGCGGCGGCGACCTACGATGCCGCGGCCGTGCTGCAGCGGGAAGTCGCGCAGCGCCTGGCCGAACGCCTGGGGATCGTGCGGCTGCAGCCCGCGGTGGTGCTGGATGCGGGTTGCGGCACCGGCGAGGCGCTGGGCGAATTGCGCGGGCGCTATCCGCGCGCGCGTCTGGTCGGTGTCGACCTGGCGCACGCGATGGCGCTGGCCGCGCGCCGGCGCGATCTCGCGGCAGAGGCCGGCGCGCCCTCGCTGCCGCGGCGCCTTCTCGGCGCGTTCGGCGCGGCGGCGCATGAGCATCCGCTGCTGGTCTGCGGCGACGTCTGCCGCCTGCCGATCAGGGCGGGCGGCGTCGATCTCGTCTGGAGCAACCTGGCGCTGCAGTGGGTCGACGACCTGCCGCTGGCGCTCGCGCGAATTCCACCGCGTGCTGCGTGTCGGACGGACTGCTCAGCTTCACGACCTTCGGCCCCGACACGCTCAAGGAATTGCGCAGCGCGTTTGCCGCCGCGGACGATGCCGCGCACGTGAGCCGCTTCGTCGACATGCACGACATCGGCGACATGCTCGTGCACGCCGGCTTCGCGGACCCGGTGATGGACATGGACATCATCACGCGTGACCTACGGCGATGCAGCGCTCGCTGATGCGCGATTTGAAGGCGATCGGCGCGCAGAACGCCCGCGTCGAGCGGCCGCGCGGCATGACCGGCCGGCACCGATGGCAGCGCATGCTCGCCGCGCTGGAAGGGTTTCGCCGTGACGGGCGGTTGCCGGCGACGTTCGAAGTCGTCTACGGGCATGCGTGGAAGCCCGAGCCGCGCGTCGACCGACGACGGGCGCGCGATCGTGCGCTTCGAGCGCGGCGGCCGCGGGCGCCGTTGAGCAATGCCGGCGCAGCGGCGCGAGCGATTAGCCTAGCGGGGCGACTTGACCAGCGCCGGCATCTTCGTGACCGGGACCGACACCGGCGTCGGCAAGACCGTCGCCGCATGCGCGCTTCTGCGCGCGCATGCCGTACGCGGCTTGCGCGCCGTGGGCATGAAGCCCGTTGCCAGCGGCATCGCTGTCGGCGCCGCGTGCAATGCCGACGTCGCGGCGCTTGCGGCCGCGGGCAACGTCCTGGCCCCGCTCGAAGTCCGCAATCCGTACGCCTTTGCGCCCGCGATCGCGCCGCACCTCGCCGCGCGCGAAGCCGGCGTGGCGATCGAGCTTGCCCGGATCGGCGCCGCGTATCGCGATCTTGCGGCGCGCGCCGATCGGGTCGTGGTCGAGGGGGCCGGCGGCGTGCTTACGCCGCTCGACGACGAGCGCGACATGCTCGACATCGCTCGCACGATCGGCCTGCCGGTACTGCTGATCGTCGGCATCCGTCTCGGCTGCCTCAACCATGCGCTGCTCTCGGCGGCGGCGATTCGCGCCCGCGGGCTGATCCTCGCGGGATGGGTCGCCAACGCAATCGAGCCTGCGTTGCCGCGCTTCGGCGAAAACGTGGCGACGCTCGAGCGCCGATTGGGGGCGCCGCGCCTCGCGACGCTGGCGTGGGACGAGGCCGCGACGCCGCGATGGACTGGCGCGACCGTGCCCTAGACAGCGCGTCGCCGACGAGGCGTCCGACGTGCCGCGGCTTTCCGGGCCGCAGCGTTCCATGCTAAGATTTTCGGGCTTTTCAGGGCGATGGAGGCGCCGGTGCCTGACGCACGGTTGCGTTGCCTCGGATCGACGTACGCGATTGCGTGCCGGCGCAACGACGGAGCGAAGGCGTGACCCACGTCGTTCCATCAGAGCGCAGACAAGCCGTCGATGCGTAGCGCTGCCGTTCCGCCGCCGGCTACTGAAAGCCCGGCCGCCGGGGTCGAGTTTTCCCTGACCTCGCGGCGTCACGATGCGATCGGGCCGCGGGGCCGCTGGTGGGTGTTCGCTTCGCTGTGCGCGCTTTCGTTCGGCTTCGCGCTGATGTTTGCGGCGCTCGGCGCCTGGCTGGTGTTGCCGTATTCGGCCCTTGAAATGGGCGTGTTGTTCTGGGCGTTTCATCGGTTCGAGCGCGGCATCGCCGACTGGGAGCGCATAACGGTGTGCGGCGATCGCGTCGTCGTCGAAAGCGAGCAGGCAGGCGTGCGGGCCGAGTGCGTTTTCAACTGCCATTGGCTGCGCATCGAGCTGGAAGAGCAGGGATTCGGCCGCGCGCCGGCGCTTGCCCTGCGCTACGCAGGAAAGCGCACGGTGTTCGGCGATGCATTGCCGGCCGGCGAGCGCATAAAACTGTCGCCGCGATCTGCGCCGCGTGCTTGCCGCGGCCGGGCAACCAGGGACGCGCGATGCCGGGGATGATTGACGTTTTCGAGGAAAGCATGGATCGCATCAAGGCGGCGTGGCGGATCGGGCGGCGGGTTCCTGCATTACTGATTGCGGTGCTGGCGCCCGGCGCGGCGCTGGCGGACCGCGAATGGAACCTGCAGCCGCCGGTCACGCCGATCGCGCATGAAATCTTCGAGCTCCACGCGATCATTTTCTGGATTTGCGTCGTGATCTTCGTCGCCGTGTTCGGGACGATGTTCTATTCGATCTACGCGCACCGGAAATCCAAGGGGCACGTCGCCGAGCAGTTCCACGAGAACACGACGGTCGAGATCATCTGGACCGTCATCCCGTTCATCATCCTGGTGCTCATGGCATGGCCGGCGACCAAGACCGTGCTGGCGATGAAGGATGCGTCCGCGCGCCGACCTGACGGTCAAGATCACCGGCTACCAGTGGAAGTGGAATTACGACTATCTGAACGATGGCTTCGGCTATTTCAGCGAACTCGCCACGCCGTTGCGCAGATCGAGAACCAGCAGAAGAAAGGCGAGCACTACCTGCTCGAAGTCGACCGCCCGCTGGTGGTCCCGGTGAACAAGAAGATCCGGCTGCTGATCACGTCGAGCGACGTGATCCATGCCTGGTACCTGCCGGCAGCCGGCGTCAAGCAGGACGCGATTCCCGGGCTTCGTGCGCGACGACTGGATGAAGTTCGACAAGACCGGGACCTATCGCGGCCAGTGCGCCAAGATCTGCGGCAAGGAGCATGGCTTCATGCCGATCATCGTCGAGGTCAAATCCGAGCAGGAGTACGCCAGCTGGGTCGCGGAGCAGAAGAAGAAGGCTCGCCTCCGCGCGCCGACGACGTCAACAAGGCGTGGGACATCAAGGACCTGGTCGCGCGCGGCGAAAAGGTCTACACGGCCAATTGCGCCGCATGCCATCAGGCGAACGGCAAGGGCCTGCCGCCGGCGTTTCCGCCGCTCGACGGCTCGAAGGTCGTGACCGGACCGAAGGAAGCGCACATCTCGACCGTACTGAACGGCGTGACCAAGGACGGCAAGCCGACGGCGATGGTCGCGTGGAAGGGCACGCTCTCCGACGCCGAGATCGCCTCGGTGGTCACCTACGAGCGCAACAGCTGGGGCAACCACACCGGCGAGGCCATCCAGCCGTCCGAAGTGGCAGCGCCAAGGCGGCAGGCAAATGACCGAGGCGCAGGTTCGGCGAACATGCGAGCACGCGAGCCCCATCGATACGGCGAGCCAACGCGATGAGCAGCATTCCACACGATCACGCCGCCGGTCACGACCACGCGCACGAGCACCACCCCGGCGGGATCATGCGCTGGATCACGACGACCAACCACAAGGACATCGGCACGCTGTACCTGTGGTTCTCGTTCACCATGTTCCTCGTCGGCGGGACGCATGGCGCTGACGATCCGCGCCGAGCTCTTCGAGCCCGGCCTGCAGTTCGTCGAGCCGGAGTTCTTCAACTCAGCTCACCACCGTGCACGGCCTGGTCATGATCTTCGGCGCGATCATGCCGGCGGCGGTCGGGTTCGCCAACTGGCAGGTGCCGATGATGATCGGCGCGCCCGACATGGCGTTCGCGCGCCTGAACAACTGGAGCTTCTGGCTGCTGCCGTTCGCCGGCGGTGCTGCTGCTCGGCTCGTTCCTCGCTCCCGGCGGCGCGCCGCAGCGCGGCTGGACGCTCTACCCGCCGCTGTCGGTGCAGACCGGCATGGGCATGGACCTGACGATCTTCGCCATCCACATCATGGGCGCGTCGTCGATCATGGGCTCGATCAACATCATCACCACGATCCTCAACATGCGCGCGCCCGGCATGACGCTGATGAAGATGCCGCTGTTCGTCTGGACGTGGCTGATCACCGCCTACCTGCTGATCGCCGTGATGCCGGTGCTCGCCGGCGCGGTGACGATGCTGCTGACCGACCGCCATTTCGGCACCAGCTTCTTCAACGCCGCCGGCGGCGGCGACCCGGTGATGTTCCAGCACGTCTTCTGGTTCTTCGGGCACCCCGAGGTCTACATCATGATCCTGCCGGCGTTCGGCATCGTCTCGCAGATCATCCCGGCGTTCGCGCGCAAGCCGCTGTTCGGCTACGCCTCGATGGTGTACGCGACGGCGTCGATCGCGATCCTCTCGTTCATCGTCTGGGCGCACCACATGTTCACCGTCGGCATGCCCGCCGCCGGCCAGCTCTTCTTCATGTACGCGACGATGCTGATCGCGGTGCCGACCGGCGTGAAGGTGTTCAACTGGCTCGCGACGATGTGGCGCGGCTCGATGACCTTCGAGACGCCGATGCTGTTCGCGATCGGCTTCATCTTCCTGTTCACGATCGGCGGCTTCACCGGCCTGGTGCTGGCGATCGCCCCGGTCGACATCAGCCTGCACGACACCTACTACGTCGTCGCCCACTTCCACTACGTGCTGGTCGCCGGGCTCGCTGTTCGCGTTCTTCGCCGGCGTCTACTACTGGCTGCCGAAGTGGACCGGCCGGATGTACAACGAGACGCTCGGCAAGTGGCACTTCTGGCTGTCGTTCATCTGCTTCAACGTCACCTTCTTCCCGATGCACTTCCTGGGGCTCGCCGGCATGCCGCGCCGGGTGCCGGACTACGCGCCGCAGTTCGCCGACTGGAACGTGGTCGCCTCGATCGGCGCCTTCGGCTTCGGGCTCTCGCAGCTGCTCCTGCTGTTCGGGGTTCTGCAAGACGATCAGCGAGCGGCACGCCGGCGCCGGCGCGGCCGTGGGAAGGCGCCGACACGCTCGAGTGGACGCTGCCGTCGCCGGCGCCGTACCACACTTTCGAAACGCCGCCGGTGGTCAAATAGCGAGCGGCGGTGACCGAGCCGATGCAACGCGAAAGCAATGGGGGCACCGCAGCAGCGCGGCCAACCTGCGCACCGCGGCGATATCTGCTGTCGATCGCCGTCGTGTTCTTCTGCGGCATCATCCTGGCGCAGTACTCGGGCGCGCCGAGCGTCGCGATCGGCGTCCTGGGCTTTGCCATCCTCGGCTTTCTCGCCGTCGCGATCGGCCGCAACGTCGGCAAGCGGGAGCGGCGAGTGAGCGATCGTGCCGCCGACTGCGCCGGACGAGGCGGGTCGCGCCAACCGCAGGATGGTCGCGAGGCTCGGCGTCGTCGTCGTCGCTGATGTTCGGCTTCGGCTTCGCGCTGGTGCCCGTTCTACGACCAGATCTGCAAGGCGACCGGCCTGCGCGACATCGGCAGCGCCGATCGCGTCGCCAATACGCAGGTCGACGCCTCGCGCACGGTCCGGCTGGAGCTCGACGCCAACGTGCGCAAGCTGCCGTGGATGTTCCGGCCGCTGACGCCGTTCGTCGACGTGCATCCGGGCGAGGTGACGCAGGTGCTCTTCGAGGTCGAGAACACGACCGACCGGCCGCTGACCGGCCAGGCGGTGCCGAGCTACGGGCCGCAGCTCGCCGCCGCGTATTTCAAGAAGCTCGAATGCTTCTGCTTTGCGCAGCAGTCGTTCGCGCCGCACGAAAAGCGGCAGATGCCGGTCGTGTTCGTCGTCGATCCGGCGCTGCCGCGCGACGTCGGCACGATCACGCTGTCGTACACGTTCTTCGAGGTCGAGGGCAACAAGTCATAACCCTCGCGGGACGAAAGCGCGGCGGGACACCAGCAAGGGAAAAAGACCGATGAGCACAAACCCAACCGGCGCAGCGCCGTACTACTACGTTCCGCAGCCGTCGTACTGGCCGATCACCGGCTCGTGCGCGTTGCTGCTGATGGGATTCGGCGCCGCATGCTGGTTCAACTCCTATGCCTTCGGGCCGTGGCTCGTCCTCGCCGGATTCTGCGTGCTGCTGACGATGATGTTCGGCTGGTTCGGACGGGTGATCGACGAGTCCGAGCGCCGTGTGTACAACGCCCAGGTGGACGTGTCGTTTCGATGGGGCATGAGCTGGTTCATCTTTTCCGAGGTGATGTTCTTCGCCGCGTTCTTCGGCGCGCTGTTCTACGTGCGCAACCTGTCGGTGCCGGACCTGGGCGGACTCGAGCCAGAGCTGCTGTGGCCGGATTACACCGCCGGCGTGGCCCACCAACGGCCCGTATCTGAAGGACGCGTTCACGCCGATGGCGGCGATCGGCATCCCGCTGCTGAACACCATCATCCTGGTCAGCTCGGGCGGAACGCTGACGATCGCGCACCATGCGCTGAAGGCCGGACACCGCGGCGCGCTCAAGTTCTGGCTGTTCGTCACCATCGTGCTCGGCTTCACGTTCCTGGGTTTGCAGGCCTACGAGTACACGCACGCGTACAGCGAGCTCAACCTCAAGCTGTCGACGGGGGTGTACGGATCGACGTTCTTCATGCTGACCGGCTTCCACGGCTTTCACGTGACCATCGGCGCGATCATGCTGTCGGTGATGCTCGCGCGCTCGTTCCGCGGCCACTTCGATGCGTCGCATCATTTCGCGTTCGAGGCGGCGGCGTGGTACTGGCACTTCGTCGACGTCGTCTGGCTGCTGCTGTTCATCCTGGTGTACTGGATGTAACCTGCACCGGCGTCGCTGACCGCGACAGGCGCCGCGGATCGAGCCGCGTCGGGAGCCGCGAGGGCCTGCAGTCCGGGGTTTCGCTGCGCTCGACCCGGGGTTGCGCCAACAAGAGCTTGCGACGTGCGTTCAGCGCAAGCCGGTCGCGCCGATCCAGCCGAGCTCGTAGCTGACGACCAGGAAGATCAGCAGGCATGCCGACAGCGCGACCCGGATCGCCAGCGCCTTGACCATGCGCGTGCCCTGGCCGCGATCGTGGTACAGGTAGTAGAGCGCGGTGCCGAGGCTGCCGACGATCAGCAGCAGGGCGACGATGACGATGATCCGGATCAATGCGCTCTCGCGGTGGTCGAGCAGGCGTGAAGAGCCAGTCTATTAAGCGCTCCCGATGCCAGATATCGCTGCCCCCATCGCTTTCCCGCCGTCGCTTCCGTCCGACGCTCGTGCCGACGCTCGCTCTGGTGGTGCTGGTCGTCGTGACGGTCGCCCTCGGCAACTGGCAGCGGCAGCGGGCGCAGGACAAGCAGTCGTTGCGCGATCAGTACCAAGCCGCCTCGCACGCGCCGCCGCTCGACCTCGCCGGCCGGCGGGATCGGCCGCGCCGAGCCGGCCGCGCTCCGTTTCCGCGCCGTCCGCGCGCAGGGCGCGTACGACGCCGCGCATCAGGTCCTGATCGACAACAAGGTGCATGCCGGGCGCGCCGGCTTCGACGTGGTCACGCCGCTCAAACCTGGCGACGGCTCGCGCTACGTGCTGGTCGATCGCGGCTGGGTCGCGCAAGGCCCGGTCCGCGCCGAGTTGCCTCGCGTGCCGCCGCCCGCGGGGCCGGTCGTCGTCGTCGGCCGGATCAACCTGCCGCCGGCGCGCTATCTCGAGCTCGGCGCCGATGCGAATGCCGGGCCCGATGCGGGAGAACCTCGACATCGCGCGCATCGCCGCGAGCACGGGCCTGCCGCTGCTGCCGTTCATCATCGAGCAGACCGGCGACACAGGCGACGGGCTGTTGCGCGACTGGCCGGCGCCGGACTTCGGCATCGAGCAGCACAAGAGCTACATGGTGCAATGGTATTCGCTCGCGGCGCTGGGGGTGGCCCTCTGGCTCGGGCTGAACTGGCGGGAGCGGCATGATGACGCCGAGCCGCAATAAGGGCCTGTGAACAGGCCCAGGTTGCGGCCGCCGCGCACCCTCCTCCTGATCGCGGCGGTCGGCCTGGCGCCGATCGTCGCGGCGTACGCCGCCTACTACTGGTTCACGCCGTCCACGCGCATCAACTACGGCGAGCTGCTGGAAACGGCGCCGGCGCCGCTCGTTGCCGGGCTCGATTCAGACGGGCGTCCGTTCTCGCTGGCCGCCCTGCGCGGCAGATGGGTGCTGCTGATCGTGAGTCCCGCCGGCTGCGCCGAAGCCTGCGCGCGCGCGCTCTACGCAACCCGCCAGGCCCGCACCATCCAGGGCCGGGAACAGGATCGCGTGGTCCGCGTGCTGCTGCAGACGCCGGCGGCGCCGCCGCTGGCGCCGGAGCTCGCGGCCGCGCATCCGGGGCTCGCCGTCGCGCGCGCGGACGAGGCGCAACTCGCGCGCCTGCCGCTGGACGCGCGCGCCGCTGCCGGTATCCTGCTGCTCGACCCGCGCGGCAACCTGGTGCTGCGCTACGGTGCGGACCCCGACATCCGCCGCCTCGCCGGCGATCTGCAGCGCGTCCTGAAGGCCTCGCAGATCGGTTGAGTGGACAGTGGTAAAATTCGTTTCCCGTCCTGCTTTGCCCGACTCCCAGCCGATGACTGCCGTCGCCCTCAGCCAAGACCGCGTGCGCCAGTTCCTGGCGCTGACCAAGCCCCGCGTGGTCTCGCTGATCGTGTTCACGGCGGTGATCGGCATGTTCCTCGCCGCGCCGGGGCTGCCTCCGCTCAACGCGGTGGTCTTCGGCACGCTGGGCATCGCGCTGGTCGCCGGCGCGGCGGCGGCAATCAACTGCCTGGTCGAGCAGAAAATCGATGCCCTGATGGCGCGCACCCGTGCCCGGCCGCTGCCGCGCGGCGAGCTGAGCTCGCTCCAGACGCTGGTGTTCGCGAGCATCGTCGGCGCCTGCGGCCTGGCGATCCTGCGCGTGATGGTCAATCCGCTGACCATGTGGCTGACCCTGGCGACTTTCGTCGGCTACGCGATCATCTACACGGTGCTGCTCAAGCCGGCGACGCCGCAGAACATCGTCATCGGCGGCGCATCGGGGGCGATGCCGCCGGTGCTCGGCTGGGCCGCCGTGACCAACGACGTCGCCGCCCGAAGCCCTGATCCTGTTCCTGATCATTTTCGTCTGGACGCCGCCGCATTTCTGGTCGCTGGCCCTGTACCGCGCCAAGGAATACGCGCAAGGCAGGGCTGCCGATGCTGCCGGTCACGCACGGCTCCGCGTACACGCGGCTGCACATCGTCCTCTATACGGCGGCGTTGATCGCGGTGACGCTGCTGCCGTTCGCGATCCGCATGAGCGGGTACATCTATCTGGCGGCCGCGGTCGGCCTGGGCGCGGTATTCGCCGGCTACGCGGTGGCGCTGCTGCGGCGCTACAGCGATTCGCTCGCCCACCGCACGTTCCGCTATTCGATCGTCTATCTGGCCGCGCTGTTTTCCGCGCTGCTGATCGATCACTACTGGCATTGATCGTGCGCCTGCTCGCCGCCGTGCTGGTCGCCCTGGCGGTCGCTGCCTGCGGTCCGGCGTCGCCGAAGTTCAAGGGGTCCGACGTGACCGGCGCCGGCTTCGGCCGCGACTTCAGGCTGACCGATCAAAACGGCAAGACGCGCACGCTGGCCGACTTTCGCGGCAAGGCGGTCGTCATCTTCTTCGGCTATACGCAATGCCCGGATTTCTGTCCGACGACGCTATCGGAGCTCGCCGCGGCCATGAAGGAGCTCGGCGCCGACGCGGGCCGCGTGCAGGTGCTCTTCGTCACCGTCGACCCGGAGCGCGACACGCGCGAGGTCCTGGCGCACTATGTGCCTGCGTTCGATCCTTCGTTCCTCGGCCTGTACGGCGACGCCGCGGCCACGGCCGAAGTCGCCAAAGAATTCAAGATCATCTATCAGAAGCAGCCGGGCCGCGAGCCGGGAAGCTACACCCTCGATCATTCGGCGGGGACATACATTTTCGATCCGGAGGGGCGCCTGCGCGTCTACGAAACCTACGGCCCCGGCCCCGACGTCTACGCCCACGATCTGCGCGAAGTGCTGAAGCCCGCGGCTTGAGCCCGCCGCGCGGCCGGCGCGTCCGCAGCGACGATCATGCAGACCACCGTCCAGGACGCCTTTGCGCTCGCGGCGCGGCACGAAGCCGGCGGCAGGCGCGCCGACGCGCGCGCGATCTACGAGCAGATACTCGCGGCGATGCCGGAACATCCGGGAGCGCTGCTGCGGATTGCCGAGCAGGAGCTCGGCGCCGGCGAGATCGAGGCCGCGCGCGACCGTCTGGACCGCGCGCTGGCGGCCGCACGCCGGCAGTCGTTGCCGGCGCACGAGATCTGGCTGGCGCAGGGGCGCGCGCACCTGGCGCGCGGGGAGCGCAAGGCGGCCGCCGCTGCCGTCGAGCAGGCGCTGACGCCGCCGCCGCAAAGCGGCGCGACAGCGGCGAGGCTCGGTCAACTGGCCCTCGACGCGGGAGCGTTCGATGCTGCCGAGCGGTGCTTCCGCGCCGCCGTCGAGCGCGACCAAAGGTCCGCGGCAGCGGCCAGCGGACTGGCGCTGGCCTTGAGCGCGCAGAAGCGTGCGGCCGAGGCGCTCGCCTCCGCACAGCGCAGCGTCGAGCTTGCACCGGACGCCGCCGACGCCTGGCGCGTCCTCGCCCATGTTGCGCTCGAGTGCGCCGCGCCGGACCAGGCGCAGCGACTCGCGCGCGACGGCCTTGCGCGGAATCCGGACGACGTCGCTCTCCTGCACATCCTGGGCAGGGCGCAGAAGGCCGCGGGCGCACTCGCCGACGCCCGCGCGACCTTGGAGCGATGCGCGGCGCTCGCCCCCGACGAAGCCGGCGTGCTGACTACGCTGGGAGCGACCTGCCTGGACCTGAACGACGCGGCACAGGCACGGCGGCATTTCGCCCGCGCGATCGAGCTCGGCGCCGGCACGGGCGAGGTGTGGGACAACCTGGGACTCGCCTGTCGCGCCGCGGGCGACGAGGGGCGCGCGGTCGCGGCGTTCGAGCGCGCCTTGCAGGCCGCGCCTGCGCTGACGCCGGCGCTGGCGAACCTGGTCCATGCGCAGCAATACCTGTGTGCGTGGGACGCGCTCGAGGACAGCGAGCGCCGCCTTGCCGCGACGCTCGACGATCCGTCAGCCGATCCGCGCTGGCCGCCGTTCGTGGCTCTGGCGATGCCGCTCACCGGTGCGCAACAACTCGCGGTCGCGCGGCGCTGGTCGCGCGCGGTGCTCCCGCCGGCCGCAGCGCGCAGGCGGCCGGCGCCGCGCGGAAAACGGCTGCGGGTCGGTTACCTGTCGGGCAATTTTCACGAGCATCCGACGGCGCGTCTGATGGTCGGACTGTTCGAGGAGCACGACAAGGAGCGCTTCGAGGTGACCGGCTACAGCTACGGTCCCGACGACGGCAGCGCACTGCGCGCGCGCGTGCGCGCCGCGTTCGAGCACTGGCGCGACGTTGGCGCGCTGTCCGACGCCGACATCGCACGAACGATCCGCGACGACGGCATCGACCTCCTGATCGAACGCAAGGGTCACACGCACGGGGGCAGGCTGGGCATCCTCGCGTCGCGTCCCGCGCCGGTCCAGATCCATTACATGAGCTTTCCCGGGACGATCGGCTACGATGCGGTCGACGGGGTGATCGCCGATGCCGAGGTCGTGCCGCCCGGCGCGGAAGCCGATTTTCACGAGCGCGTCTGGCGGCTGCCGCGCTGCTATTACGTCAACGACGGCCGGCGCGGCTTGCCCGGGCCCAGCTCGCGCCGCGACAACGGCCTGCCGGACGACGCGCTGGTGCTCGCCTGCCTGAACCAGAGCTACAAGCTGCGCCGGCCGTTCTTCGCGATCTGGATGGACGCGCTGCGCGCGCGATCCGACGCGGTGCTGTGGCTGCTCGCCGGGCATCCGCTGGCGCAGGCCGGCCTTCGCGCCGAAGCCGCGCGCGCGGGCGTCGATCCGGCGCGTTTGATATTCGCCCTCCGGGCGCCGCAGGACGCGCACATCGCGCGCCTCGCCTGCGCCGACCTGGCGCTCGACACGCTGCCCTACGGGGCGCATACCACCGGCGTCGATGCGCTGTGGGCGGGCGTGCCGATGCTGACCTGCCGCGGCAACACTTTCGCGGGCAGGGTCGGCGCGAGCCTGCTGCTCGAGGCCGGGCTGCCGGCGCTGGTCGCGGATTCGCCGGACGACTATCGCGGGCGTCTGCTCGCGCTCGTCGCGGACCGGGCCGCCTTGCAGGGTCATCGCGCGCATCTCGAGCGGAGCCGCGACACCAATCCGCTGTTCGACACCGCCGCCTTCGCCCGCGACTGGGAGGCGTTGCTGCTCGCGATCTACGACGACGCTTCGCTTTGAGCGGCGCCCGGCGCACCTGCCCGTCGCGGTTGCGCCGGCGCGGCGTCGTCGACCCGGCTCAGCGCTCGATCAGCTCGATCTTGTAGCCGTCGGGGTCCTGGACGAACGCGATGACCGTCGTGCCGCCCTTGACCGGTCCGGCCTCGCGGCTGACCGTGCCGCCCTTGGCGCGGACTTGCGCGCATGCGGCGGCGGCGTTCGGAACCTCGATCGCGATGTGGCCGAACGCATCGCCCAGAGCGTAGCGGTCGACGCCGTAGTTGTACGTGAGCTCGAGTACCGCGTGCGCCGATTCGTCGCCGTAGCCGACGAACGCAAGCGTGTACTTCTGCTCCGGCCGGTCGGTCGTGCGCAGGACCTTCATCCCGAGAACGCCGGTATAAAAGGCGACCGAGCGCGCGAGGTCGCCGACTCTCAACATGGTGTGCAGGATTCGCATCGATCTTGCCTTTTCAGAATTCAACCAGCTCGTAATCTTCCTTGCGCGCGCCGCAATCGGGACAGGTCCAGTTGGGCGGGACATCCTCCCATGGGGTGCCGGGCGCGATACCGGTGTCGGGGTCGCCGAAGGCCTCATCGTATATATGACCACAGATCAGGCACATGTATTTTTTCATTCGAGACGGCTCGTACTGGAGTAAAATCGCATTTTAGCAAGCATTTCGCCGGCGCCGCGCCGGCCCGGGCGGTTCGATCGAAGCCCGGTTGCACCGAGAGCGCCGCCGCAATGTCGCAGCCGTCCGACGCCGAGTCCGATTTCCCGCCCGTGGTGCTCACCTTCGCCGCCTCCGATCCATCGGGCGGCGCCGGCATCCAGGCCGACATCCTGACGCTCGCCAGCATGGGCTGCCATCCGCTGTCGGTGATCACCGCCATCACCGTGCAGGACACGCTCGGGGTCGAAGCGGTGCAGCCGATCGATGCCGACTGGGTTGCCGACCAGGCGCGCTGCCTGCTCGAGGACATGCCGGTCGATGCCTTCAAGATCGGCGCGCTGGGCAGCGTCGAGAACATCGCCGCGATTGCCGAGATCCTGTCCGATTATCCCGACGTGCCGCTGATTCTCGATCCGGTGCTCGCATCCGGGCGCGGCGACGAGCTGGCCAACGACGAGATGGTGCACGCGCTGCGCGAATTGCTGCTGCCGCGGACGATGATACTCACGCCGAACAGCATGGAAGCGCGGCGCCTCGCCGACGTCGAAGACGAGGAGGAGCCGTCGCTCGCCACTTGCGCCACCAGGCTGATCGAGGGCGGCTGCGAATTCGTGTTGATCACCGGCACGCACGAGCCGACGCCGCAGGTGGTCAACACCTTGTACGGCAAGAGTGGCGTGGTGCGCAGCGATAGCTGGCAGCGGCTGCCCGGCAACTTTCACGGTTCCGGTTGCACGCTGGCCTCCGCGATCGCGGCGATGCTGGCCAACGGCCTGGAGTTGCCCGAGGCGGTGCGCGAAGCGCAGGACTATACCTGGCATACGCTGCAGAAGGCCTATCGCCCGGGGATGGGACAACACATCCCCGACCGCCTTTTCTGGGCGCGCGAGGACGAGGCCGATCCGCGCATCGAGGACGCCGCCGCCGCTCCGGCGGCGCCCGACCTGCATCGCCATTGAGAGCGCGCCGGTGGCCGCACTGCGCGAGGCACGACCGCGGACGAAGCTGGCCGGGCTTTACGCGCTGACCCCCGATCTCGACGATACCGGCATCCTGCTCGCGCGGACGGCGGCGGCGCTGGCCGGCGGCGCGTCGGCCATCCAGTATCGCAACAAGACTGCGCCGGCCGCGCTCAGGGTGGAGCAGGCGTCGGCATTGCGCGCGCTATGCACGGCGCGCGGCGCGATCTTCATCGTCAACGACGACGTCGAGCTCGCGCGCGCGGTTAGGGCCGACGGCGTCCACCTCGGTCGTGGCGACGCGAGCGTCGCGGCCGCGCGCGCTCGCCTCGGGCTGTCCGCGATCATCGGCGTGTCGTGCTACGACTCCATCGAGCGCGCCGAAGACGCGGTCGACGCCGGTGCCGATTGCATCGCGTTCGGCAGCTTCTACCCGTCGCTGGTGAAGCCGGACGCGGTTCGCGCGGAGCCGCGGCTGATCGCCGCCGCGAAAGCGCGCTGGCCGATCGGCGTCGTCGCCATCGGCGGCATCACCGCGGCCAATGCCGCGCCGCTGATCGATGCCGGCGCCGATGCGCTGGCGGTGATCAGCGCGGTGTTCGACGCGCCGGACGTCGCGGCGGCGGCATCCGGCCTCGTGGCATGTTTCTCGCGGTGACGCGTCCGATGACATGGCGATTCCGGATCATGACCACGACCCGCAACGAGCAACTGTTCGCCCGCGCGCAAAGGACGATTCCGGCCGGCGTCAACTCGCCGGTGCGCGCATTTCGCTCGGTCGGCGGCACACCGCGGTTCTTCACCCGCGGCGAGGGTGCGTATCTGTGGGATGCCGATGGCAGGCGCTACATCGACTACGTCGGCTCCTGGGGCCCGGCAATCCTCGGCCACGCGCACCCGGCCACGGTGCGAGCCGTGCAGGAGACCGCGCGACACGGCCTGTCGTTCGGCGCGCCGACCGAGCTCGAAATCGAAATGGCCGAGACGCTGTGCCGCCTGCTGCCTTCGCTCGAGCTGGTGCGCCTGGTGTCGTCGGGCACCGAAGCGACGATGACCGCGCTGCGCCTCGCGCGCGGCTACACCGGCCGCTCGAAGATCATCAAGTTCGAAGGCTGCTACCACGGCCACGGCGACAGCCTGCTGGTCAAGGCAGGGTCGGGCGCGCTGACGTTCGGACAGCCGTCGTCGGCCGGCGTGCCGCCGTCGATCGCCGGCGAGACGCTGGTGCTCACATACAACGATCTGGACGACGTAGCCCGCGCGTTTGCCGGGCATCCGGACGAGATCGCCGGCATCATCGTCGAGCCGGTCGCGGGCAACATGAACCTGATCGCGCCGAAGGCGGGATTTCTGCAGGGCCTGCGCGAGCTGTGCGACCGGCACGGCGCGGTGCTGATCTTCGACGAGGTGATGACCGGCTTCCGCCTGCATCTGCAGGGCGCGCAGGGACTGTACGGCGTCGCGCCGGATCTGACGACGCTGGGCAAGGTCATCGGCGGCGGCATGCCGGTCGGCGCGTTCGGCGGCAAACGCGCGATCATGGAAAAGATCGCGCCGCTCGGGCCGGTCTACCAGGCCGGGACGCTCTCGGGCAACCCGGTGGCCGTCGCGGCGGGTCTCGCCACGCTCGAGGCGATCCAGGCGCCCGGCTTCCATCAGCGGCTGGCAGAGCGCACGCGCTCGCTCACCGACGGCCTGGCCGCGGCAGCGGCCAGAGCCGGCGTCGCATTTTCCGCGCAATCGATCGGCGGAATGTTCGGCATTTATTTTGCGCCATCCGTGCCCGATTCGTTCGCGGCGGTGATGCGCTGCGACAAGGACGCGTTCAATCGTTTTTTCCACCGCATGCTCGACGCCGGCGTCTACCTCGCACCGTCGGCCTTCGAGGCCGGATTCGTGTCGGCAGCGCATACGGCGGCTGACATCGAGGCCACGGTGCAGCTCGCATGGTGAAGCTCGCGTAGGCCCGGGTCCTACAAGCGTGCTGCGCATCTCATACAACAGTGTCCGCGTCTTGCCGACAGACGCGATTTCCATGCTAACGTAGGGCCTGTTCACGCTAAATGCGTACCCGCGTGCATTTGGCGTGAGCAGGCCCAAGCCTCTGCGGTTCGGGGGGATCGCAGGCTCGGCCGCCGCGCAGATTCGAAAACAGTGACCAAGGTTTGTCAAGGACAGGCGCCGCCGCAGGTGTCGCGCGCCGCATTCAGCGAGCGGTCTCGCAGTCGTACTTCGATCCCGCGTTCGGTACGGCCAATCGAGGTCTGCACCGCTTGCAGTAAACGCAGTCAGTAGAGGAAAACATGGCCCGCATCGCACTCCTCCCGCAAGCCGACCGCGCCTTTGCCGCCGATGTCCGCGCCGGTCTCACCAACGACCTGCAAAAGCAGCTTCCCTCGCGTTATCTGTACGATACCGTCGGCTCGGGCCTGTTCGAGGTCATCACGGCGTTGCCCGAATACGGCGTCACCCGCGCCGAGGAACGCATCGTGCGCAGCCACGCCG
This sequence comes from uncultured beta proteobacterium, assembly GCA_963713125.1. Taxonomy (GTDB): domain Bacteria; phylum Pseudomonadota; class Gammaproteobacteria; order Burkholderiales; family Casimicrobiaceae; genus PALSA-1003. Next base: position 294,009 of record CAVQKL010000006.1, on the reverse strand, counting down.
TCGAGATGGCCTCGCGCCTGCCGAGCCACGCGCTGGTCGCGGAGCTCGGCAGCGGCAGCGGCCGCAAGACGCGCTGGCTGCTGGAATCAATTTGCCGGCGGCATCCGGTGACCTACTGCCCGATCGACATCTCGCCGACGGCGCTCGCCCTGTGCCGGCACGAGCTCGCGGACATCCCGGGGGTTCGCGTCATCGGCCATGAACGCGACTATCTCGACGGGCTGAGAGAAATCGTGTCCGAACGCAAGCCCGCGGCGCCGCTGCTCGTGCTTTTCCTCGGCAGCACGATCGGCAATTTCCGCCGCCTCGCCGCAACGCGATTCATGCGCGAGGTGCGGGCGCTGCTGCATCCTGGCGACGCCTTCCTGCTCGGCGTCGACCTGCTCAAGCCGGAAGCCGATCTGCTGCCGGCGTACGACGACGCGCTCGGTGTCACGGCGGCGTTCAATCTCAATCTGCTGGCGCGGATCAACCGCGAGCTCGGCGGGCAGTTCGACCTGCGGCGCTTCGCGCACGAAGCGCGCTTCGATTCCGAGACCCGCAGCGTCGACATGCATATCCGCTCGCTCGACGAGCAAGAGGTGAAGATTCCCGGCGCCGGGCTCGTCGTCAGCTTCGGGCGCGGCGAAACGATCTGGACCGAGAGCAGCCACAAGTACCTGGCCGAAGAGGTCGTGGCGATGGGCGAGATCGCCGGCTTCCGCTGCGACGGGCAATGGATCGATCGCGCGTGGCCATTCGCGGACACGCTGTTCGGCGTCGGTTGATCCGCCGCCCCGCGACATGAACGCGGGCGTCGCGGCGGAGCGACGAGCGCCGGGCACGCGCCCGCGCGAGATCCTGCGCCACCCGGGGGCGTTCGTCCTGTGCGTGCTCAAGGGATTTCGCGCCAACCAGGGCCTGCTGCTGGCCGGTGCGGTCGCCTATTACACGCTGCTGTCGATGATTCCGCTGCTGATCCTGCTGCTGATCGCGCTGTCGCATTTCATCGACGAGACCAGGCTGCTGACGACGCTCTCCGAATATCTGCAATTCATCGTGCCGGGCCAGGCGGACGCGCTGGTCGACGAGCTGCGCACCTTCCTGCGGCATCGGAGCGAGGTCGGCGGCGTGCTGCTGCTGACGATGATCCTGTTCAGCGCGCTCGCTTTTACCGTGCTCGAAAATGCGATGTCGGTGATCTTCATCCATCGGGTCGCGGTGCGCCGGCGGCGGTTCATCGTGTCGGCACTGCTGCCGTACCTGTTCATCCTGTTCCTGGCGCTGGGACTCGTCGTCGTCACCGTCGTCGCCGGCAAGCTCGCCGTGCTCGCAACGCGCGACATCACGGTGTTCGGCGTGCCGCATTCGCTGGAGGATCTTTCCGGATATCTCTTGTACCTGCTTGGCGTCGCGGGAGAGATACTCATCCTCACCGCGATCTACCTGGTCATGCCGGTCGGGCGGCTCTCTTTCCGGCACGCGCTGATCGGCGGCGTCAGCGCGGGATTGCTCTGGGAGATCATGCGCCATGTGCTGGTGTGGTATTACGGCACCATTTCGCAGGTGCGCCTGGTGTACGGTTCGCTGGCGACGGCGATCGCGGTGATGCTGAGCGTCGAAATCGCCGCGATCGTGCTGCTGTTCGGTGCGCAGGTGATCGCCGAATACGAGCGGATCGGACGCGGGGCGGCGGGGGAGCCTCCGAAAGCGATGGACCTGAAGAAGCCGTCCGGCGGAGGAATTGCCGGCTGACGCCGACACTTCGAACCCGCGAATCTGCCCACGCCGGCGAGGAGCGCAGGTTTCACACGCTGGTGGGAAGTCGATCGCAATAGATGGACTTGGTCGTCGTCGGCGCCGGGGGGCTCTACTGCGGATGCGGCCCGGCAAAGGTATAGTGGCGAAAAATTTCGCGGCGGCGCAGGCCTGGCGCCAGTCCGATCGCAGGCCGGATGCACCGGCCGCAACGAGGGGAGGAAGCGCCGGTGGGTGGCAACGAGCCGTGTCACTGCGGCAGCGGCAAGCATTACCGGGATTGCCACGGCGGCCTCGATGCGGCGGCGGAGAAAGTCGCGTTCGTCGTCGCCGGCACGCAGAAGGGCGGCACCACGGCGCTGGCTTCCTATCTGTTCCAGCATCCCGAAATCGGTTTGCCGCGGGACAAGGAAGCGCATTTCTTCGACAAGGAGCATATCTTCGCTTCCGGACGAGGCCGACTACGCGGGCTACCACGCCAACTTCAATCCGGCTGTGCGCAATCGGCTGCTCGGCGACGCGACGCCGATCTACATGTACTGGGAATCGGCGCCGCAACGCATCCACGACTACAACCCGGCGATGAAGCTGATCATGCTGCTGCGCAACCCGGTGACGCGCGCCTATTCGCACTGGAACATGGAGCACGCGCGCCGGAGCGATCCGCTGCCGTTCGAGCAGGCGATCCGGGCCGAGCCGGAGCGATGCCGCGAAGCGCTCCCGTTTCAGCACCGGAAGTACTCGTACATCGACCGCGGCCTGTACAGCCAGCAGATTCGCCGGATCTGGCGCCTTTTTCCGGCCGAGCAGACGCTTATCCTGAAAAGCGAAGAGCTGCAGCACTCGCCGCAGGCGGCGCTGGCGCGTATCACCGACTTCCTCGGCGTCGCGCGCTTTCCGCCGGTACGGCCGCGCAGCGTGCATGCCCGGCCCTACGCAGTCGCCGATGAGCGCCGAGGCGCGAATCTATCTGTGCGAGGTCTTCGCGCCCGAAGTCAGGACGCTCGAGCAGATGCTCGGGTGGGACTGCGCCGACTGGCTGGCCGAATCGGCAAGCCGGTGACTCCGAAAATACGGGCAACTCGATGATCGCGCTAGTCGATCGCGATGCCGTTTCACGTCGATGGCATAGGCTCGAGCATCAAAGCCCGCGGGCGCCTTCCCCTGCTGATGGCGCTCCCACATTTGCCCGTAGGCGGATTCGATGTGCCGGCGGAAGCGGCCCGCGTCGAATAGCGGGCAGTCGTCGCGACTGAAGCGCCAGCCTGGCGCGGATCGCAGGCCAGCATGGCAGGTGTCGTGGCGAGCCGCAGCCCCAGTGCTTCGTAGTCTTCCAGGCTTCCGGGTGATCAGCTCGGGCAGGCCCGCCGCCGTCAGCAGGCTGCCGGCCACACGACCGGCAAAGGCGGTGCCGGTGCAGGTCAGCACCGGCAGTCCGGCCCACAGCGCATCGCTGGCCGTCGTGTGCGCATTGTAGGGAAGCGTGTCCAGGAACAGGTCGGCCAGCCTGTGCCGCGCCAGATGCTCGTCCAGGTTCAACCTCGGCGCGAATACCAGACGGTCGGCCGCCACGCCGCGCCGCGCGGCTTCGTGCTTCAGATTCGGGAGGCCGCGGCGTTGTCCTCCAACAGCCACAAGACGCTGCCTTGCACCCCTTCGAGCAGCCGCATCCAGACATCGAAGACGTCGGGCGCGATCTTGTAGCTGCTGTTGAAGCAGCAAAAGACGAATCCATCGCCGGGCAGTCCGGCTTCGGCACGCGCAGGCGTCCGCTCGGCGATGCGCCGCTTCGAATCGTTGACCTGATAGCTGTCCGGCAGACGCACGACCTTCTCGACATAGAAGACCTCGTGCCCCGGCGGGATCACCTGCCGGTCGGCAATGATGTAGTCGATGTAGTCCGCCCCCATCGTTCCCGGAAAGCCCAGATAGTTGACTTGCAGCGGCGCCGGGCGGTGCGACAAGATGCCGGTGCGGCTGTTGGCCGTGAATCCCTTCAGGTCGACGGCGATGTCGATTTCCGCTTCGCGCAGCATCCGGGCGACTTCGCGGTCACTCTTCGCGCGGACGTCCACGAACTGCCCGAATGACGCGCTGGAGGCGCTGGCGCATCGGGCCTCCGGTATCGGGACCAAAGGAAATCGCGGTGATCTCGAATCGATGCCGGTCGTGCAGCTCGAACAGCTCGGCCATCAGGTACGCCGTGGCGTTGTCATGGAAATCCGCCGACAGGTAGGCCACGCGGATTCTGTCGTGCCGATAGCGCTGGCCCTGCCACATGGCTTCCGGTGACGCCGGATACCTGTCGGCCACGTAGGTCCGTGAGCACCGCAGGTGGCTGGCCTCCGATGACGAGACGGCGAGAAAGGGAAACGGCACGATCGCTCGGCCGCCCCGATCCACGGCGCTTGCAACACGCTGCGCGAGCGACGACACGCTCTCCCACGCGCAACAGTGCAGGTAGCATCCGAGCAGATTGCCGATCGCATAGTCGTAATCAGGGTCCAGCGCAATCAGCTCCGCAAAGGATCGGGCGGCATCGCCGTAGCGTTGCAGCTCCGCCAGGGCCGTGCCGCGGTTGTGCAGCGCTTTCGCATAGGCGGGCTTGAGCGCCAATGCGCGGTCGTAGCAGGCCAACGCGTCCTCGGGCCGTAACAGGCGCTGCAGCGTCGCGCCACGATTGTTGAGCGCTTCAGGGTAGTCGGGATTTACCGAAAGCGCGCGGTCCAGGCTGAGCAGCGCATCGTCATGGCGTCCGAGCTCGCGCAGCGCGGCGCCGCGATTATTCAATGCCTTTGCGTAGTCCGGCCTGCTTGCCAATGCGCGGTCATAACAGGCCAGCGCTTCCTCATGTCGTTTCAGATCCTGAAGCGCATCGCCGCGGTTGAGGTGGGCTTCCGGATACTCGGGCTTGAGCGACAGCGCGCGATCAAAACAGGCCAGCGCGTCCTGCGTGCCGCCCGAGGTCCTGCAGCGTGTTGCCGCGATTGAGGAATGCTTCTGCATAGTCGGGCTTGAGGGCAAGCGCGCGGTCATAGCTGGCGAGCGCATCTTCATAGCGCTTCATGTCCTGGAATGCATTGCCGCGGTTGAGGAGCGTCTCTGCATGGCCAGGCCTGAGCAGGAGCGCACGGTCATAACAGGCCAGCGCTTCGTCGAATTTCCCGAGCTTCCGAAGAACTGCGCCCAGATTCGAGTAAGCGCCCGGGTGATCGGGATTCTTGGCAAGCGCACTCTGAATCAGCTCCGCCGCCGCCTGGTACCTGCCCTGCTGGTATTGCAGGACTCCCATCATGTGCAGGGCGTCGAAATGCGCCGGCGTCCGGTCGAGAATTTCGCGACACAGCGCTTCAGCCTGCGCCAGTTGTCCACGCTGCTGAAAGCGCAATGGCGTCGCGGAGTTTTGCCATCGTCCGCCCAGCCGCCTGATCCTATCTGCCGTTGCTCATAACTACGGGCCGGTATCGAGCGCTCGGTGGGTCGCGGTGCCTTGACGCGCGTCTTGCTGCGCCGGTCGGCCGGCGCGGCGAGGCGAAGCTTGTGCAGATGCTGCTGCGGCTGCGATCCGTCCGGCATCTTGCCGACGAAATAGAATCGCTGCCAGGCCTGCTTCAGCGTTTGCGCGTCGTTGGCGTAGAACCGTTTCATGAATTCGTCGCGGCGATCCTTCCATGCCATCGTCTGGGCCTTGAGCTCCGGGTCGTCGTCCAGATCGAGGATTTCCGGTTCGACCGTCTGCAGCACGCCGTGCGGCACCGGGAACAGCACGCATATCGGCTCGTCCTTCTCGAAGCGCACGGTGCCCGGCCGTGTGAGCTGCCAGTTCATCGTGAACGGATACGGCAGCCAGTCGGTCTCGATCACGCCGGTCAGCGGCGCGATGCCGTCCTTGCCGCCGTTCAGCGGTCCCGAAGCGAACAGATCCCAGCCCGGCTCGGTGCGAAACAGATACGACAGATGGAAGGTCACGATGCCGTACGCGAAATGCGTGACGGCGAAATCGGCGAGCCGCGGGTAGTCGTCCTGCGGCGCGAGCTTGAGATCGCGCGCATGGATGCCGCCGGACCAGGTCGCGGTGAACGTGCACGGCGAAAGCACTTCCCAGCCGTGGCTGTTGGCGATGTTGAGCGGCAGGCACCGGTACGCGTGATTGTCGGGAATCCGATCCATCCACGACCGTGTCAGCGGCGCGGGCCGGATGGTCAGCGGATCCGACCTCAGGGCATAACAGGAAAGTTTCATCGATCGCGGCGCGAAAACGTCGGGCGAAGGCGACATTCTACTCGGCGCGCGTCGTCCGGCAGCGACAGGCAGTGCCGGCAATCGGGTGCAAACCCTTGATTCGCGCGGCTTCGCGGGCTTTTGCCGCATCTCGACATGTTATGATTCCCCGTTCATTTTCATTCAACGATTCGCGTGAACGCACCGGAAAGAAAACGACTCGGCGAGATGCTGATCGAGCGCGGCAAGCTCGATGCCGCGGGGCTGGATCGCGCCTTGCGCATTCAGGCGGACTCCGGGGAGAAGCTCGGCGTGCTGCTGGTCACGCTGGGCGTGGTTGCGCAGCGCGACGTGTCGGAAGCGCTGGCCGATCAGCTCGGCCTGCCGCTGGTCGAGGCCGCCGGCTATCCCGAGCTGCCGATCCTCGAGGAGCGCGTGTCGGCACGCTTCCTGCGCGAATCGCGCGCCCTGCCGCTCGCCGAAGACGAGAGCGAGCTGGCGCTGGCGATGGCCGATCCGACCGACGAGTACACAGTCAACGCGTTCGAGATGGTCACCGGGCGCAAGGTGCGCCCACAGGTCGCGATCCCGACCGAGCTCGAGGCTGCGCTCGAGCGGCTGTACGGCGCCGGCAAATCGGCGTTGGGCCAGATCCTCGGCGACGTCGAGCAGCGCGACGATCTCGCCTTCGACGCCGACATCCAGCAGCTCAAGGACCTCGCCTCCGAGGCGCCGGTGATCCGCATGGTGTCGCTGATCATCACCAACGCGCTCGACACGCGTGCCTCGGACATCCACATCGAGCCGTTCGAGAACCGCCTGATCGTGCGCTACCGGATCGACGGCGTGCTGCACGAGGTCGAATCGCCGCCGCGGCGCCTCTCCGCCGCGGTGATCTCGCGCATCAAGATCATGGCGAACCTCGACATCGCCGAGCGGCGCTTGCCGCAGGACGGGCGCATCCGCCTGCGTGTGCAGGGCAAGGAGATCGACCTGCGCGTTTCGACGGTGCCGACGATGCACGGCGAGTCGGTCGTCATGCGGATCCTCGACAAGGGCGGCGTCGCGCTGGACTTCAACAGGCTCGGCTTCGAAGAAGACACGCTGAAGAAATTCCTCAACGTGCTGATGGAACCGCACGGCATCCTGCTGGTCACCGGCCCGACCGGCAGCGGCAAGACCACGACCCTGTACACGGCGCTCGACCGGCTGAACCAGCCCGACGTCAAGATTCTCACCGTCGAGGATCCGGTCGAATACCAGATGGCCGGCATCAACCAGATCCAGGTCAAGCCGCAGATCGATCTGACGTTCGCCAATGCGCTGCGCTCGATCGTGCGGCAGGACCCCGACGTCATCATGATCGGCGAGATCCGCGACCTGGAGACCGCGCAGATCGCCGTGCAGTCGGCCCTGACCGGCCACCTGGTCCTGTCGACCGTGCACACCAACGACGCGGCGAGCACCGTCAACCGCTTGCTGGACATGGGCGTTGAAGACTACTTGCTGACGTCGACGGTGATCGGGATCCTCGCGCAGCGGCTGGTCCGGACGCTGTGCCCGGCATGCAAGAGCTCGTATATCGCGTTGCCTGAGGTAGTCGACGAGCTGGGCCTGCGCAAGTTCGCCCCGCCCGGCGAGATCACGCTCTACCACGCCAAGGGGTGCAAGGAGTGCGCGCAAACGGGATTTATCGGACGGATAAGCATCATGGAAATGCTGCCGATGAGCGATCCGCTGCGCACCCACATCATGCGCCACGCCAACTCCGCCGAGTTGCGCGTCGAAGCGATCAAGGAAGGCATGGTCACGATGTACGAAGACGGCATGCGCAAGGCGCTGAACGGCGTGACGACGTTCGAAGAGGTCCTTCGCGTCACGCGCGAAAACTAGTGCTCCGTTCCGCGATGGCGTTCGCAGCAAGCCCGGCGGCTGCCGGTCGGCCGGCCCTCTGATGGCGCTCTACAAGTACCGGGCGGTCAATGCAGCCGGCGATGTCGCCGCCGGCGAGCTCGAAGCGGCCAACGAGTCCGAGATCGTCGACCGGCTGCGCGACCAGGGCCTGATGCCGATGCGGGTCGAAGCCGCGGTCGGCGGCAAGGCCGCGGGCACGGCGCCCGCCGCTCCGCGCCGCCGCTGGTTCACGCCGCGCCGGGTCACGCGCGACAACCTGCTGTCGATCACGCGCGAGCTGGCGACCTTGCTGCGCGCGGGCCTGCCTCTCGACCGCGCGCTGGAAGTGCTGATCGGTCTCGCGCCGACGCCGCCGGTGGCGAAGCTGTTGCAGACCATCCGCGACGAGGTTCGCGGCGGGAAGTCGCTGTCGCAGGCGCTCGACATGCATCGCACGCTGTTCACGCGCTTTTACGTCAACATCGTGCGCGCGGGCGAAGCCGGCGGCGCGCTCGGCACGGTCCTGACCCGGCTCGCCGAGACGATGGAGCGCAACAAGGATCTGCGCGAAAGCGTGCAGTCGGCGCTGATCTATCCGACGATCCTCATCGGCGTCGCGGTCACGTCGGTGATGGTGCTGCTGGTTTTCGTCGTGCCGCAATTCCAGCAGACCTTCTCGCAGGCCGGCAAGGCGCTGCCGCTGCCGACCCAGGTCGTCATCCTGTTCGGCACCGCCTTGCGCAAATACTGGTGGCTCGCGATCCTGATCGTCTCCGCCCTGATCTGGCTGACCCGCCGCCGGCTGCGGAATCCGCAAGTGCGCTTTCGCTGGGACGGCCGGCTGCTGCGCATGCCGCTGCTCGGCGACCTGCTCGCCAAGGTCGAGGTTGCGCGTTTTTCGCGCACGCTGGCGACGCTGCTCACCAACGGCGTGACGCTGCTGTCGGGACTCGCGATCGTTCGCGAAACGATGACCAACAGCGTGCTCGCGCGCGCGCTCGAAGGCGTGATCACGCGGCTGCGCGAGGGCAAGGGCTTCGGGCGCCCGCTGGTGGAGACCGGCCTGTACCCGAAGCTCGCGACGCAGATGATCCTGGTCGGCGAGGAGTCGGGCCGGCTGGAGGAAATGCTCAATCGCGTCGCCGACGTCTACGACCGGGAAGTCCAGATCGCCATCAAGCGCTTCCTGTCGATTCTGGAGCCGGCGATGATCCTCGGGCTCGCCGTGCTTATCGGCGGCATCGTGTTCTCGATCCTGCTCGGCGTCATGGGCATGAGCGAACTAGTCAGCTAGCCCGACATCTAATCGAACCGTCCGCGTGCGGCCGGAGGAGATCAAGCCATGCTGTTGAATCATCGCTACCGAACGAGAGCTGCCGGCATGACGCTGATCGAAATACTCGTCGTGCTGGTCCTGATCGGCATCGTGATGGGCATCGTCGGCGGCAACTACATCGGCCAGGGCGAGAAAGCGAAGCAACGCGCATCGAAGATCGAAATCGAGCAGATCGGCCAGACGCTCGACCTGTTCAAGCTCGAGGTCGGGCGCTACCCGACGACGCAGGAAGGCCTGGAGGCGTTGATCACCGCGCCGGCCGGCGTGCCGAACTGGAACGGCCCGTACTGGAAGAAGACCACCGTGCCGAAGGACCCGTGGGGCAACGAATACCACTACGCCTCGCCCGGATCGCACGGTGCGTATGACATCCTTTCCTACGGTGCCGACGGCAAGGAAGGCGGCGAAGGCACCGACAAGGACGTCACCAGCTGGGATCAATGACGGCCGCACCGGCATCCGGGATTGGCCGCAGGACCGCGCTGCCGTCGCGCGGAGCCGGCTTCACGCTGATCGAGCTGCTGATCGTCCTGACCTTGATCGGCCTGCTGGTCGCGGTCGTCGTTCCGATGTTCGGCAACGGCGTGTCGACGACCGAGCTCAAGAGCGACGCGCGCGCTGTTGCCGCGGGTCTGCGCCAGGCGCGCGGGCAGGCGATCGCGCAACGCGGCGAAGCGCTGCTCATGCTCGACCTGGGCGGGCACAGCTTCCGCGTCCCGCCCGACCCGCGCGTGCACAAGCTCGCCGAGCAGATCGAGATCAAGCTGTTCACCGCGCAGAGCGACCTGATCAACGACAAGCTGGGCGCGATTCGCTTCTTTGCCGACGGCGGCTCGAACGGCGGCCGCATCACGCTGGCCGCCGGTGAGCGCAAGTTCGATGTCGACGTCGACTGGCTGACCGGCCGCGTCGCGATACTCGAATGAAGTTCCGCCTCGCCCCGGTTGGTGGAATACCGTCGTCCCCACGCAGGCGTCGCCCCGGCGCCGGCGTTGCCCCGGCGCAAGCGTCGCCCCGGCGCAGGCCGGGGCCCGAGCAGCGATGCTCGATGTGCCGCCGACGCAACTTGGATCCCGGCCTACGCCGGGATGACGGTGATGATTTTGATCATGCCGGGGCGGGCTCCGCCGGGATGACGAGTTTGAGCGATGCTCGCCGGGCGAGTTACCGCAACTTGGATCCCGGCCCCCGGCTTCAATCATGCCGGGGCAGGCTCCGCCGGGATGACGTTGGAGGGTCGTTCCCGCACCCGCGCCCATCGCGCGCGTCGATCCACCTCGATCGCATCCGCAGGCGCGCCGCCGGCTTTTCCCTGCTCGAAGTGCTGGCCGCGTTCGTCGTGCTGGCGCTGGTCGGCACGGCGCTGTTTCGCATATTTGCCGGCGCGCTGGGCAATGCGTCGCTGTCGGACGAATACAGCCGGGCGACGCTGTACGCCGAAAGCCGGCTCGCGACCCAGGGCGTCGAGACGCCGCTGCGCGAGAGCACGCAGCAAGGCAGTTCCGACGACGGCAAATACGCGTGGACTGCACGCATCACGCCCGACAAGCCGCCGGGCAGCACGCCCGATCTCGACGCCTCGACCGACCTGATGCCGGTGCGGTTGTGGCGCATCGCGGTCACCGTGAGCTGGGCCGGCCCCGCCGGAGGCGATCGCTCGATCGCGCTGACGACGGATCGCCTTGCCGCCCGGGAACTCACGCCGTGACGCGCGCCGGATGACGACGAGTGAAGGATGATGACTTCCCGCCATCGTGGCTTCACGCTGATCGAGCTGATGATCGCGCTGCTGCTGCTCGCGCTGATGTCGAGCGTGCTCTACGGCTCGCTGTCGCTGTCGGCGAAGAGCTGGGACCGCGGCGGGGCCAAGGCCGACCAGGCGAGCGACATGCGCCAGACCGGCGAATTCCTGCGTCAGGCGCTGGCGGCCGAGCATCCGCTGCGCCTGCACAAGGCGGTCGACCAGCCGCTCTATTTCGCCGGCGCCAGCGACTCGCTCGCCTTCGCCGCGTCGACGCCCGGGCGCGTCGGCGGCGGCATCTACTACTTTCGCATCGCGCTTGCCCCGGGCGGCGAAAGCTCCAAGCTGCTGCTCTCGCGCACGATTCCCGACTACGCCGCGCAAAAGCAGCCGTCGTTCGACGGCGCCGATGCCTCGGTCCTCGCCGACGGCATAGCGCAGGTGCGCTTCTCGTATTTCGGCCGCGATCCCGACGCGGCGGACACGATCAATCCGACCTGGCGCGATCGCTGGGACGATCCGCAGATCCTGCCGCTGCTGATTCGCATGGACGTGCAACCGGCGAAGGGCGCGGGCTGGCCGCCGCTGGTGGTCGAGCCCAGGATCGCTCCGGAAGCCGGGTGCGCCGGATGGGACGCCAACCGCAGGCGATGCGTGGGACCGTCGTGAGCCGCCCGTGAGCGACCGCATCCGGCTTCCGTCCGCAGGCGCGCAGCGCGGCATCGCGCTCGTCCTCGTCCTGTGGCTGACGGCGCTGCTCACGGTGATCGCCGGCAGCTTCGCCTACGCGATGCGCAACGAGGCGCAGGCGGCGCGCAACACGGTGTCGCAGGCGCAGGCGCGCGCGCTCGCCGACGGTGCGGTGGCGCGCACCGTCTTCGAATTGATGCGACCGCGCACGCTTCCCGGGGTCTGGTCGGCCGACGGCATGCTGCACGTCTGGGACGATAACGGCTCGCACGTCGCGGCGAGCGCAGTGGACGAGTCTGGTAAGATCGATCTCAACGCTGCGACGGACCCGCTGCTCAAGGGCTTGCTGCAGACCGCCGGTCAGCTCGACGCCGATACCGCGGCGCGCTTCGTCGACGTGATCGGCGACTGGAAGGACGCCGACGATCTGCGGCGGCCCAACGGCGCCGAAGCGGCGGACTACCAGGCCGCCGGCTTGAAGTACAAACCCGCGAACGCCGCGTTCGAGACCGTCGCCGAGCTGCAGCGCGTCCTGGGCATGACGCCGGCGCTGTACGCGCGTCTGGCCGGCAGCCTCACGGTCCATAGCGGAGCGCCGGCGATCGGCGCGCAGTTCGCGTCGCGCACCGTGCTGATGGCGCTGCCCGGGGCGACCGATGCCATCGTCGACACCTACCTTGCGGAGCGGGCGGCGGCGCTTGCCGCACGGCTGCCGCTGCCGGTGCTGCCGCTGGCAGGCGCGGGAGTCCCGGTGAACGTCTGGCGCGTGCGCGCCGAGGTGACCGCGCCCGACGGCGTGGTGTTCGTGCGCGAGTCGGTGGTGCGGCCCAATCCGGACCAGCGACGGCCGGTGACGGTGCTGGAGTGGCAGGAGGGCGAGCGCACGCAGGTCGCCGCCGCAGACGCGGCGAGCGCAACGGATCCGGCAGCGGCCGCGAAATGACGACGTTGAATTGAGCATGGCGAATCGGTTCAGCAGCCTCCGCCGCGGCGCGCGCGATACCGCGACCGGCATCGGCCTGCCGCGCTTCTGGCGCTGGTGGATGGCGGAGCTCGCCCCGGTCGTCCCCACCGCGTCGCGCAGCACGCTCAGGCGCTGGCGCATGCGCCCGGTCATCGAATTCGGCGACCGCGAAGCGGTGTTCTGGCGCCCCGAAATCGTCGACGGCGAGGTCGAGCTCGCGGCGATGGCGAAGGCGCCGCTGCAAGGCGACCCGGCCGACGTCGCCGCGGTGGGGCGCGCCGCGATGGCGTCGATCGGTGCGGACGCGCAAGGCAACGTCGCCGCGAGGGCGACGACGGTCGTCGTCGCCCTGCCGCCGCGCCAGGTCATGCGCAAGGAGCTCGTTCTGCCGGCGGCGCTCGAGGAGAATCTGGAGCAGGCGCTGTCGTACGATCTCGACCGCCACACGCCGTTTCGCGCCGACCAGCTCTATTTCGATGCGGTGATCGTCGACCGCGATCCGGCGCGCAAGACCATCCGGGTCGACTGGGCGGCCGCGCTGAAAACGGCGGTCGATGGCGCCCGGCGGCAGGCGGAAAGCTGGGGCGCGGTCGTCCAGGCCGTCGTTCCCGGACCGGCCACGACTGCGCCGCCGCGGCTCAACCTGATTCCGCGGGATGCCCGCCCGGGCGCCGGCGCATGGCGGCGCTGGCAGGTCTGGGCGCCGCTGCTGCTGGTCGTTGCCGTGGCGCTGGCGACGCTGGTGGTGCCGCTGGTGCAGAAGCGCGACTACGCGATCGCGCTCAACAAGCAGGCGGAGGAGGCGCGGGTGCAGGCGCTCGCGGCCGACGCCGTGCGCACGCAGCTCGAGCGGCTGCAAGGCGAATACAACTACGTGCTGGCGAAAAAATATGCCTACCCGAGCACGGTGCAGCTCCTCGACGGCGTGACGCGCGTGCTGCCGGACGACACCTGGGTGACGCAGCTCGAGATGCGCACCAGCCTGCATGGCAAGGACACGCAGCGCGACCTGGTCCTGCGCGGCGAATCGGCCAATGCCGGCAAGCTGATTGCGCTCCTCGAGGACTCCAGGCTGGTGGAGCAGGCGGCGCTGCGTTCTTCGACCACCAAGATCCAGCCTGGCCCGGGCGAAATCTTCGATCTCGGCGCACAGGTGAAAAAGCAGCCGCCCCCGCCGCCGGTGCCGTTGTCGGCCGTGCCCGACGCCGCGCCGCCGGCCGCGCCCGCGACGGTTCTGCCGCCCGCTGCGGCGCCCGCCGCCGTTTCGCCGCGCGCGGCACCGGCATCGCCGGCGGTGGCGCCGACGCCCCCCGGCATGCGGGCGCCCGCGCCGGCCGGCCCGCCGTCCGGCGCGGCACCCGGCGCGGCACCGGACGCGGCGCCGGAGACCCCGCCTGCCGACGGCGAGGACAGCGAGTGATGGCGACGCTCGCGCTGCCGACCTCGCCGCGCGGCAACCGCGCGCTGGCGCTGCTGCTGCTGTTCGTCGCCGTGGCGGTGGCGCTGGCGCTGCTGGTCGCGCCGGTGCTGCTCCTCCACCGCCACTACGACGTCGCGATCGAGACGACGCGCGATCATCTCGACCGCTACCGCCGCGTCGCGGCGCAGGCGCCCGAGACGAAAAAGGCGCTCGATTCGCTGCGCGGCAAGAACGGTCGCCGCTTCTTTCTCAAGAATACCGCGCCCAATCTTGCCGGCGCCGAGTTGCAGGACATCGTGCGTGCGGCGATCGAGAATAATGGCGGGCGCATCACCACCGTGCAGATCGTCGCGCCGAAGGAAGACGGCCGTTTCCGCCAGATAGGCGTCAACGTGCAGCTTTTCGCATCGACGCCGAACCTGCAGAAGATCCTCTACGCCGTCGAGACGCAGCAGCCGTACCTGATCGTCGATGCCCTCACCATACGGCCGCTGAACGCGTTTCGCGGCTTCAAGCCTGCGCCGGGCGTCGAGCCCGAGGTCAGCGTGCTGCTCGACGTCGTCGCATACTCCAACACCGAGGCGGGAAAGCCATGAACGGAAAGCTTCGCTGGATGCTGTGGTGGATTGCGCCCGCGCTGGCGCTGGCGGCATTGCTCGGCATCGAGACCGACTGGGGCGGGGGCATGCACCTGCTGCCGGCCGCGCCCGCGGCGATCGAGCCCAAGCCGGTGGCGTCCGCGCTGCTGCCCGAATATCGCGTCGAAGGCGGCGTCGCGAGCTTGAGCGAGACCGTCGACCGCACGCTGTTCAATCCGACGCGCCGGCCGGCGCCGCCCTCGACCGCGAGCGGCGAGGCCGGCCGGAACCTGCAGGGCGGCCAGTTCATCCTCACCGGCACGACGCTCGCCGGCGATCGCGCCATCGCGTTCCTGAAGGAAGTGTCCGGCGGCAAGGCGCGGACGGTGCGCAAGGGCGACAAGATCAACGGCATGCTGGTGGCCGACGTGCAGCCCGACCGGGTGCGTTTCACGCAGGGAGGCGATACCGAGGAACTGCTGCTGAAGGTCGCTGCAGGGCCGAAGACCACGGTCGTCGCCGCAGCGCGGCCTGCCGGCCCCGCCGCAGGTGCCCCGACGCGCGGCGGCGGCCAGGCCGCCCAGGCCGCGCGCCGAGCCGCCGCAGCCCGGGGCGCCGCGGCCGGGGAAGCGCCGCAAGCGGTGCCCGGGCAACCGCCGACAGGGCGCGCCGCGCGCGCGGCGGCCAGGGCCGCGGCCCAGGCCGGCGCCGGTGCCGGTGCCGAGGCGGCCGGCAATCCGGCGCCCGCGGCCGGCGCGTCGGCCGACCCGTGGGCCGCCGTCTACCAGCGAATGCAACGCGGCGGGCGGGGCAACACCAAATGAGGCGCCTCGCCATTCACGTCGGCCGCGCCGGACCCAAGGCTCGGCCGCGGGTCCGGCGTTCCGCCACCACGACCGCGAGGCGCTCGCCGCAACGCCTGGGAAAACAACAATGATCAAACGCTACCTTGGGCCAGCCACGATCCTGGCGGCGCTCATCCTGCTGTCGGCCTGCGCGACGCCCTACCGCCCCAACCGGGATCCGGAGCTGACCAGCCTTCCTACGGCGCCGCTGAAGAGCTCGGACCCGATCACCGCGCCGGGCGCCGGCGCCAAGCCTTCGCCACAGGAGGGCACCGACACCACCAAGGTCTTCCGCGGCACCGGCCAGCTCATCAAGGGCCAGCAGCCGGGCGGCGGCCTGCCTGCGGCGGCGCCGGGCGCGGTGTCGACCGGCCCGTCGGTCACCCTCAACTTCGAGGGCGCCGAGCTGCGCGAGGTCATCCGCAACATCCTCACCGACATTCTCGGCGAGTCGTACGCCATCGATCCCGCGGTCGGCGGCACGGTGACCATACGCACGACTTCGGGCATCCCGCGCGAGGCGCTGCCCGCCACCCTGGAAATGCTGCTCCGCTCGAATGGCGCGACGATGATCAAGGAAGGCGCGATCTGGAAGGTCGTCCCGGCGGCGACCGCGGTGCGCGGCAACATCACGCCCCAGCTCGGCAACAGCTCCCGCGCCCTGCCTCCCGGCTACAGCGTGCAGATCGTGCCGCTCAAGTACGTCGGCGTGCGGCAGATGATGACCATTCTCGAGCCGTTCCAGAAGGAAGCGACGACCATACGCGCCGACGATCTGCGCAACCTCCTGATCGTCTCCGGCACCGAGCTCGAGCTGAAGCACATGCTGGAAACCATCGACATGTTCGACGTCAACTGGCTGGCCGGCATGTCGTTCGGGCTGTTCACCCTGCAGAGCGCCGAAGTCAAGACCGTCGTGGCCGAGCTCGACAAGATACTCGGCACCCCCGACAAGAGCCCGCTGGCGGGGATCCTGCGCATCATTCCGATCGAGCGCATGAACGCCTTGCTGGTGGTCACGCCGCAGCCGCAGTATCTCGAGGAGGCGAAGCGCTGGATCGAGCGCCTCGACAAGGGCGACGCCGGCGGCGGCGTGCGCTTCTACGTCTACCAGGTGCAGAACAGCCGCGCCGAGCACATCGGCCCGCTGCTGCAGCAGGCGTTCACCGGCCGCACGACCCAGCAGACCGCCGTGCCGGCGCCGACCCTGGCGCCGGGCACGCCGGCCGGGACCATCGTCTCGCCGCCCAGTTATCAGGGCCAGCCCATGTCGTCGGCGCCGATTCCGCCGCAGCCGGCGACGACCCTCGTGCAGGGGGCGCAGCCCGGCGGGCCCGTCGCGCAGGCGGTGGCGCGGGCGCTGGCCAACAATCCGGTCGGCGTCGACGGCAGCGTGGGCGTCGTGCGCAATGTCCAGGTCGTCGCCGACAAGGACAACAACACCATCCTGATCGTCGCTACGCCGGCCGAGTACGCGGTGATCGAGGCGGCGCTGAAAAAGCTCGACGTGCCGCAGCGGCAGGTGCTGATCCAGCTCACCATCGCCGAGGTGACGCTGACCGACGACCTGACGTTCGGCGTCGACTGGCTGTTCCGCGGCGGCGCGCCGTCGGGGCGGGGCAGCGGCGGCAACTTCAACACCACTAAGACCCCGTTCAATCCGCAGCCTCCGACGACGACGGGCACCACGACCACCCCGCTCGGCCTGGCGTTGAGCACGGGATTCAACTACATCCTCAACAACGCGACCTTTCCCGGCGGCGTGCAGGCGGTGCTGCACCTGCTCGACACCTACGGCAGCACCCGGGTCATCTCCAACCCGCACCTGTCGGCGCTGGACAACCAGAAGGCGACGATCAAGGTCGGCGACCGCATCCCGATCAACCAGCAGACCTTCGTCGGCGGCAGCACCGTGGGCGTCGGGACCAACGCCATCACCACGACCTCGCAGTACATCGATACCGGTGTGCTGGTCCAGGTCACGCCGCACATCAACGCGGGGGGGCTGGTCACGCTCGAGGTCGACGCCGAGGTGAGCAACCCGGGCAATCCGGCGATCGCCGGGGACGCCCCGCCGATCAGCACCCGGTCGGTCCAGACCCTGCTGGCGGTCCCCTCCGGGCAGACGATGGTCATGGGGGGGCTCATCACCGAAAACAAGCAAAACACCTCGAACGGCCTGCCGCTGATCTCCCGGATACCGATTCTGGGCGGTTTGTTCGGCAACCAGGACCTCAAGAACAACCGCACCGAGCTCATCCTTTTCATCACCCCGCAGGTGCTCGAATCCGAGGGCGATTACCAGCGCGTCATCGAGGATTTGAGGCGCAAGATGGAGCAGATCGAGGACGTGTTCCCGCGGCCCAAACTCGCGCCCCAAGCGCCGGAAACGCCGGAAAACGTCTCCAAATGACGACGGACCTCATGTTGCACCCGTGCAACACCCGGGGACTGCTTGATAAATCAGGAGTAAAGCAATTGACGATACAGGGTGATTTATTTAGTCTTGGCTCGACGATTACGGTGCTGCGGCGCCGGGGCGGCCGGGTTGATCCCGGCATAATTCGGGTCCCGGCAGCGGGAAATCGGCGGCACATGCGAACAAGGGTTCAGAAGCAGACGGCAGAATGGTGGGCAAGACGGCGGCCGCGCGGCGATGCGATGTGGATTGCATCGGCGAAGTTGGCGGCAGTCGTGGTGGCCTCGGTTGCGTTGAGCGGATGCGCCGGATTCTGGATCGGCAAGGACTCCGATCCGGCGGCCAAGCAGAAGGTGGTGGCGGAGCGGGCCGAAGCCCGCTGGCAGGCGCTGATCAAGGGCGATCTCGACGGCGCGTACACCTACCTGAGCGAGGGCTCGAAGGCGACGACGCCGCTGCCCGTGTACAAGGCGAAGATCAAGCCGGGCATGTGGCGCCAGGCCAAGGTCGACAAGGTGGAATGCGAGGCTGAAGTCTGCAAGGTGCAGATCCAGATCACCTTCGATCACAAGCTGATGAAAGGCATCCAGATGCCGCTGAACGAAAGCTGGATCATCGAGAAAGGGTCGGCCTGGTACGTTTATCGCTAGGGACAGCCTCCGGGACGACGCGATACGTTGCAAATATCACACAGGAGGGTAGGATGTGTGGTCAATTCTGTTTGTAAATGGAAGTAAGCTGTAATAACATCGCTGTGCTGTCGGTTAAAGTGATCACTTTAAATCTGAAACAGGAGTCATCAAAAACCATGAACACGTTTAAAAGAAAATCGCTGTACGCTGCTCTGGCAGGTGTGAGCGCGTTGGGCGTGACGGGAGCCGCGCAAGCGGTGAGCCTGAATCCCAACGGTCTCGGCCAGGTGCTGATCTATCCGTACTACACCACCCGCGCCGACGTGACCGGCAACGCCTACGCTTCGCTGTTGTCCGTGGTCAACACGACCAGCTCGGCCAAGGCTGTCAAGGTTCGTTTCCTGGAAGGCAAGAACAGCCGGGAAGTGCTTGACTTCAACTTGTTCCTGTCCAAGCACGACGTATGGACCGCCGCGATTCTGCCGAGCACGACGGGCGGCGCGCTGGTCGGCACGCTGGACAAGTCCTGCATACTGCCGACGGCTCTGCCGGCAGGTGGACAGAACTTCGTCAACTTCGCCTACATCGGTACCAACGATGACAAGGGCGGCGGCAGCCTGGACCGCACCAAGGAAGGCTACGTCGAAATCCTCGAGATGGCGACCTTCCCGACCGAGAGCACGACGTCGAGCTGGGTCACCCACGACGCGACCGGAACCCCGGACTGCGCTTCCTTGATCGCCGATGGACCGGCGTTCAATCAGGTCCAGAGCGATGCCTCAGACTTGTCCGGTACCGGAAACCTGTTCGGCGGCATGACGCTGATCAACGTCAACGACGGCACCGACTTCACCGAAGATGCGGTGGCGCTGGAGAATTTCCTCGTGTTCACGAGGGACTACCAGGCCCCGGGCAATATCAAGCCCGATCTGCGCGACGCCGCTCCTCAGGTCAGCCAGGTGATCGCGTTCAACGACGTGTTCACGTCGAACTGGCCGTTCATTGCCCTCAACGGCAATCCCGATCCGGTCAGCGCGGTGCTGATGCACGACCAGGTGATGAACGAGTACGTGCTGGACGCCGGCACGCATTCGGGCACCGACTGGGTCGTCACCTTCCCGACCAAGCGCTACTACGTCAATGTCGGCACCGGCAACGCGCCGAAGCTGTTCCAGCGCAACTTCAACCGCACGGACGGCTCGTGCGACGACGTTTCGCTGGCTCTCTACGATCGCGAAGAGCAGCAGCTTCTCGTGACCGACTTCTCGCCGCCGCCGCCGACGCAGACCAACTCGCTCTGCTGGGAAGCGAACGTCATCACGTTCAACAACAGCAATGTGCTGGGATCGACCAACTCCGCCAGCATCCCGACCGGCTTCGAGCATGGCTGGCTGAACCTGGGCTTCCCGATCCTCATCACGGGCGCGGATCCGGCCGTGCACCAGTTGCCCAACACCGACACGTCGATCACCTTCATCACCGGCAGCACCACGTCGGGCCAGACGGTGACCTACGTCGGCCTCCCGGTGGTCGGCTTTGCGGTGCAGACGTTCGTCAACGGCACGCTGCCTGGCGGAGTGCTTTCGAACTACGGCGGCAACTTCATCCACAAGTACACGACGGACATCTTCTTCTAGAAACGTCCGATGCTTGTGTCTCGAAGGCGGAACCTCGGTTCCGCCTTTTTTTTTGGTGCGGCCGGCAGGGCGCACGTACTTGTGCTGCACGGGGTCTGACGCAGCGTGCCGTCGCAATGTGACGCGTGGCGTCACGCCGCCGGCCCGGCAAGCGGGCGCGCGCTCCGGCCCCGCGTTGGCGTCATCGCCTCGGCTCGTTCTCCTTGATCGATGCGAGCGCGAGCAAGCGATCCGCGATTCCGGCGCAAGCAACGAACGGTTATGATTCTCTGACGGACGGGCGCCTACGGCGCTGTTCGCGGACTATGACAAGGGGGTATAATCCGCCAACAAAAATATTTTTCCTCTGGCGCGGAGCTTGCGTAAGCGTGACGGCGCTTACCTTCCGCGGCCTTACACTGGAGCCAAGATGATTCGATCCTGTATTCGACAAGCTGTCCGTGCGTTTGCCGGCGCAGCATTTTTTTCGTGTGCGCTGGCGGCGAACGCCGGCGGCATCACGCTCAACGATTCGAACTGCGACAGCTTTTCGCTGAGCGGTGCCAGCAGGCAACCAGACGTTGACTTGCGTTGTGTCCAACGCGCCGTCAGTTGCTCGATACAAGGCCCGAGCACGGGAACGAACGGAAACGCGATAACGCTGACCGCGGTGTGCTCATCGGGTTCGCCGACCAGCTATGCGTGGACCGGCGGCAACTGCGCCAACGTCACGACGCAGAGCTGCCAGGCCATCGGCAGCAACAAGACGGTGACCTATAGCGTTACTCCGAGCAATGGCATCGGGCCGGCAACACGCCGACCAAGCAGGTTGTCTGGAGCGCGTCGTTGCCGGTCAAGCCCTCGAGCTGCTCGATCACCGCCAACACCAATCCTCTCCCGGCCGGTGGCGGCACCGTCAACCTGACGGCGCAATGCGCCGGCGGCGATGGCGTCGATACATGGACCTGGACCGGCCCGGTGACGTCGACCTCGGGCAACACCGCGACGGCAGCGATTTCGATATCGAGCACCTTCGGCGTGACCGCGACCAACGGCGGCGGCAGCGGCACCGCATCGGTGACGGTCAATGTCTCCGGCAGCGGCGGCGGCGGGTCCGCATGCTCGGGCTACCTGAATACCAATGTCGTCGTGATGAACTGGCCGAACTGGACGAGCAACTTGAAGATACCGATGGGTCCGCTGGATGCGGGGATTCTCCAGTTCACGACGGGGCCGGCCAGCTCCAGGACGGGATCACTTACGCTGTATTCGGGCAGTGGCCAGGATTCTGCGCACGACGTCTTCGTATCCGACGAGCCAAGTGCGACTTCACAGACCAACCTCATGCCGAAGTCGGCTGACACTTCAACGTTGGCGCAGCCCAGCACTAGGCTCGGTGGCCGATGCTGCAGCCCAATACGACGTACTACGTCAACATCCGGAACACCGCCGGCGCGGTATGCCGAGCGGAGGCCTTCCCCTGCGACGTTTTTGTCAACTCCTCCAAGCCGTAAGGGGCTGTAAAGCACGGCGCTACGTTCTTTGAACCGATGGCGGCCCCGCTCCGGCGGGGCCGCCCGTTTTTTGGCTCGCGCGCTCTGCGCGGCGACTCCGGCTCCTGTATCCTCCATCGCTTTCGTCACTTTCAACGAGTCCCCATGGCCAGCACACGGTATTTGGCGGCTGCGCTCTGCGCGCAGCTTTTTCTCCTTTCTGGCCCAGCGCTCGCGCAAGCGCCGAGCCCCGGACCTGCCGCTCCCGCCGGCGCCCAGCATCCGCCCGACGAGGTCCTGGCCGAGAATGCGGTGACCCGCCTTACGCGCGCCGACTACGACGCCGACGTTCAGCGCGTCCCCGCGGTAAACCGCAGCGCCTTCGCCAGCGACCCGAAGCGGATCGGCACGTACCTGAACAATCTCCTGCTCACCAAGACGCTCGCCGTCGAAGGACGCAAAGCGGGAGTCGACCAGGACCCGGTCCTGCAACGGCGGATCTCGCTGGAAGCCGATCGCCTGATCGCGGAAGCGCAGCTCAAGCGCATCGAGGAGGCCGCCGGCGCCGACTTCGACGCGAGGTCCGCGGAATTCATGCTCAAGGCGAAGGAAACGTACCTGGTCGACAAGGACAAGTTCCGCACGCCCGACGAGGTCGAGGCGTCGCACATCCTGTTCGACATCAGGACGCGAACGCCGGAAGAGGCCCTGGCGCTGGCGCAGGAAGCCCGCAAGAAGGTTCTTGCCGGCGCGGACTTCGCCACGCTGGCGAAGGAGCTGTCGGACGATCCGTCGGCGAAGAAAAACGGCGGCGAGCTCGGCTGGTTCGGCCGCGGCCGCATGGACCCCGCGTTCACCGACGCGGCATTCGGCCTGAAGAGCGTCGGCGAGGTGAGCGAGCCCGTGCTATCGCGATTCGGCTACCACGTCATCCGCCTGGAAGGCCGCCGCGCGCCCGAGCAGCGCCCGTTCGAAGCGGTGCAGGACAGGATCATGGCCGAGCTGCGCACGCGTTACGTCAACGAGCAGCGCGACATGAAGATCAACGCAATCCGCAACGATCCCGACCAGAAAATCAACCGCCCGGCGATCGACGCATTGATATTTCATCCCGATCCGAAGGCGCGCGATCAGGCCGCGCCGCCGCCGCAGTAGCCGCCGGCTCCGCAATGGGCACTCCGCGACGCGCCGACGCTTGGGTTCCGGCCCCCGGCTGATCATGCCGGGGCAGGCTTCGCCGGAACGACATGACCTCGTCGCCCCGGCGCAGGCCGGGGTCCAAGGAGCGATCGACCCAGACAAAATGCGCCCCGCGTCCTACAGACGACCTTGGATCCCGGCCTTCGCCGGGATGACGACGATACTGTCGCTCGGGCAGGCTTCGCCGGAACGACAATGAGCTTGTCGCCCCGGCGAAGGCCGGGGCCCAAGTCGCGATCGACCCAGGCAAAATGCGCCCCGCGTCCTACAGACGACCTTGGATCCCGGCCCCCGGCTTGGACCATGCCGGGGCAGGCTTCGCCGGGATGACGACGATACTGTCGCTCGGGGCAGGCTTCGCCGGAACGACAATGAGCTTGTCGCCCCGGCGCAGGCCGGGGTCCAAGGTGCGATCGATCAACGCAACGAGCATTGCGTTTTCCGGCCGGCGCCGACCGCCGGCGTGATCCGTTACCCGGATTCTTGCAGAACGCGCACGATCTCCGCCGTCCTGCGGGCCGCGTCTCGCAGCATCGCCACCAGCCCGCTCATGTCGACGTTCTCGCGCTCGGCCGCGATCGCGGCGCGATAGCGTGCGCTGAAATCCGAGAACAACACGATCGGGTGCCTACCCGCGGCTTCGAGCTCGGCGTTCAACAGAAACCTCCCGGTCCTTCCGTTGCCGTCGAAGAACGGATGGCACGAGCCGACCGCCCGCATGACCAGGGCCCCACGGGCGAGGCCCGGCGGCACGGTCGGATAGATGTCGGCAAAGAACGCTCGCAGGGTTCCGGCCACCGCGAGCGGCGCGATGAACCGGTGCGACGGCGTGGCCGCCGTCAGGTTCGGCAGCAGCTTGAACTGGCCCGGGACGCACTCCGGGCGATGCCAGGTGAGCGCAGCGTGCCAGTAGCGCACCAGCGTCTCGCCGGCGGGGCCGTCCGCCGGCTGGCGCGGGATGTCGCGCCGCGCGCGCCGCCGCTCGACCGCGCGCGCGATCCTGACCAGATCCGCGGTTCGCGCATTGTCCGCGAATGAGGCCGATGCCGCGCCATTTTCCAACCAGTCGACGGTCGCGCGCATGTCCGCGGGCGCGGCTTCGCCATGGGTCGTGAAATGCGCCTCGATCGCCGGCCACCACGAAGCTGCCGCGTCGGCGACGATGTCCTCGTCGCCGATCGCTCGCAGCTCGCGTGCGATGGCTGCCAGTTGCGCCAGATGTCCGGCGTCGGCGATCACCAGCGCGGCGGGCGTTGCGGCAACGGCAGCGGCAAGTCGGGCAGGATCGTCGCCCTCGATCGCGTCCTTCAGTGCGGGCCGCAG
Source organism: uncultured beta proteobacterium (assembly GCA_963713125.1). GTDB lineage: Bacteria > Pseudomonadota > Gammaproteobacteria > Burkholderiales > Casimicrobiaceae > PALSA-1003. Next base: position 269,901 of record CAVQKL010000006.1, on the reverse strand, counting down.
CCGCCGGTGCTCGCCGACGAGGGTCATCGCCGCCGCCACGGATTCGCGCGCATCTGCCGGCAGGCCGGGCGCGGCGAGCGCCTGCGACAGCAGCGAGACGGCTTCGCCGTAGTTGCCGCGGACCGCTTCGACCGAGCCCAGGTTGACCAGCGCCAGGCCGAACTGCGGCGCGAGCGCGAGCGCGCGTCGGAACAACGCCTCGGGCCGGTCGAGCTCGCCCAGCATGCGCTGCGCGCAGGCGAGCTTGTTCAGCGTCGCGGGATGGCCGGGCCCCAGGGCGTCCGCTCTGCCATAAGCGTCGCGCGCAGCCTCGAACCGGCCCGAGGCCATCAGCGCATCGCCGTGGTTGGAATGGAGCATCGCCACGTGCGGAGCCAGCGTCACGGCCCGCGCCGCCGCGTCGAGCGACTCGTCGGTGCGCCCGCAGAGAGCGAGCGCGACCGCGAAATTGCCCCAGGCCTGCGCCGAGGAAGGATTCGATGCGGTGGCTTGCCGGAAGGCTTCTGCGGCCTCGGCGTATCGCGCCTGCCGGTGCAGCGCAAGCCCCGAAGCGAGTCGCGCGTTCTCCGTTGCGACGTCCTCGCCAGCGGTGATGGCGTCGGTGCGCTGCAGCGTGGGCTCCATCGCGACGATCATGGCACACTCCCGGCGCGCGGCCAAAGCCACGGAGTTCCCGACACCGGATTCGACCCGGCGCGCGGCCAAAGTCCCGGAGCTCCCGACAGTGGATTCGACCCGCCACGCGGGTCCAAACCAACGCTGGTATCCTCCGCTTCATGGCAAATCCGTATCCTGCCGTGCAAGTCCCCGGCGCCGCGGACCTGGGCCGCGCGCGCGAGAGCCTTGCGCGGCACCGCGCGCTTTTCGCCAACTTCTTCCATCGCGAGCTCTTTTCGCGCTACCTGGGCAGCATCAGCGGGCTGGCCTGGGCGTTCGTGCATCCGCTGGCGCTGCTCGCCGTTTACCACTTCGTCTTCACCACCATATTTCGCGCCGGCGCGATGGACGGCAAGAGCTTCCTCCTGTTCGTCGCGGTCGCGTTGTGGCCGTGGCTCGCCGCGCAGGAAGCGCTGCAGCGAGGGACGGTCAGCATCGCAAACTATGCCGGACTGATCCGCAAGGTCGCCTTCCGGCACGAGCTGATCGTGTACGCGTCGGTCGGCGCGACGCTGACCCTGCAGTTCGCGGGCTACCTGGTCGTGCTGGTCGTGCTGGCGCTGTTCGGCGAGACGGTTCATTTCGAAGGCCTGCTGCTGGCGGTGCCGCTGTGGCTGATCCTCGCCATCGCGGTGACCGGCCTGGCGCTCGCGCTCGCCGCGCTGCAGGTGTTCGTCAAGGACATCGAGCACATCCTGATGCCGGTGCTGATGATCCTGATGTACCTGACGCCGATCCTGTATCCGATCTCGCTGGTTCCCGCACGCATGCAGCCCTGGGTCGCCGCCAATCCGTTCGGCTACCTGGTCGGCCGCCTTCGCGACGCGCTGCTCGACGGGCGCCTTGCCGTGGGTTGGGGCGACGCGCTCGCCGTCGTCGTCGCGCTCGCGCTGTTCGCCGCGGGCCGCTGGGTGTTCCTCCGGCTGTCGCCGCATTTCGAAGATTTTGTCTGAGCACGCGATCGTGGCGAACAATGCTTTGTCGTTCCGGCGAAGCCTGCCCCGGCATGGTCCAAGCCGGGGGCCGGAACTCAGGGTTGTCTGTAGGACGCGGGGCGCATTTTGTCTGGGTCGATCGCAACTTGGGCCCCGGCCTGCGCCGGGGCGACAAACCTCACTGGGCCCCGGCCTGCGCCGGGGCGACATCGTCGGCATCCCGGCGACGCCTGCGCCGAGCGACAGTATCGTCGTCATCCCGGCGAAGGCCGGGATCCAAGGTCGTCTGTAGGACGCGGGGCGCATTTTGTCTGGGTCGATCGCAACTTGGGCCTCGGCCTGCGCCGGGGCGACGTGATTCGCTGATGTCCGCGCTCCTCCACCTCTCCAGCCGGGGCGACGTGATTCGCTGATGTCCGCGCTCCTCCACCTCTCCAGCCGGGGCGACGCGATTCGCTGATGTCCGCGCTGCTCCATCTCTCCGGCGTCGGCAAGGATTACGCCAAGCTCGACGCCAACGCCGCCCGGCTGCGGCTGGTGTTCGATCTGCTGCGCGGCCGCGGCGCCTCGCAGGTGTTCCAGGCGCTGGACGACGTGTCGTTCGATCTCGCCGCAGGCGAGTCGCTGGGCATCATCGGCGAGAACGGCGCCGGCAAGTCGACTCTGCTGAAGATCGTCGCGGGCGTGATCACGCCGACCCGCGGCGTGGTGGAAAGCCGCGGCCGCGTCGGCGCGCTGCTCGAGCTCGGATCGGGCTTTCATCCCGAGTATTCGGGCCTCGCCAACATCGATCTCGCGGCAGCGCTGCTCGGGCTCTCGCGCGCGGAGATCGCGGCCAAGCGCGACGAGATCATCGCCTTCGCCGATATCGGCGAGCACATTCACGACCCGATCAAGCACTATTCGTCGGGCATGGTCGTGCGCCTCGGCTTCGCGGTGGCGACCGCGCTGACCCCCGACATCCTGATCACCGACGAGGTGCTCGCCGTCGGCGACGAATCGTTCCAGAAGAAATGCGTCGCGTGGATGGAAAGCTATCTTGCCGGCGGCGGCACGCTGCTGCTCTGCTCGCACAGCATGTACCACATCCAGAAGCTCTGCCGCGCCGCGCTGTGGCTGAAGGAAGGCAAGGTCGAGCGCTACGGGCCCGCGGCGGAAGTGACCCAGGCGTACCTTGCCTACCACGAGGAAAAGTCCGCCGGCGCCAGGCAGCCGATCGCCGCGCCCCGGGCCGCCGCCGCGGGCGTGTACGCGGTGCAGTCGCTGATGCTCGATCCGCCGGAGACGCTCGCGTCGGGCGGCGCGCTGACCGTCGGCGGCGAAGTGTTCTCGCCCGACGGCCGCGCGCCGGTCGTCCTGCTGGGCCTGATTCGCGCCGACGGCACCCCCATCTACGGCGTGGCGACCGACATGGACGGCGTCACGCCGGTGCGGATCGATGCGCAGCGCTTCGCGTTTTCGCTGACGTTTCCGCGGCTGCCGCTGCTGCCGGGAAAATACGTGGTGCGCGCGCACGCGCTCGACCCGGAAGGCGTTCGCCTGTTCGACAACGTGGAAATGCCGCTCGTGGTCGTCGGCGCGACGCGCGAAATGGGCCTGGTGCGCATCGAGCACGGCTGGAACGGCCCGGCCGCAGCCGCGCACGGCGCTCGCCGGCGAGGCGTCCGGCTCCGTCCTGATCGGGTAAAATCGCGGCTTTGCCGCCGCGATGCGCTCACGAGGCGGCGCGGAATGCGTCCCGCATGACCTCCGACCTGACCTTTACCGGCGAACGCTTCCTGCCTGCCTGCGCCGGCGAAATCGCCTACGAGCACTGGCACCGCTACGCCTTCGCGCGCCGCTACGCCGAAGGCCGGCGGGTGCTCGATGCCGCCTGCGGCGAGGGCTACGGGACGGCGCTGCTCGCAACCGCGGCAGCCGAGGCGGTCGGCGTCGACATCGACGCCGATGCGATCAGGCACGCCCAGTCGACCTACGGCACCGAACGCCTGCGCTTTGTCGAAGGCTCGTGCACGCGGCTGCCGCTGCCGGATGCTTCGTTCGACGTCGTCGTTTCGTTCGAGACCGATCGAGCACCTGGATGCGGCCGACCAGCCGCGGATGCTCGCCGAGTTCGCGCGCGTGCTGAAGCCCGCCGGGCTGCTGGTCATTTCCTCGCCGAACAAGCGCGTCTACAGCGACGAGCGCGATTACGTCAACGAGTTCCATCGCCACGAGCTTTATCGCGACGGCCTCTCCGCGTTGCTCGCACCCGCATTCCCGGCGCAGCGCTGGTTCCATCAGCGCGTGGCGCCGTGGTCGGCGATCTGGGGCGAGGGCAGCGGGGAAGGCATCGAGGCGTGGCTGGGCGATGCCGGCAAGGTCTCACCGTACGCGCCGGCCGACGGCATGTATTTCGTCGTCGTCGCCGCGCGCGAGGCCGGCGCGCTTCCTGCCGCGGCCATCCACGGATCGCTCTTCACCGACGCCGAGGAGACCGAGCAGAAGCGGGCGCGGGCGCAATGCGAGCGAAGTGCTGCGGCTGGACGCGCTGCTGAAGGACCGCGACGCTGGCGCTGGACCGGCAGACCGCGCACGTCCATCACCTCGAGGCGCTGGTCGCCGAGCGCGAGCGAGTCATCGCCGGCAAGGACGGCCAGCTTGCCGAGCTGAATGCGGTGCGCGAAGCAGCGCGAACGGCTGATCGCCTTGCGCGACCGCGAGCTGGCCGGGCGCGACCAGCACGATCGCCGCAGTCCAGGTGCAGGTCGCCGCGCTGGAGCGGCGAGCGCCGGCGGCAGGACGAGACTCGATGCGGCGTGCGTGCTGCGGCGGGAAATCGCCGCCCGCGAGCAGACGATCGCCGAGCGGCAACTCGCTGCGCTGGTGGCTTGCGCTGCCGTGGCGCCGCCTCACGCTCTGGCTGCGCCGGCGCTGACGCGTCGATGCCGCACGCCGCCGATCGACATCGTCGTCCCGGTCTACAACGCCGCGGACGATCTCGCGCGCTGCATCGACAGCGTGCTCGCGCACACGGACGGCGACTACCGGCTGATCGTGATCGACGACGCCTCGCCCGATCCGCGGGTGCGCGCCTACTTCGCGCGGCTCGACGCGCGCCGGCTGCCGCAGGTCGCGCTGCTGGCCAACGAGCGCAATCTCGGCTTCACGCTAAACGCCAACCGCGGCATGCGCGCCGCGCGCGCGGCGCCGACGTGGTGCTGCTCAATTCGGACACCGTCGTCACCCGCGGCTGGCTCGACGCGCTCGCGCGCTGCGCCGCGTCGGATCCGACCATCGGCACGATCACGCCGTTCTCCAACAACGCCGAGATCTGCTCGCTGCCGCGCTTCTGCGAGAACAACCGCTGGCCGCCGGGGCGCGATCCGGAGACGACGGTGCGCGCGCTCGAGCGGGCCGCGGTGCCGACGTATCCCGATCTGCCGACGGGCGTCGGCTTCTGCCTGTACATCCGCCGCGCGCTGATCGATGCGATCGGCGTGTTCGATCCGGTGTTCGGCCTGGGCTACGGCGAGGAGAACGATTTCTGCATGCGCGCCGCCGCCGCCGGCTTTCGCAACGTGCTGTGCGACGACGCGTTCGTCCTGCACCTCGGCGGCAGCTCGTTCGGCGACAAGCGCGGCGATCTGGCCGAGCGCAACATGCAAGATCCTGCTCGAGCGCCATCCGCGGCTATCTCGACCTGGTGCGCGCCTACATCGCCGCCGATCCGCTGCGGCCGCTGCGCGAGCTGGCGCTGTCGCAGTACCGTGTGCTGAGCGAGCCGGTGCCCGGCGTGCTGCACGTGATCCACGGCCACGGCGGCGGGACCGAGTACCACGTGCGCGCGCTGATCGCCGCGTCCGCCGCGGCGTTCCGCCACTATCTGCTGATCGCCGTCGGCGACGAATGGCAGCTCGAGGAGCACGCGGGCGGCGAGACTGCGCACTTACGATTTCAGTCGCCTGCCGGCCGAGCCCTGGAGCGACTTCCTGGGCGGCATCTGCGCCCGCTTCGGCGTCGAGCTGATCCACCTGCACAACATCTCCGGCTGCCGCGACGGCCTGCTGCAGGCGCTCGCCCGCCTCGACATGCCGTACGGCTACACGGTGCACGATCTCAATTTCGCCTGCCCGACGATCACCTTCCTCAACGCGCAGCACGCTATTGCGGCGCCGTGACCGACGCGGCTGTCTGCGCCGCCTGCCTTGCCGCGCAACCGGATTCGCCGGCGTCGACATCGACGCATGGCGCGCGAAGCATCGCGCGCTGCTCGCGCGCGCCGCGTTCGTGATCGCGCCTTCGACCTGGGCGGCATCGATACTGAGCAAATACTTTCCCGAGCACGAGGTCACGGTGATTCCGCACGGCAACGCCGCGGGCATGTCGCGCCCGGACGCGGTGCATTCGCCGCTGCCGATGGCCGACGACGGCCGGCCGGTCGATCGCGGTCCTCGGGGCGATCGGCCCGGACAAGGGTGCGCGGCGGCTCGAACGGCTGGTCGAATTGACGCGCGAGCGCGGTCTCGCGCTGCGCTGGGTGCTCATCGGATACCTCGATCGCGGGCGCGAGCCGTTCCAATCCGCCGACGGCGTGTTCACGATGCATGGCCCGTACGATTCGCGCGCGCTGCGCGAGCTGATCGAGCACTACCGCGTCGAGCTTGTCGCGTATCCCTCGGCGGGCCCGGAGACGTTCAGCTTCACGCTGTCCGAGGCCTGGGCCGCGGGCCGCCCGGCGATCGTGCCGCCGATCGGCGCGCTGGCCGACCGCGTCGCGGAAACCGGCGCCGGCTGGGTCCTGAGCGACGAGGAATGGCGCTCGGAAGAGCGCATGCTCGACCGCATCGCGGCGGTGCTCGATCGTCTCGCGGCGCGACGAGCTTCGCCGCGGCGGCATGCGTGCGCGCGGACGGCGCTCCAGCCCACGCTGGAGGCGATGACCGCAGCGACGATCGCGTCTATCGAGCCGCGCAGCGGCCGGCAGGAGCGCCGCGCGCGCCGCGGCGGCCTATCGCCGCGTCGCGCTGCCTTGCCGCGCTGCGCTACGCGCCGTGGCGGCCGCCGCAGCCGCCCGGCGAGGCGGTGCCGACGGCGGACGATGCCGTTCCGGGCGCTCGCCGCGGCCGCGGCGCGCGACCCGCTGGCGCATGTCGCGCGCGCCGCGCTCTCGCATCCGCCACACGCGGACGGGCCGCGCGCTGTACCGCCTGGCGCCCGCGTCGCTGCTCGCCGCGCTCAAGGCGCGGCTGCCGCGGTGAGCGCTCCGGACGATGGCGCGTGGCTCGCGCGCGGCCAGGCGCATCAGCGCGCCGGCCGCACCGTCGACGCGCTGCTCTGCTATCGCGAGGCGCTCGCAGGCCAACCGCTATGCGATCCAGGCCCATTTTCATCTGGGCGAAGTGCTGCGTGACGCTCGGCCGCGACGGCGAAGCGTTCGACGCCTGGCGCACGGTGCTGACGCTTGCAGCCGCAGGCATCTGCCGACCTTGCTCGCATTCGGCGCCGCGGCGCGGCGGATCGGCAAGCGCGCCGAATCCGCCGAAGCGTACCGCCGCGCGCTGGCGTTCGCGCCGCAGGACGCGCAGGCGAGGCGCGGCCTCGCGCTGACCCGCCTTGCCGCGGGCGATGCCGACGCCTATCGGGAGATCGAGCGCTCGCTTTCCGACGACGCCATCGGCGAGGGTGTGGGCGAGGACGTGGGCGAGCTCGCGCAGTTGCTGCTCGCGGCGCCCCGATCGCCGGGCAGGCAGGCCCTGCTCGCCGACGTCGGCCGGCGCGCTGAGGCGAGCGCGGCGCCGTTGCTGGCGGCGATGCTCGCCGACGACGCGGCTTCGCGTGACGAGCCCGAGCAGGCCAAAGCGATGCTCGACGCGGCGGAGCGCGGCGCGGCAACGATCGCCTCGCTCGACGCGCTGCGCCTGTTCGCGCTTGCCGCGGCAAAAGTCGCGCCGCAATCGCCGTGGGCCGCGCGCTACGCCGCGCATTGCATCGCACGCTACGCGCCCGACGTGCCGCTGCCGTGGCCGCGGCGGACCGCGGCGCGGCGCTGCGCGTCGCCTATCTGATCGCGCCTGGCCGGCCGCTGGTCGTCGGCGCCGAAGTGGTCGATCCGAACGACTACTTGCGGGAAGTCGTCGCCGCGCATGCGCGCGAGCGCATCGAGCCGCTCGTGTACATCGTCGATGCGGCCGGCCCTTCGGCATCCGCGGCGGCTGCGCTGGCCGGAACGACCGTGACCGTGCTCGGGCCGGCGCCGGATGCGGCGATCGCGCAACTGCTGGCCGAAGCGGATTTCGACGCGGTCGTCGACCTTGCCGGCATGGCGGCGGCAACCGGCCCGCTGCTGGCGCGGCGTCCGGCCCGCAGCGTCTGGACCCTGGACTCGCTCCACGCCGCGCACGTGGCGCCGCTGGTCGACGCATTCGCTGCCGGCGCCGCGATCGGCGCCGACGACGCTTTGCGCGCGCACCGGACCGACATCGAAGCCACGCTCGCCGCGGCGCTCGCACCCGGATTCTCGTCCGCCGCCGACTGCCCGGCTGTCCGCCGCCGGCGATGGCCCGGCTCTGGCGCGACGCGGTGCGCGCGCACCAGGCGCAGGATGCCGACGCCGCCATCGCCGCGTATCGCGGCGTGCTGGCGCTGCAGCCGGATTTCGCGCGCGCGCACTATCTGCTCGGCCTGCTGCTGCGCGACCGCGGCCCGCGAGCCGAGGCATTGCGCGAGCTCGACCGCCGCGGTGCGCGCCGCGCCTGCGTTCGTCGATGCTCGGGCGGCGCTGGCCAACCTGCTGCGCGAGCGCGAACGCGGCGACGCGGCGATCGCAGCTCTGCCGCGAAGGGCTCGCCGTCGCGCCCCAGGCGCGCCGCGCTGTGGCGCGCGCTCGGACTGGCCGAGCTTGCCCGCAGCCGGGGCAGCGAGTGCGCGCGCCGCGTTCGACCGCGCGCTTTCGCTGCAGCCCGGCGACGCCGAGACGCACTACAACCGCGGCGTCGCGCTGCAGGTCGGCAAGAAACGCCGCGCGCGCGCAGAACGCCTATCGGCGCGCGCTGGCGCTGGCGCCGGACCTGACGGCCGCCGAGCTACAACGCGGGCGTCGTCCTGCGCGAGCTAGGGCACGCTCGGATGCGGCGGTCGCCGCCTTCGAGTGCGTCATCGCGCAGGATGCCGGCGCACGTCGCCGCGCACAACGCGCTGTGCGAAACGCTGCACGAAAGCGGCCGCATCGACGATTGGCTGCGCGCGTTCCGGCGCTTCGAGGCGAACTGTCCGGATGCGCTTGCCGCTGGCGGTGCAGGCGCTCGAGGCTTGCCAGTATCAGGCAGATTTCGCGGCGCTCGACCGCTATCTCGATCGCCTGCGCCGCGGCGCAGTTCAAGCCGTCCGGCGACACCGAGCTTGTCGATTGCCTCGAAACGCTCCTGTTCCTGATCCTCTATTTCGACGTCGAGCCCGCCGACGTGCTCCGCCTCTACCGCGACGTACGCGGCGGCGGCGCCGCGAGTCTACGGCACGCCGGTCGCGCTGGCGCCGTCGCCGCCGCCCGGGCAGGATACGCGTCGGCTACCTGTCGGGCGACCTGCGCGATCACGTGATGGGCAAGATGATCTGGGAGGCGGTGCGGCGCCACGATCGCAGTCGTTTCGAGCTGTTACTTCTATTCGCTGTCGGCCGTCAGCGACCCATGGACCGCGCGCTATCGCGGCCTTGGCGACCATTTCACGACGCATCGCCGATGCCACCGAGCGCGAAGCGGCCGCAGCGCATCGCCGCCGACGAGCTCGATCTGCTGGTCGATCTGGCGACCAACACCCGCGGCGCCAAGCCCGGCATCCTGGCGCTGCAGCCGGCGCGCGTGCAGATCACGCATGTCGCCAGCGCGGGCGTCGTCGGCCTGCGCACGATCGATTTCAAGCTGACCGACGCCTTCGCCGATTTGCCGGACAACCAGGCCGGCCAGCTCGAGACCTTGCTGCCGATCGAAGGCTGCGTCTATCCGTACCGGCACATCGCGCCGGCCGCCGTCCATCCGTACCGCCGCGACCGGCTGGGCATCGCCGCCGACGCGGTCGTCATCGCCGCCTTCGTCAACCCGATGAAGCTGTCGCGGCGCTGCCTCGCGCTGTGGCGCGACGTGCTCGAGCGGATTCCGCGCGCGCTGCTGGCGATATCGCCGCTGTCGCTCCGGCGCGGGCGACGCGCAGCGCCGCCTGTTCGCCGCCGCGGGGATCGCGCCGGAGCGCACGATCGTCCTGCCGGCAGGCCGCAACGAAGCGGAAAACCAGGCGCGCTATGACGTCGTCGATTTCGTGCTCGATCCTTTGCCTTACGGCGGCGTCAACGGCACGCTGGAAGCGCTCGACATGGGCGTACCCGTGGTGACCCTGTGCGGGCGCCGGCACGGCGAGCGCAGCACGTACAGCATCCTCGCCAATCTGGGCGTGCTCGACACCGTTGCGCACAGCGCCAGCGACTACGTCGCGATCGCCGCGCGGCTCGCTGACGATCGCGCCTTCCGTGCGCAGAGTGAAGGCGGCGATCCGCGCCGGCCTCGCCGGATCGCCGCTGACCGACATGGACGCGCACACCCGCAATCTCGAGCGCGCCTATCTGACGGCGCTCGAGCAGCGCTATCCGGCCGCGCTCGCGGGAGCGCGCTGATGGCCGCCGCAGGCACCGGCCCGGCACGGGTCGAGCGGGCGCGGCAACGCCTGGCCGCCGGCGACATCGCCGGTGCGCGCCGCGAAGCCGAGGCGATCCTCGCCGGCGCAGGCGACGCGCCCGAGCACGTCGCCGGCGCACCTGGTGCTCGCGACCTGCTTCGACCGCGCGCGCGACACCAAGTGCGGCGCTGGCACACGCCCAGGCCGCGGTGGCGCGCACGCCCGACGATCCGGTCGCGCACTATGTGCACGGCGAGCTGCAGGAGAAGGACGGCGACCAGGCAGGCGCCGCGGCAAGCGTGCGGCGCGCGCTCGCGCTCAATCCGCGCTTCGTCCAGGCGCACCACTACCTGGGCATATTGCTCGGCGAGAGCGGCGACGCCGCGCGGCGCCGCCGCGGCGTTCGACCGAAACCGTCCGCCTCGATCCCGCGCATGCGCGCGGCTGGAACAATCTCGGCAATACGCTGCGCACGCAGGATCGGCTCGACGCGGCGGAAGCGGCGTTCGCGCGCGCCGTGGCGCTCAAGCCCGACTACTGGCTGGCCGCCGCCAACCTCGGTGCCGTGCAGCGCGATCTCGGCGCGCTGGACCGCGCCGAAGCGACGCTGCGCGCGACGCTCGGCCGCGCCGGTCCGGATCCGTACCGGCCGCTGGTCGTGCTGCTGGCCGGCGTGCTGCGCTTGCGCGGCATGCTCGACGAGTCGGTGCAAGTTGTATGTCGCAGGCGATCAACGCCGCGCCGTCGGAGAGCGCCGGCGAATGGTTCAACCTCGGGCTGGTGCTCGCCGAACGCAACGATCCCGTCGGTGCCCGCAACGCGTACGGGCGCGCCCGCACGCTCGACCCGACCGACCTGCGGATGCTCTTCGGCGAGCGCCTGACCTTGCCGATGGTCTACGCCGATGCCCGGGAGGTCGACAGCGCCCGCGCAGGATTCGAGGCGGGGCTCGCGACCCTGGAGCGCGAGCTCCTGCCGGCGATACGCGCGGCGCAACTGACCGAGACGCAGGTTCTCGACGGCCTGCGCTGGGTCAATTTCTTTCTCGCCTACCAGGGGCGCGACGACCGCGATCTGCAGGCACGCTACGCCGCGACGGCCGCCGCCGCCGTCGACGCGGTCGCGCCGCACTGGCGCGCGCCGATCGCCGCGCGCCCGGTGTCCGGCCGGCGCGTGCGCGTCGGATTCGCGTCGGCGTTCTTCCACACCGGCACCTGCGGCCGGTATTTCAAGAGCTGGATCACCGATCTCGATCGTGAGCGCTTCGAAGTCTTCGTCTATCACCTGTGGCCGGGCATGGACGACATCGCGCAGGCGATCGAAGCGCGGGCGGACCATTTCCGCACGTTCGCCGCCAACCGCTCGCGCCCGTCGGTGGTCGCGCCGGCGATCCGCGCCGACGATCTCGATGTGCTGGTCTATACCGAGCTCGGGCATGGACGTCACCACGTTCGGGCTGGCGGCGCTGCGGCTGGCGCCGCGGCAATACGCGGCGTGGGGGCATCCGGTCACGACCGGGCACGCGACGATCGACGCGTTCGTGAGCTGTGCGGCGATGGAAACCGCCGACGCGCAGTCGCACTACACCGAAAGGCTGGTCCTGCTGCCGGGCATCGGGACGCGCTACGAGCGGCCGATCGCTGCCCACGCCGGGCAGCCGCGAGCAATTCTCGCTGCCCGACGAGCGCACGCTGCTGCTGTGCCCGCAGTCGCTGTGGAAGATCCATCCGGACAACGACCGTCCTGTTCGCCGAGATACTGGCGGCGAATCCGCGCGCGATGCTGGTCTTTTTCGGCGGATGGCATCCGGCGCCGATCGACCGCTTCATGCAGCGGCTCAAGCTCGACGCTCGACGCGTTCGGCATCCCGATCCGCGAGCGGACGCGCGTGCTGCCGCAGGTCGGACACGACGACTATCTGCGCATCAACATGCTGTGCGACGCCATGGTCGACACCTTGCACTGGTCGGGCGGCAACAGCAGCCTCGATGCGCTGGCCTGCAGCCTGCCGGTCGTCACGCTGCCCGGGCCGTTCATGCGCGGCCGCCAGAGCGCGGGCATGCTTTCGCTGCTGGGCGTGCCCGAGCTTGATCGCCGCCGACCGCGCCGGCTATCTCGCGATCGCCGCGCGGCTCGCCGGCGACGAGTCCTGGCGGCAGGAGCTCGCGCGCGCGCATCGCCGCGGCGCAATCGCGCCTGTTCGACGTGTCCGACGCGATCGAGCGGCTGCAGCAGCTGCTCGAGTCCGGCGACCTCGCGGCTTCCTAGCGCAGCGCCCTGTCGCCCCGCTTTTCTCGCCACATGCCGAGCAGCGCTTCTTCCAGGTGCCGCGCGAAACGTCGAGCATCGAACAGCGGCGATGCGAGCACGGACTCGCGCAGGGTCGAGCGCAGTCTGGCCAATCGATCCAGGTCGGAAGCGCAGGCGATCGCTCGAGCGACATAGTCGCTTTCATCCTCAGCAACCCAGTCGGACTGGCCGGCGCAGGCGAGCAGACTCGCGCCTTGGCGGGAAACCATGGTGTCGCCAGCCAAGGTCAGCGTGGGGACGCCCATCCACAGCGCCTCGCACGTGGTCGTGGCGCCGGTGTAGGGAAAAGTGTCCAGGATGATGTCGACCTCGGCGTGCGCGAGCAGGTATTCCCGGCGGGGAGCCTGACCTGCCAGAGCGACCCTGTCCGAAGCGATACCGGCGCGGCTGAGGCGATGCAGAAGATGCGCTCGCGCGGGCGCGAACGACATCGAGCGGTTCTGCACGCGTAGCCGCGCGCGCGGCAGCTCGCGGAGGATGCGCCCCCAAGCCGCCAGCACACGATCGCTCAGCTTGAGAAGATTCTGAAAGGAGCCGAAAGTGACCGCGCCGTTGAAGAGCGCAGGTAGCGGCGCCGCCCGGAGCTCCTCCTTGTCCGTCGGCGGCGAGAAGCAGAAGCGGCAGTCGGGCAGATACCATAGCGCTTCGGTGAACGGGTCGGCTTGCGATTCGGGTACCGATGCGCGATCGGCCAGCAGGTAGTCGATCCCGGGAACGCCGGTCGTTGCGAAGTAACCCAGCCAGGTTGCCTGCACCGGCGCCGGTCTCCACGCCAGTACCGGCAGCCGATTGTGCGCAGTGTGTCCGGACAGGTCGATGAGGATGTCGATGCAGTCGGCGCGGATTTTCATCGCCGCTGCCTGGTCGTTCAGCCCGGCGATGCTGCTCCAGGCGACGAATCGCGGCTTGATGCGGGCGGTCAGATCGTCCTCCTGCGCCAAGGTCGGATAGGCGACGATCTCGAGCCGGGTGCGGTCGAGATGCTCGAGAACGCTTTCCACGAAAAACCCGGTCGGATGCGTCCTCAGATCGCCGGAAATGCAGCCGATACGCAACGGACGCGCCCGATCGGTTGCAGCGACGGCCCAACTGGAGAATGGCTGGGCCCGCGCCAGCGCAATGCTGCCGAAGCGGCGGGCCTCGTCCAGGCGTTCCGTCGGGGAGAACGCCGGGTGGATATTCATCGAAAAGAGCAGGCCGCTCCGCGCCTCCAGGTTGTCCGGTTGCAGCGACAGCGCTTTGCGGAAGCTGCCGATCGCGCCGTCGAGGTCCCCTTGTGCCTGCAGCGCGCTGCCCAGGTTCACGTACGTTGCCGCGGTCTCCGGGACGCAGCGCAAGGGCGCTCCGATAGCTCACGATCCGCCGCGTCGAGGTCACCCTGCTCCTGAAGCACATTCCCCAGGTTGACGTAGGACTCGGCATGGCGTGGATCGATCGCCAGGGCGCGCCGGTAGCTCTCGATGGCATCGTCGGGTTTGCGCTGCGCGTGCAGCGCATTGCCCAGGTTGCAGTGCGCCCACGCCAGCCTGGGGTTGATCGCAAGGGCCTTGCCGAAGCTTTCGACTGCGGCCTCGTACCTGCGCAAGGCTTGGTAGATGAGTCCCAGGTTGTTGTGCGCCTCGGCGAGTCCGGGCATCGAACGCAGCCCGTCGCGGAGCCTCTCGGCCGCGGCCTCGAGCTTGCCCTGCATCCACAACGCCTGCGCAAGCATGAACGAAGCGGTCGCGAGATCCGGCCGCAGTGCCAGCGCGGCCGTGAGGCGTTCGATCGCCGCATCGAGCTTGCCCTGGGCGATGAGTTTGGACGCCAGCGCGACCTGCGCCTCAGCCCTCGCCTGTCCGGTGCTCGAAGTCGGCCCGACGGTTCCAGGTGCCACGTTATCTCGCCCTTAAGCCTTCAGCGCCGAGCTTCGGGCTCGGGACGGGCCAGGTGATCGCGCCAGATCGCCTCGAGCCCGTCCTCGAAATCGCGCGTATAGCGCGCCATGTCGAACAGCGGATGGGTCCGCGCGGTTGGCGGCAAGCCGGGCGCGCAACGCGGCCAGCGCGGCCGGATCTCGCGCCAGCGCCAGCGCCATTCGCCTCGTAGTCGGCGAAATTGCCGGTCACCAGTTCCGGCAGGCCGATCGCGTGGAGCTGGCTGCCGGCAAGCCGCGTGACCAGCGTTTCGCCGGCGCAGGTGAGCACCGGCAGGCCGGCGAGCAGCGCGTCGTTGGTCGTCGTGTGCGCACCGTACGGAAAGGAATCGAGGAGCAGATCCGCCGCGGCGTGCCGCGCCAGATGCCGCTCCTGCGGCACCTTCGGCGCGAACACCAGCCGCGCCGGATCGACGCCGGCGGCGGCGGCTTCGCGCCGCAGATTGGCGCTGGCTTCGGCGTCGCTTTCGAGCAGCCACAGGACGCTGCCCGGCACGGCGTGCAGCAGGCGCATCCAGAGTCGCGAACACGTCGGGCAGGATCTTGAACGACTTGTTGAACGCAGCAGAACACGAAGCCCTGCTCCGGCAGCCCGCATTCGCTGCGCGCAGGGCGGCGGCCCCTGCGGCGCGCGCGTCGTATCGCTCGGATACGAGGCGTGCGGCATGTGCCAGAGGCGCTCGGTATAGAACGGCTGCATCGCTTCCGGCGCGCCGAAGCGGTCGACCAGGATGTAGTCGTACCAGTCGGCGCCCAGCGTGCCCGGAAACCCGATCGAATTGACCTGTATCGGCGCCGGCCGCAGCACCATCAGCTGGCTGTCGCCGCCGGCGGTATAGCCGTTCAGGTCGAACAGGATGGCGATGCGATCGGCGCGGATGCGGCGGTGGAGCTCCTCGGTCGATTCGCGCGCTGACGTCGGCAAAATGCTCGAAGGCGCGCGCGATGCGGCTGCCTATCGGACCCGGGTCGGTCGCCCGCAGGCCGTAGGCGAAGGTCTCGATGCGCGCGCGATCGATGCGCTCCCAGTGCTCCATCTGCAAATGCACCATCGGGTGCTCGCGGAGGTCGGACGACACGAAGCCGACGCGCAGCCGCTCGCCCGCGGCTCTGGTCACGGTCGGGCGCGGCACCGGCGCCGGCGGCGCCATCGTCGCGGCCCAGCGTTGCGCAGCCCGCAACTGGGCCTGCGCGCTCGCAGGGCATCGCCAGCAGCGGGAACGGGTTGACCGTGTAGCGGCCGTCGCCATGCGGCGGCGCCGCGCGAGCGCCGCATCGACTTGCGCGAACAGCGCGTCGAGGCCGCGCCAGATGCAGCGCTGCTGGCGCGCGTGCACGAGCATCGACAGCGCATAAGGATTGCCCGGGTCGAGCTCGAGCGTGCGCAGCAAGGTCGGCTCGGCGGCAGCGTAGTGCGCGAGGCCCACCTGCTGGGTGATCAGGCTCACGTGGATCTGAAGATCGTCGGGGGCGAGTCGCGCCGCCTCCTGGAAGCTCGCCTCGGCGCCCGCCTGTCATGGATGCGATCCTGCGCGATGCCGCGCCGGACCCAGATCCACGCCGGCACGTCGCGCCGGATGGCGAACAGCGCGCTCATAGGTCTGCGGCGGCGTCGCGATAGGCCGCGCGCTCGTACAGCGCAGTCGGCGAGGTTGGCCAGCGCGTCGGGATGGTTGGGGGCGGCGGCGAGCACCTCGCGATAGCAGGCCTCGGCCTGCAGTCGGTCTGGCCTTGCGCTTCGTAGGCCAGCCCCAGGTTGTTGAGCACGCCGGCATGGCCGGGAACGCGCAGCAGCGCCTGCCGGTAATGCGCGATGGCGAGGTCGTGATGGCCGCGCTCGCGCTCGAGGTTGCCCAGATGGAACAAGGCCTCGGCATCGCCCGGATCGGCGGCGAGCGCTTCTCGCCAGGCGGCTTCGGCGGTGGCGTTGTCGCCCAGGGCCAGCGCGCTGCGGGCGCGCGCGAGCAATGCCGCGACAGGGTGGTCGACGGCTGGTGACGCCGCAACGGCATCGCCGGCGAGCGGCGCTGCGCGAGGGCGCCGTGGCAATCCTTGTAGCGCCTGCCGCTGCCGCAGGGGCAGCGGGCATTGCGCGCTGGCGGATCAGCGGTCGCGGCGATGGTGCTCATCCCAGGTATGCAGCAGCAGCGCTTCGAAGTCGCGCGTATAGCGGGCCATGTCGAACAGCGGATGGGTGTGGCGGTTGGCGGCGAGCCGGGCGCGCAGCGCGGCCAGCGGCGCCGGCTCGCGCGCCAGGCGCAGGGCCAGCGCTTCGTAGTCGGCCAGGCTCGGCTGTCACCAGCTCCGGCAGACCGATCGCATGCAACTGGCTGCCGGCAATGCGGCTGAACCAGCGTTTCCCCGGCGCAGGTGAGACACGGGCAGGCCCATGAGCAGCGCGTCGTTGGTCGTCGTGTGTGCGCCGTATGGAAACGTGTCGACGAACAGATCGGCGGCCGCGTGACGGGCCAGGTGCTCCTCGCGGCGGGATCGCGGGGTGCGAACACCAGCCGCGCCGGATCGACGCCGGCGGCGGCGGCCTCTCGGCGCAGATTGACGCTCGGCGTCGGGTCGCTTTCGAGCAGCCACAGCACGCTGCCCGGCACGGCGTGCAGCAGTCGCATCCAGATCGCGAACACATCGGGCAGGATCTTGTACGCCTTGTTGAAGCAGCAGAACACGAAGCCCTTCTCCGGCAGGCCGCATTCGACGCGCGACGGGCGCCGGCCCGCGCGGCGCGCGCGTGGTGTCGCTCGGATAAAAGGCGTGCGGCATGTGCCAGAGTCGCTCGGTGTAGAACGGCTGCATCGCTTCCGGCGCGGCGAAGCGGTCGACCAGGATGTAGTCGTACCAGTCGGCGCCCAGCGTGCCCGGAAAGCCGATCGAATTGACCTGGATCGGCGCCGGGCGCAGCGCGAACAGTTGCTCGCGCGAATGGGTCGTGTAGCCGTTCAGGTCGAACAGTATGGCGATGCGGTCGTCGCGGATGCGCTGCGCGATCGCTGCAGCGCTCTCGCGCGCTGACGTCGGCGAAGCGATCGAAGGCGCGCGCGATGCGCGCGCCGGTCGCGCTGGCGTCCTGGCGCGGGAGCAGGCCGTAGGCGAAGGTCTCGAACCGGCCGCGGTCGATGCGCTCCCAGAGCTCGAGCGCAAGTGCACCATCGGATGATCGCGAAAATCCGACGAGACGAAACCGATGCGCAGGCGCTCGCCGGGTTGCGGCACGTCACCGTCGGCCGCGGCGCGGGTGACGGCGGCGCGAATCCCCGCGCCCATCGCTGGGCGGCGTGCAACTGCGCACGCGGCGACGTCGGCATCGCCAGTACCGGAAACGGATTGACCAGGCAACGCCGGTCGTGCGTCGCGGCGCCTCCAGTTGGCTGCCGATCGAGCGCCGAAAAGCGCGTCCAGAGCCTCGCCAATCGCAGCGCTGCTGGCGCGCATGCGCGAGCATCGACAGCGCATAGGGGTTGACCGGGTCGAGCGCCAGCGCCCGCAGCAGCGCCGGCTCCGCCGCCGCCCAAGCTGTGCCTCTCGACGCAGGCCGAGGCGAGATTGATCTGCACGTCGGCATCGTCCGGCGCGATTCGCGCGGCCTCGCGCAGGCTGTCCTCGGCGCCCGCCATGTCGCCGCTGCGGCGCTGCGCCAGCGCGCGGCGCACCCAGACGCGCGGCCGGCACCTCGCGTCGGATGGCGAACAGGCGCGCGGTAGCTTGCGGCGGCGGCGGCGAAGTTTTCGCGTCCGAACTGGATGTTGGCGAGGTTGGCCAGCGCGTCGGGGTGGTTGGGGGAGGCGGCGAGCACCTCGCGATAGCAGGCTTCGGCCTGCAGTCGGTCTGGCCTTGCGCTTCGTAGGCCAGCCCCAGGTTGTTGAGCACGCCGGCATGGCCGGGAACGCGGAGCAGCGCCTGCCGGTAATGCGCGATGGCGACGGTCGTGATGGCCGCGCTCGCGCTCGAGGTTGCCCAGATGGAACAGGGCCTCGGCATCGCCCGGATCGACGGCGAGCGCTTCCGCCAGGCGGCTTCGGCGGTGGCGTTGTCGCCCAGGGCCAGCGCGCTGCGGGCGCGCGCGAGCAACACCGCGACCGGGTGGCGACGGCGGCGACGCCGCAACGGCATCGCCGGCGAGCAGGCGCTGCCGCGAGGGCGCCGTGGCAATCCTTGTAGCGCCTGCCGCTGCCGCAGGGACACGGTGCATTGCGCGCTGGCGGATCAGCGGTCGCGGCGATGTGTCGCTCCATCCTCAGGCTGCGCCCAGCCGCATGGCCGCCTCCGAGCCGTCGCCGAGAGCGGACGCGAACCGCCATGTCGAACAGCGGGCGGGTGTGCCTGTTGGCGGCCAGGCGCGCGCGCATGGCGGCCAGCGCCGCCGGCTCGCCGGCCAGGCGCAGGGCCAGCGCTTCGTACGCGGCCAGGTCGCCGACGGCAAGCTCCGGCAGGCCGATGGCGCGAAGCTGGCTGCCCGCGACGCGGCTCGCCATGGTGCTGCCGCTGCAGGTCAGCACCGGCACGCCCATGAACAAGGCGTCGTTCGCCGTCGTTCCGGCATTGTACGGCGCGGTGTCGACAAACAGATCGGCATGCGCGTGGCGGGCGAGATGCTCGCCGATGCCAAGCGCGCGGCGCGATGACCAGCCGCTGCGGATCGATGCCTCGCGCGACGGCTTCGCGGCGCAGGTTGTCGCAGGCCGCCGGATAGCCGGGCGACAGCCACAGCACGCTTGCCCGGAACGCGCGCCAGCAGCCGCATCCAGACGTCGAACACCGGCGGCAGGATCTTGTACGGCGTGTTGAAGCAGCAGAAGACGAAGCCTGCCGGCGGCAGTCCGCACGCCGCGCGCGACGGCGCCTCGCGCGCGACTTCGCGCTTGCCGGTCGCCCGGGCAGTAGGCAGTGCGGCATGGTACAGGAAGCGCTCGGTGAAAAAGCCCTGCTGATCCTCCGGCGTCGCGAAGCGGTCGGTGATCACATAGTCGTACCACGGCGCGCCGAGCGTGCCGAGATAGCCGAGCCAGCTTACCTGCACCGGCGCCGCGCGGTGGACGAAGATCTCGCTGCGGGCGTGGGTCGTATAGCCGTTGAGATCGACCAGCACCGCGATGCCGATCGTCGCGGATGCGCTGGGCGATCGCCTGCGGTCGTCTGCGCGCTGACGTCGGCAAAATGCTCGAACGCATGCCCGATACGCCGGCCGATCGGGCTCGCGTCCTCGGCGGGCAGCAGGCTGTAGGCGAACGTGTCGATCCGCGACCGATCGAGCCGCTCGCAGCAATCGACCAGGAGGTGCGCGGTCGCGATGCGTCGCGGAAATCGGACGATACGAAGCCGAGGCGCAGGCGTCGGTCCGGCGCGGGCGTGGACGCGGGCGCGGCGCGGAACGCGGCGCGGCATGGCGCGCAGCTGCGCCGACATCGCCTGCGCGGCGCGCAGCAACACCGGCGGCGGCAGCGGCATCGCCAGCAGCGGGAACGGCACGCGGCGTTCCAGATCGCCCGCGGCGCGCTCGTGCTCGAGCACCCGGTGCAATTGCGGCGAACCGGTCGGCCAGGCCGTCCCACGCGCAATGCTGCATGCGGCTGTACACCCGCATCGTCCAGCGCGTAAGGATTGTCGCGGATCGAGCTCCAGCGCGCGCTCGAACGCCGCCTCGGCGTCGTCGTACTTGCTCTTGCAGCATGCAGAGCGAGCCGATGTCGACATCGCGATCTTCAGGCGATGTCCGGGTTCCAGCCGCGACGCTTCGCGCAAGCTCTGCTCGGCATCGGCGCAAGGCGCCGATCGCATGCAGGGCGATGGCGCGCCTGGTCCAGAAGCTGGCCGGGAAGTCGCGGCGCACGGCCAGCGCGCGCTCGAAGCTTTCGCGCGGCGGCCGCGATAGCTCGGCGCGGCCGAACTGCAGGTTGGCGAGATTGGCCAGCGCATCGGGATGGTTGGGCGAGGTCGCCAGCACCTCGCGATAGCAGGCTTCGGCCGCGCTCGATCAGGCCCTGCGCTTCGTAGGCCAGGCCCAGGTTGTTGAGCACGCCGGCATGGCCGGGGGCGCGGACGAGCGCCCGCCGGTAATGATCGACGGCGGTCGGGACTGCCGCGCTCGCGCTCGAGATTGCCCAGATGGAACAAGGCCTCGGCGTCGTCCGGATCGACGGCGAGCGCTTGCCGCCAGGCCGCTTCGGCCGCGCCGGCATCGGTCGCGTACAGCGCTTCGCCGAGCAGGTTCAAGCCCGGGACGCTGGCCGGAGCGAGCGCCAGCGCGGAGCGGCAGGTCCCGGCCGCCGCTGCGGCGTCGCCGAGCGAGAGCTCGACGCGCGCACGGGCGAGCAGGAGGTCGACGCGCGCCGGCGCGTGCGCGAGCGCCTGCGCCAGGTGGCGCTGCGCTTCGGCGCCGCGGCCCGCGGCGAGCGCGAACTGCGCTTGGCGCAGCAGATCGTCGGCGCTCCTCGCGACGAGCGGCGGCGCGCCGATCGCGCCATGGCAATCCTTGTAGCGCTTGCCGCTGCCGCAGGGACAGCGGGCATTGCGCGCCGGCTCAGCGGTCGAGGCGATGGCGCTCATCCCAGGCGCTGCAGCAGCAAGGCTTCGAAGTCGCGCGTATAGCGGGCCATGTCGAACAGCGGGTGGGTGCGCCGGTTGGCGGCGAGCCGGGCGCGCAAGCGCGGCCAGCGCTGCCGGCTCGCGCGCCAGGCGCAGCGCCAGCGCTTCGTACTCGGCCAGGCTGCCGGTCACCAGCTCCGGCAGGCCGATCGCATGCAGCTGGCTGCCGGCGATGCGCGAGGCCATCGTCTGGCCCGGCTGCAGCGTCAGCACCGGAACGCCCATGAACAGCGCGTCGTTCGCCGTCGTGCCCGCATTGTAGGGAAGCGTGTCCAGGCACAGTCGGCGTGCGCATGACGCGCGAGATGCTCGGCCGGCGGCACGCGGGCGGCGAATGCCAGCCGCTCCGGGTCGACGCCGCGCGCGGCCGCTTCGCGGCGCAGAGTGGTCGCGCGCCGCGCCTTCGCCCGGCGCGAGCCAGAGCACGCTGCCCGGAACCTGCGCGAGCAGGCGCATCCAGACGTCGAACACCGGCGGCAGGATCTTGTACGGCGCGTTGAAGCAGGCGAATACGAAGCCCTGCGCGGCAAGCCGCAGGCCTCGCGCGACGGAACGGCGCGGCGGCGGCGCGCCGGGTGTCGCTGGGCGCGCAGCAATGCGGCATCGTACAGAAAGCGCTCGCTGAAAAAGCGCCTGCTGGTCATCGGGTGTGGCGAAGCGATCGGTGATCACATAGTCGTACCACGGCGCGCCCAGCGTGCCGAGATAGCCCAGCCAGTTGATCTGCACCGGCGCCGGCCGCAGCGCAAAGATCTCGCTTCGCGCATGCGTCGTGTAGCCGTTGAGGTCGATCAGGATGTCGATGCCGTCGTCGCGGATGCGCCGCGCCGTGTCGTCGGGCGCCTCGCCGCTGCAATCGATGAAGCGGGAGAACGCGGCGGCGACGCGCGCGCCGAGCGGCGAGTCTTCCGGCGGCGCGATCGAATACGCGTGGGTCTCGAATCGCGCGCGATCGTGGCGCTCCCAGACTTCGGTCGCCAGGAATGCCACCGCATGGGTGCGAAAGTCGGACGAGACGTAACCCAGTCGCAACGCCGAGCCGCGTGGTCGCGGCGCCGGCGCGGCGACCGGCTGCCGGCGGCGCGAGGCTCTGCGCCCAGCGGCGCGCGGCGCGCAGCTGATTCGCCGCCGACATCGGCACCGACAGCGCGGCGAAAGCGTTGACCAGCGCGCTCGTCGTCCTGCTCGATGCCCTGCACCACGCGCGCGTGCAGCGCAGTCGAGCCCGTCCCAGGCGCATAGATGCTGGCGGCAATAGGCGAGCAACGCACGCCGCGTATAGAAACTGCGGATCGTTGGCGACGGCGCGCGCGCGAGCGGCGGCTCGGCGGCGGCGAAGTCGCCGCGGTCGATCAATACCGACGCCAGGTTGGTCTGCGCCACCGCATCGCCCGGCGCGAGCGACGAGCGCCCGGCGAAAGCTCGCTTCGGCCGCGGCGTCGTCGCCGGCGGCGTGCTGGCAGATGCCCTGGTCGATCCACGACGGCGGCATCGCCTTCCGGGTGCAGCCGCAGATAGTGCGCGCAATACGCCGGCGGCCTCGCGATAGCGGCGCGCGGCGCAAAGCGAATGCGCCAGGTTGCGCAGCGCCTGCGGGTGATCGGGGCGCGTGTCGAGTATGCGGCGGTACGCGCTTGTGCGCGCTCGGCCGCGCCCGCCGCGTCGAGCGCGAGAGCGTAGTTGTTGAGCAGGCTCGGATGGTCCGGCGCGAGCGCGAGCGCGCGCTCGTACGATTCGATCGCCGCCGCGGGCACGGCCCTGCTCGCGCAACAGGTTGCCGAGGTGGAAGTGCGCGATCGGGATCGCGCGGACCGATCACCGCCGCGCGGCGCAGCGCCGCCTCGGCCTCGGCGCGGATCGCGCTGGCGCAGCGCGACGCCGAGCATCGTCCAGGCGCGCCCGTCGCCGGCGTCGAGCTCGAGCGCGCGGCGGCTATGCGATTCGGCGGCGCGGCGTCGCCGCGTTGCCAGGCGGCTCGCGCCTCGCGCAATGCGTCGCCGGCAGCGGTCTCGCTCATCCGCGTTCCGCGCGAGGCCGGCGTCCGCTCATCGGTCGGCTCGCCGCCGGCGCCGCAGACCAGCGCGCGCAACTCGACGGCGATCGCTCGCGCCACGGCGTTCCAGTCGCGCGGACGCGGCTGCCGGAACAGACGCATCGTCGGGTACCAGGGGCTGTCGGCGCGGCCCTGCAGCCAGCGCCAGTCGGCGGCGAAGGCGAGCATCGTCCAGGTAGGGTCGGCCCAGCGCCCCGGACAGATGGGCGATGCTGGTGCACACGCTGATCACCAGATCGAGCTCGCCGATCAGCGCGGCGGTGTCGACCAGCGCGCAGTCGGCGGGCAAGCGGCCGCATGCGAGCATTGCGCGCGGCCGCGGTGAAATCGGCAGCCGTGCGCCCTTGCTGCAGCGAATACCAGTCGATGCCTTCGACTTCGAACAGCGGATCGAGCGCGTCCAGAGCCGCCGAGCGGATGCGATTGCTCGGATTGGCCGGATTGCCGGTCCAGACGAGGCCGACCCTGAGCCGTCGCGGCGAGGCCGCGATCAGCTTCCGCGCCGCGGCGCGCCGTTCCGGCGCGACGGTGATGTAGGGCACGTCCGCCGGGATCGCATCGACCGTCGTGCCGAGCAGCCTGGGCAGCGACAGCAGCGGCAGATGCGCGTCGTAGCGCGGCAGTCGATCCGCGTCGGTGACTGTCTGCGCGACGCCCGGAGCCGTGGCGAGCAAAGGCGCGAGCGCCGGCGGACAATGGACGATGCAGCGCGCGCCCGTCCTGGCCAGCGGCGCGACGAAGCGCGCGAATTGCAAGGCATCGCCCAGACCTTGCTCGGTGTAGAGCAGCAAGGTCTTGCCTTTCGGCGCCGAGCCGTCCCACGCCGGACCGGCGAAGGCGTGCCGGTCCTTGCCGAGCTCGGACAGCGCGAACCGCGACTCGTACTCGCGCCAGCCCTCGGCATACTGTCCGTCGAGCAGCAGCGCGAGCGCGAGATTCCAGTGCGCGTGCGTCGAATCCGGGCTGCAGCGCGATCGCGCGACGGAACGCGCTGATTGCGCCGTCGACATCGTTGACCGATTGCAGCGCGAGCCCGAGGTTGTTCCAGGCCACCGCGTGGCTCGGACTTGAGCGCGAGTGCCGCGCGAAAGGCGGCGATGGCCTCTTGCTCGCGCTCGCCCGCGGCGAGCGCCAGCCCGAGATTGTTATGGAACTCGGGCTCGGCGGGAACCGCTTCGACCGAGCGCTGCAGCAGCGGCAGCGCCGCCGCGACGTCCTGGCGCTGATAGAGGATCACGCCGAGGAAATGCTGCGCCAGCGCATGGCCGGGCTCGACGGCAAGCGCTTCCCGGTAGATCGCGCTCGGCGGCCGCGGCTATCGCCCCGCTGATGCAGCGCGATCGCCTGCTGGACGCGCTAGATCGAGCGCCGAAGCCGGTCGGCGGCGCTGACGCGGCGCCGGACGGCGCGCGCGCTCGCAGCCAGCGCGCCGTGGCAATTCTTGTAGCGCTTGCCGCTGCCGCACGGACAGGGATCGTTGCGGCCCGCCGCGGGAGCCGACGCCATGCTGCTCCGCGCGGTCGCGAGCCCCGCCGCCGCGACTCGGTTCGCCGGATCGTCGTCCAGAATGCGCTGAAAGATCGCGCTCGGCGGCGCGCCACTGGCCGAGCGCCAGGCAGTTGCGTCCGAGCTGCGCAAGTTGCGGCGAGCGCGCGATCGCCGGCGTGAAATGCACGACCAGCGCCGTCAGCTCGTCTTCGGGAACGACGCGGCAGAAGTTGTACAGGCCGTGAAATCCGAACGGCAGGCCGATCGGGTACGCGGCCTCGAATGCGAACGCGTCGGCCATGGCTCTCGGTGGCGAAGCGGATCGCATGCTCGCGCTCGAGCAGCGTCCGGAACGTCGCGGCCGATGGTCACGTCCTCGGCCTCGGTCAGCACGATGCGCGGATCGCGCAGGGCCTCGAGCAGCCGGCGCGAGCGCAGCGAAAAGCCGCCGTTGCCGACGCGCTGGCCTTCCGGCGCCCAGAACCACTTGGCGCCGATGTAGTCGCAGTCGAGGAAGTCGTCGCGCCACGCCGCCGGGTTGAGCGCGTAGCCGTCCCATTGCACCAGCAGCACATGCGCGCGTATCGACGTGATCGAGCAGCGACTCCAGCACGAAGCGCGAATACTCGTCGCGCGACGCGAGCGGGGCGATGGTCCGGACTTCGATGCCGGGCTCGTCGACGCGGGCGGTCGGTAAGGAAAAGCGATGCGCGCGAACCGGATTCCCGACTGCCGACCGGCGCAGCGCACGCACGGCCAGCGCATGGTTGGCGGTATCGATGCAGCACAGCGTGACTCCGGGCAGATCGAGCATGGGGAAACCGGACGCGGCGGCTAGCGCCGGCGGTCAGGCGCGCGCCGGGGCGCGGCCGCGGCGGGCTGCGTGTCGGCGGTAAGCTCACGCCAGAGCAGCACGCCGAGGACGACGACCAGCGGCGCCAGATGCAGGCGTCGCGCGGTTGAGCGTGGTCAGTTCGAGCATCCAGCCCGACGCGTTGGTGAACCAGGTGACGAACAGCAGGAAGGCGATGCCCGTGCCGACGACGACGGCAAGCGGCGCGAGCGCGGCGCGCCCAGGCGCCGCGCGCCGACGATCGCCAGCACGACCGCGCCGTACCAGAGCAGATTCCAGCTGCTGGACAACAGATAGGCGTCCCAGAACGTGCGCCATCCGGGATCGAAATCGGCATGCAGCTGGTAGCCGAGGATGACGACGTTGGTTCGCGCCAGCGCAAGCAGCGCGAACAGTCCCAGCGCGTAGGCGATGCCGACGAACTTGCAGTCCGCGCCGCGGCATCAGCGCGACGACGACGCCGGGCAGAAGCGTCAGCGCCCAGACCAGCGCCGGGAATCTTGATCAGCGGACAGCACAGCGCCAGTCCGAGCGCGAGCGCCGCGTCGAGCCGGTCGCGCCGCATCGCCCAGCGATAAAAAGCGAGCGCCGCCAACGTGTAGATCGTGGCCATCGGCAGATCGGCGTAGCCGGCCAGCGCCGCATGCGTGTCGAGCAGCGGCAGCGATGCGACCAGGTATGCGCCGACCAGCGCAGCAAGCGGCGCCAACGCCCTCGCCGCGCAGCGCGCCGTAAACCGCGCAGGTGAGCGCGATCAGCAGCAGCAGCCACGGCCAGTTCATCGCCGAATCGTCCCAGCGGCCGAGCGCAATGCAGCTCCAGACCTGCAACAGCGGAACCGTTGCCGGGTAATTCGGCGCAGCATCGAAATATGCGCCGCCGGGACTCGCGAACCACTGCTCGGCACGCACGAACGGCGCGATGCGGCCCAGCTCGTACCAGACGCGCGCCTTGGTCGCCCATTGCACCCACGCATCCCACGGATAGAGCGGTTGCCAGGCGACATCGGCGGCCAGCAGCAGGAAGCGCAGCGCAAGCCAGCCGAGCAAGCCGATCCAGACCAGACGCTGCCAGCGCGGCAGCGGCGGCCGCAGCAGCGAGCCGATCACGCGTGCGCAGATCGACCGGCGCGAGGCGTCCGGCGCGGAGCGCGAACGCGAGCAGCGCGCGGTCGCGATCGCCAGCGGCATTCCGATCGACAGCCAGCCGAACAGGACGCCGGCGGCGCTCAGCAGGCGCATCCACAAGCGTCAGCAACAGCGCGCCGATGCAGTAGCCGAACCCGGCGCGCAGCGCCGCCGCACCGCCGGATTCGCCGCGCCGGCCGCGGCCAGCCCAGCGCGAACAAGCAGCGCCAGGCCGAGCAGCCACGGCAGGATCAGCCCGGCGGCAAGCGCGACGTATTCCATTCTATCGGATCGCGAACACCGCGCCGCCGCTTTCGGCGAACAGAAGCTCGGCGTCGAGCGGCTGGCCGCCGTCCCAGCGCAGCTTCTTCAGCGCCGGATCGTACTGCACACCTTTGCGCCGGAACACGACCAGATAGTCGCCGGCGCGCAGCTTCGACGCGTCGGGCATCGTGTTCCGGTACGGATCGAAGTAGACGTTGTACGGATAGAGGTGGTACGCGCCGCGGTCGCGAAAATAAAGCGCGTCGGCGGCCATGAACACGCGCACCGGCGGCGGCGGAAGCTTCGCGCGCGCCTTTTCGATGAACGCGAACAAGGCGCCGTCCTCGGCGGCGAGATGCCGCTCGCGCCACGACTTGCCGGCGTATTGCTGGAAGGTCGCGTGCGCCTGCCGCATCAGGTTCCATTGCCACGGGCACATCGAGGATGAACCAGGCGCGACGAACAGGCCGCCGGCGATCAGCGGCCGGAACGGCCCGATCCATTGCGGCCGCCACCGCGCCAGGACGACATAGATGATCAAGCGCGAAACCGACGATCGCCGCCAGGACAAACGGCAACGGCAGATCCTGCGCGTCGGCCCCGCCGTTGCGGCTGTTGATCGATCCGCCGCTCCATGGCTCGAACGTCAGCCATTCGCGAACGCGATCGCGCAGGACCTGCACGGCGGTCATCGGCTTGGCCTCGACGCCTCGGATCAGCATCGGCTGGGTCAGATCGCCGCGGATGATCAGGGCCAGGCCGTTGATCCTGCCGATCCAGTCGGGATCGTCGGCGAGCGTGATCGGAAGCAGGCGCCTGGCCTCGACGGTCAGCGGCCGGGTAAAACGGCGCCCGGGCTCGTAGTCGTTGCGCCAGACCAGCGCCGCGGCAACGTCGCTGGGGACATCGGCGGTGTCCCAGGCGATGGCCGCGTATCCGGCCGAGCGGAACGAGGTCTCGATCGAGACGATCGCGATGCCTTCGCGCACCGGGAGCGCTGACGCGCAAGCCCATCGTCGCCGGCTGGCCGCTGCCTTGCGTCACGGCGAGCTCGGCGGCGGTCCAGCGCATGGTCGGCAGGCTGCCGAACCAGCTGCCGGGGACCGACAGCGCCAGATAGCCGAGCGATGCACAGCAACAGGCTGGCGGCGAACAGCGAGGCGCCGACCAGCAGCGCCCGCGGCGGCGCGGGGGGCAGCGCAGTCGGCGCGGCGACCGTTTGCGGAGCCGACTCGGCGGCGGGAGAGTCAAGCGTCAGAAGGTCCCTAGTAGGCGTTGCGGCTGCGAAAGACGTGCATCAGGGTCAACGCGAGAATTCGCAGATCGAACCACAACGACCAGTTGTCGATGTAATAGAGGTCGTATTGTATCCGCTTGGCCAGGTCGCTGCTCCCGCGCAGATCGTTGACCTGCGCCCATCCGGTGATGCCCGCCTTGACCAGGTGCTTTTGCATGTAGCCGGGCACGTCCTTGCGGAACTGGACGACGAATTCCGGCCGCTCCGGACGCGGGCCCGACCAGCGACATGTCGCCGCGCAGCACGTTGATCAGCTGCGGCAGCTCGTCGAGGCTGTAGCGGCGGAGCATCCGGCCGAAGCGCGTGCCGCGCGCCTCGTCCGGGGCTCGACCAGACCGGGCCGCTGTCGTGTCTCGACGTTGACCGGCATCGTGCGAAACTTGAGCATCGTGAACTGGCGGCCGTTCGACGTGACGCGCGTCTGGCGATAGAAGATCGGGCGCCGGAGACGTGGCGACGATGCGCGATGGCGATGATGACGAACAGCGGCGACGCGAGCAGCAGCAGGAACGCGCCGAGCGCATAGTCCTCGGCGGCCTTCAGCATGCGCGCGGTGCCCTTCGATCGGCGTGTCGGTGAGCCCGATGACCGGCATGCCGGCGATTTCGGAAAAGCTGTGTCGCAGCAATTCGAAGCCGAAAATGTCGGGCACGTAGCGGATCTGGACCGAATGGTCGCGAAGCTCGGCGGCGACGCGGCGGATCTGGTCCTCGTCGCGCAACGGCAGGGCGATCCACACCTGATCGATGCCGCCGGCCTTCGAGATCGTGGCCGAGCTGCGCGATCGGACCGCAGCACCGGCACGCCTTCGATCGACGTGCCGGCCAGCGCGGGCGTGTCGTCGTAGAGCGCGCGGACGACCAGCCCGCTCCACGGCGCGTCGCGCAGGCGCGCGACGACTTCCCGGGCGAGCTCGCCGGCGCCGACGATGCAGACGTGCCGCAGGTTGTAGCCGCGCCGGCGCAGCCAGCGCAGCGCCAGCCGCAGCACGACGCGCATCGCGGCGTGCAGCAGCAGGCCCGCCGTTCGCCGATGGACGCGACCCAGACGCGCGAATACGTGTCGCTGGTCTTGGTCAGAAACGCGACCGATAATCCCGACCGCGACCACGATCAGCCAGCCGTAGCTAAGCGCGCGCAAGTCCTCGGCGAGGCTCGCGCCGCGCTTCGGCCGGTACAGTCCCGGTCTCGGGAAAGACGACGACGCTCAGCAGCGCAGCGCCGAGCAACGCGACCCAGTAATTGGGCGGCAGCGCGGCGCTGTCGAGGTAGACCAGGTAGACGACCCACCCGACGACGACGATCACCAGCGGGTCGGCGATGCGCAGCAGCCGATCGAACGTCGTGGCGTTGCTCTTGAGGAGATTGCGCGGCGCGAACATCGCAGGACTTAGGCGGCTGGCCGGGCGCGATGCTGCGCCAGGGCATCGGTCACATAGGCCGAGAAGCGCGGCGTTGAACGTCTGGCGCGAGAACCGCTCGGCATTGGCGCGGCAGGCCGCGGCCGAGATGCGCTGCGCCGACGCCTCGAATTGCGCGACCGCGGCGCCGATCGAGGCGATCGTCTGCTCGGCGAACAGCACCCCGGTCGGCGCGGCGGCATCGAGGCCGCGTATGGTTTCGGCGCTGCCGCCGCGGCCGAACGCGATCACCGGCGTGCCCTGCGCCTGCGCCTCGAGCGGGGCGATGCCGAAGTCCTCGTCGGCGGCGAAGACGAAGGCCCTGGCGCTGCGCAAGCAACTGGTCGCGGCGCGCGTCGTCGACTGCGCCGAGGAGCCGACGTTCGGCGCCGCGAGCCGGGCCAGCTTTTTCATCTCCGGCCCGTCGCCGGCGACGACCAATTGCTCGCTCGGGCATCGCGCTGAAGGCCTGCACCAGCAGGTCGATCCGCTTGTACGGGACCAGGCGCGACACGGTAAGATAGAACGATTCCCGCGGCGCGCTCGTTGCCTCGCCCGCGGGAACGTCGACCGGCGGATAGATGACGTCGGCGTCGCGGCGATAGCAGTTGCGTATGCGCTGCGGCGATGTACTCGGAGATCGCGACAAAGCGGTCGACGCCGGGCCGAGGCGCGCAGGTCCCAGCGGCGGAATCGGGCCAGCTGGCTGGCGCGCGAGCCAGCCGAGCAGCCCGCGGTCGAGCCCCGTCTGCGCGAGATACTGCGGCTGCAGGTCCCATGCGTAGCGCGCCGGCGAATAGCACAGGCAGATGTGCAGCTGGGCGGGGCCGGTGCGAACCCCCTTGGCGACCGAGTGCGAGCTGGAGATCACCAGCTCGTAGGGCGACAAGTCGAATCTGTTCGACGGCGCTGCGGCATCAGCGCAAAATACTTCCGGAAGTGCCGCCGCGCAAACGGGAGCCGCTGGATGAACGAGGTGCGAACCGGCCGCTGTCCCAGCTTCGCCCGGTGCACTTCGGACAGGAAGTCGACCAGCGCGAACAGATCGGCTTCCGGATAGAGCGCGAGCAGCGCAGCGAGCACGTTCTCGCCGCCGCCCCAGGTGTCGAGCCAGTCGTGGATGAGGGCGATGCGCATGGGCGAACGGTGGTAGCGAGTGGAGCTACGCTCGCATCTCAGCAGGATGGACGCTCCGGGAGAGCGTCGCACGCAAATGCGAATGTGCACGGTGGCGTGCGCGACATTGCGGGACACGACAGTTCATCAAAACAAAACGGAGAGTCATTTCTGACGCCCCGTTTTTGTTGCCGAGGCCTGCAGGTTTAGTTCAATTTGGTCCGTCGCCGCGCAAGCGCGAGCGCCGCGACGCCGGCGCCCAGCAGCAGAAGGGGCATGGGTTCGGGGACGAGCGAGGCGAACTTGATGCTGCGCGCCGTCACGCTGAGCATGTAACTCTCACCGTCTGCGTCGCTCTCGCCCAGGTTCCCGGTGGGGGCATTGAAGAAAAGCGGCTTGATCAGGGGTTGCGGCGGTGGCGAGGTGTGATTCAGCCGATATTGCTCGTAGGCGCCCGTTGTGGCGCCGACAATGTCGGACCAGGCCTCGTGGCTACGAGTCCCCTTCGACATGTAGTCCAACGCATCGTTATCGCGGCTGTGAGCGGCGTCGCGATCCTCCGCATCCGGACGAAGTGAGTTGATATAGTTATCAACGTCCCGACCGAGTGGCAGGGGTGTAAAGGATTCCGACGTACCGGCGCCGCCGTCGTTGTTTACGATCGGCCCGGCGAAAACGGGCGCCATACCGGCGAACGCCATCGCGCCGAATAAGGCCAGGAATGCAAGTGATTTCATGTGTTCAAGCAGTCTTGCTTCGGTTAGCACCCCTCATATACTCTTCCGAGCAGATTGCGTGCCATCGGCAATTTCTCTGCTAAAACAGAAGGGCTGATGTCTCAGGAGCCGACCGTTTTATGTGAATGTAAAGTTTTTCGACGGCGTGTGAACTCGTTTGTAGCGGAGGCACCCCAAGGGGAATTCCCCTACATCTCGCCTATCAGCCTGCCAAAACGAGATCGAAGATTCAGTTCGAACTACCCAACCCGCAACCCGGCTACCCGCCGCAAGTCCAGGGCCCGTGCGGCAATAGATACCGCCATTGCGCACTTGTACGAAGCACGCGGACGTGCTGAGATGACGCGAGTTAGCAGGACCGATTCGCGTAGAGAGCGCGTGATTCACAAGCCCTGCGTTGGTATCGCCGATGTCGGAATGTTGCAGTTAAGGCGCCTGCCTCGAACCTTTTCTCGAACCTTAAGTCGGTAGCCTGGGCGACACCATCGACCCCATGACCAAGCGCGCACTGATCACCGGCATCACAGGCCAGGACGGCGCCTACCTGGCGCAGCTTCTGCACGGCAAGGGATACGAGCTGTTCGGCCTGGTCGCGCGCCGCGGCACCGAATCGCTCTGGCGACTGCGCGAGCTCGGCGTCGAGCAGGCCGTTTCGCTGATCCAGGGCGACCTGACCGACCTCTCGTCGCTGTTCCGTGCGATCGAGACTGCGCGCAGCCGACTGAGGTCTACAACCTGGGCGCGCAGAGCTTCGTCGGCTCGTCCTGGGCGCAGCCCGCCGTGACGGCCCAGGTCAACAGCATCGGCGTGGTCAACATTCTGGAGGCGGTGCGCCGCTCGCGACCCGAGACCCGCTTCTACCAGGCGTCGTCGAGCGAGATGTTCGGGCTGGTCCGGAACGATGCGCAGGACGAGAGCACGCCGTTCTATCCGCGCAGTCCTTACGGCGTGGCCAAGCTTGCCGGCCACTGGTTCACGGTCAACTACCGCGAGAGCTACGGCATGCACGCGTCGAGCGGCATTCTGTTCAACCACGAGTCGCCGCTGCGCGGCATGGAATTCGTCACGCGCAAGGTCACCGACGCGGTGGCGCGCATCAAGCTCGGCAAGCAGAAGGAGCTGCGCCTGGGCAACATCGATGCGCAGCGCGACTGGGGTTTCGCCGGCGACTACGTCGAGGCGATGTGGCTGATGCTGCAGCAGGACAAGCCCGACGACTACGTGATCGCCACCGGCATCACGACCACGGTGCGCGAGATGTGCCGGATCGCGTTCTCGCACGCGGGCCTCAACTACGAGGACCACGTCATCGTCGATCCGCAGCTCTTCCGCCCGGCGGACGTCGACATGCTGCGCGGCAACGCGGCGAAGGCGCGGCGCGTGCTCGGCTGGCGTCCGAAGACCGACGTCACGACCTTGCTGCGCGCGATGGTCGATGCCGACATGATCCGCGTGGGTCGCGAGCACGCGGCGTAGGCGCGCCGCCGACGCAATGCCCCGCCCTGCCGACGCGACGCCCGAGTCCGCCGGCGGCGCGCATGACCGCGCAGATCACCGGAAGGACGCGCGCACCAGCCGCGCGTTTACCTCGAGTGCACGACGACCTGCGCCAGCCGCTACCACACCGGCATCCAGCGAACGGTGCGCAGCATCGTCGACGCGGCGCCGGGGGTCCCTGGGCCATGGCGCTGCGTGCCGATCGTCTACAACGGCCGTTATTTCGAGGCGATCGATCGCCTCCCGGCGCCGCGGGACAGCAACGCGGCGGCTGTCCCGGCATCGAACGGAATCGAAAGCCTTCGACACGCGTTTCATCGGGCGCGCGATCGCGCCGCCCGGCATCTGCCGTTCGACGGCCTGCGCGCCGCGCTGTATTCGCCCGGACTCGAATTCGCGTTGCGGCGCAGCGTCCATGCCGCGCAGAACGCCGGTCGCTGGGCCGCTTCGTTCGGGCACGGCCGGGGCGCGACCAGGATTGCGTTCGAACCCGGCGACGTGCTGGTCCTGCTCGACGCGTCCTGGAACATCGACTTCTCGCGCGAACTTCGCCGGGCGCGTGCCGGCGGTGCGCAGATCTGGGCGGTCGTGCAGGATCTGATTCCGATCAATCATCCCGATATCGCGCCCGAAGGCTTGCCGTTGCTGCTGGACGCATGGCTGCGACGAACAATCCCATTGTCGGATGGCCTGTTGGGGATCTCGCGCAACGTTGCCGACGATCTGCGCGCCTACTTGCGGAAGCGATTCGCT
The DNA here is from genome assembly GCA_963713125.1 of uncultured beta proteobacterium. Classification (GTDB taxonomy): domain Bacteria; phylum Pseudomonadota; class Gammaproteobacteria; order Burkholderiales; family Casimicrobiaceae; genus PALSA-1003. The sequence goes on along the minus strand of CAVQKL010000006.1, from coordinate 236,261 downwards.
CACGACACCGTGTTGCCGCGCATCGACAGTTTCTATCTTGGCGCGGGGTTCAAGGTCATGCCGACGGAGGACGATCGTCTCGCGCAGGTGCAGGAGGTTTTTCGGCGCTGCGCCGGCGGCGTGTATCTGGTCGTCGGGACGATCGAGCCGCGCAAGGATTGCGCACGCATTCTCGCCGCGTTCGAACGGCTCTGGGCCGAGGGCAGCGATGCAGTATTGATGCTGTTCGGCCGCGCCGGATGGCGCTCGTACGACCTGATCGATCGGATGCGAACGCATCCCGAGCATGGCAGTCGGCTGTTCTGGTTCGAGCGCGGCTCGGACGCCCAGCTCGATTTCGCCTACCGTCACGCCGCGGCGCTGATCTTCGCGTCGCGCAGCGAGGGGTTTGGGCTGCCGCTGGTCGAGGCGATGCAATACGGCCTCCCCGTGCTCGCATCCGACATCCCCATCTTTCGTGAAATCGGCGGCGACTATCCACGGTTCTTCCCGCCCGGCGATGAGCAAGCAATCTACGATGCCGTCCGCGCATTAGCCAGCGCGGATAACGGATCCGGAGGCGCCTCGCGTTCCGAAGCCATGGTTGTCCTGGTCCGACAGCGCTCGAATGTTGCTCGACAAGGTGACCGCTGCGCGATAGTGTCTACGCGCTCGCAGTGACTCTGATCGCTAAGCATCACTAAACGACCCGGATATCAAGCTTGGCATCGAGGAACCGGCGCTGGCTCACCGAGCGCACATATCCGGGCAAAATTCAGGCCTCGACACGCCTTCTGCCGGCAAAATGCCTGTCCTCCGCGTGTGACGACTGCCTGCAACGTACCTCCAATGGCATGCGCGCCGGCATGAAAGCTGTCATTCTCGCCGGCGGTCACGGCACCGCGCATCAGCGAAGAAACGCCAGCTCAAGCCCTAAGCCGATGATCGAGATCGGCGGCATGCCGATCCTGTGGCACATCCTGAAGATGTATTCGGGCCACGGCATCAACGATTTCGTGATCTGCCGCGGCTACAAGGGCTACGTCATCAAGGAGTACTTCGCGAACTACTTCCTGCACATCTCCGACGTCACCTTCGACCTGGCAGCGAACACGATCGAAGTCCATCAGCCAGCACGCGGAGCCGTGGCGGGTCACGCTCGTCGATACCGGCGATCGACACCATGACCGGCGGCCGCCTGAAGCGCGTTGCGCGAGTATCTGGACGGTGACGACCTTCTGCATGACCTATGGCGACGGCGTCAGCGACGTGGATATCGGCAACGTGATCGCCTTTCACAGGTCGCAGAAGGCGCTTGCAACCGTGACGGCCGTGCAGCCGCGCGAGCCGCTTCGGAGCGCTGGAGACTTCGGGCGACCGGGTGAATGCGTTTCGAGGAAAAGCCCGAAGGCGACGGCGGCTGGATCAATGGCGGCTTCTTCGTCCTCGCGCCCGGTGTGCTCGACTACATCGACGGCGACGCCACGATCTGGGAGCGCGAGCCGCTGGAGCGCCTCGCTGCCGACGGTCAGCTCGCCGCGTACCGTCACGACGGCTTCTGGCAGCCGATGGACACGCTTGCGCGACAAGAACCAGCTCGAAGAGCTGTGGGCGACCGGACAGCGCGCCCTGGAAGATGTGGGACGTGAACGCGGCCTTCTGGCGCGGGCAGCGGGTCTTCGTCACCGGCCATACCGGCTTCAAGGGCGGCTGGCTCGCGCTGTGGCTGCACCAGCTGGGCGCGGAGTCACGCGGCTTCGCGCTCGCGCCGCCGACCCGGCCCAGCCTGTTCGAGACGATCGCGCATCGGGCAGCGCATGCAATCGCGCATCGCGCGACGTGCGCGACCTCGCCGCCCTGCAGCGACGCGATGGCCGACTTCGCGCCCCGAGATCGTCTTCCATCTGGCCGCGCAGTCGCTGGTGCCGCACGTCATACGCCGATCCGGTCGGAACCTATGCGACCAACGTGATGGGCACGGTCCACCTGCTCGAGGCCGTCCGAACGCAGCCGACGGTGCGTGCCGCGGTCGTGTCGTCACGAGCGACAAGTGCTACGAGAACCGCGAGTCGGTGTGGCCCTATCGCGAAGACGAAGCGATGGGCGGGCGCGATCCGTACTCGAGCAGCAAGGGCTGCGCCGAGCTCGTCGCCGCGGCCTATCGCAGCTTCGTTCCTGCCAGGTCGTCCGGGCGATGCCACGGCTGCGGTGGCGACCGCGCGCGCCGGCAATGTCATCGGCGGCGGCGACTGGGCCGAGCAAACGGCTCGTGCCGGACGTCGTGCGCGCGCTCGTCGCGGGCAAGCCGGTGCGGCTGCGTCGACCCGAGGCGATCCGCCCGTGGCAGCATGTGCTCGAACCGCTTTCCGGCTACCTGCTTCTCGCGGAGCGGCTGTGCGCGGAAGGATCGGCGTTCGCGGAGGGCTGGAATTTCGGCCCGTTCGAGGTCGACGAGCGCCCGGTCCGCTGGGTTGCACGCCGGATCGCCGACGCGTGGGGCGTTCCGCTGGAGATCGAGTCGGCGGCTCCCGAGCTCCGCCCGCACGAAGCGGGCGTGCTCAAGCTCGACAGCGCCAAGGCGCGATCGCGCCTTGGTTGGTGTCCGCGATGGAACCTCGCGACGGCGCTCGACAACGTGGTCCGCTGGCACCAGGCCCATTCGGCGGGGCCGACATGCGGATATTTTCCGAGCAACAGTATCGAACTGTATGAGCAGGCGTCCGAAACGAGCGCGGCCGGCTCGAAGGACGGCAAAGCCGTCCGCAAGGCGGCGCAGTGACCGGAACTCCGGCGATTTCAAGGTGTGAAGTCTGTGGCAGCGATTCCCTGGAGGCCGTGCTCGATCTCGGCCTGAATCCACTCTGCGACGATCTCGTTCCCGTCGGCGACACGCGCATCTGCGTGGAATATCCGATCAACATCCTGTTCTGCCGCCGGTGCACGACGGCGCATCAGCGATTTCAGGTGCCGAAGGAGAAGCTCTTTCCGCGCAGCTATCACTACCGCTCGCGATTCACTGCCGATGTGCTCGCGGGCATGGACGAGCTCGTGGCGTCGTGCGAGCGAAGGCTCGGAAGCCTCGACGGAAGGACGGTGCTCGACGTCGGCTGCAACGACGGCAGCTTGCTCGATCGATTCGCCGCGAGGGGGGCGCGCACGATCGGCCTCGAGCCAACCGATGCATGCCGGGATGGCGAAGGTCGCGGACATACGCTGTACCAGCGTTATTTCGATGTCGCCGCGGCGCAGGCCATCCGCACCACCCACGGCACGCCGGACATCGTGACCTTTACCAACGTGTTCGCTCACATCGAGGATCTCGACGGCGTCATCCCGGCCTGAAGGCCGTCTGTCCGACCGCACGACCGTCGTCGTCGAGAACCACTATCTCGGCCCGTGCTCGCCCGCGGCCAGTTCGACACGTTCTATCACGAGCATCCCCGTACCTACAGCCTTTCGTCGTTCGCGCCGATCACGCGACGACTCGGCCGCGAGCTCGCCGGTGTCGAATTCCCTTCCCGATACGGAGGAAACATTCGTGTCTTCATGGGTACTGCGCCCGCCGCAGGCGCCGAACACGATGCGATCGCCGGCATCTTCGCAGGCGAATCGGATTCGCCGGGCGCTTCGCCGATCTGCGACCCATGTCGAGCAATGGCGCAGCGCGACCGGCGAACGCCTCGCAAAGCTCGTCGCGCGGCACGGCTCGCTCTCCGCCAAGGCGTTTCCGGGCCGTGCCGCGATCCTCCTCCGGCTGCTCGGGGTCGACACCGAGACCTTTGCCGAAGCCTTCGAAAAGCCCGGCTCGATGAAGATCGGTCACTACGTGCCCGGGACGCGCATTCCGATCCGCAGCGACGACGAACTCTTCGCGCGTGCAGCTCACAGCCGCTTCTCGTAAACCTCGCTTGGCACATTCCAACAGAGATAGAGCGCTATCTCACGGACCGCGGGTATCGGGGAGACATTGTGCACATCCTCGAACCAGAATTGCTCGTCGTGCCAGGCGGATGATTTTCACCGTGGCGGGCGGCGGCTTTGGTCTCTACGGCTACGTGCCGGCACTCCTCGCGCGGTCCATCGAGCCCGTTGTTCTGCCCGAAGCCTATCGCTCCGAGATGGAGCGCCGTCCGGCGCTGCGTCCATACGTGTCGCGTATCCGCTGGGTAGCGAATCGGGCGATCGCATGTGCGACGGCCTCCGGGCTGGTGATCGCCACGCCACCAGCCATTCAGCAAGACATCGTGCGCCAGGCGCTGGCGCAATACGATGTGCGCACGTTCGTGCTGGAAAAACCCGTAGCCATAACTCCGGATGCGGCTGCCGCTACGTTGCGCGCCATCGCCGATGCCGGCAAACGATGCGCATCGGCTACACTTTGCTGTTCACGGGTTGGTGCGAGGCGCTGGCGTGGCCGTCGCCGGAGTCGGGCGCGCGGGTGAGCATCCAGTGGGAATTTCTCGCTCACCACTTCGCGCACGGTCTCGACGTTTGGAAACGGCGAGCGGGCGACGGCGGCGGCGTCCTTCGATTCTATGGCGTCCAACTGATCGCGTCGCTCGCATCGTGGGTACGACAACGTCTTGGCATCGACGACCCAGGCACGATGATCACCGAACCAGAACAGTGGCAGGCCCAATTTCCGGACCGGGCCTGCCGCCGTGCTCCGTCAGCGTCGACTAGCCGCGCGCGCACACACGGTTCTGCGTCCTGGTCGATACGCCGGCCAGCCATCGCGTGCTCGTCGATCTTCCTTCCCCGTTCAGCGAAAGTGTGCCGACCCGAATGCCGATGACTCGCGCGTGCCCGCTCTGATCGCCCTTCTTCGCTCGCTCGACGACGATGATGCCAAATGGTTCCCGTTCTACGAAGCCATAAACGACCTCTGGCGACGAGTCGAGACCATGACCTCGTCGGTGGCCGGCTGCTGATGCCGTTGCGAGCGCCCCGTGGCCCACTGGCTCACGCCCGGCGTCGGTTGCGGTGGTTACGCTTCGATCGGACCGCGCGTCGTCAGTTCCTGCGCTTTCTCGCCGTCGGCCTTCTCAACACTGCGTTCGGCTACGCGGTCTTCGGCGTGTTCATCCTGGCGGGCGTGTCGCCCATGCCCAGCCTCGTACTCACCTACCTTCTCGGCGTGCCCTTCAATTTCATGACGACCGGCATGCTCGTGTTCGGCAACCGCGGGCACGCTTCGCTCGGGCGCTTCGTCGTCGCCTACGGCGTGATCTACCTCTTCAACGTGGCGGCCTACCATCTGCTTGGCGCAGTCGGCGCCGGACCGCTCGTCACACAAGCAGTCTGTCTGCCGGCCGTGGCCGTTTTCGCGTTCATCCTGTTCAGGATTCATGTATTTCGTGTCGGTTCGGAGCCGGCATCGGGGCGGCGTGGGGGCGGACGATGGCCCCGGCAATGAGGAGAGCGCCATGATCAAGACCATCAGCATCGTGACGCCATGCTTCAACGAGGAAGCGGGCGTCGAAGAGTGCTACGCGGCGGTGCGCGACATCATGGCCAGGGATCTCCCGGCTTATCGCCGTGAGCACATCTTCTGCGACAATTGCTCGTCCGACCGGACGTTGGAGATCCTGCGCGACATCGCGGCCAAGGACCCCCGCGTCAAGGTGATCGTCAACGCACGCAACTTCGGCATTCTGCGGAACAACTATAACGGCGTGCTGGCCGCGACGGGCGATGCCGTGGTGCTCTTCATGCCGGTCGATCTGCAGGATCCGCCGGAGCTCATTCCCACCCTTGTGCGGCACTGGGAAGCCGGCAGTGAGATCGTCTACGGCATTCGCGCCGAGCGCGAGGAGGCGTTCCTGTTGCGCAATGCGCGCCACCTCTATTACCAGCTCCTGAGTCGCCTGTCATACGTCGACTATCCGCCGAATGTCGGTGATTTCCAGCTCGTCGATCGCGTCGTGCTCGATGCGATGAAGCGCATCGACGATGCGCAGCCGTTCATGCGGATGATGCCGTTCGAGTGTGGATTCCGGGCGGTAGGCGTGCCGTACCGATGGCATGCGCGGAAGCACGGCGTTTCCCGCAATCGCCTCGCGCAACTGGTCGATCAGGGTCTCAACGGGCTCATCAGCTTCAGCAACGCGCCGATTCGCCTCGCACTTTTCGGGGTGTTCGTGATCGCCGGTCTCAGCATCCTGTACACGATCGGAGTCCTCCTCGCGACCTTCTTTGGTTTGGTCCAGAGCCAACGGGGCATTCCGACTGTCATCGTGGCGCTCTTCTTCTTCGGCGGTGTGCAGTTGCTGTTCCTCGGGGTCATGGGCGAATACATCATCGCCATCTACAACCAGGTGCGAAGGCGGCCGCTGGTCTTCGAGCGCGAGCGCATCAACTTCGGCCCGGATGAGGACTTGGACGACAAGTGATGCTTTCAGCCCTGATGGAACGCTGGTTCGAGCGCGCGAAGGCGTGGCGGCCAGCGCTCGCGGACGAAGCAGCGCCTGCCGGCGGCCACCATCTTGACCTGTTTATCCTTGCCGTGCTTCTCGCGTTGTTCTGCCTGCGCATTTGGGACCTCGGCATCGTTCACTTCGACGATGCCGGCTGGGCGTTGCGTGCCTGGCAGGGCAGGTGGGACATCATCTGGGAGTGGGCGACGAACCAGGGCCGGGTGTGGGCACTGGTATCCGGCCCACTCCTTTTCATTGCCCTGAAGATCAAGGGATCGCTCATCGGCGACCTGGCGATCGTCGGCAGCTTCGCCATTTTCTTCGTCCTCTTCCATTGGGTCGTCGCAGTCCATTTCGGACGCCGCATGGCGATCCTCGCGGCGTGCCTCAATCTCGGCCTGTATGCGATGCGGTGGGACGGGAGCGTGATCACTGCGTACCCAGTCTTCATGTGGGTCCTGGGATCGCTCTACCTCTTGGCGCTTCTCGCGCTGGCGCGCTACTTTGCGACGGGCAAGTGGATGCTACTGGCCGCCTCGCTGGCGTTTTTCCTTTGCTCGCTGTTCCTCCACGAAGGCGTGACCGTGCTATTCGCGCTCCTCTACCCGCTTGCGGCGATCCACCACCGCAGCGATCGACTGCGGGCCGGGGACGTAGCGAGCGATACGACATGGCGCAAAGCGTCGCGGTCGGCATTGTCGGGCTGGATGGCGGTAGTCGCGCTGTACGTCCTCGTCTACGTGGGGTGGCGTTTCGCGTTCCCGAGCGCCTACAGAGGCAACGCTCTGGCCCAATTCGACGTGATGCGGATTGCCCGGGTCCTGTTCGCGTTCGCGCTCAGCGGCTCGGTCTTCCACGACATGTTCGCGGCGTATACGGTGCTCTTCGCCGATCCCATTTTCGGAGATGGGATGAGGATCGGATATCCGTTCTGGGATTTCGTGCGGCATCCCCGCCTGGGCACGGGATCGCTGGCGGCTGGCGCGCTGTCGGCGCTGCTCACCTGGCACGCCCTCGCGCGCCTGCGGCCGTCGGTGCGCCTCGGGGATGCACGTGTGCAGCAGGCATTCGCGGTGATCGTCGGCGTGCTGATCGCTTTCGTTCCCATCATTCCGGTAGCGGCCACGCCGAAATATCAGCAGTGGTACCACGATCTCGGGATACGGGCCTATGTGCACACGGCCCTGTCGCACTTCGGCGTTTCGCTCGTGGTGGCGGCTGTGCTGATCTGGGTAGCCGACTCACTGCGGCGCAGGTTTGCGCGGCTCGCGATGGCCGGGGCGACGTCGTGCGTATTCGCAGTGCTGAGCGCCGGCGGCTACGCCATGAACGACGCAATCGCGCTCGACATGCGGACGGAAGCGAGCCGGTGGCTGGTTTTCGACCGCGCCCTGCGGATCATGCAGTCACAGGGCTGGTCACGATACGACATCGTGGCCCCGAGATTTGCAAGCGGGAGTTGGTTCGCGGTGCTTCCTCCCGGCTACTGGGTGGAGTGGGCGGCTGCCCGCTATGGAATGCAGGTCGGCTTCATGACAACGGCTGTTCCGGCGCGCGCGCTAACAGGCGGTGCTGTGCTGCTGGACTTCGTCGCAACGGGCGAGGCGGGCGTGCTCGTGACCCTCGCCCGCCTGCGCTCCCCGGACGCACACAGCCCGCCCGTGGCCGACGCCATTTTCGTGGCGCCCGTCACGAGAGACTACCGCGTGACACAGCAGGTCGTGCAATTCGACGATGTCAAACTCGGGCGGCGCGAGATCCGCCTCCTTAACGCCGAGCGCATGCCGGAAGACCCCTCGGTGCGCGTCATCCGACCGGTAGCAGCGGATCCGGGATCTATCAGCGTGCTGCCGCAATCACCCATCGGGCCCCTGCCGATCGCGTGCGCGACGCCGCTGGCGCCAGGAGATCGCGTGACATTTGGCACTTCGGCCGCGCCGCGGCAGGCGACGTGCATCGGTACGGCGTTACTTGGGGAAGGGTGGCATCCACCGGAGAGGGCGGGCGTCTGGTCGCGCAACCGCAGCGCCGTCTTGCATTTGCCGGTCGGAAACGCCGCCCGGGATCTACGCGCCCGCCTCACGCTGCGCAGCTACACCGGCCTTGGCTTCTACGATGCCACCACGGACGTGCAGGTGCACGCCGGCGGGCGGCTTGTCGCGGAGCGCCATGACGCGTTTCGCTCGCCGATGCCTCCGATCGAATTCTCAGTCGGTCGCGATGATGTGTCGGCCGATGGAACCTTGACGATCGCTATCGGCGTGGACAAGACTTACAATCCGCGCCGGCTGGGGGTGGCGCAGGACGACCGGGACCTCGGAGTGCACCTCGAGACGCTGGAAGTGCTTGCCGCTCCAGGATGAGGTGATGATGCAGTGCAAGGGCGATCGGGCTCGGGGAGACGGTATACCGGCCCCGGCGCTGGCGGATTGGATAGCTCGACTCGCTCCAGGCGTTCCGACCACAGCGCGGACGTGGCTGCATGCGGCCGGATCAATGCCGGATGTTGACCTCGTTCATCGGTGTGATACAATCGCGCTTCTTGGCGTCTGTCCGGCAAAAACCGGACTCGCGCACGCTCTTTAACAAAATGAACAACCGATAGGTGTGGGTACTTGGGGTGATGGCGGCCTTGGGTATCTGGTTGGCTGGTCTGCCGGGGGCGACTCCGGTGTGCCGGGTAGCTGGATGTCCGGGGACTCGCAAGAATCACGAGAAGTACTCACGCTGAAGTAAGCGAGTCGGATGGTGCTCGGTGCAAATCGGGGGCTGTCGGGCTCGTGGCCAAGGAAATTGCATTGCCGGGTAGAGGCGCTGTCCGCGAGGACGGTGATCGAAGCCCGGCGGTGAGGTGAATTGGTCGACGTCAGAAGAGTGAAGTCTTGTACAGGTATTGAACTGAAGAGTTTGATCCTGGCTCAGATTGAACGCTGGCGGCATGCTTTACACATGCAAGTCGAGCGGCAGCGCGGGGGCAACCCTGGCGGCGAGCGGCGGACGGGTGAGTAATACATCGGAACGTATCCCGTAGAGGGGGATAGCCCGGCGAAAGCCGGATTAATACCGCATATGCTCTACGGAGGAAAGTGGGGGACTCGCAAGGGCCTCACGCTATGGGAGCGGCCGATGGCCGATTAGCTAGTTGGCGGGGTAAAGGCCCACCAAGGCGACGATCGGTAGCTGGTCTGAGAGGATGATCAGCCACACTGGGACTGAGACACGGCCCAGACTCCTACGGGAGGCAGCAGTGGGGAATTTTGGACAATGGGGGCAACCCTGATCCAGCCATGCCGCGTGCGGGAAGAAGGCCTTCGGGTTGTAAACCGCTTTTAGTCGGGAAGAAAGGGTTCTCTTGAATACGGGGGATCTTTGACGGTACCGGCGGAATAAGCACCGGCTAACTACGTGCCAGCAGCCGCGGTAATACGTAGGGTGCGAGCGTTAATCGGAATTACTGGGCGTAAAGAGTGCGTAGGCGGTTGCTGAAGTCCGCTGTGAAAGCCCCGGGCTCAACCTGGGAATGGCAGTGGAAACTAGGCGACTTGAATCTGGCAGAGGGGGGTGGAATGCCGCGTGTAGCAGTGAAATGCGTAGAGATGCGGCGGAACACCGATGGCGAAGGCAGCCCCCTGGGCTGAGATTGACGCTCAGGCACGAAAGCGTGGGGAGCAAACAGGATTAGATACCCTGGTAGTCCACGCCCTAAACGATGGCAACTAGGTGTTGGGGAAGCGATTTCCTGGTACCGCAGCTAACGCGTGAAGTTGCCCGCCTGGGGAGTACGGTCGCAAGATTAAAACTCAAAGGAATTGACGGGGACCCGCACAAGCGGTGGATGATGTGGATTAATTCGATGCAACGCGAATAACCTTACCTACCCTTGACATGTACGGAACCCTGCAGAGATGTGGGGGTGCCTGAAAGGGAGCCGTAACACAGGTGCTGCATGGCTGTCGTCAGCTCGTGTCGTGAGATGTTGGGTTAAGTCCCGCAACGAGCGCAACCCTTGTCCCTAGTTGCTACGCAAGGGCACTCTAGGGAGACTGCCGGTGACAAACCGGAGGAAGGTGGGGATGACGTCAAGTCCTCATGGCCCTTATGGGTAGGGCTTCACACGTCATACAATGGCCGGTACAGAGGGTTGCCAAAGCGCGAGCTGGAGCCAATCCCCATAAAAGCCGGTCGTAGTCCGGATTGCAGTCTGCAACTCGACTGCATGAAGTCGGAATCGCTAGTAATCGCGGATCAGCATGTCGCGGTGAATACGTTCCCGGGTCTTGTACACACCGCCCGTCACACCATGGGAGCGGGATGTACCAGAAGTAGGTAGGCTAACCGCAAGGGGGCCGCTTACCACGGTGCGTTTCGTGACTGGGGTGAAGTCGTAACAAGGTAGCCGTATCGGAAGGTGCGGCTGGATCACCTCCTTTCTCGGAGTCAGAAGACAGGAGTCAGAAGACAGAAGACAGTCAATGTCTTTGGGTCGCTGGCGCTTGTTCTTCTCAGTCCAGCGCTTCAAGTGCTCACGCTTATCGGTTGTTCGGTGTTCAGATGCCGGATGTCAGATGCCGGATGTCAGATGTCAGATGTCGGCATCGCAAAGGCGGGGTCGGCCGTTTCTGCATCCGACATCCGACATCTGAATCCGGGCCTGTAGCTCAGTTGGTTAGAGCACCGTCTTGATAAGGCGGGGGTCGATGGTTCGAATCCATCCAGACCCACCACTATCAGGAGTCAGAAGTCAGGAATCAGAAGACAGATGAGTACCAGGGTGGGCCTGCGGTGGCCTGAGAACTAACTGTCTTCTGACTTCTGATACGGGGCTGTAGCTCAGCTGGGAGAGCACCTGCTTTGCAAGCAGGGGGTCGTCGGTTCGATCCCGATCAGCTCCACCAGTTTCAGCTTCCAGCTCTCAGCAGTCAGCAAGGGCGGTAATTGAGGGTGAAGGTGGTGCTGAAAGCCGGCAGCTGAAAGCTGGAGTCCGCGTAGCGGACGTTGTCAGGTGTGGGTTCTCAGGAGTTGCTGAGAGCCGATAGCTGACAGCGGAAAGCTGGCGCGGTCGCGAGACCGCGCGCTCTTTAACAAAACGGAAGAAGTAAAGCGCACACGACGGAAGAATGTCGTGTGCTGGGTTAGATTGTATCGAACCCGCTCGGTCTTTAGTCGGAGCGAGCGGGTGTGCGCAAACACCTTTAATGCGATGTACGCGGAGGTTGGTGATCAGGTTGGTAAGTTAGCGATTTTGCTGACATCTGACATCTGACATCGGGCTTCCGAAGTGCGTAGCGTTATGGGGTCAAGCGACTAAGTGCATGTGGTGGATGCCTTGGCGATCACAGGCGATGAAGGACGTGGCAACCTGCGAAAAGCTCCGGGGAGCTGGTAAACGAGCATTGATCCGGAGATGTCCGAATGGGGAAACCCGGCCCGCAAGGGTCACCTCTGCCTGAATACATAGGGCGGATGGAGCGAACGCGGAGAACTGAAACATCTCAGTAACCGCAGGAACAGAAATCAACCGAGATTCCCCGAGTAGTGGCGAGCGAAAGGGGAGAAGCCGGTACCTTTTAGCTTTCGACTTAGCGGAGCGCTCTGGAAAGGGCGGCCAAAGTGGGTGACAGCCCCGTACGCGAAAAGTTGGAAGTGGAACTGAGGGTACGAGAAGTAGGGCGGGACACGTGAAATCCTGTCTGAAGATGGGGGGACCATCCTCCAAGGCTAAATACTCGTGATCGACCGATAGTGAACCAGTACCGTGAGGGAAAGGCGAAAAGAACCCCGGAAGGGGAGTGAAATAGATCCTGAAACCGCATGCATACAAACAGTCGGAGCTCCGTGCTTCAACCGCTTTGCGGTTGAAGCACTCGCTCCTCCTTCAGTAATCAGAAGACAGAAGACAGAAGTCAGAAAGAGCCGGGCGCGCGCGTCGCTGCTTTTTCTGTCCTCTGACTTCTGACTCCTGACTTCTGAAACGGAGTGGTTCAACGGCAGAGCCGTTGAAGCACGGAGTGACGGCGTACCTTTTGTATAATGGGTCAGCGACTTACGTTGCGTAGCGAGCTTAACCGAATAGGGGAGGCGTAGCGAAAGCGAGTCCGAACAGGGCGACATAGTTGCGTGGCGTAGACCCGAAACCGGATGATCTAGCCATGGCCAGGCTGAAGCGGGGGTAACACCTCGTGGAGGGCCGCACCCACTACTGTTGAAAAAGTAGGGGATGAGCTGTGGCTAGGGGTGAAAGGCTAAACAAATCCGGAAATAGCTGGTTCTCTCCGAAAACTATTTAGGTAGTGCCTCACGTATCACTCGCGGGGGTAGAGCACTGTTATGGCTAGGGGGGCATGGCGCCTTACCAAACCATGGCAAACTCCGAATACCGTGAAGTGCGAGCGTGGGAGACAGACTCCGGGTGCTAACGTCCGGGGTCGAAAGGGAAACAACCCAGACCCTCAGCTAAGGTCCCCAAGCCACAGTTAAGTGGGAAACGAGGTGGGAAGGCTCAGACAGCCAGGATGTTGGCTTAGAAGCAGCCATCATTTAAAGAAAGCGTAATAGCTCACTGGTCGAGTCGTCCTGCGCGGAAGATGTAACGGGGCTCAAACTGTGTACCGAAGCTAGGGATTCGGCTGTCAGCTATCGGCTGTCAGTTCAGCAAAATCTAGAACCGACAGTGGACCGAAGCGGTGTTGAGGATTTGCAGGTGTTCCAGCGAGCGTATGCGTTATCGCTGGAAGTGCATCGAGCGAGTCTGGCCTTGCCGCGGATCGAGCAATTTGCTTTAGCCGACCAAATGCGGCGCGCGAGCAAATCGATCTGTGTGAATTTGGCGAGGGCTTTGCCAAGCATGGGTACTCGCAAGCCGAGTTCAAGCGCTTTCTGCTGATGAGCATCGGATCGAGCTGACGAGATGCGGGTATGGTCCGCTATGTCGTGACTTAGGCTATGTCGAAGCGCAGCAAGTGGCAACGTGGCGCGGAATATAAGACGATAGCCAAGATGCTCAAGGCATTGTTGCGCAAGGTTTTAGGTGTTGCTGATTCTGACTGCTGTCTCTGACTTCTGCTCCTGGATGGTAGGAGAGCGTTCCGTAGGCCGGTGAAGGTGACTCGTGAGGGTTGCTGGAGGTATCGGAAGTGCGAATGCTGACATGAGTAGCGATAAACAGAGTGAAAAGCTCTGTCGCCGAAAGCCCAAGGTTTCCTGCGCCACGTTCATCGGCGCAGGGTGAGTCGGCCCCTAAGGTGAGGACGAGAGTCGTAGCCGATGGGAAGCGGGTTAATATTCCCGCACCGGCCTGAGATGCGATGGGGGGACGGAGAAGGTTAAGCGAGCCGGGTGTTGGATGTCCCGGTTTAAGCGTGTAGGCGTGGTCCCTAGGCAAATCCGGGGATCTTAGCCGAGGCGTGATGACGAAGGCAGGCTTGCCTGCCGGAAGTCGCTGATACCCTGCTTCCAGGAAAAGCCTCTAAGCTTCAGTTTCAGGTTGACCGTACCGCAAACCGACACAGGTGGGCAGGATGAATATTCTAAGGCGCTTGAGAGAACTCGGGTGAAGGAACTCGGCAAATTAGCACCGTAACTTCGGGATAAGGTGCGCCTCTGGTAGGTGAAGGCTTTACGGCTGGAGCCGAGAGGGGCCGCAGAGAAATGGTGGCTGCGACTGTTTAACAAAAACACAGCACTCTGCCAAGACGAAAGTCGACGTATAGGGTGTGACGCCTGCCCGGTGCCGGAAGGTTAAATGATGGGGTGCAAGCTCTTGATTGAAGCCCCGGTAAACGGCGGCCGTAACTATAACGGTCCTAAGGTTAACGATTGCTAGCCTTAGTAAAACCGAACCATATGCGGGAAACTCCTCCAAAACCGATTGGTACTCGTCCGGACCTCCGGGCAGTAAAAATCCAGCGGTCATGGGGACAATCCGCAGGGAAGACCTGAATTGCCACAGGTACCCTCAGAGACTTTACGTTCGGGAGTGTCCAATGAAGCTGGACGCGCAATGGATCACAGGTTTCGTGGATGGTGAAGGTTGTTTTCATGTGGGCATCAATCCCACACGATGAAATGACCGTTCGATTTCAGGTGTCTGCCTGAATTCACCGTAGTGCAACACGAGCGCGATGTGCAAGTACTTCATGCCCTCAAGGCACACTTCGGTTGCGGAGTGGTTCGCAGTGAACCACGGCGATCGGATGGCGTACCGGGTGCGCAGCATGAAGCATCTGCTGGAGCACATCGTTCCATTCTTCGTCAAGCATCCGCTGAAAACGAGAAAGAACGTCGATTTTCTGAAATTCAGAGACGTTCTTCTTCTAATGCAAGCGGGTAACCATCTGACGGTGGAAGGTGTCGAACGTATTCGTTCGATCGCCGCGCAGATGAATAGAGGCGCTCAAGATAAAGTCCAGCTTGTCTGGAAACATTCAAGACCAACTGAGCGAAATTCCTTGTCGGGTAAGTTCCGACCTGCACGAATGGCGTAACGATGGCCACGCTGTCTCCACCCGAGACTCAGCGAAGTTGAAGTGTTTGTGAAGATGCAATCTCCCCGCGGCAAGACGGAAAGACCCCGTGCACCTTTACTGTAGCTTTGCATTGGACTGTGATGGGACCTGTGTAGGATAGCTGGGAGGCTTTGAAGCGGCGGCGCTAGCTGTCGTGGAGCCAACGTTGAAATACCAGCCTGGTGTCATTGCGGTTCTAACCCAGGACCGTTTAACCGGATCGGGGACCGTGCATGGTAGGCAGTTTGACTGGGGCGGTCTCCTCCCAAAGAGTAACGGAGGAGCTCGAAGGTCTCCTAGGTACGGTCGGACATCGTACTGATAGTGCAATGGCACAAGGGGGCTTGACTGCGAGACTGACAAGTCGAGCAGGTGCGAAAGCAGGACATAGTGATCCGGTGGTTCTGAATGGAAGGGCCATCGCTCAACGGATAAAAGGTACGCCGGGGATAACAGGCTGATACCGCCCAAGAGTTCATATCGACGGCGGTGTTTGGCACCTCGATGTCGGCTCATCACATCCTGGGGCTGTAGCCGGTCCCAAGGGTATGGCTGTTCGCCATTTAAAGTGGTACGTGAGCTGGGTTCAAAACGTCGTGAGACAGTTTGGTCCCTATCTGCCGTGGGCGCTGGAGATTTGACGGGGGCTGCTCCTAGTACGAGAGGACCGGAGTGGACGTACCGCTGGTGTACCGGTTGTGACGCCAGTCGCATTGCCGGGTAGCTATGTACGGAAGCGATAACCGCTGAAAGCATCTAAGCGGGAAACGTGCCTGAAGATGAGATCTCCCGGGGACTTGATCCCCCTGAAGGGTCGTGGCAGACCACCACGTTGATAGGCCGGGTGTGGAAGGGCGGTAACGCCTTGAGCTAACCGGTACTAATTGCCCGTGCGGCTTGATCCCATAACGGTGCGTGCTGAAACGCAAGCGTTACGGTGTTTGCGCTGCAATCCAACCCCGCTTTACTTCTTCCCTCGTGGCCGATGTTGCCGACATCCGTCTTCTGCCATCCGCTCAATGCCTGACGACCTTAGCCCGCCGGCCCCACTCCTTCCCATCCCGAACAGGACCGTGAAACGGCGGCGCGCCGATGATAGTGCGGATTGCCCGTGCGAAAGTAGGTCATCGTCAGGCACCCTCAATGCACAAAGGCCCGCCACGCGCGGGCCTTTGTGCATTGAACGCCCGCATTGGCCCAGGATCCATTGACTGCGCGAGCCGATCTACGGATCGCGCGGACCGAGTCATCGCACGAACCCCTGTCGGGGGCCGCCGGATATCGCCTCCGACGGACGGGGCGCATCGGCCTTCTCGCCAAGCGCGCCCGGATCGACTTCGGGCAGCCGGCAATAATATCGGAGGTGGTCCCAGGGGATGTTCCACGGATAGTGTCGCCACTCGTCACGCAGGAAATTCGCGAACTGCCCGACGAGCGAGTCGACGCGCTCGTCGTGGGCCGACTCCGGCCCGAGGACGTGAAAGGGTGCTCCGAACTCCAGGACGAAGAACCCGCGCGGCGAAAATCGGTAGGCGATCGGCACAACGTGAGCGCCGGTCTTGAGCGCGAGCTCGGCGAACCCGGCGGCGATTGGCGCTGCCGCCCGAAGAACTCCACCGAACGGGAATTGTCGAGGTTCTGGCGGGCATCGGGCAGGTTGAAAACTATTCCACCGCCGCGTAAGCAGATGCTTGGCTGCGTGCATCTGCCGCGCAAGCTCGAACTGTTTCGCGGCTGGCGTCTGGAACCCTTCTTCTCGAGCTTCTTGTCGGGAGACCGACGTCGAGGCCGTCGTGTCCTCGATGGCGAAGGTACGGCTGGAACAGCGGGGGAACAGGCCGTGGACCGGCAGAAGGATGAGCCCCGCCCCATCTTGCCGGCATCGATCGAAATGCTCCCACCCGTGACGCGCGTAAGTCTCGCCACGAGCTCGGGTCGGCCCTTTCGCGAGATCCTGCGAAACACAATGCTCGCCAATGGCGTCCCAACAAGGCGAGGCCGACGAATTTGCGCCTCTCGGCGGGCGGCACGCCGAAGACCGTCGCGAAGTGACGAAGGAACGCGGCTTCCTCGGGCCAAGTCTCCCTTTGTACGGGCGCGCGGCTGCAAAGGAACTTGAGCCACCGCGCGTTCACGCGATGCGCTGTCTCGTCGCCTCCGCCACGTCTCACGGCCTCGTCGACGAACCGCTTCGCGCGATCGAACCGCCGCCGACCGAGCTCCGAAGCGAGATGCCGCCTGAGGTGACGCTCGATCGGTCTTAGGAGGTATCGCTCACGGGCGATTCACATCCCGATCGGCGTTACTTAAGCGGAGTATCGAGCGGGCGTACCCGCTCGGTTGCAGCCCGATGCGCCGCGGGACTGTCGGCCATCGAGTCGAAGTTGCCGGAGCGATCGGTCAGCAAGGACGCGGCGTACATCAGCGCCTGCGCCTGCGTGCTGCTGAATCCCATCGCCTCGCGAGCCTTCGCGTGCCCGGCGTCTGCTCGCCTGGTAGTACGGCAGCGCGAGCGATCGGCTGAGCTCCAGCCTCGCCTGCACCTGCGACGAGAAAATCGATCGATGCTCGTCGCGCCTGGCGCGCTGGCGAAAACACCGGTCGATCGTATGCGCGGCCGCGTAGGCCGAGTACATGCCGAACACGACGCCGACCGAGAAAATGGGATCGACGAAGCCCGCCGCGTCGCCGAGCAGGAAGAATCCCGGCCCGGCAACCCGGTTGGATCGGTAGGAGTAGTTCCGTACCAGCCGCACCGAGCCTTTGCAGAACGTCGCGTCGGCCAGCAGCCGCTGAAGGAGCGGCAGCGCGCGGCACTGCCTGAGAAACCAGGCCTCCCACGACTCGGCGCTTCCTTTGGTCTCGCTCGCCCACGCCTTGGGGATGACGAGGCCGATGCTGGTCGATCTCCCGCAGCATGATGTGCCAGAGCCATGCCCAGCCGTCGCCCTGCGGCAGCGCGCTGACGTAGGTGGTCGGCGGCACCTCTCGTACGGAACTTGCCGGATAGATCAGGCCGTCGGCCGCCAGATAGCTCGAGTTCGCGAAATAGCCCCATACGCTCATGAAGCGGAAGCCCTCGTCGAACACGCGCAGTCCCAGCTGCCTGCCGATGACCCCGGTCTGCCCGCTGGCGTCGACGACGTAGCGGCAACGAATCCGCGACGCGCTGGCTCTCGCCGACCGGCCGATAGCTCACCGAGACTTCGCTCTCGTCTTCCTCCGCCCGCGAGAGATCGGCCTCCAGGACCGCGATCTCCTCGCCGATCCAGGCGCCGGAAGCGCGCGCGCGCTCGAGCAGAATGTGATCGAAGCGGTCCCGCTCGACGTGCAGCGCGGGCCGCGTGTATCCGAAGTCGCCGAACGAAAGGCGGCGCATCTCGCCGTTCCAGTCGACGCTGCCTCCGGCCTTGCGCAGGAAACCTTCGCCGGCGATCGCGTCGCTGACCCCGGCGGCATCGCAGTACTTCCAGACGTCCGGCAGCAGGCTCTCCCCCACCTGATACCGGGGATGCTTCTCCTTTTCGAACAGGGCAACCGAGTAGCCCTTCCCGGTCAGGTAGGTCGCAGCGAGACTGCCCGCCGGCCCGCCGCCGATCACCACCACGTCGCAGGATTCCGGAACCGTGCTCATGTGGTAATCCTCGCGGAGCCGACGGGGCGCGACCTGTCTTTTGCCATCGCTACCCCAGCTTCTTCACGATCAGGTTCCTGAGCGCCCGGAGCGTCTGGAAGTTTTCGAGGAGGACTTCGTCGGGCTCGATCGTCACGGCGAACGCCTCCTCCACGAACGCGATGAGCCTGAAGATGCCCAGCGAATCGACCAGGCCTTCGCCGATGATGTCGGTATCGGGCGCAACGGCGATCGCTCCCTCTCGGCCCGTCCCTTCTTGCGCGAAGAACCGCGCAAGCGTGTCGAAGATTTGCTGGTCGGTATAGCTCATGTCGCTTCCTGAATCGCCCCGCAATGACTCCATCATCGGAAGTATCCCACCCGGTGTTGCGGCGCATGGGAGAGGTCGCGGGCTGAGAGGTTACGTGGCATCTGACCTGGCATCAAGATCGCCACGGTTGGTATCAAGCATGCGAGAGCTCCTCGCGAAGCCGCAGTCTGTCGACTTTGCCGGTGCTTCTGCGCGGGAGCGACCCGCGCATCGCGATCGAGAGCGGAATCATATACGCGGGCAGACGCTCGGCGCAAAACGCACGAAGCTTGCCGGCGTCCAACGCGTGCCCGGCCATGGCGACCACCGCGGCTCGTATGACGTGGCCGCTCTCTTCGTCGGGTAGAGCGATGGCGGCAGCCTCTGCGACTCCCGGATGCTGGTACAGAACACTTTCGATTTCACCCAGCTCGATGCGGTAACCGCGGCTCTTGATCATGCCGTCTCGGCGGCCGAGAAGATGCAGCAGGCCGGCGGCATCCTCGCGCACGAGGTCTCCGGTTCGATACCAGAGGGCGCCGTCGCTGCCCTCGCCGCGGGCGACCAGGGCATGCGCGGTGGGCATGGCCTGGTACCCGGTCATCAAGCTCGGCCCGCTGACGTAGAGCTCGCCCGTTTCGCCCGGCCCGCACACCGACCCTGCGTCGTTCACGACGAGGAGCTTGCTGTTCGCGCAAGCGGTCCCGATCGGCACCGGCGCCGTCTGCTCCGGCGGAAGCACGTCCACCGCGTAGGCGGTGCAGACGTTCGTCTCGGTCGGCCCGTACCAGTTCCAGTAGCGGGCGCCGGGAATCTGCTCGCGCAGGCGCCGCAGGTGCGCTACAGGGAAGACCTCGCCGGCGAAGATGATCTGGCGCAGGTGCGACCAGTCGTGGCGCTCGAGTCCGCCCGAGAGCGCGAGTCGCGCGAGCAGCGAGGGCACCGAGTACCAGACGGTGATTCGCCGCGCAGCGATCCAATCGGCGAGGTTGCGGGGGAAGACGTTGAGCTCGGGCGGCACCAGCGCGACGGTGGCGCCCGCCCGGCAGGTGGCGAAGAGGTCGAAGACCGAGAGGTCGAAGTGCAGCGGCGCGTGGCTCGACACGACGTCGGTCGGGCCGAGCGCTGTGGTCGCGGCCGCCCAATCGACGAACGACAGCGCGGCGCGATGGCTCAGCACGACGCCCTTCGGCTGCCCGGTCGAGCCGGACGTATAGAGGATGTACGCCGTGCGCGAAGGATCGTCGTCGTCCAGGCGGACGCCACCGTCCGCCGCAGGAACGCGCGAGGGGTTTGCCGTCTCGAAGGCGAAGCCGACTTCGACCGGCCGCGGCGCCGCGCGCGCCATGCCGACGAAGGCCGGCAGGAGCGCGAGCGCCGGAGCGAGCATCGACCACCGCTTGGGTGTGGCGAGGATGCCGCAAAGCTCGCCGTTCTCGACGATTCGGGCGATCCGCTTGACCGGCGAGGCGACGTCGAGCGGGACGTACGCGGCTCCGGCTCGGAGCACGCCCCACGACGGCGACGATCGCATGGAGCGACTTGTCGAGGTAGAGGCCGACGCGATTTCCCGGCCCCGCGCCGTGTACGGCGAGCTCGTTGGCGAGGCGGGCCGACGACTCGTCCAGCTCGCGATAGGTCATCGACTCGGCCCGTCGACGACCGCCGTCCGGTCCGGATACCTGGCCGCGCTTTCGATCAGCAGATGGTGGAGCATCGTCGGGTTCGTCAGAGCTCCATCCAGCGTGCCAGGATCTGGCGCTGCATCTCGGCCGTTCCGGAGTAGTAGAGGCTGCCGAGCGCGTCGCGCAGGTCGCGCTCGACGCCTGTTCCGGTCAGATATCCGTAGCCGCCATAGACGCGCATCGCGTCCTCACACGACCGCACCCACGCCTCGCTGACGGCGAGCTTGGTCATGGCGGCTTCGGCGAGCGCCGGGCGCGACTCGCCCTTGAGCCAGGCAAATCGGTAGAGGATCAGACGCGAGGTCTCCCAGCGAACGCGCATTTCGACCAGGCGGTCCGCGACCGCCTGAAATTGCCCGATGGGCCGGTCGAACTGACGCCGCCCGCGGGCGTACGCGAGGCACGCCTCGAGCTGGCGCTCCATCGCGCCCACGGCGGCCGCCATGATGAACCCGCGCTCCCACTCCATGATGTGGTTGAAGATCGCGAGGCCCCCGCCTTCCGGGCCGATCCGGTTGCGCGCGGGCACCGCGCACCCGTCGAGCACGACCTCGCCCATCGACGCTGTTGAGAGCCCCATCTTGTCGACGCGCTCGCCGACGCGAAGCCCTGGCGTCCCTCGCTCGACGAGAAAGGCGGTCAGCCCGAAGGCTCCGCGCGCGGGGTCGAGCGTCGCGAGGACGAGGAACACGTCGGCCACGGGCGCATTGGTGACGAACATCTTCTCGCCTGCGAGCACGTACGTGTTGTCCCGCTTCGTAGCCCGCGTCCGGAGGCTGAAGACGTCGGACCCCGCCTCGCGTTCGGTCGCGGCGAGGGCGCCGATCCACTCCCCGCTCGTGAGCCGCGGCAGATACGCGAGCTTCTGCTCTTCGGTCCCGAACGCGGCGAGCGGGTTCACGCAGCCCCAGAGGTGCGCGTTGAGCGCGAAGTTGAACCCGTTGTCATGGCAGCCCCGGCCGAGCGCTTCGAGGGCCGACATCGTCGACACCGGGTCGAGCTCGGCGCCGCCGTAGCGCGAAGGCGCGACCAGCCCGACCAGCCCCAGTGGCGCCGATGCGCGCCAGCCCTCGCGGTTAAACGTCCGCGTCCGGTCGCGCGATTCGAGGTCGTCATTCAGAGACCGCTCGGCCCATTCGCGGATGCGGCGCTGCCGTTCGGTCTGCTCCGACGTGAGTGAGAATTCCATTGCGCGTTCGCCTCCCCCATCCTTTCAGCGGGCGCCGTTGGCCGGCGGTCGGCACACTCCCTGGTCCGACCTTATCGCACTATGAAGAACTGGGGCGTCGGGAGCAAATCCCTCTGCCCTGGGAAAGCGTCAATAAGAACGAGCTCCGCGACGGCTAGCTGCTTTCCGGCCGGCCGTAGCTCCTGAATTTCTCCAGCACAACGTCCATCTCCGCGTCGGACAGCAGGTTCGGTGTTTCCTCCGATGTTCTCATTTGCAAGCTGCGCCAGTACTGCTCGGCCAGCGCTTCGACTTCGACCGCGAGCGAAAGCGCGTCCGCGAGCGAGCCGCCGACGGCAATCATGCCGTGGTTGGCGAGCAGGCAGGCCTTGCGGCCTTCCAGCGCTGCCAGTGCGCGATCCGACAAGGCCTGCGTGCCGAACGTCGCGTATTCGGCGCAGCGGATGTCCTTGCCGCCGGCGACCGCGACCATGTAGTGGAACGCGGGAATCGCCCGCCCCGCGCACGCGAGCGTCGTCGCGAACGTCGAGTGCGCGTGCACGATCGCGCCGACATCGGGTCTCGCGGCGTAGATGTCGCGGTGAAAGCGCCACTCGGTCGAGGGTTGCCGCGATCCGTCCGGATCGCCGGCAAGCGTCATTGCAACAATGTCCTCGGGTTGGGTTTCCTCGTAGCGCAGTCCGCTCGGTGTCACCAGGAAGCCGGCGCCGCTGCGCGCGCTGACGTTGCCCGAGGTGCCGCGATTGATGCGAAGCTCGTTCATTTTGAGCGCCGTGGCAACGATCTGCTGGCGCAATGTCAGCTCGGTCATCGCATCGACCCGCGCGCGAACAACGAGCCCAGTCCGGCGGCCGTGGCACTGCAGGTGCCACGCTCGGTCACGATCCCCGTCAGCAAGCGGCCGGGCGTGACGTCGAACGCCGGGTTCAGGACCGCGGTGCCGGGAGGTGCGATCGCATCGGCGCCCGACCCGGCGACTTCGTCGGCGCTTCGCTCCTCGATCGGAATCGCGTCGCCGTCGGCAAGCGTCCAGTCGATCGTGCTCGACGGCACGGCGGCATACATCGGCACCTGGTTGTCCTGCGCCGCGAGCGCTTTTTCGTAGGTTCCTATCTTGTTGCACACGTCGCCGTTGGCGGCGACCCGATCGGCGCCGACGAGCACGAGGTCGACCCGGCGCTGGCGCATCAGCGCTGCACCCGCCGCGTCGACGATCAGCGTGTGCGGCACGCCGTTCTGCCGCAATTCCCACGCGGTCAGCTTCGCTCCCTGCAGGCGCGGCCGCGTCTCGCTGACCCAGACGTGAACCGGGATGCCGGCAAGCCGGGCGAGATAGATCGGCGCCGTTGCCGTGCCCCAGCCCAGCGTCGCCAGCGCACCGGCGTTGCAGTGCGTGAGCACGTTGACCGGCGAGCGCTTCGCGGCAATCGCTTCGATGATGCGCAGGCCGTGCTCGCCGATGGCGCGATTGGTCGCGATGTCCTCGGCCGCGATCGCATCGGCTTCATCCCACGCGGCATCGGCGCGCGCGAAAGGCGACAGCGGCGCGACCGCCGCGCGGACCCGCTCGAGCGCCCAGTGCAGATTGACTGCGGTCGGCCGCGCCGCCAGCAGCATCGCAAAGGCATCGCGCAGGCCGGCGTCGGACGGATCCCCACCGAGCGCCAGGGCGAGGCCGTACGCGGCGGTGACGCCGATCAGCGGCGCGCCGCGCACCTGCATCGTGGCGATCGCGCGCGCCGCGTCGGCGGCTGTCGCCAATGGCACGAAAGCCGATTCCTGCGGCAGTCGCGTCTGATCGATCACCTCGACCACGCGGCGTTGGCGCGAGGCGCGCAGCGGCTGGATCGCCGGCGCTTTGGTCTCTGGGGAAAACGGGGGCAAGGTGCGGGAATTCTAGCAGCCGGGCGACCGGGCCCGAATCTACTTGAGCACGCGCACGATATTGTTGAAGTCGTCGGTCCACGGCGGCGATCCGGGGCGGGACAGCGACCGGCTTGGCTGCCTCGGCGATCAGCGGCGCCTCGAGCGCGGCGGCGCTATCGGAGACGAGCACCCAGTCGCTGGTACTGTCCAGGTCGCCTTCGCGCTCGCTCGCGATCAGGACGGCGTGCAGTCCCTGCGCTTCGGCGAGCCGCGCCGACGACGGGAACGAGATCGAGATAGCGGTTGGTGACATGGAACGCGATGACGCCGCCGGGCTTCATGTGCCGCCGATAGACGGTCAGCGCTTCGTAGGTCAGCAGATGCACGGGGATCGAGTCGCTGGAAAACGCGTCGATGGCCAGCAGATCGAAACCTTGCGGGGCTTCCCGCTCCAGATTGAGCCGGGCGTCGCCGAGCGGCGTCTCGATCGTCGCGTCGCTGTCCTTCAGGTAGCTGAATTCGCTGTTGGCGATGCGGATCACTGCGGGATTGATGTCGTAGAACCGGTAGACGTCGCCCGTGCTGCCGTAGGTCGCGATCGTCCCGGTGCCCAGGCCGATCACCCCGATCCTCAGCGGCCGCGTCGTCGGATGCAGCGATTCGAGCGCGCGACCCACGCCGGAGCTCTCGGTGTAATACGTCGTCGGAACGCGTGCCAGCTCCGGGGCGAGATACTGGTCGCCGTGGAGGATCGTGCCGTGGATCAGCGAGCGATGGCGGGCTGCGCCCTCGCCGTTCTCCTGCACGCGCAGGACGCCGTAGAAGTTCCGCGTCGCCAGGATCGTGCCGTCATAGAAGTCGTGGACGCTCCATGACGGCGGCGCCGAGCGTGAACAGCGTTGCCGCGAGCGCGAGGGTGATGAAGACCGGATGGTCGCGGCGCATCTGGAACGCCAGCAACGCGGCGCAGGCAAACAACCCGAGCCAAAGCTCGAAATAGGCGGGGAGCACCAGCGGCGCAACCAGGCCCACCAGCGCCGAGCCGACCGCGCCTCCGGCGGACACCATCAGGTAGAACCGCGTCAGGTAGCGCGGCGCGGGCTTGAGCCGCGCCAGTTCGCCGTGGCAGAACATGCAGGCAACGAACAGCCCGATGCAAAACACGCCGATCTGCAGCTCGAGCCTGTGCGTCAGCCCGCGATCGGCCAGCGTCCAGCCCATGACGCCCAGGCCGGCCGCCAGGCTTGCGGCAACGAGGTCGCGCCGGTACCAGCGCGACCCGTCGAAGCAGAGAATGAAGCTCAGCAGGTAGATGGACAGCGGCACGATCCAGAGCAGCGGGATCGACGAAATGTTCTCGCAGATGTGGTTGGTTACCGCGAGCAGAAGGAACGAGCCCGTCGCCGCGAGCGCGCCCCAGAGGAGCTGCCGTCCGGGTGCGGGCGCCGCGTCGGGGGCGGTCCTCGCGGCGACGTCCAGTGCCGGCGCTGTCCCGCGAGCGCCGACGGAACCTCGCGTGCCGTACCAGGCGCACGCGGCACAGAGGAGCGCGAACAGCACATAGCCGGCGGACCACCCGTACGACTGCATGCGCGTCGTGACCCAGGGCTCGAGCGCGAACGGGTAGCCTGCGAGCGCCAGCATCGAAGCGAGGTTCGACAGGGCGAACAACCGGTACGGACTGCGCCCGGGGAATCGTCGCGCGGACCATGCCTGCACCAGCGGGCTCGTCGTCGACAGCAGGAAATACGGCAGCCCGACCGTCGCGGCGAGCAGGCCGAGGATCAGCAGCGCCGGACTCTCGCCTCCCAGCGGTTTCCACTGTGCGGCAGGAACGATCGGCAGCAGCAGGCAACTCAGCGCAAGCAAGCCGACGTGCAGCCGCAGTTGCAGGCGCGCGGGCAGCCGGCGCACGACCAGGTCCGAGTAAGCGTAGCCCAGCAGCAGGACGAGCTGGAAAAAGACGAGGCAGGTGGTCCAGACGTTGGCCGATCCGCCGAACCACGGCAGGATCTGCTTGGCCATGATCGGCTGCACGAGAAACAGCAGGAACGCGCTGCAGAAAATCGTGATCGCGTAAAGCGGCATCGGCGGCAAGGGAAGCCCGGCGCGAATGCGCGGGCAGCGCGCGCATTGTACGTGCGCGCGCCGTCGTCTGCCAGGCGCGAGGGCCGGACCCGCGGCACGGACTCAGTAGCTCGTCTTCCGGCGGAAGTAGTCGACGTGGTCGATCGAATGCACCTCGATGTCGTGCACGTCGAGCCCCTGCAGCAGGCGCAGCGGAATGTCGCTTCCGGCCGCGCCGCGCCCCCAGATCTTGCGGTAGAGCTCGGCTTGCGAGCGCACGGCCTCGTCGCCGACGGCCAGGATGATGTCGCCGGTCTTGAGCCCCGCGCGCTCGGCGGGGCCATCCGGCGAGACGCGGGTGACGATCAGTCGGCCCTGGACTTCGTCGGCACCCACGCCCAGCCACGGCCGCGCCGGGCCCGCCGGGTGCCCGGTCCGGACCAGCTCGGGGAGGATGGGCTTCAGCAGGTCGATGGGGACGAACATGTTGCCCGGAACATGCGGCTCGGCTTCGGTGGCGTCGCGCAGGATCAGCGAGCCGACGCCGAGCAGGCTGCCATCCTTGCCGATCAGCGCCGCGCCGCTCCAGTCGAGGGTCGGTGGCGAGGTGAATATCGCCTGGTCGAGCAGGTATTCCCAGTCACCGGTGAACGGGCGCCGCGAGACGACGTAGGCGAGCGTTGCCTGTTCGCGCCCGCCGTGATTGACGACGAGCACCGGGTCGGCCTCGGCGAGCTTGCCCGAGTCCCCCAGCCGCAACGGTGATGGCTTGAACGGCACCAGCGGCCGCACCAGTCCGAGCCCGCTCGACTGATCGTAGCCGACGACCCGCGCCGGCAGCGTGTGTCCATGGTCGTCGACGATGTCGACCTGGTCGGCTTCGACGATCAGGTAGCCGATGGTCAGGATCAGCCCGTCCTCATCGATGACGATGCCGGTTCCCTCGCGCTCGGTGCCCAGCGTGCGGGCGCTCCGCGCGTCGGGCAGGGCGCGCGTCTGCACCTTGACGATCGCGGAAAAGAATTTCTCTGCGTCGATTTCTGGCGCCGCGGCGAGCGCCTGATCGGCGGCGAAAGCGGCACGCGGCAGTGCGCAACAGGCGACGACGATCGCAGCGCCGATGACGCGGCGGAATCGATCCCTGTCGAAGCTTGCGAGCATCGGGCTCTCCTCCGGCGCGGCTGCGGACGGCGGGTAAGGCGGCGCGCGACGGTGCGGCAACTATAGCGCGCCCGCCCGCTGCAAGCGCGCAAGACTTCCGGATTTGACCGCGGCGGCGGCAGCGGGGTTCCGGTCGCTATAATGCGGGCAGCCCGCCATACCAACCCAGGAGGGATCCATTGAAGACCAGCGCCGTCAGTCCGGCCGATCTCTCGCGCTCGGTCATCGCCGTGCCACCGCTGGCGCGACACGGCGACCTGACGCTCAATCGCGAAGCCAACGTCGCGATGATCCGCCACCTCGAACGCGGCGGCGTGTCGACGCTGCTCTACGGCGGCAACGCGAACCTGTACAACATCGGCCTGTACGAATACGGCGCGCTGCTGGACATGCTCGAACAGACGGCTAGCGCCACGAGCTGGGTAATACCGTCGGCAGGCCCGGACTTCGGCAAGCTGCTCGATCAGGCGCAGGTGCTGCGCAGCCGCGCGTTTCCGACGGCCATGGTGTTGCCGCAGACCTTTCCCGCGACGCCGGACGGCAGCGAAAAGGCGATCAGAATGTTCGCCGAGCGCTATGGCCGGCCGGTGATCGTCTACCTGAAGGCCGAGAACTTCCTGACACCGTCGCATGTCGCCCGCCTGGTCGACGCCGGCATGGTGTCGGGAATCAAGTACGCGATCGTCCGCGGCGACCCGGCCGTAGACTCTTTCCTGAAGGAGTTGCTCGATAGAGTCGACGCCGCACTCGTCATCAGCGGAATCGGCGAACGCCCGGCGCCCACGCACCTGCGCCAATTCGGCTTGGCCGGGTTCACCTCGGGCTCGGTATGCGTCGGCCCGCGCGGTTCGACGCGCCTGCTCGCAACGCTCAAATCCGGCGACTGGACAGCGGCGGAAGCGTTGCGCTCGGCCTACCTGCCGCTCGAGGACCTGCGCGACGCGCATTCGCCGATTCGCGTGCTGCACGAGGCGGTATCGCTCGCAGGCATCGCCGACATGGGTCCGCTATTGCCGCAGCTTTCCAACATCGGCGCCGAGCATCACGGCGCCATCCGCGTCGCCGCGCGGGCGCTGCTTGCGCACGACGCGGCGCTGCCGAGCGCCGCCGGGCCGCCCCAAGGCGCGAACGGCGCCCCCTCCGGGGGCAGCGCAGCGGCGACAGCCGCAAGCGTGGGGGGGCCAATGAGCGCCGCCGGGCCGCCCCAAGGCGCGAACGGCGCCCCCTCCGGGGGCAGCGCAGCGGCGACAGCCGCAAGCGTGGGGGGGCCAATGAGCGCCGCCGGGCCGCCCCAAGGCGCGAACGGCGCCCCCTCCGGGGGCAGCGCAGCGGCGACAGCCGCAAGCGTGGGGGTCCAATGAGGCGCCGGCGATGAGCGCCCGACGCAAGAAGCCGGAAGAGCTGCGCTCGCACCGCTGGTTCGGGTCCGACGACATGCGCCAGTTCGGCCATCATTCGCGCGCCGCGCAAATGGGCTACTCGCGAGCCGACTACGCCGGCAAGCCGATCATCGCCGTCATCAACACCTGGAGCGACATCAACGCCTGCCACTCGCATTTCCGCCAGCGCGCGGAGGAAGTGAAGCGCGGCGTGCTGCAGGCGGGAGGGTTTCCGCTGGAGATGCCGGCGATAGCGCTTGGCCGAGGTGTTCCAGAAACCGACGACGATGCTGTATCGCAATCTTCTCGCGCTGGAGACCGAGGAGCTGCTGCGCTCCTACCCGGTCGACGGCGCCGTGCTGATGGGCGGATGCGACAAGACGACGCCGGCGCTGCTGATGGGCGCCATCAGCATGAACCTCCCGGCGATCTTCATGCCGGCGGGCCCGATGCTTTCCGGCCACTGGCGCGACCAGGAGCTCGGCAGCGGGTCGGACGTCTGGAAGTACTGGGCGGAAAAGCGCGCTGGCAACCTGAGCGACAAGCAATGGCTGGAGATCGAGGACGGCATCGCCCGCTCCCCCGGGCATTGCATGACCATGGGCACGGCGTCGACGATGACCTCGGCGGCCGAAGCCCTGGGCTTCACCTTGCCCGGCGCGGCATCGATCCCCGCCGCCGACTCGCGCCACGCCAGGATGGCCGCGGACAGCGGCCGGCGCATCGTCGACATGGTGTGGGACGATCTGAAGCCGCGCGACTTCATCACCGCCGGCAGCGTCGACAACGCGATCACAGCGGCGCTCGCGCTCGGCGGATCGACCAACGCGGTCGTGCACTTGATTGCCATGGCCCGCCGCGCCGGCGTGCCGTTGACTCTCGCGCGCTTCGACGCGCTGGCGCGCAGGACGCCGCTCATCGCCAACATCCGGCCGGCGGGCAAGTATCTGATGGAGGATTTTTACTACGCCGGCGGTCTGCGCGCGCTGCTGGCCGGCATCGCCGATCTGTTGGCGCTCGGCGAGCGCACGGTCAACGGCAGGACGCTGGGCGAGAATGTCGCGGGCGCGGAGGTCTACAACCACGAAGTCATCCTGCCGCGCGACAAGGCGCTGGTGTCCGGCAGCAGTCTCGCGGTCTTGCACGGCAATCTCGCGCCGAACGGCGCGGTGATCAAGCCGGCCGCGGCGGAGGCGAGATTGTTGAAGCACACGGGACCGGCTGTCGTCTTCGCCGACTACAACGACATGGCGGCGAGGATCGACGACCCGGCGCTGACCGTCACCGCGGATTCGGTGCTGGTGCTGCAGAACGCGGGACCGCTGGGCGCCCCCGGCATGCCGGAATGGGGACAGCTGCCGATCCCGAAGAAGCTGCTGGCGCGAGGCATCCGCGACATGGTTCGCATTTCGGACGCACGCATGAGCGGGACGAGCTACGGGGCATGCGTGCTGCATGTCGCGCCGGAATCGTTCGCCGGCGGCCCGCTGGCGCTGGTGCGGGACGGCGACCTGATCGAGCTCGACGTGGCGCTGCGCAAGCTCGAGCTCAAGGTGAGCGATGCCGAGCTTGCAACGCGCCGCGCCGCGTGGAAAAAGCCCGCGCCGCGGTTCGAGCGCGGTTACGGCGTGCTCTATCAGCAGCACATCACGCAGGCCGACCAGGGATGCGACTTCGATTTTCTCGAAGGAACCGCGGCGACCGCCGAGCCGGAAATCCACTGACGGCGTGAAGACGATTCCCGCACCGAAGCTCGTCTCGCTGGTCGCCGCAATCATGCAGGGCGGCGGCTCGGCATCGTCCGAGGCCGGCACCGTGGCGCGGCGGCTGGTCGACTCCAACCTGGTCGGCCACGATTCGCACGGCGTGATCCGGGTCGGCAAGTATCTCGAGTGGGTACGCGCCGGCTGGCTCGCGCCCAACGGGAAACCGACGCTCGTGTTCGACAACGACGTTATCGCCATCGTCGACGGCAACCGCGGCTTCGGCCAGGTCGTGGGCGAATTCGCGGGCAAGCTCGGAACCGCCAAGGCGGCCAAGATGGGAATCGCGATGGTCGGCTTGCGCAATTGCGGTCATCTCGGCCGGGTCGGCGACTGGGCGGAGCTCGCGGCCGCGCAGGGCCAGGTCTCGCTGCATTTTCTCAATACTTCCGGCGCGCAACGGGTGGCTCCGTTCGGCGGCAGCGACCGGCGCCTGTCGACGAACCCGATCACCATCGGCGTCCCGCTGGCCGACGGCGATCCGGTCATCCTGGATGTGACGACATCGACGGTCGCCGAAGGCAAGCTTTTCGTCGCCATCAACAAGGGCGAGCAGGTTCCCGCGGGCTGGATCATCGACAAGGGCGGCAAGGCGACGACCGATCCGAAGGATTTCTACGACGGCGGCGCGCTGCTGACCGTCGGCGCGCACAAGGGCTCGGGCTTGTCGATCGTCGTCGACCTCCTTGCCGGGGCGCTGTCGACCGGCAAGAGCTCGGATCCCGACGACACGGTGTTGCGCAACAACATGCTGTCGATCTATATCGCGCCGGCGGTGTACGATCGCGAGGGCGAGATCGCGCGCGAGATCGCGCGCTTTGTCGCGTGGGTGAAGGCGTCGCCGCCGGCCGTGCCCGGCCAGCCGGTGCTGATGCCGGGCGAAGTCGAGCGCAGCACGCGCGCGCGCCGCGCCGTCGAAGGCATCGCGCTGGACGACAAGACCTGGGCGGATCTCCTGGCTGCCGCGGAATCGGTCGGTATCGCATCCGCTCGAGTCGGCGCGATCGTCGCCTGATCGATGCGCTCGGACGTTGCGCGCCCTACGGCGACCAAACCAATTCTGGTAAAATCGAACGCTTGGCCAAGTAGCTCAGTTGGTAGAGCAGCGGACTGAAAATCCGTGTGTCGGTGGTTCAATTCCGCCCTTGGCCACCCGATTTTAAGCCTGTTGGAGTTAGCGAGCACTAACAGCTTTTGCCGGGGTTACGCCGGGGTTACGGCCCGTATGCGATACGGGCGGCCGCGGCGCCATTTTGACGAACGCAGGCCCAAACGACCGCCCGCGGTCATTGGTCGTTCGGGACCTATCCCGGCAACTCGCTCGCGCCCGAGGGCTGAGTGGCAACTATCGTAGTGCATGCGCGCGGTCCACGAGGTCTGACCAAAGCGGCGCAATCTGCTTTTCGAGTGTCCAGACATACCCGCGCTGGAAGTGCAGGCAGGGGGGTAGCTCTAGGGGTAGGCAGCTCCACGGTACGCTCGCTGATCCCGAGCACCGTAGCGATGTACCGGCTGGTGTAGCCGTGGGCGGAGAACAGGAGGCAGCGCTTCTCCTGTGGACTCAACGGCGCCCCCTGAAATCGCGGGGGGAAGGCCCCGGGCAATAACCGTCTTCATGAACACCTCGTGGAAGTAGATCCCGAACAGGTACATCTCGCCTAGGTTCCGCGCGATCTCGAAGCGACGCAGATCACTGAGCTTCCCCCGGGGAGAATTGAAGCCGACCAGCACCTGTCCTTGCGGTGTCGCGTGAATGGCGAAGGCCACGCCGCTCGCGACGCCATGTGCCGCCGCGTCATCCAGGAACGCGTCGATGGCGGTCGACTTGCCCCGTTCGCTGTCCTGGTCCCAGATGAAGGGCATGGCACGATTTGCGCCAGCTTGCCGCCGACCTGCGCCGTGACCACATATTCTGCGCGCGTCGTGGCCCCGTCCGCGACGAGTCCCACGCGCGCCGAACCGTTCACGAATCCGGCCGCGCCGCCCTGGCCTTCGAAGGCGAGCTTGTACGAGACGGGAGGCTCGATGTCGGACAGGCTGATCCACCCGCGGAACTTGGCGCTCACCGGCCCGATTCTCGACGTCATCGTCACGCGGTATTCGTTGGGCCCCGTCGCTTCGATCAGCTCGCACCCGGGGATACATTCCTTCAGCACCGCCGAGTCATTGAGCGCAGTCCACGTCGCATCGAGGCTCGCCGCGACGTTGCGCGCACCGTTCATTTGCATGCCAGCCAATCCCCGGATTCGTTTAAGGGGCGAACCTGATGACACCGGGTCGCCGGATTCCACGCCTGGCCGCGATCATGCCGGACCCGCTTACGCGGTCAATGAATGAGCGCGTCCCTCGTCAATCATCTCGAGTATTCGAATCGGAGACAGAGGGGCCTCGCGAATGCGAACGTTGAACGGTCCGAGTGCGTGTTCCACCGCCGAGATGACGCAGGCACTGACCGGAATGGTGCCCGTCTCGCCAATGCCTTTCACACCCAGAGGATTGGTGGGAGAAGGCGATTCGTGAAACAACACCTCCATATTGGGAATTTCCGTGGCGGTGGGAAGCAGGTAGTCCGCGAAGGTGGTCGTCAATGGCTGCCCGATCTCGTCGAAACGCATTTTCTCGAAAAGGGCGTTGCCGATGCCGTGGACGATGCCGCCGTGGATCTGCCCCTCGGCGATCATTGGATTGATCAATCGTCCGCTGTCATGAACGGCGACGTATCGCAGGATGCGAACGTCGCCGGTTCCGATATCCACTTCCACTTCGCACGCGTGGGTGGCATTGGCAAATGCTTGGGCGTCGAACCGGAACAGTGATGTTGCCTCGAGACCCGGTGTGACGCCGGGCGGCAGCGCATATCCCGGAGATCCTTTGAGCTTGCGGGCGATCGTCGCAAGCGAAACACCGTGGCCGGGCACGCCGAGAACCTCGACGCGCCCGTTTTGCAGGACCAGATCCTGCTCGCCAACTTCCAAAACGTGCTGCGCAACCTTGATCGCCTTTTGGCGGATTTCGAGTGCGGCCAGATGCACGGCCGACCCGGCGAGAATGGTCTGGCGGCTGGCAAACCCTCCCATTCCCAAAGAGACCCGGCTGGTGTCGCCCGTGCTGACGTCGATCGACTCAAGGGGCACACCCAATTGCTCGGCGCATAGCTGCGCTAGCGCCGTCGCGAGACCCTGTCCCATCGCCATCGCGCCGGTATAGATGACAACCCGCCCAGCCGGCGTCACGCGAACGACTGCGGACTCAAACGGGCCACGGCCCGTGGGTTTGACGGCATGCGCAAAGCCGAGCCCGAGATAACGCCCCGCCGCGCGCGCCTTTTCCTGCCGCGAAGAAAAGCCCGCGTAGTCGATGGCGTCGACCGCTTTCCTGGAGCACGCCGCGTAGTCGCCGCTGTCGACAACCGCGGTTACGCCAGCTCGGCTCTTGAGCTGCTTGTTATAAGGCATCTTCTCTTTCGGAATCAGGTTGCGATTCCGCACCTCGACACGATCGATCTGCAACTCGCGCGCAATCCGATCCATCAGCCGTTCCATGACGAAGGCTGCTTGTGGATACCCCGCGCCGCGTACCGGAATCACCGATGGCTTGTTGGTCTGGCAGACAAACAGGCTCATTTGATACGCGGGTACGACATAGGGGCCGGTCACCGACGAAACCGCGTTGTATGGCAAGTTGATGCCTTGCGGCGTATATGCGCCCTGGTCGTGGATCATCCGGCCGCGAATGCCCTGGATTTTTCCGGCGCCGTCGGCCGCAATTTCGACGTCCCAGTACTGATCGCGATCCTGAATTGCGCTCAGGAAATGCTCCATCCTGTCTTCGACCCATTTGACAGGGCGGCGCAGACTCCGCGCCGCCGCGGCAACGGCGATTTCCTCGGGGTAGACGACGTACTTGGCGCCAAAACCCCCGCCTACGTCGGGTGCGATCACTCGCAGCCTGTCGGGCTCCATGCCGAGGAGGTCCGACAGCATCTGCCTAAGCTCGTGCGACATCTGCGTCGAGGACCAGACCGTTAGCTCGTTGCTCGTCTCGTCGAATCGCGCCAGCGCGCCTCGGCCTTCTATCGGATGCGCTACGCCACGGTGAATGAACAGGCTCTCCTTGAATTGCCGATGAGCGGGTCCGAACGCGGCGGCAATGTCGCCATAGGCGAGCTCGACTGTTTCTATGATGTTCGGCGAATCGTTGCGCGCGCGTGGTTCGGCGTTTTCGAATGCGCTCCTGCAATCCGTCACGGGGGGGAGCGGCTCGTAGTCGATTTGTATCAGCGCAACCGCGTCTTCGGCGAGATAACGGTCGGTGGCTATCACCATCGCCACGGCCTCCCCAACGAAACAGACCTCGCGATCGCTGAGCACGAACGGCGTAATGCCCTCCGGCAGCGTTGACGATAGAAATCCGAGAGGCATCCGAAGATCGGTCAATTCGCTGCGCATTGCCTGCGCATCGAAAACCGCCACCACACCGGGCGCAGCGCGCGCCCCGGAGACGTCGACGCCGCGCAGCCTTGCGTGCGCGTGCTGGCTCCGCACGAAGGCCGCGTGCAACGTGCCGTCGACGCGAACGTCGTCCAGGAATCGTCCGCGGCCCCGCAGCAGCGCGCGGTCTTCGATCCGTTTCGCCTTGGTACCCACGATGCGCGGCGAATTCTCGCCGCCCCCCGATCCCGGAGTGTCGGCCATCATGGTGCGGGATTGCGCATTGCACTTGCCGCGTCGAGCGCCGCTGCAACGATATTCTGATAACCGGTGCAACGGCACAAATGACCAGACAACACCAGCCTGACTTGCTCTTCGGTGGGCGCTTCGACGTCCCGCAACAGCTCGACCAGCGACATGAGAATGCCCGACGTACAGAAGCCGCATTGCAGGCCGTGACGGCTCCAGAATGCTTCCTGGAGCGGATGCATCGCGGTATCGCCGCTGCCATCGCCGGCAAGACCTTCGACCGTATCGATCCTGCATCCGTCCGCCTGGACCGCAAGCATCAGGCAACTTCTCGCGCTCACGCCGTCGACGAGCACCGTGCAGGCGCCGCAAACGCCATGCTCGCATCCGAGGTGGGTGCCGGTAAGGGCCAGATCGTGCCGCAGGAAATCCGCAAGCAGCCGGCGGCCGGAAACCGGGCGGGTGAATGCCTGACCGTTCACCGTCAGCGAGATCGTTTTTTCGTCGCCGCTCACGAGATCCTGGCCGATGCACGCGCCCGCTCGGCGGCCATTGCGATCGCGCGTGACAGGAGCGTGGCCGCAACGCGCCGCCTGTACCAGCGGGGAACCTGCGGGTCGTCGAGCGCGTCGATTGCAGCACATTGCGCGGCAACCTTGGCAACGTCAGCCGGCGTAAGCTCGGACCCGAGAAGCTGCTTCTCCGCCTCTGTCAACCGGAACGGAACATCGCAGACACCGCCCAGCGTCAGCGAAACGCGCGTGACTTTCGCGGCGCCGTCGAGTTGCAACAAAACCGCCACCGACGCGATAGCGAAATCGCCGTGACGACGGGCGTACTCGACAAAGGCCCAACCGTGGCCGGGCGGCCAGGGCTCGATTCTGATCGAGGTGAGGATCTCCTTGTCGCCAAGCGCCGTGGTCATCAGCCCCAGCGCAAAATCCTGCATCGCGATCTCGCGCACGCCGCGCTGACCCGCCACCGTCAGCGTCGCATCCATCGCCATTGCGACCGTGGGTTGTTCCGCCGACGGGTCGAGATGGCAAAGACTGCCGCCAATCGTCCCTCGATTGCGCGTCTGCCTGTGACCGACCAGCGTGATGGCCTCGGCGAGCAGCGGCAGGCGTTCGCGGACGAGCAGCGAAAACTCGATATCGCGCTGGCGAGTCATCGCGCCAATCACGACGCCGCCGCGATCCTCGCGGATCCCCGCCAGCTCGGGAATACGATTGATATCGACCAGGTGATCGGGGAACACCAGTCGCATGTTGAGCATTGGCATCAGCGACTGGCCGCCCGCAAGCAAGCGCGTGTTCTCGTGTTCGCCGACGATGGCCAGTGCGTCCTGCAACGTGTGCGGCGCATGATAGTGAAAAGGCGGCGGCTTCATGACAGGGACACGGCAAGTGAGCACCGTCCGTTAGGGAAGGTGTGCCTCTCGTCGCTGATACAACTTATCGTCGACGTATCCCATGGCCTCGGGGCGGCCACGCCCGAGCATCACCTGGAAATACACGGGCTCGAGACTCCGGTTCTGGTAGCCATGAATGACGCCCGGCGGGCACGAAATGCAATCCCACTCGCCCAGCCGTGTCCAGATCTGCTTTCCCGATTCCTCCTCCAGGAATACGTCCAGGAATCCCTTCAGTACGAAAAAGACTTCCTCGACTTCGTGCGTGTGGGCGGCATTGCCCTGGTTGGGCTCGACATACATGATGCTTAGCGTGAAGCCGCGCGCAGGAACGACACTTGCGTCGCCATGCTTGCCGGATCCGCCGGCGCCTATGAAACGGTGCTGCGCCCGTTTGAACCCTTCGATCTTGGCATCTTCGAATGCTGCCCAATCGGGGTTCCGGTCGCGATAACGGGCGATGAAGCGCTGGCTCAATTCCTCGATCGATGCATTGGCGATATCGTCAGGACGCGAATGACGCGCGATCGACATAGGCTCTCCTCGGCAAGGGCCGCACTGTGCCGAGCGGGAATGGATCAGCACCTGCAGCCTTGGCGAAAGGTATCAGTAAATTGACCATTTAGTCAATTAATAAAGCGTTTTGCGGCATGGCGGCTTGCTGTAAACCGGCCGGCGGTGCGGCATCTTCGCTGCAGTATCACCCATCAGATCTTGCTCAGATCCAGCGTCGAAGAAGCGAACAGCTGCTCGGGGCGCACCAGGGTCTTCGACAGTCCCTGGGCGTGGTGATAGTGCGTGAATACGTCCAGCACGTGTCGGTTGTTCGCAAACCCATAGCTCCAGTAATCATCGCCGAGCGAGGATCGCGCCTGCTCGAGGTTGGCGACCGGCCAAGGCAAGCTGACGAACAAGTGGCCGATCTGCCCGAGCTCTACCATCGCCAAGTCACGCGCCGCGGAAAACGCCTTGTAGATGCTCACCGGCAGCCACGGATGACGCTCGGCGAGTGTCTTCCGCACGCCGATGATGTGCATGATCGGGAAGATCTTGTGCTTGGCGTAGTAGCGGCGTTCGGTGTCGGGATAATCGGGAAACAGCCGCCCAACATTGGCGGCGCCATTGAGGAAGCAGGATGGCGCGCGCGCGCCGATCACGGCATCGAGCTCCCCAGCCTCCAGCATCGCGGAGAGTGTCTTCCCGTCGCCGATCTGCGCGAGGTCGATGCCGGGAGGCAGCGTCAGCGAAGCGCGCTCCTCGCGTCCGGGTTCTTCGAGCCCGCCTCGCCGCCAACGAATGGTCGAAGGATCCAGGCCGTACTCGTCCTGGAGAATGCCGCGGATCCAGACGTTGGCCGTGATCTGGTATTCGGGAACGCCGATCGTACGGCCCTGAAGATCCTCGGGGCCGGAGATGCCGCGATCGGTTCGGATGTAGATCCCGGAATGGCGAAACAACCGCGAGACGAAGGCAGGGACGCCCACGTAAGCGTTCTCGCCTCTCGCGGTCATCAGCGTATGACTGCTGAGCGAAAGCTCCGAGATATCGAATTCCTCGAATCGGAAGGCGCGGTGGAATGCCTCCTCCGGCTCGATCGGCACTGCCAGCAACCGGCAACCCTCGATCGGCACCCGGCCGTCGAATAAGGCGCGCGTGCGATCGTAGTCGCAGCAGCCGAGGCTTATTTCCAGATCGGGCATCTTGGTTCGTTCAGGAGGTGTGGTTGACCGCCAAAGACGGATGACCTGCGGTCAAGCTGGCCGCGCTGTTGTCGTGGGACATCGACTCGCAGGTCCTGGCGATGAATTCGCGCATGGCCTGTCCAAGGCGGTCTTCGGCCGTGTTGATGTGCGCAATCATGGAAGTGTGATTGTGACCGTCCAGTCGGAGCACCTGCGGCGCGCGGCGAGCGGCGAGCGCAACGCGGTAGGCGAGTTCGAGACAGTACACATCAATCAGGGGATTCTCGTATTCCGCAAAGGCCACCAGCGTCGGAATGCAGGGAGCGGCGACCAGGTTGACGGGCGACAGCGCCTCGTACCGCGCGGCATCCGGGCCGAAATAAGCTTGCACCTTTTTTGCATTCGGATTTTCCGGAAGCGCATCGGCGCGCACGCGGCCACTGATGACGATCAGTCCCGCAACGCTGCCGTGCATCGGTGGATTCAGCACATGGTCGTACCCGAATCCCGCGGCATGCGCGGCGCCGGCCGAATGTCCGACCAGGATGATCTTCGCCGGATCTCCCCCGTAATCCGCGATATTGGCCCGGACCCATGCGATGGCAGCGGCCACGTCCTCGATGCCCGACGGGTAGGGATGAAGCGGCGCGAGCCGATACTCGATGTTGACGCCGACGATGCCGTGCCGTGCGAAATAGTACAAAACGTTCGCGTAGACTTCCGAGCTGCGATTGCGGTGGCCGTCGACGAATGCTCCGCCGTGCACGAACACGACGACCGGCTGAGACGATGCACCTTTCTGCGCAAACACGTCGAGCTGCTGTCGTGGATCGTCGCCGTAGGCGATATCCACGAAGGTCGCGACGCCTTGCTTGGGGGCCGTCGCGAGGATCGGATCGAACGCGTCGATCACCTCTCTTACATGGCGAGGTATGTCCGACGCCCACACGGGCCCGAGACGCGCCATCAGCCCGCGAACCGCGTCCGGGATCGGGGGTGCGCGATCACTCATCGGACGTCGGCGCGGATGCCGATGAACTTGACTTGCGACAGATCTTCCATCGCGTAGCGAAGGCCCTCCCGGCCGAATCCGGATCGCTTGACGCCACCGAAGGGATAGGCGTCCAGCCTGAATCGACTTGCTTCGTTGATCCACAGCGAGCCGACGTCGAAATCGTCCGCGAACCGATAGGCGGTCGCCAGATTGCTGGTGAACACCGCCCCTTGCAGCCCGAAGGGCGAATCGTTGGCCAGTGCCAGGGCTTCGTCGAAGCCGTCGAATCGCTGCACCACCGCGACCGGCCCGAAGGCTTCGTCGCGCCACAGTGCGCAAGTTTTCGACACGCCCTCGACAATGGCGGGACTCACCAGGCACCCATTTCGCTGCGCACGCAAGACGTAGTTTGCGCCGGAGCCGACGGCCTCGTCGATCCAGGACAACAACCGGTCGGCTGCCGCGGCCGAGATCATCGGTCCGATGTCCGTGCTCTTGTCCCATGGGTCTCCGACCTTGAGCGCCTTTGCGGCTACGATGAAGTGTTCCATGAAGGCATCGTACTGGGAGGCTTCGACCAGCACACGTTGCGCGGATATACATTGCTGGCCACTGGCCTCGAAGGCCGCTGCGGCGATTCGCTTGGCGGCATCGGCGATTTGCGCGTCGGCCATGACGATATTCGCTGCGTTCGAGCCCAACTCTGCGACGAACTTTTTCGCCCCGGCCGCGCGCGCCAGCGCGTCACCTGCGGCAGTTCCGCCGGTGAATGTCAATGCATCAACTCCGCCGTGCGCCGCGAGCGCAACCGCTGGCGTTCGGTCGCCGACCACGACATTGAACAATCCCGCGGGTAAGCCCGCCTGTGCAAAGCATTGGGCAATGGCTACCGCAACCCTGGCCCCCGCCGGATGAGGCTTGACGACGACTGCATTTCCCATGACGATGGCCGGACCGACTTTTTGCAGCAGCAGATTCACGGGCGCATTAAAAGGCGTCACCGCGCCCACCACGCCATAAGGAATTCGCCGCGTAAACCCAAAATGCCCGGCGCCGGCGTCGACCGAATCGAGCGGCAGCACTTCGCCTTTGAGCGACTTGATTTCTGCAGCACAACCGCGCAGTAATTGCACCCCGCGGCCGACTTCGAAGGTCGCGGATCGGATCGGCTTGCCGATGTCCCGTACGATCAGCTCGCCAATCTCAGCGCTCTGTTTCTCGAGCGCAGCCGCCGCCTGCATCAGCCACGCAGCGCGAGTGGCGACGGTCGCGGGTCGTCCATCCTTGTAGGCGCGGCGCGCCGACTGCACCGCGAAATCCACGACGCTTTCGGAGGAGTCGGGCATGTCAACGCCATCGCCGCCGGGAATGGGCGATTGCACCGATATCAGCGCATCGCCTTGCTCGATGAAGCTGCCCCCGACAAAACTCGCTATACGTGTGCGCACGTTCGCTCCGGAATGGATTAATATTGACGATTTAGTCAATATTTGTCAATCGCTCGCGCGTGATTTGCGCTCAAAGTTGCGCCTTGTCGCGATGCCTTGCACGCGACACGCTTGCGTGACAACCCTGCATTGCGCGCATCAAACCGCCCGATTGCGATGCGAGCTGCGACGACGGTTGCTGATAGAATGAATTATTGCGCTCAGGTCGACCGATCCACGGCTTTTCGCGGCACCCGCTTGAAGCGAATCCTTGAAATAATGACAATCAAAATGTCGACGCAACGCTTGAGGGAGCCGCTCAAATCACGCGCATCGAAGTCAAAATCATCGCCCCGTGTCGCAACGCGTAACGCGGAGCAGACGCGCCAGGAGATTCTTGCAGCGGCAACCACCGAATTTGCGGCCAAGGGCTTCTCGGGAGCGCGCATCGACGAAATCGCGGACCGGTACGGCGGCAGCAAGAACATGATCTATCACTATTTCGACAGCAAGGACGGGCTCTTCACCGCCGTGCTGGAGGGCATGTACGCGACCATTCGCGATCGGCAGCGAGACTTCGAGGTCAAGGGTCGCGCACCGGTCGAAGGCATCCGCGCGCTCGTGCACTTCACGGTCGACGTCTTCGACGAGCATCCCGAGTTCGTCAGCTTGTTGCACAGCGAGAACATCGCTCAGGGAAAGCACATTGGGCGGTCCGCGGCCATCAAGGCGATGTACAACCCCCTGATGGAAACGATCGATGATCTCGTATCGCGTGGCGTCGCGATGGGTCTGTTTCGCAGCGACACGTCGTCGGTCGATCTGTACATTTGCATTTGCGCGATGGCGGCCTATTCGATTTCGAATCGGTACACGCTTTCGGCGATCTTCGGCACGGACATCTACGCTCCGAAGCGCCGGAACATGCGCCGGCGCCAGATCAGTGACATGCTGGTTGGCTATCTGCAATACAAGTGACGCACGCTGCGCGAGGTTCCCCCGGGTCGTGCCTGGCAGCCGACGCTAGAGCACGACGGCCGAGAGCTTTTGGCGGACAGCCCGCTGCACCGACAATGCCGCGAGTGCGGAAGTCTTCGGATTGTCGGTCAGCGGCGCCGCGGACACCTTGACTTCGAGCTCGCCGAATTCGCCTTGCGCATGCATGGTATGCGTGTTCCTGGTGATCGCGGGATCCGCGATCAGCGTCACCTCGGTTCGTTCGAATCCGATGCCTGCCAGGGCGATCATCGCGGCCACGTTGGCGTTCTTCGGATACAGGCGCGCGGCATCCCTCGCGTTGCCTCTGAAAATCGTATGCGGCTGCGCCAGAGACTTGAGGTCGACCTGCGCCTCCGCGAGTGTGCCCGTCCAGGCCATCGCGGGCTTCCGCCCGGTATAGAGAACGCTGTCGAGTCGCAACTGGCTGGCCGCGGCCAGCGCATCGATCGCCGCGATCGCGCCCGGCACGAGCGTGAGTTGCGCGCCACCCGCGGCAGCGGCCTCCGCGAGCCTTTCCGGAAGTCCTGGCTCCGCCAATGCGCCAACTGAAGCAATGATGACGTCCACACCCTGTCGCAGCAGCGGGAGCACCGTGTTCGTGATCGCCGCATGCCCCGCGCACTCCAGCGCAAAATCGGGACGTGCGTCGAGTTCGTCCAGCGACGCGACGACGCGCACGGCACTCCCCAGCTCGGCTTGCAGGTCGCTGCGACGATCGGGCGTCTCGAGGACGTAGGCGAACGTCAGCCGCGAATCGGCGAGCAAGGCCGCTCTAACGTTCCGCCCCATCGCACCACACCCGATCAAAAGCACCCGCTTCATTTCATCCACGTGACTATCGCGCTTCACGGAGTGGACGTGCGGCGGCTATTGCCGCTTGTAGGGTCCGAGCTTCTTTGCCGCATCATTGGCGATGGCCGGCACCACGTAATCGCTGTATTCGAGCTTCTTCTTCAACTCGTTGCCCTTCACGAGCTCGTCCACGGTGAAATCCCACGCCGCCTTGGAAAGGAGGCCGTCGACGTTGTAGTACTGGATCTCGGCGAAATGATTGAGGCCAGCCATGATTTCCTCTTTCGACACGTCCGGAAGGACCTTTTGGCTGATTGCGGCCGCAGCTTGCGGATTTTGCATCGCCCACCGCGCGCCCTTGAGGGTTGCCGCCGCGAATCCCTGGATCGCCTTGCGTTTCTGCTCGAGCGTGCGCTCGGTGGTCACTTCGACGGTATAGATGAAATCCGGAAGGTCGTTGGCGGCGTCGGCGATGACGTGCAGGTAGTCGTACTTCGTGGTTCTCGACGCGAACGAACTATTCAGGACACCACCGTCGATCTTCTTGCCAATGAGCGCGAGCGTTCGTGCCGAGCTGCCCCCGACATTGATGAAGTTGACCTTGCCCGGATCGCCGCCCGCGGCCTTGATCATCAGCAGCGGCACCTGGTAGGAAACCGCGCCTGGGCCCGATATGCCGACCGTCTTGCCCTCGAACTGCTTGACGTTGGCAATGCCTTTTTGCGCCACGAGCAGATAGTCCATCTTGGGGGACGTGGCGAGGATCACCTTGAGCTTCGCTCCGGCCTCCACCGCCCGCAACGGGATTGCGAGACCAACTCCCGCAGCGATATCGGCCTCGCCGGCAATGACGGACCGCATCGCCGTCGCGTCACCATTGAAAGGCATCAGCACGACCTCGAGCCCCTCAGCCTTGTAGAATCCGTTTTCCTGCGCAAAGTAGTATGTCTGCAGCGAAAGGTCGGGCGGCGCGGTGCCGATTGCGACCACCAGTTTCTCGGCTTGTGCAGCGGCCGCTCCGGAAAGGCAGGCCAACAGCGCAAACATGCATCCGGCGGATATCGTATTGAAACGTTGATGCCACACGCTTGCAGTCATTTGGATGGCTCCTTGAGCATTTCCGTCAATTGGCTCTCTCGGTTTGCTTCCAGGGTGCCATCTTGACTTCCAGCAGCTTGACCGTTTCGGTCAGGCCGACACCCAAGAGCGCGAGGAGGATGATGACCACGAACAACTTATCGGTTGCGAACGCATTGCTGTAATAAACGATCGCGCCACCGAGGCCAGACATGGCCGTGAACATTTCTGCCACAACCATGCCGACCACGGCTCTGCCGACGGCCAGCCGGATGCCGGCCATGATGAAAGGCAGTGACGCGGGAACGATGATTTTGCCGAAGATCTGGCGCTCGACGGCGCCTTCGGCCTGCGCAATTTCGACCAGGCTGCGGCTGACGTTGCGCACGCCCCCGTAGGTATTGACAATGATGGGGAAGACTGCGGCGAGGAAGACGATCACGATTTTCGACGTCATCCCGAGCCCGAACCAGAGGATGAGAAGCGGGATGAGCGCCACATTGGGCGTCGAGTAAAGCGCACTGATCTGCAGGTCGATGAAGTAGTCGAAGAGTCGATAGCGTCCCATCAGGAGACCGATCACCACACCGATGATAATGGACAAGCTGAATCCGGCCACCAGCCCCTCCAGGGTCAGCAACAGTGCCTTCTGCAATTCACCGGATGTCAGCATGACCGGCAACGCGGACAGAATAGCGGTCGGATACGAAAAGAAGATGGGGTCGACGCCCCGGCCATACCATTCCCAGATGCCCAATGTGAGCGCCAGGGAAAAGATCCGCACGGCTTTCGGATGGTCCAGGATCTTGAAACCGCGCCGCGTGGCGGTGCTGGCTAGCCGTCTCGCCGGTGCTCGCGCCGAAAGCGTGTTGGCGGGTTCGCTCTTCCGTGCGGGCGCGTCGGATTCGTCGTCGACCAGCATGCTGCGGAGAGTCGCGCACAGCTCGCCGAATCGCGGAGACGACTTGACGTCGGACGCATACCGCGGCCTCGGGAGGTCGATTTGCACGTCGGCCCGAATCCTCCCCGGCTTCGCGGCCATGACGATGACACGATCACCGAGATAGACCGCTTCCTCGACCGAGTGCGTGACGAACAGCACCGTCGTCTCGGTGGTATTCCAGATGCGCAGCAGCTCCTCCTGCAGAACTTCCCGGGTCTGCATGTCGACCGCCGCGAACGGCTCGTCCATCAGCAGGATCGCGGGGTCCTTGGACAGAGCGCGCGCGAGGCCTGTTCGCTGCTGCATGCCGCCGGAGATCTGGTGAGGATAGTGGTTCTCGAATCCAACCAGGCCCACCTTGGCGATCGCGGCGTCGCAGCGCCGCTTGCGCTCCAGTGCGGATTCGCCGCGCACCTCGAGGCCAAATTCGACGTTGCCGCGCACCGTGCGCCAAGGCAGCAAGCCATAATTCTGGAACACCATCGAACGCTCGCGACCGGGACCATGAATTGCCTTGTCATTGACGAGCACCATGCCACCGTCGGCCTCGTTGAGGCCCGCGACGATGCGCAACAGCGTGGTCTTGCCGCATCCGCTGGGACCGAGCAGGCACACGAATTGGTTGCGCTGCACGCTGAGGCTGACGTGATCGAGTACGACGAGCTCGGTCCGTCGAACCTTCGGGTCGTCGTAGAACAC
Source organism: uncultured beta proteobacterium (assembly GCA_963713125.1). Taxonomy (GTDB): domain Bacteria; phylum Pseudomonadota; class Gammaproteobacteria; order Burkholderiales; family Casimicrobiaceae; genus PALSA-1003. The sequence goes on along the minus strand of CAVQKL010000006.1, from coordinate 191,626 downwards.
CTTGCTGACTTCCTGTATTTCCAGCATCCGTTTGGACCGTGTGTAGGCGTTGGAGCGATAGTTCGCGATACCACGCTGGTATCACCTTGCATCGAAATCAGTTTCAAGCTTTGACGATCGTATCTCCTTTCGAAGCCTCGCGGAGGTCATGCGGGCGAGAGGCGGGGCGGGCACGGCAGATGCCGACTGCTTGTCTGCCGGGCGAGCCTCTTGTGAAAATGATCCGGAATCGATGCCACGATGCCGGATCGTCGTCACCGTGCAGCCGACTGCGCTATTTCTTCCTCGGAACCACCGCCCACGCCTCGATCTCGACGAGCATTTCCTTGAGATCGATGCCCACACCCCGCAGCAGCGTCGCCGGACGCGGATGCGCGCGAAGATCGGGCTCGAATTCCTCGAAGAACTTGTACATCTCGTCGCGCATGTCGAACACATCTTCGCGACGCGGCAGGTAGTAGCGGAACATGACGATGTTCTTCAGCGTCGCGTCCATCATTTCCAGCTTGTTCTTGATGTACTCAAGCGTCTGGCGAACCTGCTGCTTGACGTCCATCGACACGACCTTGCCCTTGCCGTCGCGCTCGTCCTGCGGCGTGCGACAAGGCACGTCTTCGAACGGATCGCGGCCCGTTTCGCCGGAAAGAAACAGGATGTCGACGTCCCCTTTCGTCTTGAAACCGCCGCCCCAGTTCATCTTTTCCTTGTGATAGTGCGGCCAAAGAGTGCCCCACTCGTATTCGACCTTACCCTTCTTTGCGAGCTCAATTGCCTTTGGATTGGTAGCCATTGCGAACATCTCCATGGAGGTTTGTCACTGCAGTTCGTTCGAGCGCCATCGCGGCGTGCCCATGCCGCGCGGAGCCTCGCGCCCCGCCGCATGTCGACTCGTGAATTCACGAGTCCCCGAAGCTCTCTACGCTGCAGTTGCAGTATTGACTGAATATTCAGTAAACGCAAGTCCGAAGCGTCATGCGGATCCCCTAGATGGCATAGAGCGTGTTGAGCGCGACGGTGGCATACACGCGAATCATGTTGAAATAGCTGTCGAGACGCAGGCGCTCGTTGGGCCCCGAACCAACGGTGGTGAACGAGAACTTGCACGTCGGGATCTTGGCGTGGAGCACGAGCCATCGCGAGTCGCTGGTCGCCGGCGACGCGAGGATCGGCATCTCCTTGCCCGTGACCTCGATGCACGCCCTCTGCACTTCCTGCACGATCGGGGAGTCTATGGGGATGAACGAATATGGCGCCTCGTACGCGACCTCCACCGTGATATCGAGCTCGGGATCCGCCCCTCGCAATGGCGCCAGCACACTCTCGACATCGGCCACCACCGTCTGCGGCGTTTGCGGCGGAAGGGTTCTTACGTCGCAATGGATCACACACTTGTCGGGAACCATGATTTCGGAAAAGCCGCCCTCGATCAGGTTGACGCTGAGGATCGGCTTGCCCTCCAGCTGCGGATGCGGCTCCCAGTTCGTAAACTCCATGCCGGACACTACCTCGATGACCTTGGCCATCTTGACAACAGCGTTGATCTTTTTCTTCGCCGCCGGCTCCGAGGTGTGACCGCTGCGTCCTCGCGATGTGATCATCACGTCGACCCGACCGCGATGCCCGATCTCGATCCGCGTGGGCATGCCGGTTTCGGTATAGATACCGTAGTCCGCCTGCAGCATGCGGTTGTCGATGACAAGCTTCAGCCCCTTGAAACCGCCCAGCATCTCGTCCGCCGTCTGGGAGAGCAGCAAATCGCCTTCCAGCTTGAGGCCGCAGGCGTTGAAAAGCCGCGGCAGGAACATGGCCGCAGCCATCCCGCTCTTCATGTTCTTGGCGCCGACGCCCCAGATCATTTCGTCATGCACCTCGGCGCCGAGCATCGGATGCTCCCACTCGGCGGGATTGCTGAGGGCGACGGTGTCGAGGTGCGAATTGAAGAGCAGCGTCTTGCGGCCGTTTTTCGATCCGACAAGCCTGCCGACATTGCTGATCCGATTCTCGAAAGGCTCGATCTGCCGAACATCGAGGCCCTGCCGACGCATGTAGTCAGCGTTGAAATTCGCGATTTGCCGCTCATCGCCGGGAGGGTTTGGACTGGGGATACGAATCATCGATTGCAGCAATCCCAATGCCTCGTCCTTGAGCTCGTCGATCTTGTGCAGAACCTGCGTCTTGGCTTCCTGCAACGAGGGGCGGGCGACGACTGTACTCATGCTGCGTGCTCCATTTCGAATCGGTTGAAGATGCGGCGCGACGTCATTGCACGATGCGGCGATCGACGATCGTTTCGTACGGCAATGGCGCCGCAAGATCACCCGTGTCGACCATGATCTTCATCGTCTGATTCAGCATCTGCGCGTCGATGCCGCCATCGACCGCGTAGATTCCCATTTTCGCCGCGGTTTCGAAGGAGGCGAGCACGTTGGCTGCGTTCTTCGCGCCCATTCGCTCCATGCTCAGCTGGGCGGCCTGCCGGGGATGCTGCGTGACGAACTGGATCCCCGCCGATTCCGCCCGATACAGGCGCCGCAGCGCGTCGGTCTTGGCGGCGATCGTCTTGTCGGAAGCCACCACCGAGATGAAATGAAGATCGGGAATCTTCTCGGCCACCGACGCCAGCGTGACAAGGTACGGATACCGTTCCTCGGCTTCGGCAGCCTGGATAAGATCGACCATCCCGGCATCGACTTTCTTGGCGATGAGCGCCTGGAAGCGCGTCGCCGTGCTTCCCAGCGCGACGTACGTCGCGCTACCCGGATCGACGCCGGCGCGCGCCATGATGATCCGCGGTATATGATACGAAATCGCGCCGACCGTCGAGACGGCGATGCTGCGTCCCTTGAGGCCTGCGATCGTGCCGACGTCCTTCTGCGCCAGGATGACGTTGGAGGACTTCGGCACGGGCCCATAGATGATCTTGATCTTGGCGCCCTTGGCAATCGCCTGGAGGGCGGCGGCCGTGCCCACCCAGGCCACGTCCACCTCGTTGCTCAAGACCGCGCGCAGCGCCAGCGAATCGCCTTGAAGCCATTTCACGTCGACCTTGATTCCCTGCTTCGCGATGTCGCCGTTGCGCTCCGCTGCATACAGGGGTTCCGTGATCAACGACGGTGACGACACCGCGTACGCATAGGTGAGTTCCGTCACGGGCTGGCCATGCGCCGGCGCGCCTGCCAGCGCCGCGAGCGCGACCATCGACGCCCAGAGGCAACCAAGCGCTACCCGTTCCAATCGATTGTTCATGATCATCCTCCGCAGTCTGCGTCCTCGAGACAGCTGGGGCTGGGAACGCGATGGGGCATGTCGGCGATTATTGACTAATGAGTCAAGTCACGCAAGCGGAGGAGCAGCCCGGTTCGCGCCGGGGTCGGGTGGAAGGGTCATTGCCCGAGGCTTCGCGACACAATTGCCGGCGCGACGACCCGGCGCCCGCTACCAGTGCATCGCGAAGTCCATCGACCACACTGGGTTCGGCGCACTCGGCAGCTCCAGTGGTTCATGCTCGACCGCCACGCTCCTTGACCGGCACCCTGACTGCGCCTCCTTCAAGAACCCGGTGATCTGCGTTTCCGTGAACCGCTTCTTCATGTTCCCTTTCCTTCCGGACAACGGACTTTACTAACTTGTCCCTGGCACTGAAAATAGCGAATAGGTCACAATAAGAAATTGAGAAGATCAGACGACGATTCTTCCGCAACCACTTCGACTAACGCTTCGACCGCTCACAAATTATCCGGAACAGCCGAAATTATGCTACGGTTGCGACATCAAGAACGAGACTTGTTGCAGTCAAGCGCAAGGTAAAAACACTATGACAAACACACATTCAGTGATGCGCAAATTTCCTGTTTCCGGCACGATCGTGAGGGAATGGATTATTGCCGCGAAGGGCTATGACGCGTTTGTCATGAGGAAAGGAGAGGTCCTGCGCTTCGTCGATATCGAGGGCAAGCAGGTGCCGGATCTGGTGTGCTTCGACGTCAACGACCACGGTGAGTGCATCAATCTTGGCAATTCGGTGCTGCTGAACAAGCGCCGCGAATTTGTCAAAGGTAATGTGCTCTATTCGATTACCTGCAAGAAGATGATGACGATCGTCGACTACTCGAACGAGCTGAGCTACGCATACGGCCCGATGTGCAGCGAAGAGCTCAACCACATCCGTTATGACGTGCCGCATACGGCCAATTGCCGGGGTAATCTCGCGATGGCGCTCGGCCCCTGGGGCTTCAATTATCGCGATATCCCAAATGCATTCGTGCCGTTCATGAATGTGAGCACCGATGACAACGGCACCATGGATATTCATGAGCCGACCAGCGAGCCGGGTGATTTTTACGACATCCGCGCCGAAATAGACCTGCTAATTGGCATTTCGAACTGCCCGCAGGAGCGCAATCCATGCAATGGTTTCAACCCAACCCCGATGGGCGTCATCATCTATAAATAACAAGAATTCGCCGACGTGGATCGGAACGGGCCGAAGCGATGAAAACCACCAAAACAGACGTTGTCATATCGGTTGTTTCGGTGATTGCGTTTATTGTGCTCTGGGAATCTTGTGTTCGGATATTCGATATCCCGTACGTGATACTGCCGGCGCCGTCGGCGGTCATCTCGGAAGGGCTTTCCCGCTACCCTCTCTATTTCCATCATGGCTGGATCACGCTGTACGAAACCGCCGTGGGCTTTGTGCTAGCTGCCGTGATCGGCGTTGCGCTGTCGGTCGGTATCGTCTATTCGCGTATATTGAAAAGCGCGCTTTTCCCACTTATCGTCACGCTGCAAATCGTTCCCAAGGTGGCGATCGCTCCGCTGCTGCTGATCTGGGTCGGGTACGGTGTTTCGTCGAAGATCGTGCTTGCACTTCTGGTTGCGTTCTTCCCGATTGTCGTGAACATGGTCACGGGACTCGCCGCGGTGGATGAAGAGCTTATCGACCTTTGCCGCATTCTTCAGGCGAACCGGTGGAAGGAATTCGTCAAGGTGAGGCTACCGAATGCGCTGCCTTATCTGTTCAGTAGCCTGAAGGTCGCCAGCACGCTTGCCGTTATCGGCGCAGTGATCGGTGAATTTGTGGGCGGCGACTCCGGCCTCGGTTATTTGATTATCATTTCCAACACCGAGATGCGCACCTCGATGGCGTTTGTGTCAATCGTCGGCCTGTCGGTGTTGGGGCTTGCCCTTTATGGGCTGATCGCGGCTGCCGAAATATTATCCATGCCGTGGGAGCGCCGCGACAACTCCGCGGCGCCAATTATCGCGGCACCGTCTTAGATATAGGCGAGCCCGATCTTATTGCCTATGGTCTGCACCAGCTCGGTGAAACGAGGGGTGAGCTTAATTTCAGGTGTGCGCGGTCGCTTGAGATCTATCGTCAGAATATGGGCGATGCGACCGGGACGCGGTGACATCACCACGACTCGGTCCGATAAAAATACCGCCTCGGAGATGCTATGGGTCACAAGCACGCTGGTTTTGCGGCGCTCCTCCCAGATCCGCAGCAACTCGAGATTCATATCCTCGCGTGTCATCGCGTCGAGCGCGCCGAACGGTTCGTCCATTAGTAGCAAAGTGGGATCGTGGATTAAGGCGCGACAAATCGCGGCACGTTGCTGCATGCCGCCCGATAATTCGTTCGGGTATTTGTTGTGAAATCCTGAAAGGCCGGCAAGTGCGAGCAATTCGACTGCCTTGGACTTGTAGCCATTGCGGACAAGACCGAGCATTTCGATTGGCAGCATGACATTATCGAAAATACTGCGCCACTTAAGGAGCACCGGCCGCTGAAACACCATGCCGACGTCGGGCAGCGGACGAAGGACTATCTTTCCGCGCACGTTCACGGTGCCGGCGGAGGGCACCACGAGACCGGCGATAATCTTCAGCAGTGTCGTCTTGCCGCACCCGCTGTGGCCGACAATCGACACGAACTCACCCTCGCACACACCGAACGACACGTCTTCGAGAGCGTGTATGGGCCCATCTCGGCCGCCATAGGTCTTGCGTACGCCGTCAACCAGAATCGCGGATTCAGCCGCGTCGTTCACGACTAACTCCTGCGCGGCAAGTCTTTGCCGACTACGTTTAGTTGAGATGCCCTTCGGTCGGTATGATCTTCGGTGTCAGGAATCGGTTGGTATAGACGTTGTCCAATTGCAAATCGGTCGCGTTAAAATACTTTTCCACCGTGTCGACAGTGTGTTGCATTTTGTCCTTATCCATGTAGCCGATACCGAAGCGCTTGGTGTTGGAGGTCATCAAGTGTGCGAGCGCAATACGCCAGTGCTCTCGAGCCTCGGCCGGATTGACCGCCGGATTGTCTTTCAGGAACGTCTGCAGCGCCTCTTCGGGATGCTCGACCGACCAGGCGACGGCTTTGTAGGTCGCTTGGACAAATCTTTTGGTCCGTTCGGGATCCTTTGCAATTTGGTCGTCCGGCACAATTAAGCCCGCGCCGTAAAGATCCAGCCCATAATCGGAATACAGGAACGACGCCCATTTCTTTCCAGATTCCTGGGCACGGGCGGAAAAGGTCGGGGTTTCCGTCGCCAAAAGGACTGTGGCGTCTGCTTGGCCGGCAATGAGACTTGCGGCGCGCGCTGGGCCCGTCATGGTGACCCATGTCACCTTGGATTGGTCAAGTCCTACCATCTGCGCCAAAGCCGGGAACAAAACCCGGCTGGCATCACCCGCGCTGGAAGCGATTCGCTTTCCTTCGAGGTCGCGCGGGCCTTTGATCTTAACAACGTCATCCAACCAGCCGATGCTATACAACGACTTTTCGTGAATGACTCCCACGATTTTGACTTTGGCGCCTTTCGATATCCCGATAATTGTTGTCGGGATATCGGCAAACCCAAATTCGGCTGCGCCCGCAGCTACCGCGGCAACCGTAGCTCCCGAACCGTTGCCCTTTAGTATTGTGACGTCAAAGCCAGCATCTTTCCAAAATCCCTTTTCCAGAGCTGCGTAGAAGAACGCGTGTTTTCCATAAGGCACGAAGTCGAGAAGAAATTTGACCGGCTCGTTAGCGAATGCTGCTGGGACGAGCATTGTGCAAATTATGCTTCCGACGACGATCTGACGAACTGAACGAACCGTTTGAGAAAGCATTTTCATAGGCATCCTCGCGAATGGTTGACAGTCTTCATCGTGCATCAACAATTTTGCGCTGGCTAAAGCGTCCGCAGCTCGCTTCGCCTCTCGTTGGGCCACGATAAGTATTTGAAATAAGTGTAGGCCTAAATTGGCCGAATGGTCAATTTGCTTGTGTCGTGCTGCCAGGCGCGTCGCTGATGACAGCCGACTTTGTATCGTGAATCCGCGTGCGACACCGTGCGTCCTTGCGGTCGAAATCTTGTCTGGCTCGGTTCGAACTGCTGAAAAGACCGCCGATCCGCCGGCAACCTCTCACCGCTATCGATGTGCCGGCGATCTCGTTACAATCATGGTTCGGCCGTGCCGCTTCGCGCATGTGCTGATGTCGGGCGTTGCGAGCGGCTCGTCGCGTACGCGCGATGGCCGTCGCGCGAAGGCTGGCCAGTTATCGGCGGGACAGGGAGTGCTGACCGTATGCCGCGGGAACCCCGGAAAATGACAACGGTTGCCAGAGACGAGGGGTCATCGCGACCCACTCCGCGAAACAGCTCCAGCGGGACGCGCTCGGCAATCCTTGCCGCCGCAATCGAGGAGTTCGCGGGCAAGGGATACGACGCTGCGCGCGTCGACGAGATCGCGCTCAATGCGGGCGTCAACAAGAACCTCCTATATCACCACTTCGTGAACAAGGACGGTCTCTTCACCGCGGTCCTGGAAGTCACGTACGAGGCCATTCGCAAGCGCCAGAAGGACCTTGAGCTGAGGTACATGGATCCCGTTATTGGCATGCGCAAGCTGGTGCTCTTCACTGGCCGCATCTGGATCACGATGCCGCATTTCCAGCGACTGTTGCATAGCGAGAACCTGCACAAGGGTGAACATGTAAGACGCTCGGGGAAGATCTCGCGCATGTACAACCCATTGCTTCAAACGATCCAGGACCTGCTCGATCGCGGGGTCGCTTCCGGCGATTTCAGGCGCAATATCGACCCCGTCGATCTCTATATATCCATTTCCGCATTGACAGCGCACTACATCAGCAATCGATATACGTTCGAAGAGATATTCGGGCGCAACCTGATGACGCCGAAGCGTATCAAGCAGCGGATGGATCACGCGGCCGACATGGTGCTCCGCTACATCCTGCGCAAGCCCGCTTGAGGAGTGCACGCGCCAGCCAAGTTGCCGTGACGTCTCGGGAACCGCTTCGCGGGACTTGACTCGGTAGTCAACGTCTCCCGCGATCTCGTCGACGATCGAGTCGCCTGTAATGTTGATCAGAGGGGTGCTTCCCAGCGCGTGAGAATCCTCGCGTCGACCATGTTGCGCATCACACGGCCGCAGGGCACGCGACGATGAGGATCCAACTGCGGCGCAAGTGCCGCAAGGCTCGCGATTCGCAGCCTGCGAGTCGCCCATCCGTCAAACCATGGTTGGCGCGGGAAGCGATACCGCCTGACGAGCCGTTTGACTTCGCGACAAAGGACGTACTTGCCCATGGTCTGGGGCCAGACATGGGCCCGCCTGGCTTAGAGACTATGGCACTTTCAAGGCCGATTCCTTCAAGACAGAGGATATTCGGTCGCCATTTTGCGATATCGTTAGCTGGATGAATGGGTCGTTCTGCGCTCAATATGAGCCTCCGCTACGATTTATTAAATGGTTTCCCAGCGACCACCGATCCCACACTTTTCGAAGCGCCTTCTGCACGATCATCCCTACGACCTCTTCGCAAAACACCCACGTAACCAGGGAATGTCATTAACCGGCGCTCCGCTAACCGTACTAGTTCCACAATACAATGTGTTAACATACAATCTCTTAGCCGCTAACCTAAGAGGTTAGCGCCACTTACTGGTCCATCCAACATAAGCACGCACCATGAGCATTTTAAGCAGGCGGACATACGCGCAACAGTTATTTGGGCTGGCCCACGCGAGAACTAGCGTATGCGTACAAACAGGCACTGGCCAATGCAACTTGGAGAGGACCGAAGCCAACGCGCCACTGCCTGCGGCAGTAGGAACCACAGCGTTTAGTACCGGCCGTTGTGATCAGCAAGAAGTCAAAAAGAACCGAAATATATTTACCTTCCTTCGATCTGCTCAGGAAGCCGTGGGTGAACCGAATTGCGAGGATACGATCATCGTATCTGATGTTGGAGGGTGGGTAATTCCGCCATAGCATCTGGAAGGTCCAAATTGCGTCGACGACTATCGTCGAACGTGTTGGACGCGAACGTACGCCCGTCGCTAAAATGTCCCCCGACGGGAACCAGCGCGACGGGAGCGCGCTTCGCGGCGCGCACCACGATGACCAAGGCCAGAAGGTCAAGCACCGAAGGACGGGAAAGAGAAGATGCATACCTGGCATTCGCTGCGCAGGGTCATCGCGGTGGGCGCGGTGCTCGCCGCGAGCGCCGTTGCGTACGCCCAGACGCCGCCGACAGAAGGGCCGGCCGTGTGGACCTACCTCGCGAGCCTGCCGAAGGACCAGCGCCTCGCGGTAATGGAGCGCGAAGCCAAGCGCGAAGGCGGCTTCACGATCTACGCGGCGATCGGCATCGATCGCGGGCAGATCATCAGCAGGATCTTCAATGAGCGCTACCCCGACGTGAAGGTCAACTTCGTGCGGCTCACGGAGCCCGACCTCGCAGACAAGCTGGCGCTCGAGGCGCGCACGAATCGCGTCAACTCTGACCTCGCCATCTCGACGGTCGCGTGGATGGGGCTCCTGCCCAAGACCCTCGCGCCGTACGAGCCCACGAGCTGGAACGACTTCGACCCGCGCTTTCGCCTCGGCAGCATGAAGGACGGCTGGACGGCGATCATCTACGAGTCGCTGCCGTCGACCATTGCGTGGCGTACCGATCGCGTCAAGCGCGAGGAGGCGCCCAAGACGATGAAGGAGCTCGCCAATCCCAAGTGGTCGGGGCGCCTGGGCACGACGTTGCATCTCGAGAACTTGATGAACGGGATGATCCAGGCCATGGGTAGAGCGCCCGCGATGGAGCTCCTGAAGCAGATTGCCGCGAACAAGCCCCGCCTGTACAGCTCGACGGCGGCGCTCTCGCAGGGCATTGCCGCGGGCGAGTTTGACGTCGCGTTCGACTTCAGTGCGCATCGACCCACGCTGCTCAAATCGCAGGGTGCGCCGATCGACTTCGTGTTCCAGGACCCGCTGTTCGCGATCGGCATCACGATGTCGGTGGTCAAGGGTGCCAAGCATCCATACGGCGCTGCGCTGTACATGGACTACATGACCCAGGCGCGGCAACTCGAGGTGCTCGACAAGGCCGAGGGCGGGCGCCTCTTCGGCAACACGAAGGGCACGTACTCCAACAGCCTCGCGGAGTACCCGAAGCTCATGGCCTACACCCCGATTACGCCGGAGCGGTTCAAGCAGTTGAACCGCATCGCCGAAGACATGTTCGTGCGCAAGTGACCATGAATTGCGCGGCCGACATCATCGGACAACCTTTCGTGTGCCACCAAGCATGAATCTCGCGACCTACCTGATGGGCGGCCCACGCGTCGGCGTGGCCGATAGCGGCGAGGTATGGGATCTGCGCCGGATCATGGCAGCGTGGCTGTTCGACACCGAGCGCTGCACTGATGCGCGCGCGATCGCACGAGCCATGGTGCCGCATGACATGGGTCTTTTCATTCGCCTGAACCACGGCGGTCTTGATGTCTTCCGGGAAGCGCTCGCATGGGCGCGGGAGCACCGCGCGGACTGCGAAGCGATGCAGGCCCCAGGACATCGCGTGGCGACGCCGCTCGAGCAGGTGCGCCTGTTGCCGCCCGTCGTGCAGCCCTCGAAGGTGATCTGCGTCGGCAATTCCTATCGCCAGTACCTCATCGACCAGCAGCTACCGCCGGAGGAGTGGCCGAAGGACGTGAAGATCTCCTTCCTCAAATCGCCAACGGCGCTGATCGGCCATGGCGAGGCGATCCGCTTTCCGCCGGACTCGCAGGAATGGGACTACGAGAACGAGCTCACAATCGTCGTCGGCCGTACCTGTCGCGATGTCTCGCAAGCGCATGCCGATCGCTATATCTTCGGCTACACGATTCTCAACGACGCGTGCGTTCGCGACGTGCCGCGGTGGTCGGGCCGCTACGACAGTCCGCGCGGCAAGGCGTGCGATACGTTCGCACCGTGCGGGCCCTGGGTGGTTCCGCGCGAGGATCTCGCCGGCGATCCGAACGATCTCGCGCTGCGCACCTGGGTGGACGACGAGCTACGCCAGGACGTGCGCAGCTCCGGTCTGCTGTGGCCGGTGCAGCGCATCCTCGCCTTCGTTTCGCGGTACATCACGCTAGCGCCCGGCGATCTCATCTCGACCGGCAGCGGTAGTGGTAACGCACTCACGGGCCCCGGCGACTGGATGAAGCCCGGCCAGGTCGTGCGTTGCGAGGCGGAGGGCATCGGCGTACTCGCCAACCCAGTCGGCATGCGCGAGTGGCAATCCGAGATTCCGCCGCTGCCGGCAAGCGAATAGCGCGGCTTCCGTTCGGATTCGAGGTCGCGGAATCATGACGATAGGCGACTCGCGGTCGCCCGCGCGGGCGTCCGACCCGCGCGTGCGGTGAAGCCTCGCACCGCTCTGCTTGCGCTGCTCGCCCTTGCGGTCGGATGGCTTATCGTCCCACCGCTCGCAATCCTGGTCTATGGCAGCGTGACCGACACGCCGCCGGCAGTCGCTCCGAATTTCACGCTCGAGACGCTGCATTACGCCTTCGGTCGGGCGCGCATCTGGTGGGCGCTCGCGAACTCGGCGCTCTACGCCGGCGCGACGGCGACGCTCGTGCTGTTCATCGGCGGCTTTCTCGCGTGGCTGGTGGAACGCACGGACTCGCCGATACGCTGGTTCACCGATCTCTTCACGCTCGCGCCCGTGCTGATGCCGTCCGTGTTGCTGATCAGCGGCTGGATCCTGTTGCTCGGTCCCAGGAGCGGCATGGTGAACCTGATCGCGCAGGACTGGTTCGGGCACCGCGAGCCGGTGCTCGACGTGTATTCGTTCTGGGGAATGATCTGGGTGGGCGTGCTGCAGGAGCTGCCGCTCGCGTTCCTGTGGCTGTGGCCCTCGCTGCGCGCGATGAATCCGGACCTCGAGGAAGCCGCGCGGGCGTCCGGCGCGAATTTCCTCACCACGCTCCGGCGGGTCACGCTGCCCATGCTGCGGCCGACGCTGCTCGGCGCGTGGATCATCTTCTTCGTCTATTCGCTGGGCGCGCTCTCCGTGCCGCTGCTGCTTGGGCTGCCCGCGAAGATATTCCTCTATTCGACCGAGATCTACCTCGCCTACCGGCGCGTGCCGTCCGACCTCAACGTCGCGAGCGCGTACAGCCTCCTGTTCCTGCTCGCGACCGCGATCGGGATCTGGGGTTACCGCCGCGCGACCGCCGATTCGGCGCGATTCGTGACGGTGACGGGAAAGGCGTATCGGCCGCGGCTCGTGTCGCTCGGACGCTGGCGATTCGCGGCAACCGCACTCGCCGTCGTCCTGCTGCTGCTCGTAGCCGGATTGCCGCTGTTCGTGCTCGTGTGGAACGCCTTTCTGCCGTATCCGCAGGCGCCGTCGGTCGCGAGCATGCATCTCCTCACGACCAGGAACTTCGCTGCGGCACTTGCTTACGAGCCGGCAAAGCGCGCGGTCGCGAACAGCGTACTGCTCGGCATCGGCGCCGGTCTCATTGCGACGGTGCTCGGCGCACTCATCGCGTGGAGCAGCCTTCGCCTCGAGATGGCGCGGCGCTTCGTCGCCGCCATCGAGCAGCTCGCGACCGCCCCTCTCGCCATTCCAGGCATGATCTTCGGCGTCGGGCTCGCATGGGTCTATCTCGTGCTGCCGGTTCCGATCTACGGCACCGTGTGGATCCTGCTGTTCGCCTACGTGGCCATCCATCTGCCGTTCGCCGTGCGTATCTGCACCTCCGGTATCGCGCAGCTCCACCCGGAGCTCGAGGAAGCCGGTGCCGTGGCCGGTGCCGGCTGGGCCCGGCGAATGTGGTTCATCGTACTGCGCCTCGCAGCCCCGAGCTTCGTAACCGCGGTGCTCTACGTCGGGCTGCGCTCGTTTCGCGAATACGCGGCTTCGATCTTCCTTACGGCCCCCGGGTCCGAGGTGTTCTCGGTACTGGTGCTCGACATGTGGGAGGGCGGCAATTCCAACATCCTGTCCGCGTACGTCACGATGGTCATCGCGCTGATGTCGGTTGCCATCGTGGTGTTCAGCCGGCTCGGTCGGCGGCTGGGAGTGCGCGCATGATCCGCGTCGATGGTGTCGACAAGCACTTCCAGGCAGGCCGCGAGCGTGTCGCGGCGCTGCGCAACATCGGCTTCGACGTGCAGAGTCATCGGTTCTTCACGCTGCTCGGCCCGAGCGGCTGCGGCAAGAGCACGCTTCTGCGCTGCGTCGCCGGACTCGAGACACCGGACACGGGCGAGATCACGATCGGCGGCCGATGCGTGTTCTCGTCGTCCCGGCGGATCAACCTCTCCCCCGATCGACGCTGCATCGGCATGGTGTTCCAGTCGTACGCGATCTGGCCGCACATGACGGTGTGCCAGAACGTGGCCTTTCCCCTGGAGGTGAAGCGGGCGAAGGACGTGCGCAAGCGCGCGATGGACGCGCTCGAGCTCGTCGGGCTCGCAGCGATGGCCGATCGCTACGCGTCGCGCCTTTCCGGCGGACAGCAGCAGCGCGTAGCGTTCGCCCGCGCGATCGTGGCCGAACCGGAGGTCTTGTTGCTCGATGAGCCGCTGTCCAATCTCGATGCCGCGTTGCGCGAGCAGATGTGCGCCGAGCTCTCGAAGCTGCACGACCGCGTGCGGCGCACGACGCTGTATGTAACGCACGACCAGGAGGAGGCGCTGTCGCTCTCCGACGAGATCGCCGTCATGCGCGACGGCCGCTTCGTGGAAGTGGGCACGCCGGAGGCGCTCTGGAACCGCCCGCGCACGGTGTTCGCGGCGCAGTTCCTGGGCGGCGCGAACATCATTCCCGGCGAGGCGCGCGCACAAGCGGGTGGAGCGGCGGTGCACACGGCGTTCGGCGTCGTGCACACGGGGTGTAGCGCAAGCGGCCCGATCGCGATCTTCGTGCGACCCGAGCATGTGGCGATCGTAGATGCCGGCAGCGGGCCCAACCGCTTCGCCGCGCGCATCGTGAGCCAGCGGTTTCTGGGAGAGCTACGGCACCTCGAGCTGGCGCTCGGGAGTGGACAGGTGCTCGACTGCCGGATCCGCGCGACTGTCGTGCTGCCCGACGGCGAGATCACGGCCTACGTCGATCCCGAGCACGTCCAAGTGCTGCAGCTGGATGCGTCGTGATTAGCCGGCCGCTCGCATCACGCGTTCCGGGAATCGAATCGAGGATGTCATGAAGATCAAGAAGGCAAGCCCGGGGCTCGACCAACGCAACCGCCTCGGTGGCATGCTGGGTGAAGGGTATGTCGTCGAGGATTACGACGCGACACGGCCGCTCGCGGAGCAGGTCGCCAATGCTGACGTGCTGCTCGTGCGCGACGTGCCGATCACCCGGGAGGTGATCGACGCGGCGCCGAATCTTAAGCTCATCCAGCGCCCCGGCGACCATCTCCCCGTGATCGATCTTGCGCATGCTGCAGCGCGCGGCGTGCTGGTTTCGCGCTTCCCGGCCCGCGTGCAGGGCATTCCCGCGCGCGCCGTGGCGGAGCACGCGTTCCACCTGCTACTCATGCTTGCGAAGCAGCAGTGGCTTGCGCGCGATAACGTGCGTGCCCGCAAGACCGGGCTGCCGAAGACGGTGTACGTGTGCGGCAAAACGCTGGGACTGGTTGGCGTGGGCAACACGGGAGAAGCACTCGCGCGGCTGGCCGTGCCGTTCGGCCTGCGCGTGATCGCGGTCAAACGCAGCGCCGACGAGGCGCTCGCGCGCGAGCTCGGCCTCGACTGGCTCGGCACCTTGGAGCGGCTGCCGGACCTCCTCGCGCAATCCGACTTCGTGTCACTGCACCTGCCGCAGACGCCGGAGACCGTCGACTGCATCGGCGCGCGCGAGCTCGCCCACATGAAGCGGGGTGCGTTTCTCATCAACATCGCGCGCGCGCCGATGCTCAACAAGGCCGCGCTGCTGTCCGCGCTCCAATCGGGACATCTGGGTGGCGCGGGGCTCGACGTCTGGTGGCAGGAGCCCGCCGATCCCATGGACCCGCTGCTCGCTCTGCCGCAGGTGATCCTGACTCCGCACATCGCTGCGGACACCGCCGAGTCCGAGCAGCGCCTCGCCGAGCTCACTGCGGAGAACGTGCAGCTGTTAGCGCGTGGTGAGCGACCGCGATACGTCGTAGGCGTGGACGTCGGGGCGGCTGGCTGAGCCGCTACCGGGGCAACTCTGCTACGCGTGCGGTG
The DNA here is from genome assembly GCA_963713125.1 of uncultured beta proteobacterium. Classification (GTDB taxonomy): domain Bacteria; phylum Pseudomonadota; class Gammaproteobacteria; order Burkholderiales; family Casimicrobiaceae; genus PALSA-1003. The sequence goes on along the minus strand of CAVQKL010000006.1, from coordinate 176,122 downwards.
CACCCTCTGTCTTGCTCACGATAACGCCAGGGCGCGCATCACCCGCGCACGCAGAAAAACACTCCTGGAGCGACGCACAACCACTCCCTCTCTCCGCCTGCCGGTATTCGTACACCTGTGATACGCTCGCTCAGCCGTCCCTCGCCGGGTTGGAATCCGTAGCCGTTATGGTGCACGATGCGCTGGCGAAACGCGGTGGTACGAACGGCTCTGACGCGCCGCTCGTCGATTGCTTCACACCGTGGAAGCGAGAGGAGACCGGTTGGAACGGATACGGCTGGAGCGGCTGACCAAGATTTACGATCGGCATCCTGTGGTGGTGGACCTCAGTCTGTCGGTGCCGACCGGCGATTTCTGCGTGATCCTGGGCCCGAGCGGTTCGGGAAAATCGACGGTGATGAACATGATCGGCGGCTTCACGCCACCTACATCCGGCGAAATCTATGTCGACGGCAAACCGACGACCGGCCTCGCGCCCCATCAACGCGATCTCGGCATGATGTTTCAAGGCTATGCGCTCTTTCCACATCTGACTGTGTACGAGAATGTTGCATTCCCGCTGCGCGCCCGGGGAACTGCGGACCGCCAGGTGCGCGATCATGTCGAACGCACTTTGTCGCTGGTCGAGTTGACCGGATTCGAGCGACGACTACCGGGTGAACTATCCGGCGGACAGCAGCAACGCACGGCTCTCGCACGGGCCTTGGTGTTCGGTCCGCGCCTGCTGTTGATGGACGAGCCGCTCGCGGCGCTCGATCGCCGCCTGCGCGAACGCATGCAAGCGGAAATCCGCGCCATCCAGCGCAAGTTGGCGATTACGGTCATTTACATCACGCATGATCAGCAGGAGGCGATGACGCTCGCGGACGTGCTGGTGGTGATGAACAGGGGTCGTGTGGAGCAGGTTGGACCGCCGCTCGACGTCTATCATCGTCCGCGCACCCGCTTCGTAGGAGAATTTCTGGGCGACACCAACATCTTGGATGCAGCGGTCGAATCGGCCGATGGAACTGTTGTCGTCTGCCGGACTGCGCAAGGAAACACAGTTGTCGTCGAGGCCGGGGAGCCGGCCGCTATCGGGCAGCCCGTTACGCTTGCGATCAGGCCAGAACACATCCGCTTCGCGACGAACGAAGCTGTCGAGTGCAACCACCTCGTCGGTGAGATCACAGAGGTTGTCGATTGGGGAGTATCGCGCCGATATCAAGTCGCAATTCCCGGCGCCGAGCGCGCGGTGCTGGTGACAGAACCCGGACATCCGAATGCGCCGGCTCGCAGCCCCGGCGACAAGGCTATACTCGCATTCGACATCAGGGACGTAGTTCTCGTCGCGACATCGACGTGATCATCTCCCGGATCTTGCAGCACACCACCACGAAATCGGAGGCCAAACCATGATCAGACGAAGAAGCACTTCCAGGTTGACCGGTGCGGTTGCCGGCGTGGCAATGGCGATACTTGCGCCTCTCGCGTTCGCGCAGCAGCAGATTGTGGTGACGTCCTGGGGAGGTGCTTATCAGGAGGCGCAGCGCAAAGCCTACTTTGAGCCCTTCACCAAGGAGACCGGAATCAAAGTTGTCGAGGCGACGGGACCGGATGCGGCCAAGATCAAGGCGATGGTTGCGTCGGGCAACGTCGAATGGGACGTCGTGGACGTCAGTCTGGCGACAGCCTTGGTCCTCGGCGAGCAGGGCCTGCTCACGCCGATCGACTATGCGAAGTTCGATGCCCAGACGCGCGCCGCGATCCCGGCCGAGTTTCGCCTGCCCAACGCGGTAGGCAATGAAACATGGTCGGTGGTGATGGCCTATCGCAAGGACCGTTTTCCCGTCGGCCCGAAAAGCTGGAAGGATTTCTGGGATGCGTCGAAGTTTCCCGGCAAGCGGGCGTTTCTCGATTCGACCTTCGTGGCGCCGGTACTCGAGATTGCGCTGCTCGCCGATGGCGTCGAACCGAAGAACATGTACCCCGTCGACATGCCGCGCGCTTTCCGCAGCCTCTCGAAGCTACGGCCGCACGTGGTCAAGTGGACGGGCTCCTCGGGCGTGATGCAGCAGATGCTCACCGATGGCGAGGCCGATCTGGTAGTCATCTCCAACGGTCGCATGGAGGGAATCCAGAAGGCCGGCGTTCCCGCGGGTTTTACCTTCGATCAGCAGATGATCCTCTCGAATTACTGGCTGGTTCCCAAAGGGTCGAAGAATGCCGAGGCCGCGATGCGCTTCATCGCCTTCGTGTCCCGCGCGGAGCAGCAGGCTGCGTTCGCCAGGCTGGCGCCTTGGGGGCCGACTAATCGCGACGCTTTCAAGACCATCCCTGCCGAGCGGCAGGCGGATCTTCCCACCGCGCCGGCCAACGTCCGTACCGCGCTATTTTCCGATGGCCAATGGTGGGCGGCGAAGGCGAGTGACGGCAAGACCAACCTGGAAAACTACGTCAAGGCGTGGAACACGTGGTGGCTCGAGGGCAAATGAGTTCGCTTAGCGCCGCACCGAAGGCCGTATTGGCGCACACGGGCGCCGGTCCCGCCGCCAACGCTCGCCGCTAAAGCGAGTAACCGCAGGTGTCGTACGAACGTACCGCGGCACCTTCGCCTAGGGTCACCCTGCTGATCGTACCGGCCGCGCTGTATCTGGTCGCGCTGTACCTGTTCCCGATTCTGCAGACGCTCCGCTTGTCGTTCGGGTCGCCGGCGGCGGTGACGAGCTTTATCGAGGTATTCACAGCCCGGTCAACGTGGATCGTGTTCTGGCAGACCCTCGACATGGCGATTGTGGTGACTGCATGGTCACTGGCCATCGGGTTTCCTATCGCCTATCTGCTCGTCCATCTCACTCCGCGATGGCAGCGGATCGTGCTGCTGCTGGTACTCCTCCCATACTGGATCAGCACGCTCGTGCGAAGCTACGCCTGGATCGCCCTCCTCGGCCGCAAGGGCGTCGTCAACGCGCTGCTGCTTTCAACCGGCCTCGTCAGCCAGCCGCTCGAACTCATCTACAATCGGCTCGGCGCCACGATCGGGATGGTCAATGTCGTCGCTCCGATGATGATTCTGATTTTATACGCGGCGTTCGCGCGCATCGACCTCAATCTGATACGCGTAGGGTCGGTGCTGGGCGGGCGACCGCTGTTCGTGTTCGGCAGGGTCTGGCTGCCGCTGTCGATGCCCGGCATGTGGTCCGGTTGCATCCTCGTCTTCCTGATCTCGCTCGGCGTGTTCACGACGCCCGCGATCCTGGGCGGCGCAACGGAGATGAGCGTTGCGATGGCCATCGAGCAGCAGGTGAACACGCTGCTCGATCTGCCGGCTGCCGCAGGACTATCGACGCTGCTGCTCGCGGTCACGCTGGTGATCCTGCTGACGACGCAGCACTTCTGGGTTCCGGCGCTGTTGGGCGATACAGTGCGCGCGCGGCGGGCGTCGGCGTCATCATCGTCAGGTACGATGTTCGACCGGCTCGAGCGCATCCTCGTCGCGCTGAAGCAGCCGGTCGCGACCTCAGCCGGCCCCGCGCCGAGGGCGTATTGGAGCGAAAATCGATCGAGATACCGAGTCCTGCTGTGGGCCGTGTGCGCCGCCGGCATCCTCTACCTGCTGATTCCGGTGATCGTGGTCATCGGGCTGTCGTTCTCGAGCGCGAACTACCTGCAGTTTCCTCCGCGCGGCCTTTCGCTGCGCTGGTTTCAGACGTTCTTCCAGTCGCCGGAGTGGGTCGGCGCCGCGGGGCGCAGCTTTGTCGTCGCCGCAATGACGACAGTGATCGCCATAATTCTCGGCACCGCTGCCGCCTACGGGATGGCGCGAGGCCGTGTTCGCGGCAGGCGATGGTATTACCTGCTGCTGCTGTCGCCGTTGGTCATTCCGCCGACGATCCTGGCTTTCGGGCTCTATTCGATCTACGCGGGCCTGGGCTGGATCGGGAGCCTGGGTGCGCTGGCGATGGCGCACGTCGTGATCGTGCTGCCGTTCGTCTTAATCACCCTGAGCCAAGGGATAAAAGCGCTGGATCCAACGATAGAATTCGCCGCCAGCAGCCTCGGCGGCAGGCCGGCCTACGTGTTCCGCCGCATCACCTTGCCGCTGCTACGGCCGGCTGTGGTGTCGGGCGCGCTGCTTGCCTTCCTCACGTCGTTTGACGAGCTGATCCTTGCCTTGTTTCTGACCTCGCCGCGAAGCGCCACGCTGCCCAAGCGGATGTGGGACAGCGTGCGATTCGAGATCGATCCGACCAACGCGGCGGCGGCAGCGCTGCTCATCGGATTGTCGGTGCTGGCTGTTTCACTTTCGTTGCTGGTCGGGGCGGGCCGTCGCAACGGCATCCGGCAGCGCGACCAAGCATCGTTGGCCCAGCGGCTCGGCGCGGAGGCGGTCTAGCCTACCAGGGGAGCCCGCGGCCCTGCCTGGGGATGCTCACCTCAGCCTTGTCGTAGCTCGTCGACGACACGGCGGATTTCCGCAGTGGCCGCGGCCGGCAGAGGGAGCAAGGGTTCGCGATGCGGCCCAAGCGCGAGGCCGACCATCGGCGCAATCGCCCTGGCGAGGCGGGTCACGTTGTACTTTTCCATCAGGCGAAACAACGGCAGCAGGTGCCCATAGGATTGCATCGCGCGTTTGTGGTCGGCATGCACCGCAAAGTGATTGTAGATCTCCACGAATTTCCCAGGGAGCAGGCTCGCCATCGCAAAGTCGGTGCCAGGCGATCCGTGGATCAACGCTGCGAGCATTAATTGGGCGGTGCCCTGCAGCAGCGAGAAATCCTTGCAACGGGCGAGCAAGTCTGGGGTACGAAAGAGCTGGCCCGAACCGTCTTTAGAAACGACGATCCGCGCGGGATCCAGTGCGATAATCCGCTCGTAAAGCGCGGCACCGATGTCGATTCCGGTGGCCCCGGGATTGTTGTAGATCCCGATCGGAATATCAATGGCGCCGAGCAGCGTTTCGAAATAGTGGACAACTTCGGCCTCGGTCAGCACGAAATACGAGCGCGGCATGGCCATGACCGCAGTCGCGCCAGAATCCTGCGCGCGCCGCGCAAGCTCGCACGTGGCTTTGAGCGTCGATTCGGACACGCCCGCGAGCACGGGAACCCGCCCGCTTACTGCACGGCAGACGCAATCGATAATCGAAGCGCGCTCGTCGCCGGTGTGATAGCCGAACTCTCCCGAACTGAGCGATGTGCTCACCCCATGGACGTGCTGAGATACGACCCGGTCGACATAATCGCGCTGTAGCGCGGGCTCGAATGCCGCGCCGTCCGGAGTGAGCGCAGTCAGAAGATTGGCATAAACGCCGTTGAAGCGGGCCACGTGTGCTCTCGTCGAACCTGCGATTGCTCGGCGCAGCGGGCGATCGGCGCGGCCTCGCAGAAGGGTCGCGTACCGCGCGAGTGCATGCGGTGCATCACGCGCCGGCAACTCGTGTCGAACGAATCGCGACGGCGCAGTGTGCAACGATTGTCCCACATCACTGCTACCCACGAAAGCCGCACCCGGGCGATATCCTCGTTGGTGATCTGAGTCTAGATTTGAGCATGGTATTTTAACCGCGCAAGGCTCCAGTTGACGAGCCCAGATTGAACGACCAGTGTCGTTTGCATTGCCCCCGTTCAACCTGTTGAGCCGAGTGGCAACCTAGGGTAGAAAGGAGCCGTAACAAACCGCGGGAAAAGCTGGAGTCATAATTCGGGGGAACGCGTGCGCACAGCGGCAAATCAACGCTTAGCGGGGACGAAAACATGGTTGAGGCCCGGCACATTCCGGACCAAGAGTCCGTATCCGCCAGGACGAAAACGCGTGCGCTCTTCCCGCCAATCTAACCGAAGACGCCGCGCACAGGGATATCAGGCTTCACCTACAAAGGAAGGACAGAGAAGGCCCATCGAAAGCCGCGGCCGCTCGACTTGTCCTCATGGTGTATTGCTCTGCGAGCGCGGTCCGCGTCAGTGTTCACTGCGGCGATTAGCGAAGGTTAGTGGCAAGCCAAGAATTCACGATACGGGGCTACCGTAAGCAAAACTCCGCAGTTCTACCTCCATCGCTACCCCCGCTGAGCGTCGGCTGCTGCCGAGCCGGCTCCTGAGTCCGCGTCCAAGTTCCCTTCGTCACATATTGTTCTCGAACTGTCGTTGGACGACCAACGCAGGCGTTTTTGCGCGCTGGTCGCGACGTTGGAGTGCACCGTCTGCTTAGGGTTGCTTGCAACCGTCCGCGAAGGTCCGAAATCGGCTGCGGACAACCGGTGGATGCAACACACTATACCCTGAGCAAGCAGAGGAGTGTTGCAGACAAAGCAAAGACCTCGGATCCATTACACGTAGAGCCAGAAAGCGCTGATGTGGGAGCGTTGCAGAACGAAGCGCCTTCGACGAACATCGCCGATGCCATTGCCGATCAGCTTCCGCGAGAGTTGCCCGGCCGGTCCTGAAGACCCATCGCCACCAGCACCGTCACGAACAGTTCGCTGCGCGGATTGGCAAGCTCGAGCGGCATGTGGAAGTGATGGCGGGCCGGCACGATCAGCGGCTGGATCGAAAGCTCGTGCCACGCCTGCGCAAGCACGCGGGTCTGACGCTTGAACTCGGCGCTCTCCAACTCGCCGACGGCGAGCACCAGCCGGACGTGTGGCGCAGGACGGAAGTGCACCGGACTGTTGCGCGCCGCCGACTCGCCGTCCAGCATGATCGAATCGTTGACACTGGTGAACAGGAGCGGCTCGAGGTCGTAGAGACCGCTGAGCGCAGCGCCGCCTTTCATCAAGTCGGCCGGCAGCGTTGGATCTATGCGCGGCCATTCGGTGGCGGCCATCATGGCGGTGAGATGACCGCCCGCGGAGTTGCCCGCGACGTGGATGCGGTCACGATCCCCGCCGTAACGCCAGACGTTGTGCCAGACCCAGCCGCAGGCTGCCCGCACTTCGCTGACGATCTTGTCCAGGGTTACGTCTGGCGCCAGGTTGTAGTTGACCAGCACGACGGTCACCCCTGCGGTGACGAAGGGTTCGGCGACGAAGGCCATGTCCCGCTTGTCCATGGATCGCCAGTAGCCGCCGTGGAGGTACACCATCACGCCGCGACTCTTGCCGATGGCCGGGTAGACGTCGAGCCGCTCTTTTTGCGTCCCGCCATAGGCCAGGTCGAAGTGTGCGTCGAGGCGCGCGCGAGCCTTATCAGCGAGCGCGAGGCGCCGGGCGTTGACCTCGTCGGCGTCGGGTGCCGTGGCGAACGGGTCGTACTGCGGCTCGCAGTAGCTGCGGCTATAGGGTCTTGCCGGCGGTTGCATAGGGGTTTCCTCGGTGCGGATCATGGCTTCGGCATCGTGCGCGGCCCTCCCACCCGCCGCGCGGCGATGCCCGTTTGACAGCGGAGCCTTTGCAACTATACTAACTAGCCAGTCAATAGCCGCAGTCTCGCCGAGCGTGATGGCCTCGGTGACGCCAGCCTGCCCGAGAGGAGCCACCCATGTTCCACTACTGGAGCGACATCAGCCCCGAATCCCACGTGTTCTCGTTCCAGCTGGCGTGGCTCTACTCCGAGGCCGTCAACGGCGCCGCCGATTTCCACGAGATTCATCGCGCCGCGCGCTACATCCGTCCCGGCAATCGCGAGGACTGGCACAATGAGTTCACCAAGATGGGTGACCGCCTTCATGACATCGCAACGGAAGCCGAAAAGAAAGGCCATCCGGCCACAGCGTGCGCCTCCTGGTGGCGTGCTTTTACGTACTACCGCTCGGCGGAGCGCGTCCTAAGCGGCGACGATCCGCGTAAGCTCCCGCTCTACCACAAGGCGGTCGCGTGCTTCCGGCAGGGCCTCGCCTTGTCGTCGCATCCGCACGAGCGCGTGACAATCCCCTTCGACGGCAAGGGGCTGGAAGGCTATTTCTACCCGGCGCGCGAGCGCATCCGCAGCACGCCGACACCGTGCGTCCTCTTCCTTTCCGGCGCCGATGCGCTGCCCGAGGAGAATTTCTTCCGTAGCGTCCAGCAGATCACCGCACGCGGCAGTGCCTGCCTCGTTTTCAATGGTCCGGGCCAAGGTCACACGCTGCGCGTGCTCAACATGCCGACCATTCCCGACTACGAGCGGCCGGTCTCCGCCACGGTCGACTACCTGATGACGCGCAACGACATCGACCACAATGCGATCGGCCTGCTCGGCGTGAGCTTCGCCGGCTACTACGGCCCGCGCGCTGTCGCGTTCGAGCATCGCCTCAAGGCCTGCGTCGCCTGGGGCGCGCTCTACGACGTGCTGCACGACCTCTACGATTACTACCCTCCGTTGCACCATCAGCTCAACTGGATCGTGGGCGCGAAGACCTCCGCGGAGGCGCGCGAGAAGTACGCGAAGTTCACGCTCGAAGGCCTGCTGCCGGAGGTCCGCTGCCCGATGCTCATCACGCACGGCGTTGCCGACCGCATGGTGCCGCTCTCCGCGGCCCAGCGCACGTTCGACGAGCTCAAGGTCACCGACAAGGAGCTGCGCCTCTACGATCGGGAGGAAGGCGGCGCCGAGCATTGCAGCATGGACAACTGGTCGCAGGTGATTCCCTACCAGGTCGATTGGCTGCTCGATCGGTTGTTCGCGCTGCAGCGCTGACGTTTCCCTGGAGCGAAGCGATGGCAATCTGGGACGACATCATTCCCGCGAGCGACCTCGCGGTGTATCAAGCGGCCGGCTACGGACGCAGCAGCGGGGTGGGCAATCACCCGGCGCTCATCGTCATCGACATGACGTATGCCTTCACCGGCGATCGGCCGGAAACCGTGCTCGACTCGGCGCGCCGCTGGCCCCATTCCTGCGGCGAGATCGGCTGGCGGGCGGTGCCGCACATCTCGCGCGTGATCGCGGCTTCACGCGCGGCGGGCGTCCCGATCGCCTACACGCGCGGCGTGTTCAAGGAGGATGCGAGCGACGCCGGAAGCTGGCAAAGCAAGCTGCATCGCGGCTTCCAGCAGCCATCCGACCGCACCGTTGACGGAGACGATTTCGTGCGCGAAGTGGCGCCGCAGCCCGGCGACATCGTGGTGCACAAGGATAAGCCGAGCGCGTTCTTCGGCACTCCGCTCTTGAGCAAGCTGATCGAGCGCCACATCGACACCGTGATCGTCACCGGCTGCACCACGTCGGGCTGCGTGCGCGGCACGGTGTGCGAAGCGTTCTCCAACAACTTCAAGGTGGCCGTGGTCGAGGACGGCGTCTTCGACCGGGCCGTAGTCCCGCACAAGGTGTCGCTGTTCGACATGCAGCAGAAGTACGCCGATGTGATCTCCGCCGACGCCGCGTGCGCGTATCTCGCGCGCCTCGGTGCCGGAGGCTCCGCTCGCGCGGTGGCGTGACAACCAGAAACGGATCGAGGAGGACAGGATGAGCAAGTTCACACGCTTCGCCGCGCTGCTGGCCGGCGCGTTCGCGCTCTCGATGCTCGGCGCTGCGGTACCCGCTGCCGCCCAGGACAACAAGGTGCGCGTGATGGTGGACTGGTCGCCGCACGGCATGCATGCGGGGCTGCACCTCGCCAAGCAGAAGGGCTGGTTTCAGGAAGCGGGGCTCGACGTCGAAGTGCTCGATGGCAAGGGCTCGACGGCGACCATCCAGCAGGTCGGCGCCGGGCAGATCGAGGTCGGCTTCGCGCAGCTTTCAGCCATGGCCGTCGCGCGCTCCAACGGGGTCCCGCTCACGTCGGTCGCCTGCTTCGTTCGCGCCGGCGACAACGGCGTGATGGTGCCCAGGGGCGCGGGCTACAAGACGATGAAGGACCTCGAAGGCAAGCGCGTGGCTTATGCCGCGGCGAGCACCACGGGTCCGTTTATGGACGCGTTCCTGAAGGCGTCGGGCACGAGCCGCGACAAGATGACGCTCGTCAACGTCGATGCCGCTTCGCTCGTCAACATCTACACCTCGGGCAACGTCGACGCGGTGAGCTCGACGGTGGCGTTCTTCCTGCCGATCGTCGAAGCGACGCGGCCGTCCGAAGGCATCCTATGGGCCGACGCGGGCCTGCGCCTTCCCGGGTATGGCCTGATCGTGCAGCAGAAGGCGGTGGGCGATCGCGCCGCGATGCTGCAGAAGTTCGTGCCGGTGGTGAACCGCGCGTGGACGTACATCTTTGACGGCCACGTCGACGAGGCGGTCGAGGCGATCATCAAGCAGCGCCCCAACGAGAAGCTCGACCCGAAGGTGCTGAAGGCGCAGATCCAGCTCTACATGCCTCTCTTCGCCACCCCGGCGACTAAGGGTAAGCCAATGGGCTGGCAGGCCGAGGAGGACTGGGCCTCGGCGCTGAAGGCGATGGAGGACGCGGCGGTGATCAAGCCTGGGTCGAAGCCCGCCGAGTACTTCACCAACCAGTTCATCAAGGGCTGAAGCGGATGGGCGCCGCGCGCGATGGTGTGCGCGTCGGCATCGACATCGGGGGCACCTTCACCGATCTCGTGCTCTGCTACGCCGATGGCAGGCTCATTCGAGCAAGGTCTCGACGACGCCCCACGATCCCGCCGTCGCGGTCGTGCAAGGCGTCGCCGCGTTGCTGCACACGGCGCGCGTGCCGCCCGGCGACGTGCAGGAAGTCGTGCATGGCACTACCGTCGCCTCCAACACGATCCTGCAAAAGCGCGGCGCGGCGACCGGGGTGCTCACGACCAAGGGCTTTCGCGACGTACTGGAGATCGGGCGCATTCGCACGCCCGGCATGTTCGATCTCGCGTGGCGCAAGCCGGAGCCGCTGGTTCCTCGCCGCCATCGCCTCGAAGTCGACGAGCGCATCGGCGCCGACGGCTCGATCGTTCGTGCGCTCGACCGCGACGGCGTAATCGCGGCGGCGCGCCGCTTCCGTGACGCGGGTGTCGAGACCGTCGCCATCTGCTTCATCAACAGCTATGCCAATCCCCAGCACGAGCAAGCCGCGGAGGAGCTGCTGCGCGCGACCTGCCCGGAGCTGACGGTGACCGCGTCCTGGTCGGTGCTGCCGGAATTGAAGGAATACGAGCGGACCAGCACGACGGTCGTCAACGCCTACATCCTGCCGGTGATGCGGAGCTACCTGTCGCATCTGTCCGCCGAGTTGCACGCGGTCGGCGTCACCGCGCCGCTTCTGGTGATGGCCTCCAACGGGGGCATGATGGGCGTGCGCGCCGCCAGTGCGAAGCCGGTGTTCGCGGTCGCGTCCGGTCCGGCGGGCGGGGTTGCTGGCGCCGCGCGGCTCGGGCCGCTCTCGGGCTTTCGCGACCTGATCGTCTTCGACATGGGCGGCACCACCGCCAAGGCGGCGATCGTCGAGAATGGCCAGCCGATGCTGACCTCGGAATACGAATTCCGCGAAGGCATCAGCTCGCCGAGCCGATTCATCAAGGGCGGCGGCTATGTGCTGAAGGTTCCGGCGATCGACATCGCCGAGGTGGGCTCGGGCGGCGGGTCGCTCGCCAGCATCGATGCCGGCGGCCTCCTACGCGTGGGCCCCGAATCGGCGGGCGCGGATCCGGGGCCGGCTTGCTACGGGCGCGGCAACGAGCAGCCCACCGTCACCGACGCCAACGTGGTGCTGGGTCTGCTCGACCCCGAATCGCTTGCAGGCGGCAGCCTGCTCATCGATCGCCGCAAATCCGAAGACGCGGTCGCGCCGGCACGTGGCGGTGCCGCTTGGCATCTCGGTGGAGGATGCTGCGCACGGCATTCGCGACGTGGCGAACGTCGCCATGGCGCGCGCGATACGCGCGGTGACGGTCGAGCGCGGCCGCGATCCGCGTGACATGACATTGATGGCCTTCGGCGGCAACGGGCCGGCTCCATGCTGTTGACTTCGCTGCGCTGCTCGGCATCAAGCGCATCGTGATCCCGCCGCTGTCCGGCGTCTTCTCCGCGCTCGGCATGTTGGCGTCCGAAGTCGAGCACAGCTTCGTGCGCACGGTGCTGCGGCCGCTCGATCGCGTCGGGGCGGCGGACCTGGCCGGTTCGCGCGATGCCCTCGCCGCGCACGGCATTGCGGCGCTGCGCGGACGAAGGATATGCGCGCGATCAGATCGAGCTCCTGTTCGCGGCGGACCTGCGCCACGCCGGACAATCGTCAGAATTGCCCGTGGCGCTCGAGGACGGCGCGTTCGACGACGCGGCCCGAGCACGCCTGATGGCCGGCTTCGAGCGCGCGTATCAGTCGACCTACGGCTACGCGGCCAGCGAGCCGCTGGAGCTCGTCAATCTGCGGCTCGCGGCGCGCGGCAATGGCGCGCGCCTCGATTTCGCGATCCGTGCGCGCGCCGGCGGAGACCGGCCCCGCGTCCGCGTCGCCGTGCGAGCTTCGCGCGGCGCGACGGCGCCGTCGAGACGCCCGTGCTGCCGCGCTCGTCGGCAACGTCCGGCGTCGTCACCGGCCCCGCTGATCATGCAATCGTCGACACCACCATCGTCGTGCCGCCCGGCGCCCGCGCGCACGCCGATGCTGTCGGCAACCTGATCGTCGAGCTTTGACGCTTTCCGGAGACTCACCATGAACATCGATCCGATCACTTTTGCCGTCATCAAAAACGCGCTCGATTCGATCGTCGACGACATCGCCTATACGGTGCGTGCGCATGGCGCGCTCCGAGATCGTCAAGGACGTGATGGACTATTCCGCCGCCCTGTGCGACGCCGATGGCCGCATGGTGGCGCAGGCGAAGACGATCGCGCTGCATCTGGGCGCCGTGCCGGAGGCGATGGCCGCGATGCTCGCCGAGTTCTGGCGACGACCTTCGTCCAGGCGACGCCGTGATCATGAACGATCCCTATCACGGCGGCATGCACCTGCCCGACATCTTCATGTTCATGCCGCTGTTCTACGCCGGCAAGCGGCGCGGCTTTCGCGGTCGTGATCTGCCACCACACCGACGTCGGCGGGCGCGTGCCGGGCTCGAACGCGAGCGACTCGACCGAAATCTACCAGGAAGGCCTGCGCATCCCGCCGCTTGAAGCTTTACGAGCGCGGCATGCTCAGAACCGCCGTGCTTCGGAAGCATCATCAAGATCAACGTGCGCGTGCCGGATCGCGTGCTGGGCGACCTGCAGGCGCAATATGCCGCCTGCCAGGTCGGCGGCCGCGAGCTCGGCAAGCTGTTCGACCGCTACGGCGCCGACGACGTTGACCGACTACATGCGCGAGCTGCTCGACTACGCCGAGCGGATGACGCGCGAGGAGATCCGCACTTGGCCCAAGGGCACCTACCATTTCACCGACTACATCGACGACGACGGCTTCTCGGACGAGCCGATTCCCATCAAGGTCGCGCTCACGGTGCACGAGGATTCAGGCTGTCGGTCGACTACACCGGCTCCAGGCTCACAGGTGCAAGGCGGCGCTCAACTCGACGCTAAGTCCTACACCAATTCGTGCACCTACTTGAGCGTGCGCTGCGTGCTCAAGGGCGACATCCCCAACAACGTCGGCGTGTTCCGCTGCATCGAGGTGAAGGCGCCGGAAGGCTCGGTGCTGAACCCGGTGCTGCCCGGCGCCTGCGCGGCGCGCGCGCTCACCGGCTATCGCGTGTTCGACACGATGCTCGGCGCGCTCGCGCAGATCGTGCCCGATCGCGTGCCGGCCGCCGGCGAAGGCGGCAACAGCGTGGTCTGCATCGGCGGGCTATCGGGACAACCGCAAGCCCTTCATCATCGTCGACATGATCTGCGGCGCCTGGGGCGGGCGTCCCGACAAGGACGGCATCGAAGCGATCACCAATCCCTCGCAGAACCTTTCGAACATGCCCGTCGAGGTGATGGAAGCGCAGCACCCGGTGCGGGTCGAGGAATATTCGCTCGTGCCCGACAGCTGCGGCGCCGGCCGTGGCGCGGCGGGCTGGGGATCGCGCGCTCGTATCGCATGCTTGCCGACGAGGCGACCTTGCAGCTGCGCACCGATCGCGTGCGCTTTCGCCCTTACGGCCTCGACGGCGGCACGCCCGGAGGCGCCTCGCGCAACATGATCGATGGGCGCAGCAGGCTGGCAGCCGCTTGCGGGGAAGGTGACGCGGGCGATAGTGTGCGGCGACCTCATCCGCCACGAGCAGGCGGGCGGCGGCGGCTTCGGCAACCCGTATCTGCGCGAGCCGGAGCGCGTGCTGGAAGACGTGCGCGACGACAAGGTGTCGCTCGACATGGCCCGCGAGCAGTACGGCGTGGTGATCCGCCACGTGCGCGATGCGGGCACACTCGAGCTCGACCGAGCCGCGACGGATCGACTGCGCGCGGAACGTGAGCCCGCTTGACGTGCCCGTGCAGCCGACGAAGGCGAAGCGCAACGCGGTCGATACGCGCGAGCGCATCCTGCAGGTCGCGATTGCCGAGTTTGCCGACAAAGGCCTCGACGGCAGCCGAGTCGACGAGATCGCGCGCGCCGCCGTCGTCAACAAGTACATGCTGTACCACTATTTCGGCAGCAAGGACGGTTTGTTCCTGGCGGTGCTGGAGCGCACCTACGAAAACATGCGCAAGCGGCAGGACGCGCTGGTGCTGGACGGGCTATCGCCGCAGGAAGCGATGGAGAAGCTCATCACAATCACGTTCAACTACTTCGTCGCCACCCCCGAGGTGATCAGCCTGCTCAATACCGAAAACCTGCACCGGGCGCGCCACATCTCGGACTCGAGCCGGATTCGCACCATGTACGCGCCGCTGATCGAGACGATCGCCACCATCCTGCGCCAAGGCGAGCGCGACGGCGTATTCCGCAAGGACGTCGACCCGGTCGAGCTCTACATCTCGATCTCGGGGCTGGGGTATTTCTACCTGTCGAATCGCTGGACGCTGGGCGCGATCTTCGCCAGCAAGCTCGAAGGGAAGAAGCGGCTCGACAGCCGCCGGCGGCACGTGATCGACGTGATCATGTCGTACCTGTGCGGCAAGCCTTACGCCGCGCCCGCGGCTCGTCCGTTGGCGGCGGCGAAGCGCGCGGGGGCGCAGCGTTGACCTCCGCGGGCGCAACGCGGGACGCTGGGGACGTTGGCGCCCGAGTTGTCGGATCGGGGGCGCTCTATGCACAGGTGCGTGGGCTCGACAAGATCTATCACGTCCAAGAAAGGCGACATCCTCGCGCTCAAGGGGATTGACTTCGATCTTCGCCGCCGAGTTCCTTACCATCGTCGGGCCGAGCGGCTGCGGCAAGAGCACGCTGCTCAGTGCCTCGCCGGCCTGGCGCCGCCCAGCGCCGGCACCATCGAGGTGAAGGGCGTGCCCGTGAACGGTCCGCCCGACGACATGGGCATCGTGTTCCAGCGCGACGTGCTGCTCGAATGGCTCGACATCGTGGACAACATGCTGCTGCCGCATTCGCTTCGCGCGGCTCGCCAAAAGCGACTGGCGAGCCAGCGCGCGCACCATCTGCTGGAAACGCTGGGGCTCGAGGGCTTCGAGCATCGCGCTCCCGTGGGAACTGTCGGGCGGCATGCGCCAGCGCGTCGCGATCTGCCGCGCCCTGTTGCGCAATCCCGAGCTGCTGCTGATGGACGAGCCGTTCGGCGCGCTCGACGCGATGACGCGCGACGAGCTCAATCTCGAGCTGCAGCGCATCTGGCTGGCCGATGCCAAGACCGTGCTGTTCATCACCCACAGCATCGCGAAGCGGTGTTCCTGTCGCGACCGCGTGCGTGGTCATGTCGCGCAACCCGGGCCGCATCGTCGACACCATCGACGATCGAGCTGCCGCGGCCGCGGCCGCTTGTCGATCCGCGAGACGCCGGAATTCGGCCGCTATGTCGCGCACATCCGCGGACTGTTCGAGGGCTTGGGCATGCTGAAGGGCAGCCGATGAAGGTCGTCGATGCCATTGCGGGGAATCGCGGCAGCTCGGCATATGCTGGTGCTGGGCATCGGCTTCTTCGTGCTCTGGCAGCTCGCCGTCGTGATCTTCGAAGCCGCCGCACTATCTTCTGCCCGGCCCGTCGGTCATCCTGCAGCGAGATCGCCAGCGCGCCGCTCTGGTATCTGCGCCATGCGCTGCTACACGGTCGGCGTCGACCTGCTCGGCTTCGCCTTGGCGCTGCTGTCGGCGTGCCTCGCCGCGGTCGGCATCGTCTATTCGCGGTTTCTGGAGAACACGCTCTACACGCTGCTCGTCGCGCTCAACAGCGTGCCCAAGATCGCGCTGGCGCCGCTCTTCATCATCTGGATGGGCACCGGCATCAGCTCCAAGGTCGCGATCTCGATGCTGATCGCGCTGTTCGCGATCGTGGTCGACACCGTGCTCGGGCTGCGCTCGGTCGATCCGGACGCGGTCGATCTCTTCCAATCGATGCGCGCATCGCCGATCTGCAGATCCTGTTCACGCTCCGCTTTCCCAACGCCCTGCCGGCGATTTTCGCGGGCATGAAGGTCGCGATCTCGCTGGCGCTGGTCGGCGCCATCGCCGGCGAGTTCGTCGCCTCGCAGGTGGGGCTCGGCTACGTGATCCTGTCGCGCAGGGGATGTTCCAGACGACGCGCGTGTTCGCCGCCATCGTGCTGCTGGGCGTGCTCGGCACGGTGCTGTTCTATATCGTGGACATGGCGGAACGGTTGCTCATCCCCTGGCATGTGTCGCATCGCGGCGCCCAGGCGGCCGCGCCGCAGATTTGACGGATCGCGACCATGCTCGAGCTCAGCGTCTGCTTCTGGAACTACGATCGCACCATGCCGCTCGTGGACGGGCGAGTGCCCATCGAGGGATGCAAGCCCGCCTTCACCATCCTCGGGCCCGAGCAGGCGTTTGCCCGGGCCTTCACCACCGCCGACTTCGATGTCAGCGAGCTCTCGCTCAGCAATCACATGAACGCGCTGGTGCGGGGCGATGCGGCCTACACCGCGATCCCCGTGTTTCCGTCGCGCTCGTTCCGCCACTCGACGTTGTACGTGCGCACCGATCGCGGCATTCATGCGCCGCCGGATCTCATCGGCAAGCGCATCGGCCTGCAGGAGTACCAGATGACGGCGGCCGTCGTGGTGCGGGGATTCCTGCACGACGAATACCGCATGCGACCCCACGACATGCGTTGGCGTGTCGCCGATGTCGATCCGGCCGAGGCGTCGAAGATCGCCGTGCCGCGCGTTCCCGGCGTCGAGATTGAACGCGTGCACGGCCGCAGCCTCGACGAGTTGCTGCTGAGCGGGGACGTCGACGCCGTGATTGCGCTGCGGCCGCCGGCTTCGTTCGTGCAGGGAAACCATCTCGTTGCACGCCTCTTCTCCGATTGGCGCCGCGCGGAGCAGGACTATTTCGCGCGGACGCGGTTCTTCCCGATCATGCACGCGATCGGCGTCAAGCACGCGCTCGTCGCAGCGCATCCCTGGCTTCCGGCAGCGTTGTATCGCGCCTTCGGCAAGGCCAAGGAAGTGGCGCTGGCCGAACTTTCGCATCTGCAGGCCCCCAAGGTGACGTTGCCGTGGGTCGCCGCCGAGCTCGCCGCCACCCGTGCCGTCATGGGGTACGATTTCTGGCCGTATGGCGTCGAGCCGAACCGCCACGCGATCGAGCGGATGATCCGCTATCACCACGAGGAAGGACTGTCGCCGCGCCCGTTCAAGCTCGAAGAGCTGTTCCCGGTGCCGTTGGAGTGACTGCGATGCAGGACGTCGTCTTTCCCTCTGCCTTCATCGACAACATCCTGGCGCGGCGCGGCCGGCTCCACGTGTTCGACTCGCTCGTGCCGAGGCGCAGCGCGCTGCTCGTGATCGACATGCAGAATGCCTGGGTCGAGCCCGGCGCGCCGTGGGAGGTACCGTCGGCCCGAGCGATCGTTCCCAACATCAATCGCCTGGCGCAAGCGATGCGCAGCACCGGTGGGACGGTCGTGTGGATCCAGGCGACCAATACGCTGGCGGGCGCGGGCGCGTGGCCCATGTTCTTCGACCACTTCACGGCCCCCGAGAATCGCACCGCAGGCGCCACCGCGCTGACGCGCGGAAGCCCGGATCACGCGCTCTATCGCGAGCTTGAGGTCGTGCCGCACGATCCCGTGGTGCCAAAGCGCCGGTTCAGCCCGTTCATCCAGGGCTCGTCGGACCTCGAAGCGATCCTGCGCGCGCGCGGCATCGACACCGTCGTCATCACCGGCACGCGCACGAACGTCTGCTGCGAGACGACGGCACGCGACGCGATGATGCTCGATTTCAGGACCGTGATGGTGTTGGACGCCACGGCCGCCGCCAGCGATCTCGAGCACATGGCCGGATTGATGACCGTGTTCCAGGTCTTCGGCGACGTGCGCACCACCGTTGAAGTGATCGGCCTGCTGGAGAAGGGAGACACGAAATGACGATGAAGCTGCGGCAGCTTGGCCGAACCGGCATCGAGGCATCGGCGATCGGATACGGTTGCTACGGCTTGTCCGGCGCGTACGGCGCGCAGGACGATGCGGACTCGATCCGCACGATTCAACGCGCGATCGATCTCGGTGTCACGCTGTTCAACACCTCGGATACTTATGGCGCCGGCCACAACGAGCGAATCGTCGGCCAGGCGATCCAGGGACGCCGCGAGCGCGTGCTGATCTGCACCAAGTTCGGCAATCCCGGGCGCGACGAGAACAACGCGCCGGTCGGCGTGTGCGGCCGTCCGGAGTACGTGCCGATCGCGTGCGAGCGAAGCCTGCGGCGCCTCGGCATCGAAGTCATCGACGTGTACGCGCAGCATCGCGTCGATCCCGCCGTGCCCATCGAGGAGACGGTCGGGGCGATGGCGCGCCTGATCGAAGCCGGCAAGGTGCGCGCCATCGGATTGTCGGAAGCGTCAGTGCAGACGCTTCGGCGCGCCCATGCCGTGCGCCCGATCGCCGCGCTGGAAACCGAATACTCGCTGTGGAGTCGCGACCCGGAGGTCGAGCTGCTGCCGGCCTGTCGCGAGTTGGGCATCACCTTCATGGCGTACAGCCCGCTTGGCCGCGGCTTCCTGGCTGGCGCGGTCGATGCGCAGGCAAGTTTCCCTCCCAACGACCCGCGATCGGTGATGCCCCGCTTCCAGGCCGACAATCTCGCCGCCAACCTTCGTCGCCTGCAACTGCTCGAAAGCCTTGCCGCGGAAAAGCGATGCAGCGTCGCGCAACTGGCACTCGCCTGGTTGCTGGCACGCGGCGAAGAGATCGTTCCCATTCCCGGGACAAGACGTGTCGAGCATCTCGAGGATAACCTCGGCGCGCTGTCGGTCGAGCTCAACGCGAGCGACATGGCTCGCCTCGACGAGATCCTGCCGCACCACGGCGCAGCAGGCGAACGCTACGCGGCCGACTACCTGCACACGGTGGGGTTGTGAGCGTTGGCTAGAGAACGCGGCTAAGCGCAGCCCTGCCATTGCGTGCCGCGGCGCGGCGTCGTCGTTTTTGTGACCGGAGCGGCGGCGGCGGAGACGCCGAACCTCTGGGGTTTCTTTGCATGGTCCCCATGCAGCGCGACCGCCCGCGGTTGCCGGACGCGCAAGAGCACGTGAAGCTCGGCAAGTTACTCGAACCGTAGCGCGGCGTATTGCTACGCCGCCACCGTCGAGACTAGCCGCTGGAATCGCTAGTGGGGCATGCCGATGCGATCCTCGGTGGAACGCCAGAACACAAGATCCCTCACGAGGTATGACCCGTCACGGCCTCGTTGTCAGCGAGATCAAAGGACGAAAACGTAGCAAGCTTTGCCGCGGCTGCGCGCAGCGGCAGGGCGAGGTAGCGATTGGCGGTGGTGCGGGAACTCTCCGCTGCCTTTGCCTTGCCAATCGCCTGAATCTCGTCCCGTGTAATCGTATGCAACTGCCGGTTGCGGAGGTGCCGGTCGAGCCACTGGAACTTGACTCGATCTTCGTGCGCCGTGGCCTTGTCGGCCTTTCCCTCGCACCACCGGACTACGGCGTCCTGCCGCGTGGGTGGGGCGTTCGCCGAGTCGGTGGAGGCGCCGGAGATCGGCGCGCACGTGTCGAGGCATTCCTGTGCCTCTTTGCGGTTCGCGGTGCCATACTGTAGCGATACTCTTAAGACCGACGACAAACAGATCTATCAGGCAACACTGAAAACTACTGACGACCAATTTGAGGTGTTGTGCTTTTAGCCAGACGGGCCACCCGGCATGTTCCCGTTCCGTGACAGACCGTTCAGGCGGGAAAGAGACTGGGCAGAATTGGAACCGGGCAGCGTTACCGCAAAACTTGACGGCTGCTCGTTCGTGTCAGGCGCGCACGTACCAGAGCTAGGCTTCACCTCCACTTGCTGCAGCACAAAGTCCTCGACCGCTTGCATTGCTGAGCGGAGTTGTTCTAGGTCGAATTGGACGTAGCCTTGCGTCACGTCGCTCATGCGGTGGTTAAGCAAGCGTTTGGTGGTGTAGTAGCTCAAGCGATCGCCCAATCTGCTGACGATCGAGGCGAAGGTGCGCCGCAGGTCGTGCGGCGAGAAGGGCACGGCACTCTTCGCCACGACGTTGACCACCTGCCGATGCGGGTCGGTTATCCGCCCCCCGGTTAATGGATTGGCGAAGACCCACTCGCTGTCCGATGCGGCACGACGACGACGCATCATCCCACAGATAGCGTCCCATCGGCAGGACCTGGTCCGAACGGTTCTTGGTGTCGACGGCGCAAAGGGTGCCTACCTCCAGATTGACGTTTTCCCAGCGCAAGCAAAGTGCCTCAGTTCTCCGCAGTCCCGTCAAGAGCAGTAGCACTAAGTAGTCTCGATGGACTTCGCGGCTCGGATACTGCGGTTTGTCTTTGAGACCTTGGACGGCCTGCCACCAGGCGGGAAGCTGCGCCGGCTCGATGTAGCGCGTACGCCGTTCGATTCGGTTCCAGAGCCGCTTCGCCGATAGGCGGCGCACAGGATTGTCGGGGATCACAGGTTGTCCTTCACTGTCCCGATAGTCCGAGGCAAAGACGAAGAGGGCGCGCAGGTATCGCATTGCCCGGTTCGCCTCTGCTGGCGAACGTTGGCTCAACAGGAGGTGCTTGGCCTCGATCATGTCGCGGGTAATACTCGCGAGGGGCCTCGTGCGCCAGTCACCGAATTTCTTTGCCATGGCCGCAATGTAGTCTCGGGCCGTTGACGCCTTGAGTTTTGCGCTTGGCGACAACTGGGCTTGCTCAACATACTTGCCGTCCTTGCGAAGAATGGTCACCGGGCTGACGCCGCGGCTGAGGAGGTACTCCCGATGCACGTCATCGAGCGTTCTACCCTCCAACGCAAGGTTGCGTTGCTGTGCGACGATGCTGATTCCCTCGCCGAGATCGGCGAGGTATCGCCTGGCTTTCACCCGAGCACGTTCTACGGATAGAGTCGGGAAGCGGCCGATCGTGATGCGTTCGGGTGCGCCGCGTTTGCTGCGCCGGAAGGCGCAGAATGATTTGATACCGCGATCCGTGACGCGGAGCTGGAGTCCTGGAACCTCCAGATCATGAAACGTGAGACGCGATCCGGGCTGCGGGGGCGGAATGTCTTCGAGGCGCTTCTTGTTAAAACGCAGACGACTTTCGGTGGACATGGTGGCTCTCCGGGGTTACGCCGGGGTTACGCACGGCATCCAAAACCGGCGTAATCACGGCAAGTCTAGAGAAGCCAGGTTCGACTAACTACTTGATCCGTCGTACACTGGCGCACCGGGGCGCAGTCGAGCGCACCTTCTGAGCGCGCCTGAAAATCCGTGTGTCGGTGGTTCAATTCCGCCCTTGGCCACCCGATTTCGCGTGGCGCGAAGCGCCGCGCAAAATTGGCTGGAGGTGTTGATTCCGCCCTTGGCCACCAGATTTCGCGTGGCGCGAAGCGCCGCGCAAAATTGGCTGGAGGTGTTGATTGCGCCCTTGGCCACCAGATTTCGCGTGGCGCGAAGCGCCGCGCAAAATTGGCGCGAGGGAGGGCCATTCTGTCAATCCGCCATCAGGATTCGCGGACGCCGAAGCCATGAAACTTCCGTGGCTCGCCGGCGAAACGCGTCAAGCTGCATGACCCGCCTCGATATCGCGGCCCGCCGTTCGCGCTGAAGCCGGCGCGCGATGCGGGGATCTGCGATAACGATGGCAACGCCGTACCAGAGGCTGGGGGAAGACGGTTTGGCATTCCGCACGCTCTGCGTGCTGATGAGCGTCCTGATCGCGATCCTGCCGCTCGCGCATGTGACCGGGATGCGCAACGCCCTCGTCGGCATGGCTGCCTGCGCCGCGCTGGTCCACTACCGGGCCGCGCTATGGAAGGACAACCCGGTGCTCGTGCCGTGCCTGGTCTGGCTTGGCTTCGCCGCGCTTTCGATCGCATGGTCGGCGTATCCGATGACGTCGTTCCGCAACTTTCGCACCGACCTTTTCTACCCGTTCGTGATGTTCCTGGTCAGTTTCATGCTGGTGCGATCGCGCAACGGCCGGCTGGCGCTGACGCTCGGCGCCGCCGTGGGAACCGTCATGTCGCTGACGACCACCTTTGCCGCGGCATTGGCGCCGGTCGATCCAGCCGCAGAAGCTGCCGGCCCCGGCGTCCGGGGGTGGCTCGCGTGGAAAGCGGGAGAGGCGGTCGATTCGAGCACCTACATTGCGTTGCTCGCGGTTCCGCTGTTCGTGGTGGCGCTGACCTCCAGCCGCGCTTCGGTGCGCTGGGCGTCGGTGGCGTGGCTGCTGGCGTTCGCCGGTCTCGGGCTGATGAGCGAAAGCCGGACGCTGTTCGCGTCGCTTTGCCTGTCGCTGCCCTGCCTGCTGATCGTCTTCGGCCTGTTGCGCGGCAGGCTCCATCTGCGCTCGGTGCTGGTCGCGGTCTGCGTGGGACTGGTCGTCTCGGCCATCAGCGTCGAGGTGATCTCGCGCTTCCGGCTGCCGGAGCAGCAACCGTACGATCGGAGCGCGGCGCTGGAGATGATCGCCAGCGATTCCCGGCCGGCGATCTGGGCGGTCTATTTCGAGCTGGCCAAGCTGCACCCATGGATCGGCGTCGGATTCGGGCGCTCGGTGCCGTCGAAGACCTACGATCTGGCGCAGAACGCGGAGCTGCGGCGCATCGACCGCCAGGCCTTTGCGCATGCGCACAATGTGCTGCTGAGCCTGGCGTTGCAGGTCGGCCTGGTGGGGCTCGCCATCTGGACGTGGCTGCATGGCCGGCTCCTTCGCGTTGCCGTGCAGTGCGCCCGCGCACGCGGCGAGCGGGAGAAGGCCTGGGCGGCTGCCGCCGTGGCGCTGGTGCTGGCCATGCTGGTGAAGAATTCGACCAACGACCTGATGGTCTTCGGCAACGCCGTCCTGTACTGGATGCTGCTCGGGGCGATTCTTGGACGGATCTGGTGGGGCGGCGGCGCGGCAAGCCTTACGCTGTCGCGCCTCGACGCGCCCGCCCGGTGACACATCGCGCCCGATGCCGGGGCGAAAAAAAGGCCGGGCGATGCCCGGCCTTTCTTCTGGTTCGTTCAGCCAGCGGGTCAGACCGCCTGGATGTTCGAGGCCTGCTTGCCCTTCGGGCCGGTCGTCACTTCGAACGACACCTTCTGGCCTTCCTTGAGCGACTTGAATCCCGGCATGTTGATCGCCGAGAAGTGCGCAAACAGGTCTTCACCGCCGCCATCCGGCGTAATAAAGCCGAAACCCTTGGCGTCGTTAAACCACTTCACTGTTCCAGTTGCCATTTTTACCAATCCTTCAAAACAAAAATAATCGGGTCGAACCCGGCCTATGTTTCGATCTCAAGGACAGGGAAGTACGGCGATTCGGCGACAGCGAAGCAGCCGGACAGGTCGTGCTTTAGTACTTGAAACAAAACACGAAGCGGACTATACGCACTATCCCTTGCGGGGTCAAACTGCCGCCGGGCGGAAACGGCCGGACTGTTGCGCGAAATACGTCACTTAGCCGAGCTCGGCCCGGACCTTCGCGGCGCCGTCGGCCAACGCCGCCAGCTTGCCGCGCGCGACCTCGCGGGACAGCGGGCACCATGCCGCAATTGGTGCAGGGCAGCAATCGTTCCCGGGGCACGTATTCGCAGCGCGGCCCGGAGGGTGGCGGCGACCTCGTCGCCGGGTCTCGATCCGGTCGCTGGCGACGTCGATGGCGCCGACCAGGACGTCCTTGCCGGCCAGCAGGCCGATCAATTCCAGCGGCACGTGCGAGTTGGCGCATTCGAGCGATACCTGGCCGATGCCGGGATCGCGCCAGCAGGGGAAAGGTCTGCTCGTACTGCCGCCACTCGTCGCCGAGCGTCTTCTTCCAGTCGTTGTTGGGCTTGATGCCGTAGCCGTAGCAGATGTGCACGGCGGTGCGGCAGGACAGGCCCTGCGCCGCCCGCTCCAGCGCGGCGACGCCCCAGTCGCGCACCTCGTCGAAGTAGACGTTGAACGCCGGCTCGTCGAACTGGATCACGTCGGCGCCGGCCGCCTCGATCGCGCGCGCCTCCTCGTTCAGGATCTCGGCAAACGCCCAGGCGAGCTTTTCGCGGCTGCCGTAATGCGCGTCGTACAGGGTGTCGACCATCGGTCATCGGCCCCGGCAGCGTGTACTTGACCTGGCGCTGGGTGAGGCCGCGCAGGAACGCGGCGTCTTCGGCAAATGCCGGACGCCGACGCGCGATCGGGCCGGTGACGACCGGCACGTCGGCGTCGTAGCGATTGCGGATCCGCACCGTCTTCCTGTGCTCGAAATCGACGCCGTCGAGGCTTTCGATGAACGTCGTGACGAAATGGCGGCGCGTCTGCTCGCCGTCGGTGACGATGTCGATGCCGGCGTGTTCCTGATCGTCGACCGCCAGGCGCACGGCGTCGCGCTTGCCTTCCGCCAGCAGCGAGCCCTCGAGCAGCCACGGCGCCCAAAGCTGGTTCGGCGGGCGCCAGCCACGCCGGCTTGGGCAGGCTGCCGGCGATCGTGGTGGGTAACAGCATGGGCGGCGACTCCAGGAACAGAACGGACGGACGGAGAGGCGGGTGGCGCAGCGCATTATACGGCAGCGACGCGACCCGCAAGCGGTAAGGCCACTTGACCAATACCACGGATCGACGTACGCGTTTGCGGCGCGGAGCGTGAGCGCCGCGCTCGGTCACTGCCGGATTCAGATGGCCCGCGTTCTCTACACCGACCATGACTATGGCGACCTCGCGCTCGAGCGCGAGGTCTTCGGCAACGCCGGTGTCGAGCTCGTCGCCGCCCAGTGCGCCAGCGAAGACGAGGTGGTTGCGGCCGGCAGGGAATTCGACGCCTTCCTGCTCCAGTACGCGCCGATCACCGAACGCGTCCTCGCCGCAGCTGCCGCGGCTGGGCATCATCAGCCGCATCGGCGCGGGCTTCGACACCATCGATCACCGCGGCTTGCGCCAGGCATGGCGTGTGGCTCGCCAACTCGCCCGACTATGGTGTCGGTGAAGTCGCCACGCATGCCCTCGCACTGGTCCTGGCGTTGGTCCGCAACGTCGTCGCCTACAACCGGGACATCGCCGGCGGCCGCTGGCACTACCTGTCGTCGGGCAAGCTGCGGCGCGCGAGCGAACTGACGCTCGGCATCGTCGGCCTGGGCCGCATCGGCAAGCGCATGGCGCACGTGTCGCGCAACGTGTTCAGACGCATCGTCGCCTGCGATCCGTACCTGATCGACGGCGATTTTCCCGCCTACGTCGAGCGTGCGAGCCTGGCGGGACTGTTCGAGCAATGCGACGTCGTCAGCCTGCACACCCCGCTGAACGACGAAACCCGCGGCATGATAGCTGCGGCGACGCTGTCGCGCATGCCGAGCGGATCGTACCTGGTCAACACCGCACGCGGGGCGATCATCAACATCGGCGATTTGCTTGCCGCACTCGATAGTGGAATACTTGCCGGCGCAGCTCTGGATGTCCTGCCGGTCGAACCCGTTCCCGCCGATAGCCGGCTGCTCGGCCACCCGAAGGTGATCCTGACGCCGCACGCCGCGTTCTTCAGCGTGCAAGCTGAGGTCGAATTGCGGCGCAAGGCGGCGCAGAACATCGTCACGTGGCTCAGGACCGGACGTCCCGAATACATCGTCGTTGCCGGCACCCGACACTGCGCCGCGTAGCCGGGCGATGCAGGCGCCGCGAGCGCGGCGGGAAGGAGAGGCATTGGCCGCAGTCAGCATACGCGCCGTAACCAAGCGCTTCGGATCGACGCCGGTCATTCGTGGCGTCGACATCGAGATCGCCGACGGCGAATTCTGCGTGCTCGTCGGCCCGTCGGGCTGCGGCAAGTCGACCCTGCTGCGCATGCTCGCCGGGCTCGAGGAAATCACCGGCGGCGAGATCAGCATCGGCGACCGGGTCGTCAACCGGGTCCCGCCCAAGGAGCGCGATATCGCGATGGTCTTCCAGAACTACGCGCTCTATCCGCACATGACGGTGCGCGACAACATGTCGTTCGCGCTGCTGCTGGCCAAGCAAGCGAAGAGCGAGATCGAGAAGCGCGTGGCCAGGGCGGCCGACATCCTGGGCCTCGGCGCAACTGCTCGACCGCTATCCGCGCCAGCTCTCCGGCGGGCAGCGGCAGCGCGTCGCGATGGGGCGTGCGATCGTGCGCGACCCGCAGGTCTTTCTTTTCGACGAGCCGCTGTCGAACCTGGACGCCAAGCTGCGGGTGCAGATGCGCACCGAGATCAAGGAGTTGCACCAGCGGCTTAAGACGACATCGATCTACGTGACGCACGACCAGATCGAGGCGATGACGATGGCGGATCGCATCGTCGTGATGCGCGACGGCATCGTCGAGCAGACCGGAACGCCGCTCGACCTGTACGACACCCCGGTCAACACCTTCGTCGCCGGCTTCATCGGGTCGCCGGCGATGAATCTCGTGCCGGGCGTTGCGCGCATCGACGGCGCCGCGACGGGCGTGGAGTTCGACGGCGGCATCCGGCTGCCGCTGCCTGCTTCAGCGCGAGCGACCGACGGCCAGGCCGTGCTCTACGGCATGCGCCCCGAGCATTGCGTGCTCTCCGCCGGCGGAGGTTTGCCGGCGGACGTCGTCGTCGTCGAGCCGACGGGCGCCGACACGCAACTATTCTGCCGCTTCAACGGCCAGGAACTGACGTCGCTGGTGCGCGATCGCGTGAGCTGCAGGGCCGGCGACCGTATCGCGCTCACGCCGGATGCCAACCGCGCGCACCTGTTCGACGCGGCGAGCGGCGCGCGGCTCGTCGCATGAATCCATATGACGCTGCACCGTCGGGTAAACCATCGACCGCAGCAAACCGCGCTGGAAAAAATCGGGCGCATTTTCCTAGGAGGAGCTGATGAGTGAATTCAAACGCCGCAAATTCCTGAAGACCTCGGCAGGGGTGGCCGCCGCCGCGGCGGTGGGTCCGATGATCTGGGTCAAGGACGCCAACGCGCAATGGACCAGCAAGCCGGAAAAGGGCGCGAAGCTTCGCGTGCTGCGCTGGAGCCGGTTCGTGCAGGGCGACATCGACCAGTACATGAAGAACGTCGCCAAATTCACCGCGAAATACGGCGTCGAGGTGCGCGTCGACAACGAAGGCTGGGAGGACGTGCGGCCGAAGGCCGCAGTGGCTGCGAACACGGGCGCTGGTCCGGACATCATCCTGGGGACCAACGACGACGCCAACCTGTATCCGGAGAAGCTGGTCGACGTGACCGACGTGTGCAACTACCTCGGCGCGAAGTTTGGCGGCTGGTATCCGGTGTGCAATCCGTATCTGCGCCCCGACGGCAAGAAGTGGATCGGCGTCCCGCTGGGCGTCGCTGGCGTGTGCATGGTGTATCGCCAGAGCCACATGAAGGCTGCCGGATTCGATACCTTTCCGAAGGAGACCGACGGCTTCCTCAAGCTGTGCAAGGCGATGAAGGAGAAGGGAACGCCGCCGGCATTCGCGCTGGGTAACGCCACCGGCGACGCGAACACGTGGTGCCAGTGGCTGGTGTGGGCGTTCGGCGGCAAGCTGGTCGACACCAGCAACAAGGTGGTGATCGACAGCCCGGAAACGATCAAGGCGCTCGAGTATTCCAAGGAGCTGTATTCGACGTTCGCGCCCGGCACGCTGTCGTGGCTCGATCCGAACAACAACAAGGCGTTCCTCGACGGGCAGATCTCACTGACCAACAACGGCATTTCCATCTACTACGCAGCGAAAAATTCGCCGGAACCGAAGCTGAAGGAGATGGCGCTGGACATCTACCACGCCAACATGCCGATCGGCCCCGTCGGCAAGCCGACCGAATTCCAGCTGTTCTTCAACCAGATGATCTTCAAGTACTCGAAGTATCCGAAGGCGGCGAAGGAATTCCTGCGCTTCATGATGGAGCCCGAGCAACTGGACCCCTGGGTGCAGGCTGCCATCGGCTACGTCACACCGGCGCTTCGCTACTACGAGAAGAACCCGATCTGGACGGTCGATCCGAAGCACACGCCATACCGCAACTCGATGGACAACATGATCCCATCCGGGTATGCGGGGAAGATGGGCTACGCGTCGGCGGGCGCGCTCGCGGACTTCATCGTGGTCAACATGGTCGCGGAAGCCGCATCGGGATCGAAGACGCCGAAAGAAGCGGCCGAGAGGGCGCAAAAGCGGGCCGAGCGCTACTACAAGGTATGACGTCGCGCCGGCCGGCTTTGTCGCTTTGACTGAACTACTCGTCGGCGCGGCGCCATACCTGCACGCGTTGAACACGGCGCCTTGCGGCGCCGGTTAACGCGCGCGGGAGCGTTAGTTCCTCTGTGCGTCCGCGCCTTTTACCGGTCGGAATTCCGGCGGAGTTCCGACCGACCGCTTGCACTTGACGACCGATCCCCGGGGCTTCCGATACATAACGGCTTATTACAATCCATTCGTTGACTTCGATCCTCTCCCGTCTGCAGGACAATCGCAACGCGCTCGGCATGGTATTCATGGTGCCTGCGGCGCTGGTGCTGCTGGTCTTCCTCACCTACCCGCTGGGCTGGGCACCTGGCTCGGCTTCACCGATACCAAGATCGGCCGCCCTGGGGTATGGATCGGTCTGGAGAACTTCGAGTTTCTCTGGGGTGACGCGGTCACGCGTCTCGCGCTGTTCAACACGATTTTCTACACGACCGTAGCCAGCGTCATCAAGTTCGCGCTCGGGCTCTGGCTCGCACTGCTTCTCAACAAGCATCTTCCGTTCAAGGCGGTGCTGCGCGCGGTCGTGCTGCTGCCATTCATCGTGCCGACAGCCCTGTCGGCGATCGCGTTCTGGTGGATCTACGATTCGCAGTTCTCGATCATCAGCTGGGCGCTGATGAGGATGGGACTGATCCACGAGTACATCGACTTCCTCGGCGACCCGTGGAACGCGCGGTTTTCGACGATCGCCGCCAACGTCTGGCGTGGCGTGCCGTTCGTGGCGATCACGCTGCTCGCCGGCCTGCAGACGATCTCGCCGTCGTACTACGAGGCGGCGAGCCTGGACGGGGCATCGCCCTGGCAGCAGTTCCGGCACGTGACCTTGCCGCTGCTCACCCCGATCATCGCGGTGGTCATGACATTCTCGGTGCTGTTCACGTTCACCGACTTCCAGCTGATCTACGTGCTGACGCGCGGCGGGCCGCTCAACGCCACGCACCTGATGGCGACGCTCTCCTACCAGCGGGCGATTCCGGGCGGCAGCCTGGGCGAGGGGGCGGCGATCGCGACGGCGATGGTGCCGTTCCTGCTGGCGGCGATACTGATCAGCTATTTCGGGCTGCAACGCCGGGCGTGGCAGCAGGGAGCCGCCGACAAATGAGCACCGCCGCGGCGATGCCCGAAGCCGTCGATTCGCAGGGCATGGACTACCTGGTGTCGCTGCCGCGGCGGATCGTCACCATCTATCTGCCGCTGGCCGCGTTCATCATCGTGCTGCTGTTTCCGTTCTACTGGATGACGATCACCGCGCTCAAGCCCAACGCCGAGCTGCTGTCGCGTGAAGGCAACCCGTTCTGGGTCATCCACCCCACGCTCGACCACATCAAGAAGCTGCTGTTCGACACGGCGTATCCGAACTGGCTGTGGAATACGGTGCTGATATCTGTGGTGTCGACGTTTCTTTCGATCTTCTGCAGCGTGCTCGCCGCCTATGCAATCGAACGACTGCGCTTCCGCGGCTCGCGCTACGTCGGCATGGGCATTTTCCTGGCTTACCTCGTGCCGCCGTCGATCCTGTTCATCCCGCTGGCCGCGATGGTGTACAAGCTCCATCTGTTCGACACGCGTCTCGCGCTGATACTCACGTACCCGACGTTCCTGATCCCGTTCTGCACCTGGCTGCTGATGGGATACTTCAAGACGATCCCGCTCGAGCTCGAGGAATGCGCGCTGATCGACGGTGCGAGCCGCCTGCAGATACTCGTCCGGATCATCCTGCCGCTGGCCGTGCCGGGATTGATCTCGGCGGGCATCTTCGCGTTCACGCTGTCCTGGAACGAGTTCATCTATGCGCTGACCTTCATCTCGTCATCCGAGGTCAAGACGGTCCCGGTCGGCGTCGTCACCGAGCTGGTCGAGGGCGACGTGTATCACTGGGGCTCGCTGATGGCCGGGGCGCTGTTCGGCTCGCTGCCGGTGGCGATCCTGTACTCGTTCTTCGTCGAGTACTACGTCTCGGGGCTCACCGGGGCAGTCAAGGAGTGACGCCGCCGGCTGCGCCGACCGGCCGGATGCGGTAAAATCGCGGCACATGGACTTACGGAGCGGGCGATGAGCATCGATGACACGATACGCGAGCAGGTGACCGGCCACCCGGTCGTTCTCTACATGAAGGGCACGCCGCAGTTCCCCCAGTGCGGCTTTTCCGACGCCGCGGTGCGCATGCTGCAATCCTGCGGGGTCGACACGTTCCATTCGGTCGATGTCCTGGCTGATGCCGCGATCCGCCAGGGCATCAAGGACTATTCGAACTGGCCGACGATTCCGCAGCTCTACGTCAACGGGGAATTCGTCGGCGGCTGCGACATCATGCGGGAAATGCACGCGTCGGGCGAGCTGCAAAAGCTGCTCGCTCCCCAGACCGCCTGACTGGAGGACGGCGGAACGGCGGCGGCCGGGCTTACCGGCCGTTTTCTTTTCCGGCGCGCGATCCGCTGGCGCGGACCATCAAGCCAGGGCCGGTGAACAGGCCCTATGTCCGCGCACGCGCCACGCGCTTGACCTCGGGGATGTGGCGCAGCGCGCGCATGACGTGCGCGAGATGCTTGCGGTCGCGCACCTGAACGCTGAAGAACATGGCAACATCCTGGCCGCCGTCGGGCCGCTCCATCGACAGGTACTCGATGTTCGCGCCGGCGTCGGCGATCGCGGTGGCAAGATTGGCCAGCAGGCCACGCTCGTCGGCGACCAGCAGCCTGATGCCGGCCTCGAACACGCCCTGGATTTCCGGCGCCCATTCGACATCGACGATCTGGTCGTTGTCGACCCGGCCCTTCTTGAGCGTCAGGCAATCGCGCGTGTGCACCATCAGGCCCTGGGCGCGGCGGAAATGGCCGACGATCGCGTCACCCGGGATCGGCCGGCAGCATTTGCCGTACTGGATGGCGACACCTTCGACGCCGCGCAGCTGCAGCGCTCCGGGCTTGGTCTGCGCCGGCGCAGGCTCCTCGCCCGCGCGGCCGGCGCTGCGCGTCAGCGCCTGTGCGACGACAAAGGAAAGACGCTTGCCCAGGCCGATATCGGCGAGTATCTCAAGCTGGCCCTTGGCGCCGTACTCGCGCGCCAGCGCTTCCCAGCGCTCCCAGGTGATCGCGTCGGGGGGAACCCTAAGCGACGCCACCGCCTGCTCCAGCATGCGCTCGCCGAGAAGCGCCGACTCGCGCTGCTGCAGCGACTTCAGGAAGTGCCGTATCCGCGAGCGCGCCTTGCCGGTCGCGACAAAGCCGAGCCACGATGGATTCGGCCGTGCGCTGGGCGAGGTGATGATCTCGACCTGGTCGCCGTTTTTGAGCTCGGTGCGCAGCGGCATCAGCTCGTAGTTAATCCGCGCGGCCGTGCAATGATGCCCGATGTCGGTGTGCACCGTATAGGCGAAGTCGACTGCCGTCGCGCCGTGCGGCAGCGCCATGATCTTGCCCTTCGGCGTGAACACGTAGATCGCGTCGGGAAACAGATCGCCCTTGACGTGCTCGAGAAATTCCTTCGAGTCGCGGGACTCGGATTGGATCTCGAGCAGGCTCTGCAACCAGCGATGCGTCTGCTCCTGCGCCTCGGCGATGTCGAGCTCGCCGCCTGCCTTGTACAGCCAGTGCGCGGCGACGCCCGATTCGGCGATCCGATGCATGTCCTGCGTGCGGATCTGCGCCTCGAGCGGCGTGCCGAACGGGCCGAACAGCGTCGTATGCAGCGACTGGTAGCCGTTCGCCTTCGGAATGGCGACGTAATCCTTGAATTTGCCCGGGATCGGCTTGTAGAGGTTGTGCAGCACGCCCAGCGCCGCGTAACACGCGGTCGTGTCCCTGACCAGAACGCGCACGCCGTAGATGTCGAACACCTGCGAAAACGTATAGCGCTTCTCGCGCATCTTCTTGTAGACGCTGTAGATCGTCTTTTCCCGCCCCGTCACCGTCGCCGCGATGTCGGCGCGCTTCAGCCCGTCGCGGATCGACTGCAGGATCCGGTTCATCACTTCGCGCCGGTTGCCGCGCGCCGACTTGATCGCCTTGGCCAGCACGCGATAGCGCGCCGGGTGCAGGTGCTTGAACGACAGCTCCTGCAGCTCGAGATAGAGCGCGTTGAGGCCGAGCCGGTTGGCGATCGGCGCGTAGATGTCCAGGGTTTCGCGGGCGATGCGCTCGCGGTGCGTCGGGGCCATGGCATCGAGCGTGCGCATGTTATGCAGCCGATCGGCGAGCTTGATCAGGATGACGCGCACGTCCTGCGCCATCGCCAGCAGCATCTTGCGGAAATTCTCGGCCTGCGCGTCTTCGCGCGACTGGAATTCGATCTGGTCGAGCTTGGACACGCCGTCGACCATCTCGGCGACGGGCCTGCCGAACGAGGTCTCGATCTGGGTCTTGGTGATGCCGCCGTCCTCCATGACGTCGTGGAGGAGCGCGGCGGCGAGCCCCTGGGCGTCGAGCCGCCACTGCGACAGGATGCTGGCTACGGCCAGCGGATGGGTGATGTAGGGTTCGCCGGACTTGCGGAATTGCCCCTGGTGCGCCTGCTCGGAAAAGGCGAACGCGCGCTCTACGAGCGCGACGTCAGGCGGTAGCAAGTAGTGACCAAGGTGTCGGGTGAATTCGGCGATTTCCGACATGCTTGGTCACGTTGGGATGATGCCGCCTGGTGCAAGTCAACTTTGCGGCTTGAGCAGCATTTCGATGCCCACCTTGCCGGCGGCGATTTCGCGCAGCGCGATCACCGTCGTCTTGTCGCGGTCGGCTTCCACCAGCGGCTGCGAGCCGGCGCTGATCTGCCGCGCGCGGTTGGTCGCGGCGAGCGTGAGCTCGAATCGGTTGGGGATCCTGGTCAGGCAGTCTTCGATCGTTATGCGGGCCATGGCGCTTTCCTAAGTGAGTTGCTCGATCAGTGCCGCGTGCCGGACGCATTGTTGCGCCGCGCGCAGGCGCGAGGCGCGCACGACCGCGCTCAAGTCGTCGACCGCAGCGGCAAAGTCCTGATTAATAATAACATAGTTGAACTCGGCGCAATGGCGCATCTCGTCGCGCGCGGCCTCGAGGCGCCGCCCTATGGTCGCCGCGTCGTCCTGGCCGCGCCGGTGCAGGCGCTCTTCCAGCAGCGCAAGCGACGGCGGCAGGATGAAGACGTGGATCGATGACGGGATGAGACTGCGCACTTGCGCCGCCCCCTGCCAGTCGATTTCCAGCAGCACGTCCTGGCCCGCCTCGATCTGGGCCGCGAGCCAGCTCGCGGATGTCGCGTACCAGTTGCCGTGGACGTGGGCATGCTCGAGGAATTCGCCGGCGTCGCGCAGGGCCATGAAGCGTTCTGCCGGGATGAAATGATAGTCGACGCCATCGCGCTCTCCGGGGCGCGGCGGTCGCGTCGTGTACGAGACTGAGAGGCGGATGCCGCGGTCTCCTTCCAGCAGCGCGCGCGTCAGGCTGGTTTTGCCGCCGCCGGACGGCGCGGCGACGATGAACAGGATGCCGGTCGGAATCGTCACCGTTCGAGCGGCCCCCCTCGGCCGAATGTTTGGTGCATGAATTCGCCTGTCGGCGGCCGGCACATCGCGGCGGCTGTCACCCGGCGTACCGCTGCGGCCTCGTTGCGTTCAATGCGCTGCGCCATGATCTCGTCTCGGCCACGGCCGCACTCGCTTTCCCGGCGATCCCCACCTGCGGCGGGGCCCCTCGCCCGATGCTCGGCGGCCTACTCGATATTCTGCACCTGCTCGCGCATCTGCTCGATCAGCACCTTGAGCTCCAACGCCGCGTGCGAGAGTTCCGCATCGACCGATTTGGAGCCCAGCGTATTGGCTTCGCGATTGAGCTCCTGCATCAGAAAATCGAGGCGCTTGCCGCTGCTGCCGCCGGTCGCCAGCACCCGCCGGACTTCGGCGACGTGCGTTTGCAGGCGCGAGATTTCCTCGGCGACGTCGACCTTGGCGGCAAACAGCGCCAGTTCCTGGCGCAGCCTGTCGGTGTCGGGATCGAGCCCAGCGTCGCGCAGGCGCGCGCCGAGCTTCTCGACGTAGGCGTCGTGAATCGCCGGCACCCGCGGCGCGACGCGATCGAGCTGCGCCTCGATTCCGCGGCAGTTTTCCTCGAGCATTTCGCGGAGCTTCGCGCCCTCTCTCGCGCGCGATGCGCCCAGATCGCGCAGCGCCTGCTGCACCAGCAGCAGCCCCTGCTCGGCCAGTGTGCCGGGGTCGACCGAAGGCTCGGTCAGCACGCCGGGCCAGCGCAGGATCTCGACGGTCGACAGCGGCGCGCTGCCGGGCGCGTGGCGCAGCACTTCGGTCGCGGCGTCGCGCAACTGGGCGACGCGCTCGCCGTTGATCGCCAGGTCGACGCGCCCGGGCGTCGTGCGATTCAACGCGATCCGGCAGTCGATCTTGCCGCGTTTGAGCTCTCTCCCCAGCAATTCGCGCAGCGCGGATTCCAGCGCGCGAAGCTCGTCGGGCAGGCGAAGCTGCAAGTCGAGATAGCGATGATTGACCGACCGCAATTCGACCGCCAGCGAGCAGCCGGGAAGTTCGGCAGCGACCGCTGCGAAGCCGGTCATGCTCAGAATCATCGCAAATCCGTGGCGTACAAGTAGTGCAGGCTGGATGGTGGACAGAAGCGCGACTATGCGCGACTAAGACCAAGGAACGACGAACGAATTCTTTACTTTATCGCCGCGGTTGCCGAGAATGTAGAGCTTATCCCCTTTACGTGCAAGTCTGTCGCAACAGCACAAGCCCAATGGGCGTCACCAACCAGGCCCTCCCCTCCGGATACCAGCTGCTCAACTACCGGGTTGATCGTCAGATCAGCCGCGGCGGGTTTTCGATCGTCTACCGCGCCTTCGACGATGCCGGGGCGCCGGTTGCCATCAAGGAGTATCTGCCCTCGTCGCTGGTGCTGCGGACCGACGGCGACATCGTTCGCGCCAGCTCGGCGGAAAACCTGACCTCGTTCCGGTACGGAATGAAGTGCTTTTTCGAAGAAGGCCGCGCGCTCGCCAAGATCAATCATCCGAACGTCGTGCGCGTGCTCAATTTCTTCCGCGCCAACGAAACGGTGTACATGGTGATGCGCTACGAGCGCGGGCGGACGCTGCAGCAGCAGATCCAGCTGCGCCAGGACCAGATGTCGGAGCGGCTGGTGCGCCACGTGTTCATGCACCTGTTGAACGGGTTGCGCGAAGTGCATACGCACAAGCTGCTGCACCTCGACATCAAGCCAGCCAACGTGTATCTGCGCACCGACGGCTCGCCGGTCCTGCTCGACTTCGGCGCGGCGCGGCAGACGCTGACGACGTCGCGGCCGAAGCTCGCGCCGATGTACACGCCCGGATTCGCCGCGCCCGAGCAGTATCGCGAGCCGGACCGTCTCGGGCCGTGGACCGACGTCTACGGCATCGGCGCCAGCATGTTCGCCTGCCTGGCGGCTTTCGCGCCGCAGGCGGCGGACGCGCGCCTCAACGAAGACCATCTCGTGTCGGCGAAGAAGATCTGGGCGGGCGCCTATTCCGACAACCTGCTCGAGGTCATCGACTGGTGCCTGCGGCTCGACCCGCTCGAGCGGCCGCAGAGCGTGTTCGCGCTGCAGAAGGCGATCCGCGAGATCGCTCCGCGCAAGCGCAAGCTCACTTTTCTCGACAATCTCAAAAAGCGCCTGTTTACCGAAGTGATGTAGGGCCTGTTCACGCTCATGCGCTTCACGATATTTCAGGAGAGCCGCAAGGGTCAGCGCAAGATCAACCAGGATCGGCTCGCGTATACGTACAGCCGCGATACGCTGCTGCTGGTCGTCGCCGACGGCATGGGCGGGCACGCGGGCGGCGAGATCGCCGCGCAGATCGCGGTGCGGCTTTTCGTCGAGCGCTTCCAGCAGGAAGCCAAGCCGACGCTGAAGAATCCGCTGAAGTTCCTGCAGGACTCGATGCTGCGCGCGCATCAGGCGCTGGGCTCGTACGCCAACCAGTTCTCGATGCTGGAGACGCCGCGGACGACCTGCGTCGCCTGCGTCGTGCAGTCCAACTACGCGTACTGGGCGCACGTCGGCGATTCGCGGCTCTACCTGTTCCGGCAGGGCGGATTGATCGGCCAGACCAAGGATCATTCGAAGGTGCAGTACCTGGTCGACCAGGGCCTCATCGGCGCGCACGAAGTCGTCAATCACCCCGATCGCAACAAGATCTTCAGCTGCCTCGGCGGCCTGGTCGATCCGGTGATCGACCTGTCGCGGCGCACGCCGTTGCGCAACGGCGACCTGATCGTGCATGTGCACCGACGGCCTGTGGAGCGTGTATCCGCAGGAGGAGATCGCGCGCGCGCTCACCGGCGACGCCGATACTCAAGTCGTCGCCGGTCCTGATGCGCGAGGCCGAAGCGCGCGGCGGCCCCGAGGGCGACAACCTGTCGCTGATCGTCGTGCGCTGGGGCCCGGAGACGCTGACCGACGAGCCGACGACGACGATCACCGAAACGCTGGGCCTGGGCGAATTCCAGACCGAAATCGACCGCACGCTGACGCTGACCGATCGCAAGGGCATGCAGCGCGACCTGACCGACGACGAGATCGAGCGCGCGATCGCCGAGATCCAGGCGACGATCAAGCGCTACAAGACCTGTTCAGATGTCAGATGACAGATGTCGGATGTCAGTGCTGACCCGTGACCGAGACAGCGGCCGGCTGCGCCTGCGCGTCTCGCAGCGTACGTCTGACATCCGACATCGTTGACATCTGCATCTGACATCGTCGAATCTGACCGATCGACATCGACATCCGCATCCGAATGCGCCAGCTCATCCTCGACACCGAGACCACCGGCCTCGACCCGAGCAGGGCCATCGCATCATCGAGATCGCCGGGTCGAGCTGGTCGACCGCAGGCCGACCGGCCGCACGTCCATTTCTACGTCAACCCGGAGCGCGAGATCGACTCCGGCGCGACCGACGTGCACGGCATGTCGTGGGACGATGCTGCGGGACAAGCCGAAATTCGGCGACGATCGCCGACGAATTCGTCGAATTCGCGCGCGGCGCGCAGTGGGTCATCCACAACGCGCCGTTCGACATCGCCTTCCTCGACGAGGAATTCACCCGCGCTCGGCAGGTCGTCGCAGCGCCGCGATTGCGGCGGAAGTCGTCGACACGCTTGCGCTCGCGCGCGAGCAGTTTCCGGGCAAGCGCAACAACCTCGACGCGCTGTGCGAGCGGTTCGGCGTCGCCAACGCGCATCGCACGCTGCATGGCGCGCTGCTCGACGCGCAGCTGCTGGCCGAAGTGTATCTCGCGATGACGCGGGGCCAGGAATCGCTGACGATCGACATCATCACCCCGCGCGCGGCGAAGTCGGCGACGGCGCCGTCGGCGGGAAGTCTGCGGCCGCTGCTCATTGCTGGTGCCGTCGCCGGAAGAGCTCGCCGCGCATCGGGCCTACCTGGTCGAGCTCGATCGCGACGCGAAGGGGGCGTGCCTGTGGCTGGCATCGGCGCCGTGCCGGCGCGTAGCGAACCGGCGGTAACACGTGCCGCAACAGAGCGTCACCGAGACATGCCCGATTGCGCCGGAACGACCGGCGCACGGCGACCGATTCCGCTCATGCCGTCCGAATCTCCGAGCAAGGCCGTCGCACCGCCCGCTGGTCAATCGCGAGCTTTCGCTGCTAGCGTTCAACCGGCGCGTGCTCGCGCTGGCGCAGGACCCGGCGTGCCGCTGCTCGAGCGGCTGCGCTTCCTGTGCATCGTCAGCGGCAACCTCGACGAATTCTTCGAGATCCGCGTCGCGGGCCTCAAGCGAGCAGCTCCGGGTCAAGGCGCCGCCGCCGGGCATGACGCTGCACGATTTGCGCGCGCTGTTCGGCGCGCATCGGCGAAGAGGCGCACGCGCTGGTCGCGCGACATCTACCGCACGCTCAACGAGCAGTTGCTGCCGGCGCTGGCAGCAGCGGGCGTGCGGTTGCTGCGTCACGTCGAGCGCAACGCCGCGCAGCGCGCCTGGGTGGCCGACTACTTCCGGCGCGAGGTGCAAGCCGCTGCTGACGCCGATCGGCCTCGACCCGGCGCACCCGTTCCCGCAGGTCGTCAACAAGAGCCTCAACTTCATCGTCGAGCTTTCCGGGCAGCGACGCGTTCGGCCGCGACACGGCGATCGCCATCGTCAAGGCGCCGCGCGTGCTGCCGCGCGTGATCGAGTTGCCGCCGGAGGTCGCGCCGGCCGACAGCTTCGTGCTGCTGTCGTCGATCATCCACGCCCACCTGGGCGAGCTGTTTGCCGGCCGCGAGGTCGTCAGCTATTCGCAGTTCCGCGTCACGCGCGATGCCGACCTGTGGTTCGACGAGGAGGAGGTGAAGAACCTGCGCCAGGCGCTCGAGGGCGAGCTGCCGCAGCGCCAGTTCGGCCTCGCGGTGCGGCTCGAGGTCGCCGCCAACTGTCCGGCGCCGCTCGCGCAGCTGCTGCTGCAGCAGTTCGACCTGCAGGAAGCCGACCTCTACCGCTGCGACGGCCCGGTCAACCTCGCGCGCCTGTCGCACGCTGGTCGACGAAGTCGGACCTCGACGAGCTCAAGTATCCGCCGTTCGTGCCGGGCATGCCCGATCGCCTGCGCGATCAGCCGGACATCCTGGCGGCGATCCGCCAGCACGACATCCTGCTGCACCATCCGTACCAGTCGTTCGAGCCGGTCGTCGACTTCATCCGCAAGGCTGCCGACGATCCCGACGTCGTCGCGATCAAGCAGACCGTCTATCGCACCGGCGTCAATTCGGTGCTGATGGACGCGCTGATCGAGGCGGCGCGGCGCGGCAAGGAAGTCACGGTCGTCGTCGAGCTGCTGGCGCGCTTCGACGAGGAGGCCAACATCAACTGGGCCGAGCGGCTCGAGGAGGCCGGCGCGCAGGTCGTCTACGGCGTGTTCGGCCTGAAGACGCACGCCAAGCTCGCGCTGCTGCTCCGGCGCGAGCGCGACGCGCGCGGGCCGCCCGCGGCTGCGTCCCTACGCCCACCTCGGCACCGGCAACTACCACCCGCGCACCGCGCGCCTGTACACCGACTTCGGATTGCTCACCGCCGAGCCCGGAGATCTGCGCCGACGTCGACGAGGTGTTCCTGCACATCACCAGCCTCGCCAAGGCGAATCGACTGAAGCGTCTGCTGGCTCGCGCCGTTCACGATGCATCGCCAGCTTGCTCGACGCGATCCGTCGCGAGACGCGGCATGCGCAGCGAGGGCAAGCCCGCGCGCATCATCGCCAAGATGAACGCGCTGCTCGAGGAGCGGTGATCAAGGCGCTCTACGCGGCCTCGCAGGCCGGCGTGAAGATCGACCTGATCGTGCGCGGCGCGTGCGCGCTGCGCCCGGGCGTCGAGGGATCTCCGACAACATCCGCGTGCGCTCGATCGTCGGCCGCTTTCTCGAGCATCATCGCGTCTGGTATTTCGCGCAACGGCGGCAAGCAGGACGTGTACCTGGCGAGCGCCGACTGGATGGGACGCAACCTGTTCCGCCGCATCGAGGTCGCGTTTCCGGTGCTCGACCCGGAGCTCAAGGCGCGCGTCATCGACGAAGGCCTCGAATCGCGTATCTCGAGGACAATCGCAACGCCTGGGAGCTGGGCGCGGACGGCAGCTATCGGCGAGGTCAGGCCGGCGCGGCGCGCACGCCGCTGCGCTACGCAGGAACTCCTGCTCGAACGGCTTGCCGAACGCCCGATCCCGATGCCTGAGACCGACCGAGCCCGGATGGACCTGATCCTGTGGCGTCACGCCGAAGCCGAGCCGGGCGAGCCGGACCTCGGACGCCGTCTCACGGCGAAGGGCGCTCAGCAGGCGGAGCGAATGGCCGACTGGCTCGACAGCCACCTGCCCG
The DNA here is from genome assembly GCA_963713125.1 of uncultured beta proteobacterium. GTDB lineage: Bacteria > Pseudomonadota > Gammaproteobacteria > Burkholderiales > Casimicrobiaceae > PALSA-1003. Next base: position 135,777 of record CAVQKL010000006.1, on the reverse strand, counting down.
ATACCTGCCGCGTGCTGGTCAGCCCCGCCGATCGCGCGCAGCAAACGGCGCAGCGCGCTCAAGCGAAGTTCAGGACCGTGCCCGAGCTCGCGCCGGGCGCGACGGTCGACGCCCTGCTTCGCGCCGCCGGATGGCCCGACGCGCGCGAGCCGGTGCTGATCGTCGGCCACCAGCCGACGCTGGGCGAAATCGGCGGCGTTCCTGCTGTCGGGCGCCGAAGCGCCGTGGAGCGTGCGCAAGGCCGCGCTGTGGTGGCTATCCGGCCGGCGCGCGAACGCGGCGCCGAGATCGTGCTCAAGGTAGTCATCGGTCCCGACCACGTCTAGGCCCTAGCAACGCGAGCCCGTGGCGAGGGGCCCCACGCAACGCGTGGGGATCGCGCGAGGATGACTGGCGGCGACGCATGCCCTCGTTCTGACGAGGACGCAGCGACCGGTCTGGGTGCGCGCCGGCGAGGACGGCAATGCAGTCCGGGCCGTCACGGCGCGGGCGCTGTCGGCGGCGTCAGACGTACCCCGACGCCGTCCATTGCTCGCGCTCCTTGGCTACCAGGTGGGCCGTCAGCGGGTGGCCGCTCAGCCAGTGCGTCGCGACGCTGAACCTCGTGTGATCGCCGGAGGTGACCTTCACCGGCGGCGGCCCGACATCCGTGCGCGCATGGCAGAACAGGACCGAAAGCCGCAGCGAGAGTACCTGCGCGCGCAGAATCGGATCGGCGAGTGACTGCTGCATCTTGCCGAGACCGCCGCGGCAGCCGTAGACGAGAAGCGCCAGACGGGTCTGCTCGCCCGCCGAGAAACCGGGCATGTCGGCGTGCTGCAGGATGTACGCGCCGTGCTTGTGAAAGCCGATGTGCGACACCGACATTCCGGTCTCGTGCAGCAGCGCCGCCCAGTGCAGCATCTGCACGCTGCTCGGGATCCGATTTCCGGCACCGCGCGCCGGATAGAGCGCGGTCGCCATCGCGGCGACGCGCGCTGCGTGCCGCGCGGTCGATGCGGTAGCGGTCGAGAAACTGCTCGACGGTCAGCTGGCGGACATCCCGTCGATCGGTCCGGCCGAGCAGGTCGTAGAGCACGCCCAGCCGCAGCGCGCCGCCGACCGGATTGATGCGCTCGATGTCGAGCTCGGCGACCGCCGCGCTCATGATCGCGAGGCCGCCGGCAAGCACGGGCACGCGCTCGGGCTTGAGCGCATTGAGCTTCAGCCGCGCCGGACGTGCCGGCGCGCGACCATGCGCTTGCGCAGGCGCGCCAGCCCGTCGGGCGTGATGCCGCCGGCGGAGAAGCCGTTCTGCTCGAGGATCTCGGCCAGCGCGACCGCGGTTCCCGACGACGCGTACGCGTCCTTCCAGTGCCCGCGCGCCGAATTCGCCTGGCGATCGCCTCGATTTCGGCGCGCGCCGCGGTTTCGGCGGCGGCGAACGCGCGCGCGCGTCACCGTGCCGTCGGGGAAGAAGCTGCCGGGTCATGCCGACGCAGCCGAGCTGTCAGCGATTCGAGGCGCTCGGGCTCGAGGCCGCGGCCGATGATGAACTCGGTCGATCCGCCGCCGATGTCGACGACCAGGCGCGGCGCTGCCGACGGCGGCAGCACGTGCGCGACGCCGATATAGATCAGCCGCGCCTCTTCGTGGCCGCTGATGACGTCGATCGGAAACCCGAGCGCGCGCTCGGCCTGCGGCAGGAACTCGCGCGCATTGGTCGCCACGCGAAACGTGTTGGTCGCCACCGCGCGTACCGCCGACGGATGCACGCCCGACAGCCGCTCGCGGAAACGCGCGAGGCAGGCCAGCGCGGCGCTGCATCGCGGCCGGCGTGATGCCGCCCTTTGCTCGTCGATGCCGGCGCCGAAGCGCAGCGTTTCGCGCCAGGTGTCCTGGCGGAAGATCTGGTCGCCCTCGACGCGGCCGATCTCCAGCCGGAAGCTGTTCGAGCCGAGGTCGACGACGGCGAGGGTCTTTGCGGTCATGGACGATGGACGCCGGAAGTCGATGCGAAGCGAAGCGATCCGGGCAAGCCGAACAGAATCGGCCTGCGCGTCCGAATCGGCGCTGTGCGGCTTTGGCGGCGCCGGCTGTTTCTGCTACGCTCGACGGCCATGCCCACGGCCGCTGCATCGCCCGATGCCCATCGACTATCTGCAGAAAATCCTGACCGCGAAGGTCTACGACGTCGCGATCGAGTCGCCGCTCGACCTCGCGCCGACGTTGTCGCAGCGGCTCGGCAACCGCGTGCTGCTCAAGCGCGAGGACCAGCAGCCGGTGTTCTCGTTCAAGCTGCGCGGCGCCTACAACAAGATGGCGCACCTGTCCGCCGCCGAGCGCGCGCGCGGCGTCGATCGCGGCGTCGGCCGGCAATCACGCGCAGGGCGTCGCGCTGGCGGCGCAGCAGCTCGGCTGCAAGGCGACGATCGTGATGCCGGTCACGACGCCGCGCATCAAGATCGCAGGCGGTCGAGGCGCGCGGCGCGAAGGTCGTGCTGCACGGCGATTCGTACAGCGATGCCTATGCGCACGCGATGCAAGCTGCAGAAGGCCACGCGGGCCGACGTTCGTCCATCCGTACGACGATCCCGACGTCATCGCCGGGCAGGGCACGATCGGGATGGAGATCCTGCGCCAGTGCCAGGGGCCGCTCGACGCGATCTTCGTCGCGGTCGGCGGCGGCGGGCTGATCGCCGGCATCGCGGCGTACGTCAAGCGCGTGCGGCCGGAGATCCGGATCATCGGCGTGCAGCCGGTCGATTCCGACGCGATGACGCGCTCGCTCGCCGCCGGCCGCCGGGTCAGGCTCGACGCACGTCGGCCTGTTCGCCGACGGCGTCGCGGTGAAGCAGGTCGGCAGGGAGACGTTTCGCATCTGCCGCGAGCTCGTCGACGACATGATCATCGTCGACACCGACGCCATCTGCGCCGCGATGAAGGACGTGTTCGAGGACACGCGCGTCGATCCTCGAGCCTGCCGGGCGCGCTGTCGGTCGCCGGCGTCAAGGCCTGGTGCGAGCGGCACCGCGCCGAAGGACCGCACGTTCGTCGCCATCGCCTGCGGCGCGAACATGAATTTCGACCGGCTGCGCTTCGTCGCCGAGCGGGCCGAGCTGGGCGAAGCGCGCGAGGCGATCTTCGCCGTGACCATCCCCGAGCGGCCGGGCAGCTTCCGCGAGTTCTGCGCGCTGCTCGGCAAGCGCAGCGTCACCGAATTCAACTACCGCTACGCCGATCCGCGCGTCGCGCACGTTTTCGTCGGCATCGAAGTCGCCAATCGGCACGAGACCGCGCGCGCTGCTGCGCGCGATGCACAAGCGCGACGCATCGAGGCGTTCGACCTGACCGACAACGAGATGGCCAAGCTGCACGTCCGCCACCTGGTCGGCGGGCACGCGCCGGCGGCGGAAAACGAGATCCTCTACCGCTTCGAGTTTCCCGAGCGGCCGGGCGCGCTGATGCGCTTCCTGAACAGCATGAGCCGCGGCTGGAACATCAGCCTGTTCCACTACCGCAACCACGGCGCCGATTACGGTCGCGTGCTGGTCGGCATGCAGGTGCCGCCGTCGGACCATGCGAGGTTCCGGGGCTTCCTGAAGCGCCTCGGCTATTACGGCGTCGACGAGACGGCCAATCCGGCCTACCGCATGTTCCTCGGGCGCTAGGCGAGTGGCCGGCCGGGACGTCGCGACCGGCCGGCCGAGCGCCGCCAGGGGTCTTGGCCGGTGCCGCGAAGCGCGTTTTCGGTCCCCCGGCGACCCGATTCGGAGCCTGCGGACAGGTAGAAACTGCACGCAGTGAGCACTTCGCGGCGTCGCCGCGGGGCGCGCGGTACGCGGCCCTGGTGACCATGGGCGGCAGTTTTTTCCTCAAATTCGCTGCGCCAATGTTGCAAATCGCTCAAAAACCTCAGCTTTGCCCGTTCTGGCAAGGATTATGCTCTAGGCATTTGCTTGCATCCGTGGCAAACTTTCGAGGGACTCAAATGGAAACGATGGCAGTTGGCGCAGGATCTGAGCTACAACGCGGGAGAAACCGAATTGCCGGATCCAGCCGCTTTGGCGGGCGCGAAAGTCATGGTGATCGACGACAGCAACACGATTCGTCGCAGCGCCGAGATTTTCCTGCTGCAGGCCGGTTGCACGGTTATCCTGGCCGAGGACGGCTTCGACGCGCTGGCCAAGATCTCCGACCACCAGCCGGACCTGATCTTCGTCGACATCATGATGCCGCGGCTCGACGGGTATCAGACCTGCGCGCTGATCAAGAAAAATTCGCGTTTCCACCAGACTCCGGTGGTCATGCTATCGTCCAAGGACGGCTTGTTCGACCGGGCCCGTGGCCGGATGGTCGGTTCCGATCAGTATCTGACCAAGCCGTTCACCAAGGAAAGCCTGCTCAAGGCCGTCGGCACGCACGTGAAATCGGCGGCGCATTGACGGCGACGACGCGCGGCGCGCGGAGCCGCGGAGCGAAGGTTGGGGGAACAATGGCAATAAAGCGCGTATTGATCGTCGACGACTCGCCGACCGAGCGGCATGTCCTCAACGACATGCTGACCAAGGCGGGATACGAGGTCGTCGCCAGCGACAACGGCGAAGATGCGATCCTCAAGGCGAAGACGGTGAAGCCCGACCTGATCCTGATGGACGTGGTGATGCCCGGTCTCAACGGCTTCCAGGCCACGCGCGCCATCAGCCGCGATCCTGCGACCCGCAGCGTGCCGATCATCCTGTGCACGTCCAAGACGCAGGAAACGGACAAGATCTGGGGCATGCGCCAGGGCGCCCGCGACTACATCGTCAAACCGGTGAACCGCGACGAGCTGATCGCCAAGATCACGGCGCTGGGCTAGCCTCCTCCCGATGGCCCGCGCCGCCAAACTCGACCTTCGCGCGTTCCAGCAGCAACTGGCGGCGCGTCTTGCGGCGAAAACCTCGCAGCAGGTCGAGCAGTCCCGCCTGGGTCTCGCCTGCGGCGGACGGCAATGGCTGATCCGCCTGGCTGACGCCGGCGAGGTCATCGCCGTGCCGACGATGGCGACGGTGCCGCTGACGCGGCCGTGGTATCTCGGCATCGCCAATATCCGCGGCAATCTTTACAGCGTCATCGATTTCGCCGGATTTCTCGGCCACCCGCTCGAGCCTGCGGCCGCGGGAATGGCGCAGGTGGCGCGCATGGTCCTTTTCGGGCCGCGGGTGGGCGAGTTGCGCGCCGGGCTGGTCGTCACCCGCGTTCTGGGCTTGAGCAATCTCGCCGAGCTTGCGCAGGGCGACACCCCCGCCGGCGCCCCCGCCTGGTACGGCGCGCGCTGGACCGACAAGGCCGGCAGCGTATGGCAGGAAATCGACCTGGCACTGCTGGCGCAGGACCCGGCTTTTCTTCAAGTCGGGCTGTAGCCTCAAGCGCTCGGTCCCCGGATTCAGGCATGAAGTAGGGAGGCAACATGGCATTCACACTGAAAGGCCTCTTGGGCGCGGGAGCGGGGAGGGGACAGACCCTTACCGACACCGATCTCGACGAGCCGACAACGCAGGTCAAGATGAGCGGCGCGCAGCGCGGCTATGACCCGCTGGCCGCGCCGTCGATCATGGATCAGATGCGCACGGTGACGGCGGATGCCAAGCAGCCCGGCCGCCTGTGGTTCATCGGGCATCTGCCGATCAGCCGGCAGTACCAGATCCTGGGCGTCCTGCTGCTGCTGTTCATCGCCCTGGCGGGCGTGATGCTGTACCTGAACTATCGGGCGAACTCTCAGGCGGGGGCGAGCTCGACGACGGCGACCGAAATGCAGATGCTGTCGCAGCGCCTGGCGCGCGGCACAGCGCTGGCGGTACGGGGCAATGCTGGCGCATTCGAAAGCGTCAAGGATTCACGCGATCGCTTTCGCGCCGACCTGGACGCCTTGACCAAGGGCGGCACGGTGCGCGGCACCAACGTCGACGTCGCCAGCAACGAAGCGCTGCAAAAGGACCTGGGCGCTCTCGGCGCGCGCTGGGAGCGGGTGGAAAAGAACGCGACCTCGGTGATCGATAACCAGGCGGCGCTGCTTGCGCTTTCCAAGGGCCTGGACAACATCAACCAGAGCAACAATGCCTTGCTCGAGCTGGCGCAGCAGGCGTCGGCGCAGGTCGCCTCGGCGGGCGGCACCTTGCGCGAAGTCGACTTCACCAACCAGCTCGCGGTGCTGTCGCAGCGAATCGCCAAGAATGCGAATTCGCTCGTGTCCTCGGATGAGATCGATCCCGAAGTCGCGTTCCTGCTGGGCAAGGACACCGGCACGTTCCGCGACCTGCTGAACGCGCTCCTGAAGGGAAGCGATGCGCTGCGGCTCCCGTCCGCCGTGCGCGCCGAAGACGCCCGCGCGACGCTGGCCGAGCTGCAGAAGCGGTTCGCGACCTACGAGACCGGCGTCAACGCCATCCTGCAGAACATGCAGCGCCTGGTCGTCGCCAAGCAGGCCGCGCGCGGCATCAACCGGGAATCGGAGCCGCTGCTCACCGATACGACTGCGCTTACCAACGAATTCGACAGCCAGACGGCGGTGCGCACGTTCACGTTGTGGGCGGCGATGATCTTCGCCCTGCTCGCGCTGCTTATCCTCCTGGCCTATGGCTGGGTGTTCGCGCGAGGAAGGTCGCGTGCGTGCATTCGAAAGCGAGCAGGAGAACAAGCGCAACCAGGAAGCGATTCTGCGGCTGCTGAACGAGATGGGGAATCTCGCCGATGGCGACCTCACGGTGCAGGCGTCGGTGACCGAGGACGTGACCGGCGCGATCGCCGATTCGATCAACTTCACGATCGAGGAGCTGCGCACGCTGGTCCGCGGCATCAACTCCGCCACCGACCAGGTCGCCAAAGCGACGACCGATGCGCAGGCGATCTCGAACCGCCTGTACGAGGCTTCGCAGCGGCAGAACAAGGAGATCCAGCAGGCTTCCGCGTCGGTTCTGCAAATGGCGCAGTCGATCAACGAGGTGTCGCAGACCGCGGCGCAGTCCGCACGGGTCGCGCAGCAGTCGCTCGCGGCCGCGGAAAAAGGCGGCGAGGCCGTGCACAGCCAGATATCGGGCATGAACGAAATCCGCACGCAGATCCAGGACACCGCCAAGCGGATCAAGCGCCTGGGCGAGTCGTCGCTGGAAATCGGCGAGATCGTCGAGCTCATCTCGGACATCACCGAGCAGACGAACGTGCTGGCGCTGAACGCCGCGATCCAGGCGGCGTCGGCTGGCGAGGCCGGCCGCGGCTTCACCGTCGTTGCGGAGGAAGTGCAGCGGCTGGCCGAGCGCTCGGGCGAAGCGACCAAGCAGATCGAGGCGATCGTCAAGACCATTCAGGCCGATACGCAGGACGCGGTCGCGGCGATGGAAAAGAGCACCGTCGGCGTGGTCGAGGGGACCAAGCTTTCTGACGCGGCCGGGCAGGCACTGGACGAAATTCGGCGGGTGTCACGCGAGCTGGCGGAACTGATCGGTGGCATTTCGGCGCAGACGCAGAAGCAGTCGGCGTCGGTGTCCGACGTGACTCGCGGCATGCAGGGCATCCTGAAGATCACCGAGGAGACGACCGAGGGCACCAAGCAGACCAACGTCTCGATCGGCCAGCTGACCAAGCTCGCGGCCGAGCTTCGCAGCTCGGTTGCGGGATTCAAGGTATGAGTCCGTATCACGCGGGGATGACGGCGCACGCCGCGCGCTCGTGTTTGCCTGCAACACGTTCAGGCGCGAATCTTGCGTGCGGCAGTTCTCGACCTGCCGATCTCAGGATGACTTGATCTCCCTCATGGCCAGCGACACCGCACAGGATTTCGATCTCGGACCACTTTCCTGGGTCCACGGCGAGATCGACCAGGCATTGGGCCGCGGCCTGGATTCGCTCGCCGCCTTCAAGGCGGCCCCGGAAGACGTCACTCCGCTCAAGCAGGCCCGTGCCCACGTGCACCAGGCGGCGGGCGCGATGCAGATGGTCGGGCTGGACGCGGTCGCCGCGTATACCGAAGAAATCGAACGCCAGCTGGCACGTCTCGAGGACCTGTCGCCGGACGAGACGCAGGCGGGATGCGATCTTTCCGACCGCGCCGGCCGCAAGCTCCGGATATTCCTGGACGAGCTCGTCGGCGGGGTGAACCCGGTCCCGTTGAAGCTCTTCCCCGAATACGAGCAGATGCAGCAGGCGCGCGGCATCAAGGGTTCGTCGCCGACCGACCTGTTCTTTCCCGACCTGTCGCCGCGCGCCCCCAAGATCGCGACGCTCAAGGCGGTGACCCCGCAGAAGCTTCCGTCGTTCCTCATCAAGCAGCGCCGCCAGTATCAGCGCGGCTTGCTCGCGTGGCTGCGCGGCGACGACGAAGGCTCGCGGATCATGCGCGATGCGGTTCAGGCCATCGAGGACGTCCAGACGCATTCGGCGCAGCGGTCGTTCTGGTGGACCGTCGGCGCGCTGCTGGAGAGCATCGTCGAGAGAGGCGTCGAAAACGGATTCGGCGTGAAGCAATTGTGCGGGCGCGTCGACCTGCAGATTCGCCGCTTCGTCGAAGGCTCGGCGAAGGTCTCCGACCGCATGCGCCGCGAAGTGCTTTACTACGTCGCGATCAGCGCGCCGATCGGCGCCCAGACCCAGGCCGTGCAGCGCGCCTACCACTTGAACGGCCTGATCCCGACGGCCGACGTGCTTTCGGCCGACGTGCTTCGGGTGCAGCCGCTCTTGCGCGAGGCCCGCGATCAGTTGACCAGCGCCAAGGACCTCTGGCTGAAGATCACCGGCGGACGTCCGGAGAATCTGGCCAAGCTCAAGCAGACGGTGGCCGGCCTGTCGGACAGGATGCGCGCTATCGGCGAGCCGTCGCTGTCGCGTCTGGTCAGCGCGCTTGCCAGCCGCGTCGACAAGCTCGGCGCCGGCCCGGTGCCCGAGTCGCTGGCGATGGAATTCGCGACAGCGCTCCTCCTCACCGAATCGACGATCGAGCATTTCGGCACCATCTCGCCGGAGCTGCCGCAGCAGGTCGATGCGATGCTCGCGCGCGTCGACGCCGCGCAGCAGAACAAGCCGACGCCACCGGTCGAAGCCGCGCCGCTGCTGGACGAAATGGCGCGCCGGGCGCAGGAACGCCTGCTGCTTGCGCAGGTCGCGCGCGAAATCCAGGCCAACCTGCGGCACATGGAGCAGGTGCTCGACGCCTTCTTCCGCGACAACAGCAAGCGCGCCGACCTGGCCACGCTCGCCGGCGACAGCAGGCAGATCGCCGGGGCGCTGAAAATGCTCGGTCTGGACAGCGCGGAACGCCTGCTCGAGCTCTGCCAGCACCAGATCGACGAATATGCGAAGCCTGATGTGCCGGTTCGACAACGATGACCTGGAAATGCTGGCCGAATCGCTGTCGGGCCTCGGGTTCTATATCGAGGCGGTCGAGCAGCAGCGGCCGGATCGCGAGCGCCTGATCACGCCGCTGCTGGACCAGCGTCTGGGCGTGGCGCCGAGCGCGCCGGCCGCCGAGCTGGAGACCGTCGAGTCGTCGGTGGTCGACCTGCGATCGGCGTTGCCCGAGACGTTTGCCGCTTTTCAGAGCGCGCCCGGCGATGCCGCGGCGCGGGACAGGCTGTCCGCCGATCTGACGACGCTGCGCCACGATGCCGAGCTGATCGGCGATGCGCGGCTGCAGCAGGACGCCGATGCGGCGCTCGACCAGCTGGCGCATGCCGGCACCGCGGACACGGCGGCCCTGCAGGATGCCGTCGCGGCGGTCGCCGGGCAGGGTAGTGCAGCGCCCGCGCCGGCACCTTCCGCGGAAACGATGCGGCTGCTCGAAACCGACGCGACGCAATTCGATGCCGAGCTGCTCGATATCTACCTGACCGAGGCGGGTGAGGTGCTGGACACGGTCGCGGCATGCGCAGCCGACCTCGCCGCGCACCCCGACGATCGCACGGCGCTGACGGTCGCGCGACGCGGGTTCCATACCTTGAAGGGCAGCGGGCGGATGGTGGGCCTGAGCGATCTGGGCGAGCTCGCCTACTCGGTGGAGAAGATTCACAACCGTTTGCTCGAGGAAGACCGCCCGGCGACCCCGGCCGTGATCGCGCTGATCGGCGTCGCCGAGTCGAGCTTCCGCCGCTGGGTCGACGCGCTCCGCCGCACCGGTCGCGTCACTCCCGACGCGGGCGCGCTCCAGGCGGCGCTGGCGAAAGTGGAATCGGAGTTTCCCGACGCCGCCGGCAGCACCCACGGCGGGACGCCTCCATCCCGGGCGCCGGCGGCCGCTCCCCCTCTCGCGCATTCGGCCGCGGATGTCGCGGCGGCGGCGCCTGCGGCGATCGAGGTCCTCGAGCTCGACGAAACGCCGTACGCGGAGGCCGACGCCACCGGCGGCGCACATGCGTCGCCGGCTGCCGGGTCGGCACCGACCCTGGTCTTCGGCACATCGCCTGCGCCGTCGCAGCCCGCTCCCGATGCCGGCGCGCACGCGCCGCCGCATGCCGACGCCGAAGAGGAAATCACGGTGGGCGGCGTCACCCTGTCGGCGGCGCTGTACCGCATTCTGTGCGAAGAGGCCAAGCAGCATCTGGCAACGCTGGACGCCGAACTGCAGACGCTGCAGTTCGACCCGGCGGCAACGCCGTCGCAATTGATGGTGCGGGCCGGCCATACGCTCTGCGGCATCCATCGCACCGGCGGCTTTCCGTTGCTCGCCACGACGGCGAAGGCGCTGGAAGTGTGCCTGCTCGGCTTGCAGGAACGCGGCCCTCCGCTTCCCGGCGCGGCGCAACCGGTGCTGGCGCGCGCGATCTCGGGTCTCGCCGCCTTGAGTGCGCGCGTGCGCGCTCGCGAGCCGTTCCGGGCCGGCGATGAGGCCGAGGCGGCGGAAATCATCAACGAGCTCGAGACGCTGCGGGCCGAATCGGTGCCCCAGCGCGCACTCGACGACAGCGAATCGGTCGCAGCACGCGTCGCCGAGGCCGACGAAGGCGGCGCCACGGCCGGCAACGAGCAGCCGATTACCGGGCAGTCCGGCGCCGGCGTGAGCCCTGCGGAACGCAAGGCCGCGCCGCAACTGCGCCCGGCACCGCCGGCGACCGGTGCGACGGCATCGCTGTTCGCGACGGCCACGGGGCCGGTGCCGGCCGCGTTCGAGGCCTCGCTCCTCGAGGTTCACGACGATGTCGACCGCCAGGTGCTGCCGATATTTCTCGATGAAGCGGCCGAGCTCTTCCCCCAGGCCGGCGAGCAGCTGCGCGCCTGGCGGGCGAAGCCTGCGGCAAGCGGCGCGATGCAGGCGCTGCAGCGCACGCTGCATACGTTCAAGGGCAGCGCGCGCATGACCGGCGCGATGCGGCTGGGCGAAGTCGCGCACACGATGGAAAGCCGCCTGACCGGCGGCGATGCGGCGGCGCTCTCGCCGGCATTCTTCGACGCGCTCGACAACGACCTCGACCACATCGCCTTTCTGCTCGACCGTCTGCAGAAGGGCGACGTCGATGCGGCGCCGCCATGGCTCGCCGGCCCGGCCACCGATGCGCCGCCCGAACATGCCGCGCCGGCGATGGGCGGTGCCGTCGTCACGCCGCTGCCGATAACGCCACGGGCGCATCAGCCGGCCAGCGCGGCCCGTGCCGGGCCGGCGCCGGCGGCCGAGATCGAGGCGCGCGCGATGCTGCGCGTTCGTGCCGAGCTGATCGACCGACTGGTGAACGAAGCCGGTGAAGTCGCGATAACCCGGGCCCGCGTCGAAGGCGAGCTCCGCTCGCTGAAGGGCAACCTGCTCGAGCTCACCAACAGCGTCATCCGCCTGCGCGCGCAGGTGCGCGAGATCGAAATACAGGCCGAATCGCAGATCCAGTCGCGCATGTCGATGGTCAACGAGGCCGCCGAAGGCTTCGATCCGCTGGAATTCGACCGCTACACGCGGTTCCAGGAACTCACGCGCGGCCTGGCCGAGGGCGTGAACGACGTCTCGACGGTTCAGCAGTCGCTGCTGAAAAACCTCGACGAAGCCGATGCTGCGCTGCTCGCGCAATCGCGGCTGTCGCGCGACGTGCAGCAGCAATTGTTCTCGATCCGCACCGTGCCGTTCGGCAGCCTGTCGGAGCGGCTGTACCGCATCCTGCGGCAGACGGCGAAGGAGCTCGACAAGCGCGCGAATCTCGAGATCCGCGGAACGCAGGTCGAGCTCGACCGCTCGGTGCTGGAGAAGCTGGTCGGCCCGCTCGAGCACCTGCTGCGCAACGCGCTCGACCACGGCATCGAGAGCCGCGAGGCGCGCGCCGCCGCGGGCAAGCCGGAAACGGGCGAAATCACCCTCAACGTGCGGCAGCAGGGCAACGAAATCGCGATCGACCTCGCCGACGACGGCGCGGGCCTGGATCTCGATCGCATCCGCGACAGGGCGCGCGCGCAGGGACTGCTTGCGGCCGATGTCGAGCCGACCGAGGCGCAGCTCATCGAATTCATCTTCGCGCCCGGATTCAGCACCGCGACCAAGGTCACCCAGATCTCCGGACGCGGCGTCGGCATGGACGTCGTTCGCTCCGACATCGCCGCGCTGGGCGGCCGCGTCGAAGTGGCGAGCGCCGCGAAGCAGGGGACCTCGTTCACGCTGTACCTGCCGTTGACGCTGGCGGTTGCGCAGACGGTGCTGGTCAAGGCCGGCGGCCGGCTGTGGGCACTGCCTTCGCCGATGGTCGAGCAGGTGCAGCAGATCAAGGACAAGGACCTGATCAACCTGTATCTGACGCGCGAAGTCGTCTGGCAGAACCGCAAGTATCCGTTCTTTTACCTGCCGCGCCTGCTCGGCAGCAGCGGGCACAATCCCGAGACGATGCGCCACAACTCGGTGGTGCTGCTGAAGAGCGGCCAGAACCTCGCCGCGGTCCACATCGACGAGATGATCGGCAACCAGGAAGTCGTGGTCAAGAACATCGGACCGCAGCTCGCGCGCGTGTCCGGCATCTCGGGCGCCACGGTGCTGGGTACCGGCGAGGTCGTGCTCATCATCAATCCGGTGCAGCTCGCGCAGCGCCTGGACACCGCGGCCGAAGCGCCGATGGTCGTCAAGTCGCCGCAGGCGGCGGCGGCCGCGGCGGCCGCGGCAGCGGCCGAAGGACCGCCGCTGGTGATGATCGTCGACGACTCGCTGACGGTGCGCAAGATTACCAGCCGCCTGCTGACGCGCGAGGGCTACACGGTCCTCGCGGCCAAGGACGGCCTCGACGCCTTGCAGCTGCTGGGCGAGCGCACGCCGGACGTCATCCTGCTCGACATCGAGATGCCGCGCATGGACGGCTTCGAATTCGCCAAGACGATCAAGGCCGACGCCAACCTCGCGCACATACCGATCATCATGATCACGTCGCGGACGGCGGAAAAGCACCGCAACCGCGCCGCCGAGCTCGGTGTGGAGCTCTATCTCGGCAAGCCCTATCAGGAGGAAGAGCTGCTGCGCAACCTGCGCGAGCTGCTCGCCGTGCACGCGGCCTGACGCTCCCGGGACCCGATTCAAGCGACGGCGCGTCATCGACGCGCCGTCGCCGCTTGTAACCTCGCGTCCGGCGCTTTGGCCCATCGGCGGCCGAGGGGCAGACCGGCCTGCACCGCGGGACGATCCGAAGCGAGGGCCCGCGGCCGGCGGCGCAGCGCGCTCCGATCCGGCGCTCCAAGGTAGAATTGCCGCCACGGCACCACGGCACGGCCATCCCGCAGATTCCCACGAGGAGACGAGATCCATGGCGAAATTCGCCACCGCAAACATTCGTACGCTGGCCTTGGTCGGGCACGGCGCGTCGGGCAAGACGACGCTTGCCGAAGCACTGCTGCACAAGGCCGGTGCGATCCAGTCGGTGGGCAGCGTCGAGCGCGGCACGACGGTCAGCGACTTCGAAGCGCTGGAAAAGACCTGGCAGCATTCGCTGCGGACCTCGGTGCTGCACCTCGAGACGCAGGACACGCGCGTCCACATGATCGACACGCCGGGATTTCCCGATTTCATCGGCCAGGCGATCGGTGCGCTGGACGCGGTCGAAACCGCGGCGGTCGTCATCAACGCCGCCGCGGGCATCGAGATGATCGCGTCGCGCATGATGGAATGGGCGCGAGAGCGCAAGCTCTGCCGCCTGCTGATCGTCAACAAGATCGACGCCGAGAACGTCGACCTGCCGGCGCTGCTCGTCGCGATCCAGCACCACTTTCGGCAAGGAGTGCCTGCCGATCAACCTGCCCGCCGCCAACGGCAAGCGTGTCGTCGACTGCTTTTTCAACCCGTCGGGCGAATCCGATTTCTCGTCGGTTGCCGAGGCCCACCAGGCGCTGGTCGACCAGGTCGTCGAGGTCGACGAGGCGCTGATGTCGCTCTACCTCGAGCAGGGCGAGATCGCTCCCGAGCAGCTGCATGCGCCGTTCGAGAAGGCGCTGCGCGAAGGCCATCTGGTGCCGGTGTGCTTCGTCTCGGCGAAGAACGGCGCCGGCGTCGGCGAGCTGCTCGACGTGTTCGCAAGGCTGCTGCCGAACCCGGCCGAGGGCAATCCGCCGCTGTTCATCAAGGGCGAGGGCGCTGCCGCGATCGAATTCCATTCCGAACCCGACCCGAAGAAGCATGTGCTGGCGCATGTGTTCAAGGTCGTCGATGGACCCTTTCGTCGGCAAGCTCGGCGTGTTCCGCGTGCACCAGGGAACGGTGACCCGGGACACGTCGCTCTTCGTCGGCGACGGGCGCAAGCCGTTCAAGGTCGGCCACCTGTTCATGCTGCAAGGCGGCAAGAACGTCGAGATCGACGCCGCGGTTCCCGGCGACATCGCCGCGGTGGCCAAGGTCGACGAGATCGAGTTCGACTGCGTGCTGCACGACTCGCACGACGAGGATCACATCCACATGCAGCCGCTCGCGTTTCCGACGCCGATGCAAGGCGTTGCGCTCGCGCCCGAAAAAGCGCGGCGACGAGCAGCGGATCTGGGAGGTGCTGCACCGCATGACCGCCGAGGATCCGACGCTGGTCGTCGAGCACGATCCGCACAGCAACGAGACGGTGCTGCGGGCGCTGGGCGAATTGCACCTGCGCTCGGTCCTCGAGCGCATGTCGAGCCAGTTCAAGCTCGAGATCGAGACGCGCCCGCCGCGCATTCCCTATCGCGAGACGATCACCGCGGCGGCCGACGGCTTTCACCGGCACAAGAAGCAGACCGGCGGCGCGGGGCAGTTCGGCGAGGTATCGCTGCGCATCGAGCCGCTGGCGCGCGGCGCGGGATTCGAATTCGTCGATTCGACCAAGGGCGGCGTGATCCCGCACCAGTTCATGCCGGCGGTGCGCAAGGGCGTCGAGCAGGTGCTGGGCACCGGCGCGATCGCCGGCTTCCCGCTGCACGACGTGCGCGTGATCATCTACGACGGCAAGCACCACCCGGTCGATTCCAAGGAAGTCGCGTTCGTCGCCGCCGGCCGCAAGGCCTTCCTCGACGCGATCGACAAGGCGCGCCCGATCGTGCTCGAGCCGATCGTCACCGTCGAGGTGATCTGCCCCGACGTGAAGACCGGCGACATCGCCGGCGACCTGTCGTCGCGGCGCGGCCAGGTGACCGGCACCAAGGGGCTGCAGCCCGGTGTCCTCGCCGTCAGCGGGCTCGCGCCGCTGGCCGAGCTCGAAGGCTATTCCGCGCGCCTGAAGTCGGTGACCGGCGGCCAGGGCAGCTGGACGATGCAGTTGTCGCACTACGAGCCGGCGCCGCCGAACCTGCAACAGCAGCTCGCCACCGAATACAAGAAGTCGCGCAAGCAGGAAGAGGACTAGCGGCGCGAGCCCGTGGCGAGGGGCCCCACGCAACGCGTGGGGATCGCGCGAGGCGAGTCGACGCTGGCGGCCGACACGAGATGCCCGTCGTTCGCGGTAACCGACGAGGAGGCCGCGGCGCGAGCCCGTGGCGAGGGGCCCCACGCAACGCGTGGGGATCGCGCGAGGCGAGTCGACGCTGACGGCCGACGCGAGATGCCAGTCGTTCGCGGTAACCGCGCGGCGCGAGCCCGTGGCGAGGGGCCCCACGCAACGCGTGGGGATCGCGCGAGGCGAGTCGACGCTGGCGGCCGACGCGAGATGCCAGTCGTTCGCGGTAACCGACGAGGAGGCCCCGCGGCGCGAGCCCGTGGCGAGGGGCCCCACGCAACGCGTGGGGATCGCGCGAGGCGAGTCGACGCTGACGGCCGACGCGAGATGCCAGTCGTTCGCGGTAACCGGCGAGGAGGCCGGGCAGGGGAATTTGTGCCCCCGGGCGCCGGCGGCTACAATTGCGCCATGAGCTACCCGGCAACGTGCTCCGAGGCGGCCGGCGGCGGGATGTGCCCGCTGCGGCGGCCGCGGCTCTTCGTGCGACGCCCGGCGCGAGGGTCCGGTCCCAGGCGCGCCCGGTGCGACAAGGCAACCGCATGGGTGAACCGCGGGTCAATCTGACCCACCACTTCCTGATCGCCATGCCCAGCATGGCCGATCCGCATTTCGCGCATACGCTGATCTACGTGTGCGAGCACAACGAGAAGGGCGCGCTCGGCATCGTGATCAACAAGCCGATCGACATGACGCTGTCCTCGCTGTTCGAGCAGATTCAGGTGCCGCTCGGCGATTCGGATCTGCGCGCGGCACCCGTCCACTACGGCGGGCCGGTCCAGATCGATCGCGGCTTCGTTCTGCACCGCCCCCTGGGAAGCTGGCAGTCGACCTTGGCGATCAGCGACGACCTCGGGCTTACGACGTCGAAGGACATCCTCGAAGCGGTCGGTCACGGCGAAGGCCCGCACGACGTGCTGGTCTCGCTGGGCTACGCCGGCTGGTCGGCGGATCAGCTCGAGCAGGAAATCGCGCAGAATGCATGGCTCACCGTCGAGGCGGATCCCGACGTGATGTTCGGGCAGCCGGCCGAGACGCGCCTGTCGGCGGCCATGAGGCTGCTCGGAATCGATTTCTCCCGGCTGTCCGACTCGGTCGGACACGCGTGATTCTTGGCAGCGACGTTGACGCCGCCCGCTTCGCGCGCCGGCACCATTCTCGCATTCGACTTCGGCACGCGGCGTACGGGCGTCGCGGTCGGCGAGACCACGCTCGGGCTCGCGCATCCGCTGGCCACGATCGCGGCGGACAACGACGCCGATCGGCTTGCCGCGATCGCAGCGCTGGTCGGCGAATGGCAGCCTGCGCTGCTGGTCGTCGGACTGCCGACGCACGCCGACGGCACGCCGCACGACATGACGGCGCGGGCGCGAAAATTCGCGCACCGGCTCGAAGCCCGTTTCCGGCTTCCGGTCGAGCTGGTCGACGAGCGCTACACGACCGAGGCGGCGACCATGGCGCTTGGCGGGGCCGGTGTCGGAGCCCGCGGACAGAAGCCGGTTCGAGACCAGGTCGCGGCGCAAATCATCCTGCAGGCTTATTTTGACCAGCGTGCCCATGCCTAGCAGGATTGGCGAAGGACTGCCCGACGCCGAGGCGACGATCGCGGCGCTGGCTGAGAAGATGGTCGGTGCCGTCGCCTACGACGCCAAGCTGGTCGGCATCTATTCCGGCGGCGCGTGGCTCGCCGAGCGCCTGGCCGAAATACTGCCGGGCGAGCATCCGGTCGGCTTCATCGATGTCTCGTTCTACCGCGACGACTACGGCAAGAAGGGGCTGCGCGCCAAGGTCGCCACAACGACCCTGCCGTTCGAAATCGGCAACAGCCGCATCGTGCTGGTCGACGACGTGCTCTACACCGGGCGGTCGGTTCGCGCCGCGATCAACGAGCTGTTCGACTACGGCCGGCCGGAGTCGATCGAGCTCGCCGTGCTGATCGATCGGGGCGGCCGCGAGCTGCCGATCGAAGCCACCTACGTCGGCGCGCGGGTCGCCGTCGCGCGCGATTCGTCGATCGTCCTGCAGCGGCATCTGGATGGCCGTTTCGAACTGTCGATCGAGGCGGTGGAAAGCGCGTCCGGTGCGTAACCCGCAGCTCAACGGCGACGGCGAGTTGCAGCACCTGCTGACGCTGGAAGGACTGCCCGCTCCCGTCATCGATCGCATACTCGACACCGCGCTGCCTTTCGTATCGATCGCCGAGCGCGACGTCAAGAAGGTGCCGCTGCTGCGCGGCAAGACTGTTTTCAACCTGTTCTTCGAGAACAGCACCCGCACGCGAACGACGTTCGAGATCGCCGCCAAGCGGCTGTCGGCCGACGTGATCAATCTCAACATCGGCGTGTCGTCCACCAGCAAGGGGGAGACGCTGCTCGACACGATCGACAACCTGGTCGCGATGAACGCCGACATGTTCGTCGTGCGTCATGCGCAAAGCGGCGCCCCGCATCTGATTGCCCAGCACCTGTCCGCGACCGACCGGCCGCACATCCACGTCATCAACGCCGGCGACGGGCGCCACGCGCATCCGACGCAGGGCTTGCTCGACCTGTTCACGATCCGCCACTACAAGAAGGACTTCCACGGCCTGATCGTCGCGATCGTCGGCGACGTGCTGCATTCGCGCGTCGCGCGCTCGCTGATTCACGGGCTGACCACGCTCGGCACGCCGGAGGTGCGCGCGATCGGGCCGCAGACCTTGCTGCCGGCCGCGGTCGAGAGCTTGGGCGTGCGGGTATTCCACGACATGCGCGCCGGGCTTGCCGGTGCCGACGTCGTCGTCATGCTGCGCCTGCAGAGCGAGCGCATGAAGGGCGCGCTGCTGCCGTCGGCCGGCGAATACTTCAAGCACTACGGCTTGACGACGGAAAAGCTGGCACTGGCCAAGCCGGACGCGATCGTCATGCACCCGGGTCCGATGAATCGCGGCGTCGAGATCGACTCGGCGGTCGCCGACGGCGCGCATTCGGTGATCCTGCCGCAGGTGACGTTCGGCATCGCCGTGCGCATGGCGGTCATGAGCATCCTGGCGGGCAATTGAAGGCGCCGCGGCGATCGGCACGATGAACATCGAGATCAGGAATGGACGCCTGATCGATCCGAAGCACGGCGTCGACGGGAAGGCCTCGCTGTTCGTCGCCGCCGGCCGGGTCGCCGCGGTCGGCGCGGCGCCGGCGAACTGGCGCGCCGACCGGGTCATCGATGCGGCCGGGCTCGTCGTCTGTCCCGGCTTGATCGACCTCGCGGCGCGGCTGCGCGAGCCGGGCTTCGAATACATGGCGACGCTCGAATCGGAAATGAACGCCGCGATCGCGGGCGGCGTGACCAGCCTCGCCTGCCCGCCCGACACCGACCCGCCGCTGGACGAGCCCGGCCTGGTCGAAATGCTCAAGCACCGCGCCCGCTCGCTGAACCAGGCACATGTCTATCCGGTCGGTGCGCTGACCGTCGGGCTCAAAGGCGAGAACATCACCGAAATGGGCGAGCTGACCGAGGCGGGTTGCGTGGCGTTCTCGCATGCCGACGCGCCGCTCGCCGACACCCAGGTGCTGCGCCGCGCTTTGCAATACGCAGCGACATTCGACTACCGCGTCTGGCTGCGGCCTCAGGATGCGCATCTGGCGCGCGGCGGCGTCGCGCACGACGGCGAGGTCGCGACCAGGCTGGGCCTGGCGGCAATTCCGTCCGCGGCGGAAATCATCGCGCTCGACACGATCTTCACCCTGGTTCGGGAAACCGGCGCCCGCGTGCATGTCGCGCGCCTGTCGACCCACGAAGGCGTGGCGCGCGTGCGCGAGGCCAAGCGCGCGGGCCTCAAGGTGACCTGCGATGTCGCCGTGCATCACGTGCATCTTTGCGACATCGACATCGGCTGGTTCGATGCGCAATGCCATCTGGTGCCGCCGCTGCGCAGCGTTCGCGATCGCGATGGCCTGCGCGCGGGGCTGGCCGACGGAACGATCGACGCGATCTGCTCCGACCATGCGCCGGTCGACGACGATGCGAAGCAGCTCCCGTTCGCCGAGGCCGAGCCGGGTGCGACCGGTCTTGAGCTGCTGCTGCCGCTGACCTTGAAATGGGCGCGCGAAGCCAGGGTTCCGCTCGCCGCGGCGCTCTCGCGCATCACCGCCGACCCGGCCCGGGTGCTGGGGATCGATGCCGGGCATCTGGCGCCGGGAGCCCCGGCCGACGTATGCATCGCCGACCTCGACCGGGATTGGACCGTTACGCGCGAGGCGCTGCATAGCCAGGGCAAGAACACCCCGTTCCTGGGCCGCGAGCTTACCGGCCGCGTATGTCATACGCTGGTCGACGGGCAGATCGTGTACGAGTCGGATGACCGACGCAAAGGAGCATGAGCGCCGCCACCGGCTGGTATCATTGCGCCCGCCTCTTAACTCCCAACTCCCGCATGCGCGTGCGGTCCGCGCCGAGCCGATGCCCGACTATCTGCACGTCCTCGAGCAACAGTCGATCCACGTGATTCGCGAGGCGCACGCGCGCCTCAAGCCGCTGGCGATGCTGTGGTCGCTGGGCAAGGACTCCAATACGCTGCTGTGGCTCGTGCGCAAGGCCTTTCTGGGTCGTGTGCCGTTTCCGGTGATGCTGCTCGACACCGGCAATGAATTTCCCGAAGTGTATGCATTTCGCGACCGCCTGCTCGCCGAGTGGGGCCTCGACTACGTCAATGCGGCCTGCCCGCCGATCGAGGCGACGGACGCCACGCTGCCGCCCGCGGCGCGCGCCGCGGCGCGCAAGACGCTGGGGCTGAAAGCGATCATCGCGGAGCGCAGTCTTCGCGGCATCCTGCTCGGGATCCGTCGCGACGAGCAGCTGATCCGCGGCAAGGAGCGCATCTTCAGCCCGCGCCGGCCCGACGGAAGCTGGGATTTCCGCGACCAGCCGGCGGAATTCTGGGACTCCTACCAGACCGACTTTCCGGCCGACGTGCACGTGCGCGTCCATCCGCTGCTGGCCTGGACCGAGCTCGACATCTGGCGCTACGTCGAGCGCGAGCGCATTCCGGTCTGCGAGCTCTATTTCGCCCGCGACGGCAAGCGCTACCGCTCGCTCGGCGAATCCGACATCACCTTCCCGATCGCATCGAACGCGGCGACGATTCCTGCGATCATCGCGGAGCTCGAAGCGACGCGGCAGAGCGAGCGCGCCGGACGCGCGATGGATCACGAGCGCGAGGATACGTTCGAACGGCTGCGCGCGGCCGGCTACATGTGATGGAGCACGGGACGCCGCTGTCGCTCGTCCTCGCCGGCCACGTCGACCACGGCAAGTCGTCGCTGCTGGGGCGTTTGCTGCACGAGCTCGACCTGCTGCCCGCAGGCAAGGCCGAAGAGCTCGCGGCGATGTCGGCCAGGCGCGGCGTTCCGCTCGAGTGGTCGTTTGCGCTCGACGGCTTTCAGGCCGAGCGCGACCAGGCGATCACCCTGGACACGACGCGGGTGCGGCTGAAGACGCCGCACCGCGAATTCGTCGTCATCGACGCCCCCGGCCACAAGGAACTGCTGAAAAACATGATCGGCGGCGCGTCGGCGGCGTCCGCCGCACTGCTGGTGCTCGACGTGCAGGCGGGCAGCGAGGAGCAGACGCTGCGCCATGCGTATCTGCTGAAGCTGCTTGGCGTCCGCGCACTCGTGGTCGCGATCAACAAGATGGACCTGGTCGGTTACGCCGAAGGCGCTTTTGCGGCGCGCGCGCATGAGGTTGCCGCGGCGCTGACGCGAATCGGCATCGAGCCGCAGGCGATCGTGCCGGTGTCGGCGCGCGACGGGGCGAATCTGCGCGAACGGGGCGCGATGCCCGGCTGGTATCGGGGCCCGTCGCTGGTCGCTGCACTCGAGGCGCTGCCGGCGGGAACGCCGGAGTACGCGCTGCCGCTGCGCATGGCGGTGCAGGATGTCTATCGCCATGGTGAGCAGCGCGCGCTCGCGGGCCGCGTCGACTCGGGTCGCCTGGCGGTCGGCGATGAGCTCGTGTTCTCGCCGTCGGGCCGCATCGGCCACGTTGCCGAGCTGCTGGCGTGGCCCGGGCCGCCGCCGGAGGCGTTCGACGCGGGCGACAATGCGGCGGTCGTGCTCGACCGGCCACTGGTGGTCGAGCGCGGCGAGATCGCGAGCCACCGCGACCATGCACCGAAGCTGACGTCGGTGTTCGACGCCGAGATATTCTGGCTTGGCGGCGCCGCCGCTCGTGCCCGGCCGCGAGCTCACGATGCAGCTCGGGCCACGCAGCGCCACGGTGCGCGTGCAGGCGATCCGCCACCGCATCGACGTCGCCACCCTGGCGCCGGAGCTCGCGACGGCGATCGCGGCCGGTGAAATCGCCAACGTGACCTTGCGTGCGCACGAATTGATCGCGCTCGACGACTTCGCGGCGATGCCGGCAACCGGACGCTTTGTGCTGCGCGACGGCTACGTCACCGTCGGCGGCGGCATCGCCGACGCCAGCGGCTATCCCGATCATCGCGCGATGCCGGAGGGGTCGCGCAACCTGACGCCGATGCGCCACCAGGTCACCGAGGCCGAGCGCGCATCAGCGTTTCGGCCATGCGGGCGCCGTGGTCTGGCTGACCGGCCTGTCGGCAGCGGGAAAATCCACGCTGGCGATGGCGCTGGAGCGGCGCCTGTTCGACGGCGGCTACGCCGCGTATGTGCTCGACGGCGACAATGTGCGGCGCGGCCTGAATGCCAACCTCGGCTTCTCGCCCGAGGATCGGCAGGAGAACATCCGCCGCGTCGGCGAAGCCGCTGCGCTTTTCGCCGAGGCCGGATTCGTCTGCATCACGGCGTTCATTTCGCCGTATCGCGACGACCGGCGCCGCGCCCGCGCGGCAGCGCGCAACGGACGCTTCTTCGAAGTCTTCATCGACGCCGATCTCGCCGCTTGCGAGGCGCGCGATCCCAAGGGGCTGTACCGCCGGGCGCGCGATGGCGAGCTCAAGGATTTCACCGGCATCGACAGCCCGTACGAAAAGCCCGAGGCGCCGGAGCTGGTGATCGATACGACGCACGGCGACATCGCGGCGTGCGTCGACGAGCTGCTCGCCTTCGTGACCGCGCGCTGCCGCGCCTGACGGCGGCTACTTCGGCGGCGCCGGCACTGCCTTCGGAATTCGTCCGAGCAGGTAGAACTCGTCGTTCGGGCGCATGGCGATCAGGTTGGCCATGCGATTCGACAGCGCGAAAAACGCGGCGATCGCGCCGATGTCCCAGATGTCCTCGTCGCTGAAGCTGTATGTCCGAAGCGCGTCGTAGTCGGCGTCGACCAGCTCGACCGAGCGCAGCGCAACCTTGAGCGCGAACGCGAGCATCGCCTTCTGCCGCTCGCTGATGTCCGCCTTGCGATAGTTGACCGCGACCTGGTCGGCGATCAGTGGATCCTTGGCGTAGAGGCGCAGGATCGCGCCGTGCGCGACGATGCAGTACAGGCAGTCGTTGGCGCCGGACGTGGCGACGACGATCATCTCGCGCTCGGCCTTGGTGAGCCCCGAGTCGCGCAACATCAGCGCGTCGTGGTAGGCGAAAAAGGCGCGGAACTCGTCCGGGGCGATGGGCCAGGTCAGAAAGACGTTGGGAACGAAGCCTGCCTTTTCCTGGACTTCCAGCATCCGCGCGCGGATGTCCTCGGGCAAGTCCTCCAGCTTCGGCACCGGATAGCGGCTGATCGCGGGCCGCTCGATCGCCTGCGTCATGGCTTCGGCGGGACGTATCCCGAGGCGACGTCGGCGCCGCCGCCGAAGAAATGGCGCTCCATCTGCTCGGCGAGATACTTGCGCGCGCGCGGATCGGCGAGGCTCAGGCGGTTCTCGTTTACCAGCATCGTCTGGTGCTTCAGCCACTGCGCCCAGGCCTCTTTCGAGACGTTCTCGTAGATGCGCTTGCCCAGCTCGCCCGGATACGGTGGAAAGTCGAGCCCTTCGGCCTCGCGGCCGAGCTTGATGCATTGGATCATGCGTGCCATCGCGACATCCTCGAGCCAATAAAAGTCGAGCGAGAATTATCGCACGCAGCGCATCATCCGGTGCGGCGCCACGCCGGCAGCGGTGCCGGCCTGCGTCGGGATGCCCAGTTCGTCGTCGCCCCGGCGCAGGCCGGGGCCCGAGCAGCGAAACCCGGCCCGCGAGACGCTGCAACTTGGATCCCGGCCCCCGGCTTCAATCATGCCGGGGCAGGCTTCGCCGGGATGACAACAGGTATGTCCGCCCGGCGCCTAGACCGGCGACTTTTCGTAGACCAGCGAGCGCCGCTGCCAGTTGTAGAGTCGCGCTTCTGCTGCGGCAGGTCGCGACGGGTCGCTCTCGACAAAGCCGCGCTCGATGAACCACCCGGACGTGCGCGTGGTCAGCACGAACAGGCGCGACAGTCGGAGCTTGCGTGCGCGCTGCTCGATCTCGTGCAGCAGCGCCTCGCCGTAGCCTTCGCGCCGGAAGTCGGGATGCACCGCCAGCGCGGCGAGCTCGCCGACCTTCTCGCCGGGAAACGCGTACAGCGCGGCGCAGCCGATGATCATGTCGTCGTGCTCGGCGACGACGAAGCGCTCGATCTCCATCTCCAGCCGCTCGCGCGAGCGGCGCACGAGCACGCCCTGGTCCTCCAGCGGCTCGATGATCGCGAGGATGCCGCCGACGTCGTCGATCGTCGCGTTGCGCAGGTGCGCGAGCGGCGCCGCCGCGACCATCGTGCCGACGCCGTCGCGCGTGAAGAGCTCGAGCAGCAGCGCGCCGTCGTGATGACGGGAGATCAGATGCGCGCGCTTGACGCCGTTCTCGCAGGCGCGGATCGCGCATGGCAGATAGTGCAGCACGTCGGCCGGCAGCTTGCCGCTCGCTGGCGAGAAGCGCCTCGGCGTCGCGCGTCGACAGCTCGCTCAACAGCTGGCGGCGGCCGTTGCGCACGCCGTCGGTTTCCATCAGGAAAATGAGCTTGTGCGCGGACAGGTGGACGGCGACCTGCGTCGCGACCTCTTCCAGCGCGAGGTTGAAGATCTCGCCGGTGGGCGAGTACCCGAGCGGGGAGACCAGCACGATGTCGCCGTCGTCCAGTCGCTGCCGGATCGCCTCGACGTCGACGCGGCGGACTTCGCCGGTCCATTGCATGTCGACGCCGTCGAGCACGCCGATCGGCTTGGCGGTGAGGAAGTTGCCGCCGACCACGCGAATGCGCGCGCCCGGCCATCGGCGAGTTCGCGACGCCCAGCGACAGCAGCGCCTCGATGCGGCTCGCGCGCATGGCCGGTCCCCTCGAGCACGCAGTCCAGCGTCTCGCTGTCGGTGACGCGCAGCCCGCGGTTGTACGGCTGGGGATGCTCTGCTGCTTGAGGATGGCTTCGATCTGCGGCCGCGAGCCGTGCACGACGACCAGCCGGATGCCCAGGCTGTGCAGCAGATTGAGATCGTGGACGATGCCGAGAAAGGTCTCGTCGGCGACGACCTCGCCGCCGAATGCGATGACGAAGGTCTTGCCGCGAAAGGCGTGGATGTACGGCGCCGCCGAGCGGATCCACTGCACGAACGCGCGCGTCGTCGCGGAGTGCGCTGCGGGGTTGATTCGCGGAATGCGGGGCATCGGATAGCGGCGTGCGGGATCGGATGGCAGGGCGAGGCGCGGCCGATTATAACGCCCGGGAGCGCGACCGCGTCGGCGGGAGCAGCGTGTGGCGGCGGTATCGCTTATAATTGCACTTTGCGCGGCAGACCAGCGCGGGACCCGCTGTCCGCGGCCCGCCGATCGGCGCCCTCTTTCGGCGCCGTTCCTTCCCGATGGCTTCGCCCCTTCTCGCGAATCTCAATCCCGAACAGCTCGCCGCGGTCACGCTGCCGCATGCGTCGGCGCTGATCCTGGCCGGCGCCGGCAGCGGCAAGACGCGCGTGCTGACGACGCGCATCGCCTGGCTGCTCGCGACCGGCCAGGCGAGCCCGCTGTCGATCCTCGCCGTGACGTTCACCAACAAGGCGGCCAAGGAGATGCTCGCGCGGCTCTCCGCGCTGACGCCGGTGAACACGCGCGGCATGTGGATCGGCACGTTCCACGGGCTGTGCAACCGCATGCTGCGCGCGCATTACCGCGACGCGCAGCTGCCGCAGCTCTTCCAGATCATGGACACGCAGGACCAGCTCGCGTCTGATCAAGCGGCTGTACAAGGCGCACAGCATCGACGACGAGCGCTTCCCGCGCGCGCCAGCTCCAGTCGCTGATCAATGCGTCGAAGGAAGAAGGCCTGCGCCCGAACCAGGTCGAGGCGCACGACGAATTCACGCGCCGCCAGGTCGAGCACTACGCGCTCTACGAGCAGGCGTGCCAGCGCGAAGGCGTCGTCGATTTCGCCGAGCTCCTGCTGCGCACCTACGAGCTGCTGGCGCGGCAACGAGGGCCTGCGCGAGCACTACCGGCGCCGCTTTTCGCACCTTCTCGTCGACGAGTTCCAGGACACCAACGTGCTGCAGTACAAGTGGCTGAAGCTGCTCGCCGGCGCCGCAGACCGCGGTTTTCGCCGTCGGCGACGACGACCAGTCGATCTACGCGTTCCGCGGCGCGAACGTCGCCAACATGCAGCATTTCGAGCGCGATTTCGGCGTCGACGGCGCGCCGGTCAAGCTGATCAAGCTCGAGCAGAACTACCGCTCGCACGGCCACATCCTCGACGCCGCCAACGCCCTGATCAAGCACAACCAGGGACGGCTCGGCAAGAACCTGTGGACGGCCGACGCCGAGGGCGAGCCGGTGCGCGCCTTTGCGGCGCCGTCGGACATCGACGAGGCCGCGTTCATCGTCGACGTCGTCAAGGGGCTGGTCGCCGACGGCGTGTCGCCGGCGGAAGTCGCGGTGCTCTACCGATCGAACGCGCAGTCGCGGGTGCTGGAGCACGCGCTGTTCAACGCCGGCGATGCCGTACCGCGTCTACGGCGGCATGCGCTTTTTCGAGCGCGCCGAAGTCAAGCACGCGCTCGCCTACCTGCGGCTGATCGCGGCGCCCGACGACGACGGCGCGTTCCTGCGCGTCGTCAACTTCCCGCCGCGCGGCATCGGCGCGCGGACGCTCGAGACGCTGCAGGAGCGCGCGCGCGCGACGGGCACGAGCCTGTGGCAGGCGGCGTGCAGCCGGCGCGGTCGGCGGCAAGGCGGGCACGAGCCTCGCCGCGTTCGTCGCGCTGATCGAGGCGATGCGCGCCGCGACGCAGGGCTTGCCGCTGCCGGAAGCCGTCGAGCACGTCAATGCAGCGTCAGCGGCCTCGTCGCGCACTACAAGGCCGAAAAGGACGGGCAGGATCGCGTCGACAACCTGGAGGAGCTGGTCAACGCCGCCGACGGCTTCCTGCGCGAAGCCGATCGCGCGGAGATGCCGAGCGCAATCGGCCGGCGAGCCGATGCCGGCGAGGGCGCCGGATCCGCTGACCGCGTTCCTCGCGCACGCCGCGCTGGAAGCGGGCGAGACGCAGGCCGCCGAGGGCCGCCCCGCGCTGCAGCTGATGACCGTGCACTCGGCCAAGGGCCTCGAGTTCCACACGGTGTTCGTCACCGGCC
The DNA here is from genome assembly GCA_963713125.1 of uncultured beta proteobacterium. GTDB lineage: Bacteria > Pseudomonadota > Gammaproteobacteria > Burkholderiales > Casimicrobiaceae > PALSA-1003. The sequence continues at coordinate 108,395 of CAVQKL010000006.1, read as the reverse complement.
TGGAGGAGGGTCTCTTCCCGCACGAGAACAGCCTGTCAACGAATTCGACGGCGTCGAGGAGGAGCGGCGGCTCATGTACGTCGCGATCACGCGCGCGAGGCGCCGGCTCTATCTCACGCACGCGCAGAGCCGGATGCTGCACGGCCAGGTGCGCTACAACATCGCGTCGCGCTTCCTCGACGAATTGCCGCGCGGAGCTGGTGCAGTGGCTGTCGCCGCACCGCGCTGCGGCGACGCTTCGACGTCGACGCCGATGGGGAGCGCGTCGCGCGCGATCGCCGCGCCGGATGCCGTGGCGCGACGCCAGCGCGTGCCGGGCTGGCGCATCGGCCAGAGCGTACGCCACGCGAAGTTCGGCCTCGGCATCATCATCGACGCCGAAGGGCGCGGCAGCGACGCGCGCGTGCAGGTCAACTTCCGCGACGCCGGCGTCAAGTGGCTGGCGCTGGAGTACGCGAAGCTCGAGGCCGCCTAGTGAGCGGCGCCTACGTCGATCCGGCATCGGTGCCGGCACGGTCCCGGCTTCGTCGGCGTGGAAGATGTCGCGATAGCTGACGTAGTCCGAGATGTGCAGCGTCGGCGACGAACACGAACAGATACGGCAACGACGAACAGAGCGCGATCACGTACGGCGCCGATTCGGCCAGGAGCGATGACGCGATCAGCGCCAGGCGATGACCGGGCAGCACGCCGCCGAAGAAGAACACAGCGAGCCCGTAGACCGCGATCGGCCGCCAGTTCGCGAGCGCCGCGCGCAGGCTCGTCGCCAGCGCCGTGCGCGCGCCCCGCATCCTGGAACACGACCAGCGCCGGCGCGAACCACAGCGCGAGCAGCATCGGCAGCGCGCACGCGGCGCCGAACAGCATCGCGGCCTGCACGCGTCCGCTCGCGAGCGATCGCTTCGTCGGGCTCGGCGTCCGGACGATGAGCGTCGAGCAGCTTGCCGCCGTCGACCAGCGCGGTTGCCAGCACGGCGACCGTCATTCCGACGAGAAAGACGACGCCGAGCGGGAGCAGCGCCCGAAGGTTCGCTGCGAAAGCCGCGGAACAGTGCTCGAATCTGCGGCACGCCGCCGCGTTCCTGCGTCCACGCCGCGGCGAGAAAGCCGACGGCGAACACCGGCCTCAGCAGCGGCGCGACGAACTGGCCGACGAGGCCATGGACCGAATTCGATCAGCGCGATCAGCAAGTAATAGGCGAGCAGCAGCAGGAGCCAGGGCAGCGGTGCAGCGCGAAGCATCGACGCCGCGTCGCGCAGCCAGACGAGGCCGTGACGCGCCGTCGAGCGCGAATGCGAACGCGATCGGGCGCGGTCGCTCATCGAGCCTGGAAAGTGCGGGCGAGCGACGCGCGATCGCGCGTCGCGCAGGATGCGCTCGAAATGCGCGGGATCGTGCGCGTGCACTGAGCTCGCCGGGGCGCGGCAGATGCAGATCGTAGAGGCGCGACAGCCAGAAGCGCAGCGCGCGCGGCGCGCAGCAGCGCCGGCCACTGCGCGCGCTCGTCGGCGTCAGCGGACGCAGGCGTCGTAGGCGCCGACCAGCGCCTCGACGCGCTCGGACTCCAGCGCGCCCTCCCGTCCGGCATCGGCGACGATGCACCAGTCGTTGACCGCGATCGCCAGGTCGTAGGCGAAGGAAGTCGGTCGCGGCGAAGCCGAAATCGATGATGCCCGAGACGCGCGCATCGTCGAACAGCACGTTGTCGCAGAACAGATCGCCGTGGATCGCGCCGCGCGGCAGCCTGACCTTGGCGAACCCGGTCTGGAACTTGAGCTCGGCGACGAGCAGTGCGTTCTGCTCGGCCGACAGGAACGGCCGCACCGCACGCGCGGCCTGGCGCCACCAGCCGGGGCCGCGGCGGTTCGACAGCGCGGCCGCGATAGGTGCCGACGGCGATGTGCAGCTGCGCCGAGCGCCGCGCCGACCGCCGCGCAATGCGCGGCGTCGGGCGCACGACGGCAGCGCCGTCGACCCGCGTCACGAGACCGGCGGGCTTGCCGTTCAGCATGCTCAACAGCGCGCCGGTGCGATCGGGCTCGGGCGCGGGGCCTGGACGCCGGCGCGCGCGAGATGCGCCATCAGATTGAGATAGAACGGCAGCTCTTCCGCCGGCAGGCGCTCGTACAGCGTCAGCACGTAGCGGCCCTTGTCGGCGGTGACGAAGTAGTTGGTGTTCTCGATGCCGGCCGAGATCGGCTCGAATTCGATGAACCGCTCCGATCGCGTAGCGCGTGAGCCAGGCCTCGAGTTCTTCGGGGTGACGGTGGTGTAGACCGACATCGGGCATCGCCGCGCACGTCGGGGCGCGCGGCCGCTGTCAACGTTGCAGAGACGGGTGCCTAGGTCAGAAGGAAAACAACAGCCACATCGGCACTTTGAAGCCCGTATCGAGGCTGTCGCGACGGATGAACGCGCCGTCGCTGCCATCGGCGACCAGATAGTACGGCCGGCCGGTCGTGGGATGACCTTGATCATCGTCAGGCGGCCGTTGACGCGATATTCCTCGATCGTCTCGGTTTGCCGGCGGACGATCGTCACCTGCGGCTCGAGATCGGGATCGCCGGCGATCTCCGGCGGAGGCGGCGGAGCCTCGGGCAGCGGCTCGAGTTTCGGCGGCGGCTTCTGCGCCAGGGCGCCGACCGCGACGGCGAAGGCGAAAGCGGAAACCAGGCGTTGCGAGACGAAGGTGCATGTTGCAGAACCGCGATGCGCAATGCTTCATCTTAGCAGGAACTCGGGCCGGCCCGTCAGCACTTACAGGTTGAGCATCCTGTCGCGCTCGGCACGCGTCGGCTGAAAGCCGTGGCTTTCGTAAAAGTCGAAGATCGCCTCGACGATCGCCTCCGGTTCGTCGATCAGCGTCATCAGGTCGATGTCGCCGGGAGCGATCAGTCGTTCGCCGACGAGCTTGTCGCGCATCCAGTCGATCAGGCCCTTCCAGAAATCGCCACCGACGAGAATGATCGGTATCTTGCGGGTCTTGCCGGTCTGCACGAGCGTCAGGCATTCGGTCAGCTCATCGAGCGTGCCGAAGCCTCCGGGGAGGACCACGTACGCGGATGCAAAGCGCACGAACATCATCTTGCGCGCAAAAAAGTAGCGGAAGTTGATGCCGACATCCTGGAACGCATTGCCGGCCTGCTCGGTGGGCAGGACGATGTTGAGTCCGATCGCCGGCGAGCGCCCGGCATGCGCACCGCGATTGACCGCCTCCATCAGCCCGGGCCCGCCGCCGGAAATCACCGAAAAGCCGGCGTCGGACAACAGGCGCGCGATCCGCTCGGCCTTCTGGTAGTAAGGGTGGTCGGGCTTGATGCGCGCGCTGCCGAACAGGCTGACCGCGGGCCGGATGCCGCGCAGGCGTTCGGTCGCGACGGCAAACTCTGCCATAATGCCCAGCACCCGCCACGCTTCCTGGCCGTTGGTCGCGTAATTCGCCTGAGCGTCGATCAACTCGGGAATCTTGTTCGTCTGATTCATGCCTACGCTGTACTCGTCGACGGCTCTTCCTACCTGTATCGGGCGTTTCACGCGCTGCCCGACCTGCGCACCTCGCACGGCGAACCGACCGGCGCGATGCGCGGCGTCATTTCGATGTTGCGCCGATTGGTCGACGACGGCAAGCCGGACTACTTCGCGGTCGTCTTCGATGCGCCGGGCAAGACGTTTCGCGACGACTGGTATCCGGAATACAAGGCCAACCGCCCGCCGATGCCGGACGATCTTGCGCGTCAGATCGAGCCGTTGCACGAGCTGATCCGCGCGCACGGCTGGCCGCTGATGATGGTCGACGGCGTCGAGGCCGACGACGTGATCGGCACGCTGGTTCGCCGCGCGGAAGCGGAGGGCATCGATGCGCTGATCTCGACCGGCGACAAGGATCTCGCGCAGCTCGTTACGCCGCGCGTGACGCTGGTCAACACGATGAGCAACGAGAAGCTCGATCTGCAGAGCGTCGTCGCCAAGTTCGGCGTGCGTGCCGATCAGATTCTCGACCTCCTGACGCTCACCGGCGACGCCGTCGACAACGTGCCCGGCGTCCCGAAAGTCGGGCTCGAAGACCGCGGCCAAATGGCTGGCCGAATACGAGACGCTGGACAACGTGATCGCGCACGCCGGCGAGATCGGCGGTGTCGTCGGCGAGAATCTGCGCGCGGCGCTCGACTGGCTGCCGCAGGGCAGAAGGCTCCTGACGGTCAAGACCGACTGCACGCTGCCGGTGCCACCGACCGCGCTGGTCGTGCAGCCGGTCGATGCGACCAAGCTCAGGGAGCTCTCGAGCGCTTCGAGTTCAAGACCTGGCTGAAGGACCTCGAAAACGGCAGCCGCGCCGCGGCGGCGCAGGATGCGGCAGCCACGCGCGCGCCCGCGGCGGCGCCGCGACGGCGAGCGCAGGCGCGCGCCCCGCCGTGCCGCGGCATTACGAAGCCGTGCTCGAATCGTCCGCGCTCGAGCGCTGGCTCGGCGTGATCGAGCGGGCGGAGCTGGTCTGCTTCGACACCGAGACGACCAGCCTCGACCCGCTGCAGGCCAAGATCGTCGGACTGTCGTTTGCGGTCGAGCCGGGGCACGCGGCTACATCCCGCTGGTGCACCGCTATGCGGGCGCGCCGGCGCAATTGCCGCTGGACCAGGTGCTGGCCCGCCTCAAGCCCTGGCTCGCGAATCCGGCCGCGCGCAAGCTCGGCCAGAACGTCAAGTACGACCAGCACGTGCTCGCCAATCACGGCATCGCGCTCGCCGGCGTCGCGCACGACACGATGCTGCAATCCTACGTGCTCGAGTCGCATCGGCCGCACGACATGGACAGCCTCGCCTGGCGGCATCTCGACGTCAAGACGCTCACCTATGCGGAAGTCGCCGGCAAGGGCGCCAAGCAGATCGGCTTCGACCAGGTGGCGATCGACCGTGCCACCGAATATTCGGCGGAGGACGCCGACATCACGCTGCAGCTGCACCTCGCGCAGCAGCCGCGCGTCCTTGCCGACGCGAAGCTCGATTTCGTCTACTCGTCGATCGAGATGCCGATGCGCGAAGTGCTGTTTCGCATGGAGCGCACCGGCGTGCTGCTCGACTGCGCGCTGCTGGACGCGCAGAGCCGCGAGCTGGGCGAGCGCGTGCTCGCGCTCGAAAACCACGCCTACGAGCTGGCCGGCCAGCCTTTCAACCTCGGGTCACCGAAGCAGCTCGGCGACATCCTGTTCGGCAAAATGGGACTGCCGGCAGTCAAGAAGACCGCGACCGGGCAGCCGTCGACCGACGAGGAGGTGCTGCAGCAGCTCGCGGCCGACTATCCGCTGCCGAAGCTGCTGCTCGAGCATCGCGGGCTGTCGAAGCTCAAGTCGACCTACACCGACAAGCTGCCGCAGATGGTCAACGCGCGCACCGGCCGCGTGCACACGAATTTCGGTCAGGCGACGGCAGTGACGGGACGTCTCGCGAGCACCGATCCCAACCTGCAGAACATTCCGGTGCGCACGCAGGAGGGCCGACGCATCCGCGAGGCGTTCATCGCGCCGCCGGGCCACCTGCTGGTATCGGCCGACTACTCGCAGATCGAATTGCGCATCATGGCGCACCTGTCCGGCGACGCGTCGCTGCTGAAGGCTTTTGCCGAGGGCGCCGACATCCACAAGGCGACGGCGGCCGAAATCTTCGGCGTGCCGCTGGCCGACGTCACGGCGGACCAGCGCCGCTACATCAAGGCGGTCAATTTCGGCCTGATCTACGGCATGAGCGCGTTCGGGCTGGCGGTGCAGCTCGCGATCGAGCGCGACGCGGCGCAGATGTTCATCGACAAGTACTTCACACGCTATCCGGGCGTCGCCGACTACATGCAGCGCACGCGCGAACTGGCGCGCAAGCAGGGCTACGTCGAAACGGTGTTCGGGCGGCGGCTGTGGCTGCCCGACATCAACGCCGGGGGCGGGCCGCGGCGCCAGGGCGCCGAGCGCGCGGCGATCAATGCGCCGATGCAGGGCACGGCGGCCGACCTGATCAAGCTGGCGATGATCGCCGTCCAGCAGTGGCTCGATGACGAGCGTCTCGGCACCCGCCTGATCCTGCAGGTGCACGACGAGCTCGTGCTCGAGGTGCCGGCGGTGGAGCTCGATCGCGTCAAGCGCGAACTGCCGGCGCTGATGAGCGGCGTCGCGCAGCTTCGCGTGCCGCTGGTCGTCGATGTCGGCAGCGGCCCGAACTGGGAGCAGGCGCACTAGTGTGCCGAGTCAGAAATTCGCTTGACAGTCGCGGCGTCTTTGGCTGCCATGCGGCGTTGCTCGGCCTCACCGTAGCCCGAGCTATGATTTCGGCCTCGCGCCTTGCCTGGCGGCCAAATCCATCCGCTCCTTTATCGTCGGAACTTCTGACTCGGCATACTAGCGACCCTGTGCGCTGTCCCCGAGTTGTCGTCCACATGTCGCGGCGGCAGGCGGCGCGGCAGTGCGCGCGTCGCCGCTTCCGACCGTTAGTGCCGCTGCGCTATCCGTTCGTAAGCTGGCCAAGCGGCGGCGCAAGGCAAAAGCTATAAACAGCGCCTGCTCTATTGCGTGGTCTGCAAACATGCTTGCACCCGCCCATGTCGGTCATCTGGCCATGCTCCGGTCCCTGATCCGGCAGAACGCGGCCGAGGGCAGTTTCGACTCCGGCCTGGCGGCGGATTCCACCCAGTCGCTCGATTTTTTCGACAAGCTCAAGCGCGCGCTCGTCCATGGCTACTTCATCGAGGAAGACCTGCAGACCGGGCGGGTCGAATCCATCGCGGTGCCAGGGTACGTGTTCTGGCCCGACGACCGCCACAGCGGACATCCGCCGGCGGGATTCGGACTGTTCCGCGCGATCAGCGGCGGCTACGAGCTCTGGCTTGCCGCGCTCGAGCTTGGACGGCGCGGCGGCGGCCACGGCCGGGCGCTGATCGACTCGCTGTTCGCGACGCCGCCCGGCAGGAAGACCTGGGTCGTGCGCATTCCGCGCGATTCGCGCTATCGCGCCACCGTCGAGCACCTGCTGCGCACGCATTCGTTCGACCGCGTGGGCGACACGACGCGGCTGCGCTGGTTTCTGCGCGGCGACGCACCGGCGGCGCTGGCGCTGAACGTCCGCAGCGCCGTCAACGGCAACCCGCCGCGCGAATAGGGCCGGCAGCAAATCCGGCGGCGTGCATCGCCGCGCCGGCGACGTGCACAAGCTGCATGCTAGAATCCGCTCGATCGCGCAGGCGCAACATGCGCTCGTGCCGCGCCCAGTCCCCCTGACGGTCCCGCTTGCTGCATCAACGCAAAATCGTCGTCGTCATGCCGGCGTACCGGGCGGAGAAGACGCTGGCCCGGTGCTACGCGGCGATACCGCACGACGTCGTCGACGACGTGCTGTTGGTCGACGACGCGAGCGATGATGCGACCATCGCGGTCGCCAAGCGGCTGGGCATTGCGGTCAGCCGCCACGAGGACAATCGCGGGTACGGCGCCAACCAGAAGACCTGCTATGCCGAGGCGCTGGCTCGCGGCGCCGACATCGTCGTCATGCTGCATCCAGACTATCAATACGAGCCGCGCCTCATCACCGCGATGGCGGCGATGGTCGCATCCGACGTCTACGATGTCGTCATCGGCTCGCGCATCATCGCGCAGTCGGCGCTCGCCGGCGGCATGCCATGGTACAAATACGCGGCCAATCGCGCGCTGACCGCGATGCAGAACATCCTGGTCGGCGGCAAGCTTTCCGAATGGCACACCGGGTACCGGGCGTTTTCGCGCCGCGTGCTCGAGACGCTGCCGCTCAATGCGAATGCGGATGGCTTCGTGTTCGACAACCAGATGCTGGTGCAGGCGGTCGCCTTCGGTTTCCGCGTCGGCGAGATATCCTGTCCGGCGAAATATTTCGCTGAGGCGAGCTCGATAAGCTTCGGACGCGCGATCATCTACGGCCTCGGCGTCCTGTGGACATCGCTGCAGTATCGGGCGTGGCGCTGCGGCATCGGCCACCCGCGGATATTCGCGGCCGAACCGCGGCTGCGGCTGGCGGCGGTCCCCGCCGATCGCGGCGGCCGATGACGGCGCCGCGAGTGCGGCGCGTCGCCCCCGCGGCCGCCGTCGCGCTGGCATGGTGCTGGCTGCTCGCCGGCGTCTGGCTGCGCTACTACCAGCTCGACCTGCAGATCCTGCTCGAGGACGAGTGGCACGCGGTGCACAAGATTCTCCAATCCGGCTTTGCCGACATCTTCACCAGCTTCGGGCGCAGCGACTACAGCATTCCGCTGACGCTCTACGATCGCTTGCTGATGCAGCATGGCGGCCTGACCGAATGGACGATGCGGATGCCGATGTTTGTCTCCGGCGTCGCTCTGCTCGCCGCAGCGCCGTTGCTGGTTCGCCGCGGCGCCGATGACGCGACACGCGCGCTGTGGGTGGGGCTCCTCGCCGTGTCGCCGCTGCTGGTCTATTTCAGCAAGATCGCGCGGCCGTATTCGATCACGGTGCTCGCCGCGTTCGTCGCCATCGTCGCGGTGCGCCGGTGGTGGCGTCGCGGCGGCCTCGCCTGGGCCGCGGCGTACGTCGCCGGCGCCTGGGCGGCCGCGTGGCTGCATCCGGTCACGCTTGGATTCACCTTGCTGCCGCTCGCGTACTTCGGCGTTGTGGCGTTGGGCGCCGCCCTCAAGCACGATCGACGTTCGTTGCTGCGGCTTGCCGCGATTGCCGCCGCGCTGCTGGTGTTGCTGGCGGCGACGCTCGGACCGCCGCTGTACCATGACTGGGACTCGCTGGCGGCGAAGACCGGGCAGCATGCGATGACCGTCGAGAGCGTCTACCGCACCTGGCTGATGCTGGCGGGAACCGGCTCCCCGGTCGTGCTGGCCGCGGTCGCCGCGCTGACGGCTTACGGCGCGATGGTGCTGCTACGGCGCGATCGCGAGCTCGTGCGGTTTTTCGCGTTGCTGATCTTCGGCTACTGGCTGCTGCTCGCGGCGAGCCGCGCCACCTGGATCGAGCATCCGCTGGTCCAGGCGCGCTATGTGCTGATCGTGCTGCCTTTCCTGCTGTTCGCGACAGCGGCCGGCGCAGTCGCGCTCGCGCGTGCCGCGCCCTGGCCGGCAGCGGTGCCGGTCGCGGTGGTGGCGCTGCCGCTGGCGCTGCTCGCGCTCGGCCCGCTGCCGCGGAGCTTCTACTATCCGAATCAATTTCTCGGCCACGCCCGCTTTCAGTACGACTACGACGAGGCGAAGAATCCCTACGTGACCCTCGCGCCCAAGCAAGGCATGCCGGCTTTCTACGACGAGCTGGCACGGCTGCCACCGGCGAGCGTCACGCTGATCGAGGCGCCATGGAATCTCGAATCGCAGTTCAACCCGCTGCCGTTCTACCAGCAGCGGCATCGGCAGCGCATCAAGATCGGCATGGTCGACGGCGTTTGCGGCGAGCGCAGCTTCGGCGAGTATCCGGAGAGCGCGCGCGGCTTGCGCCTGCGCCACATGGTCCACCTGTCGGCGCTGCTGCGCGGCAAGCACTACGGCGCCGACTACCTGGTCGTGCACAAGACGCCGTGGACCATCGCGCCCGGCGTGCCGCCGACGCAATGGCCCGACATGGAGCGCTGCCTCCCGCTGATCAGCGCGCGGCTCGGCACACCCGTGTTCAGCGACGATCAGATCGTCGTATTCGCGCTGGCCAAAGGCGCGCCAGGTCGGAGTTTGCGAAGCCAGCCGAACGAGCAGATTTCCGGCGCGGCGCGCTAGGGCCTGTGAACAGGCCTAGACCGCCTGTGGCGGCGCCGCGCCCGGCGCGGATGGCGGGTCTTCGTAGATGTCGCAGTAGCTGGCGTACAGCGACGTGACCGTCGCCGGACCGAGCACCAGCCATCCCAATCCGAGCGGGATCGTCGCCACGATCGCCAGCACCAGGCCGATCAGGCCGTAGACCAGGAACGGCACGACGTTCCGGAGCGATCCGCTGAACGAGAGTCGCATCGCCTCGAGCGGGTCGACGGCGTGCAGCACGACCAGCGCCGGCGCGAACCAGATTGCCATCAGCAGCGGCAGATAGAGCAGCAGGAAAATCAGCGCGCCGACCAGCACGGCGACCAGCATGCCGCCCAGCATGCCGCCCAGCATCGAGCCGACAGCAAGCGGATCCTGCAGATCCTGCATGTGCCACAGGTGGCCGACGATCGACGCGCCGAAGAACACCAGCAGCAGCCCGAACACGACCAGCATGATCGCGACGACAAGAGCGGTGTAGATCAAGCCGACGATGAACAGCGGTCCGAGGCGGGTGCCGAATCCGGCAAACAGGTGTCCTACGGTCAACGGCTCACCACGATCGATCGCGCGGCAACCGAGCATCAGCCCGCCGGCGAAGATCGGGAACAGCAGCTGTCCGGCCACGTGTCCCAGCAGCGGAATGAATGCAAGCACGATGTTCAGGATGAACGCTACGATCGCGATCAGGATCCACACTCCCGCCGCGGGAGTGAACAGCCGCCAAGCTTCGCTCCACCATGCGGCGCCGCGGCCGGAGTCCACGATGCGTGCGGCCGCCGTCCCCGGCGCGCCGCTGCGGGGGACGCCGGGACTGGGTTGGTTCGACATTGCGCACTCCGGTTGCGCCGCGACGGGCGGATTAAAAACCTTAGCATATCGACGCTTCCGCGATTCGGCGCGTCCGCCCTCGCGATGGCTGGCGCCGGGTCGGAACGCGCGCTGCAAGGACTATGACATTGTCATAAGACCGGCTTCGGCACCCTGGCGCCTCGTTCAAGCCAAGGTCCGGAATTTAATCGCTACGGGCTTGATATTCAGCCTTCGAGGTACTATCATCAGCACTCGCTCGAGGAGAGTGCTAACAGTCGCGCCACGCGACCGGCAAAGTGCTCGAGCCAGGATCGAACCCAAGACCGCAGGATCAACCCCTTGATTCTGCTTAATTTATGTTTCCAGGAGTGAGTACTGACATGAAAATTCGTCCTTTGCACGATCGCGTGATCGTTAAGCGGCTGGAAGAAGAGCGCAAGACAGCCGGTGGCATCGTCATTCCCGACACCGCGGCCGAGAAGCCTTCGCAGGGCGAAGTCGTCTATGCCGGGCCCGGAAAGACCGACGACAGCGGCAAGCTGGTTCCGATGGGCGTCAAGGTTGGCGACAAGATTCTTTTCGGCAAGTACTCGGGCCAAGAATTCAAGCTGGACGGGCAGGATCTTCTGCACATGCGCGAAGACGACATCATCGGCATCGTCGGCTGATACCGCTGACCGATTCCGACGCACACACCACAGTTTTCAGGAGAACAGAACATGGCATCCAAAGACGTACGCTTCGGCGACGGCGCCCGCAACCGCATGCTGGCCGGGGTCAATATCCTCGCCAACGCCGTCAAGATTACTCTCGGCCCGAAGGGTCGCAACGTAGTGCTCGAGCGCAGCTTCGGCGCGCCGACGATCACCAAGGACGGTGTATCCGTCGCGAAGGAAATCGAGCTCAAGGACAAGTTCGAGAACATGGGCGCGCAGATGGTGAAGGAAGTCGCGTCGAAAACCTCCGACGTCGCCGGTGACGGCACGACCACGGCGACCGTGCTGGCGCAATCGATCATCGTCGAAGGCATGAAGTATGTCGCCGCCGGCATGAACCCGATGGACCTGAAGCGCGGCATCGACAAGGCAGTCACCGCCGTCGTCGAAGAGCTGAAAAAAATCAGCAAGCCGTGCACGACCAGCAAGGAAATCGCCCAGGTCGGCGCGATCTCGGCCAACGCCGACGAGTCGATCGGCAAGACGATATCCGACGCGATGGACAAGGTCGGCAAGGAAGGCGTGATCACGGTCGAGGATGGCAAGGGACTGGAAAACGAGCTCGATCTGGTCGAAGGCATGCAATTCGATCGCGGTTACATCTCGCCGTACTTCATCAACAACCCCGACAAGCAGACCGCAGTGCTCGAGGATCCGTACATCCTGCTGCACGACAAGAAGGTCAGCAACATCCGCGACCTCCTGCCGCTGCTGGAGCAGGTGGCGAAGTCGGGCAAGCCGCTCTTGATCATCGCCGAGGACGTCGACGGCGAAGCGCTGGCGACGCTGGTCGTCAACAACATTCGCGGCATTCTGAAGACGACCGCCGTCAAGGCGCCCGGTTTCGGCGACCGTCGCAAGGCGATGCTCGAAGACATCGCGATCCTCTCCGGCGGCACCGTGATCGCCGAGGAACTCGGCCTCAAGCTGGAAAACGCGACGCTCAAGGATCTCGGCCGCGCCAAGCGAGTCGAAGTCGGCAAGGAAGACACGACCCTGATCGACGGTGCGGGCGAAAAGTCGGCCATCGAGGCGCGGGTCAAGAACATCCGCGTGCAGATCGATGAGGCGACTTCGGACTACGACAAGGAGAAGCTGCAGGAGCGCGTGGCGAAGCTTGCCGGCGGCGTTGCAGTGATCAAGGTCGGTGCCGCGACCGAAGTCGAGATGAAGGAAAAGAAGGCCCGCGTCGAGGACGCGCTGCACGCGACCCGTGCCGCAGTCGAGGAAGGCATCGTCGCCGGTGGCGGCGTCGCCTACCTGCGGGCTCGGGCCAACCTGAAGAACCTGAAGGGCGACAATCCCGATCAGGACGCCGGCATCAAGATCGTGCTGCGCGCGCTCGAAGAGCCGCTGCGCCAGATCGTCAACAACGCCGGCGAAGAGCCGTCGGTCGTCGTCAACAAGGTCGCCGAAGGCAAGGGCAACTATGGCCTGAACGCGGCTACCGGCGAATACGGCGATCTCGTGCAGATGGGAGTTGTCGATCCCACCAAGGTCACGCGCTTTGCGCTGCAGAATGCGGCGTCGGTCGCGAGCCTGATGCTGACCACCGAGGCGATGATCGCCGAGTTGCCCAAGGACGAAAAGCCGATGGGCGGCGGCGGTGGCGGCATGGGCGGCATGGGCGGCATGGGTGACATGGATATGTGAGGCAACTGTCCAGGAGCGGCCGCAAGCCGGGCCGCGATTGGCGACAGAAGCGTCATCCCCGCGAAGGCGGGGATCCAGGTTCCGAACCAGGGCCCCGCGTTTTGCGGGGCCTTTGTTTTGGTGCCGGCAGCCCGGCGGCGCAGGCCGGCGAGCCCCACCGCAGCAGTTGAAAATCGATTAGACTAAGGCCCGGCATGGCGCAGCAGGGCGCTCGCATGGCGCACATGGCGTGCGCACCGTGCGGTCACGATGAGCCGGAGCCACAGGCTATCGACAGGAACCCGTCCGCATGACCTCCGGAATTCTCTCTGCCCTTGCGTTCGGCGCAATCGCGGTAGCGGTGCTCTATGGCTTGCTGCGCCGCCAGCGCGGCGGGCGGCGCGGCGGCGCCGACTCGCCGAACACGGTGGCGCAATGGACCGAGGGCGAGACGACTCGCCTGCTTTCGAGCGCGGAGCTTCCCGGCCTCTATCTGCTGCGCCCGCGCTTCCTGTCCAAAGCCGAGAACGTCGTCTACCTGCTGCTGAAAGCGGCGTTTCCGCGGCATGACATCTTCGCGCGCGTCCGCCTGGCGGACGTGCTTGCAGGTGAAGATCGGGCCGCAGGGCATGGAGCGGCTGCGGGCATTTCGCAAGATCGCCAACCAGCATGTGGGCTTCGTCGTCTGCGATCGCGGCATGACGATTGTCGCGATCGTCGACGCGAAAGAGCCGCAGCAGGTCCAGAATCCCCGCGACCAGAAACTCGAGATCATCAAGCAGCGCTGTCTGCAGGCGGCGCAGGTCAAGTATCTTTGCGTCTACCCGCCGACCCTGCCGCGCTATCGCGATCTGCGCGAGCAGGTGCTTGGCCCCGCGGCAGAACTCGTCTGACGCGGTGCGGCCCGGCCGACCGCGCCGGCAATACGGCGACCTGATCCGGCGTCGCCGCGCTTGGAAATTTCCCGCGCTTGGGCGAAAATAGCGGCCCGCCGGACCCCGCCCGGCGCTTTTAACAAGAACAATTCCATGCGTCTTCGGCGCCATGCTCGCGTAACGGCTTGCCTCCTCGCATTGCTTGCCCAGGCGGCGTTGGCGCAAACCACGCAGCCTGCCGGCCTGCCGGCGGCGACCGGGCAGGATCTCGATTTGCGCTATGTCGGCGCCGGCACCCGGCTCGGCATAGGCTACGATTCGCAGAACAAGCTGCGCGGCGACGCATTCCACGTCTTCGGCGAAACCGAACGCTCGGCGTGGATCGGCGAGCTCTGGTTTGCCGATCGCGGCGCTGGCGGTGGGCAACTGTCGTACCACTGGCGGCCCGCAGCCGCGGAGCCGGGCAGCGGTGTGCGGAAGCTCTTCGCCGCAATCGACCAGAACAGTTCGCACGACCGCAAGATCACGCTCGGCGGCGGGGTCGAGACCGAGCCATGGTTTGTCTCCGGTTACGCCTCCGCGGCGATCACCGGCCGGCGCCAACTCGGTGTCGACGAAGTCACGACGATGCAGACGATCTCCGGCGACGACGGCAGGCCGTTCGAGCAGGATATCTTCACGACGACGCGCACGACGCTCTTCGAGCGCGCCTACGACTACGGCGTCGGCGTCCGCGCCGGTCATTTCTTCGAGGCGCCGCTGGTGCGCGTGCAGATGGGCTTCGACTACGAACGCGGACAGGGCAATGCTTCGCAGTCGACGGTTTCGCTCGGCGTCGAGAAGTACTTCGCCGGCACGCCGCACAGCATCGCGCTCATTGCCGAGGCGTATCACAAGAATGGTGACCTCGAGCCGACGCGCAACGACCAGCGCGTCACGGCCATGTACCGCTACGAGTTCGGCAGCAACAGCTACCGGCCTGCGCGCGAGTACCGCGACGTCAGGGTCGAGACCCCGGCACCGGTCGCGTCGCCGCCTCTCGTCCCGCCGACAGCGGCCGAGCCGCCGCGCCCGCGCATCGAAAAGCGGCTGGTCAAGACGACCGCATCGATGGCGTCCGACGCCTTTTTCGACTTCGACAAGGCAGTGCTGCGTCCCGACGCCAGGGCGGCGCTGGAGGAGACGCTCGCGCGCCTGAAGGCTTCCGGCTACGAAGGTAACATCCGCATCACCGGGCACACCTGCAACATCGGCACGGCGGCGTACAACCAGAAGCTGTCTGAGCGGCGCGCGGCCGCGGTCCGGCGGTTCCTGATCGAGGGCGGGATGCCAGCCGATCGGCTGCTTGCCGAAGGCATGGGCCTCGCCAATCCGCGCTACCCGAACGATCGCGAGGGTCGCCCGAAGAATCGGCGCGTCGACATCGAGTTCGTCGCTTACGAGACCAGGACCGAGGAAGTCACCTTGCCGCCCGAGCCGCCGCACGCCGCGTCGCCGGCGCCGGTTGTCGCGACGCCTTCAGCGCCCGCCGTCGAATGGAGGCGCGAATACATCGACAGCGAGCCCTCGTGGGTGCGCCGCGCATTACACAATCCGGCGCAGCACAAGCAGTCGGTCGACGTTTACCGCATGCAGCAGCAGACGAGCACCGTCGTCGCGGGTGACAAGCGCTACCTGAACCGCGGGCCGAACGCGGTCAACGACGCCTTTACCGTCAACGGCAATTCGACCGCGAACGCGCTCGACGTACTGCCCAACGACAGCGATCCGGACGGCGACGCGATTTCCATCGTCGCGGTCGGCATGGCTGCGCACGGCACCGCGCAGATCAACGGCAGCCGGCTGTCGTACACGCCAACGCCGGGATACACCGGCCCCGACACGTTTACCTACACGATCGCCGATCCCAAAGGACTGACGTCGACCGCGACCGTGAGCATCTCGGTGACGGCGGTCAATCATCCACCCATCGCGCAGCCCGATTTCGCGACGGCCGGAAAGAACAAGCCGGTGGCGATCGCGGTGCTGGCGAACGACAGCGACCCGGACGGCGATGCGCTGACCATCGTGTCGTTCACTCAGCCGGCGCGGGGCACGGTGACGCGCGGCGAGAACAACACGCTGGTCTATCTCTCGTTCAAGGACTACGTCGGCGTCGATACATTCATCTATACGATCAGCGACGGCAGGGGTGGAATCGCCGGGACGACGGTAACCGTCTACGCCGATCCCTGATCGGTCATCCGCACCGTGGCCGGCGGACCCGGTGTCCGCACCGCCAACCATGTACCGGCAAGGATCAACGCGCATCCCAACATCGAGTTCGCGGCAGGGGTTTCGCCAAGGAACAGGGCGCCCCAGAGCACGCCGAACAGCGGAATCAGAAAGGTGACGGTCAACGCGCGCGCCGGACCGATGTCGACGATCAGCCGGAAGTAGAGCAGGTATGCGATCGCCGTCGACGCGAGCGCCAGCGCCAGCACGTTGGCCGCCACGAGGGACGTCGGCGCCGCGGGGAGAGCCGCGAACGGCAGCGCGGGCGCCAGCACGATGGCCGCGCCCAACTGACTGTACAGCGCGACCGCGAAGCTCGGGACACCGCTCATCCGCGCCTTGATGTAGACGCTGGCAAGACCGTAACAAAGCGCCGCAGCAAGGCAGGCGAATATCGCGACGAGCATCGGCGTGCTCGAGGGCTCCGGTTGCCAACCGACCAGCAGCACTACGCCGGCCAGTCCGAGACCCATGCCAAGCAGCCGGCGCGCACCCAGGGTTTCGCCGAGCCAGATCGCGCCGGCCAGCGCTCCGAAAAAAGGGCTGGTCGCGTTCAGGATGGCGGCGGTCGACGCCGTCACGTATTGCTCGGCAAAGCTGAACAGCAGGAACGGCAGCGCCGAGTTGACGATACCGGTCACCAGGTAGCCTCGCCAGTGCGCGGACAGTGATGGCACGTTGCCGCGCACCAGCGCCAACGCGAACAGCGCGCCGAATGCCAGGGTGACGCGGGACCAGGCGAGCCAGGTCGGCCCGAGCGCGGGCACGGCGACGCGTATGAACGCGAACGAGCCGCCCCATAGGGAGGCAAGCGCCAGAAGGCGCGCGAGATCGCGGGCGCTCATCGCCAGCTTGCGCCGATTCAGTCGCCGGGCGCGACGCTGCCGGCAAACGCGCCGACTCCGGGCAGCGTGCGCTGGCCGCGCGCGCCAGCGTGCGCGCGCTCGTGCTCGAGCAGCCACGCCTTGCGCCACAGTCCGCCGCCGTAGCCGGTCAGCGCGCCGTTGGCACCGATCACGCGATGGCACGGCACGACGATCGACAGATTGTTGTCGCCGTTGGCGCGGCCGACGGCGCGCATCGCGGCGGGGTGGCCGATGGCTGCCGCGATGTCGGCATACGAGCGTGTCGAGCCGGCGGGTATGGCCAGGAGCGCATTCCACACCGCTTGCTGGAACGGCGATCCTTCGAGCTGAAGCGGCGTCGCAAATCGCAGCGAGCGGCCGCTGAAGTAGGCGTCGAGCTCGGTCGCGATGTGGTCGAGATAGCGGTGCTCGCCGGGTACGACATGATGCCGGACGCGCCGCCGCAGGCGCTTGATCTCGCGCTCCAGGCCGCGGCGGTCGACGAACTCGAGCAGGTGCAATCCAGTGTCGTTGGCGAGCGCGAGCATCGGGCCCAGCGGGGTCTCCAGCCACTTGGCGTAAAGGCAATCGATGGCCCGCGCGTTGCTGGGCGCGGTGCCGAACACCTTGGCGAAGGCCTCGCGAAATCCGCTGGGGGATTCGAATCCATGGTCCAGTTGCAGGTCGAGCATGCTTTTTCCCTCTCGTACTCCGGTCAGCGCGAGCCCCATGCGGCGGGCACGGTGGTAGGCGTGGAACGTCATCCCGCAGTAGCGCTGGAACGCGCGCCGGGCGGTGGACGGCTCGATGCCCATGCGCGCGAGATCCCCCTCGCGCAGGCGGCCTGCCGGGTCGGCCTCGACCGCCGCGAGCAGCCGATTGACCAGCGGCAGCGGCTCGCGCCCCTGGTCGAGCGGACGGCAGCGCAGGCACGGGCGATAGCCGGCGTAGAGCGCCTGTTGCGGATTGGCGAAGAACTCGACGTTTTCGCGCTTCGGCGTGCGGGCATGGCACACCGAGCGGCAGAAAATCCGCGTCGTCTTTACCGCGACGTAGAAGATCCCGTCGAACGCCGCGTCGCGCGCAGCCAGTGCGCGGTACATCGTTGCTGTGGATGGCAATTTGGGCATGCACGAATTATAGGCGGGGCGCCGTGCGGGCGTCGCCGAAATTCGGGCGGCGAATTTCACGCCGCTCCCGCCCTCGCACCGCTAGTTCGACTGTACCCGGGCGCGGCCGCTCATAGCGCGACGCCGGCTACCAGGTCAGTCGCCGGTCCGACGCAAGCGGATCCGGTTCGGCAGGGGCACGGCCCGGCGCAGCACGTCTTCGCCCAGCCACAGCGCCGAGCGGCGGGCGCGCGCCGCGACGGTCGCCGGCGGCATCTGCTGGTAGTCGTCGTTGAAGACCTCGAAGCTGTAGTCGCCGCGGTAACCGAGTCGGTCCAGCCGCGTCACCAGATCGGCCAGCGCCTCGCTGTGCACGCCTTCGCCCGGGAAGACGCGGAAATGGCGCGCGGTCGCGATCCGTTCCTCCGCGGTGCGGACCTCCTGCCACATGAAGTCGGCCAGCTGCACGAGAAATATTTTCTCGGGAAGAAGGAGATCGAGATCTTCGAGCGACGTCTGCGTGGCGAAGATGTGGTACGAGTCGATGCCGATCCCGAGATTGGGCGCGTTGGCGCGGCAGA
This sequence comes from uncultured beta proteobacterium, assembly GCA_963713125.1. Lineage (GTDB taxonomy): Bacteria > Pseudomonadota > Gammaproteobacteria > Burkholderiales > Casimicrobiaceae > PALSA-1003. The sequence goes on along the minus strand of CAVQKL010000006.1, from coordinate 89,796 downwards.
CGACGTCCCACGCGGCGGTGAATTCGTTGATCGTGCGGCCCCAGGACAGGCCCTCGTACGCGACGTCGATGCCCAGCGGTATCGCCAGCATCGCGAGCTTGCGCAGGTCGCGCGCCAGCGCGTCGGCGTCGCCGGTGGCATGGGTCGAGGTCGACGAGCACACGAGCAGCACCTTCGAGCCGAGCGCATGGCACATTTCCAGCATGGACTTCGCGACGTCGATCTTGTAGTCGTGCAGATGGCCGCGACAGCCCCTCGAAGTCGCGCAGCACCTGGAAGCCGGTGACGCGCAGCCCGCTGCGCGCGGACGGCGCGCACTGCGGCGTCGAATCCATCGGGATGGTCGACGACGTCGCGCGCCGATAGCATGATCTGCGAGAAGCCGGCTTCCCGGACCGCGGCAAGCTTTGCCGGCAGCGTGCCGGCCAGCGAGATCGTGTCCATGCCGAAGTCGCCGATGTTGGGCAGCGGCGCGTTCGCGGCGCCGCCCGGGGCGCGATCATCCGCGCTCATCGTGCACCAGTTCGAACATCACGCCGCCGAGATATGCCTGAGTCAGCGCGCCGCGCGTTTCGGAATGCACGTCCTGCGACTCGACGAAGCCGACGCCGCGCTGGCGCAGCGCGGCGACGGCAGCCGAGCACGTCGGACGTGCCGAGGCCGATGCGCTGCAGGGACTCCTGCGGCTCGACGTCGAATATTCCCGGCTTGGGATCGATCAGCTGCAGGTGCAATCTGCCGCACGGGGCCAAGCAGGATGCGCCCCTTGGGCAGGATGCCGTAGCGCTGCTCGTCGGGCAGCGCGGCGAAGCCGAAAAGCTCGTGGTAGAACTCGGTCCAGTCTTGCATGCGGTCGCTGCCGATGTATTGGACGATGCCGAACCAGTGCAGATCGGCCAGCGCCGGCGGATGCGGATCGACGCCGGGATTGAGCGTGAAGTCGACGTCGTAGATCGAGAACTCGCGGTAGCGATCGACGAAGTAGATGCGGCTCGAGCCCACGCCGTGTATCGCCGGGATGTTGAGCTCCATCACCTCGACCTGCGACGGAACGATCCAGGCGCCGCGCTCGATCGCATGACGGTAGGCCTCCGCCGCGTCGCGCACGCGCAGCGCGAAGGCGGCGATCGTCGGCGTTTCCGGCGGCGGCAGCGCGCGCGGCCTGGCCGCCGGCGTGGGCGTTGACGATGATGTTCATGTCGCCCTGCCGGTAGAGCAGCACTTCGCGCGAGCGATGCCTGGCGATCGGCCGGAAGCCCATCATTTCCAGCACCTGGCCGAGCGCCTGCGGCTTGCTGGTCGAGAACTCGATGAACTCGATGCCGTCCATGCCCAGCGGATTGCCGGTGCCGGCGATCAGTTCGCGGTCGAATACCTGCGTCACGATGCGTTCCTTCCATGTACGCCGCGCGGCTGGTCGAGCACGCGGTCGTCCGCGTGGCGCGGAGAGGTCACCTTCGCGGAATTCTAACCTGGCCTGACGCCACGATCACGCGAGCCCCGACCCGGGCCGTATCCGCGATTGCACCGTGCAAGGCCGTGTGCACGCCGCGGCTAACGCAAGGCATTGGCGCCGGCAGCGCGCGCGGTCGGCGCGTGGCCGCCCAGGAACAGCCGGTTGAGATCGGGGTCGTCCATGAGCCGGGACGCCGGTCGGTCGAGGGCCAGACGGCCCATTTCGAGTACCAGCGCGCGGTTCGCGTACTTCAGTGCAGTGCGGACGTTCTGCTCGACCATCAGCACCGTCGCGCCGGCATCGGTCAACGCGCGCAACAGAACGAACACGTCCTGCACGAGGCTCGGCGAAAGGCCGATCGAGGGCTCGTCGATCAGCAGCACGCGCGGGCGCAACAGGAGCGCGCGGCCGATCTCGAGCTGCTTCTGCTCACCGCCGGACAGCGTCGACGCCTGGTTGTCGATGCGCTCCCTGATCCGCGGAAAGCGGGCCAGCACCTCCTCGATGCGGCTGGCCAGCTCGCCCCGGGGTAGCGTTATGCCCCCCAACTCGAGGTTGTGGCGGACCGACAGCGAGCCGAACAGATTGCGTCCCTGCGGCACGAAGGCGATGCCCTCGGCGAGCAGCTCGCGCTGCGACTTGCCATTGACCCGCCGACCTTCGAAGCGGACCTCGCCTGCACGCGGCACGAGCATGCCGAAAAGCGTCTTCAGCACCGTCGACTTGCCCGCGCCATTAGGACCGATGAGTACGGTGATCTCCGCCTTGCGGGCGTCGAGCGAGAGCTCGTTCAGGATCGTTACGCTCGGCGAGTAGCCGGCGACGACCCGTTCGAACTCGATAATGGGATCAGCCATGATCTGTACATCCCGCGGGCGCCTGCTCCATGGCCCACCCGGCTGTCGACTCGCTTTCCGACTCGGTTGCCAACTCAGTTTCAACTCAGTTTCCAACTCAGTTTCCAAGATACGCCTCGAGCACGTGCCGGTTCGCCTGCACTTCCGCGGGCGGCCCCTCCGCCAGCACCTTGCCCTCGACCATGCAAATGACGTGCGAACACAGCTTCATGATGAAATCCATATTGTGCTCGATCACGACAAAGCTGCCGCCCTGGGTCTTGTTCAGCTCGGTCAGGAGTTCGCGCAACTCATCGACTAGGCCGGGATTGACGCCCGCGCAGGGTTCGTCAAGCAGCACCAGCCGCGGCGCCGGCATGAACGCCATCGCGATGTCGATCAGCTTTTGCTGTCCATAGGAAAGGCTGCCGGCGGGAATACCGGCGACGTGCTTCAGGCGAAACAGGTCGATCATCTGGTCAGCATGCCGGCCGAGCCCCGCGTCGGGCTTGGCGAACAGGCGCCCCGGCATCGTCCCCTTGAACTCCTGCGCCGCGGCGATCAGGTTGTCGCGCACCGACAGCTTGACGAACACCTGCAGCGTCTGGAAGGTGCGGCCGACGCCGCGCCGCGACAAATCCAGCGGGGACATGCCGGTGACGTCCTCGCCGCAGAACTCGACCGAGCCAGCCGTCGGCTTGATCTGTCCGAGAATAGCTGTTAAATAGCGTCGTCTTCCCCGAGCCGTTGGGCCCGATGACGCCGACGATCTGGCCGGGCCGGACCGACAATGTCACGCCGTCGACGGCCTTGATCGCGCCGTAGGCCTTCCTCATGTCCTTCACTTCGAGAAACGGCGTCATCGAGCGCCCCCGCCGGACTTGATGCGATCGCCGAGCGAGAGCAGGCCCCCGGGCAGATAGACCATCATCACGATCACGGCAAACCCGAAGATCGCCAGATACCAGTCCTGCAGGAAGCGCAGCCACTCCGGGAGCAGCACGACCACGACCGATCCCAGCACGGGGCCGAAAAAACGTCCCGATCCGCCGACGATCACCGCGAGCAGCATCATCAGCGACACCGACAAGTGGAACTGCCCCGGCTCGATGAAGTTGACCAGCGCCGCGAGATACACTCCGCCGATGCCGGCGCACGCCGCGCCGATCGCGAACGCGAGCAGCGTGTACGCGGTGATGTTGATCCCGGTGCTCTCGGCGCGGATCGGGTTGTCGCGCAGCGCCGCGAACGCGCGTCCCCACGGCGAGCGCAACAGCCACCACATCAGCGCGGCCAGCAGGATCACCGATGCGAAGGTGAAGTAGAAGAACGGCAGCGAACCGTCGAGCGAGTAGCCGAAGAGCGCAGGCCGCGGAATGTTGGAGATCCCGAACGGGCCGCCGGTCAGGCTCTGTTCGTTGCGCATCACCAGGAAGACCAAGACGTTGAATCCCAGCGTGGCGAAGGCGAGATAATGGTGCTGTACACGCAGCGCGGGAAACCCCAGCGCCAGGCCGACCGCGAAGCAGACGAGCGCGGCGATCGGCAGGACCAGCCAGAACGACATGCCCAGCCTGGTCATCAGGATGGCGGCGATGTAGGCGCCGATGCCGTAGAACGCCGCCTGCCCGATCGACATCTGACCGGCATAACCGACGATCAGGTTGAGCCCGAACACCGCCATCAGGTACACGCACAGCAGCGTCATCATGTAGATGCCGTAGCTCTTGAGGAACTGCGGCAGCAGCGCATACAGCACCAGCCCGGCCGCGAGCACGATTTTCTGCGCCTTGCTCATACCTTGCGCTCCTCGCTTTTGCCAAGCAGCCCCTCGGGCCGGAAGATGATGACGATCAGGAACAGCATCAGCGCAACGCCCTCCTTGTACGCCGGCGACACGTAAGCGCCCACGAGGTTCTCGAGCACGCCGACCAGGACCCCGCCCAGCAGCGCGCCACGGGTCTGGTTGAAGCCGCCGATGATGGCCGCGTAAAATGCCTTGAGCCCGATCGACTCGCCCATGTCGAATTTCGCCAGATAGGTCGGCGTCACCAGCAGCGCTGCGACGGCGGCCAGAATCGCGTTGATCAGGAAGGTGTAGAGCACCATCCGCTGCACGTTGATGCCGAGCACCCTGGCGGCGTCGGTGTTCTGCGCGACCGCCTGCATCGCACGGCCGGTCACTGTGCGATTGAGGAAGAGCTGCAGCGCCACGACGATCAGGCCGGCAAGCGCAAGCGTGCCCACGTCGGCGTACGAAACCTTCAATCCACCCAGCGCCAGCAGCCCCGCCGGAAACGGGCTGTTGAACGGCTCCGCCTGCGCGGTGACGACGACCTTGACCAGTTGCTTGACACCTATCGACAGGCCCAGCGTCGCGATCACCAGCGGAATCACGCCGTGGCGGATCAGCGGGTCGACCATCGCCCGCTTGAACGTGTAACCGAGGAGGAACATCGCGACCAGGCAGGTGAGCAGGAAGGCCGGCCACAGCGGCAGGCCGGCCGTTTGCGTGAAGAACAGCATCACGAAGGCCGGCACCATCACGAATTCGCCTTGCGCGAAATTGATCGTTCCCGAGGCTTGCCAAAGCAGCGTGAAGCCCAGCGCGCACAGCGCGTAGATCGCGCCGGTCGCGGTTCCCGACACGATGAGTTGCAGCAGATCCGCCACCGCCTATCTCCGATAAGCGCCCACGTCGATGCGCGGCCGGACAAAGTCGCGGCCGGCCGCGACACTGCGTGCTAGAAGGGCTTCACCGGCGGCAACGTTTGGGTCACGACCTGCTTGCCGCCGACGACCTTGACTAGGAAGCTTTCGCGGTCGAGGTCGCCGTGGTCGTCGAAGTGCACATCGAGGAGGACGCCCGGATGGTCCTTGACGCGGATCGTCGCCCCGTGCATCGCCGCGGCGAACGCCTTGCCGTCAAATTTGCCGATTTTCTCGGTGATCGCCTTGACCACGTACATCCCGCTGTAGCCTTTCATGCCGTTGTGATCGCTCTTGTACTTGTATTCCTTCTGGAACTTCTCGTCGAAAGCCTTGATCGCCGGCTGCGGAGCGTCGACGGTAAGGCCGACATGCGCGACCGCGCCGTTGGCGGCGTCGCCGGCCAGCTCGATCACCTTCTGGCCGGTCAGCGTCGTTTCGCCGACGAGCGGCTTGTCGTAGCCCTGCTTGCGGAATTCGCGCAGCGCACGGGCCGACTCTTCCTCGTTGGTGTAGATGAATGCAGCATCCGCATTCGACTGCTTCACCTTGAGCACCGCGGCGGAGAAATCGACCTGGCCCGGGTCAGTCGAGATGTCGGCGGTGACCTTGATTCCCTGCGCCTCGAGCGCCTTGGTCATCGAATCGCGTCCGCCCTTGCCGAAGTCGTTGTTGACCCAGACCATCGCGATCGACTTTGCCTTCACGTCGTCCTTGATGTAACGCGCAAGCTTGGGCATTGCGGTCGACTGCGTGAACGACGTCCGGAAGACGTAAGGATTGCCCTGCTCGGTGATCGCTGGCGGCCTCGCCACCGGTGAAGTTGGGAATCTCGGCCCGCTGGGTCTCGGCCATGCTGACGATGATCGAGCCCGAGAATACCGGGCCCATCACGACATAGGCGCCCTGGTCGATCGCCTTTTGCGCCAGCGCCTTCGCTGTCTGCGGCGCGGTCTGCGTGTCCATCGTCACGTAATCGATCTTGCGTCCGAGGATGCCGCCGGCGGCGTTGATCTCCTTGACCGCCAGCTTGACGCCGTTGTCAAAATTCGTCCCGGCGGTCGCGCCGGTGCCGGACAACTCCATCAGGCCGACGATCAGAACCGGACTCTGCTGCGCCAGTGCCGCTGCCGGCACATGACGAGGCCGATCAGACCGGCCCACACCCATTGAAACCTTGCCATGATTGCCACTCCTCCAGAGGGATTGCCGTTACGAAACCAGCGGCGAAGCGCCGCCCCATTGCGCTGGGCGTCGGGCGCCCGCCCGGTGAAAAGCTCGAACGCCTCCACTGCCTGCCATACTGCCACGCCGGCGCGGTCGAGGGTTCTGCAGCCACCTCGCTTCGCCGCACGCAACAATTCGGCGCCTGCAGCGGGAAATAACGATCTCGGCCGCCTGAGCCCTGGCGCTGCCGCCATGTCGGATCGACCGCGATGCCGGGAGCACCGGCGACGTTCGGCGGCGTCACGTTGATGGTTCTCCCCCGCGCGCGTGCGATTAACGCACATATGTTCGACTATCGAACGTTAGGCTAGCCTGACCGCTTACTAGCGTCAAGGGCGATTATCGAAATGCCGTGCGATTATCGAACACGCTCCGCGCGAAGCACTGGCTGACACCTGGGACCGCATCGCCAACTGCAGCGGCGAGCCGAAACAGCCGATTCGCAAGCGATGCGCGGCGAGCTTGCTCGCACGCGGCGCGCAGGACGCGCAGCGCGCACTTCAAGGCCCGGTCAGCGGGCGTAGTGGTTGTACGCCCACAACAGCACTGCGGCGCCGATGACCGACAGAATCCAGCCGGCCGGATGGAATTTTCCGTCGGGCGACTTCCAGATCAGCCCGGCGACGACACCCGCCGACGATCGAGCCCGCGATGCCCAGGCCGGTCGGTCAGCCAGAAACCGAGCGCATCGACGCCCGGCACGATGGCGCGGGCGATCAGGCCGACGATGAATCCGACGATGATGGTTCCGATGATGCTCAAAATGCCCATGGTCTTGACCTTTCATGCGATCAGGAAGTGCCGCGGCGAGCAAGCTCGCCCTCGCCACGGTCCGGCGATGCTAGCATAGGCCGAAGGCCGCGGCGACGCCGGTGCAGCGCGTCGCCGTAAGCATCGGCCGCGCCTGCGACGACCAACCGGCCGACGCGGACACGAAAGGACGAACATGCACTGCGCCTGGCGCGCACTGCTCGTCGCAGTCGCGATCTCCGACGTCGCCCGCCACCGCAGTACGCCGATTGCCGGGCGCACAGCCCGGACCACTCGATGGCGCTGATCGAGCTCTACACGTCCGAAGGCTGCGACAGCTGCCCGCCGGCCGATCGCTGGCTATCGTCGCTGTCGAGCCGCGAATCTCGGCGACCGCGCCGTTGCGCTCGCGCTGCACGTCGACTACTGGGACCGGCTCGGCTGGAAGGATCGTTTCGGCAGCGCCGGATTCAGCCAGCGGCAGCGCGAAGAATCGGCTCGGCTTCGGCGGGGAATTCGTGTACACGCCGCAGGTTCTGCTCCAGGGCCGCGACTTTCCGCAGTGGCACAGCAGGCGCAGCTGCGAGCAGGCGATCGCAGCGATCAACGCGCGGCCCGCGCGCGCCGTGCTCGACCTCGCCGTGCAGCCGCGCGACGGCATGCCGCGCATGTCGATCTCAGCGCACAGGTGACCGATCCGCGCGACCGCGCCGATGCCGTCATTGCAGTGGCGCTGGTCCAAAGCGGGCTGGAGAGCGACGTCAAGGCCGGCGAAAACGCGGGCAAGCGCTTGCGCCATGATCATGTGGTCCGGCAGTGGCGCCAGGACGATCGCGCTGGACGCGTCGGGCGCCGGCGCAGGCCAGGTGAGCCTCGCGCTGCCTGCGGATGCCGGGACCGCTGTCGGTCGTCGCCGTGGCCGAAAACGCGCGCACGCGGCGACGTGCTGCAGGCGCTGGAATTGCCGCTCTGCGCAGCCCGCTAGACCTGTCTCGGCGATCTTCCGTCCAGCGCGCCGGCTGACGCATCTCGTAGCGGGCGAGCTGCAAGGACCGCGTTCGACGTCCAGCGCTGGCCGACGGGCGGCTGCAAACCGGGCCGCCGGCGCGCCCTTCGTTATAGCTTGCCTTTCGCCGGGTGTTTCCCTAAGCTTCGCAGGATCGTACGCGGCCGGCAGCCGTCGTGACGGGACCAGGGTTCACAGAAGCCCGGCACCCGTCGCCAGGTCGCCAGCGTTCTTGGCAAGTCGTCTATCTCAGGAGGAAGAACGATGAGCACAGCCAGTCGTCCGGTCGCGCACGTACAGCTCGCTCGAAGAGCGAAGAACGGCGGGTCATATTCGCCTCGTCGCTGGGCACGGTTTTCGAGTGGTACGACTTCTACCTGTACGCGATCCTCGCGCCGTTCTTTGCCGCGCTGTTCTTCCCCAAGGGAAACGAGACCGCGGCGCTGCTGTCGGCTTTCGCCGCCTATGCCGCGGGATTCCTGGTCCGCCCGTTCGGCGCGCTGGTGTTCGGGCGCATCGGCGACCTGGTCGGGCGCAAGTACACGTTCCTGGTCACGATCGTCATCATGGGCTTTTCGACGTTTGCCGTCGGCCTGTTGCCGACCTTCCAGACGATCGGCTGGCTGGCGCCGATCCTGCTCGTGTCGCTGCGGCTGCTGCAGGGCCTGGCGCTCGGCGGCGAATACGGCGGCGCGGCCACCTACGTGGCCGAGCACTCGCCGCAGAACCAGCGCGGCTACGACACCAGCCTGGATCCAGACCACCGCGACGCTCGGGCTTGTTCCTGGCGCTGATCGTCATCTACCTGTGCCGTTTCACCGGCTGGATGTCGCCGGCGGACTTCGCGGATTGGGGCTGGCGGCTCCCGTTCCTGGTCTCGCTGGTCCTGCTGGTCTTCTCGGTCTATATCCGGCTGAAGTTGAACGAATCGCCGGTGTTCCAGCGGATGAAGGCCGAGGGCAAGGGGTCGAAGGCGCCGCTGCGCGACAGCTTCCTCAAGTACCCGAACAACAAGTACGTGCTGCTCGCGCTGCTGGGTGCGACGGCGGGGCAGGGCGTGGTCTGGTACACCGGCCAGTTCTACGCGCTGTTCTTCCTGCTCATCACGCTGAAGCTCGACGGCGCGACGACCTACATGCTGATCGCGCTCGCGGTGTTGATCGGAACGCCGTTCTTCATCGTGTTCGGCGCGCTGTCCGACAAGATCGGCCGGCTGAAGATCATCCTGGCCGGCTGCCTGATCGCGGCGCTGACGTACTTCCCGCTGTTCAAGGCACTGACCCACTACGTCAATCCGGCGCTGGAGACGTTCCAGGCCGCCAACCCGATCACGCGTCGCGGCCAAGGATTGCCAGTTCCACATCTTCGTCGGGCCCGTGGTCGACGTTCAGCGACTGCGACAAGGCCAAGGACTTCCTGACCAAGTCGGGCTTGTCGTTCACCTCGATCGACCTGCCCGGCCGGGTCGACCGACAACGTCATCGTCAAGATCGGCAATACCGAGCTCAAGGGCTGGGACGAAGCGAAATACAACGGCAGCGCTGAAGGCCGCCGGCTATCCGGCGAGCGCGGACAAGTCCAAGGTCAACTATCCGATGACCTTGCTGATCCTGTTCATCATGATGATCTACGTGACCATGGTGTACGGGCCGATCGCGGCGTTCCTGGTCGAGCTGTTCCCGACCCGGATCCGCTATACGTCGATGTCGCTGCCCTACCACATCGGCAACGGCTGGTTCGGCGGCATGCTGCCGCTGCTCGCGACGGCGCTGGTCGCGGCGAGCGGCGACATCTACTACGGGCTCTGGTATCCGATCGTCGTCGCGATGATGACCTTCGTCATCGGATCTCATTTTCCTGCGCGACAACAAGGACAGGGACATCGAGTCGGACTGGAAGTAGGCGGCAGCACGATCGCGCTCGATCGCGCGCATCGTTCTGCTGCACAAGGCCCCGGTCTGACGACCGGGGCCTTTTTTTTGCCGACACTCGCCGCGCGGAACTGTCGCGCCGCGCACCCGGTTCCTATATACTCGCGCGGCCGAAGCGCGGGTGCCGACGATGATACGCAGATTTCGCGGATGGGCGGGCAAGCTCGGCCCCGGGCTGATCACCGGCGCCGCCGACGACGATCCGTCGGGCATCGCGACCTATTCGCAGGCCGGCGCGCAGTTCGGCTTTCTGACCCTGTGGGCGATCGTCTTCACCTATCCGCTGATGGTCGGCATCCAGCTGGTCAGCGCGCGGATCGGCCGCGTCACCGGCCACGGCCTGGCATCGAACATCGGCCGGCATTTTCCGCGCCCGGTGCTCTACGGCGTCGTCGCGCTGCTCGTCTTCGCCAACACGATCAACATCGCCGCCGACATCGCCGCGATGGGCGAGGCGCTGCAGCTGGTCGTCGGCGGACCGCCGCATGCGCACGCGGTCGTCATCGGCATCACCTGCCTGCTGCTGCAGGTATTCCTCTCGTACCAGCGCTATGTCCGCTACCTGAAATGGCTGACCCTGGCGCTGCTCTCGTACGTCGTCCTGGTGCTGACGATACACATCCCGTGGCGCGAGGTTGCGGCGCACGCGGTGCGGCCTCACTTTCGCGCTGACCGCGGCAATACCTGACGGTGATCGTCGCCGTATTCGGCACGACGATCAGCCCGTACCTGTTTTTCTGGCAGGCGTCGCAGGAGGTCGAGGAGCTCAATGCCGATCCGGCCGCCGGCGCGCTGGCGCACGCGCCCGAGGGCGCGGCCGAGCACCTGCAGCGGATCAAGATCGATACCTACCTCGGGATGGCGTTCTCGAACATCGTCGCGTTCTGCATCATCCTCGGCACCGCGGCGACGCTGAATGCCGCGGGCGTCACCGACATCCAGACGTCCGCGCAAGCGGCGAGCGCGCTGCGTCCGCTGGCGGGCGACTTGAGCTTCATGCTGTTCTCGCTGGGGATCATCGGCACCGGAATGATCGCCGTGCCGGTGCTCGCCGGATCGGCCGCCTACGCGGTCGCCGAGACCTTCGAGTGGAAGCGCGGCCTCGACCTGAAGCTGCTCGAGGCGCGCGAGTTCTACGCGATCATCGCGCTGGCGACGCTGGGCGGCGTCGCGCTCGACTTTTCGCCGATCGACCCGATCCGGGCGCTGTTCTGGGCGGCGGTGATCAACGGCATCATCGCCGTGCCGATCATGGTCGTGATGATGCTGCTGGCCGACGACCCCAAAGTCATGGGCGCGTTCACGGTGACACGGCGCGCTCAAGGCGCTGGGGTGGCTCGCGACCGGCACGATGGCGGCGGCAGTCGTCGCGATGATCGCGACCTGGTAACCGGCGCGCGCCTCGGCCTCATCGGCCGTCGACGAACATCAACGGTCGAGTTGTCGGCCTCCAGCGTCGACTCGCAATTCCCGTCGATCCCCATGCTCCGCATGGGCCCCTCGCCCGGTGGCTCGCGCCGCTAGTTCACGATCTGCCGCAGCTCGCCGCTCTTGTAGCGGGCAGCCATCTTCTGCAACGGCACCGGCTTGATCAGCGAAGCCTTGCCCGCGCAGCCGAACTGCTGGTAGCGCGCGACGCAGATCGCCTTCGCGGCCAGCATCGCCGGCTTCAGGTACTCGCGAGGATCGAACTTCGACGGGTTTTCGCGGAAGAACTTGCGGATCGCGCCGGTCATCGCCAGCCGGATGTCGGTGTCGATGTTGACCTTGCGCACGCCGTGCCGGATGCCTTCCTGGATCTCCTCGACCGGCACGCCGTAGGTTTCCTTCATCTGCCCGCCGTTTTCGCGGATCAGCTGCAAGAGCTCCTGCGGCACCGACGACGAGCCGTGCATCACCAGGTGCGTATTGGGAATGCGGGCGTGGATTTCCTTGATGCGATCGATCGCCAGGATGTCGCCGGTGGGCTTGCGCGAAAACTTGTATGCGCCGTGGCTGGTGCCGATCGCGATCGCCAGCGCGTCGAGCTGCGTCGACTTGACGAAATCCGCCGCCTGGTCGGGATCGGTCAGCAGCATTTCGCGGGTCATCGTGCCCTCGGCGCCGTGCCCGTCCTCCTTGTCGCCTTTCATCGTCTCGAGCGAGCCCAGGCAGCCGAGCTCGCCTTCGACGGTGACGCCCAGCGCATGGGCTTCCTCGACGACCTTCCGCGTCACGTTGAGGTTGTAGTCGTAGTCGGCGATCGACTTGCCGTCCTCCTTGCAGCGAACCGTCCATCATCACGCTGGAAAAGCCGAGCCGCATCGCCGATTCGCACACGGCCGGCGACTGGCCGTGATCCTGGTGCATGACGATCGGGATGTTCGGATAGCTCTCGACGGCGGCTTCGATCAGGTGGCGCAGGAAGATCTCGCCCGCATATTTGCGGGCGCCGGCGGACGCCTGCATGATCACCGGGCTGTCGGTTTCGGCCGCGGCCGACATGATCGCCTGGACCTGCTCCAGATTGTTGACGTTGAAAGCGGGCAGGCCGTAATCGTGCTCGGCAGCGTGGTCGAGCAGCTGGCGCATGGAGACGAGTGGCATGGCGGACTCCTGAAGTAAGACTACTGTTGGACCGATTCATTTTACCGCGGATTCCCGCGTCGCCGGAGCTCGCGCCGGCCAGCGGCTTCAGCAAACGCGTCCGGTGCCGCTCGATGCAGGTGATCAGCACCTCGTCGGGGTCCTTCTTCCACCAGTTGTTGGCCGAGAATATCTCGACTTCGTGCGCTCCGCGGTATCCGGCCGCCTCCATCCAGGACCGGATCAGCGGGATGTCGATCACGCCGTCGCCCATCATGCCGCGGTCGAGCAAGAGATCGGTCGTCGGCACCAGCCAGTCGCAGATGTGGAATGCCAGCAGCCGCCCGGCATGGCCGCCCGCGCGCTCGATCTCGCTCGTGAGAGCTTCGGGTCCCACCAGACGTGGTAGACGTCGACGGCGATGCCGACGCCCGTCGCCGAGCTCGTCGCACAGATCGTTGGCATGCGGCATCGTGTTGACGCAGGCGCGGTCCGCGGCGTACATCGGGTGCAGCGGCTCGATCGCCAGCGGCATGCCGGCAGGCCGCGCGTATTCGAGCAGCTCGCCGATGCCGTCGCGCACCATTTCGCGCGCGCTGGCGAGATCCTTCGACGCCGGCCTGCCCGCGCTCGTCCTTCGGCAGGCCGCCGACGACGAGAACGAGGCAGGGCGCCCGAGCGTCAGCGCCTCATCGACGGCGCGCTTGTTGTCGTCGAGCGCCGCGCGCCTGCGGCTTCGGTCGATCGCCGGAAACATGCCGCCGCGGCAATAGCCGGACAGCGTGAGGCCGGCGTCGCGGATGCGTTGCGCCGACTCCTTCAGGCCGGCGGCCGCGACCTGGTCGCGCCACGGCGCGATCGCGCGGATTCCGCGCCGCGCGCAACCGGCGACGATTTCCGGCAATCTCCATTGCGTGCGGACGCGTCGCGGTGTTGATCGACAGCAGATTGGAATCGGGCGGCCGTTCGTCGGCCGAAGGCGATCGACGGGTCCGCGTCAGCCACCTGCAGCCATGCAGCGCCAGCAGCGTCTGCATCCGGGCGCGGGCGAGCGGCGGATCGGCGAGCAGGCCCGCCACGTCGGCGAGGCGGAAAAGCTCGACCAGATGCAGCAGATTGCGCGCACTCTGCTGTCCCCCGACCATCACGAAATGATTCTGCCGTCCGTTGAGCCAAGCCAGAAATACGACACCGGTCTTGTAGAAGCGAGTCGGTGCGCCGAACACATGGCGCGACAAGGGCACCGTCGGCGCGAGGATGGCGTCGAACATCGGCGCGGTCTCCGGCGGCGAGCGCTGCGAGCGCGGCCGCGGCGGCGGGGGCGATCGGGTCGAAGATGCCGAGCAGCGCATCACGCCCGGAGCCGTCGATCGGACCGCCAGGACCGAGAACGCAGCGCCGTCATGCCAGGCGAGGAGCGTGCGCTGCGCGTCCGAGCAGCGGCATGCTGCAATCAGCGAGTGCCTCCCGGATGTGCTTCGAGCGTTTCAGGTGTCGCGCCTGGTGCAAGTTCTCGCTGTTGAGGAGCGTCAGAAACTCCGGGTGCGCAATGAAGTATTCCCAGGTGAACTCGATCAGGCGGCGCACGCCGTCGGTCGGCGAGGCGTCCAGGAGATTGAGCGCCTGCTCAGCGGTGCGGATGTCGGCGTACGTCTTTTCCAGGACGGCGAGGAAGAGCTTCTCCTTGCTGCCGAAGTAGTAATAGAGCATCCGCTTGTTGGATCCGGCGCGGCTGGCGATGCGGTCGACGCGCGCGCCGCCAAGGCCGTGCCGGGCAAACTCGTGAGTCGCGGCGGCGAGTATCGTCGCCTGCGTGCGTTCGGCGTCGCGTACGGGCCGCACGACGGCGCGGGCAGATCGTACCGACGAGACAGGACTTGCCGCCTTCATTGGTCCCTGACCGGCTGGTTACGCATCGACCGACACGAGCCCAAGCCGCAGAATGCGACCACGCCTTACCGATGGTCGCCGACCCGGACGATCTTCATCGTGTTGGTGCCGCCGGACTTGCCCATCGGCTCGCCGATCGTCAGCACGATCAGGTCGCCGCGCTGGACCTGCCCGCGCGTCGACCAGCAGCTCCTCGGCGGCGCGCAGCACCGCGTCGCGGTCCTCGCCCTGCTCGAGATACAGCGGCTGGACGTTGCGGTACAGCGCCATCCTGCGCTGCGAGGATACTTCCGGCGTCAGCGCGAAGATCGGGCAGCCGCAGTTGTGCCGCGACATCCACAGCGCGGTCGAGCCCGACTGCGTCAGCGCGGCGATCGCCTTGACCTTCAGGTGGTACGCGGTGAACAGCGCGGCCATCGCGATCGACTGGTCGATGCGCGTGAACGTGCGATTGAGGAAATCGCGGTCGAGCTCGCTCGACTCGGTCTTCTCCGCCTCGACGCAGATCTGGCCATCGCCTCGACCGTCTCGACCGGATACCGGCCGGCCGCGGTTTCGGCCGAAAGCATCACCGCGTCGGTGCCGTCGAGCACCGCGTTGGCGACGTCGGACACCTCGGCGCGGGTCGGCACCGGGTTCTCGATCATCGACTCCATCATCTGCGTCGCGGTGATCGTCAGCTTGTTGCGCTCGCGGGCGAGCTTGATCATGCGCTTCTGCAGGCCGGGCACCGCCGCGTTGCCGACCTCGACGGCCAGATCGCCGCGCGCGACCATGATGCCGTCGGACGCCTCGATGATCTCCTCCAGCGCGGTGATCGCCTCGGCGCGCTCGATCTTGGCGATCAGCAACGCCCTGCCGCCGGCGGCGCGCAGCAGCTGGCGCGCCATGTACATGTCTGCCTTGTTCTTCGGAAACGACACCGCCAGGTAGTCGGCCTCGATCGCGACCGCGGTCTTCATGTCGTCCATGTCCTTGGCGGTCAGCGCCGGCGCGGTCAGGCCGCCGCCCAGGCGGTTGATGCCCTTGTTGTTCGACAGCACGCCGCCGAGCTCGACGCGCGTGACGATCGCGCTGCCGCGCACCGACTCGACGCGCAGGCGGATCAGGCCGTCGTTGAGCAGCAGCATGTCGCCGGGCGCGACGTCGTGCGGTCAGCTCCTTGTAGTCGAGGCCGACGCCTTCCTCGTCGCCCAGTCTCGCAGCGGCGTCGAGGACGAACTGCTCGCCGGTCTTGAGCGCGACCTTGCCGCCGGCGAACTTGCCGATGCGGATCTTCGGGCCCTGCAGGTCGGCCATGATCGCGACCTCGCGGCCGAGCGATCGCGCCGACTCGCGCACCATGCGCGCGCGCTCCTCGTGGTCGCGCCGCGGTGCCGTGCGAGAAATTCAGCCGCACGACGTCGACGCCGGCCGCGAGCATCCGCGTCAGCACCTCGGCGGAGCTGCTGGCCGGGCCGAGGGTGGCGACGATCTTGGTGGAGCGTTGCATGAGTGTCCCGATTGAAGATGGCTTGGCGGTCGGCGCGGTTCACGCCGCCGCACGCTGCTCGAGGATCGCGACCGCCGGCAGCGTCTTGCCTTCGAGGAATTCGAGGAACGCGCCGCCGCCGGTCGAGATGTAGCCGATGCGGTCGGCGACGCCGTACTTGGCGATCGCCGCCAGCGTGTCGCCGCCGCCGGCGATCGAGAACGCGTTCGAATCGGCGATCGCGTGCGCCAGCTCGCGCGTGCCCTCGCCGAACGCGTCGAACTCGAACACGCCGACCGGGCCGTTCCAGACGATCGTGCCGGCCTTGGCGATGATCGCCTTCAGCGCCGCGCACGGTCTGCGGCCCGATGTCGAGGATCATGTCGTCGGCGGCGATGTCGGCGATCGCCTTCAGCGTCGGCGCCGCGGTCGCCGAAAACTCCTTGGCGACGACGGCGTCGACCGGAATCGGCACCTTGCCCGGAAACGCGTCGAGAATCGCCTTGCGCCTCGCCGACGAGATCGGGCTCGGCCAGCGACTTGCCGATCCGGCCGCCGACCGCGAGGATGAACGTGTTGGCGATGCCGCCGCCGACGATCAGCCGGTCGACCTTCGCCGCCAGCGACTTCAGTATCGTCAGCTTGGTCGACACCTTCGACCCGGCGACGATCGCGACCAGCGGCCGCGCCGGATTGCGCGAGCGCCGGCCGAGCGCGTCGAGCTCGGCGGCGAGCAGCGGGCCGGCGCAGGCGACCGGCGCGAACCTGGCGATGCCGTGCGTCGTCGCCTCGGCGCGATGC
Source organism: uncultured beta proteobacterium (assembly GCA_963713125.1). Lineage (GTDB taxonomy): Bacteria > Pseudomonadota > Gammaproteobacteria > Burkholderiales > Casimicrobiaceae > PALSA-1003. The sequence goes on along the minus strand of CAVQKL010000006.1, from coordinate 73,154 downwards.
GCGGTGCCGAAGGCGTCGTTGACGTAGACGTCGCACAGCCGCGCCATCTTCCGCGCGAGCGCCTCGTCGTCCTTCTTCTCGCCCTTGTTGAAGCGGCAGTTCTCGAGCAGCACCAGCTCGCCGGGCTCGAGCGCGTCGTGCCAGCGCCGCCGTCGACCCAGTCGGCGATCAGCGGCACCGGTCGCGCCGAGCAGCTCGGCGAGCCGCCGCGCGACCGGCGCCAGCGAATCGGCCGCGCTGAACTGGCCTTCGGTCGGGCGGCCGAGGTGCGAGGTGACCATCACCGCGGCGCCGCGCGCCAGCGCGTCGCGGATCGCGGGCACCGAGGCGCGGATGCGCGTGTCGTCGGTGATCGCGCCGTGCCCGTCCAGCGGCACGTTCAGGTCGGCGCGGATGAAGACGCGCTTGCCGCCGACGTCGACCTCGGCCAGGCGCAGGAACGCTGCAGCCATATCAGCGGATATGCGCCATCGTCAGCAGTCGCTCGCAAACGATCGCGGGACTCGGCAGCGGAGCTATTTCGCCGCCATCAGCGCGACCGTCGTGTCGAGCATCCGGTTGCTGAAGCCCCACTCGTTGTCGTACCAGGACGAGACCTTGACCAGGCGTCCCGACACCTTGGTCAGCGTCGCGTCGAAGATCGACGAGCGCGGGTCGTGGTTGAAGTCGACCGACACCAGCGGCGCGGTGTTGTAGCCGAGGATGCCGGCCAGCGGCCCCGACTCCGACGCCGCCTTCATGATCGCATTCACCTCGTCGACCGTCGTGTCGCGCGCGGCGATGAACGACAGGTCGACGATCGAGACGTTGATCGTCGGCACGCGGATCGCGTAGCCGTCGAGCTTGCCGTTCAGCTCCGGCAGCACCAGCCCGACCGCGGCCGCGGCGCCGGTCTTGGTCGGGATCATGCTCATCGTCGCCGAGCGCGCCCGGCGCAGGTCCTCGTGGTAGACGTCGGTCAGCACCTGGTCGTTGGTGTAGGCGTGGATGGTCGTCATCAGGCCGTTGACGACGCCGATCTTGTCGTGCAGCGGCTTGACCAGCGGCGCGAGGCAATTGGTCGTGCACGAGGCGTTGGAGATCACCGTGTGCGCGGCCTTCAGCGTCTCGTGGTTGACGCCGTAGACGATGGTCGCGTCGACGTCCTTGCCGCCGGGCGCCGAGATGATCACCTTCTTCGCGCCGCCCTTGAGGTGCGCCGACGCCTTTTCCTTGGTGGTGAAAAGCCCGGTGCACTCGAGCACGACGTCGACGCCGAGCGTGCTCCACGGCAGCTCGGCCGGATTGCGCTGCGCGAACACCTTGATGCGATCGCCGTTGACGACCATCGCGTCGCCGTCGACCTCGACCTTGCCCGGGAACTTGCCGTGCACGGTGTCGTAGCGCGTCAGGTGCGCGTTGGTCTCCGGGCTGCCCAGGTCGTTGATCGCGACGATGGCGAGCGGATGCTTGCGGCCGGTCTCGTAGTGCGCGCGAAGGATGTTGCGGCCGATGCGGCCGTAGCCGTTGATGGCGACCTTGATCGTCATCCTGCTCTCCTGTCTGCTTCTGGCGATTCGGCTTGCGCGGCAACGCTTGTCCTGCGCGGCAGGCCGCCGCCAGCGCGTCGAGGTCGCGCCAGCCGTAGCCCGCCTCGACCAGATCCATGCCATCCCATTGGAACGCCTGCTCGACCAGAAGCTCCGCGCCGAGCGCTCGTAGAACTGCGCGCGCCGGCTTGTTGGCGGCGATGACCCAGACGATCATGCCGGTGGCGCCGTGCGCTGCGCTGCGCATCGACGACCGCGCGCGACCAGGCGCCGCCCGAGCCCGACGCGCTGGAATTCGCGCCGCAGGTAGACGGCGGTCAGCTCGGCGTCGAGGCCGAATCGCGGTTCGGCGAGCATGTTGCCGGCGGCGAAGCCGACGACCTCGTCGCCGCGGCTCGCGACGAAGACGCTCGCCGGATTGGGCCCGGCGGTCAGCATCTTGTCCCAGAGCGCGCGTGCTGGCATCGACCTGCATGCCGTCGAGGTACGCGGCCGGGAATCAGGCCGCGATAGGTCGTGCGCCAGCCGTCGATGCGCACGCGGGCGATGGCCTCGGCGTCGCGCGGCGTGGCGCGGCGGATCGACGATGCCGGGCACGTCAGCGGCGAGGACGCGGCGGACGGCGGCAACGACATGGTCGACGGTGAATCCGAAATGCTTGAACAGCACGCCGGCCGGCGCCGATTCGCCGAAGCGTGTCGATGCCGACGACCGCGCCGGCAGGATCGTCGACGGCGCCGACGTATTTGCGCCAGTAGTCGGTCACGCCGGCCTCGACCGCGACGCGCGGCATGCCGCGCGGCAGCACCGCTGCGCGATAGGCGGCGTCCTGGCGGTCGAACACGCTGCGTGCACGGCATCGACACGACGCGCACCGCGACGCCCTCGTCGGCGAGCGCCTTTTGCGCGCCGACGGCGAGCGCGACCTCCGACCCGGTGGCGATGATCGTCGCGCGCGCGCCGGCCGCGTCCGACAGGACGTAGCGCGCCGCGGCGGATCGCCGCGATCTGCTCCGGCGCGGCGCGGATTGAACGGCGACGTTCTGCCGCGTGAACAGCAGGCAGGTCGGGCCGTGCTGGCGCTCGAGCGCCGCCGCCCACGCCACGCGCCGTCTCGACGGTGTCGCAGGGCCGCCAGACGTCGAGGTTCGGGATGAGCCGCAGGCTCGCCGCATGCTCGACCGACTGGTGCGTCGGGCCGTCTTCGCCGAGCCCGATCGAATCGTGGGTGTAGACGAAGATCGAGCGGATCCGCATCAGCGCCGCCATGCGCACGGCGTTGCGCGCATAGTCGGAGAAGGTGAGGAACGTGCCGACGTACGGGATGAAGCCGCCGTGCAGCGCGAGCCCGTTGGCGATCGCGCGTCATCGCGAACTCGCGCACGCCGAAATTGACGTAGTTGCCGGGTGCGTGCGCGCTGACCGGCTTGCTGCCCGACCAGTTGGTGAAGACCGAGCCGGTCAGGTCGGCCGCGCCGCCGATCATTTCCGGCAGCAGCGGCGCGAACGCCTCGATCGCCTGCTGCGACGCCTTGCGCGTCGCGATCGTCTCGGCCTTGTCGTTCTGCCGCGCCACGAGCGACGCGGCGGCATGCGCGGCGAAATCCGCCGGCAGCTCGCCGGCGATGCGGCGCCGGAATTCGGCGGCCAGCGCCGGGATGCGCCGCCTCGTAGGCGGCGAACCGCGCGTTCCAGTCGGCCTCGAGCAATTCGCCGCATTCGCGCGCGTTCCAGCCGTCGTAGGCCGCCTGCGGAATCTCGAACGGCGGATAGCGTCCAGCCGATCGCCTCGCGCGTCAGCGCGACTTCCTTTTCGCCCAGCGCCTGCGCCGTGCGCCGAGATCGGTCCCGGCGCGGTTCGGCGCGCCTTGGCCGATGATCGTCTTGCAGCAGATCAGCGTCGGGCGGTCGGTCGATCGCGTGCGCGGCGCGTATCGCCGCATCGACGGCGTCGACGTCGTGGCCGTCGACGTCCGGCGATGACATGCCAGCCGTACGCGGCGAAGCGCTTCGGGGTGTCGTCGGTAAACCAGCCGGCGACCTTGCCGTCGATCGAGATGCCGTTGTCGTCGTAGAAGCAGACGAGCTTGCCAAGGCCAGCGTGCCGGCGAGCGAGCAGGCCTCGTGCGAGATGCCCTCCATCAGGCAGCCGTCGCCGACGAAGACGTAGGTGCGATGGTCGACGATCGCGTGGCCAGGGCGGTTGAACTCGGCCGCGAGCAGCCGCTCGGCGAGCGCCATGCCGACCGCGTTGGCCAGGCCCTGACCCGAGCGGCCCCGTCGTCGTTTCGACGCCGGGCGTGACGCCGAGCTCCGGGTGGCCCGGCGTCTTCGGAGTCCAGCTGCCGGAAATGCTTGAGCTCGTCGAGCGGCAGCGCGTAGCCGGTCAGGTGCAGCAGCGCGTATTGCAGCATCGAGCCGTGGCCGTTGGACAGCACGAAGCGATCGCGATCGGGCCAGTGCGGATTGGCCGGGTTGTGCCGCAGGTGGCGATTCCACAGCGCGACGGCGATCTCCGCCATGCCCATCGGCATCCCGGGATGCCCGGAGTTGGCGGCCTGCACCGCGTCCATCGCCAGCGCGCGGATCGCGTTGGCGAGCAGACGCGTGTCGGGCGGTGTCTTACGCGGCGCGGAAGCCGGATGCGGCACGGAAAGCGATGCGGTCATGGCCTCGGGGAGCGGGATCGGGCGCGCAGGACCGGCGAACGCGCCGGCTGTGGAACGCTGCGGCAAAGCGGTAAAATTATCGCCTAAGCGCTGATTTTGGGCAATAATAGAGGGTTCAGCGGCGTCGCGCGCATTCGGCGGCGAAGCGGCGCCTGGAGAAATGCGATGGAAGGCATCCACCTGCTCGGAGAATGGTACGGCTGCGCGGCCGACACGCCGGAAATGACCCGCGCCGAATCGCTGCGCGCGCTGTGCGTGCGCCTGGCCGAGGCTTCCGGGATGACGGTCGTCGGCGACAGCTTCCACCAGTTCGAGCCGCAGGGCGTGACCGGGACGGTGCTGCTGGCCGAATCGCACCTGGCGATCCACACCTGGCCCGAGCACGGCTTCGTCACGATCGACGTCTACGTCTGCAATTACACGACCGACAACACGGCAAAGGCCGAGCGCCTGTTTCGCGCGATGCAGGACGCGCTGCGGCCGCAGCGCACGAAATTCCAGGCCATACACCGCGGCGGGAGCGATGCCTGACGGAGAAGCGCGCGGATCTGCAGCCGGGCGTGCTGACCGAATATCTGACCGACGACACGGGCTTCTTCGTCCGCTCGACGCGCGAGTTCGAGCGCTTCCAGTCGCCGTTCCAGGCGGTCGAGGTGCACGACACGCCTGCGTTCGGCACGCTGTTCCGCCTCGACGGCCACTTCATGACGTCGGAGAAGGACGAGTTCTACTATCACGAGAATCTCGTCCACGTCGCGGCGATCGCGCATCCGGCACCGACGACCGCGCTGATCATCGGCGGCGGCGACGGCGGATCGGCCGAGGAATTGCTCAAGTACCCGACGATCAAGTCGGTGACGCTGGTCGAGATCGATCTTGCCGTCGTCGACATCGCGCGCAAATACCTGGCGCGCGTTCACCGCGGCGCACTGGCCGATCCGCGGCTTACGCTCGAACGTCGAAGACGGACTCGCGTTCGTGCGCGCGGCGACCGGACACCTACGATCTGATCGTCCTCGATCTGACCGACCCGGGCGGTCCGTCCGCAGCCGCTGTACGACGCCGATTTCTACCGCGCCTGCGCGGCGCGCCTGAACCCTTCGGGCGCGATGACGCTGCACCTCGCCTCGCCGGTCGCGCACCCCGAGCGCATCCGCGCCGGCATGGCGGATCTGCGCGCGGCATTTCCGATCGTGGTGCCGTATCTGGTGCCGATTCCGCTCTACGGCGGCCTGTGGATGATGGCCTGCGCCTCGGCGACGCTGAATCCGTCCTACCTGACGCCGCTCGAGGTCGATCGCCGGATCTCGCAGCGCGGCATCGGCGATCTGCAGTACTACAACGGCGACGTCCATCGCGCCGCGATGGCGCTGCCCAACTTCGTCCGCGAGCTGGTCCGTACCGGCGCTTGACCCTGCAGTCGTCGGGGTCGCTTGAACCCGCCTGTCGCGCCCTCATCTTCGAGTTGAAGGCTCCGGCGCGAAAGCCGGGGCCGCAATCACCGATGAGGCTAGCGATGACATTGACCGAAGCGATGCACGGAGCCGACTTCGTGCAGCTCAACGGGGTGGTGTTCGCAGACCGAGTACCTGCGCGTGCCGGACGAGTCGACCGTTGCCGACGATGTCGTGATGGAGTTGCGACTAGGCAATACCGAGCTCGCGTTCACCCGCGGCGAGCTCGACGACGCCGCCTACGTCGGCGAGGGGACCTATCGCCTGAAGTCCGGCGCGTTGCTGCGCTTCTTGTCGTCGGCGACAATCCACTAGCCACGTCACGTCGCGCCGGCCTTCAGTGCCGGCGTGACCGCCGCGAAGCGGTTCTGCGATCCCAGCTCCCGCCGATCAGGCCACGCGGCCTCCCCTTCGCCAGCGCCGACGCAGCTTCGAAAATGCCGACGAGCCGGATAGGACGCGGGATGGATTAAAATCCGCATCGAAGCGATCGGAGGGCAAGGCATGAATCGCAAGCGCAGGGATGTGTTGAAGTCGGGCAGGCGGCGTGACGCTGCTCACGCTGGTCGCCGCGGCGGGCTGGCTCAAGCCGGACGACGCGCTGGCGCAGTCGTGGAACAAGGCGGCGTTCGACACCAAGAACATGGCCGATACGATGAAGGCGCTGGGCGGCGGCGAGCCGGCGCAGAGCAAGGACATCGTCTTCTTCCAGACGCCGGACATCGCCGAAAACGGCGCCGTCGTGCCGGTCGGCATCACCAGCAACATTCCCGAAGACCGAATCGATCGCGGTGCTGATCGAGAAGAATCCCGAACATGCTGGCGGCGGTGTTCGACATTCCGCCGGGCACCGAGCCGTCGATCTCGACGCGCGTGAAGATGGGCCAGAGCTCGAACATCTACGCGCTGGTCAAGGCCGACGGCAAGTACTTCGTCGCGGCCAAGGACATCAAGGTCACGCTCGGCGGATGCGGAGGCTGACGATGGCAGATCCGATGAAAATCCGGGCCACCGTCGTCGGCGACGCGACCGAGGTCAAGGTGCTGATGAGCCACGAGATGGAGACCGGCCAGCGCAAGGACGCGCAAGGTGCGGTGATACCGGCGTGGTTCATCCAGAACGTGACCGCGACGCACGGCGGCAAGACCGTGCTCGCCGCGCAGTGGGGGCCGGCGGTGTCGAAGAATCCGTTCCTCTCGTTCAAGTTCAAGGGCGGCGCGAAAGGCGACAAGGTGCACGATCACCTGGGTCGACAACCGCGGCGACAAGCGCACCGACGAAGCGACCATCGCGTAGCGTGCGGCAGATCGCAGCCGCTGCGGCGCGTGCGGCACAAACCTGACCGCGTCGGCGCGCTTGGTATTGCGCGGAGAATCGCTGTGCGATGTTCGCTGGATGCGGCGCTGCCGCCGCAGTCTGCCTGGCCGTGGCGTCTCGCCCAGGCACAGACTCGACCGTCGACGGCATCGCCAAGTACCGCGAGGCGCTGCAGGACGGCAATCCCGCCGAGCTGTGGGAGGCGCGCGGCGAAGGGCCTGTGGAAGGAGCCGCGCGGGCCGAAGAAGGTCTCGCTCGAGCGCTGCGATCTGGGCCTGGGCCCGGCGTCGTCAAGGGCGCCTACGCGCAGCTTGCCCAAGTATTTCGCCGACGCCGACCGCGTGATGGACCTCGAGACGCGCCTGGTCTGGTGCATGGTCAAGCTGCAGGGCTACGCCGAGGCCGACGCGAAGAAGAACCCGTTCGGCAACGGCAACGACAAGAAGTCCGACATCGAAGCGCTGGTCGCCTACATCACCTGCGAGTCGCGCGGCGTCAAGATGAACGTGTCGCTCGCGCATCCGAAGGAAATCGAGATGTACAGGGTCGGCGAGAAGATGTTCTATTTTCGCGGCGGCCCGCACGATTTCGGGTGCGTGACCTGCCACGGCGACGACGGCAAGCGCATCCGCCTGCAGGACCTGCCCAACCTGACCAAGATCGAGGGCGCGCAAAAGGCGTACACGACCTGGCCCGCCTATCGCGTGTCGCAGGGCGAGCTGCGCACGTTCCAGTGGCGCCTCAACGACTGCTTCCGCCAGCAGCGCTTTCCCGAGCTCGAGTTCGGCTCGGATGCGTCGATCGCGCTGACGATGTTCCTCGCGCGCAACGCCAACGGCGCCGCGTTCGACGCGCCGGCGATCAAGCGCTGAGGAGCGCGCGAATGACGACCAGAACGATGCTGCTCCGCGGTCGCTGTTCGCCGCGGTTCTCGTCGGCTGCGCGACCGCGCCCTCGGACGACGGATCTGCGGCCGAGGCCGGCGCGATGCTCAAGGCCTCGTTCAAGGCGCGGGGCCAGGCGGGGCTCGATCGCCTCGACCAGGACGATACGCAGAGGCTGTGCAGCGAGTCCGCCGGCAAGACGCCGCCGAAGGATGTCGCCGAGCGGATCGAGAAGGAGAATCTGGCGACGATCAGGTATCCGGCCGACGGCAAGCTGCTCGGCGACTGGAAGAACGGCGAGAAGATCGCGCAGGACGGCCGCGGCATGCAGTACTCGGACGATCCCGCGGGGCCCGTCGGCGGCAACTGCTACGCCTGCCACCAGCTCGCGCCGCAGGAAGTCTCGTTCGGCACGATCGGGCCGAGCCTTTACCAGTTCGGCAAGCTGCGCGGCTACGGCGACGAGACGCAGCGCTACGCCTACGGCAAGATCTTCAACTCGGAGGCGTTCACCGCCTGCTCGAACATGCCGCGCTTCGGCCACAACGGCATCCTGACCGAGCAGCAGATCAAGGACGTCGTCGCGCTGCTGCTGGATCCCGCCTCGCCGGTCAACCAGTGAGCCGCATGCGTCGCCGCGGCGGTGCCGCCGCTGCGAATCGCCGCCGCGCGATCGTGAAGCGCCGCGAATTCCTGCAGGCGCTCGCGGCCGCCGCGGTGGCCGGGCTGCCGCTCGATGCGCGCGCGCGACCGACGCGCGGACGGCGAGCGCCTGTACGATGCGCTGCGGCCGTTCGGCAACGTCGGCCTGCTGCACTTCACCGACTGCCACGCGCAGCTGCTGCCGATGCACTTTCGCGAGCCGAGCGTCAACCTCGGCGTCGGCGCCGCGCGCGGCAAGCCGCCGCACCTGGTCGGCGAGGCGCTGCTCAAGCACTTCGGCATCGCGCCGGGCACGCGCGACGCGCACGCCTTCACCTACCTCGATTTCGAGCGCGCGGCGCGCGCCTACGGCGCGCTCGGCGGCTTCGCGCATCTCGCGACGCTGGTCAAGCGGCTGCGCGCCAGCGCGCCCGGGCGCGCTGCTGCTCGACGGCGGCGACACCTGGCAGGGCTCGGCGACGTCGCTGTGGACGCGAGGGCCAGGACATGGTCGACGCCGCCAAGCTGCTCGGCGTCGACGTGATGACCGGCCACTGGGAATTCACCTACGGCGCGCAGCGCGTGAAGGAGGTCGTCGACCGCGACTTCGCCGGCACGCATCGAGTTCGTCGCGCAGAACGTGCGCACCGCCGACTTCGGCGATCCGGTGTTCGAGCCGTACGTCGATCCAGACGGTCAACGGCGTGCCGGTCGCGATCATCGGCCAGGCGTTTCCGTACACGCCGATCGCCCATCCGCGCTACTTCGTCCCCGACTGGACCTTCGGCATCCAGGAGGAGAGCCTGCAGAAGGCGGTCGACGAGGCGCGCGGCAAGGGCGCGCAGGTCGTCGTGCTGCTGTCGCACAACGGCATGGACGTCGATCTCAAGCTCGCGTCGCGGGTCGCGGGCATCGACGCGATCCTCGGCGGCCACACGCACGACGGCGTGCCGCAGCCGACGATCGTGGCCAACCGCGGCGGCAGGACGCTCGTCACCAACGCCGGCATGCAACGGCAAGTTCCTCGGCGTGCTCGATCTCGACGTCAAGGGCGGCAAGGTCGCCGACTATCCGCTACCGGCTGCTGCCGGTGTTCGCCGACCTGCTGCCCGCCGATCCCGCGATGGCGGCGCTGATCGCGAAGCTGCGCGCGCCGTATCGCGGCCAAGCTCGACGAGCCGCTCGCGGTCACCGAGGGGCTGCTCTATCGGCGCGGCAACTTCAACGGCACCTTCGACCAGCTGATCCTCGACGCGCTGATGGCCGAGAAGAACGCGGAGATCGCCTTCTCGCCGGGCTTCCGCTGGGGCACGACGCTGCTGCCGGGCGACGCCATCACGCTCGAGCATCTGATGGACCAGACGGCGATCACCTATCCGTACGTCACGGTCAGCGAGATGACCGGCGAGACGATCAAGACGATCCTCGAGGACGTCGCCGACAACCTGTTCAATCCCGATCCGTACTACCAGCAGGGCGGCGACATGGTGCGCGTCGGCGGCCTGCGCTACGCGATCGATCCGAACGCGGCGATGGGCCGGCGCATCACGCGGATGGAGCTCGACGGCAAGCCGATCGACGCCGGACGACCTACAAGGTCGCGGGCTGGGCGCCGGTGGCCGAGGAAGCGCGTGGCGCAGGCGGCGAGCCGATCTGGGACGTCGTCGCGCGCTACCTCCGCGCGCAAAAGACGATCGGCCCGCCCGGCTCAACCTGCCGAAGGTCGAGGGAGCGGCAGGCGATCCAGGCATGGTCTGATCGGCGCCTCGCTCGCTCGGTTTTGCGCGGCGGCGCATGCCGCGCAGTGCGCCGGTCGACGCATCAGGCTCTGAGGACTCCACGCCTGGGCTGGATCGAGCGCGGGCTTGGCGTGCAGCGGGGCGCCTCAGGCGACGGTCACGCGCGCGAACTTCCGCTTGCCGGCCTGAACGACGACGGTCCTGCCGGGCGAGAACGACGAGCGACTTGTCGGCGACGACCTCGCCGTCGAGCTTCAGCCCGCGCTGCTCGATCAGGCGCATCGCCTCGGAAGTGCTCCCGGTCAGCCCGCCTGCTTGCAAAGCTGCGGCAGCGGCAGTCCCTTGCCGCCGCTGTGCAACGTGACCTCCGGCATGTTCTCGGGCATCGCGTGGTCGCGAAAGCGCGCTTCGAATTCGGCCAGCGCCGTCTCCGCCGCCTGGCGCGAGTGGAAGCGCGCGACGATTTCCTGCGCGAGCTCGACCTTGGCGTCGCGCGGGATTGCGGCCGTCTGCGCATTCGCGCTTCAGGCGCGCGATTTCGTCGAGCGGCCGGAACGACAGGAGCTCGTAGTAGCGCCACATCAGCGCGTCCGAGATCGACATCAGCTTGCCGAACATCTCGTTCGGCGGCTCGGTGATGCCGACGTAGTTGTCGAGCGACTTCGACATCTTGTTGACGCCGTCGAGGCCCTTCGAGCAGCGGCAGCGTCAGGATGCACTGCGGCTCCTGGCCGTAGTGGCGCTGCAGCTCGCGGCCGACCAGCAGATTGAATTTCTGGTCGGTGCCGCCGAGCTCGACGTCGGCCTTGAGCGCGACCGAGTCGTAGCCCTGCGCCAGCGGATAGAGGAACTCGTGCATGGCGATCGGCTGGCCTTCGCGATAGCGCTTGGCGAAGTCGTCGCGCTCGAGCATCCGCGCGACCGTGTACCTGGCGGCGAGCCTGATCATGCCGTCGGCGCCGAGCGCGCGACAGCCACTTCGAATTGAACGCGACCTCGGTCTTGTCGCGGTCGAGGATCAGGAACACCTGGTCGGTGTAGGTCTTCGCGTTGGCCTCGAGCTCCTCGCGCGACAGCGGCGGGCGCGTGACGTTGCGCCCGGTCGGATCGCCGATCATCCCGGTGAAGTCGCCGATCAGGAAGATGATGTGGTGGCCGAGATCCTGCAGCTGCCGCAGCTTGTTGAACTGCACGGTGTGACCCAGATGCAGGTCGGGACGGGTCGGATCGAAGCCTTCCTTGATGCGCAGCGGCTTGCCGCGCCCGAGCTTGGTCGACGAGCTCGGCCTCGACGATCAGCTCGTCGGCGCCGCGCTTGAAGACGGCCAGCTGCTGGGCGATGTCGATCGGCATGGAGGACGGTCGTCTGCTACAATCCGCCGGTCCGCGCAACGGGAAGGCGATTCGGACGTGAGCAAGCTCAGGATTCTAGCGCAAAGAGCGGTAGTGCCAGTGCGGCGTCATCGGTGCGGGCCGAGCTGTGGCGGCGCTCGCGCTGATGGTCATCGGCGTCGTCGCCGCGTTCGGTTTCGCGCCGGGCACGGCGGTGCACGCGACGATGGCCGACGCACCTGGTCGTCCGCGATCTCGCCCTGCCGGCGCTCGAGCCGGCGCCGATCGCCGACGGCTACTGGCGCGAAGCGCGAATCGAGCGTGGCGACACGCTCGGCAGCGTGCTCGCGCGCCTGGCGGTCGACGATCCCGCGGCGCAGCAGTTCCTGCGCACCGACGCGAGGCGCGCGCCCGCTCTATCAATTGCTGCCCGGGAAATCGGTCCGGGTCGAGACCGACGACGACGGACGGCTGCTGTCGCTGCGCTACCTGGCGCAGGGCGGCGCGCTGCTCAGCGTCGACGCGCCGCGCCGACGGCTTCGTCGCCGCCAGCACGCCGCCGCGCTACGCGCGTGCGGACCGAGCTGCGCGCCGGCGAGATCCGCTCGTCGCTGTTCGGCGCCGCCGACGCGGTCGGGACTGCCCGACGCGGTGACGATGCAGCTCGCCGAAGTCTTCTCCGGCGACATCGATTTCTATCACGACCTGCGCCGCGGCGATCGCTTCGCCGTCGTCTACGAGATGCGCGACATCGACGGCGCAGCCGCTCGGGCGCGGGCAAGCTCATCGCCGCGGAGTTCGTCAACAAGGGCATCGCGCTACCGCGCGTTTCTCTGGCGCGGCGCCGACGGCAGCGAAGCGTATTACACGCGAGGACGGCAAGAATCTGCGCAAGGCCTTCCTGCGCTCGCCGGTGGAATTCACGCGCATCACGTCGGGCTTCTCGCTGGCGCGATTCCATCCGTTCCTGCAGACCTGGCGCGCGCACAAGGGCGTCGATTTCGCCGCGCCGATCGGCACCCCGGTGCGCGCGGCCGGCGACGGCAAGGTCATCTTCGCCGGCCAGGCAGAACGGCTACGGCAACGTCGTCATCCTGCAGCACGCCGGCGCGAACTCGACCGTGTACGCGCATCTGTCGCGCTTCGCGCCGGGACTGAAGCCCGGGCGCGCGCGTCACCCAGGGCGAGGTCATCGGCTACGTCGGGCAGACCGGGTGGGCGACCGGGCCGCATCTGCACTACGAGTTCCGCGTCAACAACGTGCAGCGCAATCCGATGACGATCGCGCTGCCGGACGCGCCCGCGCTCGCCGCCGCGGACAGGCCGGCGTATCTCGCGCGACATCGCGCCGCTCGCCGACGCAGCTCGCGCTCGGCCAGGTCGTCACGGTCGCCGCCGGCGAGTAGCTGGTCACGCCGCCAGCCGGGCGCGATGGCCAGCGAGCTCTACATCGGGCTGATGTCGGGCACCAGCGTCGACGGCGTCGATGCGGTGCTGGCCGATTTCGGCGCCGCGCCCTGGCGAACTCGCGCGCGCCGCCACGTCGCGTTCGACGCGGCGCTGCGCGCCGAGCTCGACGCGCTGCAGACGAAGCGGTGCCGACGAATTGCATCGTGCCGCGCTCGCCGCGAATGCGCTGATGGATTGTTGCGCGGCGGCGGTGTCGGGCGTTCTCGCCGACGCGCAGCGTGCAGGCCGTCGGACGTCGCCGCGGTCGGCCTGCACGGACAGACGGTGCGGCATCGGCCCGAGCTCGGGCTCACGATGCAGCTCGCCAACCCGGCGCGGCTCGCCGAAGCCTGCGGCATCACCGTCGTCGCCGATTTCCGCAGCCGCGACGTCGCGGCCGGCGGGCAGGGCGCGCCGCTGGCGCCCGCCTTGCACGCCGCGCTGTTCGGCGATGCCGAACGGCATCGCGTCGTGCTCAATATCGGCGGCATCGCCAACGTCACCGACCTGCCGCCGGCACGGCGCGGTGCGCGGCTTCGACACCGGACCGGGCAACACGCTGCTCGACGCCTGGTGCATGCGGCACCGCGGCCAGGCTTTCGACCGCGACGGCGCGTGGGCGGCGACGGGTCGGTCGATCGCCGCGCTGCTCGAAGCGCTGCGCGCCGAGCCGTATTTCGCGCTGCCGCCGCCGAAGAGCACCGGCCGCGACCTCTTCAACCTGCGGCTGGCTGGAGGCGCGGCTCGCAGCGTCGCACGCGCCGGCCGACGTGCAGCGAACGCTGCTCGCGCTGACCGCGGCGACGATCGCCGACGCGATCGCGCGCACTGCGCCGGCGCGTCCGAGGTGCTCGTCTGCGGCGGCGGTGCGCACAACGCGCGCGCTGATGCGCGAGCTCGCCGCGCGCCTCGCGCCGCGCGCCGTCGCGACGACGGCCGCGCTACGGCGTCCCGGTCAGCGACGTCGAGGCGCTGGCGTTCGCCTGGCTCGCGCGCGAAACGCTCGCCGGCCGGCCGGGCAACCTGCCGGCGGTGACGGGCGCGCGCGGGCCGCGCGTGCTGGGCGCGGTCTATCCGGCGTAGGCCTGACCGCCGGTCGAATGAAAACGGGCGCCGCTGCAGGGCGCCCGTCGTCGTCGCGAGCTCGATTGCGAATCAGGTCGTCGAGAACGACGAGCCGCAGCCGCAGGTCGTCGTGGCGTTCGGATTCTTGATCACGAACTGCGCGCCCTCCAGGCCTTCCTGGTAGTCGATCTCGGCGCCGACCAGATACTGGTAGCTCATCGGGTCGATCAGCAGCGTCACGCCGTTCTTTTCCATCGACGTGTCGTCTTCGTTGACGGTCTCGTCGAAAGTGAAGCCGTACTGGAAGCCCGAGCAGCCGCCGCCGGTGACGAACACGCGCAGCTTGAGGTCGGGATTGCCTTCCTCGTCGATCAGGGTCTTGACCTTCGCCGCCGCGGCGTCGGTGAACACGAACGGGGCGGGCATTTCGGTCATTGCATTCATCATCTGCTCCTAGTTTACCGCAGCCAGCCTGCACCGGGTTCATTATCGGCTCGCCGCCTCTGCGCGATGGCGGTCAATTCGCGGTCGACCGCGCGCCGTGCGTCATTCGCCGGTCGCGCGCTTCAATTCGACCACGGCCGCGGTCTCCTGGCCGGCGTGCATCAGCTTCCCCTGGACGATGGCGCCGACGTGCATCTCCAGCGTTCGGTAGACCACGTCTCCATGGACCTGCGCCTTGGCCTGCAGTTCCAGGTGATCGCTGGCTGAGACCGGGCCGGTGACGGCGCCGTTGATCACCACGTGCGAGACTCGGACTTCGCCGTCGATCTTCGCATGCTCGCTGATCACCAGCGTGCCGGGCTGGTTGTCGACCGTCGCGACCTTCCCGTGCACGGTGCCGTCGATGCGCAAGCCGCCGGAAAACACGACATCGCCGTTCGACCGTCGTTCCGGCGCCGATCAGGCTGTCCAGGCGCTTTTGCGTCGGACGGGTCTTCTTCTGTTCGAACATGGGGTCCTCCTAGGAAAGATTCAAGCTGCGCGTCGCCTTCGGGCTTGGCTGGCCCTGTCTCGAGCACTTTGGCCTGCAGGCTCTTGAGCTGGCTGCCCGGCGGCACGCTGATCGTGCCTTCAACCCTCTGATAATACTTGAATTTCAACTGCAGCGCCGAAGCGTGCTTCGGGCTGGTCCTCCGGCAGCTCGATGGTCATCGGCCCGTTCTTGTCGACCAGGTTCGCCTGCATGCGTCAGCGGCCGGAGAACTCGTCGGTCGGCTTCCCGCCGCGCACGATCAGCAGGCTGTAGTCGATACGACGTCGTCGCTCGCGCGCTCGGCGCGACAGGCGCTGTATCGAAATCGCGCCCTGCTTGCTGCTGTCGCTGAACAACTGCTGCAGGAAGGCGAGCTCCTCCTTGATCTGCGTGTTCTCGCTCTGCAGGTCGAGCGTTTGCCGCGACAGCGTGGTTTGCGCGCCGCGCGCCACGCCCAGATCGCTTTCGAGCTCGGTCGTCCGGGCGCGCAAGCTGCGCGTTGTCTTCCTTCAGCTGCTCGACGCTCGGCCTCCAGCCTGGCTGCGCGTTCCTGCCGACTTCACCGCGGTTGAAGCCGCCGAGGAAGCGACCGAAGTCGAAGCCCCACCACCACATTCCGCCGATCAGCGCGACCAGTATCAACACCAGCGGGATCTTCAGTCGCCACGTGTGCTCGATGCGCACCGCCATGCTGCGCCGCGCTGATGCCGAAGTGTCTGGCGGAGCTTCCGCCCGACGGCGCGCGTCGTCACCATCGGCGCCTTTAGGGCATCACCGGAGGCGCGGTCAGGCCCGTTGTCTCGGGCAGACCGAACATCAGATTCATGTTCTGGATCGCCTGGCCGGCGGCGCCTTTGACCAGATTGTCCTCGACCGCGAGCACCACCGCGATGTCGCCGCCCTGCGGCCGGTGCACGGCGATGCGGCAGACATTGGAGGCGCGCACCGACCGCGTCTCCGGATGGCTGCCGGCCGGCATCACGTCGACGAAGGGCTCGCCGGCGTAGCGCTTTTCGAACAGCGCCTGCAGGTCGACGCCGCGATCGGTCAACCGCGCATAGAGCGTGGCCATGGATGCCGCGGATCATCGGCACCAGGTGCGGCGTGAACACGACCGTCACCGGCAGACTTGCTGCGGCCGTTCAGGCCCTGCACGACTTCGGGATGGTGGCGGTGGCCGCCGACGTTGTAGGCCTTGAAGTTGTCGGAGGCTTCGCTGATACAACAGGCCGAGCTCCGCCTTGCGGCCCGCGCCCGAGACGCCGGACTTGGCGTCGGCGATCAGATGGTCGACGTCGACGACGCCCGCCTCGACCAGCGGCAGAAAGCCGAGCTGGATCGCGGTCGGATAGCAGCCCGGGATTGCCGACGATGCGCGCCTTGCGGATCGCGTCGCGGTGCATTTCGGGCAGCCCGTAGACCGACTTCGGCCAGAAGGTCGGGGCAGGCGTGCGGCATCTTGTACCAGCGCTCGAATTCGGCCGGATCCTTGAGGCGGAAGTCGGCCGCCAGGTCGATGATCTTGACCCCGGCGCCGACGAGCTCGCGCGCCTGTGCCATCGCGACGCCATGCGGCGTGGCGAAAAAGACGACGTCGCAGACGCGAGAGTCCGGCGCCTGCCGGATCGCTGAACTTGCAGCTCGGACAGCCGTTCCATGCCCGCGCAGGCTCGGAAACATCGTGCCGACCGGCACGCCGGCCTCGGAGCGCGACGTGATCGCCTGGACGCGCGCCTCGGGATGCACGGCCAGCAGCCGCAGCAATTCGACACCGGTGTAGCCGGTGCCGCCGACGATGCCTATCTTGATCATGCCTGCCTCATCGAACTGGCGATGATTCTACCACCCCGGCCCCATTGTATGACATTGGAATAATCGCCGCCGCGGCCCCGAAATGCAAAGGCCGCCTTGCGGCGGCCTTGGGCAATCGTCGGGCAGCGAAGGCCGCGTCTAGCGCTTGGAAAACTGCTTGCGACGTCGCGCCTTGTGCAGGCCGACCTTCTTGCGCTCGACCTCGCGCGCGTCGCGGGTGACCAGGCCCGCCTTGGACAGCGGCGGCTTGAGCTGGGCGTCGTAGTCGATCAGCGCGCGGGTGATGCCGTGGCGGACCGCGCCGGCCTGGCCCGATTCGCCGCCGCCGATGACGTTGACCATGATGTCGAACGTCGCCTCGTGATTGACCAGCTTCAGCGGCTGGCGGACGACCATGCGGCCCGTTTCGCGGGTGAAAAATTCGTCGACCGGCTTGTCGTTGACGACGAACTTGCCCGAGCCCTGCTTGATGAATACGCGGGCCACGGCGCTCTTGCGCCTGCCCGTGCCGTAGTAGTAGCTGCCGATCATGGTGAGCGAGCCTTTAGAGGTCCAGCGTCTTCGGTTGTTGGGCCACATGCGGGTGCGCCGTGCCGGCATAGCATTTGAGCTTCTTGAGCATCGCATAGCCCAGCGGGCCCTTGGGCAGCATGCCCTTGACCGCCTTTTCCAGCACCCGTCCGGGAAAGCGCTGCTGCATCTTGCTGAACGAGGTGGTCCGGATGCCGCCCGGGTAGCCGCTGTGCCGGTGATAGAGCTTGTCCTCGGCCTTGTTGCCGGTGACCTTGATCTTTTCGACGTTGGTGACGACGATGAAGTCGCCGGTGTCGACGTGCGGCGTATAGATCGGCTTGTGCTTGCCGCGCAGGCGGTGCGCGATCGCGCTGGCCAGCCGGCCCAGCACCTTGTCGCTGGCATCGACGACGTACCAATCCCGCTTGACGTCCTCGGGCTTGGCGGAATAGGTTTTCATGGCGAAATTCGCGTCCGGTTCGACTTTACAAAGTCTTAGATGATAATACGCGGCTTCGACACGCTGTCAAACCGACGGCTCGCGAATGCTTCCTGCATCGCCGGTCCCGGCCATGCCGCACGCGCGGGACGATCGCAAAAAAAAGCGCGGCCGATCGGCCGCGCCAGTATTCCGCCATAGGAGGAGAATGGAGGAACGATTCGCAGCGGGAAGGAGGAGGATCCCGAGCCGCAGACGCAGTAATGTGCCATATTGCGCCGCACAATGCAAGTGGCATAATCGTCCGTCGGCCAACGTTTGTCCACGACGCCCGCGTCGCAAACCGAAGCGAGCTGCCCGCTAGCGTGTGGAAGGGCCTCGATTGAAAGCCACGATCAAATGGATCGACGAAGTGAGCTTCGTCGCCGAAACCGGCAGCGGCCACGCCGTTGTCGTCGACGGATCGCCGGAAGCCGGCGGGCGCAACCTCGGCGCCGCGGCCGATGGAGCTGGTCCTGGCCGGCACCGCAGCATGCACCGCTTTCGACGTCGTCTGGATCCTGAAAAAAGCGCGCCAAACGATCAGCGCCTGCATCGTCGATGCCGAGGCCGAACGCGCGCCGACCGAGCCCAAGGTGTTCACGCGCATTGCATTTCAGTCTATCGGATTCGCGGCGACAGACTTGAACCCGGCGCAGGTCGAGCGCGCGGTCAAGCTGTCGAAGGAAAAATACTGCTCGGCCACGCTGATGCTGGCCAAGACCGCCGCGATCAGCTACGAGATCAGCCATCAACGGCGAGACGCTGCGCCGACGCGGATCGGTGAGCGCCGCCCGCGCTAGGTCTGTCGCGCAACAGGCGGATCAGGCTCGACGTGTCCCAGCGTCCGCCGCCCTGCGCCTGGATGCGCGCGTAGAACTGGTCGACCAGCGCGGTCACCGGCAGCGCGGCGCCGTTGGTCCGCGCTTCGGCCGACGCAGATCGCGAGGTCCTTGCGCATCCAGTCGACGGCGAAGCCGAAGTCGAACTTGTCGGCGGCCATCGTCTTGCCGCGATTGTCCATCTGCCACGATTGCGCCGCGCCCTTGCCGATGACGTCGAGCACGCGCTCGACGTCGAGCCCGGCCTTGCGGGCGAAGTTGATGCCTTCGGACAGCGCCTGCACCAGCCCGGCGATGCAGATCTGGTTGACCATCTTGGTCAGCTGACCCGAACCCGGTCCGCCCATCAGCGTCACAGCGCGCGCGTAGTGCGCGAGCACCGCCTTCGGCGCGTGCGAAGATCGTCGGCATCGCCGCCGACCATGATCGTCAGCTTGCCGTTTTCGGCGCCGGCCTGGCCGCCGGAGACCGGCGCGTCGAGAAAGCCGACGCCGCGCGCCCTCGCCGCCGCGTGCACCTCGCGCGCGACGCTGGCCGACGCGGTCGTGTGGTCGACCAGCACGCTGCCCGCGCGCATCGCCGCGACCGCGCCGTCGGCGCCGAGCGCCACCGCGCGCACGTCGTCGTCGTTGCCGACGCACATCATCACCAGCGCCGCATCGGCCGCCGCAGCGGCCGGCGTCGGCGCCGCAGCTGCCGCCGTACTTTTCGACCCACTGCGCGGCCTTGGCGGGCGTGCGGTTGTAGACGACGACCGCATGTCCGGCACGCGCCAGGTGTCCGGCCATCGGAAAGCCCATGACGCCCAGGCCGAGGAACGCCAGTTTGCCGCTGTCCATCGCTGCTCCTTGCTGGTTGAGACGGGGCGTGGCGCGGCCCGATTGCGTCGCCGCTAGCGCGCCGGCCGGGTGCGAGCGACGGCCGCGCGGCGCGGATCGCCGCGCGCACCTGCGCCGGCGCGGTACCGCCCGGATGATTGCGGCTCGCGACCGAGCCTTCGAGCGTGAGCACCGCGTAGACGTCGTCCTCGATCAGCGGCGAGAAGCGCTGGAGCGATGGCGAGCGACAGCGTGGCCAGATCGCACTGCTCGGATTCGGCGTGGCGCACCGCCTGCGCGACCGCCTCGTGCGCGTCGCGAAACGGCAAGTCCCTTTTTCACCAGGTAGTCGGCAAGATCGGTCGCGGTCGCGTAGCCCTCGTTCGCCGCCGCGCGCATGCGTTCGGCATCGACCTCGATGCCGCCGGATACCAGCGCGGCGATGATGGCGAGCGTCGGCAGCAGCGTGTCGACGAGGTCGAACACCGGCGCCTTGTCCTCCTGGTTGTCCTTGTTGTAGGCGAGCGGCTGCGCCTTCATCAGCGGTCAGCAGCGCGACCAGGTCGCCGTAGACGCGTCCGGTCTTGCCGCGCACCAGCTCCGGAACGTCGGGATTTTTCTTCTGCGGCATGATCGAGCTGCCGGTGCAGAACCGGTCGGCCAGGCGCACGAAGCCGAAGCGCGGGCTCGACCACAGCACGAGCTCCTCGGCGAAGCGCGACAGGTGCATCATCAGCAGCGCGCCGGCGGCGGCGAATTCGATCGCGAAGTCGCGATCCGACACCGCATCGAGCGAATTGGCGCACAGGCCTTCGAAGCCGAGCTCGCGCGCGACCCGGTCGCGGTCGATCGGGAAGCTGGTGCCGGCCAGTGCGGCGCTGCCGAGCGGAAGCCGATTGACGCGCCGCCGGCAGTCGACCAGGCGCTCGGCGTCGCGCGCGAGCATCGCGTCGTAGGCGAGCAGGTGATGGCCGAAGGTCACCGGCTGCGCGACCTGCAGATGCGTGAAGCCGGGCATGATCGTCGCGGCATGCGGCTCGGCGAGATCGAGCAGCGCGCTGCGCAGCGCGACGATCGCCGCGCCGATGTCGTCGATCGCCGCGCGCACGTAAAGCCGCAGGTCGGTCGCGACCTGGTCGTTGCGCGAGCGGCCGGTGTGCAGCCGCTTGCCCGCGTCGCCGATCGAGCGCGGTCAGGCCGCTTTTCGATGTTGAGGTGGACGTCCTCGAGGTCGGGCGACCATGCGAATGCGCCGCGCGCGGATTTCGTCCGCCGATCGCCGTCAGGCCGCGCTCGATGGCGGCAAGGTCGGCGGCGGAGAGAACGCCGACCGCGGCCAGCATGCGCGCGTGCGCAAGCGAGCCTGCGATGTCGGCGGCGGCGAGTCGTCTGGTCGAAGTCGACCGACGCGGTGTAGCGCTTGACGAGCTCGGCGACCGGCTCGCTGAAGCGGCCGGACCAGCCGGCGGCCGCCGCGATGGCCGGATCGGATTTGCGCGTGGACATGGCTTGCCTCACCCGGACGTCTTCCGCACAATAGCCGGGCGCCGACATTCTGCACCTCGGTCCCGCGACCGGTGCCGGTCGATTTTCGCTCGCGCCGGGCCGGAAGCAACGAACAATGCGACCTAGTATAAATCAAAACGCGGTCCCGACTCTCGCTGCCGGAACTGCGCAATCTCGGCACGATCCTGCGGATTCTGCTCGCGGTCAACGCGCTGGTGCTCGTCGCGGCGCTCGTGCGCGAACCGCGCTGGGAGGCGCTGATCGGCGGCGTGGCTGGAGATGATGTCGGTCGTCGAGCCGCAATTGCTGCTGCAGCTGCTGGTCCTGTACGCCGTCGCGCCGCAGCTCGACGCGCTGCCCTATCGCAGCCGGCGCGGCTCGTCGTGCTGCTGCTGACGCTCGCCGTCGCGCTCGCGTTCAACACCGCGGTCGCGGCGCTGGTCGAGGACGTCACCGCTCAGCGCGATGCTGCGCGACGTCGTCTTTTCGCTGCTGATCGCCGCGGCGCTGCTCGTCTATTTTCAGCTGCGCGCCAAGGCGCTGTCGCCGGCGATCACCGAGGCGCGGCTGCAGGCGCTGCAGGCGCGCATCCGGCCGCACTTCCTGTTCAACAGCATCAACGCGGTGCTGTCGCAGATGCGCACCGATCCGCGCCGCGCCGAAACCGCGCTCGAAGACCTGGCCGATCTGTTCCGCGTGCTGATGCGCGACAATCGCCAGCTCGCGCCGCTGGAGAACGAGGTCGAGCTGTGCCGTCACTATCTCGACCTGGAAAAGCTGCGTCTGGGCGAGCGCCTGAGCGTCGACTGGCACGTCGACAACATGCCGAAGGATGCGATGGTGCCGCCGCTGGTGCTGCAGCCGCTGCTCGAGAACGCCGTCTACCACGGCATCGAGCCGTCTAGCGCGCCGGGGGTGATCGCGATTAATATCTTCTTGAGCCGCGGCGAGGTGCATGCGATCCTGCGCAATCCCTACCAGCCGAGGGCCCGGCCGCGAGCGGCGGCAACAAGATGGCGCTCGCCAATATCCGCGAGCGGCTGGCGCTGCATTTCGACGCCGAGGCGAGTCTCGAGAACCGCCTGACCAGGGACAGCTACGAGGTGCACATACGCATGCCGTACCGCACGCAGCAGAAAACGGAAAAACCGCGTGGCTGACGCTCCGCTGAAAGTGCTGATCGTCGACGACGAGGCGCCGGCGCGCCGGCGCCTGCGCGAGCTGCTCGACGACTGCACGACCGCGCTGCCGCTGGTGGTCGTCGGCGAGGCCGCCAGCGGGCGCGAAGCGCTGACCTTGCTCGGCAGCACGCCGACCGACCTGGTGCTCTCCGACATCCACATGCCCGACATGGATGGCATCGAGCTGGCGCGCCACCTGCTCAAGCTGCCGGTGCCGCCGGTCCTGATTTTCACCACCGCGTACCACGAGCACGCGATCGCGGCGTTCGAGGTGCACGCCGTCGACTATCTGGTCAAGCCGGTGCGCGTGCAGCGCCTGCTCGCCGCGCTGCAGCAGGTGCCGCGGCTGCGGCCGCTTTCGGAGGGCAAGCTCGACCGGCTGCCGGCCGCCGCGCGCCGCTTCCTGTCGGTGACCGAGCGCTCGCGGGTCGTGCTGGTGGCGATCGAGGAAGTCATCTATCTGAAGGCCGAGCTCAAGTACATCACGATCCGGACCGCGGATCGCGAGTTCCTGCTCGAGGAGTCGCTGACCCGGCTCGAGGAGGAGTTCGGCACGCGCTTCGTTCGCGTCCATCGCAATTGCCTGGTCGCGCGCGACGCGATCCGCGGATTCGAGCGCCGCGTCAGCGCCGACGGCGACGCGCACTGGGAGGTACTGCTGCGCGGCGTGACCGAGGCGCTGCCGGTGTCGCGCCGGCAGCAATTCATCGTCCGCGAAATCGGCCGCGAGTCGTCGGCGTGAGCCGGCAGGCCTCGCGACCGAACACGCGGCGCGCCGGCCGCGGCCGGTCGCGGCGGTCGTCGGTTTAGACTGCCGGGCGTTCAACCTTTCCTGCGATTGCCCATGGCTCCACGCACGCTGATCTGCGGGTCGCTCGCCCGCGACACGATCATGGTGTTTCCCGACCGCTTTTCGCGGCACATCCTGCCCGACCAGACGCGCGTGCTGTCGGTGTCGTTCCAGATCGGCGAAATGCGCCAGGAATGGGGCGGCTGCGCGGGCAACATCGCCTACAACCTGAAGGCGATCGGCGGCGAGCCGGTGGTCATGGCGACGGTCGGCGACGATGGCGGCGCGTACGACGCAGCGACTCGCGTCGCTGGGCATCGCGCGCGACGGCGTGCGCGCGGTCGCCGGCACGTTCACCGCGCAGGCGTTCATCATCACCGATCTCGACGACAACCAGATCACGGCCTTTCATCCCGGCGCGATGAACCGCTCGGAGCTCAACGACGTCGGCGACGTCGACGGAATCGCGCTGGGCATCGTCGCGCCCGACGGCAAGGAAGGCATGCAATCGCATGTCCGCGGCTTCGCCGCCGCCGGGATTCCGTTCATCTTCGATCCCGGGCCAGGGCCTGCCGCTGTTCACCGGACGACGAGCTGGTCGCGATGATCGAAGCCGCCGATTATGTCGCCGTCAACGACTACGAGGCGCGCCTGCTTTGCGAGCGCACCGGGCTCGCGCTGCCAGGACATCGCGGCGCGCGTGGAAGCGCTGATCGTGACGCTCGGCGCCGACGGTTCGCACATCTACAGCGACGGCGAGCGTGATCGCCGTGCCTGCGGTCCGTCCGACGGCGCTGGTCGATCCCACCGGCTGCGGCGACGCCTACCGCGCCGGACTGCTGTATGGCATCGCGCACGGCTGGGACTGGCTGCGGACCGGGCGGCTCGCGGCGCTGCTCGGCGTCAGTCAAGATCGCCTCGCGCGGCGGACAGAATCATTCGGTCGACCGCGAGCAGCTGGCGGCGCTCTACCGACGCGCATTTCGGCGGCTCGCTCTGGTAGAAGCGCGATGCCGCGGCGACGCCGAGGGCAGCGACGCTCGCTGCTGCGGCGCTGCGTATCGCCTGCTGCGCGCTGGTCGCGCACCTCGGCGTCAGGGCATCGCGACGACCGCGTTCGTCTTTCCGCTGGATCGGGCCGCCGCGCCGGCAGGCGCTGATCCGCCGCTGGAGCGCGTCGCCTGCTGAAGATGCTCTGTGCATCGAGGCTGCGGTCGGCGGATGGCCGCGCGCACGGCTTGCCGGGCAATCTGCTGATCGTGGCCAACCACATCTCCTGGCTCGACATCTTCGTGCTCAATGCGGTGCAGCCGGCGCGCTTCGTCGCCAAGGCCGAGCTAGCGCGCTGGCCGCTGGTCGGTCGGCTGATCGCCGACTGCGGCACGCTGTTCATCGAGCGCGGACGGCGGCCGCGACGCGCATCGGATCAATCGCGACGCCGCGCGCGGCGCTCGAGCGCCGGCGATGTCATCGCGATCTTTCCCGAAGGCACGACCACCGACGGCAGCATGCTGCTGCCGTTTCACGGCTCGCTCCTGCAGCCGGTGATCGACGCGCGAGGGCACGTGCAGCCGATGGCGATTCGCTACCGCGACAGCGATGGCGCGCGCACGGCCTCGGCCGGCCTACGTCGGAGACACGAGCCTTCATGACGTCGTTGTGGCGCGTGCTGGCGCGAGCGCCGGATCGTCGTGCTGCTCGATCTCGCGCCGCCGCTCGCCGCGCACGGCCGGCACCGGCGCGACCTGGCGCGCGAGGCCGAGGATGCTATCCGGCAGGTCTTGGCGTCAGCGGCGATCGCCCCGGCACCTGGAACAGCCGCCGGTCGTCGAGCCTGAGCGCGGTCAGGCAGCCGCCCCAGAGGCAGCCCGAATCGAGCATCAGCACGTTCGGCGCCAGCATCAGGTCGAGCGTCGACCAATGGCCGCAGAGCACGGTGACGCCGGCCGACTTGCGCTCCGGATGCGTGAACCACGGCGCGAATCCGGGCGGCGCGTGATCGGGTCCGCGCTTTTCGCCGAGCTCCATCGTGTCGTCGGCGGCGCAGAAGCGCAGCCGCGTGCAGGCGTTGACGACGACCCGCAGACGATCGTAGCCGCGCAAGCGTTTCGTCCCAGCGCGCCGGCTCGTCGCCGTACAGATGGCGCAGAAAATCGTCGTGCCGGTCGGAGGCGAGCATCGCCTCGACTTCGCGCGAGAGCATCAGCGCCGTCGCCGGTGTCCACGACGGCAGCAGGCCGGCGTGCACCAGCAGCCATTCGTCCTCGAGCACGACCAGCGGACGCGTGCGCAGCCACGCGAGCAGCTCATCGCGATCGGGCGCGTCGAGAATCGCGCCCAGCGTGTCGCTGACGTGGGCGCGGCGATGGCCGGCGGCGACGGTCAGCAGATGGAAGTCGTGATTGCCCAGCACAGTGACGGCGCTGTCGCCGAGGCCGCGCACTGTGCGCAGCACGGCGAGCGATTCCGGTCCGCGGTTGACCAGGTCGCCGACCAGCCACAGCCGGTCGCGCGCCGGATCGAACGCGATCAGGTCGAGCAGCTGGCGGAACTCGGCGTAGCAACCCTGGATGTCGCCGACGGCGTAGACGCTCATCGCCAGCGCGCACCGCATCGGGCCGACGCAGATGCGGCGCGTGCCGATCATGTCGCGGGTCGACTTCGGGCTCGCGCTGTCAAGGCGAATCGCCGATGCTAGAATCCGGCGCATTCTAACATCCGCGTCGCGATGAAATTTCCGCTGAACGATCCGCAGCGCGCCGCGGTCCGCTACATCGACGGGCCGCTGCTGGTCCTTGCCGGCGCCGGCAGCGGCAAGACGCGGGTGATCACCGCGAAGATCGCGCACCTGATCGAGCAGGGCGTCCGATCCGGCCGGCATCGCCGCGATCACGTTCACCAACAAGGCCGCGCGCGAAATGCGCGAGCGCGCTGGCGCGCCGCAACGCCGGCGCGATGGCGCCGTCGCGGCGCCGACGATCTGCACGTTTCACGCGCTGGGCTTGAGGATCCTGCGCCGCGAGGCCGCGGCGATGCAGCTTGACGCCGCGCTTTTCGATTCTCGATCCCGCCGACATCGAACCGATCGTCGCCGAGCTGCATGGCCACCGAGCGACCGCGCGCGCGTGCGCGCCGCGCAGTGGCAGATCAGCGCGTGGAAGAACGCGCTGGTCGCGCCCGATCGGGCGCTGGCGCGAGCCGCTACCGAGATCGAAGCCGCGGCCGCGCGCGAGTCTACGCAAGCTACGGCGCGGCGCTGTCGCGCCTACCAGGCGGTCGACTTCGACGACCTGATCGCGTTGCCGGTTGCCGCGCTCGAGCGCGACGCCGGCGCCGCCGACGCACTGGCAGAAGCGTCTCGCAGTACCTGCTGATCGACGAGTACCAGGACACCAACCCGGCGCAATACCGGCTGCTGCGAGCTGTTGACCGGCGCGCGCGCAGCCTTCACCGCGGTCGGCGACGACGACCAGGCGATCTATGGCTGGCGCGGGGCGACGCTCGCCAATCTGGAGCAGCTGCCGCGCGACTATCCGTCGCTGAAGGTGATCAAGCTCGAGCAGAACTATCGCTCGTCGATCCGGATACTGCGCTCGGCCAACGCGCTGATCGGCCACAACGCCAAGCTGTTCGACAAGGCGCTGTGGAGCGAGCTGGGTCTGGGCGAGCCGATCCAGGTGACGCCGGCTGCCGACGACCAGGCCGAGGCCGAGAGCGTCGCGCGGGCGATCGCTGCGCACAAGTTCGAGCATCGCGCACGCTTCGACGATTTCGCGGTGCTCTATCGCGGCAATCACCAGGCGCGCGCGTTCGAGCAGGCGCTGCGCGCACAGAACATCCCGTACGCGGTCAGCGGCGGCCAGTCGTGGTTCGACCGCACCGAGATCCGCGACCTCGTCGCCTATCTCCGGCTGATCGCCAACGACGAAGACGATCCGGCGTTCGTGCGCGCGGTAACGACGCCGAGGCGCGGCGTCGGGGCCCAGACGCTCGAGCACCTCGGCGCGCGCGCGGCGGGCTGTTCGCCGCCGCCTGCGACGACGCGCTTGTCGGCGACGCTGCCGGCGCGGCAGCGCGACGCGCTGACCGCGTTCTGCAAGATGATCAACGGGCTTCGGTACCGCGCCGAGCGCGAGCCCGCCGGCCGGCTGCTCGACGAGCTGATCAAGACGATCGGATACGAGGACTATCTGTTCTCGACGCTGCGACAAGCGCGAAGGCGCAAACGCGCTGGGAGAGCATCAGCGATTTCGTCCGCTGGCTTTCCGCGCAAGGGCGAGGCCGATCAGCGCAACCTGCTCGAGCTCACGCAATCGATCGCGCTGTTGACCCTGCTCGAAGGAGAGGAAGGCAGCGAGCCGGACGCGGTCCGACTGTCGACGCTGCACGCGGCCAAGGGCCTCGAGTTCGCGCATGTCTTTCTGGTCGGCCTGGAGGAGGGCGTGCTGCCGCATCGCGAGGCGATCGCCGCGGGCAATGTCGACGAGGAGCGCAGGCTCATGTACGTCGGCCTGACGCGCGCGCAGCGGAGCCTGCGGCTGTCCTGGTGCCGCCGCCGCAAGCGCGCGGGAGAATGGCATGCCAGCGAACCCTCGCGCTTCATCGGCGAGCTCGCGCAGGAGGATCTGCGCCATGCCGAAGTGGCGCGCGAGCCGGCCGACGCCGCGCGCGACAAGGAAGCGGGCAACGCGCGATTGCGGCAGCTGCGCGCGATGCTCGCGCGCTGATCGCCGTGACGCTTTCGGCGGGCGGGCGAAAAGAAGCCGGGCATGTGCCCGGCTTCTTGCGCCGGCAAGTCGCCGCTATTTCTTCAGCGTCAGGATCCAGCTCACCAGCGCCTTGATATCGGCATCGGGCACCGCGGTTTCGGCGGCATCGGCACCGGCCCCCACACGCCCGAGCCGCCCGCCTTGACCTTCTGCTCGAGCTTGGCCGCCGCCGTCTTGTCGCCGCGATATTTTGCCGCGACCTCGTGGTACGCCGGTCCGACGATCTCCTTGTCGACGGCGTGGCACGCCGCGCAGCCGTCCTTTCTGCATCATCGCCTTGCCGCACTGGAGATCGAGCGGCGCAGCCGGCTTTGCGGTTGCCGCCGGGGCTGCGGCAGCGGCAGCAACAGTGGCCGTGGCGACCGCAGCCGCCGGGCGGCGGTGGGCACGGCGTCGCAGCGGTGCGGGCGCGGCAGACGTTGGCGCGCCGGCGGC
Organism: uncultured beta proteobacterium; assembly: GCA_963713125.1. Taxonomy (GTDB): domain Bacteria; phylum Pseudomonadota; class Gammaproteobacteria; order Burkholderiales; family Casimicrobiaceae; genus PALSA-1003. The sequence goes on along the minus strand of CAVQKL010000006.1, from coordinate 44,954 downwards.
GCTGGCGATCGTGACTTCGCCGACCGGCTTGATGCGCGAGACCACCTGCGCCGTCGGTTTCGCCCGGTGTCCTCGCGATTGACGCCGGTAACCAGTTGCGACAGCAACAGGAAAAGCACGATCGGAACCAGGAACGCAAGCACCAGCACGATCACCAGTTGCTTGGGCGTTTTTATCGGTGAGACTGTGCTCATCGTCATCGTGGAATTCCTGGCAAGGGCTGGATCAATCGACAGCGTCTCGCGACGCGGCATCGAAATCGTCGCCGTTCTGCGCTGCGTCGCCGCAGGACGAGGCGCGCATTATAGCGCGCGGCTGCAGCTGCGCGAAATCCGCGCCGAGCGCCGTGCGCTCACCGGTCAGCGCGATGGACGCTCCGCTGCGCAGCGGGTAAAATCCGGCTGCGTGCGCCCGTAGCTCAGTTGGATAGAGTGTTGGTTTCCGAAGCCAAAGGTCACAGGTTCGACTCCTGTCGGGCGCGCCACGATCTTCCGCTGCATGACGCGCCAGCCTTCGCTGCCGATCGCGTGCGCGGCGCCAAGTCCGCCGGGCGTCAATCGTACGAGCGGCTGTAGTAGATGCCGATGCCGCTGACCATGCCGGCTTCGACGCGCAGGTCAGCGTGCGCGTCAGCGAATACTCGAGCTTGAACGCATTGTTCGCGACCGAAGTCCCTGTTCGTAGACCAGGTCAGCTTGTCGCTCAAGCGCTTGCTGAATGCGACGACCTGGCTGGCGGTGCCGGTGCGCTGGGGATCGGCCGAGGAACGGACGCTTATTTCGTCGATGCCGATCGTTTGCGCGATGCGCTGTCCGATCGGCGCCGCGTTCGGGCCGCCGAGCGCCGCGAGCGCCGCCTGCAGCAGCGCGGCGTCGGCGCTGCTGGCGTTGTCCAGCCCGTGCCCGAGCACCAGCCAGGCGAGCTTCTCGTTGTCGGGCACCGGGGGATTCGACGTCAATTGCACCTGCGGCACGCGCACGGTGCCGGTCACCTCGACGCCGGCCTCGACCGGCAGATTCTTGCGCAACGCGAGCACGTCGAGGCCCGGGTTGTCGAGCGGGCCGTCGAAAGTGAGCCGGCCGCGCTGGATCGTCAGCCGCTGTCCGAACGTCGTGTACGTACCGCGGACGACGTCGATCGTACCGTTGGCGACCAGCTCGTGCGTCGCCGGTGGTCTTCACGTGCAGCTTGCCGCCGAGGCCGGTCTCGAAGCCTTCGCCGACGAACCTCAGCTGCTGGCCAAAATCGAGATCGAGATCGACGGCGAACGGAACGCGCTGCGCGATATCGCGCGACGGGCTTCGTCTCGCGCCCGCGCACGATCACGTCGTCGCCGGGAACGTCGGTGCCGCTCGGACGGAATTCGAAGTAGCCTTCGTCCGCCTTCAGCGCGCCGGCAAGGGTAACGCTGCCGCGCTGGAACGACAGCGTGCCTGCGCCGGACAGCGTGAGCCGAGTGTCGGGCCGGTTGAACAGCGCGAGCTTGTCCGCTTTCCACGCCAGTCGGGCGCCTTCGCTCGTCGCGCGACGCCGGCAGCGTGCCGCTGGCGACGAAACGGCCTTCGCCCGCAGCGAACGAAAATTCGCTGACGGTGACCGACTTCGTCGGAAAGGCGCGCGCGCAGGCGTCCGTCCTTCAGCGCGACGCCGTACTGCGCCGCTTCGAGCTTGAGCGCATCGCCTTCGATGGTGCCCGAAAAGCGCACGCTGTCCAGCGTTCCATGCGCCGGCAAGGTCGAGCTTCAGACGTCCGTCGACGATTGCCGTCGTGCCGGCGAGCCCCTGCAGCGCGCGCAGCGACGCCGCATCCAGACGGGCCGACAGCCGTGAGCGGCGCACCGGCGCCGAAGCGGCCGCCGGGCTGCGGCGACGGCGCGAGGTCGGCGACGATGTCGGCGTCGGCCAAGCGCGAGCGCGCGATGAGCGTCGCGTGCACGCGGTCGTCGATGAATTCGGCAGCCAGCTCGGCGCGCGTGAGCCCGAGCGCCAGTTCGGGCGCATCGACCGGGCGCCAGGTCGCCGCCGTCGCGCGACACCGACAGCGTGCCCGTGATGCGAGGCGCCGCGGCGAACGACCATCGTCCGGCCAGCGTCAAGCGTCGATGACACGCGCGTCGCCGCGCCGGTCAACGCGAGCATCGGCGCCGCCGGCAGCGCGGCGAATTCACCGCGGCTGGACAAGCGTCCGTCCTGCCAGCGCAATCTCGTCGACGGCGAAGCGGCCGCCGGCGAGCGTGCCGCGCAGGCTCGCGACATGGACCCGCCGCGGCGCCGGCTTCGAGCTCGGCCGGTTGCGCGAGCACCAGCGGATACTTGCCCGCGACTTTCGCAGCGCGACGATGTGCCCGGTCCACGCGCCGGTCGACGGCATCGCCCGACCAGCCGCCTTCGAGCCGGCTGACGGCTCGACGTCGATATCGGCGGCATTGCCGCGCTTCCCGCAATCGCGATCTTCGCCTGGTGATGCGCGAGCGTTCCGTCAATCATCCGCGCGCATGCTGCGCGCGGTGAAGGCGTCGGTGCGCAGCCCGGTCGCCGCCAGCTTAAGCCGCAGCGGACGATCGACCGCGTTGTTTGCGCCGGCGCCGACTCTCGCCTTCGCGCGGTGAACGTCGCCGCGGCGAAGGCGGTCCCGGCGCGAAGGGCGTCCGCCGGCGGCATTGAACGCGAGCGTCGGCCGCTCCCATGTGCCGGCAACCCTCCCGGTCGCGTGCAGACGGCCGCCGAGCCGCGCGTCGAGCGCGGTGGGATCGCGCGCGTCCAGCGCGAACGCCAGCGCGTCGCCGGCGCGGCCGAAACCGCCGGTCGAGCGTCACGCTGATTCGCGCCGGCGCTCAACTCGACCTGCGCGTCGCGCACGCTGCCCGGCGAGAGCGCGAGCTTGCCGTTGCCGGCGAGCGGACGGCCGCGCAAGCTGCTGTTGCGGGCGAGCTCGAACGAAAGTCGCGGCCGACCACGCGGGCTTGAGCGCTCCCTGCGCGCTTGCCTTGCCGGACAGCGATGCGACCGGATAGTCGCCGAAACTCGCCGGATTGAGCGCCGTCGCGGTCGCGCTTGACCTTGAACGCTCGTGCGCCCGCGATCGGCAAGCTCGCCGTGCCCTGCAGCGTGCCGCCGCGTGCCTGTGCGCGGAACGTGCTGACGTCGACGACGCCGCGCTGAGATCGGCGGCACGAAATGCGAGCGCCATGTCGGACTGCCTCAAGTCGCCGCTGACCTCGCCGTCGGGTCGGCGGTGTCGATGCGCATCCGGCCGGCGAACGCGCCGGCGAGCCGGGTCGCCTTCAAGTCGGTCACGATTCGCGGAGGTCCAGGTCGCGCACCGCAAGCTGCCAGGTCGCGGCGCCGCGATCGATGCTGGCATCGCCGGTGACACGGCCCGCATCGCCGAATGCGGCATCGAGTCCGTCGAGCTGGACGCGCTCGCCGTCGGCGGCAAAGCCCGATGCCAGGCTCACCATCGGCAGTCGTCCGGCCGACCACGGACCCGCGATGGCATTGCGCGCGGTCAGTGCGCCGTGCACGCTGCCGTCCTCGGCGCCTCTGCCGGCAATCGTCGCCGCAACTCGGTCCGCGGCAGCGCTGCGTCGAAGCGCGCAAGGTCGACGTTTTCGACCGGAGCTCGAAATCGCGCAGTCGTCGCGGCTTCGAACGGCGCGATGCGCGCGGCGCCGGTCGCACGCGCATCGTCGACGCTTCCGTCACCCGACAGCGAGAGCGTCGTCATGTTGCCGCCGACGGCCACCGTCGCGATCGCGTGCCTTGCCGCTTCGCTGCCGGCAAAGACGATGCGGCCTTCGGCGGCGAACGGCGGCGTTGCGCCAATGGCCAGCTTGCCGCGCACCGATCCCCATTCGCTGTCGAGCGCCAGCGCGTCGAGCGCGTGCCGCTCGAGCGCACCGGTGTAGTGGAATCCGAGCCGCGTCACCCGCCAGCGGTTCGGCCCGCTGGCGACGGTCAGCGCCGCGATGTCGGCGCGCCGCACGTCGATCGGCCAGGGCAGCGCGAGCGAAGCCGGCGGTGCGCTGGGGCCGGCGCTGGGCTTGAACTCCAGCGTGACGGTCGCGGCCGACAAGGTATCGACGATGACAGTGCGGGAAAGCAGCGCGCGCGGCGACCAGGTGAACGCGACATCGTCGGCGACGAGACTCAGATTTTCGTCCGCGTAGCGTGAGCCGCGCGATCCGTACGGTGCCCCGAGCGAGCCGGTCGCGCCGTCTATCGTCAGCCGGCCGCCGCTGCGCGCGGCCGCTTCGCCGCTCGCCCAGCGCAGCCCCGCTTCGCTCGCCGCGAACCACAGCGCGCCGGCGACGATGGCCAGCGCCAGCAGCGCTGCGATCGCAGCGCCGCCCCGAGTCGTCGAATGGCGATGCGCCGGATGCGCCATCAGAACGACAAGCCAACCGAAAGATGCACACGCACCGATTGCGTCTCCTCGCCGTAAGCGACGTCCAAGCGCATCGGGCCGATCGGCGTGCGCAGTCGTCGCGCCGACGCCGTAACCGTAAACCGGCTTCAGATCCGGAGACTCGATCGGCGGCGTTGCCGGCGTCGATGAACGTCGGCGATGCCCCAGTTGTCCGCGATCCAGCGCACGACTTCGGCGCTGCCGATCGCGTAGTAGCGGCCGCCGACCGTCGCATCGCCGATGCGCGGCCCGAGACTGTGGAATGCGTAGCCGCGCACCGTCGTATCGCCGCCGGTGCGGAAGAGCAGCTGGATCGGGACGTCGCGCGCGGCTGCGCGCGGCGACGGCGCCGCCCTCGGCCTTGAACAGGAGCTGCGTTTTGGGTCGATCGGCAGCCAGGCCGCGAATTGCAGGATGCCGCGCCCAGCGCGGCGGTCGACACGCCCGGGCGGCGCGGCGCCGACCTGCGCGTTGATCGCGTAGCCGCGGGTCGGCGACAGCAGGTCGTCGACGTTGCGCCAGGTGCGGCCGTATTCGAAGTAACAGCGCGTGCGCGCTGGCCGGAGTCGGCGTTGGTCGGCATCTGCTGCGACGCGTAGAACGCCGCGCGTAGCTGACCTGGTCGCGCTCGATCGGCCGTCTTGCGCTTCCAGCCGGCGCTGAACTCATTGGTCCGCAGACCGGAGATGTCGGTATGCGCGACGTTGGTCGAGTAGGTGTCGGTGTATTGCGGCACGCGCGGCGGCAGGGTCAGCGCGCACGGTGGCGCTCTGGATCTTGGTCTCGACATCGAGATCGGCGTGGAAGCGCAGGCCCTCGTGGTCGATGTTGAAATCATCGTAGCTCAACTGGCCTCGGATAGAGCGTGTCGGTGGAAAACCCTGACGCCGGCGCTGATCTTTTTTTCCGGCGCCTCGATCAGGCGCAAGATGCACGGGCGCGGCATCGGCTTGCGCCGGGTCGGCATCGACCGTCGCCTGCGCACTGGCGAAGTAGCCCGAGCCGTTGAGCCGGCGCAGGAAAATTTGCGAGCGCTTCCGCCGTATAAGGTGCGCCGGGAGCGAAGGTGACGAGGTTCCTGACCAGGGACTCGCTGTATTTGCTGCACCCCGGTAATATCGAGCGCACCGAAGCGAAACGGCGGCCCGCTGTCGATGGTCACGGCTCAGCGCGGCGCGTATGCGTTTCCGGGTCGACGTCGGCGCGGCTTTCGACCAATGTTGCGCCGCGGCGTAGCGATCCGCAGCGAACACTTGCACTGCGCCGCGCTTTGGCGGCCGCCCAATCCGCCTGGCGGAAGACGGCGCCCTTGGGCAGCGACCAGTCCGGCCGCATGCGCGCGATCAGGGCGTCGCCATGGGGCGCGTCGAGCGCGGCCGGCCGATGACGATCAACTTGACCGAGGTCACCGTCGTCGGCTCTCCGGGCTCGACCCGCAAGTCGCACGGTCGCCGGCGTCGTCGAGCGGTCGATGTCGCTCGTCGACCTTCGCCGAAAAATAACCCTGCGCTTCCGCTGCATCGCGCGCCTGCGATCGCGCGTCGGCAACCAGGAGGTCGAAGAACTCGGGCGTGATTTCGGCGTAGGACTGCCAGCGGACGAGGTCGAGGCTGCGCTCGACGGCGGCCTTCACCGGCGCGGGCGCGACGATCTCGACGCGATAGGCCTGCTCCGCGACGTCCGCCAGCGCCGGTGCGCCGAGGCGCACGACGCCAATCCCAGGGCGAGAACGATCGGGTACGTCACGCGCGGCGAGCGCGTCGCGCGAGGCGAAGATGCAATGCGCGGCAGACGCGGTGAATTCACTCGATTCGGCGGGAACGCGGCGTGGCGCCACGCGAACGGCGCGAGCGCCACGGCTTGACTCGCGGCCTGCAACGCCCAATTCGACAGCGCCTGGCGGGCTTCGCTGCACTCACGGTCGAATCGGACGCTACAGGCCACCGGCGCGGAACGCCCCGAGCGTAGCGGCAGCGCGGCGGACGCGTCAAGCCGCGCGAAGCGCCTCGGTGCGTCGGCGCGCGGAGCGATCGCTGGCGCGTGCAAGCAACGCTAGGAGCGAGGGCGTGGTGCCGATCGCGCCCGGCAACATCGCCTGCGGCGCGATCGTGCCGCAGGCAAGCGTGTTGGCGAATTCGCGGCGATCGATCGCGTGCCGGAACTGGCGAGCGCGAAGCAAGCGGCGCACCGGCTTTACACCGCCTTGCCGTACGCGGGATCGCGTCGGGCCTTGGAACTCGTGGTGCGGATTTGCCGCGTGACCCGGCGTCGGCCCGGACGCGTACGGACCATGCCGGCGTCATGAAGCCGGCCTGGGCAGGCGGCTTTGGCGGCTCCGCCGTGCCGGGAAAATCGATGTTGCCGGTGTAACATTATTGCAATACATTCAAAAATACCTCTAAGTACTTATTTTTTAAGCAATTTAGCCGTTCATACAACAATGTGCGCTAAGTCCTTGTTCGGAAACCGAATTTGTGTTGACCGGCCCTGCTCCTTTCCTTATAGTGGCGCATGGTGGTAAAAAGTGGGTGAAAGTGGGTACCCACGGCGGCCATGACGGCGTGCAAGGGAGGGGCGGGTGTTTCGAGGTGTCACGCATCTGGCACTGGACAACAAGGGCCGGCTGGCGATTCCCGGCCAAGCACCGCGAAACGCTGGCCGCGCGCGATGCCGGCCGCCTGGTGCTGACCGCCGATCCCGGGCACTGCCTGCTGCTCTATCCGCTTTCCGAGTGGGAGCCGATCCAGCAGCGGCTGATGGCGCTCTCGAGCTTCAACGACAAGCTCCGCAGCCTGCAGCGATTGCTCGTTGGCCACGCCGACGACGTCGTGCTCGACGCGCGCCGGCCGCATCCTCGTCCCGCCGGCGCTGCGGCAGTACGCGGCGCTCGACAAGCGCGTGGTCCTGGTCGGGCAGGGCAACAAGTTCGAGCTCTGGGACGAGACGCAAGTGGCTCGAGCGAACGGCGCACCGCGGTGGCGTTTCCGGCCGGCGATCTGCCGCCCGAGCTCGACGGCTTCTCGCTCTGATGCCGCGATGGCGACCACGTTCCGGTCCTGCTCGAGGAAGCCGTGGCCGCGCTGCGAATCAAGCCCGACGGCGCGTACGTCGACGCCACCTTCGGCCGCGGCGGGCACAGCTCGCCGCATTCTCTCCGCGCTGGGCCCGCGACGGGCGCCTCGTTGCCACTCGATCGCGATCCCGCCGCCGAGGCCGCCGCCCGCGCGTGGACCGACCCGCGCTTCGCTTTTCGCCGCGCCTGGTTTTCGGAGCTCGCGCTCCGCACTCGACGCCTGCGGCATCGCGCGCGTCGACGGCGTGCTGCTCGACCTCGGCATCTCGTCGCCGCAGATCGACGACCCCGAGCGCGGATTCTCGCTGCGCGCGGACGGACCGCTCGACATGCGCATGGATCCCGACGCGCGGAATCAGCGCGGCGGATTGGCTCGCGCGCGCATCGGAACGTGAACTCAGGGAAGTGATCGCGGACTATGGTGAAGAACGGTTTGCTCAACAGATTGCAAGAGCGATTGTTGCGGCTCGCGCGGACGGCCCATCGTCCGGACGCGGCAACTGGCCGCGATCGTGGCAAAAGCCCTCGGCGCGAGGGCGCGGGGTGATTGGAGTCAGGATCCGGCCACGCGGACCTTCCAGGCTGTACGGATTTTCGTCAATCAGGAGCTTCAGGAATTGTCGCTAGCGCTCGAACGCGTTCCGCCGCGGCTGGCGGTCGGCGGCCGTCTCGCCGTCATCAGCTTTCATTCGCTCGAGGACCGGATGGTGAAGCAGGCTTTCCGCCGCGGCAGCCAGCCGTACGGCGGCGATGCGCGGCTTGCGCGCCTGGCGATCGCCAGCGCGGCGCTGCCGCAGCCGCCGCTGGCGCCCGTCGGCCGCGCGATCCGGGCCGACCGATGCCGAGATCGCGGCCAATCCGCGTGCGCGCAGCGCGACGCTGCGCGTCGCCGAGCGCACCGAAGGGCCGCTTGCCCTGATGGCGCGCCTCAATCTCGTGCTGCTCGCGCTGCTGGTCGTCTGCGCGCTGTCGCTGGTCACTTCGCGCCACCAGGCGCGCAAGCTGTTCGTCGATCTCGAGCGCGAGCAGGCGCAAAGCCGCGCCTACGAGGTCGAGTACGGGCAGCTGCAGATCGAGCAATCGACCTGGGCGATGCCGGCGCGCATCGAGAAGATCGCGCGCGAGCAGCTGCACATGCAATTGCCCGCGCCGGCGCGCGTGCGCATCGTCGACGCGGGGCACGCGATGAGATCCGCGCACGGCTTCAAGGCCAACGCAGCCGCCCGCGCCGCGGCTGCCGCGATTGCGCGCGCCGCTGGTCTTCGGCGGCCTGCTGCTGCTGTTCGCGGGACTGCTCGGCCGCTCGCTCTATCTGCAGTGGATCGACAACGGGTTCCTGCAGGAGCAGGGCAGCTCGCGCTACAGCCGCGACATCGAGGTGCCGGCGCACCGCGGCCGCATCGTCGACCGCTTCGGCGACCCGCTCGCGATCAGCACGCCGGTCAAGGCGGTCTGGGCCTGGCCCGACCAGGTCGATGCGACGCCGGCAGCAGCTCAAGGCGCTCGCCGCGGCGCTCGACCTGCCGCCGGGCGCGGTCAAGCAGAAGCTCGCGCAGGGCGGCGACTTCGTCTACCTGAAAAAGCCGGTCGCGCCGCAGGCGGCCGCGCGCGTCGCCGCGCTGAAGATCGACGGCATCCACGACGAGAACGAGTACTGGCGCTACTACCCGGGCGGCGAAGTGATGAGCCAGATCGTCGGCTTCACCGGCGACCGCGACGTCGGCCAGGAAGGCATCGAGCTCGCGCAGCAAAGCTGGCTCGGCGGCCGCGCCGGCAGCAGGCGCGTGATCATCAACCGCCGCGGCGAAGTCGTCGAGGACGTGGCGAGCATCCGCGCGCCGCAGGAAGGCCGCGACCTCGCGCTGTCGATCGACAGCAGGCTGCAATACCTGGCGTTCCGCGAGCTCAAGGCGGCGGTCGAGGCGAACAAGGCGCAAGGCCGGCGCGCTGGTGATGCTCGACGCCAGGACCGGCGAGATCCTCGCGCTGGCGAACTGTCCGACGTACAACCCGAACAATCGTCATCGCACCGCGCGCGACCGCATGCGCAATCGCGCGCTGACCGACACGTTCGAGCCTGGATCGACGCTGAAGCCGTTCACGATCGCCGCCGCGCTCGACGCGGGCAAGGTCACCCCGCAGACGATCATCGACACCGCGCCGGGCACGCTGACGATCGGTCGCGCGACGATCCACGACGCGCATCGCGAAGGCGCGCTGACGGTCGAGCAGGTGATCCAGAAGTCGTCCAACGTCGGCGCCGCGAAGATCGCGCTGTCGCTGCCGGCGGAAACGATGTGGCAGATGCTTTCGGGCGCGGGCTTCGGCGCGCAGCCGCGGACCGGATTTCCCGGCGAAGTCTCGGGCCGGTTGCGCGCGGCCAAAACCTGGCGGCCGATCGAGCAGGCGACGATGGCGTACGGTCACGGCATCTCGGTCAATCTGGTGCAGCTCGCGCGCGCCTACACCATATTCGCCAGCGACGGCGAACTGAAGCCGGTGTCGCTGCTCAAGGTCGACGGCCCGGTCGCCGGCCGGCCGGTGATCACGCCGCAGACCGCGCGCGCGGTGCGGCACATGCTCGAGATGGTCGTGCAGCCGGGCGGCACCGCGCCGAAAGCGCAGGTCGCCGGTTACCGCGTCGCCGGCAAGACCGGCACCGCGCACAAGCTCGAAGGACACGTGTACGCCAACAAGTACGTCTCGTCGTTCGTCGGTTTCGCGCCGGTGTCGAACCCGCGGCTGATCGTCGCGGTGATGCTCGACGAGCCCGGCGCCGGCCAGTACTACGGCGGCACGGTCGCGGCGCCGGTGTTCAGCCGACGTCATGGGCGCCGCGCTGCGCCTGCTCGGCGTGCCGCCGGACGCGCCGGTCAACAATGTCGTCCTGCCGCCGGACGACGCCGCCGTGCGCGAGGAAACGTGAGCGCCGCGACCGCTGCCGATTTCGACGTCGCCGCACTGCTCGGCCGGCTGAACGCGCCGGTCTCGCGGATCAGCTCGGACAGCCGCCGGCTGCGAGCCGGGCGACGCGTTCGCCGCGTATCCCGGCACGCATCACGACGGCCGCGCGTACATCGCCGACGCGATCGCGCGCGGCGCCGGCGCGATCCTGTGGGAAACGCAGGGCTTCAACTGGAATCGCGCGTGGAAGCTGCCGCATCTGCCGGTCGAGGAGCTGAAGGCCAAGCTCGGCTTCATCGCCGATGCGGTCTACGGGCATCCGTCGCGCGAACTGTGGATGGTCGGCGTCACCGGCACCAACGGCAAGACCTCGTGCGCGCACTGGATCGCCGCGGGCCTCGATGCCGCGGGCCGCCGCGCCGCGGTGCTCGGCACGCTGGGCAACGGGCTGATCGGCGCGCTCGAGCCGGCGGCGAACACGACGCCCGATGCGGCGCTGCTGCAGCAGATGCTCGCCGAGCTACAGGGCCGCGGGCGCGCAAGCCGTGGCGATGGAGGTGTCGTCGCACGGCATCGACCAGGGACGGGTCAACGGCGTCGCGTTCGACGTCGCGCTTGTTCACCAACCTGTCGCGCGATCATCTCGACTATCACGGCACGATGGCGGCGTACGGCGCGGCGAAGGCGAAGCTCTTCGCGTGGCCCGGGCTGCGCGTCGGCGTGATCAACGCCGACGATGCGTTCGGCCAGAGCCTGCTCGACAGCCGCACGCAGCCAGGGCCGCAAGGTGCTGAGCTACGGTTTCGGCGCCGCCGACATCGTCGGCTGCGCGCCTGACGTCGCTGTCGGCGGAGGGCCTCGCGTTCACCGTCGAGACGCCGTGGGGCAGAGGGCGAAGTCGACGACGCCGCTGGTCGGCGCGTTCAACGCGGCCAATCTGCTCGGCGTGCTCGGCGTGCTGCTGGTCAGCGGCGTCGCGCTTCGAACAGGCGCTCGCAATTCTTGCCGCAGTCGAGGCGCCGCCGGGACGGATGCAGCGCCTCGGCGGCGGCGACCGGCCGCTGGTCGTGATCGATTACGCGCATACGCCCGATGCGCTGGACAAGGTGCTTGACGGCGCTGCGTCCGGCGGTCGGCGAAGGCAGCGAGCTCATCTGCGTGTTCGGCTGCGGCGGCGAGCGCGATCGCGGCAAGCGGCCCGAAATGGGCCGGCTTGCGGCGCAGGCTCGCCGATCGCGTGCTGGTCACCAGCGACAACCCGCGCAGCGAAGACCCGGCGGCGATCGCCAGCGACATCGTGCACGGCATTCGCGACACCGGCAACCGGCGCTATTCGGTCGAGCTCGATCGCGCGATCGCCATCGCCGCGCGCGATCGGCGAGGCCGGCGCGCGGCGATGTCGTGCTGCTCGCCGGCAAGGGCCACGAAACCTACCAGGAGTGCAACGGCGCGCGGCATGCCGTTCAGCGACGCCGAGCACGCGGCGCGCGCGCTCGACGGCATGGAGCAGCGCAGATGATGGATGCAGCGACGGCGGCGCAGGCGATATCGGCGCGGCTCGAAGGCGGCAATGCCTGGTTCGACGGCGTCAGCACCGATTCGCGCGCCGTGCGCCCGGGCGAGCTCTTCGTCGCGCTCAAAGGCGAGCGCTTCGACGGCCACGAATTCGTCGCGCAGGCGTTCGAGCGCGGCGCCGCCGCGGCGATCGTCGCCGGCCGATCGCGCGGCGCGGCTCGCAGCAGTCGGCTGCCGGCGGCGGCAGGAGCCTGCTCGCCGTGGCCGATCCGCTGCAGGCGCTGGCGAGCCTCGCCGCATTCTGGCGCCGGCGCTTCACGCTGCCGGTCGTCGCCGTCGTCGGCAGCAACGGCAAGACGACGGTCAAGGAAATGACGGCGGCGATCCTGCGCGCCGCGTGCGGCGCCGACCGCGTGCTGGCGACCGCGGGCAACCTGAACAACCAGATCGGCCTGCCGCTGATGGTGCTGCGCTTGCGCGCGATGCACTCGGTCGCGGTGTTCGAGATCGGCATGAATCACGTCGGCGAGACCGCGCAGTCTCGGCGCGATTGCGCAGCCGACGATCGCGGTGATCAACAACGCGCAGCGCGAGCACCAGGAGTTCATGCAAAGCGTCGCCGACGTCGCGGCCGAGCACGCGGACGATCCTCGGCACGCTGCAGCCGCGAGGCATCGCGGTCATCAATGCCGACGACGACTACGCCCCGTTCTGGAACGAGGTGATCGCGCGCCGCAACGCCGAAGGTGCGTCGCTTGACCGTGCGCGATTTCGGCTTGCGCGCGCCGGCCGCCGTCAGTGCGGCGCGTGCGCGCGCAACCCTGGGGCAGCGCTGTCGACGTCGCGACGCCGGAGGGCGCGACGAGCATCGAGCTCAGGATGCCGGGCCGGCACAACGTGTCCAATGCGCTGGGCGCGATCGCCGCCGCGACGGCGGCCGGCGCAAGCCTCGACGCCGTGGCGCAGGCGTCTCGGCGTTCCGGCCGATCGCCGGCAGACTGCAGGCGCAAGACAGGGCGCAACGGCGCGACGCTGATCGACGACAGCTACAACGCCAATCCGGACTCGGTTCGCGCGGCGATCGCGGTGCTGGTCCACGCGCCGGGCACGAAATGGATGGTGCTCGGCGACATGGGCGAGGTCGGCGAGCAGGGCGTCGCCGTTCCATCGCGAGATCGGCGAATGCGCGCGCGCGGCCGGGGTCGACCGGCTGCTGACGCTGGGCGAGCTCACGCCGCATGCGGTCGACGCATTCGGGCCAGGCGGCGAGCATTTCGCGACGCAGCGAGGACCTGGTCGCCGCGATCGAGAGCGACCTGCGGTCCCGAGGTCACGGTGCTGGTCAAGGGCTCGCGCTTCATGCGCATGGAGCGCGTCGTCGCCGCACTCGGCGGCGCCACGGCGGCCGGCGCACTGATGCTGCTCGCGCTCGCCAACTGGATCGCCAGCGACGTTCGCGCGTTCAACGTCTTCAGCTACATCACGCTGCGCTCGGTGCTCGCGACGATGACCGCGCTGGTGATCTCGTTCGTCATCGGGCCGAGGATGATCCGCAAGCTGACCGAATACAAGATCGGCCAGTCGGTGCGCGACGACGGCCCGCAGACGCATCTGATCAAGGCCGGCACGCCGACGATGGGCGGCGCGCTGATCCTCGTGTCGATCGTCGTGACGACGCTGCTGTGGGCCGACCTTCGCAACCGGTTCGTCTGGGTCGTGCTGCTGGTGACGCTCGGCTTCGGCACGGTCGGATGGATCGACGACTACCGCAAGGTCGTGCATCGCAATCCGAAGGGGCTTTCGGCGCGCAAGAAGCTGCTGCTGCAATCGCTGATCGGCCTGGTCGCGGCGATCTATCTCGCCTTCTCGGTATCGGCGCCGTCGACATCGCAGTTCCTGCAGCTGTTCCAGGCGTGGCTGGCGAGCGGCTCTCAGCTCGACCTGTCGCCGAAGGCCGACCTGATCGTGCCGTTCTTCAAGACCGTGTCGTATCCGCTCGGCGTCTGGGGCTTCATCATCCTGTCGTACTGCGTGATCGTCGGCGCGAGCAACGCGGTCAATCTGACCGACGGCCTCGACGGCCTGGCGATCATGCCGACGGTGATGGTCGGCGCCGCGCTCGGCATGTTCGCCTACGTCGCCGGCCGCGCCGACTTCTCGACCTACCTGTTCGTGCCGCACATTCCCGGCGCCGGCGAGCTGACCGTCGTCTGCGCCGCGATCGCGGGTGCCGGTCTGGGCTTTCTCTGGTTCAACGCGTATCCGGCCGAAGTGTTCATGGGCGACGTCGGTGCGCTGGCGCTCGGCGCCGCGCTGGGCGCGATCGCCGTGATCGTCAGGCAGGAGATCGTGCTGTTCATCATGGGCGGCGTGTTCGTCGTCGAGACGCTGTCGGTGATGATCCAGGTCGCGTCGTTCAAGCTGACCGGCAAGCGCGTCTTCCGCATGGCGCCGATTCATCACCACTACGAGTTGAAAGGCTGGAAGGAAAATCAGGTTGTGGTTCGCTTCTGGATCATCACGATGCTGTTAGTTCTCTTTGGTCTGTCAACGTTGAAGCTACGTTAAATGACACTCGCGAACCACAATTTGATTTGGGTGAAGGCTAACTTGCGCAACGCGCAAGTTAAGGCCGCGAATGCGGCCGGCCGTAGCCAAAATCAAAAAGTCGTGCGCTTCTGGATCATCACGATGCTGCTCGTCCTGTTCGGTCTCTCGACCCTGAAGCTGCGATGACGATGAAGAATCGCAATGTCGTCGTGCTGGGCCTGGGCCTCACCGGGCTCTCGGCCGCGCGCTGGGCGGCGCGGCACGGCGCGCGCGTCAGCGTCGCCGACACGCGCGCCGATCCGCCGTTCGCCGCCAAGCTGGCCGCCGAGCTGCCGCGCGTTCCGTTGCTGCGCGGGCCGATCACCGACGCCGCGCTTGGCCGATGCCGCGATGATCGTGATCAGCCCGGGGCTGGCCAAGGACCAGCCGCCGATCGCCGCCGCCGTGGCGCGCGGCGTCGAGCTGGTCGGCGATATCGAGCTGTTTGCGCGCGCGCTGCGGCCCGCGCAGCGCGTGCTGGCGATCACCGGCTCGAACGGCAAGACGACGGTCGCCGCGCTGACCGGCGAGCTCGCGCGTGCCGCAGGCCTCTCCGCCGCGGTCGTCGGCAACATCGGCGAGCCGGTGCTCGACGTGCTTGCCGGGCACGAGCGCGGCGCGCCCTGGCCCGACGTCTTCGTCATCGAGCTGTCGAGCTTCCAGCTCGAGACGACGGCCAGTCTCAAGACCATCGCCGCGACGGTGCTCAACGTCACCGCGAATCATCTCGACCGCTACGCCGGCATCGACGACTACGCGAAGGCCAAGGCGCGGATATTCGCCGGCGGCGGCGAGCAGATCCTCAACCGCGACGATCCGCGCTCGCTGGCCATGCGCGTTCCCGGCCGCATCGTGCAGACCTTCGGCGCCGGCATTCCCGAGGCCGAGCTCGACTGGGGCCTGGTGGCGCGCAACGGTTCGCCCTGGCTCGCGCGCGGCGGCGCGCTGCTGGTCGCCGACGGACGAGCTGGCGCTGATCGGCCGGCACAACGCGCTCAATGCGCTCGCGGCGCTGGCGTTGACCTCGTCGGTCGCCAAGATCGATGGCAAGCTGATCGCCGCGCTGGCGGCGTTCCGCGGGCTTCCGCATCGCATGGAACGGGTCGCCGAAATCGGCGGCGTCCTTTTCGTCAACGATTCCAAGGGAACGACCGTCGCCGCGACGCAGGCGGCGCTCGAAGGCCTTGAGTCGTCCCGCGGTGCTGATCGCCGGCGGCGACGGCAAGGGCCAGGACTTCGCACCGCTGCGGGCGGACGTGGGCGGGCATTGCCGCGCGGTGATTCTGCTCGGCCGCGACGCGCCGGCGATCGCCGCTGCGCTGTCCGGCATCGACGCCGACCGTCGAATTCGCGCCGGCGCTCGAAGTTGCGGTGTCGCGTGCGATCGCGCGGGCGCGTCCCGGCGACGCGGTGCTCCTGTCGCCGGCGTGCGCGAGCCTCGACATGTTCCGCGATTATGTCGAGCGCGGCGATCGCTTCAAGGCGGCGGTGGCCGCGCACGCGCGCGAGGCCGCGCATGCCTAGGGATCCAGGCTTCCTCGCCTCGCTGCCGCGACTGTCGTCGATCGCCGCCGCGCCGCGCGAAAGCCGCGCGATGCCAGCCTACGACGTGACGCTCGCCTGGTCGGCGCTGCTGCTGCTGGCCCTCGGGCTGGTCATGGTCTATTCGGCGTCGATCGCCACCGCCGAAGCGCTCGCGTACACCGGCTACCGGCCCTGGTATTTTCTCGTACGCCACGCGGCGTTCGTCACGGTCGGACTGGTCGCCGCGCTGTTCGCGTTCCAGATCCCGCTCAAGATCTGGCAGCGGCTCGCGCCGTACCTGTTCATCGCCGGCGCCGCGCTGCTGATCGCCGTGCTGATTCCCGGGCATCGGCAAGAGCGTCAACGGCAGCAAGCGCTGGCTGTCGCTGTACCTCGTCAACCTGCAGCCGTCCGAGCTGATGAAGCTCGCCGTCGTCCTTTATGCGGCGAGCTACGCGGTGCGCAAGGCGACATTCCTGCATGCCGAGCAGCCGCTGAAGCAGACGCTGGTGCGCGGCTTCCTGCCGCTGCTCGCGGTGATGGTTGGCGTGAGCGCATTGCTGCTGCACGAACCCGACTTCGGTGCCTGTGTCGTGATCGTCGCCATCGCATTCGGCATCCTCTTCCTCGGCGGGCTCGACTGGCGGCTGCTGATCGGTCTGGGATTCCTGTTGCCCGTCGCACTGTGGGTGCTGATCTGGATTGCGCCCTACCGGCTGCAGCGCTTCACCGGCTTCCTCGATCCCTGGTCCGATCCGCTCGGCAAGGGTTACCAGCTTTCGCATTCGCTGATCGCCTTCGGCCGCGGCGAATGGTTTGGCGTCGGGCTCGGAGCCAGCGTGGAAAAGCTGCTCTACCTGCCGGAAGCGCATACCGATTTCCTGCTGGCGGTCATCGCCGAGGAACTCGGCTTCGTCGGCGTCGCGCTGGTGATCGCCCTGTTCTCCTGGCTGCTGATACGCGCGTATGCGATCGGTCGGCAGGCAGCGCGCCTCGAGCGGCCGTTCACGGCGCTGGTCGCGCACGGCATCGGCCTGTGGTTCGGCGTGCAGACGTTCATCAACATCGGCGTCAACATGGGCGTGCTGCCGACCAAGGGGCTGACCTTGCCGCTGCTGTCGTTCGGCGGCAGCGGCATCGTCGCCAACTGCGTCGCGCTGGCGATCCTGCTGCGCGTCGATTTTGAAAATCGACGGCTGCTCCGGGGATTCAACGTATGACAGCCGCCGCGCCGTCGATTTCGGTGAAGGCTAACGCGGGCGTAGCGTGCGTTAAGGCCGCGAATGCGGCCGGCCGCAGCCAAAATCGACGGCTGCTCCGGGGATTCAACGTATGACAGCCGCCGCGCCGTCGATTTCGGTGAAGGCTAACGCGGGCGTAGCGTGCGTTAAGGCCGCGAATGCGGCCGGCCGCAGCCAAAATCGACGGCTGCTTCGAGGCTTTACCGTATGACCGGCACAGTCATGATCACCACCGGGGGCAGCGGCGGCCATGCGTTCCCGGGGCTCGCGGTTGCCGCGCGCCTGCTCGCCAAGGGCTGGCACGTGTTCTGGCTGGGCACGCATGACGGCATCGAGTCCAGGCTCGTTCGGCAGCACGGCATCGATTACGAAGCGATCCGCTTTGCCGGCGTGCGCGGCAAGGGATTGAAGCGCCTGCTGCTCGGCCCGTTCGCGCTTCTGTCGGCATGCTGGCAAAGCCTCACGCATCATCCGCCGGCGCGCGCCGGACGTGGTGCTGGGCCTGGGCGGCTTCGTTTCGTTCCCCGGCGCGCTGATGGCGGTCGCGTGCGACCGCCCGCTGCTGATTCACGATGCGAATGCGGTCGCGGGACTCGCCAACCGCATCCTCGCCTACGGTGCCGACCGCATCCTGCTCGGCTTCCCCGGCGCGCTGCGCGGGAAGCACGCCGGCAAGGTCGAGTGGGTGGGCAACCCGCTGCGCGACGAAATCACCGCAATCGCCGCCGCCCGAGCAGCGGTTCGCCGGAAGGCGCGGCGCGCTGTCGCTGCTGGTCGTCGGCGGCAGCCTCGGCGCCACCGCGTTGAACGAGCGCGTTCCCGCCGCGCTCGCCCTGATCGAACGCGAATCGCGGCCGCACGTCGTGCACCAGGCCGGCGAACGGCATATCGAGGCGCTGCGGCACGCCTACCAGGCGGCCGGCGTCGAGGCCGTCTGCCTGCCTTTCATCGACGACATCGCGCGCCAGTATGCCGACGCCGATCTGGTCGTTTGCCGCGGCGGCGCGCTGACGATTTCCGAGCTCGCCGCGGTCGGCATCGGCAGCGTGATCGTGCCACTGCCAGGCGCCTTCGCCAACGAGCAGGCGCGCAACGCGCAATTCCTGGTCGACGCCGGCGGCGCGGTCGTGCTGCGCGCAGTCGGCGATGACGCGCGCAGGCGCTCGCCGATCTGCTGCTTGCGTTTACCCGCGGGCGGCTGCTGGCGATGGCGATCGCGGCGCGGCGCGTCGGCCGCACCGACGCCAGCGAACGTGTCGCCGATGCCTGCATCGCGCTGGCGCGAAGGTCCGCGGCGTGAAGTTCAAGGTCAAGCGCGTGCACTTCGTCGGCATCGGCGGCGCCGGCATGAGCGGAATCGCCGAGGTGCTGTTGACGCAGGGTTACGAGGTCAGCGGCTCGGATCTTGCGCTGACCGCGACGACGCGGCGCCTGGGCGAGCTCGGCGCGCGCATCGCTGCGGGCCACGGGGCCGGCAACGTGGCCGGTGCCGACGTCGTCGTGGTGTCGACCGCAGTCGCCGCCGACAATCCCGAAGTGCTGGCCGCGCGCGACCGCCGGCGTGCCCGTCGTGCCGCGTGCGCTGATGCTCGCCGAGCTGATGCGGCTGAAGCAGGGCATCGCCGTGGCGGGCACGCATGGCAAGACCACGACGACCAGCCTGATCGCCAGCGTGCTGGCCGAGGGCGGGCTCGATCCGACATTCGTCATCGGCGGGCGGCTGCTGTCGGCGGGCGTCAATGCGCGCCTGGGCAAGGGCGAATTCCTGGTCGCCGAGGCCGACGAGTCCGATGCCTCGTTCCTGGTGCTGCAGCCGGTGGTCGCGGTGGTGACCAACATCGACGCCGATCACATGGACACCTACGGGCACGACTTCGACGCGGCTCAAGGAGGCATTCGTCAATTTCGTGCAGCGCCTGCCGTTCTACGGTGTGGCGGTGCTTTGCGTCGACGACGCCAACGTCCGCGACATCGTACCGGCGATCGCCAAGCCGATCGTCAGCTACGGCGTCAGCGCCGAGGCGCAGCTGCGAGCGGTCGACATCGCGCACGCCGCAGGGCGCATGCGCTTCGTCGCCACCGGCATCGGCGGCGCCCGATCTGCCGGTCGAGCTCAACCTCGCCGGCGTGCACAACGTGCAGAACGCGCTGGCCGCGATCGCGGTCGGCCGCCAGACCGGCGTCGCCGATGCCGCGATCGCCAGGGCGCTCGCCGAGTTCAAGGGCGTCGGCCGCCGGTTCCAGCGCTACGGCGAAATGACGCTCGCCGGCGGCGGGACGTTCACGCTGATCGACGACTACGGCCATCATCCGGCCGAAATGGCGGCGACGATCGCCGCCGTGCGCGGCAGCTTTCCCGGCCGCAGGCTGGTGCTCGCGTTCCAGCCGCATCGCTATTCGCGTACGCGCGACCTGTTCGAGGACTTCGTCGCCGTGCTGGCGACGGCAGACGTGCTGGTGCTGGGCGAGGTCTATCCGGCGGGCGAATCGCCGATCGTCGCCGCCGACGGCCGGGCGCTGGCGCGCGCTTTGCGCGTCGCCGGAAGAATCGAGCCGGTGTTCGTCGACGACGTCGCCGACATGGCGGCGGCGATTCGCGCCGTAGTCGCGGCCGGCGACGTCGTGCTGACGATGGGCGCCGGGTCGATCGGCGCAGTGGCGCAGCAACTGGTGCCTGCATGATGATGGTCGAGCCGCTGCGCTTCAGCGGCGTGCGCGGCGAGCTGCGGCGCCGCGAGCCTCTGGCGAAGCATACGAGCTGGCGCTGCGGCGGTGCGGCCGATGCCGCATTCATTCCCGCCGATCGCGAAGACCTCGCGGCATTCGTGCGACAGTTTCCGGGCGGACGAGCCGCTGACCGTCATCGGCCTGGGCAGCAACCTGCTGGTGCGCGACGGCGGCGTGCGCGGCACCGTCCTGCTGCTGCACGCGGCGCTGAACGAGCTCGGCTTCGACGGCGGGCTGCATTCGCGCCGAGGCGGGCGTCGCGAGTCCCGAAGGTTTCGCGCTACGCCGCGCTGCACGACCGGGCTGACGCCGAATTCCTTTCCGGCATTCCCGGCACCGTCGGCGGCGCACTGGCGATGAATGCCGGCTGCTATGGCGGCGAAACCTGGCGCCATGTCGCCGAGGTCGAAGTGCTGACCCGGCAAGGCAGCTTCGAGCGCCGCGAGCCGCGGGACTACGTCATCGGCTACCGCAGCGTCGTCAGCCGGCGCGCGTCGGCCGACGTCGCATTCACGGCAGCATGGTTCGACTTTCCGCCCGGCAACGGCGCGTATGCGCGCGGCCGGATCAAGGCGCTGCTCACGCAGCGCATCGCGCACCCAGCCGCTCGGCCTGCCAAACGCCGGATCCGTGTTCCGCAACCCGGAAGGCGATCACGCGGCGCGACTGATCGAAAGCTGCGGACTGAAAGGCCATGCGATCGGCGGCGCGCGCGTGTCGGATAAGCACGCCAATTTCATCGTCAACCCCGACGGCACCGCGACCGCGGCCGACGTCGAGGCGCTGATCGAGCACGTGCGCAGCGTCGTCCGACGCCGGACCGGCATCGATCTCGAGCCGGAAGTCCGCATCATCGGGGAGGCCCGATGAGCGAGTTCGGCAAGGTCGCGGTGCTGATGGGGGGGCCGTCGTCCGAGCGCGAGATATCGCTCCTGTCCGGCAACGCGGTGCTGGCTGCGCTGCGCGGCAAGGGCATCGACGCGCACGCCGTTCGATCCCGCGGAGCGCTCGCTCTACGAGCTGAAGCAGCGACGGCTTTGCGCGCGCTTCATCGCGCTGCATGGCCGCTTCGGCGAGGACGGCACGGTGCAGGGCGCGCTCGAAGTGCTGGGCATCCCGTACACCGGCAGCGGCGTGATGGCGTCGGCGCTGGCGATGGACAAGTGGCGCACCAAGCTCGTGTGGACCGCCAGCGCCATTCCGACGCCGCGCTATCGCGTCGTCGACGCGCGGCGCCGACTGGTGGGCGATCGTCGCCGAGCTGGGGCTGCCGCTGATCGTCAAGCCCGCGCGCGAAGGTTCGACGATAGGCATCACCAAGGTGGCCAAGGTCGACCACGACGAAATGGCGAGCGCGTATCGCGCCGCCGTCGAAGCACGACGACCTCGTCATCGTCGAGGAGTTCGTTGCCGGGCGTCGAGCTGACGGCGTCGATCCTCGGCGAACGCGCGCTGCCGCTGATCCGCATCGAGGCGCCGCAGGGCAACTACGACTATCACAACAAGTACTTCTCCGACGAGACCAATACTTCTGTCCCGTGCGGCATCGACGCCGAAGTCGAGGGCGCGATCCAGGCGCAATCGCTGGCGGCGTTCGGCGTCGTCGGCTGCAGCGGCTGGGGACGCCTCGATCTGATCCTCAAGCCCGACGGCGGCTGGACATTTCTCGAGGTCAATACTTCGCCCGGCATGACCGGCCACAGCCTGGTGCCGATGGCGGCGCGGCAGGCAGGCATGGAATTCGCCGAGCTCTGCGTCGAAATCCTGCGAGGCGCGCATGTGGGATAACGCGCGCCAGCTCAACGCGATCGCGCTCGTTGTTGCGTTCGCAGCGGCGACGATGCTGGCCTGGGGGGCAGTCGCCTGGGCGGTGCGCCAGCCGGTGTTCGCGTTCCAGCGAGGTCGTCATCGACGGCCCGCTGCAGCGCGCCAATCCCGCGCATCTCGAGGCGGTGATCCGCGAGGAGCTCAAGGGGACGTTCTTCACGATGCGTCTGGACGATGCGCGGGCTCGCTGCAGCGCGTGCCCTGGGTGCGGCGCGTCGCGCTTGCGCCGCCAGTGGCCGGACCGGCTCGAGGTCGAAGTGAGCGAGCACCAGCCGCTCGCCCGCTGGAACGATGCGGCGCTGGTCGACACCGAAGGCGACGTCTTCGCCGCCGACTTCGACGGCGACCTGCCGCAGTTCACCGGACCCGAGGGCACGGCGGCGGAAGTCGCGGCGCAATACCGCGCGTTCGGCGCGGCACTCGCAGCCGACCGGGCGCGCGATCAGCGCGATCCGCCGCTCGCCGCGCGGCGGCTGGCAGATCGTCGCAGCGGGCAGTCCGGCCGCTGACGATCGAGCTGGGCCGCGCCGAACCGGGCGAACACCTGGCGCGCTTCGTCGCGCACTACCGCCAGACGCTGGACGCGCTCTCGCGCGGCGGAGCGCGCATCGACTACGCCGACCTTCGCTATCGCAACGGATTCGCGGCGCGCGTGTCCGGCGGCAACGATCGATCGTCCAGAAAAGCGTCCCGGGGATAGGACAACATGGTCAAGGACAGCAAGAACCTCATCGTCGCGCTCGACATCGGCACCTCGAAGATCGTCGCGATCGTCGCCGAGGTCACCGCCGACAAGCGCCTGAACATCATCGGGCTGGGCACGCAGCCGGCGCGCGGGCTGAAGAAGGGCGTCGTCGTCAACATCGAGGCCACGATGGCGTCGATCCAGCGCGTGCTCGAGGAAGCCGAGCTGATGGCCGACTGCGCGATCACCGAGGTCTACACCGGCATCGCCGGCAGCCACATCCGGAGCCTCAACTCCAGCGGCATGGTCGCGATCAAGGAAAAGGAGGTCACGCAGGCCGACATCGATCGCGTCATCGAGACGGCGAAGGCGATCGCGATCCCGAACGACCAGCAGGTGCTGCACATCCTGCCGCAGGAATTCATCGTCGACGGCCAGGAGGACGTGCGCGAGCCGCTCGGGATGAGCGGCGTGCGGCTCGAAGTCAAGGTGCACATCGTCACCGGCGCGGTCTCCGCGGTCGAGAACATCACCAAGTGCGTGCGCCGCTGCGGGCTCGCAGGTCAACGACGTGATGCTGCAGCCGCTCGCGTCGGCGCTGGCGGTGCTGAACGACGACGAAAAGGACCTCGGCGTCTGCGTGATGGACATCGGCGGCGGCACGACCGACCTCGCCGTGTTCACCGGCGGCGCGATCCGCCACACGGCGGTGATCCCGATCGCCGGCGACCAGGTGACCAACGACATCGCGATGACCTTGCGCACGCCGACCAAGGAGGCCGAGGAGCTGAAGCTTCGCCACGGCTGCGCGCTGCGCCAGCTCGCCGACCCGAACGACATCATCGAGGTGCCCGGCGTCGGCGAGCGCGGCCCGCGCAAGCTGTCGCGGCAGACGCTGGCCGAGGTGATCGAGCCGCGCATCGAGGAGCTCTACACGCTCGCGCAGTCGGAGCTGCGCAGGAGCGGACTCGAGGAAATGCTCTCGTCGGGCATCGTGCTGACCGGCGGCTCGGCGCTGCTGCAGGGGATGGTCGAGCTGGGCGAGGAAGTCTTTCACCTGCCGGTGCGCGTCGGCGTGCCGGCGTACGTCGGCGGGCTGGCCGACGTGATCAGCAGCCCGCGCTACGCGACCGCCGTCGGGCTGCTGCTCGACGGGCGCGACCATTTTCTGCGCGCGGAAATCGCGCGCGGCCAGACCAAGGGATTGGGCAACGTCGGAGAACGGATGAAGCAATGGTTCAAGGCGAATTTTTGAAGCGACATGCAACAGCATGTCAATCGATTGAAGCACTTCGACAGGAGAGAGGAGCACATCATGTTTGAAATCATCGACCAGAACCCGCAGGAAGCCGTCATCAAGGTCATCGGCGTCGGCGGCTGCGGCGGCAACGCCATCGAGCACATGATCGAACGCGGTCTGCAGGGCGTCGAGTTCATCGCGGCGAACACCGACGCGCAGGCGCTGAAACGTTCGACCGCCCGCATCCAGCTTCAGCTCGGCAGCACATCTGACGCGCGGCCTGGGCGCCGGAGCGCGGCCGGAGATCGGGCGCGACGCGGCGATGGAGGACAAGGACCGGATCGGCGAAATGATCGACGGCGCCGACATGCTGTTCATCACCGCCGGCATGGGCGGCGGGACCGGCACCGGCGCCGCGCCGATCGTCGCGCAGGTCGCGAAGGACCGCGGCATCCTGACCGTCGCCGTGGTGACGCGGCCGTTCCAGTTCGAAGGCAAGCGGCAGAGAGTCGCCGAAGCCGGGCATCGAGGAGCTGAAGAAGACCGTCGACTCGCTGATCATCATCCCGAACGACAAGCTGATGCAGGTGCTGGGCGAAGACGTCTCGGTGCTCGACGCCTACGCGGCGGCCAACGACGTGCTGCACAGCGCGGTCGCCGGGATCGCCGAAGTGATCAACAATCCGGGCCTGGTCAACGTCGACTTCGCCGACGTGCGCACGGTGATGTCGGAAGTCGGCATGGCGATGATGGGCTCGGCCAAGGTCGGCGGCGCCGATCGCGCGCGGCTCGCCGCCGAGCGGGCGGTGGCGAGTCCGCTGCTGGAGGAAGTCAACCTCGCCGGCGCGCGCGGCGTGCTGGTGAACATCACCGCGTCGGCGGGCCTCAAGATGAAGGAATATCACGAGGTCATGAACACGATCAAAGCGTTCACCGCGGACGACGCGATGGTGATCGTCGGCACGGTGATCGACGAGGCGATGAAGGACGAGCTGCGCGTGACGATGATCGCGACCGGCCTGGGCGGCGCAGTGGCGACGCGCGGCCGGCAGCCGCGGCTCGAAGTCGTCGAGCACGTGCGTCGAGCGCACCGGGACCGACAACGTCGGCATGTCGGTCGAGACGATCGACTACGACTCGCTGGACAAGACGCCGGCGGTCATCCGCCGCGGCCGCACGCCGTCGCCGGGCGGCGGCGCGACCGCGTTCGACGCCTCCGACATCCCGGCGTTCCTGCGCAAGCAGGCGGACTAGGCGAGGCGTCGCTCGACCATGCGGCGGACGTCCGGCAGCGGGACGGCGATGACCGGCGGCGTCGGCCGCGGCCGGCAAGGCGCGCGTCCAGCGGCCGGCCGTGTGGTATAATTGTCTGCTAACTCCTTGAGCCGGCAGGCTAATCGCTGACAGGCCCGAGGAGGATCCGCACATGCTGAAACAGCGCACGCTCAAATCCACGATCAAGACGACGGGCGTCGGCTTGCACACCGGCGCGCGCGTCGAACTGACGCTTGCGTCCGGCGCCGTCCGGACACCGGAATCGTGTTCCATCGCGTCGACCTGCCCGGCTCGGTGCCGATTCCCGGCGAGGCGCGCAACGTCGGCGACACGCGGCTGTCGTCGTCGCTGTCCAAGGACGGCGCCAGCGTTTCGACGGTCGAGCACCTGATGTCGGCGCTGGCGGGCCTCGGCATCGACAACGTTCACGTCGACGTCGCGGGCCCCGAGCTGCCGATCATGGACGGCAGCGCCGGTCCGTTCGTGTTCCTGCTGCAGTCGGCGGGCATCGTCGAGCAGGACGCGGCGAAGCGCTACCTGCGCGTCAAGGCGCCGGTCGAAGTGCGCGACGGCGACAAGTGGGCGCGCTTCGAGCCGCACCACGGCTTCGAGCTCGACTTCACGATCGATTTTCCGCATCCGGTGTTCGGCTCGGAGAACCGGCACGTGGTCATCGATTTCGCCGAGCATTCGTATGCCAAGGAAGTCAGCCGCGCGCGCACGTTCGGGTTCATGCAGGACGTCGAAGCGATGCGCGCGGCCGGGCTCGCGCTCGGCGGCAGCCTGCAGAACGCGATCGTGCTCGACGAGACGCGCGTGCTGAACAGCGAAGGCCTGCGCTACGACAACGAATTCGTCAAGCACAAGGTGCTCGACGCGATCGGCGACCTGTATCTGCTCGGCCATCCGCTGATCGGCCAGTACACGGCGTTCAAGTCGGGCCATGCGCTCAACAACGCGCTGTCGCGCGCGCTGCTGGCGCGACCGGAGGCCTGGGAGCTCGTGACGTTCGACGCGCAGGCCGACGTGCCGCGCGCGTTCCAGGGCTGGCAGCTGCAGCCGGCCTAGCTTAGCGGGCGAAGTTGCGGGCGGGACGAGAGCCGCCGGCGCCTCGTCGAGCGCCTCCGCCGGCGACGCACCGTCGCCGATGGCCACGCCGCGTTTCGCCCCTCCCGGAGGTTCCCTGGTTCTGGTCCGGCTGCTGCTGTTCCTCGCCCTGGCGGCGATCGCCGGCGCCGGCGCCGCTTATCTCTTCAAGCGCGACCGGCGGTACCTGCGCTTCATCGGCCGCGTGATCAAGTTCACGATCCTGCTATTGCTCGGCATCCTGGTCTTTTTCGCCTTCGAGCGCCTGGTCGCTCGTCGTCTGACCGGCACGGCGGCTGGACATGACGCGCGAGGCGCCGGAGCGCTGCGGCCAGCGGGCCGTCCCCGAGCGCTCGATCGGCAAGTGCCCGCAGCGTGGTCGCGGCCGACTCATCCATTTGTTTTATATGGGTTTTTGCCAGCTCGGCCGTCCGGCGGGCGGGCTTGCACGCGCACCCGTATTCCAGTAAATTCCCACCCCTCCCCGCCGAGTTTGCGCAGCAAATCCGGCGCCCGCTGGCGGAGCGAGCGCGGCCGCGGCGCCGCTGGCCGCGACAAGTTCCAGCTCCTGCGACCGGGCATCGGCGACGCCGACGTGCGCTGCGAGCGCGGCGCGGCAGATGCCCGGCGCAGTTGCTGTTGCAAGCGCGATTCGCGTCGACGTCGGCGTTGCAGGTCGGCGAGTGCCGCCTCGGCGCCGAGGATTTGCTTCAGGACGCGCATGACGTTAGCATATTGCGCCATAGCCGGACGCCGGATCGCAGCTGCCGACGGCGCAGGAGAAAGCCATTTGAACATCATCCTGGTCTCCAGCGCCACGGCCCGCGCACGCACGCTGACGCTCGACTGGCGGCACTGGACGGCGGGCGGATTCGGCGTCCTCGCGCTCTTCCTGTCGTTTACCCTGCTGTTCAACTACGTCACGCTGCGCTACGCGGCGGCGATCAATCATCCGTTGCTGCAGGCGATCCTGCTCGCCGACCAGCGCGAGGAGGCGCAGAAGGCGCAGGAAGTCGTGCAGGGCCATCTGAACGCGATGGCGGTGCAAGCTCGGCGACCTGCAGGCGCAGATGCTGCGCCTCGACGGACTTGGGCGAGCGGCTGGCGAAGCTCGCCGGCCTGAAGCCGCAGGATTTGCCCGGCCCGCTGCAGCCCGGCGCGACGCCGGGTCGCGGCGGCCCGGCGCCGACCTTGCATCGCGCAATCTCTCGGTCGACGAATTCAAGGCGCTGCTGGCGCAGCTCGCGCAGCAGGTCGATGAGCGCTCCGATCAGCTCGGCGTGCTCGAGGCGCTGCTGGTGCAGCGATTCGGCCAACCGCAAGTTCCTGCCGACGCTGAAGCCGATCGTCGATGGCTGGTTCTCGTCGAACTTCGGCTAGCGCATCGATCCGTTCACCGGACAGCAGAGTTTCCACGAGGGCATCGATTTTCCGGCCGACGTCGGCACGCCGATCGACGCCGCCGCGAGCGGCAAGGTCGTCTTCGCGGAGGTGCATCCCGCCTATGGTAAAATGATCGAGATCGATCACGGCAACGGGCTGGTCACGCCGTTACGCGCATGCTCGCCGCTGCTCGTCAAGGAAGGCGATCTGGTCGTGCGCGGCCAGCGGATCGCGCGGGTGGGCACGACCGGCCGCTCGACCGGCCCGCATTTGCATTTCGAGGTGCGGCTGAACGGCGTGCCGCAGAACCCGGCGCGCTTTCTGCAGGCCAGCGGCTGAAGTCGCGATAACCGCCGGCGCATGCCGGCCGACACGAGGTCGGCAGCGGAGCAGGAGGGGTGAGGAAGTCCTCACCCCTTGTTTTTTGGGTGCGCCGTGCCCATGGTGTGGTAAGCTGCGGCAACGATCCGCGGCTCAGTTAAGACCCTATGATCTCCAACATCCTCACCCACATCTTCGGCAGCCGCAACGAGCGCCTGCTCAAGCAGTACGGCGCAGGCGCTGCAGAAGATCAACGCGCTGGAGCCGGCGATGGCCGCGATGTCCGACGCCGAGCTGAAGGCGAAGACCGCGACGCTGAAGGAGCGGGTCGCCAACGGCGAGGAGCTCGATGCGGTCCTGCCCGAGGCATTCGCCGTCGTGCGCGAAGCCGGCAAGCGCACGCTGCAGATGCGCCACTTCGACGTGCAGCTGATCGGCGGCATGGCGCTGCACAACGGCAAGATCGCCGAAATGCGCACCGGCGAGGGCAAGACGCTGGTCGCGACGCTGCCGGCCTATCTGAACGCGCTGACCGGCAACGGCGTGCACATCGTCACCGTCAACGACTACCTCGCGCAGCGCGACGCCGACTGGATGGGCCGCATCTACCGCTTCCTCGGGCTGACCGTCGGCGTCAACCTGTCGCAGATGGCCCACGCCGCCAAGCAGGCGGCGTATGCGGCGGACATCACCTACGGCACCAACAACGAGTTCGGGTTCGACTACCTGCGCGACAACATGGTGTTTCACGCGGCGGAGCGCGTGCAGCGCGGGCTGTCGTACGCGATCGTCGACGAGGTCGATTCGATCCTGATCGACGAGGCGCGCACGCCGCTGATCATCTCCGGCCAGGCGGACGACAACGTCGAGATCTATTACCGGCTGAACGAGCTGCGCGCCCAAGCTCACGCGCCAGGCCGAGGAGAAGGGGCCCGGCGACTACTGGGTCGACGAGAAGGCGAACCAGGTGCTGCTGTCGGAGGAGGGGCACGAGCACGCCGAGGAGATCCTGGCCAAGGCCGGGCTGCTGCCGGCGGGCACCAGCCTCTACGACGCGCACAACATCGCGCTGATGCATCACCTGTACGCGGCGCTGCGCGCGCATGCGCTCTACCATCGCGACCAGCATTACGTCGTGCAGGACGGCGAGGTGATCATCGTCGACGAGTTCACCGGGCGCCTGATGTCGGGCCGGCGCTGGTCGGACGGGCTGCACCAGGCGGTCGAAGCGAAGGAAGGCGTGCCGATCCAGCGCGAGAACCAGACGCTGGCGTCGATCACGTTCCAGAACTACTTCCGCATGTACGACAAGCTCGCCGGCATGACCGGCACCGCCGATACCGAAGCGTTCGAGTTCCAGCAGATCTACCACCTCGAGACGGTCGTCATACCGACCAACCTGCCGATGATCCGCAAGGACGAGAACGATCTGGTGTTCCGCACGTTCCAGGAAAAGGTCGACGCGATCGTCGCCGACATCAAGGACTGCTACCAGCGCGGCCAGCCGGTGCTGGTCGGCACGACGTCGATCGAGAATTCCGAGCTGCTCTCGCAGTTCCTGATCAAGGAAAAGCTGCCGCACGAGGTGCTGAACGCGAAGCAGCACGCGCGCGAAGCCGAGATCGTCGCGCAGGCCGGGCGGCCGAAGGCGATCACGATCGCGACCAACATGGCGGGCCGCGGCACCGACATCGTGCTCGGCGGCAGCGATCGAGCCGCTGGTTCTCGCGATCCGCGAAGACGAGTCGCGTGCGCAGACCGACAAGGACCTGCAGATCGCGAGGCTGCGCCGCGAATGGCAGGTGCTGCACGACCAGGTGATCGCCGCGGGCGGACTGCACATCATCGGCACCGAGCGGCACGAATCGCGGCGCATCGACAACCAGCTGCGCGGCCGTTCGGGACGGCAGGGCGACCCGGGCTCGTCGCGCTTCTACCTGTCGCTCGAGGACCCGCTGCTGCGCATCTTCGGCGGCGAGCGCCTGTCCGGGATCATGCAGCGCCTGAAGATGCCCGAAGGCGAGCCGATCGAGCATCCGATCGTCAACCGCTCGATCGCCAAGGCGCAGAACCGGGTCGAGTCGCGCAACTTCGACATCCGGAAGCAGCTGCTCGAATACGACGACGTCGCCAACGACCAGCGCCGCGTGATCTACCAGCAGCGCAACGAATTGCTCGAGACCGACGACATCTCCGAGACGATCCGCAACATGATCGCCGGACAGATCGAGGACACGGTGCGGCAGTACGTTCCGCCGGAATCGGTCGAGGAGCAGTGGGACGTGCCGGCGCTCGAGAGCACGCTGGCGGGCGAGTATCAGCTGCACGCGCCGGTCGGCGAGTGGCTGAAGACCGATCCCGAGCTCTCCGACGAGACGCTGCGCGAGCGCGCGCGCGAATTCGCGCAACAAGCAATACGAGGCAGAAGCTCGGCATGGTCGGGCCGGAGCTGTTCCACCAGTTCGAGCGCAACCTGATGCTGCAGACGCTCGACCAGCACTGGCGCGAGCACCTGGGCTCGCTCGATCATCTGCGGCAGGGGATCCACCTGCGCGGCTACGCGCAGAAGAATCCGAAGCAGGAATACAAGCGCGAGTCGTTCGAGCTGTTTTCCGACATGCTCGATCGGATCAAGCAGGACGTGGTCAAGATCGTGCTCACCGTGCAGGTTCGCTCCGAGCAGGACGTGCAGGCGGTCGAGGAGGCGCCCGCGGTCATCCAACGTGCAATACCAGCACACCGATTACGATACGGCGCTGGCCGCGGCGCCGGACAAGCCGCGCGGCGGCGCCGCCGCCGTTCACGCGCGCCGGGCAGAAAGTCGGCCGCAACGATCCCTGCCCCTGCGGATCGGGCAAGAAATTCAAGCACTGCCACGGCGCGATCTAGCCGGTCGTACGGCGCTACGGGCGACCACGGCCGCATCGCGCTCGAACCGCGCGGATCGGCCGCGTCGCGGCGACGCGCGCGATTCGCTGCGGTAGAATCCGGCCGACGCTTCCGCTCCGCGCGCCCATGCCGGTCAACTACATTCCGCCCACGCCCGAGCAGCTGCTGCCGGTTGCCGGCGTCACGCTCGGCGCCGCCGCCGGCGGCATCAAGAACTGGTCGCGCGACGATGTGCTCCTGGTCGGCCTCGATGCCGGCGCTCGCGGCCGCGGGCGTGTTCACGCAGAACCGCTTTTGCGCGGCGCCGGTGATCGTTTGCCGCGAGCATCTCGCGCGCGGCACGGCGACCACGCGCGCTCTGCTGATCAACGCCGGCAACGCCAATGCCGGCACGGGCAGGCGCGGCATCGCCGACGCGCGCGCCTGCTGCGCCGCCGTCGCGCGGCTGCTCGGCTGCGCCGCGCACGAAGTGCTGCCGTTCTCGACCGGCGTCATCATGGAGCCGCTGCCGGTCGACAGGATCGTCGCGGCGCTGCCGCACTGCGCACGCCGCGCTGTCGCCGTCGGGCTGGCACGCGGCGGTGCGCGCGATCATGACCACCGACACGGTGCCGAAGGCCGCGTCGCGCCGCGTCGATGTCGACGGCGTGCCGATCACCGTGACCGGCATCGCCAAGGGCGCGGGCATGATCGCGCCCAACATGGCGACGATGCTCGGCTTCGTCGCGACCGATGCGCCGGTGGCGGGGCTGCTGCTCGCCGAGCTTGCGCGCAAGCATCGCCGACGCGTCGTTCAATCGCATCACCATCGACGGCGACACGTCGACCAACGACAGCTTCGTCATCGTGGCGACCGGCAAGGCGCCGATGGCGCCGATCGTCGCGCTCCGACGATCCCCGCCTTCCGCCGGTGCGCGCCGCGCTGGAAGTCGTCGCGATGCGAGCTGGCGCAGGCGATCGTGCGCGACGGCGAGGGCGCGACCAAATTCATCACCATCGTCGTCGATGGCGGCCGCGACGCCGGCGAATGCGATCGCGTCGCGCGCGCCATCGCCGACTCGCCGCTGGTCAAGACCGCGTTTTTCGCCTCCGACCCGAATCTCGGCCGCATCGTCTGCGCGATCGGCAACGCGG
Organism: uncultured beta proteobacterium; assembly: GCA_963713125.1. Lineage (GTDB taxonomy): Bacteria > Pseudomonadota > Gammaproteobacteria > Burkholderiales > Casimicrobiaceae > PALSA-1003. The sequence continues at coordinate 13,133 of CAVQKL010000006.1, read as the reverse complement.
CGATCGAGGATCTCGATCCCGGCTGCGTGTCGTTCTGGCTCGACGACGTGCTGGTCGTCGCCGACGGCGGCCGCGCCGCCGACCTATCGCGAGGAGGACGGCAAGCGCGTGATGGAGCAGGACGAGATCGGCGTCCGCGTCGCGCTCGGCCGCGGCGGCGCGGCGGCGACGCGTCTGGACCTGCGACCTGTCGCACGATTACGTCACGATCAACGCCGATTACCGGAGCTAGCGGAGCCGTGAACGAACGCGAGCATCGACCGCCTGCTCGCGCGCGCCGAGGCCTTGCTGGCCCGCCTCGAAGCGCTGCTGCCGCCGCCGCCGGCGCCGCCGGACTGGAAGGCGCGCGCGTTCCGCTGGCGCAAGCGCGGCGCAGCGCGGCTACCTGCAGTCGGTGCCGCATCCGCACGCGATCCGGCTCGACGACCTGGTGGCGATCGACGCGCAGAAGGCGGCGATCGACGCCAACACGCGGCAGTTCGTCGCTGGGCTGCCGGCGAACAACGTGCTGCTCACCGGATCGCGCGGCACCGGCAAGTCGTCGCTGGTCAAGGCGATGCTCGGCAAGTACGCGGCGAAGGGCCTGCGCCTGATCGAAGTCGACAAGAGCGACCTGGTCGACCTGCCGGACATCGTCGAGCCGATCGCCGAGCGACCCGAGCGCTTCATCGTGTTCTGCGACGACCTGTCGTTCGACGCCAACGAGCCCGGCTACAAGGCGCTCAAGGTGATGCTCGACGGCACGATCGCGGCGGCGTCGTCGAACGTGCTGATCTACGCGACGTCGAACCGGCGGCATCTGCTGCCCGAGTACTTCAGCGAGAATCTCGAGACGAGGCACGTCGGCGAGGAAGTGCATCCCGGCGAATCGGTCGAGGAGAAGATATCGCTGTCCGAGCGCTTCGGCCTGTGGATTTCGTTCTATCCGTTCACGCAGGACGACTACTTTGCCGCGGTCGCGCAATGGCTGCGCTTCTACGGCGTGCCGGTCCCGGACGGCGGCGCCGCGCTCGAACGCCTGCATCGCGAAGCGGTGCAGTTCGCGCTGCAGCGCGGATCGCGCAGCGGCCGCATCGCCTGGCAGTTCGCGCGGGCGCAGGCCGGCGCGCGCGCGCTCGACGCGGCAAGGGCAGCGGGACAAGAGCACCAGGTGAGCGAGCGCGCGATCGTGCGCGTCGCCGCGGCGATACTGCATCGGGGCGACGGCAAGGTGCTGCTGGCGCAGCGGCTGCCGGGAACGCCGTATGCGGGCTACTGGGAATTTCCCGGGCGGCAAGCTCGAGCCGGGCGAATCGGCCGCGCGACGCGCTGCTGCGCGAGCTCGACGAGGAGCTCGGCATCGTCGGTCACGCGCGCCGCGCCCGTGGCTCACGCAGCGCTATGACTATCCGCACGCGCACGTCGAGCTCGAGTTTTTCCGCGTGTTCGAGTGGCAGGGCGAGCCGCACGGCCGCGACGGCCAGGCGATCGCGTGGCAGGAGCCGGCCGCGATCGAGGTGGCGCCGCTGTTGCCGGCCAATACGACGGTGCTGCGCGCGCTCGCCTTGCCGCCGGTGTACGCGATCTCGATGGCCGAGGACCTGGGCGAGGCGGCGTTTCTCGCGCGCGCCGCGCGTCGCGCTCGACGCGGGCTCAAGCTGATCCAGCTGCGCGAGAAATCGTTCGCGCCGGAGCGCCTGCGCGCGCTCGCCGACCGGCTGCTGGCGCTCGGCAGCGCCGCACGGCGCGCGCGTGCTGCTGAACGGCGACGCCGATACCGCGCGCGCACTCGGGTTGCGCCGGCGTGCACTGGACGGCGGCGCGCCTTGCTCGCGGCGCGCGCGCGTCCCGACGACATGCTGTGCGCGGCGTCGACGCACGACGCGGCCGAGCTCGCGCAGGCCGGCGAAGCTCGGCGTCGACTTCGTCGTGCTCGGACCGGTCTGCGCGACGCCGTCGCATCCGGACGCGCGTCCGCTCGGCTGGCAGCGTTTCGCCGAGCTCGTCCAGCGGATCGCCGCTGCCGGTGTACGCGCTGGGCGGGCTCGCGCACGCCGATCTCGACACCGCCATCGCGCACGGCGCGCACGGCGTCGCGCTGCGCCGCGCGGCGTGGCCGCCGCGCCCGGCCGTGAGCCGGCTCAGCCTACGACCGTTCCGACTTGGCCTCGTCGGCGTCGGGATCGGCCGGGTCTTCCGCGACCGGCACGCGATACGACTCGGCTCGCCCAGGCGCCCAGGTCGATCAGCTTGCAGCGCTCCGAGCAGAAAGGGCCGGAAACGGTTGTCGGGGCTCAGGTCGGCGGTCTTGCCGCATTGCGGGCAACGTGCGCCGCGCCGTCGTTTGTCGGGTTTGGTCATGCGGATAATTTTGCGCGAACCGCGCGCGATGCGCCAGCCGGCGCGGCAGCGACGTCAGGCCAGCGCCATCGCCAGCACGCTCGCCACGTGCATCGCGATCGCGCCCGGCACCGTCCCGGATCTGGTGCCGGCAGCTGAAGCCGTCGGCGACGATCAAGGTCGCGGCGGAGGCCGCGCGCACCGCGGGCAGCAGCGCCTGCTCGGCCATCTGCATCGACAGCAGCGTAGTGCTCGGCCTGGTAGCCGAACGCGCCCGCCATGCCGCAGCAACCGGACGCAATCGTGGCGCGTGGCCAGGCCCGGTATCCAGCCGAGCACCGTCTGCACCGGCGTCATCGCGGCGAAGGCTTTCTGATGGCAATGCCCGTGCAGCAGCGCCTCGCGCTTGCGGCAGCGGCTTCAACGGCAGCGTCAGGCGGCCGGCCAGAGCGCTCCCGCACCAGAAACTCTTCGAACAGCATCGCGTGGCGCGCGACGAGCTCGGCGTCCTCGCCGAAGCCGTAGCTCAGGAATTCGTCGCGCATGCCGAGCAGGCACGACGGCTCGAGGCCGACGATCGCGACGCCGCGCCGCGCGTAGGGCACCAGCGCCGTCGAGCGTTCGCCGTGCCTCGGCCTTCGCCTCGTCGACCATCCCGCCGCAAGGAACGTTCGTCCGCAGCACAGCGGCCGCTCGCCCGGCACGGCATTGGTGTGCACGGTGTAGCCCGCGGCCTCGAGCACGCGTGCGCGCGTCGGCGGCGCCTTCGTGCGCGAAATAATTGCTGAACGTGTCGACGAACAGCACGACTTCGCGTCCGTCCGGCGTCGGACGCCGTGGCCGAGGGCGCCTGCGCTGCAGGAAACTGCCGCGCCACGCCGGCAGCGCGACGCCGCGCCGACAGCCCGAGCCCGGATTCGGCCGAGCCGCGCCGCGCCGGGAAGGCGCGTCAGCCACGTTCGGCAAGCCACGCGACGCGCTGAAAGCGCCGGCGCATAGCGCGGCAGATGCGCGATCAGCCGGTCGCGCAGTGCGATGCCGTGCCGCTGGTTGTACGCGGCCAGCGACTCGATTTTCATTTTCGCCATGTCGACGCCGGTCGGGCATTCGCGACGGCAGCCCTTGCACGAGACGCACAGGTCGAGCGCCGCGTGCACGGCCTCGCCGCCCAGGTCCTCGTCGCCGAGTTGTCCCGACAGTGCGAGGCGCAGCGTGTTGGCGCGGCCGCGCGTCGTATGCTGCTCGTCGCGCGTGACCCGATAGCTCGGGCACATGACGCCGGCGTCGAACTTGCGGCAGTGACCGTTGTTGTTGCACATCTCGACGGCCTTGGCGAAGCCCCGCGTGACGTCGCCGCCGGTCCCGGGCGCCGCTTTCGTTGCCGGTGGCCGGATCGCGCTCGACGTTCCACGCCGACCAGTCGAGCTTCGGCTCGAAGCGCGACCGCCGATACTGCGGGTTGAAGCGGAACAGCGAGGCGTCGTCCATCTTCGGCGGCGCGACGATCTTGCCGGGGTTCATGCGGTTGTCCGGGTCGAACAACGCCTTGACCGCGCCGAACGCGGCGTTCAAGCCGCGGCCCGAACTGCCAGGCCACCCACTCGCCGCGGCACAGCCCGTCGCCGTGCTCGCCCGAGTACGCACCCTTGTATTCGCGCACCATCGCCGCGGCTTCCTCGGCGATCGCGCGCATCTTCGCCGCGCCGTCGCGACGCATGTCGAGGATCGGCCGCACGTGCAGGGTGCCGACGCTGGCGTGCGCGTACCAGGTGCCGCTGGTGCCGTGCTTCCGGAACACCTCGGTCAGCCGGTCGGTGTATTCGGCCAGGTGCTCGAGCGGCACCGCGCAGTCCTCGATGAACGAGACCGGCTTGCCGTCGCCTTTCATCGACATCATGATGTTGAGCCCGGCCTTGCGCACTTCCCACAACGCCTTTTGCGCCTGCGCGGTTTCGATCCGCACGACCGCGCCGGGCAGACCGAGGTCGCCGATCAGCTCGGCCAGGCGATCGAGCCTCGCCGCCTGCGCGGCCGGCGTCGTCGCCGGAGAACTCGACCAGCAGGATCGCCGCGGGCGCGCCGATCAGCGCGCGCTCGATCACCGGACGGAACGCCGGATTCGCGCGCGCCAGATCGATCATCGTGCGATCGACCAGCTCGACCGCGGTCGGCTTCGAGTCGCACGATGTGCTGCGCCGACGCCATCGCCTGGTAGAACGACGGAAAGTTGACCACGCCGAGCGCCTTGTGCCGCGGCAGCGGCACGAGAGTTGAGCGTCAGCCGCGACGACCAGGCGAGCGTGCCCTCGGAACCGACCAGAAGCTGCGCGAGATTGACCGAGCCGTCGGCGGTGTACGGACGCACGCTTTGCGGATGGAAGACGTCGAGGTTGTAGCCGCCGACCCGGCGCAGCACCTGCGGACACCATGCGCGCGATCTCGTCGCGCTCGGCGGCGGCGATTCGCCCAAGCCCGGCGACGATCTCGCCGCAGCGGCCGTCGCGGCGCATCGCGGTCGAGCGGGCCGAACGCGATCTCGCTGCCGTCGGCCAGGATCGCATCGATGCCGGCGACGTTGTGCACCATGTTGCCGTATTCGATCGAGCGCGAGCCGCAGGAGTTGTTGCCCGCCATGCCGCCGATCGTCGCCTGCGCCGACGTGCTGACGTCGACCGGGAACCACAAGCCGTGCGGCTGCAGGAACGCATTGAGCTGATCGAGCACGACGCCGGGCTGCACGGTGACCGTCATCGCGTCGCGGTCGAAGCGCCAGGATGCGGCAGAGCGACTTGCTGTGATCGATCACCAGCGCGTCGCCGACCGTCTGCCCGCACTGCGACGAGCCCGCGCCGCGCGGCAGCACGGGCACGTCCAGATCGCGCGCGACCGCAAGCGCGGCGCGGACGTCGTCCTCGTCGCGCGGCACGACGACGCCGATCGGGTCGATCTGGTAGATCGACGCGTCGGTCGCGTAGCGTCCGCGCGACGCCGCGTCGAACAGCACGTCGCCGCGGCACTCGGCGCGCAGCCGCCGCGCGAGGAGCGACGAGTCGACGGCCCGCTTGAGGCGGCCGTCGATCGCGACCGGTCGTTCCAGCGCGTGAATTCATCGTCGAGGATTTGGCTCGAAATCGGGAGTCGCAGTTGTACAATGCGACTATACCTCGCCGGCGATGGCTTCGATAACGGCGCACGGCGATTTCGAGCGATCGGATCCCAGCGCAATCGATCAGGCGCATGCTGAAACTCGACGACCACCCGAGCGGCCGCCATTTCCTGCAGATCCCCGGGCCGACCAACGTGCCCGACCGCGTGCTGCGCGCGCTCGACCATCCGACGATCGACCATCGCGGGCCCGAGTTCGCGCGGCTGACCCTGGAAATCCTCGACGGCCTGAAGCGCGTCTTCCAGACCGCGTCGCCGATCGTCATCTATCCGGCGTCGGGCACCGGCGCCTGGGAAGCGGCGCTGGTCAACACGCTGTCGCCCGGCGATCGCGTGCTGATGTTCGAGACCGGCCACTTCGCGACGCTGTGGCGCAAGATGGCCGACAAGCTCGGGCTCGTCGTCGACTTCGTTCCCGGCGATTGGCGCAGCGGCGTCGACGCCGCGGTGGTCGAGAGCAAGCTCGCCGCCGACAAGGCGCACGCGATCAAGGCGGTGCTGGTCGTGCACAACGAGACCTCGACCGGCGTGACCAGCGCGATCCCGCCGATCCGGCAGGCGATCGATCGCGCCGGTCATCCGGCGCTGTTGATGGTCGACACGATCTCGTCGCTGGCCTCGATCGACTACCGGCACGCCGAGTGGGGCGTCGACGTCACCGTCGCCGGCTCGCAGAAGGGCCTGATGCTGCCGCCCGGCCTGTCGTTCAACGCGGTCAGCGACAAGGCGCTCGCCGCCAGCAAGGAGCGCGCGGCTGCCGCGCTCGTACTGGGCCTGGGACGACATCATCGCGATGAACCGGCAGGGCTATTTTCCGTACACGCCGGCGACCAACCTGCTCTACGGCCTGCACGAGGCGATCGACATGCTGCTCGACGAAGGCCTGCCCAACGTGTTCGCGCGCCACGATCGGCATGCCGAGGCGACGCGGCGCGCGGTGCGCGGCTGGGGGCTGGAAATCCTGTGCCGCAATCCGGCCGAGTACAGCAGCTCGCTGACCGCGATCATGGTGCCCGAAGGTCACGACGCCGATGCGTTCCGCCGCGAGGCGCTCGCGCGCTACGACCTGTCGCTCGGCACCGGCCTGGGCAGGCTCGCCGGACAAGGTGTTCCGCATCGGCCACCTGGGATTCTTCAACGACCTGACGCTGTGCGGAACGCTTGTGCGGCGTCGAGATGGCGCTCGCGGCCTGCGCGCGTGCCGCATCAGTCGGGCGGCGTCGCCGCGGCGCTCGCGTTTCTTGCCGGCGCGCCGAGCCGCGAAGTCCGGCGCGCAGGCGCTCGCCGCCAGCACGGCCTGACGCGCCGGCATCGAACAGTCGAAGCAACTCGAAACAATAACTGATCGCGTGGACTTCGGAGGAAATCGCCATGAGGATGTCGAGACTGTTGTGGATCGGATTGCTCGCCGTGCTGAGCCAGCCCGCGCTGGCGCAGCTCGAGCTCAAGTTCGGCCACGTCGGCGAGCCCGGATCGCTGTTCGACGTCTCGGCGAACGAGTTCGCCAAGCGCGCCAACGCCAAGCTCGCCGGCAAGGCGAAGATCGTCGTCTACGGCTCGAGCCAGCTCGGCGGCGACAAGGAGATGCTGCAGAAGCTCAAGCTCGGCACGCTCGACTTCGCGCTGCCTTCGACGGTGATGTCGTCGGAGGCGGACCTGTTCGGCCTGTTCGAAATGCCGTACCTGGTCAAGGACCGCGCGCACATGCAGAAGATCGAGAAGGCGATCTTCTGGCCGAAGCTCGAGCCGGCGGCGGAAGCGAAGGGTCTCAAGATCCTCGCCGTCTGGGAGAACGGCTACCGCCATATCACCAACAGCAAGCGGCCGATCGTCAAGCCGGCCGACCTGCAGGGCATCAAGCTGCGCATGCCCGAAGGCAAGTGGCGGCTGAAGATGTTCCAGGCCTACGGCGCCAACCCGAGCCCGATGAAGCTTTCCGAAGTGTTCACCGCGCTGTCGACCGGCGTGATGGACGGCCAGGAGAATCCGCTGACCCAGATCTGGTCGCAGAAATTCCAGGAAGTGCAGAAGTACCTTTCGCTGACCGGCCACGTCTACACGCCGGCCTTCGTCGCCGTCGGCATGCGAAGCACTGGGAAACCCTGCCGGCCGACGTGCGCAAGATCATCGAGGACACGGCGAAGGAAACGCAGGCGTTCGTCTACGAGCAGGCCAAGAAGGACGACGACGAGCTGGTCGCCAAGTTCATCGCCGCCGGCGTCAAGGTCAACCAGGCCGACAAGGACGCCTTCATCGCGGCGAGCAAGGCGATCTACGAGGAGTTCGGCAAGGAAGTCCCGGGCTCGAATGCGCTGATCGAGCAGGCGATCGCGCTCGGCAAATAAGCGTCCGACGGGCGAGGGGGAGCGAGCGTGACGTTGGCGCGAATTCGCAGCGCGTACGAGAAATTCCTCGAGGCGATCGTCATCGTGCTGATGTCGGCGATGGCGATCGAGGTGACGATAGGCATCGGCTATCGCGCGTTCGGCCATTCGCTGTCGTGGTACGACGAGGTCGCCGTCATCCTGCTCGCGTGGCTCACCTTCTACGGCTCGGCGCTCGCGGCGCTGAAGCGCGCGCACATCGGGTTCCCGGGGCTGTCAAGTCGATGCCGCCGCGGCGGCGGCTGGTCTTCGTGGTCGTCGGCAAGGTCCTCGTGATCGCCTTCCTCGCGCTGCTGGGCTGGATCGGCTTTTCGGTGCTCGACGTGCTGGCGACCGACTATCTGATCAGCCTTCCGGCAGTCCCGGTGGCGTGGACGCAGTCGGTGATCCCGATCAGCTGCGCGCTGTTCATCGTCGCCGAGTTGCTGAACATGCCCGACACGCATCCGGGCCGCGCGCGGCCTCGCGGCCGTCGAGGCGAGCGATCTCGCCGAGCGGCCTGCATTGATCGCCGCTCCGTCGCGCCGGACTGCCTGACGATGCAGATCCTCGTCCTGTTCGGGGCTGTGCTCGCGCTCGTCCTGTTCGACATTCCGATCGCGATCGCGCTCGGGCGTCGTCGCGGTCGTCGCGCTGGTCGCCACGCAGGGCGTGGCGATGCTGCCCAACGTCGCGATCACGATGTACAACGGCGCGACCAGCTTCCCGCTGATCGCGATCCCGCTGTTCATCCTGTCGGGCGCGATCATGAACGCGTCGGGCATCTCGCGCCGGCTGATCGCGTTCGCGTCGGCGCTGCTCGGCTGGATCCGCGGCGGGCTGGCGATGGTGTCGATCGGGACGTCGCTCTTTTTCGCCGAGATCTCCGGCTCGGCGGTCGCCGACGCGGCGGCGCTGGGCTCGATCCTGATCCCGGCGATGCGAAGCCGCGGCTACAGCAAGGAGTTCGCGGCCTCGGTGATCTCCTCGTCGGCCACGCTCGCGGTCATCATCCCGCCGTCGATCCCGATGCTGCTCTACGCGGTGATCGCCGGCACCTCGGTGGTCAAGCTCTTCGTCTCCGGCATCGTGCCCGGCATCCTCGGCGGCCTGGGCATGATGGGCGTCGCCTACTGGTTCGCGCGCCGCTACAACTTTCCGGTCGAGCAGTCGTTCCGCTGGGCCAACGTGCGCAAGACGTTCCGGGAAGCGCTGTGGGCGTTCCTGCTGCCGGTCATCATCCTCGGGCACGATTTTCGGCGGCATCGTCACCGCGACCGAGGGCGCGGCGATCGCGGTGCTGGCGGCGCTGTTCGTCGGCTTCGTCGTCTACCGCGAGCTCGACGCCCATGTGCTGCGCACCTCGATCATCGAAGGCGGCGTGCAGACGGCGGTGGTGATGCTGCTGGTCGCGGCCAGCGCGCTGCTCGGCGTTTATCTCACCGAGACGCACCTGCCGCAGCAGCTCGCGCAGAGCATCCTGAATTTCACCGCCAACAAATGGGCGGTGCTGGCGATACTGAACGTGCTGTTCCTGATCCTCGGCTTTTTCCTGCACTCGGCCGCGGCGATCATCCTGGTCGTGCCGGTCGTCATGCCGCTGGTCACCGCCGTCGGCATCGACCCGGTTCACTTCGGGCTGATCGTCACGATCAACCTCGGCATCGGCCAGCAGACGCCGCCGGTGGCGAGCGTGCTGATGACCTGCTGCGCGATCGCCAAGGCCGACATGTGGGAAGTGACCAAGGTCAACGTGTATTTCGTCGCCGTGCTGCTGGCGGTGCTTGCTGCTGGTCACCTACGTCCCGTTCGTCGGCATGGGGCTCGTCGACTTCTTCTACCAGCTGAGGCCATCGAGCATGGCCGACGCGTTCTCGTCGAACGCGACGGCGCGATCGCCACCGTCGTGCTCGATCGCCCGGACAAGCTCAATGCCATGTCGCTGGCCATCGTGGACGCGAGCTCGGCGCGCGCATGCGCGAGCTCTCCGCCGACGATCGCCTGCGCTGCGTCATCGTGCGCGGCGCCGGGACGAAGGCTTTCGCCGCCGGCGCCGACATCGCCGAATTCCCCGACGTGCGCGCCAACGCCGCGCAGGGCAAGGCCTACGGCGAGCTGATCCACGCGACGATGCGCGCGATCGGCGAGTGCCGGCATCCGACGGTGGCGATGATCCACGGCGTCTGCGTCGGCGGCGGGCTCGAAGTCGCGCTGATGTGCGATCTGCGCATTTGCGGCGCCGGCAGCCGCTTCGGCATCCCGATCAATCGCCTCGGGCCTGACGATGGGCTACGGCGAGCTCGCGGGCCTGCTGGCGGTCGTCGGCCCCGCGGTGGCGCTGGAGATCCTGCTCGAAGGCCGCATCTTCGGCGCGCAGGAAGCGTTCGCCAAGGGACTGGTGCAGCGCGTCGTCGCCGACGACGACGTCGAAGCCGAAGCGCGCGCCGCGGCCGCGCGCATCGCCGCCGGCGCGCCGCTGGTCGCGCGCTGGCACAAGCAGTTCATCCGGCGCCTGAGCCGCGACGCGCGCAGCTCTCGCGACGCCGAATGGGCCGAGAGCTACGCCTGCTTCGACACCGCGGACTTCCGCGAGGGCCTCGCCGCGTTTCTCGCCAAGCGCGAGCCGCGGTTCCGGGGCGATGACGCGAATGATGGGACCGCTTTCCGGACTCAAGGTGATCGAGCTCGCGCACATCATGTCGGGGCCGACCGCCGGCATGCTGCTCGCCGACCTGGGCGCCGACGTGATCAAGGTCGAGCGCGTGCCCGACGGCGACGACACGCGGCGCTTCACGCCACCCGAAGTCAACGGCGAGTCGAGCGCGTTCATGATGATGAACCGCAACAAGCGCGGCATCGCGCTCGACCTGAAGCAGCCGGCGGCGAACGCGGCGCTGCGCCGGATCATCGATCGCGCCGACGTCGTCGTCGAGAATTTCCGCGTCGGCACGATGGAGCGGCTGGGCTTGGGCTACGACGTGCTGCGCCGATCGAATCCGCGGCTGATCTATTGCGCGCTCTCCGGCTACGGCCTGACCGGGCCCGATGCGAGCAAGGGCGGCTTCGATCTGGTCGCGCAAGGGCTTTCGCGGACTGATGCGCATCACCGGCGATCCGGGCGGACCGCCGACCAAGGTCGGCTCGCCGGTCACCGACATCAACGCCGGCATCCTGGGCGCCCTGGGCATCGTCAGCCGCGTACGTCCATCGGCTGAAGACCGGCGAGGGCCAGCTGGTCGACACCTCGCTGCTCGAAGCCGGCGTCATGCAGACGTTCTGGCAGAGCGCGATCTTCCTCGGCAGCGGACGCGAGATCGGTCCGCTCGGCTCCGCGCATCCGATGACCGCGCCGTACCAGGCGTTCGAGACCGGCGACGGCTGGATCACCGTCGGCGCGTCGAACCAGGTCAATTATGTGCGCCTGACGCAGGTGCTCGACGCGCCGGAGCTTCGCGACGATCCGCGATTCGCCGACAACAAGCTGCGGATGGCGAACCTCGAGGCGCTGGTCGACGAGCTGACGTTGCGGTTCAAGCGCAAGCCGTCGGCCGCGTGGCTGGACCGCGCTCGATGCGGCTGGGCGTTCCCGGCGGGACCGGTCAAGACGATCGAGCAGATGCTGGCCGATCCGCAGGTGCATGCGCGCGACATGGTCGTCGACCTCACGCATCCGCGCGCCGGCGACACCCAGGCGATCGGCTGTCCGATCAAGTTCTCGGCGACGCCTTCGCACGTCGGCTCGGCCGGCGCCGATGCTCGGCCAGCACACGTCCGAGGTCTTGGGCGAATTCGGCTTCGGCGCGACGAAATACGCGACCTGATCGCCGCGGAGCGGCGGTGCAGGGCTGAGCGCCGCGTCAGGCCGCGATGCGCTCCGGCATGTCCTCAGGCCGGCCGGCGGCATCCGGCCGGCGGCATCCGGCGTGACTATTGATGTATATTATAGTAATATACATCCAGTGCTCGACCTCGAACGGATTGTCGGCTTCGATTGGGATGGCGGGAACGCCCGCAAGAGCGAAAAGCACGGGGTCTCCCAGAGCGAGACCGAGCAAGTGTTCTTCGACGTCAGGTTACTTGTGGTGGCAGACGAGTATCACTCGACCACCGAGCTGCGCTATCACGCCTTGGGTACAACGCTCGATGGACGTAGCCTCCATGTGACCTTCACACTGCGAGCGAGCGGTACCCTCATCCGGGTAATCTCGGCGCGCAACATGCACCGCAAGGAAAGACAGATATATGAACGCGAAGACTAAGGTCCCACAATTCAAGTCCGAAGTGCGGGAGCGCCACTTCTGGGAAGCTCACGACAGCGCAGAGCTGGTGGACTGGTCCAAGGCCGAGCGCGTCCGCTTGCCCAACCTGAAGCCATCGACGCAAAGCATTTCGCTGCGTCTTCCGGTCCATCTTCGAGCGGATCAAGGCTGCTGCGAACGCGCGGGATGTCCCCTACCAGTCGCTGATCAAGGTATGGCTGGAGGAGAAGCTTTCGACGTAGGCAGTACCCGGCTGATGCCGAAGGCCTGCGCGGATATGGTTTCTTGCCAGCGGTCATGACGCTTGACGTTATCAATGGCGCATCTGTCTCGTTTGGCATGACGGACAATGCGATCGGTCGAAATTGTCGATTATCACTAAGACGAGCACACCCATGCGCAAGCTACCGAATATTCATCCCGGCGAAGTTCTGCTGGAAGAGTTTCTGATCCCGATGGAGATCAGCCAGAACGCCCTCGCCCGCTCGATCGGTGTACCGCCGCGCCGGATCAACGAGATCGTACTAGGCAAGCGGGCGATTACTGCCGACACCGCGCTTCGTCTTGCTCACTACTTTGGAACATCGGAGCAGTTTTGGATGGCGCTGCAGGCGACTTATGACCTCGAGGAGGCGCGCAAGTGGCTCGGCCGTACGCTTCCGCGGCTCGAAACGGCTGCTGCCTGACCGTCTTGACTGTCACACCGCCCGACGCCCGGCGACGTTGGTTCTCCTTGTTCCGCTTTTCGAAGGCCTGGTCGATCCCTATCCCGAGGCGACGCCCGTCACGCCGCCGCGCGGCTTTTTCGCCTTCCTTGGGCGTGCTGAAGGGGCTGCGCAAGTATCTGCTGCACGACCTTGCTGACCTCGGTGATCGGCGCGTTCGAGGCGCTGCTTTTTCGATGATGGGCGAGCATCGTCGACTGGCTCCAAGGTGCAGCCGGCGGAGCTGTGGGCGCAGGAAGGAGTGCGCCTGCTGCTCCTCGCCGCCGTGCTCGCCGGCAGCATCGTGCTCGTGGCGCTGCAGT